>JJOH01000097.1 GCA_000696115.1 Streptomyces olindensis
GCCGCCGCTCCCGCCGAGGCACCCGCCGAGGCGTCGCCCGCGCCCGAGCCGGCGGCCCCGGTGCCCCCGGCCCCCGAGGTCGCCGACGTCGCCCCCTCCCCGGCGGATCCGGAAACACCCGCGGACACCGCCCCGGCATCCTCCGAGGACGTCACCGTCGTACTCCCCGCCCCGGCCCCGGAGGAACACGGCGGCCATCCGGTCCAGGGACCGCAGCAGTCCCAGCCGGAACAGCCCGGGGCACCGGAACCCCCGGCGCCCGTCGCCACCGTCCCGGCACCCCGCGACGGCGACGCCGAACTCGTGCAGAACGCCGACGACCTGGACACCCGGGCCGCCGATCAGGACGACCTGGCGGACCAGGAACACCACCGAGGAGAGAGCGCGGCCGCAGTGGCAGAAGCACGACAGTCCTCCGGCCCCGCCGCCCCCGGCTACGACCCCGCCGAGCGCGAGGCCGTACTGAAGGTCATGCGCGAACGCCGCGACATCCGCAACGGTTTCCGCAGCGACCCCATCCCGCACGAGGTGCTGCTCCGCGTCCTGGAGGCCGCCCACCACGCGCCCTCCGTGGGCCACTCGCAGCCCTGGGACTTCGTCGTCATCCGCTCCGCCGACACCCGGCGGGCCATGCACGAACTGGCCATGCGCCAGCGCGACGCGTACGCGAAGTCCCTCCCCAAGGGCCGGGCCAAGCAGTTCAAGGAACTGAAGATCGAGGCCATCCTCGACACCCCGGTGAACATCGTCGTCACCGCCGACCCGACCCGCGGCGGCCGCCACACCCTCGGCCGCCACACCCAGCCCCAGATGGCCCCGTACTCGGCCGCCCTGGCCGTGGAGAACCTCTGGCTCGCCGCGCGCGCCGAAGGACTCGGCGTCGGCTGGGTCAGCTTCTTCGACGAGCGCGAGATGGTCCGCGCCCTGGGCCTGCCCGAGCACCTCGAAGTCATCGCCTACCTGTGCGTCGGTTACGTCGACGAGTTCCCGGACGAGCCCGAGCTGCTGCAGGCGGGCTGGTCGAAGCGCCGCCCGCTGTCCTGGGTCGTGCACGAGGAGACGTACGGCCGCCGCGCCCTTCCCGGAGAGGAACCGCACGACCTGCTCGCCGAGACCGTGGCGCAGATCCGCCCGCTGGACGCCAAGGCGCTCGGCGAGGCGTGGGAGCGCCAGAAGCGCATGACCAAGCCGGCAGGTGCCCTGGGCATGCTGGAGATCATCTCCGCCCAGCTGTCGGGCCTGTCCCGCCAGTGCCCGCCGCCCATCCCGGAGCCCGCCGCCGTCGCGATCTTCGCCGGCGACCACGGCGTGCACGCGCAGGGGGTCACCCCCTGGCCGCAGGAGGTCACGGCCCAGATGGTGGCCAACTTCCTCGGCGGCGGCGCCGTCTGCAACGCCTTCGCCACCCAGGTCGGCGCCGAGGTCTGCATCGTCGACGTGGGCGTCGCCGCCGACCTCCCGGCCACGCCGGGCCTGCTGCCCCGCAAGATCCGGGGCGGCACGTCCGACATGACGACCGGCCCCGCGATGACCCGCGAGGAGGCCAAGCAGGCCATCGAGGTCGGCATCGACACCGCCCGCGACCTGGTCGCCGCCGGCAACAAGGCCCTGCTCACCGGTGAGATGGGCATCGGGAACACGACCGCGTCCGCCGCGCTGATCTCCGTCTTCACGGGAGCGGACCCGGCCGAGGTCACGGGCCGGGGCACGGGCATCAACGACGAGACCCTCGCCCGCAAGACCGAGGTCGTCCGCCGTGCCCTGGAACTCCACCAGCCGGACCCCGCCGACCCGATCGGCGTGCTCGCCGCGATCGGCGGCTTCGAACACGCCGCCATCGTCGGCCTCCTCCTCGGCGGCGCGTCCCTGCGCACGCCCGTCATTCTGGACGGCGTCAGCGCCGGCGCCGCCGCCCTGGTCGCCCGCGCGATCGCTCCGGAGGTCCTGGCCGCGTGCATCGCGGGCCACCGCAGCGCGGAGCCGGGCCACGTGGCGGCCCTCAACAAGCTGGGCCTGCGCCCCCTGGTCGACCTCGACCTCCGCCTGGGCGAGGGCACGGGCGCCCTCCTTGCCCTTCCGCTGGTCCAGAGCACGGCGCGGGCGATGCACGAGGTGGCGACGTTCGACTCGGCGGGCGTGACCGAGAAGTAGGTGCCGTGGTCCGTGGGAGGCCTGCCGCACGGCGGCACGCCTCCCACGGACCAGCCGCCGGCGGACGGTCCAGGTGCCCAGCTACCGGACCACCCGCGCCGCCATGCCTGCCGCCCATTAAAATCCGCACGTCAGGGCCACCGCACCGCCGTCACCAGGAGCCGCACCCCCATGGCCGAACACCCCGCCTACCCCGTAGGCCTCCGCCTCACCGGCCGCCGCGTGGTCGTCCTCGGCGGCGGCCAGGTCGCCCAGCGCCGCCTCCCCGCGCTCATCGCGGCCGGCGCGGACATCCTCCTCGTGTCCCCCGAGGCCACCCCCTCCGTCGAGGCGATGGCGGACGCCGGCGAGATCACCTGGGAGAAGCGCCCGTACGCGGAAGGCGACCTCGCGGACGCCTGGTACGCCCTGATCGCCACCGGCGACACGGAGGCGAACACCCGGGCCTCGGCCGAGGCGGAGCGCCACCGCGTCTGGTGCGTCCGCTCCGACGACGCGGACCAGGCGACGGCCTGGACCCCGGCCACCGGCCACAGCGAGGGCGTCACGATCGCCGTCCTCACCACCGACGCGCGCGGCCGCGACCCCCGCCACACCGCCGCCATCCGCGACGCGGTCGTCGAGGGCCTGCGCGACGGCACGCTCGTCGCCCCGCACCACCGCACCCGCACACCCGGTGTCGCCCTGGTCGGCGGCGGCCCCGGCGACCCGGACCTGATCACCGTGCGCGGCCGTCGCCTGCTCGCCGAGGCCGACGTGGTCATCACCGACCACCTCGGCCCGCGCGACCTCCTCGCCGAACTCCCGCCGAGCGTCGAGGTGATCGACGCGGCGAAACTGCCGTACGGCCGGTTCATGGCCCAGGAGGCCATCAACGAGGCCCTGATCGAGTACGCGAAGCAGGGCAAGTCGGTCGTACGGCTCAAGGGTGGCGATCCCTTCGTCTACGGGCGCGGCATGGAGGAGGTCCAGGCGCTGTCCGAGGCCGGCATCCCGTGCACGGTCGTACCCGGCATCTCCAGCTCCATCTCGGTCCCGGGCGCCGCCGGCATCCCGGTCACCCACCGGGGCGTCGCCCACGAGTTCACGGTGGTCAGCGGCCACATCGCGCCCGACGACGAGCGCTCCCTGGTCGACTGGCCGTCCCTCGCGAAGCTCACCGGCACGCTGGTGATCCTCATGGGGGTGGCCACGATCGGGAAGGTCGCCGAGACGCTCATCGCGCACGGCAAGTCCCCGGACACACCCGTCGCCCTGGTCCAGGAAGGCACGACGGCCGGCCAGCGCCGCGTCGACGCGACCCTGGCGACTGTCGCGGAGACCGTGCGGACCGAGGACGTGAAGCCCCCGGCGGTCATCGTCATCGGCGAGGTCGTGAAGGTCGGCCCCACGGCCACCGCACCCCGCGAGTAACCCCGGGTAACACAACCCGTTCCGAGCCGTTGGCACCGCACCCAGGACAAGGCAGTATCACCCTGTGGCCGATCTCATCACCGTCGAGGATCCCGACGACCCCCGTCTGCGCGACTACACCGGCCTGACCGACGTGGAGCTGCGCCGCAAGCGCGAACCCGCCGAGGGCCTGTTCATCGCCGAGGGCGAGAAGGTCATCAGGAGGGCGAAGGAAGCGGGTTACGAGATGCGGTCCATGCTGCTCTCGGCCAAGTGGGTCGACGTCATGCGCGACGTCATCGACGAACTCCCGGCGCCCGTCTACGCGGTCAGCCCCGAGCTCGCCGAGCAGGTCACCGGCTACCACGTGCACCGCGGCGCGCTCGCCTCCATGCAGCGCAAGCCCCTGCCCACGGCCGCCGACCTCCTCCGGAGCGCCCGCCGCGTCGTCATCATGGAGTCGGTCAACGACCACACCAACATCGGCGCGATCTTCCGCTCGGCCGCCGCCCTCGGCATGGACGCGGTCCTGCTCTCCCCGGACTGCGCGGACCCCCTCTACCGCCGCAGCGTGAAGGTCTCCATGGGTGCGGTCTTCTCCGTGCCGTACGCCCGCCTCGACACCTGGCCCAAGGGCCTGGAGTCGGTCCGCGAGGCGGGCTTCACCCTCCTCGCCCTCACTCCGGACGAGAAGGCCCGGCCCCTCGACGAGGCCGCCCCGCACACCATGGACCGCGTGGCGCTCATGCTCGGCGCCGAGGGCGACGGCCTGTCCACCCAGGCCCTGGTCGCCGCCGACGAGTGGGTCCGCATCCCCATGTCCCACGGCGTCGACTCCCTCAACGTGGGCGCGGCGGCCGCCGTGGCCTTCTACGCCGTGGCCACCGGCCGCCCCCAGGGCTAGGGCCGTCCGTGGAACAGCGCGAGGCGATCGTCGCCGTACTGCTGCGCGGGGAGCGGGTGCTCGCGGTCCGGCGCGGCCCGGCCGTCGCACGCCCCGGCTTCTGGCAGCCGCTCAGCGGCAAGGTCGAACCGGGGGAGACGCAGGAGCAGGCCGTCGCCCGCGAGGTGCGCGAGGAGGTCGGCCTCACCGTCGTGCCGCTGGCCAAGGTGTGGGAGTCGGAGACCGACGACCGGCGCTTCCGCCTCCACTGGTGGACCGCCCGCGCGGACACCGGCGAGGTGGTCCCCGACCCGGCCGAGGTCGCCGAGGCCCGCTGGGTCACGCCGGAGGAGTTCCTCGCCCTGGACCCGGTCTTCGAGGGAGACCGCGCGTTCTTCGAGCGGATCCTGCCGGGACTCTGACGCCCCGTTGACCTGCGGTGCCGCCCTACGGCTGGTAGTCCCGCGGTGTCTGGTCCCGCTGCACGTGCTCCTGGCGTACGCCGGCTCCGTCACCGCCGAGCCCGCGCGCCGGGCCCTGGCAGCCCTGCACCAGCGCGATGCCGACCGCCACCAGCAGCGTGACCACGACGAACACGAACAGCCGCTGCCGCAGCAGCCGCGGATTGGCGGGCCGCAGCCCGGTCCCCGTGTTCCGGGACGGGGAACGCCCGGTACCGCTGTGCGGCGCCGGACGGCTGCCGCTGCCCGACCGCGTCCCGTTGCGCCCGGTGGGCGTGGGCCGGGACCCGGAACCTCCGGTGCGTGACGGGGTGCCGCCGCGCGGAGTGCCGCGGCCACCCGCCGGAGCAGCGCCGCGGGGCGCTCGACCCACCGGGTCGGCCGTGCCCTGCGCACCGGTCCTGCGCCGGGGCTGCCCGCCGTCCTCCGCCGGCGAGGACCCCCGCGGCGGGGGAGTCCCGCGGCCCCGCTGCGCTCCGGAAGCCCCCACGCCCTGCTGCCCCTGCGGACGCCGGGTGCGCTCGGGATAGGTGCCGGTGGGCCGGTCGGCCTCGCCGCCGCGCGGCGTGGGCGGACGCACACCGGCGAGGTCCTGGGACTCGCGCGCCGCGATCTCCTTCAGCCGCATGGAGAGTTGGAGCGTGCTGGGCCGCTCCTCGGGGTCCTTCGCGAGGCAGGCCCGGACGAGCGGGGCCAGCGCGTCGGGTACGCCGTGCAGCTGCGGTTCCTCGTGCACGACCCGGTACAGCATCACCTCGGAACTGCCGTGCCCGAAGGGCGAGTCGCCCATCGAGGCGTAGGCGAGCGTGGCGCCCAGCGAGAAGACGTCCGTGGCCGGTGTGACGGCCGCCCCGCGCACCTGCTCCGGTGCGAGGAAGCCGGGCGAGCCGACCGCCGTGCCGACATGGGTCAGCGTCGATGCGCCGGTCGCCCAGGCGATGCCGAAGTCGATGATCCGCGGCCCCTTCGGGGACAGCAGGATGTTGGACGGCTTCAGGTCCCGGTGCACCACCCCGGCCTCGTGCACGGCGACCAGTCCCTCCGACAGGGCGGCACCGACGGCGGCGACATCGGCCGCGCCGAGCGGTCCCTCGGCGGCGACCTTGTCGTGCAGGGAGGGGCCGGGGACGTACTGCGTCGCGAACCAGGGCCGGTCCGCGTCGAGGTCGGCCGCCACGAGCCGTGCCGTGCACCCACCGCGGATCCGTCGTGCCGCCGAGACCTCACGGGCGAAGCGCGAGCGGAACTCCTGGTCCTCCGCCAGGTCGGGTCGGATGACCTTGAGCGCGACCCGCTGCCCCTTCTTGTCGGAGCCGAGGTAGACCACGCCCATCCCGCCCGCGCCGAGCCGTCTGTGAAGCCTGAACGAGCCGACGACGCGCGGGTCCTCGCGCCTCAGGCGCATCATCGCCATGTTCATCCCCGCTGCCCGGTCCTGTGACGAGCCACAGCTTACGTTTCCACGGCCGCCCGCGCGCAGAGGCCGCGCCCTCTCGGAGCGACGGATTGTCAGTGGTGGGTGCGAGACTTGAAAGGTGGTCAGGGAGGGCGCGCGGAGGCGGACTTCGCGCCGTTGGTGATCCCAACCACCCGTCGCAGAAGGGGGATTGGTCCTGTGAAGGGTGATCGCGTGGAGATAGTCGTGGACGCCGGGGACACGACGCGCACGTACGAGGTGGTGGCGAGCCGGGCCGGACGCAGGGTGGAGACGGCGGTGCGCCGAGGTGTCGTGGAAGTGAGCGAAGTCACGCGGTGGGGGTCCCCCCACGCCCTTCAGGCAGTGGGGGAGGGACATTCGTACGTACGGCACGGTTCATGGCGAACCGGGTGCTGGCGCTCGTGGAACAGCCGGTTCCGCGGGAGGAGAGCTCGGAGAAAGCGGGATGATCCGGGCGTCCCGTCGGGGAAGACCCTGAGACCGGGACCGGCGTCTCCACCCAGGGGAGTACATCGCAGGTGACGGCTCATCCTCGGGGAGGCCCGGCAATCGGTACGAGGGCATGACGCCGGGGAGGGGCCGGACGCCTAGATTTGAGGTCAAGCGGCGGGTGCAGCACTCGTCCCCCGAGGTCAGACGCCCGCCGCTGCCAACGACAACTGAGAACGGTCAGGAGAGGGACCATGGCCCACACGGCACCGCGGACGCTGATCCGCGAGGAGGGACGCAAGGTGTACGCCGCCGCGTTCCGCCGCCGCCGTCAGGGCCGTCGCCACCCCGTGGTGGCGACGCTGATGGCCCTTCCCCTGGCGGTCCTGCTCCTCGTCGTCTTCGACGGCTGGGAGACAGTGGCCACACAGGCGTCGTCCGTGGGCGAGATGCTGGGGCGCTGAGCGGCGACCCCAGGCCCGGAAGAGCGGTCCGGGCGGGGACATCCACCCATGAAACCCCGTGGGGACGGGGGTGCGGCGGACGGCACAAATGCCGGCGCAGCTGGGGAGCTGCGCCGGCATTGCTTTTGCGTGAAGAGCCCGGGCGAGGCACCGGGTGCCCCGGGCGGCGGACCCACCCGACCCCGACGCAGGCGCCGCCCCCGCGCACCCGAAACCCAGGCACCCGAAACCCACGCACCCGCTCCGGGCGTACCCTCACCCCGTGACACCCGCCCCCGACCTGCTCATACCTGCCCTCACCGCCAGAGCGCGGGCCGCCGCACACGCCGGCTCCTCGTCCTGCCCCTGCGGCGCGGCCACCCTCGCGGACCGCCCCGACGGCACCGTCGTACGCCACGGCGACACCGTCGCCAAGGCTCACCCCCCGGGCACCGACCCCACCGAGCTGGCCCGCCGACTCGCCGTCGCCTCCGGCCTCCCCGGCGTCCTCCTGTCCCCACTCGCCCCGGCCCCCCTCGACCTGCGCGGCCGCCTGGTCACGCTCTGGCCCTACGGCACCCCCGTCGACCCGGACGACCCGGACGCCGCGCCCTGGGAAGCCGCCGCCACCCTCCTGGCCCGCCTGCACCGCACCCCCGCCCCCGAGGACCTCCCACCCATGCGCGGCCCCGCCAAGGCCGCCCAGGCCGTCGCCCGGCTCCGCGCGGCGGCGGCCGCGCACCCCGCCGCCGCCCCCGTCCTGCGCGCCTGGAACGCCCTCCCCGCCTGGGCCCGCGCCGAGACGCCCCTGCCCGACGCCACCACCCTCTGCCACGGCGACCTCCACATGGGCCAGCTCGTTCGCCACCCCGCCCCCGCCGGCCCCTGGCTGCTGATCGACGTGGACGACCTCGGTGTCGGCGTCCCGGCCTGGGACCTCGCCCGCCCCGCGGCCTGGTACGCCTGCGGACTGCTCCCGCCGGACGAGTGGACCCGCTTCCTGACCGCCTACCGGGAGGCGGGCGGCCCGGCCGTCCCCGCCGACGGTGACCCCTGGCCCGCTCTCGACACCCCCGCCCGCGCGCTCACCGTGCAGACCGCGGCCCGGGCTGTCGCCAAGGCGGTCGCGGCAGGCCGGCCGCTGGACGAGGTGGAGCAGGCGGTCGTGGACGCCTGTGACCGAATGGCTACCGTCCCGCCGCAGTTGGCGCAGGAGCACGCGAAGTAGGGTGCAACCGACCACAGCGGGACAGAGTCTGTCCTGGCGGGATACGAAGCAGGACCGACCGGCGAGGAGTTGAACGACCATGCAGTGTCCGAAGTGCCGTGCGCCGATGCACACCTACAACCGCAACGGCGTCCAGATCGAGCAGTGCAGCGGCTGCCGCGGGATCTTTCTCGACTACGGCGAGCTGGAGTCGCTGACCCGCTTGGAGGCCCAGTGGTCCCAGGCGGCCCCTCCGCCCCCACCCGCCCCGCAGGCCTACCCAGCGCCTCCGGCCCCCGCCTGGGGCGCCCCGCACGGCGGCCACGGCCACCATGGCCACCACGGTCACCACCGGCACAAGAGCTTCGGGCACATGCTGTTCTCGTCCTGACCCGCCCTGACACGACAGAGCCCCCGGCCGCTTCATACGGCCGGGGGCTCCGGTGTGATGTGGACGATACTGGGATTGAACCAGTGACCTCTTCCGTGTCAGGGAAGCGCTCTCCCGCTGAGCTAATCGTCCTCGGGACCATGACCACTCAGTGCAGCGGATCATGGGCACTGCGTGCGCGATACTGGGATTGAACCAGTGACCTCTTCCGTGTCAGGGAAGCGCTCTCCCGCTGAGCTAATCGCGCGGGGTGGGATCTTCGATGAGATCCAGTGGACGATACTGGGATTGAACCAGTGACCTCTTCCGTGTCAGGGAAGCGCTCTCCCGCTGAGCTAATCGTCCTTGGAGGTGGAGACGGGATTTGAACCCGTGTAGACGGCTTTGCAGGCCGTTGCCTCGCCTCTCGGCCACTCCACCAGGAGTGTAGGGGACCGGGAAGCCCCCTGTTCCTTCGAGCGGACGACGAGGCTCGAACTCGCGACCTCAACCTTGGCAAGGTTGCGCTCTACCAACTGAGCTACGTCCGCTTGTCGTTTCGGTCCGCTCTCGCGGCCTGGCGACGTGTTGAACTCTAGCGGATTCCGGGGCCAGTACAAAAACGCGTTTGTGCAGCGTGCTGCGCTTCACCTGCTCAGGGATGTCGCAGAGCCTCCTGAAGGGACACGCCCCGGCCACCCGCGGGTCACCCGCCATAGACTCGATGCGTGCCCGACCTCCCTCCTCTGGCCCGCTTCGGCGACCGCGTCGCCACCGGGCTCCTCGACGTCACCGATGATCCCGAAGCCCTGGAATCCAGCGGCTTCTGGGCCGTCTGCGCCGACTTCGAGGGCCGTCTGACCTGCGCCCGCTTCCGGGACGTGCGGCAGGCGGACGTGCCTGTTCCGACGTCCGGGGCCTGGCGCGGGCCGGCGGCCGGCGACTGGACGTCGTCGCTCGACCGCGCCGCGTACACGGCGGGGGTGCGGCGGATCCGCGAGCACATCGCGGCCGGCGAGGTCTACCAGGCGAACCTGTGCCGGGTGCTGTCCGCGCCCGTGGCACCCGGTGCCGACGTCGACGCCCTCACCGCGCTGCTGGCCCGCGGCAACCCGGCACCGTATGCAGGAACGATCCGCCTGCCCGGTCACGGCGTGGAGATCGCGACCGCGTCCCCCGAGCTGTTCCTGCGGCGCGACGGGCGGACCGTCGAGTCCGGGCCGATCAAGGGCACCGGCCGCACCGAGGCGGACCTGCTGGAGAAGGACTACGCCGAGAACGTGATGATCGTGGACCTCGTCCGCAACGACATCGGGCGGGTCTGCGCCACGGGCAGCGTGACGGTGCCCGACCTGTGCGCCGTCGAGAAGCACCCGGGGCTGGTCCACCTCGTGTCGACGGTCCGCGGTGAGCTGCGGGACGGGGCCGGCTGGGCCGAGCTGCTCGGCGCGGCCTTCCCGCCCGGCTCCGTCACCGGCGCGCCCAAGTCCAGCGCGCTGCGAATCATCGACGCCCTGGAGACGGCGCCCCGGGGGCCGTACTGCGGGGGGATCGGCTGGGTCGACGCCGACCGGCGCACCGGGGAGCTCGCCGTCGGCATCCGCACCTTCTGGATCGACCGGGCCGAGGGCATGCTGCGCTTCGGCACCGGCGCCGGCATCACCTGGGGCTCCGATCCCGAGGGGGAGTGGCGGGAGACCGAGCTGAAGGCGGCCCGGCTGCTCGCGATAGCGTCGGCCACGTACGAGGTGAGTGGAGAGGACCTGACGTGAAGATCTGGCTCGACGGCGGGCTGCAGGACATCGAGTCCGCCCGCGTCTCCGTCTTCGACCACGGACTGACCGTGGGCGACGGCATCTTCGAGACGGTGAAGGCCGTGGACGGCCGGGCGTTCGCGCTCACGCGCCACCTCGACCGGCTCACCCGCTCCGCGCGCGGCCTCGGCCTGCCCGATCCGGACCACGACGAGGTGCGCCGCGCCTGTGCCGCCGTCCTCCAGGCCAACCCCGTGCCCCTCGGCCGCCTCCGCATCACCTACACCGGCGGCCACGGCCCGCTCGGCTCCGACCGCGGCGACCACGGCCCGACCCTCGTCGTCGCCCTCGGTGAGACGACCCGCCGCCCCGACTCCACCGCCGTGATCACGGTCCCCTGGACCCGCAACGAGCGCGGCGCGCTCACCGGCCTGAAGACCACCTCGTACGCCGAGAACGTCGTCGCCCTGGCCCGCGCCCGCGAACAGGGCGCCTCCGAGGCCCTGTTCGCCAACACGGTGGGGCAGCTCTGCGAGGGCACCGGGTCGAACGTCTTCGTCGTCCTCGACGGCGAGATCCACACCCCGCCGCTCGCCTCGGGCTGCCTCGCCGGCATCACGCGGGCGCTCGCGATCGAATGGACCGGGGCCGGAGAGACCGATCTGCCGCTGGACGTGCTGGAACGGGCCGAGGAGGTCTTCCTGACGTCCACCCTGCGCGACGTACAGGCCGTGCACCGCGTCGACGACCGTGAGCTGCCCGGCGCGCCGGGCCCCGTGACCGCCAAGGCCATGCGGATCTTCGAGGAGCGGTCCGCGGACGACCTGGATCCCTGACACACAGCCCGCGCTTATTGGGCTGAACAGGGTCGCGGTTGCGGGTAGAACACCCCTGATGACCACGACCCTGCGGCCGACCGAGCCGCTTCAGCAGAACGCCGACGGGACGCGCTCACGCCGCTACCAGGTGTGTGTGAACAGCCGTCCCGTGGGGGCGATACACCTCGGCACGCATCCCGTGTTCGGCGACGCGGTGGCCCGCGTCATGAACCTGCGCATCGAGGAGCCCGACCGCGGACGCGGCCGTGGCACGGTGGCCGCGCTCGCCGCGGAGGAGGTGGCCCGCGGGTGGGGCTGCCGCCGCATCGAGGCGTCGGTGCCCGCCGAGGCCGAGACGGCGTTCCGCCTTGCCACCGCGCTCGGTTACGTCGTCCGCAACCGCCTCATGGAGAAGCCGCTCGGCGACACCCCGCCGGACCTGCCCGAGGGCAGCCGTGCCCGGCCCATGACCGAGGCGGAGTTCGTCCCCTGGCTGGAGAAGGGCAAGGAGGACTACGCGCGGAGCTGGATCCAGCGGGGCGTTCCGGAGGCCGAGGCCCGGGCCAAGTCCGAGCGGGACCACGCCACCTTGCTGCCCGACGGCCTCGCCACCCGCGGCACCCTCATCAGCGTCGTCGAACATCTGGGGACGCCGGTGGGCGCGCTGTGGCTCGCGCTGCGCGAGGACGCCGCCTTCGTCTACGACGTCGAGGCCGATGCCGCCCACCGGGGGAAGGGACACGGCCGCACCCTCATGCTGCTGGCCGAGGCCCAGACGATCGCCGAGGGCAGGCGGATCATCGGCCTCAACGTCTTCGCCGGCAACACCCCGGCCGAACGGCTCTACGCGTCCCTGGGCTACGAGACCAAGAGGTACGTCATGTACAAGCCGCTGCTGTAGCCGCCCGGGGGAGAGGGGCCGGGCGGCGACGGTCAGCTCTCCTGCCCGGCCAGCAGCCGGTCCGCGATCTCCTCGATCCGCTCGCGCAAGCCCTCCTGGCTCTTGCCCCCGTCGAGCCGTTCACCGCCGATGACGTACGTCGGGGTGCCGGTCACGCCGATCGCCTTGCCCTCGGCCTGGTCGGCATCCACGATCAGGATGTGCCGGCCGTCGATCAGCGCGGTGTCGAACTCCTCGGCGTCCAGACCCAGTTCCTGGGCCACGTCGACCAGGAAGGGTTCCCCCTTACGGCCCAGCTCCTCGACCCGCCCCAGCACGGCCTCGACGTACGGCCATCCCTGCCCCTGCTCCCACGCCTCCTCGGCGGCCTGCGCGGCGGCGAAGGCGTGCTTGTGCTTCTCCAGCGGGAAGTGCCGCAGCCGCAGCTCCAGACGATCGCCGTAGCGGGCGCGCAGGGCGCGGAGATCGTCCAGCGCGGTGCGGCAGTCCGGGCACTGCAGCTCGCACCACACCTCGAGGACGGCAACGGAGGGACGGTCGGGGGAGGAGTCGCTCATGCCGACAGTCTCCCAGCAGCTCCGCCCTCCGCCCCAATCGGAGGCCTCACTTGCCGGGACCGCCGCAGGGCGTGCCGCGCCCCAGGGGTGGAGCCCCCACCGGCACCTGTGGAGGAGGCGACCCGGAGATGTCCCTGATGTCGGGCCGGAGCATGGCCCGGCGGGGTGCGGCGGGTGCAGGATGGAAGGGACGAAGTGCCCATGCTCGACCGCGCCACGCCTGGAGGACCGGATGATTGCCGAGACCGTCTGCTCCGCCGTGTCCGCGGCAGGCCTGGGCATCGCGGCCATCACGGCGTACCGCAGGCGTTTCCTTACGGCGACGCGGATCGCCGCGTACGCACTCGTGCCGATCGGCCTGGTGATGACAGGTGTCGTCGAGTGGCTGGCCGACACCGCCTTCAGCCCGACGGCCTGGGCCGGCTTCGGCGTGCTCGGCGTCGCGTGGGTGCTGTTCACGACCACGCGTGTCGTGGAGCGCCGCCGCGGCGGCACCCGCAAGGAGCGCAGGGCGGCCCGCGCCGCGGCTCAGCCCGAGGCGGTGGCCCCCGGGGCCTCGGCGCCCTCCCTGGGACAGGGCTCCAGCCCGGCGGCCCGGCCCGCGGCGGCGCCCCGGGGTGACGAGGACTTCAGCGACATCGAGGCCATCCTCAAGAAGCACGGGATATGACGCCCGCGCGCCGGACGAATCGTCACAGTGGGTCCGCGGGCGCGCGGAAGTGATCACAACCTGAACCGGACCTCACGCAATCGGCCCACTCCCGCACGGAACGAGGGCGCTGATCGCGTTCGGCGCGGCGACTGCGTCATCATCGCCGCGAGATGCTGGACACGACGAAACAGAGCGACCCCACTCCGCCGCAGGACAAGCCACGCCCCCCGCGGGACGAGCCACGTGGTTGCCTCTTCGCCCTTTCCCAGCCACCGCTGATGATCTTCCTGGCGGTGATCGGGTGTCTGCTGCTCATGGCCTCGTTGCACGATCTGCTGTTGCTGTGAGCCGTACCCGCGGTACCCGGCGCCACCCGCCGGGACCGCGTCGGCATCGAACACTCGCCCGGCGGCTCTCCCGTCAGCCCGCGGCTTCCTTCCGGCGCGCCCGGTACGCGGCCACGTGCAGCCGGTTTCCGCAGGTACGGCTGTCGCAGTAGCGCCGCGAGCGGTTGCGGGACAGATCGACGAAGGCCCGCCGGCAGTCCGGCGCCTCACACCGCCGCAGTCGCTCCTGCTCTCCGGCGACCACGAAGAAGGCCAGCGCCATCCCGCAGTCGGCGGCCAGGTGGTCGGCCACCGAGGCACCGGGCGCGAAGTAGTGGACATGCCAGTCGTAGCCGTCATGGTCCGTGAGCCGGGGCGTGGTGCCGGCGGCCGCGACCAGCTCGTTGATCAGGCCTGCGGCCGTCCGGGCGTCGGGGGCCGAGAAGACGGCGGCGAACCGGCCGCGGATCTTCCGGACCGCGGAGAGGTCGAAGTCCGAGAGCACCCCGACATCGCTGATCTCGTGGTTCCGCACGAAGTCCGCGAGGGCCGCCACGTCCGGCAGCCTGTCCGCCGCCGTGTCGTCCTCCGGCGCGGTGTTCACCAGATCCACCACGGTGTCGAGGGCGCACCGGGTGTCATGGGTGATCAGCACGATTCGCTCCCTGGCCTGGGGGTCGGGCAGGCGCCCGCGGATGCTGGCCGATGGTAACGGCTCCACCACCGCAGGAAGCCCCGCATGCCCGCACATGGCTTCGAATACAACGCTCGCCGGGCCCGCCATGGTTCCCGCCCGCCCGCAGGCGGCCCCAGGTCATACGCGAACCGGCGCCGACCCGCGTGAGCCGCGGTGCCGGCGCCGGTGTGTCCCGTATGCGGTTGTCCTGGCCCGAGCCGTCTCCCCGAGTCGACGGCGCCGGGCGGCTTTGTGGGGGCCTCGCCCTAGCTTTCCGCCAGGATGTGCGAGAGCTCCTGATCGAGATCGAAATGCCGGTGCTCCGTGCCGGGCGGCACGGCCGCGTCGGTCCGCTTCAGGAAGGATTCCAGGGCCCGTGCCGGGGCCTCGAGCAGGGCCTCGCCCTCCGGCGAGCTCAGGGCGATGCACACGACGCCCTGACCGTGGCTGCGCGACGGCCAGACGCGGACGTCGCCGGTGCCCGTAGGGCGGTGAAGTCCCTCGGCGAGGAGGTCGCGGGCGAACACCCACTCGACGGTCTCCTCGGCTCCGGTGTGGAAGGTGGCGTGCACGGCGTAGGGGTCGGCCGTGTCGTACCGCAGGCCTGCGGGGACAGGCAGGGAGGACTCGCTCGACACAACGAGGCGCAGGTGCAGCTCGCAGCTGACCGTGGTGTTCATAAGCGCCAGGGCCTTTCGCTCAGTGTGCGCTCGGGGATTCGCACGTCGGCGAAATCGACATGCCACCTACGGTGCCGTTGTAAACCCCTCTGAGTGTTTTGCGTGCCTTTACGTAACTCTTCCGGCCGAGAGATCGTTCGCGTCGTGCGTCCATTCCGGTGACTGGTTTCGCTCGGGTAGTGTTTGGCCGTATGAATACGGGGAGTGACGAGCCGGGCGAGGTGGCCGTGGCGTCCGACGAGACGGGGACGGAAGAGGTGCACGGCGAGCAGGAGCGTGGGCTCGGCTCGCGGGCGCCGGAATTCATCAAAGCGCGCCGCCTGCTGCACGTGAGCTGGCAGGTCGGCGTCTTCATCATCGGGCTCGCGGTCGTCGTGGCGGGCATCATCATGCTGCCCCTGCCCGGGCCGGGCTGGGTCGTGATCTTCGGCGGCATGGCGATCTGGGCGACGGAGTTCGTGTGGGCGCAGCTGGTGCTCCGCTGGACCAAGCGGAAGGTCACCGAGGCGGCACAGCGGGCCCTCGACCCCAAGGTGCGGCGCCGCAACATCATCCTGACGTCCATCGGGGTGGTGGTCGTGGCCGTACTGGTCGGTATCTACGTGTGGAAGTTCGGCATCGTGATGCCGTGGAAGATCGAGAACCAGTGAGCGGCGCCGGGGTGCCGGTGCTGGTCACAGGCACCCCCTGACATGGGGTAATGTTCTTCCTGCGTCCGGGCGATTAGCTCAGTGGGAGAGCGCTTCGTTCACACCGAAGAGGTCACTGGTTCGAACCCAGTATCGCCCACCCGGATCGGCGGCCCACCTGCGACTACGCAGGTGGGCCGCTGTCGTTGTGCGTGGCTGTGGCTGTGGCTGTGGCTGTGGCTGTGGCTGTGGCTGTGGCTGTGGCTGTGGCTGTGGCTGTGGCTGTGGCTGTCGTCGGTGTCGTGTCGGCTTGGCATGGCTTCGACATCGGTGAGGGCGACAACACCATCGTCCACGTCGCCCAGTCCCGTCACTGTCCGTTCGTACCTCGGCACCTCGGCGTCCCGCGCGGCGTCGCTTCCCCCGTCCCGTCGGCACGCTGACTCACCGTCCGCCCGCCGCCCGCCGCCGGCCCCGGCCACCTGCCACCACACCCCGCCACCCGGCACCACGCCCCGCCGCCCCCCACCCGACCGCCACCTGGCCGGAACCCGCCCCCACCGCCACCGCCACGCCCCTCCACCCCACCGACGTCTTTCGGTCGCGCCCGAAACCCATACATCCGGCCACGCCTCGTCCGGCCCGTCGGTCACCCTCGCCTCACCAGGGACGTCACCCCGCCCGGCCCTCGACGTCGGCGCCCGCCCCTGCCCCGCCCCCACCCCCTTCGGTAAGAAATTCTTGTCCGAATCATTGACGCACCCTCAGCCCCTCCGTAACTTGTGCCAGCAAGCGCTTACTTGAAACGATTCATGCGAGCGGGACGACGTGCGGGGAGGTCCAACCGTGGTGAACGGCAGGAATGTTGAGAGACGGACGATCCTGAAGGCGGCCGGGGCCACGGCAGCCACCCTGGGGATGGCCGCGACGACCGGTTGCGGTGGTGACGGAGGGGCGTCCGCGGACGGGACGGTGACGATCCGTTACGCGTGGTGGGGTGCGGAGGACCGCGCCGAGAGAATCAAGAAGACCATCGCGCTCTTCGAGAAGAAGTACCCGAAGATCAAGGTGAAAACGGACTTCCAGCCTTATCTCGACTTCTGGAAGAAGTTCAACACGCAGGCTTCCGGCGGAAATCCGCCGGACGTCTTCCAGAATGCCGTCGGCTTCCTCCGCAAATACGACGCGAAGAACGTGCTGCTCGATCTCAGCGAGCAGGCCGAGGCCGGCAACCTCCGACTGGAGGGATTCCGGGCGGGCCTGGAGAAGTTCGGCGAGATCGACGGCAAGCTCCTCGGCGTCCCCGTCGGTTCCAACTCGATGGCGCTGGTCATCGACAAGCCCGTCTACACCCGGGCCGGCGTCAAGCCCGAGCAGGGCTGGACCTGGGACGAGTTCGACGCGGGCATGAAGAAGATCCGCGACAAGACGGGCCGCGCCGGTGACAGTGGCATGTACGGCGTCATGTACCTCTACGACCTCTACCTGCGCCAGAACGGCAAGGCGTTCTTCACCGAGGACGGACTCGGCTTCACCGAGGCGGATCTGACGGAGTGGTGGACGAAGGCCGAGAAGGGCGTCAAGGAGGGCGTCTACGCCGACCCCAAGAAGGTCGTCCAGATCAAGCCCAAGTCGGCCCTCGCCGGTGAACTCGCGGCCGGCGAGTTCACGTGGGACAACTTCACCGTGCGCTACAGCGCCGAGGGCAAGAGCGAGTACGCCCTGGCGCCGATCCCGACCACGGACGGCAAGAAGACCGGCCAGTACCTCGGCTCGCTCATGCTGAGCGCCTCCAAGCGCACCCAGCACCCCAAGGAGGTCGCCCAGTTCATCGACTTCATGGTGCACGAGCCCGAGGTCGCCAAGATCATGGGATACGACCGCGGTGTGCCGGCGACGCAGGCGCAGTACGACGCCTTCAAGCCGACCGACCCGGTCAACAAGGCGATCGCCGCCTACGAGGAGTCCCTCGTGGAGGCCGGCGTCCTGGAACCCATCACCCCGCATCCGAGCGGCGCCGACATCTGTGAGTCCGCGTTCCTGCGCATCGCCGAGGAGCTCGGCCTGGGCAAGAGGTCGGTGGACGACGCCGTCAAGCAGTTCTTCACCGAGTCGAAGACGGCTCTCGGCACCTGATGGGAACCACCGTGACACACGCCCCTGCGATGGAGGGCCTGTCCCAGGACTCCGAGCCGCGGCACGGTCCGGTGAAGCCCGTGCGCCCCGCCGCCCTCAAGCGGCGGCGGCGCCGGGAGAACCTGGCCGGCTATCTCTTCATGTCCCCGTGGATCGCCGGGTTCCTGCTGCTGACAGCGGGCCCGATGGTCGCCTCGCTGTACTTCGCCTTCACCGACTACAACCTGTTCGACCCGCCCAAGTGGATCGGCCTCGACAACTTCTCCGAGATGTTCGGCGATCCGCGCTGGCGCCACTCGGTGCAGGTGACGATGTGGTACGTCGTCGTGGGCACGCCGCTCAAGCTGCTCGCGGCTCTGGGGGTGGCGCTGCTGCTCGCCCAGAAGCGGCGCGGGCAGGCCTTCTACCGGGCCGCGTTCTACGCGCCGTCCCTGGTCGGGGCCAGCGTGTCCGTCGCGATCGTGTGGCGGGCGATCTTCTCGGACGACGCGGTCGTCGACCGTACGCAGCAGCTGTTCGGGATCGACGTCGGCGGCTGGACCGGCGACCCGGACCTGATCATCTACGCGCTGGTGGCGCTCACCGTCTGGCAGTTCGGCGCTCCCATGGTCATCTTCCTCGCCGGTCTCAAGCAGGTCCCGAGGGAGCTGTACGAGGCGGCCGAGGTCGACGGCGCCGGCACGCTGCGGCGGTTCTGGAACATCACCCTGCCGATGATCTCGCCGGTCCTCTTCTTCAACGTCCTGCTGGAGACGATCCACTCCTTCCAGATCTTCAGCTCGGCGTACATCGTCGGCGGCGGCGCCGGAGGCAGCGCCTGCGGTCCGGCCGACGGCTCGATGGTCTACACCTGCTACCTCTACGTCCAGGGCTTCGAGAACAGCCGGATGGGCATGGCCTCCGCGATGGCCTGGCTGCTGCTGATCGCGGTCGCCCTGGTGACGGCGGTCCTGTTCTGGTCCCAGAAACGCTGGGTGCACTACGAGGAGGGCGCCCGATGAGCGCACCGGCCAACGATCTCAAGCCCTCCGCCGGGGCGTTCCGCCAGAAGCTCCCGGGGTCCGTCGCCTGGCACATCGGCTCCCTGCTGATCCTCGCGGTGATCCTCTACCCGGTGGTCTGGGTCATCGGCGCGTCGTTCAAGGAGAGCCAGGACATCGTCGGCAGCCTGGACCTGTTCCCGGGCGACCCGATCACCTCGAACTACTCGCGGCTCAGCGAGGGCATCGCGGACATCCCCATCTCCACCTTCTTCCTCAACTCCCTGCTCCTCGGGGTGGGTTCCGTGGTGGGGATCCTGGTGTCCTGCTCGCTGACCGCGTACGCCTTCGCGAAGATCAGGTTCGCGGGCCGGAACCTGCTGTTCACGCTGATGATCGGCACGCTCCTGTTGCCGTACCACGTGCTGCTCATCCCGCAGTACGTGCTGTTCCGCAACATGGAGATGATCAACACCTACACCCCGCTGCTGCTGGGGAAGTACCTGGCCACGGAGGCGTTCTTCGTCTTCCTGATGGTGCAGTTCATGCGCAACCTGCCCAAGGAGCTCGACGAGGCCGCCCGGCTCGACGGCTGCGGGCACCTGCGCATCTACTGGTCGATCGTGCTGCCGCTGTGCCGTCCGGCCCTGATCACCAGCGCCATCTTCACGTTCATCAACGCGTGGAACGACTTCATGGGACCGCTGATCTATCTCAACGAGCCCGACAAGTACACGGTCTCGCTGGGGCTGAAGATGTTCGTGGACCAGGACGCCGTGGCCAACTACGGCGGCATGATCGCCATGTCGCTGGTGGCGCTGCTGCCGGTGCTGGCGTTCTTCCTGGCCTTCCAGCGCTACCTCATCGACGGCATGGCCACATCGGGTCTGAAGGGCTGAGGCGAGCATGGCCGGGACACGGGTGACGGCACACGGTGAGGCGGCGCCGGCCGATGAGGCGCCCCCTGCTCGCACCGAGTCGAGAGCTTGGGGCCGATTCGCGGTGTTCGCCGAGTCGTTGCTGACCGGTGTGTGGATCGCGGTGGCCTCGCTGGGCGTGGTGACGTACCCGGCGGCCTTCGCCGCCGGGGCACGGCACCTGCGGCGCAGCATCGCCCATGAGGGCGGCGGCCTGCGGGAGTTCGTCGCCGACTTCCGGTCGGCCCTGCGCGGCGGGTGGCTCGCCGGGCTCGCCGGGTGGGCGGCTGTGGCCGCGGTCTGGGTGGACGTGCAGGCGGCCCGGACGGGGATCCCCGGCGGGCCGCTGGTCGGCGCCGTCGGGGTCGTCGCACTGATCGGGCTCGTCGTGGCCGGGCTCCGCGCGGCGGCGGTGTGGGAGCCGGGCGCCCGCTGGCGCACGCTGCTCGCGCAGGCCGGACGCCGCACGGTGCTCGACCCGGCCGGGTCCTTCCTGCTCATGGCCGGACCGGCCGTCGCGGCCGTGTCCGCCTGGTTCGCCGCGCCGCTCGCGATCCCGGTCCTCGGGGCCGTCGCGGCGGCGGCCGTCGCCGTGGAGGAGCGGTACCGGCACCGCTGACGGCGGTGCCTCCTCTTTCCAGGTCGGCGCCTCCGGGCGCCGCGCCTCTCTCTGTCATGCCCCTGACCAGCGTATGGATGCGCATCCGCACGGACGAGGAAAGGCAGCAACCCCTATGTCTCCCATCCCCCGCAGATCCCTCCTGAAGGCGGCCGCCGTCGCCGGAGCCGCCGCCCAGTTCAGCTGGGCGCTGGGCACGCAGGACGCCCAGGCCGCGCCCGTGGCCGCACCCGCCGACGCCGACCCGGTGACCCTGGACTGGCTGGAGGACGGCGGCCTCGGCGCGGCCCCCGGCTCCACCGTCGGCGTCCCCTGGCCCAAGGGCGCCTACCAGGAAAACCAGACCTTCGCGCTCACGGACGCGGACGGCAAGGCCGTACCCGTGCAGTCCTGGCCGATCGCCTACTGGCCCGACGGCTCCCTCAAGTGGACCGCGCACGCGGTCGCTTCGGGCAACGGCAAGCTCACCCTCGCGGCCGGCACGCCCGCCGCACCCGAGAAGAAGGTCACCGTCGACAAGAGCGGCGGCACCATCACCGTCTCGACCGGTGTCATCACCGCCAGGATCGGCAAGTCCGGTTCCACGATCGTCAAGTCGGTCACCCGGGGCTCGACGGAGATCGCCAAGAACGGCCGCCTGGTGCTGATCCGACAGCCGGAGTTCGAGGACGGCGACCAGGGCACGGTCAGGACCGAGCGCTTCGACGGCGTCATCTCCAAGGCCGAGGTCGAGCAGGAGGGCCCCGTCCGGGCCGTCGTCCGCGTCGACGGCAAGCACCGCAAGGGCGACCGGAGCTGGCTGCCCTTCTCCATCCGCCTCTACTTCTTCGCGGGCGCCGACTCCTTCCGCATGGTGCACACCATCACCTACGACGGAAAGCAGGAGCCCGGAAAGGCGAGCGGCGACTTCGTCCGCGGGCTCGGCGTGCGCTTCCAGGTCCCGATGCGGGACGAGTCGTACGACCGGCACATCCGCATCGGCGGCGACGGCACCGGCCTGCTGCGCGAGGCCGTCAAGGGCATCACCGGCCTGCGGCGGGATCCGGGCGCGGCCGTGCAGGCGGCGCAGTACGAAGGAAAGAAGCTGCCCGACCCGGCCACCTGGGACCAGCGGGTCACCACCCGCCTGCAGTACATCCCCGAGTGGGGCGACTACACCCTCTCCCAGCTCTCCGCCGACGGCTTCGCTCTGCGCAAGCGCACCAAGAAGGGCTACGGCTGGATCGGCGCGGGCGGCGGCCGGCGCGCCTCCGGCTTCGGGTACGTCGGCGGGGTGAGCGGCGGACTCTCCTTCGGCCTGCGCGACTTCTGGGAGAAGTTCCCCGCCCAGCTCGACATCCGGAACGCCCACACCGACGAGGCCGAGGTCACCCTCTGGCTCTGGTCGCCCGAGGCGCAGCCGATGGACATGCGCTTCTACCACGACGGCATGGGCCAGGACACCTTCCCCGAGCAGCTCGAAGGCCTCAACATCACCTACGAGGACTACGAGCCCGAGTTCGGCACCCCCTACGGCATCGCCCGCACCTCCGAGCTGCTGTTCTGGGCCAACGCCTCCACCCCGAGCGCCGAGACGCTCGCCGAGCAGGTCGAGGCCGTCCGGGTCCTCCCGCAGCTCGCCGCCCCGCCGAAACAGCTCATCAGGGCGGGCGTCTTCGGCAAGGGCCTGTTCGCCGAACCAGACCGCTCCACCCCGGCCAAGGCGAAGATCGAGGACCACCTCGACTTCCTCTTCACCTACTACAAGGACCAGGTGGAGATGCGCCGGTGGTACGGCTTCTGGGACTACGGCGACATCATGCACACCTACGACACCGTCCGGCACCAGTGGCGCTACGACGTCGGCGGCTACGCCTGGGACAACTCCGAGCTGTCGCCGGACCTCTGGCTCTGGTACGCCTACCTGCGCTCCGGTCGCGCCGACATCTTCCGCTTCGCCGAGGCCATGACCCGGCACACCGGCGAGGTCGACGTCTACCACCTGGGCAAGTGGGCGGGCCTCGGCACCCGGCACGGCGTGCAGCACTGGGCCGACAGCGCCAAGCAGCAGCGCATCGCCAACACCACGTACCGGCGCTACTACTACTTCCTCACGGCGGACGAACGCGTCGGGGACCTCATGCACGCCAACGTCGACTCCGACGAGACGTTCCTCGTCCTCGACCCGATCCGCAAGATCCGCACCGAGCCGTACACGCCCGACCGGCACGCCCTGTCGATCGGCTTCGGCACCGACTGGAGCGGCCTGGTCTCGGCGTGGCTGACCGAGTGGGAGCGCAAGGGCCCCAAGTGGGAGAAGGCCAGGGCGCGCGTGCTGTCCACGATGGAGACCATCGCCGCCCAGCCCAACGGCTTCGTGCAGGGCAGCGGCCTGTACGACCTGGACACCGGCAGGTTCGCCGTCGCCGACAAGCCCAAGGTCGAGGTCTCGCACCTGTCGGCCGTCTTCGGCCTCAACGAGCTGTGCGCCGAGCTCATCGACCTCGTCGACATGCCGAAGTTCAAGGAGGCCTACCTCGACTACTGCCGCTACTTCAACGCCACCAAGGCCGAACAGGCGGCCCGCTACGGCAGCAACTTCGGCTCCCTGATCCTCTTCCAGGGCCACTCGCGCCTCGACGCCTACGCCGCCGTCCAGAGCGGCGACGAGAAACTCGCCAAGCGCGCCTGGGACAAGTTCTACAACTCCGACGGCTACAAGGAGTCCGCGCCCTGGAAGACCGAGAAGCTGAGCGGCCCGCTCACGCTGGTGCCGGGCAGCGAGGCGCCCTGGGTCTCCACCAACGACACCTCGCTGTACGGCCTCGCCGCGATCGAGAACCTGGCCCTGCTGGGCGACAGGATGCCGTGACGGACGACTGGGCGGGCGGATCCCCTGACACGGCATCGGGATCCGCCCGCCCAGGGCCTGCCGCGAGAGCGGCGACTGCCGCGGGGTGCCGGTCCGCCTAGTCGATGATCTGGTTGAAGAACAGGACGGCCGGGGCCACCACCCCGCCTCCGACGCTCACCGCGACCGGCCACACCTGGCCGGCCAGCGCCGCCAGGACAGTGGCACCGATGCCGACCAGGGCCGCCAGCAGGAAGACGATCGCGGCGCGCTGACTGAGGAGCGGTCCCTCCCGGCCGGGCCCTCGACGGTTGGCCTGGGCCACCTCGGCGCTCCTTACCCGACGCCGTGCACGGGCTCGTGCGCCCGGTGCCGCAGCGGCGCACCGGGGCCGCCCGGGCCCGGCACGTCCCACGGGTCCTGCGCGGGACGCAGCAGTTCGAAGCGGACACGGCCGTCAGCGCCTGCCCGGACCCCGTGCACGGCGGGTTCGGGCAGGCTGTTGTAGTGGAACGGCGTCGAGAAGTAGTAGGCGCCGGTGTCCGGGACGGCGATGATGTCGCCCGGTTCCAGGAGCGGCAACGCGCGGTCGCGCGCCAGCAGGTCCCCGGCGAAGCAGGCGGGGCCGGCGATGTCCTGGCGGACCGGTCCGCCCCGCTTGGCCCTCCCGCTCCGGTCGTGCGCCTCGATCCGCAGGGGCCAGGCGTCGGGATGGAACACGGTCCGGGTGGCCACCTGCACTCCGGCGTGGGTGACCGCGATCGGCCGGCCGCCCGTGCTCTTCGTGTACTCGACGTACGCGGCGGTGAACCCGTTCTTGGCGAGGACGGAACGCCCGAACTCGGTGACGATCTCGTACCCGCCCGAGAACAGCGCGGGCGCCTGGGCGCGCAGCTGCCGGACGTACGTGTCGAAGGTCGGCGCCGTCTCGTCGTCGGCGAAGTTGACGGGCAGCCCACCGCCGATGTCGATGCCGACGACCTGGCGCCGTCCGAGCGAGGCGTTGACCTCCTCGGCGAACGCCACCGCCTGCGCGACCCCGTCGGCCATGAGGTCGAGCGGGCAGCCCTGTGAGCCGGTGTGCGTGTGCACCCAGGTCAGCCACGGGTGGTCGTGGAAGGCGCGCAGCAGCCGCCGCCGGCTCCCCGGGTCCGCCAGGGGGACGCCGAACTTCGAGGTGCTCGTCGCCGTGCTCATCGCGGCGATGCTGCCGGCGCCGAGCTGGGGGTTGACGCGCACCCCGATCCTCGACACCGGGGAGCGGCCGCCCAAAATACCGTCGATACGGTCCAGTTCCTGGTGGTTGTCGGCGTTGACGGTCACCCCCAGGTCCAGGGCACGCCGCAGTTCGGCCTCCGTCTTGGCCGGAGAGTCGAAGACGATCCGGTCCGGCGCGAATCCGGCGGCCAACGACCGGGCCAGTTCACCCGCGGTGGCCACCTCGCACCCCATGCCGAGCCGTCGCAGCTCCGCCAGCACCGGCACCAGGCAGTTCGCCTTGGCGGCGAACGCGTGCAGCACACGTGGCGCCGCGGGGAAGGCGCGGTGCAGGGAGTCGACCGTCGCCGCGACGCCGTCGAGGTCGACGAAGGCGGCCAGCTGGGACCGCTCGGCGTCCAGCAGCCCCTGCCGCACCGCTTCCTGGAGGATCCGTTCGCGCCGCTCGGCGGCGGCGCTCAGTCCGGTCATGGTGAGCCTTCCGGTGTCGTACGCACAGCGCCCGGGACCGCCCCGGGGTGGAGTACCAGACTGTTGTCCGCACCGGGCCGGCGTCTTCGTCGAGTCGTCAAAGGGCCGGGCCTCGCCCACGGCGGTCGAGCGCACCAACTCCCCGGCCACGCCGGGGCCTTGTGCGACACGACAAAAGAAAGGCGCTCTCATGGTGGCCGCGGCCGGCGGTGGACGGCACGCGGCCACACGCCCGCCCGGCCACACTCAGGGGCGTGCGCCGTCGGCGTCGCGCCCCAGCCGTAACTGCAACTGCGCCAGCAGCCGGGTGTCGGGGTTCTCCAGGTCCAGCCCCGACACCTGCGTGATCCGGCGCAACCGGTAGCGCAGGCTGTTGGCATGCACACCCAGCGCGCGCGAAGCGGCGGACACGTCGCCGAAGTGGTCGAGGTAGGCGCGCAGGGACTCCACCAGGCAACTGCCGCTGTGCTCGGCGTCGAACTCCCTCAGCCGGGCCACCGAGGTCCGCGGTGGCAGCGCCACCTCACGCAGGGCCTCGACCACCTGGAGGATGCCCACCGTGTCCGCGACGTCCCCGCTCCGGGCGACGGCGCGTGGCCCGGCGGCCGCGATGAGCGCCTGGAGGGCCCGCTCGGCCGACCGGCGGGACGCGGGCGCCCCCGCCAGCCCGGGAACCACGTCCCCGAGCCCCACCCTCACCGACGAGCCGATCGTCGCCGACAGTTGTCCCGCCAGCGATTCGCCGAGCCGCCTCACCTGGTCGTCGGCCCGCCCCGGGTCGCGCTCCAGCCCGCTCAGCAGCACCAGGATCCCGCCCCCCGCCGGGACCACCACGACCCGGTGGCCCAGGGCCGCGCAGTGCAGGGTCAGCAGCCCGTGCACCACGGACGGGTCGTCGTCCCCGCGGCTGCCGGACCCGGTACCCACCGCCAGGACGGCACAGGGCTCCCGGGGCGGCAGCGAGGCCCGCTCCGCGAGCACCTCGACGGATCCGCGGTCCTCCAGCAGCGCCCGGGCCGCGTCCTCCAGCAAGCGGCTGTCCGAGCTGTGGGTACGGTGGTGCAACAGGTGGGCGGCGGCGGCCCGGACGGCGGCGCGCAGCGTCTCGGCGCCGTTCGGGGCCAGCGGGCGGCCGGCGATCGCCGCCACCCAGATGGACCCCAGCGCCTCTCCGCCCGCCCGCACGGCACCGACCAGACGCTCCGGGTCCTGGCCGTGGGCCGGCCGGTACAGCACGTCGCCCGCACCCCACAGCGCCTGGAAGAACCCGGCCTCCCGCATGGCCGCCACCCGCCAGGGCGGCACGCGACGACCGAGGATGGTCAGCCGTCGCATCTCGTCCACGTTCTCCTCGGTGGAGGAGTACGCCAGGACCCGGGACTCCGTGTCCTCGATGGTCACCGAGCCCCCCACCAGGGCCGCCACCGCGTCGGCCAGCGAGTCCAGATCGCCCAGGCGCACGCCGCTGGTCACGGACATCGGGGGAACGCCCGCCGCCGCCAGCCCCGCCCGCAGCACCCCCACGAGCTGGGCCCAGGTGCACCAGGCGGTACGGAAGAGCACCGCAGTGCCGCCCTCCTCCGCGGCTGCCTGCAACGCCCGCGCGGTGGGCTCCGGTCGCCCCGGGCCGAACACGACCCCTGCCGCGCCCGCCTCACCGGCCCGGCGCACCACGTCGACCGCATGGGCCGACCGTGGGTCGACGCCGACCGCGAGCAGTAACTCCCGCGGTCTGATGACGGGTTCCAGCGCGTCCAGCACATGGACCCCGGTCACGCCCGCCCGCAGTCCCCGCGGGGCCGTGTGCAACTCCAGGGCTCCCGCCCCCACGACCGAGAGCAGGCGCTCCAGCGTCCCCCGGTCCTCGGCGCCCGTGCCAGGTTCTGCCGCTTCCTCCAGGTCCGCCATGATGCCTCCCCCCTGGTCCCGCCCGCCGACGGCGGCCCATCGGAGAACGTATGACAGGGAACGTATGACAGGGAACGCAGTGCGGGGCCCCGGATTACCTCATTCTCCCCAGGACATCCCGCACCCGCCGGACGTCCTGGATCCGCTGCTCGTACGTCGCCCCGAGCGCGAGCAGCAGGAGTCCGGCGAGGGCGGGAGGCGCCCAGCGGGGGAGTGCTCCGGTCACCTGCACGACGTACGGGGCGAGTTCGTGCAGCGTGACCAGGGCCAGCACCGAACCGCCCAGCACCAGCGGCGCCTTCAGGTGGTGCCGGGCGCCCAGCAGGGTGACCAGCAGCGCCGCCGTGCCCAGCAGCAGCGGACGCGTCCAGTGCGGGTCTCCCCAGGCCGCGACCAGGCTCGGCAGCAGGGTGGCCGTCAGTCCGGCGCCGTACGCCGTCCAGGAGGAGGTCCGCGGGTCGCGGCGTCGGCGCAGGACGCCGACGAGCAGGGCCGGGACGGTGACCGGGAGCGTGTACGCCTCGGGCGTGGAGACGTCCCAGGCGGCCAGGCGCACCCATGTGGCCAGCACGAACAGGGCGGCGGCCGCGTAGCCGACGGGACGACGGCCGGGGCGCAGCGCGGTGCCCGCGGCGATCACGCCGCACAGCGCCAGCACCAGGGCGAGCAGCGGCGGGTCGGTCACGGCGAGGCCCACGGCGAGCAGGCCGGTGACGGCGGCCGTGATCTCCACCGCCACGACCGCCCGGGCCTCGACGAGACGCGCCGCGAGCAGGGCGCCGGCAGCGGGTACGGCCAGCACCAGCAGGGCCGTGCGGGCCGGTGGCCAGTCCACCGCGGCGCCCGTGGCCGAGGCCAGCGCGGCGGCGTGCACGAGCGCGGCGGGAGCCGTGAAGGGCGCGAGTCCCGTCCGCCACGAGAACGCGGTGAGCAGGGCCGTCAGCCCGGACAGCACGGCGAGGGTCGCGGTCTGGGAGGCCAGCGAGGCGAGGACCAGACCGAGAGCCGTGACCAGGGCGAGGACGAGGCCGGTGCACCGCGCGTCGGACGCCGTGGCCCGGCCGGCGTACAGCGCGGCCGCCGTCACGACTCCCAGGACCGCCAGCCCCGCCCCGTACGGGATCGCGAAGACCGCCGGGAGGATCAGCACCGCGCCCCAGAGCAGACCCAGGGCACCGAGCCGGGCCCGCGGACGCCACCGCTCCGCACGGACCGCCAGGGCGAGCACGGCCGCCACCACCAGGAGAACCAGGGGAGCCGTCGCCGCGTCCGGCGGCCAGGGCGTCTCGACGGCCACCGCGGCACGGGCGTCCGACGGCGCCCCGCCCCACACCCGCCCCAGCCACCCGGCCGGCCCCAGCACCACCACGGCGACGACGGGCAGCGCCCACAGCACCGACAGCGCCTGCACGGCACCGGACGCCCAGAGGAGACCCCGCCGCACCGCGTCGGGCAGACGGCTCACCCACACCGCCGCCAACAGGGCGACCCCGAAGACCAGATGAGCCGGCACCGCCCACTCCGACGGCACCCCGGAGCGGACCACTCCGCCGAGCGCCGCCACGGTGAGCAGCCCCGACGCGATCGCCAGGCCGAGGGCGTGCCGCACGCCCGACACCCGCCAGGCCGCGCCCAGCGCGATCCCCGCCGCGAGAAGGAGCAGCGCCCCGGCCCGCGTGGCAGCCCCCGCGCCGCCGGCCGTCACGGACAGCCAGCCCGCGCCCAGGACGCCCCAGCCACCCACGGCATACGCGCCGACGACCGCCGTGATCCGCACGGAAGCGGTCGTCACCCGCAGCGCCACCACCGCGTCCAGCCCCGCCGTCACCAGCAGCGCCGCCGTGATCACATACGGCCCCGCGTCGACGGCCAGCGCCCACAGCAGCAGCGGGAACTGCGCCGCCGCCAGGGCGGTCGGCACGGGCAGCCGCAGCGCGGCCGTGGCAGGCAGCAGACCGTACGCCGACCAGGCCACCGCCAGGACCGCCGCCGCGGCCGCCGCGTAGCCCGTCCCGTCCGTCCCGGCGAGGGCGGCCGCGTGCAGCGCGTAGGCGTCCAGGACCGTCAGCGCGAGCCCGAGCCCCGCCACGGACTCCGCCGTCGACCGCAGCCCGCGCCTCAGCAGGGGCACGGGGGCGGCGAGCGCGGCCAGTGTGACCGCGCCGAGGACCAGGGCCCGCCCGGTGATGCCCATGTGCCCCCAGCTGACCAGCGTGAACACCGCCGCCGCGAGCGTGAGCAGGACACCGCCGAGGACCAGGAGCACGTTCTGCACGCTGGGCGCGGCGGTCTCCGGGCGGGGCGGTGCGGCGGACGGCGTCCGCGGGTGCGTCCAGGGCCGCGACGGCTGCCCGGTCGGCTGCAGGGCCGCGATCAGCCAGGCGCGGCGCGTCAGCAACTGGGCCCGGCGGGCGTCCAGTTGTCGCAGTTCGGCGTCGAGGAGCCGCAGTTCCTCGGCCGGGGGCGGAAGGTGCGTCATGGCACGCAGTGTGGCCCGGGTCACCCCGCAGGGCATGAGCGCGGATACTCAGGCGCGTACTCAGTCGGACCCGCCCTCGAGTGGGCAGACTGCGGGCATGGACTGGAACCATTACCGCTTCCGCAGCCAGTGGCTCCTGCCCGCGCCGCCGACCGCCGTGTACGAGGTGCTGGAGCGGGCCGAGGACTACCCCGAGTGGTGGCGCGAGGTCCGGGAGGTGACCCGGCTCGACGACACCAGCGGGGTCTTCCGGGTCCGGTCCGTCCTGCCGTACGACATGACGTTCACGGCGCGGGAGGTGCGGCGCGACCCACGGGCCGGTGTGCTGGAGATCGCGCTGTCCGGCGACATGGAGGGCTGGGCCCGCTGGACCGTGACGCCGCTCGGGCCGGGCAGCCTCGCGCGGTACGACCAGGTCGTGAGCGTGACCAAGCCGCTGCTGCGGCGGTTCGCCGTACCGGGACGGCCCCTCTTCCGCGCCAACCACGCGCTGATGATGCGCTCCGGGCGGCGCGGACTGCTCAGGCACCTCGAAGCGGTTTGAAGGAAACGTGCCGGGACCTGTATGGTTCAGTGCGTTCCCGGGCGATTAGCTCAGTGGGAGAGCGCTTCGTTCACACCGAAGAGGTCACTGGTTCGAACCCAGTATCGCCCACCGGAAACAGCCGCTCCGTCACAGACGGACCGGTTTTTTCATACTCGGGGCCGCGCGCTCAGGCCGCCGCCGGCAGGTCGGGACGCAGCGGCCAGGCCGGATCCACCGCCTCCTCGACGCCGCTGCGCGCGAACCACGCCTGCAGACCCCGCGCTTGCGCCGCGTGCCACACCGCCTGCAGTGTGTGCAGCTCGCCGGGCGTGAGCCGCTCCAGCCGGGACGCGAAACGGCGGCCCACCGCCCGGGTGACCTCCAGCGCCGCCACGGCGTCGGCCGCCGCGTCGTGCGCGCCCTCCAGGGCGACGCCGTAGTGCGCGCACAGGTCGGTCAGCGTGCGGCGGCCCTTGCGGTAGCGGTCCAGGTGCTTGTCCAGGACCCGCGGGTCGAGCACGAGCAGCGGCGCCGACTCGAACCAGCGGCCCAGCGACGAGGCACGATGGCGCCGCAACTCCCGGTCCAGCAGGGTCAGATCGAACGGCGCGTTCATCACCACGACCGGGCGGCCGGCGTGGGCCTGCTCGGCCAGCGCCTCCGCTATCTCGTACATGACCGGCGACGGCCACCGGCCGTTGCGCTGGAGGTGCTCCTCCGTCAGCCCGTGCACCGCCGTCGCCTCGGCGGGCACCGTCACCCCCGGGTTCACCAGCCAGCGGCTCACCCGCGGCCGGACCCCCGGCGCGTCCTGGACGACGACGGCGGCCGACACGATCCGGTCGGCCTCGACGTCCACGCCCGTCGTCTCCGTGTCGAAGGCGGCCAGCGCCCCCTCGTACCAGCACGTCGTCATACCCACACAACCCCTCGTTCACCTTCGGCAGTTGACGCACCGTCCGCTGCCCGATCCGGTGATACCCGGGCGGTTTGCGCCGTACGCCGGAAGGAGACAACAGGAGTACGGGTCGTTGCAGTTCAGCGGCCCGCAGCGGGGAATCACTTGTTCTGGAAGGCTGTTGGCCATGGCCGTAGCGCAGCCCGAACGGGGCGGGCTGCTGCCCGAGCGCACGGCTCCCTCTCGCGGCACTCTCGCCACCACCGCCTGCATGGAGACACTGCAGGTCGGCTATCTGCACGCCGTCGCGGCGGCCGCCGGCTGCTCGCTGTCCCAGCCCTTTCCCGACAACGGCATCGACTGGCACGTCAGCCACAGCGCCCCCGGGCACACGGTCGACGACGAGGTCACCATCAAGGTGCAGCTCAAGGCCACCTACCAGGTGCCGCCCAACCCACCGGGCCGCACCTTCGCCTTCACACTCGACAACGACCACCTGGCGAAGCTCGCCCGCACCCCCGTCTCCGTGCACAAGATCCTGGTGGTGATGCTGGTGCCGCGCTCCCAGGACGACTGGCTGCGCGCCGGCCACGACCGGCTCGACCTGAGGCACTGCTGCTACTGGGCCAATCTCGCCGGACAACCGATCACCGGCCGCCGCCGCACCACCGTGCGCATACCGACTTCACGCATCTTCGACGACCGGGCGCTGTGCGAGATCATGACGCGGGTCGGGACGGGAGGAAGACCGTGACGCACCGCCCGACCGAGGAGCCGGCCAGGCCCGCCCGGCCCCACCCCGTGGACCCCGCCTGGAGCGGCTCCCCGCCCGAGCCCGTCGACGTCGACCCCGCCGTGCTCAGCGCCCTGCTGCGCCGGCACGGCTGGCAGCGGCGCGGCGGCGCCCCTGGCCGCTACGGCCGCTGGACCCCGCCCGGTCCGGGCGGCAGCGGCACCAGCCTGCTGGTGCCGGAGAGCCGCGCCTTCCCCGACAGCGACGACCTGCTCGGCGAGGCCCTGCTCGCCCTGTCCCGCAGCGGCTCGCCCTCCGCCCGCGAGGTCCTCCTCTCCCTCGCCGTGCCCAGCGACGAGATCCGCTGGTGGCACGACGTCCCCGCCGGGCCCGGCGGGGCGGCGCCCTGGACCGTTGAGGACCGGCTGCGCACCGCCGCCCGCCGCATGCTGCTCGCCGCGGCCCTCGCCACCCGCGCGCGGGCCGGCTACCACGGCGCCCGCCACCGCCGCGCCGCCGCCGCGGCCCTGGAACACGTCCTCGTCGGCTCCGCCGCGCACGGCCGCCTCACCGCGTTCATACCCGTCGCCACCGGCCGCCCCCTGGCGGTCCGCCTCCACCAGGCCCTGCACGCCGCCCGCGAGGCCGTCGACTACCAGCGCGCCACCGGCGGCATGGACGCCTTCGACGCCGCCGTGGAGGCGGGCGTGAGCCACGAGCTCACCGAGGCGCTCGTCGCCCTCGTCCGGGGCACGGAAGGCGCCCGGATCGCCGTCGCGTGGGCCCCGGCGGCCGGTGTGCCCGAGGGCTGCGCGTCCTCCGCCGAGCCCGTCGAGTTCTCACCCGGCGACCTGCCCGTGCTGCGCGAGGCGGGCGCCCGCTACCGGCACGAGGAACCCGCCGTGCCGGTGCGGATCACCGGAGCGGTGGTCCGGATGCGCAGGTCCGGGCCACGCGGCGACGGCACCGTACGCCTGCGGGTGCTGGCCGGGGCCGATGTGCCGCACGTCCGGATCACCCTGGACGAGGAGGCGTACCGGATCGCCGGGCACGCCCACCTCGTCGGGCTGCCGGTGCGGGTACAGGGGCGGCTGGAGAGCCGGGGCGGGTTCCGCCGCCTCACCGGCGCCCACGGCGTCGTCCCGGTGCAGGTCGACGACGCCGAGCGGGACCGGCTGATGAAGGAGCTCCAGGAGAACCTCGACTTCTTCGAGGAGGCCTGCGGAGGGGACTGCGGGGACTGATTTCGCGGTGGGCGGTCCGGGGTCGGTACGATCCTTACTCGTGCGCGCGCTCCGGTATGGCGCACGCAACCCCACCTTCAGTCAGGAGAGACCGGTGTCAGACGTCCGTGTGATCATCCAGCGCGATTCCGAGCGGGAAGAACGCGTGGTGACGACGGGCACTACGGCCGCCGAGCTCTTCGCCGGCGAGCGTTCCATCGTCGCCGCGCGCGTGGCCGGCGAGCTCAAGGACCTGTCGTACGCCCTGTCCGACGGCGACGAGGTCGAAGGCGTCGAGATCTCCTCCGAGGACGGCCTGAACATCCTGCGCCACTCCACCGCGCACGTCATGGCGCAGGCCGTGCAGGAGCTCTTCCCCGAGGCCAAGCTGGGCATCGGCCCGCCCGTCAAGGACGGCTTCTACTACGACTTCGACGTCGAGAAGCCGTTCACCCCCGAGGATCTCAAGGCCATCGAGAAGAAGATGCAGGAGATCCAGAAGCGCGGGCAGAGGTTCGCCCGCCGCGTGGTCACCGACGAGGCCGCCCGCGAGGAGCTGGCGAACGAGCCGTACAAGCTGGAGCTGATCGGCCTCAAGGGCTCCGCCTCCAGCGACGACGGCGCGGACGTCGAGGTCGGCGGCGGCGAGCTGACGATCTACGACAACCTGGACGCCAAGACCGGCGAGCTGTGCTGGAAGGACCTCTGCCGGGGCCCCCACCTGCCGTCGACCCGCGCGATCCCGGCGTTCAAGCTGATGCGCAACGCGGGCGCCTACTGGCGCGGCAGCGAGAAGAACCCCATGCTGCAGCGCATCTACGGCACCGCCTGGCCCACCAAGGACGAGCTGAAGCAGTACCTGGAGTTCCTCGCCGAGGCCGAGAAGCGCGACCACCGCAAGCTCGGCAGCGAGCTCGACCTGTTCTCCATCCCGGAGCAGATCGGCTCCGGCCTCGCGGTCTTCCACCCCAAGGGCGGCATCATCCGCCGGGTCATGGAGGACTACTCCCGCAAGCGGCACGAGGAGGCGGGCTACGAGTTCGTCTACACCCCGCACGCGACGAAGGGGAAGCTCTTCGAGACCTCGGGCCACCTGGACTGGTACGCCGACGGCATGTACCCGCCCATGCAGCTCGACGAGGGCGTGGACTACTACCTCAAGCCCATGAACTGCCCGATGCACAACCTGATCTTCGACGCGCGCGGGCGTTCCTACCGTGAACTGCCGCTGCGCCTGTTCGAGTTCGGCACCGTGTACCGGTACGAGAAGTCGGGCGTCGTGCACGGCCTGACCCGCGCCCGCGGCTTCACCCAGGACGACGCGCACATCTACTGCACCCGCGAGCAGATGTCCGAGGAGCTCGACAAGCTCCTCACCTTCGTCCTGGAGCTGCTGCGCGACTACGGCCTGAACGACTTCTACCTGGAGCTCTCCACCAAGGACCCGGAGAAGTTCGTCGGCTCGGACGAGGCCTGGGAGGAGGCCACCGAGACGCTGCGCCAGGTCGCCGAGAAGCAGGGCCTCCCGCTCGTCCCCGACCCGGGCGGCGCCGCCTTCTACGGCCCGAAGATCTCCGTCCAGGCCAAGGACGCCATCGGCCGCACCTGGCAGATGTCGACCATCCAGCTCGACTTCAACCTGCCCGAGCGCTTCGACCTGGAGTACACCTCCGCCGACGGCTCCAAGCAGCGCCCGGTCATGATCCACCGCGCGCTGTTCGGCTCGATCGAGCGCTTCTTCGCGGTGCTCCTGGAGCACTACGCGGGCGCCTTCCCGGCCTGGCTGGCCCCGGTCCAGGCGGTCGGCATCCCGATCGGCGACGCGCACGTCGAGTACCTGGAGAAGTTCGCGGCGGCCGCGAAGAGGAAGGGCCTGCGGGTCGAGGTCGACGCCTCCTCCGACCGCATGCAGAAGAAGATCCGCAACGCCCAGAAGCAGAAGGTGCCCTTCATGGTCATCGCCGGCGACGAGGACATGTCCCACGAGTCGGTGTCCTTCCGCTACCGCGACGGCTCGCAGGAGAACGGCATCCCCTTCGACGAGGCCATCGAGAAGATCGTGAAGGTCGTCGAGGAGCGGGCGCAGGTCTGATCCCGCTGCGCGAAGGCCCCCGGGAGATCCCGGGGGCCTTTTCCGTACCCCCAGCTCGACGCCATATGCTGCACTGCATGACGAGTGAGCCGGAGCAGCAGCTGGGAGTAGGGACGCAGGACGCGTTCCAGCGTCTGTGGACACCCCACCGGATGGCCTACATCCAGGGCGAGAACAAGCCGACCGGCCCGGGCGCCGGCGACGGCTGCCCCTTCTGCTCGATCCCGGCCAAGTCAGACGAGGACGGGCTGGTCGTCCGGCGCGGCGAGCAGGTCTACGCCGTGCTCAACCTGTACCCGTACAACGGCGGTCACCTGATGACCGTGCCCTACCGCCACGTCGCCGACTACACGGACCTCACGGCGGGGGAGACCGCCGAGCTCGGCGAACTCACCAAGCAGGCGATGACGGCCCTGCGCACCGCCTCCGGCGCCCACGGCTTCAACATCGGCATGAACCAGGGCTCCGTCGCCGGCGCGGGCATCGCGGCCCACCTGCACCAGCACATCGTGCCGCGGTGGGGTGGCGACACGAACTTCATGCCGGTGGTGGGGCACACGCGGGTGCTGCCGCAGCTGCTCGCCGACACCCGGAAGATGCTGGCGGAGGCCTGGCCCTCGTAACCGCGATCAATCGCGGACGGGTGGGCGCGGCGGCGCCTCGCAGCGCCGAGTCGCGCCCCCGCCCCAGCCGCGACGCCGGGCGCCTCACCGACTAGGCGTCGTACACATCCGCCTTCTTCGGCGAAGCCTCCTGCACCGCCCCACTGAGCGCCGCCGAACGCGCCCCGAACTTCTCCACGTTCACGCCGTTCTCCTTCAGCACCTTCAACGCCGCCGCGTGCACCACACGCAGCACGGGAGTAGCCGCACGCAACGCGTCGTCCGCCATGAACCGGTGCCGCCACGGCTGGTCCGCCCACGCGTGCCGCAGGCCGAACGGCTCCGGCAGCGTGAGACCGCCGCCGAGCCACTTCAGCAGCGGCGGGTACCAGGTCAGCGGGGCCCGCGCGGCCAGCCGTACCACCTCGTCGGCGTCGATCAGGGGGAGCTTCACGGAGCGGGTCTCCCAGAACCGCAAGGCCTTCTGGACCGTCTTCTCCTTGGCCGCGGGCTTCTCGTTGAACAGGGAGTGCACCGGTCCCAGGGCGTGGCCGGTGACCTCGATGCGCAGGGTGTCGTGCAGCACGGTCACCGTGATCAGCATCGTGATCACCAGGTGGCCGTCCCAGAGGGTCCACTGCACGCCCAGGTAGTGCCGGTCGCCGCTGCCGAACTGCTGCTTGTTGCAGATGTCCTGCACGGCGTGCGTCCGGATCGTGTACGCCTCGACGTCCGTGCCGCTCGGCCGGGACACCTCCGTCGCCTTCTCGCCGATCGGGGTGACGATCCAGTGCGTGATGCTCGGCTTGGGGAAGCCGCCGGTGTTGATGGACGTGCGCTCCAGCATGCCCAGGCCGCCCTGGATCGCCACGATGACGTCCCAGCTGCGGAAGGGGTGGAAGTCCTTGCCCGGCTCGGCGGAGACCAGCTCCTCGGCCAGCTGCCAGCTGCCCCACCGCGTGCCCATGCCGAGTATGCCCTTGGGGCCGGCGTAGAAGACCGAGTTGGACCGCTGCTCGGCGGCCAGGCGGGCCAGTTCCTTGCGGACCTGCTCGGCCGCGTCGCCGGGGTTGCCCGGGACGGCCTCGGGGATCTTGGCGCCGACACCGCCGCCGGACAGCAGGCTCGACCAGCGCTCCCGCAGGTCACGGGCGGTGCGCTCGCAGATCTGCTTGGCCCAGAACCAGCCGACGACCGGCATGATGATCGCCGCGCGCCCGTACCAGGCCCAGAAGCCCGTGAACGGCATGCGGATCAGGAACAGCACGGCGAGCGCGCCCACGGCGACCAGCAGCGTCGTGGCGAGGGCGCCCGCGCGCTTGTCCTCGCGCTTGGCCATGGTGGTGCGCAGCGTGAACACCAGCAGCCACACGAGGAAGCCCGGAAGGAAGAGCACCCCGCAGATCACCGTGATCGCCGAGAGCCAGTTGTCGCGGTCGCGGCGGATGCGGTGGGCGGCCAGGCAGTGCTCCACGACGACCTGGGGCTCGATGCCGAAGGACTGGATGACCGGCTTGCGCCCGGCCCCCAGCATGCGGTCGATGATCGCGCGGGAGAACGCCTCACCGAACCGCGGACGGAAGATCTTCGCCCAGGGGCGCGGCGGGGTCACCTTCGACTGGTGCCACTCGTTGTCGGCGTTCAGGATCTTGGAGACCTCGTCGTCCCGGTACGCCGCCGCGGCGAGCGCATAGGTCGCCGCCGTCTGGCCGCTCGCACCCGCCAGAGGCACCTGGGCCCCGGGACTGAAGTCAAATCCGTCCGTCACTGCCGCCCCCATCGCTGCCGCATCCGCATCTGCGGCCTTCCCGACTTCCGCGCTCCGCACACCTGTTGATCAGGTCATCAGCGTATCCGTCCGCACGACGTCCGTCGGCGGGCGGCCCGTCAAGCCGCCCGCCGACGCGGAGGGGAGCCCTCATGAGGGCACTTGGTGGGGCCGGGCGCCCACTACGAGGCCTTGCGCTCCTCTCCGCGCACCCGTTCCGCGACCTGCGCCGGCATCGGCTCGTGCCGCGCGTAACGGCGGCTGAAGCGGGCCGTGCCGTGCGTCATCGAGCGCAGGTCGACCGCGTACCGGCCGATCTCGATCTCGGGCACCTCGGCCCGGATCAGGGTGCGCCCGCCGGGTGTCTGCTCGGTGCCGAGCAACCGGCCGCGCCGGCCGGACAGGTCGCTCATCACGCTGCCCACGTAGTCGTCGCCGACCAGCACCGACACCTCGGCCACCGGCTCCAGCAGATGGATCTTCGCGTCGGCCGCGGCCTCCCGCAGCGCGAGCGCGCCGGCCGTCTGGAACGCGGCGTCGGAGGAGTCCACCGAGTGCGCCTTGCCGTCCAGGAGCGTCACGCGCACGTCGATGAGCGGATACCCGGCGGCGACTCCCTTCGCGGCCTGGGCCCGTACGCCCTTTTCCACGGACGGGATGAACTGCCGGGGCACCGCGCCGCCGACGACCTTGTCCACGAACTCGATCCCGGAGCCGCCCGGCAGCGGCTCGACCTCGATCTCGCAGATGGCGAACTGCCCGTGCCCGCCGGACTGCTTGACGTGCCGGCCGCGCCCGGCCGATTTGGTCGCGAACGTCTCGCGCAGGGACACCTTGTGCGGGACGACGTCGACCTGGACGCCGTACCGGCTGCGCAGCCGCTCCAGGGCGACGTCCGCGTGCGCCTCGCCCAGGCACCACAGGACCACCTGGTGGGTGTCCTGGTTCTGCTCCAGCCGCATCGTCGGGTCCTCGGCGACCAGCCGGGCGAGGCCCTGCGACAGCTTGTCCTCGTCCGGTTTGCTGTGCGCCTGGATGGCCAGCGGCAGCAGCGGGTCGGGCATCTGCCACGGCTCCATGAGCAGCGGGTCGTCCTTGGCGGACAGGGTGTCGCCGGTCTCGGCGCGGCTGAGCTTGGCCACGCAGGCCAGGTCACCGGCGATCACGTGCGACACCGGGCGCTGCTGTTTCCCGAACGGCGTGGACAGGGCGCCGATCCGCTCGTCGACGTCGTGGTCCTCGTGCCCGCGGTCGGCCAGCCCGTGCCCGGAGACGTGGACCGTCTGGTCGGCGCGCAGGGTGCCGGAGAAGACGCGGATCAGCGACAGCCGGCCCACGTACGGGTCCGAGGACGTCTTCACGACCTCGGCGACCAGCGGGGCGTCCGGATCGCACGGCTTCAGCTCGCGCGGCTTGCCGTCGATCGTCGTGACCCGCACCGTCTCGTGCTCCAGCGGCGTCGGGAAGCCGCGCGTGACCAGCTCCAGCAGCTCCACCGTGCCGAGCCCCTGCCGGGCGCCCTCGGCCGCGGGGGCGGCGGCCAGGACGGGGAAGAAGACCCCGCGCGCGACGGCCCGCTCCAGGTCGTCGATCAGCGTCTTGACGTCGACCGGCTCCCCGCCGAGGTAGCGGTCCATGAGGGTCTCGTCCTCGCTCTCCGAGATGATCCCCTCGATCAGCCGGTTGCGGGCCTCCTCGATCAGCGGCAGCTGGTCCTCGCCCGGCTCCGACTCCTTGCGCTCGCCGGTCGAGTAGTCGAAGAGCTTCTGCGACAGCAGCCCGATCAGCCCGGTCACGGGCGCGTGCCCGTCCGGCGCCTGCGGGCCGTGCAGCGGCAGGTAGAGCGGCAGGACCGCGTCCGGGTCGTCCGCGCCGAAGGCCTCCGCGCAGATCCGCGTCATCTCCTCGAAGTCGGCGCGCGCCGCCTCCAGGTGCGTGACGACGATCGCCCGGGGCATCCCCACGGCCGCGCACTCCTCCCACACCATGCGCGTCGAGCCGTCCACGCCGTCCGAGGCCGAGACGACGAAGAGGGCCGCGTCCGCCGCGCGCAGACCGGCCCTGAGCTCACCGACGAAGTCGGCGTATCCGGGGGTGTCGAGAAGGTTGACCTTGATGCCGTCCCACTCGACGGGCACCAGGGAGAGCTGCACCGAGCGCTGCTGCCGGTGCTCGATCTCGTCGTAGTCGGAGACGGTGCCGCCGTCCTCCACGCGGCCCGCCCGGTTCACGGCCCCCGCCGTCAGCGCGAGGGCTTCCACCAACGTGGTCTTGCCCGATCCGGAGTGGCCGACCAGCACCACATTCCGTACGGACTGGGGGTGGTCGGCCGCCTGTGCCCTGCCGGCGGCTCCGGGGTGTGTCTGTGCCTTGTCGCCCATGATCCTGCCTCCCGTGCACGGTGAGGTCACTGTGGGCGCGGACACGCGGGATCCGCGTGCGGTGCGGCTCCGGCGACGCCCGCGGTTCTTCGACCTTCCCACTCCCGTCACGGCGCGTCCATACGAACGACGCCGTCGCGACTCCCACCAGCCGCTCGACGTTTCAGCCGACGGGGTCCGGGTGCCCGGCCCTCGCCCGCACGCGCGCGTGGCTACGATGGGCCAGCCGGTGGCCAGCAGGGGCCAGACGGCGACACCGACCCTCGGGAAGGCCATGCTGAACAAGTACGCGCGTGCATTCTTCACGCGTGTCCTCACACCGTTCGCCGCGTTTCTGATCCGCCGGGGCGTCAGCCCCGACACCGTCACGCTCATCGGCACCGCCGGGGTGGTCGCGGGCGCGCTGGTCTTCTACCCCATGGGCGAGTTCTTCTGGGGCACGGTCGTGATCACGCTGTTCGTGTTCTCCGACCTCGTCGACGGCAACATGGCCCGCCAGCTCGGCCGCTCCAGCCGCTGGGGCGCCTTCCTCGACTCCACGCTCGACCGGGTCGCCGACGGCGCGATCTTCGGCGGCTTCATCCTCTGGTACGCGGGCGGCGGCGACGACCTGGTGCTGTGCGCCGTGTCGATCTTCTGCCTCGCCAGCGGCCAGGTGGTGTCGTACACCAAGGCCCGCGGCGAGTCGATCGGACTGCCGGTCGCGGTCAACGGCCTCGTCGAGCGGGCCGAGCGGCTGGTGATCTCGCTGGTCGCGGCCGGGCTCTCGGGTCTGCACGCGTTCGGTGTCCCGGGCATCCAGTACCTGCTGCCGGTCGCCCTGTGGATCGTCGCCGTGGGCAGCCTGGTCACGCTGATCCAGCGGGTCGTCACGGTCCGCCGGGAGTCCGCCGAGGCCGAGGAGGCGGCGGCCGCGCAGGACCGTGCCGGCGCGCAGGACAATGGGGGCGAGCAGCACAACGCCTCCCACGGGAGCGAGGCGGCCACGTGAGCGCCCAGGACCGGTTGACGGACGCGCTGTACGGACTCGGCTGGAGCACCGTCAAGAAGCTCCCCGAGCCGGTCGCCGTACGGCTCGGGCACACCATCGCCGACCTCGCCTGGAAGCAGCGCGGCAAGGGCGTGCGGCGGATGGAGAGCAACTACGCGCGCGTCGTGCCCGGCGCGAGCCCCGAGCGCCTCGCCGAGCTCTCCCGCGCGGGCATGCGCTCCTACCTGCGCTACTGGATGGAGTCCTTCCGCCTCCCGGCCTGGAGCAAGGAGCGCGTCAAGGCCGGCTTCGACCCCAAGGACGTGCACTACCTCACGGAGGGCCTGGCCGCGGGAAAGGGCGTCATACTCGCCCTGCCGCACCTGGCCAACTGGGACCTCGCCGGCGCCTGGGTCACCACGCAGCTCGGCATCCCCTTCACCACGGTCGCCGAACGCCTGAAGCCCGAGACGCTCTACGACCGGTTCGTCGCCTACCGCGAGGGCCTCGGCATGGAGGTCCTGCCGCACAGCGGCGGCACCGCCTTCGGCACCCTGGCCCGACGGCTGCGCGACGGCGGCCTGGTCTGCCTGGTCGCCGACCGCGACCTGTCCGCCTCGGGCGTCGAGGTCGACTTCTTCGGCGACACGGCCCGCATGCCGGCCGGACCGGCCCTGCTCGCCCAGCAGACGGGCGCCCTGCTGCTGCCCGTCACGCTCTGGTACGACGACACGCCCGTGATGCGGGGCCGTGTCCACCCGCCGGTCGAGGTGCCCGAGTCAGGCACGCGCGCCGAGAAGACGTCCGTCATGACACAGGCGCTGGCCGACGCCTTCGCCACCGGGATCGCCGACCATCCGGAGGACTGGCACATGCTGCAGCGCCTGTGGCTCGCCGACCTCGACCCCGAGAAGGGGCGCCCGTGAGAATCGGCATCGTCTGCCCGTACTCCTGGGACGTACCGGGCGGGGTCCAGTTCCACATCCGCGACCTCGCCGAGTACTTCATCCGTCTCGGCCACGAGGTGTCGGTCCTCGCCCCGGCCGACGACGACACCCCGCTGCCGCCGTACGTCGTCTCGGCCGGGCGCGCGGTGCCGGTCCCGTACAACGGCTCGGTGGCCCGGCTGAACTTCGGGTTCCTCAGCGCCGCCCGCGTGCGCCGCTGGCTGCACGAGGGCGCGTTCGACGTGATCCACATCCACGAGCCGACCTCGCCGTCGCTGGGCCTGCTGACCTGCTGGGCCGCCCAGGGCCCGATCGTCGCCACGTTCCACACCTCCAACCCCCGCTCCCGGGCCATGATCGCCGCGTACTCGATCCTCCAGGCCGCCCTGGAGAAGATCAGCGCCCGGATCGCGGTGAGCGAGTACGCCCGCCGCACCCTGGTGGAGCACCTCGGCGGGGACGCGGTGGTGATCCCGAACGGCGTCGACGTCGACTTCTTCGCCAAGGCCGAGCCCAAGGCCGAGTGGCAATCAGACGAGGCGCGAAGCTCCGTTGACGGCGGTGGCGGGAGACGGGCGGGCGGCACGATCGGCTTCATCGGGCGCATCGACGAGCCCCGCAAGGGCCTGCCGGTGCTCATGAAGGCCCTGCCGAAGATCCTCGCCGCCCGGCCGCAGACGCGGCTGCTGGTCGCCGGGCGCGGCGACGAGGAGGAGGCCGTGGAGACCCTGCCGGCCGAGCTGCGCTCCCGCGTGGAGTTCCTCGGCATGATCAGCGACGAGGACAAGGCCCGCTTCCTGCGCAGCGTCGACCTGTACGTCGCGCCCAACACCGGCGGCGAGAGCTTCGGCATCATTCTCGTCGAGGCCATGTCCGCCGGATCCCCCGTCCTCGCCTCCGACCTGGACGCCTTCGCCCAGGTCCTGGACCGGGGGGCGGCCGGGGAACTGTTCCCGAACGAGGACGCCGACGCCCTGGCCGACGCGGCCGTACGGCTCCTGGCGGACCCGGAGCGCCGCGCCGAGCTGCGCGAGCGGGGCAGCGCCCACGTCCGCCGCTTCGACTGGTCGACCGTCGGCGCGGACATCCTGTCCGTGTACGAGACGGTGACGGCGGGAGCGGCGGCGGTGGCCGAGGACGAGCGGACGACCGGGCTGTGGGGCCGGCTGGGGCTCGCGCGGGACTGATTCCGGCCACGCGGAAGAGGCCTTCGCACAGGTCTCCGTCCGGCCGTCCCATGATCGATCCCGCTGATCACAGGCGATCTTGACCTCTCGCTCGCGTGTGCGAAGTGACCCCTGTGACTTGAGTGAAAATCCGATGGATCATGGCCGCTGCCCGAATGTACGGTGCAACGGGTAGCCGCCCGGCTGCCCTTCGTAACCGTGGAGGATGCCATGGACGAGCAGACCGAGTTCTCGACCACCGAGCCGTACGCGCCGCCGACGCTGACCGAGGTCGGCGAGTTCAACGAGGACACCCTCGGCTTCATCGGCTGGGGCGACGACATCTTCGGCCACTACTCCGGCGACTTCTGATCGTCGGCGCGTCGGCTCCCGGAGACATGAGCAGATGAGCAGCACCGGGTTCGTGGTCCTGCCGGACACGGCAGCCGCGGCCGATGCGCGCGCGGCGGTGCCCTGGGCGTCGCCGCGGGAGTTCGCGCACGCCTCGGGACGACCGTGGCTGGTGGGCCGGTGGGCCCCCGGCGACATCACGGTCGTCACGGCGGGCCCGGTGCGGGTGGCGGTGGCCGGGGTCTGCCCGGTCCCCGCCGCCCGGCTCACCCGACTCGCCGCCCGCGTCCGGACCGTGTCCGACGCGGACGAACTCGCGGCGGAGCTGCCCGGCTCCTGCCACCTGGTGGTCTCGGCCCACGGAGACGTGCGCTTCCAGGGCAGCGCGACCGGACTCCGCCGGGTCTTCCGCACCCGGACACACGGGGTCGAGATCGCGGCGGACCGCGCCGACGTGCTCGCCGCGATGACGGGCGCCGGCATCGACGAACGGGCGTTGGCCCTCCGCGTGGCCACGGGCGGGTTCCTCCCGCCCCCGCTCGGCGACCACACCCTGTGGTCCGGGATCACCCCGCTGGCGCCGAACCACTGCCTCATGTGGGAGCGCGACCGGCTGCGCGAGACGCGCTGGTGGCAGCCACCCGCTCCCGAACTGTCCCTGCGGGCAGGCGCCGAGAAGCTCCGGGACACCCTCGCCACGGCCCTCGGCGACCGTGCCCCTGGCCAGGGCCGGCTGAGCTCCGACCTCTCCGGCGGCATGGACTCCACGTCCCTGTGCTTCCTCGCCGCCCGGGACACCCCCGACCTGCTGACGTTCCGCTGGGGAGAGGCCGAGGCGGGCAACGACGATGCCGCCTTCGCCGCCCACGCCATGGGCTCCCTCGACCGGGCCGAGCACCTCGTGGTGCCCCCCGGCGACCTCCCGCCCCTGTTCACCGACGCGGACGCACCGGTGGACACCGAGGAGCCCTATCCGTTCGTCCGCACCCTCGCCCGGACCCGCCACACCGCCCGGCTGCTGTCCGGCAGCGGATCGCGCCGGCACCTCGCCGGACACGGCGGCGACGAACTGTTCACCCCGTTCCCCGGCTACCTCCACGCCCTGCTCCGGCGCCGTCCGCTGACCGCCCTGCGCCACGTCCGCGGATACGGCGCGCTGAAGCGCTGGCCCCTGCTGCCCACCCTCGCCGCGCTGACCCGCCCCGGGGACGAGGCCGACTGGTGGCGAGCCCAGGCCGACCGGCTCACCGACCCGTCCCCGCCGAAACGCCGCCCCGCCCTCGGGTGGGGGCTGTGGACGCTGCGAGCACCGTCGTGGGCCACCGGCGACGCGATCGACGCCGCCCGGGAGGCCCTGCGGGACACCGCGGCCCACGTGCGGCCGCTCTCCGCCGACCTGGCCCAGCACCAGTCACTGCTCGCCGTGCGCACCAGCGCCCCGTGGTACCGGCTGCTGGCCCGCGTCTTCGCGGACGACGGCGTCCAGCTCGACTCCCCGTTCTTCGACGACCGCGTGGTGGAAGCGGTCCTCGCGGTCCGGGCCCACGAACACGCCGGCCCCTGGCGGTACAAGCCCCTGCTCGCCGAGGCGATGCGCGGCATCGTGCCGGAGCCGGTGCTGGGCCGCTCCACCAAGGGCGAGTTCAGCGACGAGGCCAACAGCGGACTGCGCCGCAACCTGCCCGCCGTCCTGGAGCTGTTCGAGGACTCCGCCCTGGCCGCCCACGGCCTGATCGACCCCGGTGAACTGCGCACCCGGCTGCTCGCGCCCCAGCCGGACAACTCCACGCGGATCGCCCTGGAGCCCCTGATCGGCTGCGAGACCTGGCTGCGCTCCGCCACCCGCCCCGCCCCTGCTTGGAGGTTCGACGCCCGTGCGTCTGCATCCTGACGTGAGCACCACCGACACCGACGACGGCACGGTCCTGCTCAACGAACGCACCGGCCGGTACTGGCAGTTGAACAACACCGGAGCCCATGTGCTGCGCCGGCTGCTCGGCGGACAGGAGCCCGCCGGCATCGCCGCCGACCTCGCGAACCGGTACGGCATCGCCCCCGAGCAGGCCGAACGCGATGTGGCCGCCGTGATCGAGCGGCTGCGCGGCTCGGAACTGGTGATCTCATGAGCATGTCCGTCGCGCTGGCCGAACGGCGCCGCCTCCCCCCGCACCGCCGCGTGCTGCCCCTGCTGGTCGTCGGTGCCGCCCGGCTGCTGGCCAGGGCCAAACCCGCCCGGCTGCGCACCGTCCTGGAGTTCGCCCGCCGCGGCGCGGCACCGGCCACGGCCGCCCAGGCGCTCCGGGCCCGCGAGGAGGTCGTGTCCGTCAGCCTGCGCTGCGCCGGGCAGGGCTGCCTGCAACGCTCCATCGCCACCGCCCTGCTCTGCCGGGTGCGCGGCGTCTGGCCCACCTGGTGCACCGGAGTGCGCACCCACCCGTTCGCCGCCCACGCCTGGGTCGAGGCCGAGGACCAGCTCGTCGGCGAGGGACACCCCAAGGGGCACTTCAAGACACTGATGTCCATCCCGCCGGTGCCGGACGAACGGAACCGGTGACCGATCCAGGCAGCACGGGGCAGGACAGGGCAGGGCGGGGTGAACCGACACCTCCCTCCTGCCGCTAGCCTTGCCGCCCGTGACCACCACTCTCATCTGGATCGCCGTGGCCCTGGTCGCGGTCGGGCTCTATCTGAGCTGGACCGCCGGCCGCCTCGACCGCCTCCACGCCCGGATCGACGCCACCCGGGCCGCCCTGGACGCGCAGTTGCTGCGCCGGGCCTCGGTGGCGCAGGAACTGGCGACGTCGGGGGTACTGGATCCGGCCGCCTCGATCGTGCTGTACGAGGCCGCGCACGCCGCCCGGCAGGCGGAAGAGGAGCAGCGGGAGGTCGCCGAGAGCGAACTGAGCCAGGCGCTGCGGGCCGTCTTCGGGGAGGCGCAGCAGGTGGAGGCGGTGCGCGAGGCGCCCGGGGGTGAGGAGGCCGCCGAGGAACTCGCGCAGGCGGTGCGGCGCGTCCCCATGGCCCGTCGCTTCCACAACGACGCCGTACGAGCCGCGCGTGCCCTGCGCCGCCACCGCAAGGTCCGCTGGTTCCGCCTGGCGGGCCACGCCCCGTTCCCGATGGCCTTCGAGATGGACGACGAGCCACCGGAGGCCCTCGCGGCCCGGGCCGCCTGAACCCCCGTTCACGCGCCGTTACCCGGCCGTCTGCCGAAAAAGGATCCACAGCGTTCCCATTGGCCCTTGCTGTGGCCTGGTCCCCTCGCGTTTCCTCGGTGCTGCAGAAAACCCTCTTTACCCACCAGCGAGGTCATCCGTGTCCATCTCCGAGAACCAGGCCCCCGAGACCGGCACCGCCCGCGTGAAGCGCGGCATGGCCGAGCAGCTCAAGGGCGGCGTCATCATGGACGTCGTCACGCCGGAGCAGGCGAAGATCGCCGAGGACGCGGGCGCCGTCGCCGTCATGGCCCTCGAGCGGGTCCCGGCCGACATCCGCAAGGACGGCGGCGTGGCCCGCATGTCCGACCCGGACATGATCGAGGGCATCATCGAGGCCGTCTCCATCCCGGTCATGGCCAAGTCCCGCATCGGCCACTTCGTCGAGGCCCAGGTGCTGCAGTCCCTCGGCGTCGACTACATAGACGAGTCCGAGGTCCTCACCCCGGCCGACGAGGTCAACCACTCCGACAAGTGGGCCTTCACCACGCCGTTCGTCTGCGGGGCCACCAACCTGGGCGAGGCCCTGCGCCGCATCGCCGAGGGCGCCGCGATGATCCGCTCCAAGGGCGAGGCCGGCACCGGCAACGTCGTCGAGGCCGTCCGCCACCTGCGCCAGATCAAGAACGAGATCGCCAAGCTCCGCGGCTTCGACAACCACGAGCTGTACGCCGCCGCCAAGGAGCTGCGCGCCCCGTACGAGCTGGTCAAGGAGGTCGCCGAACTCGGCAAGCTCCCCGTGGTGCTGTTCTCCGCCGGCGGCGTGGCCACCCCGGCCGACGCCGCGCTGATGCGCCAGCTCGGCGCCGAGGGCGTCTTCGTCGGCTCCGGCATCTTCAAGTCCGGCGACCCGGCCAAGCGCGCCGCCGCCATCGTCAAGGCCACCACCTTCTACGACGACCCGAAGATCATCGCGGACGCGTCCCGCAACCTCGGCGAGGCCATGGTCGGCATCAACTGCGACACCCTCCCCGAGGCCGAGCGCTACGCCAACCGCGGCTGGTAAGGCACAGGAACCCATGAGCGACACCCCCGTCATAGGCGTCCTGGCCCTCCAGGGCGACGTACGGGAGCACCTCGTCGCCCTGGCCGCGGCCGACGCCGTGGCCAGGCCGGTGCGGCGCCCCGAGGAACTCGCCGAGGTGGACGGCCTCGTCCTCCCCGGCGGCGAGTCCACCACCATCTCCAAGCTGGCCATCCTGTTCGGCGTGATGGAGCCCCTCCGCGCGCGCGTGCGGGACGGCATGCCCGTCTACGGCACCTGCGCCGGCATGATCATGCTCGCGGACAAGATCCTGGACCCGCGCTCGGGCCAGGAGACCGTCGGCGGCATCGACATGATCGTCCGCCGCAACGCCTTCGGACGGCAGAACGAGTCCTTCGAGGCGGCCGTCGCCGTCAAGGGCGTCGAGGGCGACCCCGTGGAGGGCGTCTTCATCCGCGCCCCCTGGGTCGAGTCCGTCGGCGCCGGGGCCGAGGTGCTCGCCGAGCACGACGGCCACATCGTCGCGGTGCGCCAGGGCAACGCGCTGGCCACGTCGTTCCACCCGGAACTGACCGGTGACCACCGCGTGCACGCCCTGTTCGTCGACATGGTGCGGGCGAACCGGACAGCCGAGTCCTTGTAGGATTCCTGCGTTCGTTGCTGAGATGGGTTACGCGAAGGAGACAGGCAGATGTCCGGCCACTCTAAATGGGCCACGACGAAGCACAAGAAGGCCGTCATCGATGCCAAGCGCGGCAAGCTCTTCGCGAAGCTGATCAAGAACATCGAGGTGGCGGCCCGGATGGGCGGCGCCGACCCCGAGGGCAACCCGACGCTCTACGACGCCATCCAGAAGGCCAAGAAGTCGTCGGTCCCCAACAAGAACATCGACTCCGCGGTCAAGCGCGGCGCGGGCCTGGAGGCCGGCGGCGCCGACTACGAGACGATCATGTACGAGGGCTACGGCCCGAACGGTGTCGCGGTGCTCATCGAGTGTCTCACCGACAACCGCAACCGCGCCGCCTCCGAGGTCCGCGTCGCCATGACCCGCAACGGCGGCTCCATGGCCGACCCGGGCTCGGTGTCGTACCTGTTCAACCGCAAGGGCGTCGTGATCGTCCCCAAGGGCGAGCTGACCGAGGACGACGTCCTCGGCGCCGTCCTGGACGCCGGCGCCGAGGAGGTCAACGACCTCGGCGAGACCTTCGAGGTCATCAGCGAGGCCACCGACCTGGTCGCGGTCCGCACCGCCCTCCAGGACGCCGGCATCGACTACGACTCCGCCGACGCCAACTTCGTCCCGACCATGCAGGTCGAGCTGGACGAGGAGGGCGCCAAGAAGATCTTCAAGCTGATCGACGCGCTCGAGGACAGCGACGACGTGCAGAACGTCTTCGCCAACTTCGACGTCAGCGACGAGGTCATGGAGAAGGTCGACGCGTAACGCTGCCGCGAATGCCGCGATTTGGGCGGGCCGGGGGACAGACGTCTTCCGGCCCGCTGTCGTTGTCGGTGGCAGCGGATAGCCTGGCGTAGTCAAAGATCACCGTCCACGGCCGCGACCACCAGTTGAGGAACCACGACGGTGCTCAGCCAGTTCCGCGAGAGCGGCGGCGGTTCAGCCGCAAAAAGGGGAGGGCGCGTGCGCGTACTGGGGGTGGACCCGGGGCTGACCCGGTGCGGTGTCGGCGTGGTCGAGGGCGTCGCGGGACGGCCGCTCACCATGGTCGGCGTCGGCGTCGTCCGGACGCCCGCCGACGCCGACCTCGGCCACCGCCTCGTCGCCATCGAGCAGGGCATCGAGCAGTGGCTGGACCAGCACCGGCCGGAGTTCGTCGCCGTCGAGCGCGTCTTCAGCCAGCACAACGTCCGTACGGTGATGGGCACCGCCCAGGCCAGCGCCGTCGCCATGCTCTGCGCGGCCCGCCGCGGCATCCCCGTCGCCCTGCACACCCCCAGCGAGGTCAAGGCCGCCGTCACCGGCAGCGGCCGGGCCGACAAGGCACAGGTGGGCGCGATGGTGACCCGGCTGCTCCGGCTCGACGCACCGCCCAGGCCCGCCGACGCGGCCGACGCCCTCGCCCTCGCCATCTGCCACATCTGGCGCGCCCCCGCGCAGAACCGACTCCAGCAGGCCGTCGCCCTGCACACCGCCACAGCACCGAAAGGCCGTACGGCATGATCGCCTTCGTCAGCGGCACAGTGGCCGCACTCGCTCCGGACGCCGCGGTCGTCGAGGTCGGCGGCGTCGGCATGGCCGTCCAGTGCACGCCGAACACGCTGTCCACGCTCCGCCTGGGCCGACCCGCCAAGCTGCACACGTCCCTGGTCGTCCGCGAGGACTCCCTCACCCTGTACGGCTTCGCCGACGACGACGAGCGGCAGGTCTTCGAGCTGCTCCAGACCGCGAGCGGCGTGGGCCCGAGACTCGCCCAGGCGATGCTCGCCGTGCACACCCCTGACGCCCTGCGCCGGGCCGTCGCCACCGGCGACGAGAAGGCCCTCACGGCCGTCCCCGGCATCGGCAAGAAGGGCGCCCAGAAACTGCTGCTGGAGCTGAAGGACCGCCTCGGCGCACCCGTCGGCGCCCCGGCCGTCGGTGCGCCCGTCAGCACCGGCTGGCGGGACCAGCTGCACGCCGCCCTCATCGGCCTCGGATACGCGACCCGGGAGGCCGACGAGGCGGTGTCCGCCGTGGCCCCGCAGGCCGAGGCCGCCGAGGGCACACCCCAGGTGGGTCAGCTGCTGAAGGCGGCCCTGCAGACCCTGAACCGCGCCCGATAGTCCGCACCGAGACAGTCCGCACCGAGATCCCGAGGCACACTCCATGAACTGGGACGACACGACCGACGCCGATGCCGCCGAGCGGCTCGGCGGGCCCGCCGAGGAGCGGCTGGTGGACTCCGTCGCCGACCGTGACGACCAGGCCGTCGAGGCCGCCCTGCGCCCCAAGGACCTGGACGAGTTCATCGGCCAGGAGAAGGTCCGCGAACAGCTCGACCTCGTGCTGCGGGCGGCACGCGCGCGGGGCGCGACCGCCGACCACGTGCTGCTCTCCGGCGCCCCCGGCCTCGGCAAGACCACCCTGTCGATGATCATCGCGGCCGAGATGGGCGCCCCCATCCGCATCACGTCCGGCCCCGCCATCCAGCACGCCGGCGACCTCGCCGCGATCCTCTCCTCCCTCCAGGAGGGCGAAGTCCTCTTCCTCGACGAGATCCACCGCATGTCCCGGCCCGCCGAGGAGATGCTGTACATGGCGATGGAGGACTTCCGCGTCGACGTCATCGTCGGCAAGGGCCCCGGCGCCACCGCCATCCCGCTGGAGCTGCCCCCCTTCACCCTGGTCGGCGCCACCACCCGCGCGGGCCTGCTGCCGCCCCCGCTGCGCGACCGCTTCGGCTTCACCGCGCACATGGAGTTCTACGAACCGGCCGAACTGGAGCGGGTCATCCACCGCTCGGCGAACCTCCTGGAGGTCGAGATCGAGCCGGACGGCGCCGCCGAGATCGCCGGCCGCTCCCGCGGCACGCCCCGCATCGCCAACCGCCTGCTGCGCCGCGTCCGGGACTACGCCCAGGTCAAGGCCGACGGACTGATCACCAAGGACATCGCGGCGGCCGCCCTCGCCGTCTACGAGGTGGACGCGCGCGGCCTCGACCGCCTCGACCGGGGCGTCCTGGAAGCCCTGCTCAAGCTGTTCGGCGGCGGCCCCGTCGGCCTCTCCACGCTCGCGGTCGCGGTGGGGGAGGAGCGCGAGACCGTCGAGGAGGTCGCCGAGCCCTTCCTCGTCCGGGAGGGACTGCTGGCCCGCACCCCGCGCGGCCGGGTCGCCACCCCCGCCGCATGGGCACATCTCGGCCTCACCCCGCCCCGCTCCCAGACCGCAGGAAACGGACAACAGGACCTGTTCGGGGCGTGACGGCGCAGTCACCGCTCCACGACGGCGAGGACAGTGGCCGGAGCAGGAACCCCGGTGCCATGCTGAGCGTTGTTCCATGCGCGCGGACTCGCTTAGACTCCGCCGATGCCGCCTTTGTCGGCGGCGTACACACCCCCAACCATCTGGCCGCTCACAGCGCGGTCGTGTGAAGGAAGTACCGACCCGTGAGTCTCCTGACCCTCCTCCCGTTCATCGTGCTCATCGGGGCCATGTTCCTGATGACCCGGTCGGCCAAGAAGAAGCAGCAGCAGGCCGTGGAGATGCGGAACCAAATGCAGCCCGGCAGCGGTGTCCGCACCATCGGGGGCATGTACGCCACGGTGAAGGAGGTGAACGAGGACACCGTCCTCGTCGACGCCGGCCCCGGCGTCGAGCTCCTCTTCGCCAAGAACGCCATCGGTGCCGTCCTCACCGACGACGAGTACAACCGCATCGTCCACGGCATCGAGCACGACCTGAAGTCCGACACCGACATCGTCCCGGACGACGCCTCCTCCCTCACCGAGACCGGCGACTCCGCCGCCGACGCCCCCGCCGACGACAAGGCCGTCGACCTCGGCAAGAAGGACACGGCCGACGAACCGGCCGACGAGGCCCCGGCCGGCGAGGCGAAGACGGACGCGGAGCCGAAGAAGACCGACGGCGACTCCGAGGCGAAGTAGTCGTGTCCCGGGGTGCGCGGGCCCGTCCCGCGCGCCCCGGGACACGCCATAGCTCGCACGGAATCCCGACACCATGTCATGGCCGCCCGTCCGCCGATCCGGAGCGAGGCGGCCCGAGAGGGAGTACGAGAAGGTGGCCACACCTAAAAAGGGCCGGAACGCGAGCGCCCAGAGCAAGCCGTGGCGCTCGCTGGCCCTGATCCTGATCGCCATCGCGGCGCTCACCGGTGGAATGTTCGCCTCGGGGCACACGACCCCGCGTCTCGGCATCGACCTGGCCGGCGGCACGAGCATCACGCTCCGCGCGGTTCCCGAGGCCGGCAACGAGTCGGCGATCAACAAGACCAACATGGACACCGCCGTCTCCATCATGGAGCGCCGTGTCAATGGTCTGGGCGTCTCGGAGGCCGAGGTCCAGACGCAGGGCCGCGACAACATCGTCGTGAACATCCCCAAGGGGACGAACTCCGAGCAGGCCCGCAAGCAGGTAGGCACCACCGCCAAGCTCTACTTCCGCCCGGTCATCGCCACCGAGGTCTCCGGCGGCAGCGGCACGGCCAGCCCCTCCCCGAGCCCCACCGGCAGCCCCTCGGGCGAGCCCTCGGGCAAGGCCAGCGACAAGCCCGAGGCCACCGACAAGAACTCGGCGTCCCCGTCCGCGAGCCCCACCACGCAGGGCCGCGCCCTCACCGACGCGCTGAAGGCCGACGCGACCCCGTCCGCGAGCGCCTCGGACAAGGCGAAGGCCAGCCCCTCCCCGTCCGCCTCCGGCGGCACCTCCGGCGACGACCCGAGCAAGCTCCAGGAGCAGTACGCCGCACTGGACTGCACCAACACCAAGACCCGCTCCACGGTCGGTGACGGCGCCAAGGCCAGCGAGTCGACCCTGGCCTGCGGCCAGAACGCGCAGGGCCAGTGGCAGAAGTACATCCTCGGCCCCGCCGAGGTCGACGGCACCGACGTCGACAAGGCCCAGGCCGTCCTGAACACCCAGACCGGTGCCGGCTGGACCGTCCAGATGGACTTCACCGACGGCGGTGCCAAGAAGTTCGCCGCCATCACCGGCAAGCTGGCGCAGAACCAGTCCCCGCAGAACCAGTTCGCGATCGTCCTCGACGGCGACGTGGTCTCCGACCCGTACGTCCGCCAGGCCCTGACCGGCGGCAACGCGGAGATCTCCGGCAACTTCAACCAGCAGTCCGCCCAGGAACTCTCCAACATGCTGACCTACGGTGCGCTGCCGCTCACCTTCAAGGTCGACAGCATGACGACCGTGACCGCCGCGCTGGGCGGTGACCAGCTGGAGGCCGGTCTGATCGCCGGCGCGATCGGTCTCGCCCTGGTCGTCCTGTACCTGCTGGTCTACTACCGCGGTCTGTCGTTCGTCGCGATCCTCTCGCTGCTGGTCTCCGCCGCCCTCACCTACACGATCATGTCGCTGCTCGGCCCGACCATCGGCTTCGCGCTGAACCTGCCGGCCGTCTGCGGTGCCATCGTCGCCATCGGCATCACGGCGGACTCGTTCATCGTCTACTTCGAACGCGTCCGAGACGAGATCCGCGAGGGCCGTACGCTGCGCCCCGCCGTCGAGCGGGCCTGGCCGCGTGCCCGGCGCACCATCCTGGTCTCCGACTTCGTGTCGTTCCTCGCCGCCGCGGTGCTCTTCATCGTCACCGTCGGCAAGGTGCGCGGCTTCGCCTTCACGCTCGGCCTGACCACGCTGCTCGACGTGGTGGTCGTCTTCCTCTTCACCAAGCCGCTGCTGACCCTGCTGGCCCGCCGCACGTTCTTCGCGAGCGGCCACAAGTGGTCCGGCCTCGACCCGAAGAGCCTGGGTGCCCAGCCGCCGCTGCGCCGCACCCGCCGTCCCTCCGCCCCCGTCGAGACGAAGGAGGCGTGAGATGTCGAAACTCGGCAACCTCGGCGCCCGGCTGCACCGCGGCGAGATCGGCTACGACTTCGTCAAGAACCGCAAGATCTGGTACGGCCTGTCCATCCTGATCACCATCACGGCCATCGTCGGCCTGGCGGTGCGCGGCCTGAACATGGGCATCGAGTTCCAGGGCGGTGCCGTCTTCACCACCCCCAAGAACGTCAGCGTCTCGGTGTCCCAGGCCGAGGAGTACGCGGAGACGGCCTCCGGCCACGACGCGATCGTCCAGAAGCTCGGCGACGGCAGCCTGCGGATCCAGGTCGCGGGCATCGAGACCGACAAGGCCAACCAGATCAAGGCCCAGCTCTCGGACGACCTCAAGGTCGACGCGGAGCAGATCAACGCCGAACTGGTCGGTCCCAGCTGGGGCGAGCAGATCGCCAACAAGGCCTGGCAGGGCCTCGGCATCTTCCTGATCCTCGTGGTGATCTACCTGGCGATCGCCTTCGAGTGGCGCATGGCCGTCGCGGCGTTCGTCGCCCTGATCCACGACATCACCATCACGGTCGGCATCTACGCCCTCGTCGGCTTCGAGGTCACCCCGGGCACGGTGATCGGTCTGCTGACCATCCTCGGCTACTCGCTCTACGACACGGTCGTGGTCTTCGACAGCCTCAAGGAACAGACGAAGGACCTCACCAAGCAGACCCGCTGGACCTACAGCGACGTCGCCAACCGCTCGATCAACAGCACCCTGGTCCGCTCCATCAACACCACGGTGGTCGCGCTGCTGCCGGTGGCGGGCCTGCTCTTCATCGGCGGCGGTGTCCTCGGCGCCGGCATGCTCAACGACATCTCGCTGTCGCTGTTCGTCGGCCTCGCGGCCGGTGCGTACTCCTCGATCTTCATCGCCACGCCGCTCGTCGCCGACCTGAAGGAGCGCGAGCCGCAGATGAAGGCCCTGAAGAAGCGCGTCCTGGCCAAGCGGGCCCAGTCCGCCGCCAAGGGCGAGACCGCCCAGGCGGAGACCGCCGACGAGTCGTACGGCGACGAGCCCGAGGACGCCGCGCCCGCCGCGGTCGTCGGCCCGCGCAACCAGCCCGCGTCCCGCAGCCGCGGGCGCGGCCGCCCCTCGGGGAAGCGCCGATGACCGACATCAGGGAGCTGCTGCTCAGCCGCATCCGGGACGTGGCCGACTACCCGGAGCCGGGCGTGGTGTTCAAGGACATCACCCCGCTGCTGGCGGACCCGGCGGCGTTCACCGCGCTCACCGACGCCCTCGCCGAGATCGCCGAGCGCACCCGCGCCACCAAGGTCGTCGGCCTGGAGGCCCGCGGCTTCATCCTCGGCGCCCCGGTCGCCGTCCGCGCCGGCCTCGGCTTCATCCCCGTACGCAAGGCGGGCAAGCTCCCCGGAGCGACCCTCGCCCAGGCCTACGACCTGGAGTACGGCTCGGCCGAGATCGAGGTGCACGCCGAGGACCTGAGCCCCGACGACCGCATCCTGGTCATCGACGACGTCCTCGCCACCGGCGGCACCGCCGAGGCCTCGCTCCAGCTCATCCGCCGGGCCGGCGCCGAGGTCGCGGGTCTCGCGGTCCTCATGGAACTCGGCTTCCTGAACGGCCGCGCCCGCCTGGAACCGGCGCTGAACGGTGCCCCGCTGGAGGCGCTGCTCACGGTCTAGCCACCCCTGAGCGGCCCGGTGGACACCGGCACGACACCGCACGGGCGGGCCCGGAACATCCGGCGCCCGCCTCGTGCGTTTCTCGGGTAGACGGTCCTCACATTGGCCTGAAGGCGATCCTGGGGCGCAGGATGGCTACCATGGGGTCTCCGGAGCCTGACCGGGGGACCCGGATCGCGCACGAGGAGCCCTCTTGCCAGACGAGGCCCAGCACCTGACCGCCGCCAAGCCCGAGTCCGCCTCGGCAGCCGCGGCCAAGCCCGCGCCGAACGCGCCCCACGCGAAGAACGACACCCGCGGGCCGGTCGAACACGCCCAGGCGGCGCCGGTCGACAAGCCCGCCGAGCAGTCGCGCCCCAAGCCGGCCCCGCCCGCGGTGCGCCAGAGCGCCGGCCAGCCGGCCCGCACGGGCTCCTCCAACCGCGTCCGCGCCCGTCTGGCCCGGCTCGGCGTGCAGCGCGCGAACCCCTACAACCCGGTGCTGGAGCCGTTGCTGCGGATAGTGCGCAGCAACGACCCGAAGATCGAGACCTCGACCCTCCGCCAGATCGAGCGGGCCTACCAGGTCGCCGAGCGCTGGCACCGCGGTCAGAAGCGCAAGAGCGGCGACCCGTACATCACGCACCCGCTCGCCGTGACGACCATCCTCGCCGAGCTGGGCATGGATCCGGCCACGCTGATGGCGGGCCTGCTGCACGACACGGTCGAGGACACCGAGTACGGCCTGGAGGACCTGCGTCGCGACTTCGGCGACGTCGTCACGCTGCTCGTCGACGGCGTCACCAAGCTCGACAAGGTCAAGTTCGGCGAGGCCGCGCAGGCCGAGACCGTACGCAAGATGGTCGTCGCCATGGCCAAGGACCCCCGCGTCCTGGTCATCAAGCTCGCCGACCGCCTGCACAACATGCGCACCATGCGCTACCTCAAGCGCGAGAAGCAGGAGAAGAAGGCGCGCGAGACCCTGGAGATCTACGCGCCGCTCGCCCACCGCCTCGGCATGAACACCATCAAGTGGGAACTGGAGGACCTCGCCTTCGCGATCCTCTACCCCAAGATGTACGACGAGATCGTACGGCTGGTGGCCGAGCGGGCACCGAAGCGTGACGAGTACCTGGCCATCGTCACCGACGAGGTCCAGCAGGACCTGCGGGCCGCCCGCATCAAGGCGACCGTCACCGGCCGCCCCAAGCACTACTACAGCGTCTACCAGAAGATGATCGTCCGCGGCCGGGACTTCGCGGAGATCTACGACCTGGTGGGCATCCGCGTCCTCGTGGACACCGTCCGCGACTGCTACGCGGCCCTCGGCACGGTGCACGCGCGATGGAACCCGGTCCCCGGCCGGTTCAAGGACTACATCGCGATGCCCAAGTTCAACATGTACCAGTCGCTCCACACGACGGTCATCGGCCCCGGCGGCAAGCCGGTCGAGCTGCAGATCCGCACCTTCGACATGCACCGCCGCGCCGAGTACGGCATCGCCGCGCACTGGAAGTACAAGCAGGAGGCCGTCGCCGGCGCCTCCAAGGTGCGCACCGACGCGCCCAAGTCCTCCGGCAAGGACAAGGACGCCATCAACGACATGGCGTGGCTGCGGCAGCTGCTGGACTGGCAGAAGGAGACCGAGGACCCGGGCGAGTTCCTGGAGTCGCTGCGCTTCGACCTGTCCCGCAACGAGGTCTTCGTCTTCACCCCCAAGGGCGACGTCATAGCGCTCCCCGCGGGTGCCACGCCCGTCGACTTCGCGTACGCCGTCCACACCGAGGTCGGCCACCGCACCATAGGCGCCCGCGTCAACGGCCGGCTGGTCCCGCTGGAGTCCACCCTCGACAACGGCGACCTGGTGGAGGTCTTCACCTCCAAGGCACCCGGCGCCGGCCCCTCCCGCGACTGGCTCGGCTTCGTCAAGTCACCGCGGGCCCGCAACAAGATCCGCGCCTGGTTCTCCAAGGAACGCCGCGACGAGGCCATCGAGCAGGGCAAGGACGCCATCGTCCGCGCCATGCGCAAGCAGAACCTGCCGATCCAGCGCATCCTGACCGGCGACTCCCTGGTGACCCTCGCCCATGAGATGCGCTACGCCGACATCTCCGCGCTGTACGCGGCGATCGGCGAGGGCCACGTCTCCGCGCAGAACATCGTGCAGAAGCTGGTGCAGGCCCTCGGCGGCGAGGAGGCGGCCACCGAGGAGATCGACGAGACGGTCCCGCCGGCCCGCGGCCGCAGCCGCAAGCGCCGCTCCAGCGCCGACCCGGGCGTCGTCGTCAAGGGCGTCGAGGACGTGTGGGTCAAGCTGGCCCGCTGCTGCACACCCGTCCCGGGCGACCCCATCATCGGGTTCGTCACCCGCGGCAGTGGCGTATCGGTTCACCGCAGCGACTGCGTCAACGTCGACTCGCTGTCCCGCGAGCCCGAGCGCATCCTGGACGTCGAGTGGGCGCCCACCCAGTCCTCGGTCTTCCTGGTCGCCATCCAGGTCGAGGCCCTGGACCGCTCCCGGCTCCTCTCGGACGTCACACGGGTGCTGTCCGACCAGCACGTCAACATCCTCTCGGCGGCCGTCCAGACCTCCCGCGACCGCGTCGCCACCTCCCGCTTCACCTTCGAGATGGGCGACCCGAAGCACCTCGGCCATGTCCTGAAGGCGGTCCGGGGCGTGGAGGGCGTCTACGACGTGTACCGGGTGACCTCGGCGCGCAGCAGGTCGTAACCGCCCGTAGCGACCACACGAAAGGGGCTCCCGTACGACGTGTACGGGAGCCCCTTTCGGCCGACGGGAACGGGTCCGATCAGCCGCCGAACTCCTGCAGGCCCTTCAGTGCCTGGTCCAGCAGCGCCTGGCGGCCCTCCAGCTCACGCTGGAGCTTGTCGGCCTTGGCGTTGTTGCCCTGCGCGCGGGCCTGTTCGATCTGGCCACGCAGCTTGTCCACCGCGGCCTGGAGCTGCCCGGTCAGACCCTCGGCACGCGCACGTGCCTCCGGGTTCGTCCGGCGCCACTCGGCCTCCTCGGCCTCCTGGATGGCCCGCTCGACGGCGTGCATGCGGCCCTCGACCTTCGGCCGGGCGTCGCGCGGCACGTGGCCGATGGCCTCCCAGCGCTCGTTCACGTTCCGGAACGCGGCCCGGGCCGCCTTCAGGTCCGTGATCGGCAGGAGCTTCTCGGCCTCCTCGGCCAGCTCCTCCTTGAGCTTGAGGTTCTCCGCCTGCTCGGCGTCCCGCTCGGCGAAGACCGAGCTGCGCGCGGCGAAGAAGACGTCCTGGGCGCCGCGGAAGCGGTTCCACAGATCGTCCTCGTGCTCGCGCTGGGCGCGGCCGGCGGCCTTCCACTCGGCCATCAGCTCGCGGTAACGGGCCGCCGTCGCACCCCAGTCCGTCGAGTTCGACAGCGCCTCGGCCTCGGCGACCAGCCGCTCCTTGGTCTTACGGGCCTCCTCGCGCTGCGCGTCGAGCTGCGCGAAGTGCTGCTTGCGCCGCTTGGAGAACGCCGACCGGGCGTGCGAGAACCGGTGCCACAGCTCGTCGTCGGACTTGCGGTCCAGCCGCGGCAGGCCCTTCCAGGTGTCCACCAGGGCCCGCAGCCGCTCGCCGGCCGCCCGCCACTGGTCGGACTGCGCCAGCTGCTCGGCCTCGGCGACCAGTTCCTCCTTGGCCTTGCGCGCCTCGTCGGACTGCTTCGCCCGCTGCGCCTTGCGCTGCTCCCGGCGCGCCTCCACCAGCTCCACGAGCTTGTCCAGCCGGACCCGCAGGGCGTCCAGATCGCCCACCGCGTGGTGCGCGTCGACCTGCTCCCGGATGTGGTCGATGGCGGCCTGGGCGTCCTTCGCCGACAGGTCGGTGGTCTTCACTCGCTTCTCGAGGAGGCCGATCTCGACAACCAGGCCCTCGTACTTGCGCTCGAAATAGGCCAGCGCCTCCTCGGGGGAGCCCGCCTGCCAGGAACCGACGACCTGCTCGCCGTCGGCCGTACGCACGTACACGGTCCCCGTCTCGTCGACGCGGCCCCACGGGTCGCTGCTCACAGCGCCTCCTCCACATGATGCCTGCGAGGGGCCTGAAGCTCCCCCGGGCATCGTCCACAGTTTCGTCACGGCCAACATAGGCGACCGGCGGGGGGCCTGTCCGCATCCCGCGCGACCGAAATTTCGCAGTTGAGGGTCAGGATTTCGTGACCGTGGCCTTGTTGATCACGACCGTCGCGTTGGGCGCGGTGTTGCCCGTCTGAGGGTCGGGGGCCTGGGCCCCGGCGTCGGCGATCTTCTTCAGGACCTTCATGCCCGCCTCGGACACCGTACCGAACGGTGTGTAGTCGGGCGGCAGCTGGCTGTCCTGGTAGACGAGGAAGAACTGGCTGCCGCCGCTGTCGCGGCCCTGCTTCGTCTGGGCGTTGTACTGGTTCGCCATCGCGACCGTGCCCGCCGGGTAGATCCCGCCCTTGAGGCTTTTGTCCTTGAGGTTCTCGTCCGGGATGGTGTAGCCCGGTCCGCCCATGCCGGTGCCCTGCGGGTCGCCGCACTGCAGGACGTAGATGCCCCGGTCGGTGAGCCGGTGGCACTTGGTGTGGTCCAGGTAGCCCTTGCCGAGAAGGAAGTTGAACGAGTTGACGGTGTGCGGCGCGGCCGACGCCTTCAGCGCGATGTCTATCTCGCCGCAGGTCGTGTCCAGTTTCATCGTGTACTTCGCCGACTCGTCGATGGTCATCGCCGGTTCCTTCTTCCAGGTCTCCGACTTGACCTTGCCCGGGGCGGGCTTCTCGCAGGGGTCCGGGGCCTTGCTGGGCGAGGCGCTCGGGGTGACCTCCGCGTTCGCGTTCTCCGACGCGCCGTCGTCCTCGAACGGCTTGGTCAGCACGGCCGCCACGACGAGCACCACCGTCACGCCGAGAACGGAGGCGATCACGGAGTTGCGGATCCGGGCCTTGCGTCGCGCGTCGGTGCGTCGCTGCTGCTGCCGCAAGTACTTCTCACGGGCGAGCTGTCGCCGCCGCTGTTCCTGGCTGACCACCGGATTCTCTCCTCATGCGTCTGATACGTCGACCGGTACGCGTGGGGCCTGTGCGCCGACCGCCTGCGTGTGCCCCGTACCGTATATGGGTTCGCTGAGGAATCGGCAGCGCCGGTAGGCTCTGACGACAGCCGCAGCCGCCCGTACCGACACAACGAAGGACGATCGTGCTCATTGCCGGGTTCCCCGCCGGGGCCTGGGGGACGAACTGCTACCTCGTCGCCCCCGCCGCCGGTGAGGAGTGCGTGATCATCGACCCCGGCCATCAGGCCGCCGACGGCGTCGAGGAAGCGATCAGGAAGCATCGGCTCAAGCCCGTCGCCGTCGTCCTCACCCACGGCCACCTCGACCACGTGGCCTCGGTCGTCCCGGTGTGCGGCGCGCACGACGTGCCGGCCTGGATCCACCCCGACGACCGGTACATGATGAGCGACCCGGAGAAGGCGCTCGGCCGTTCCATCGGGATGCCGCTGCTGGGCGAGCTGACCATCGGGGAGCCGGATGACGTCAAGGAGCTGGCCGACGGGGCGAAGCTGGAGCTGGCGGGCCTGGAGCTGTCCGTCGCGCACGCGCCGGGCCATACCAAGGGGTCGGTGACCTTCGGCATGCCCGAGGCGGCGGACATCCCGCCGATCCTGTTCTCGGGCGACCTGCTGTTCGCCGGCTCCATCGGACGCACCGACCTGCCCGGCGGTGACATGGCCGAGATGCTCGACTCGCTGGCCCGCGTGTGCCTGCCGCTCGACGACTCGACCGTGGTGCTGTCCGGCCACGGCCCCCAGACGACCATCGGCCAGGAGCGCGCCACCAACCCGTATCTGCGGCAGGTGGCGGCCGGCCAGGGAGCACAGCCCGCTCCCCGACGAGGAATGTGACGAGACCTTCCGTGAGCACCTTCAAGGCCCCCAAGGGCACGTACGACCTGATCCCGCCGGACTCCGCGACGTACCTCGCGGTCCGCGAGGCGATCGCCGCGCCGCTGCGCAACTCCGGCTACGGCTACATCGAGACGCCCGGCTTCGAGAACGTGGAGCTCTTCGCGCGCGGCGTCGGTGAGTCCACCGACATCGTCACGAAGGAGATGTACGCCTTCGAGACCAAGGGCGGCGACCGGCTCGCCCTGCGCCCCGAGGGCACGGCCTCGGTGCTGCGCGCCGCACTGGAGGCCAACCTGCACAAGGCGGGCAACCTCCCCGTCAAGCTCTGGTACTCCGGCTCGTACTACCGCTACGAGCGTCCCCAGAAGGGCCGCTACCGGCACTTCTCGCAGGTCGGCGCCGAGGCGATCGGCGCGGAGGACCCGGCGCTCGACGCCGAGCTGATCATCCTGGCCGACCAGGCGTACCGCTCGCTGGGCCTGCGGAACTTCCGGATCCTGCTCAACAGCCTCGGCGACAAGGAGTGCCGCCCGGTGTACCGGACGGCGCTGCAGGAGTTCCTGCGCGGCCTGGAGCTGGACGAGGACACCCTGCGCCGCGCGGACATCAACCCGCTGCGCGTCCTCGACGACAAGCGTCCGGAGGTCCAGAAGCAGCTGACCGACGCCCCGCTGCTGCGCGACTACCTGTGCGACGCCTGCAAGGCGTACCACGAGGAGGTCCGCGAGCTGATCACGGCGGCGGGCGTGGCCTTCGAGGACGACCCGAAGCTGGTGCGCGGCCTGGACTACTACACGCGCACGACGTTCGAGTTCGTCCACGACGGCCTCGGCTCGCAGTCCGCCGTGGGCGGCGGCGGCCGCTACGACGGCCTGTCCGAGATGATCGGCGGCCCCGCGCTGCCGTCCGTCGGCTGGGCCCTCGGCGTCGACCGCACGGTCCTCGCGCTGGAGGCCGAGGGCGTCGAGCTCGAACTGCCCGCCACCACCAGCGTGTTCGCCGTCCCGCTGGGGGAGGAGGCCCGCCGCGTGCTGTTCGCCAAGGTCACGGAGCTGCGCAAGAACGGCATCGCGGCCGACTTCTCCTACGGCGGCAAGGGCCTCAAGGGCGCGATGAAGAACGCCAACCGCAGCGGCGCCCGCTTCACGATCGTCGCCGGCGAACGCGACCTGGCCGAGGGCGTCGTCCAGCTCAAGGACATGGAGTCCGGCGAGCAGACGGCGGTGGGCGTGAACGAGATCGTGGCGGAACTGGAAGCCCGCCTGGGCTGAGGCACGTCGAAGGCGCCGGGCCGCGACGGCCGACCCGCTGCTCGTCCGCCGCGGTCTCCCGGCGCCTTCCTCACTGCTCCAGCAACCCGTACCGCAGCGCGCTCGTGACGGCCGCCGTCCGGTCGGCCACGCCCAGCTTGCCGAAGATCCGCAGCAGGTACGTCTTCACCGTCGACTCGCCGATGAACAGCCGGCGGCCGATCTCCGCGTTGGTGCAGCCCTCGGCGACCAGGCGCAGCACGGCCGTCTCCCGCTCCGACAGGCGCGGGCGCTCCGGCCTCGTCCGCAACTGGTCCACCAGCCGCGCCGCCACGGAGGGAGCCAGCACGGTCTCACCGCGCGCCGCCGCCCGGACGGCCTCCGCCAGCTCCGCACGCGGCAGGTCCTTCAGCAGATAGCCCGCCGCCCCGGCTTCCACCGCCCTCAGGATGTCCCGGTCGGTCTCGTACGTCGTCAGCACGACCACCCGGCACGGCAGCCCGGCCGCCGCCATCCGCACGATCGAGTCCACGCCCCCACCGCCCGGCATGCGCAGGTCCATCAGCACGATGTCGGGCCGCAGCCGGGCCGCCAGTGCCTCGGTCTGCGGACCGTCGGACGCGTCGGCGACGACCTCCAGGTCGGGCTCCGCACTGAGCATCGCCCGCAGCCCCTCCCGTACGACGGGATGGTCGTCGGCCAGCACGATGCGGATCACGGCGTCTCCCTCCTCAGGACCGGCAGCCGGACGGTCACGGCCGTGCCGTCGCCCGGGGCGCTGCGCACCTCGGCCGTACCGCCCACTTCGACGGCCCGGGCCCGCAGGCCCGCCAGACCGTACCCGCCCCGCACGGCGGCCGGGTCGAAGCCGCAGCCGTCGTCCCGCACGGACACCGTCAGCAGGTCGTCGGCGTACGCCACCGACACCCCCACCGTCACCGAACTCCCCGCGTGCTTACGGGCGTTGGCCAGCGCCTCCTGGCAGGCCCGCAGCGCGACCACCTCGGGCCCGGCGGGCAGCGTGCGCACCGGGCCGGACACCTCCAGCGCCGCGTCATGGCGCGCGGCGAGCCGCCGCAGCGCGTCCGGCAGGGACGCGCCGTCCAGGTCGGCCGGCGCGCCCCCGGCGACCAGGGCCCGGGCCTCGGCGAGGTTCTGCCGGGCCGTCTCGTCCATCAGCCGCAGATGGCGCCGCGCCGCGGGCAGGTCGTGCTCCAACTCCGCCTCGACCGCCTGGACCAGCATCACCAGACTCGTGAAACCCTGCGCGAGCGTGTCGTGGATCTCCCGGGCCAGCCGCTCCCGCTCGGCCAATGCCCCGTGCGCCTCGGACAGCCGCCCGATCTCATGGCGGCTCGCGTCCAGTTCCGCGATCAACTCGGCCCGCTCCTGGCTCTGCTCGATGATCCGGATGATCCAGATGCCGACGGCGATCGAGAACACGAAACTGACCAGGGAGAACAACGCGTTGAAGGCCACGTCCCGGGCACCGGGCCGCCACAGCAGTGCCCAGCCCGCCACGGGCACCAGGTTCACCACGGCCACGGCCACCAGCGCCGACCGCAACCGCAGCGTCATGAAGCACTGCGGGATCAGCGCGAAGGCGAGCAGCCGCGTCTCGCCCACCAGGACCGCCGACGGCAGGACCAGGGCCAGCGCCGCCGCCAGGTAGCCGATCGCCTGCCGCTGGTCGGGCGGGTCGCCCCGGATCAGACGCCGCCCGGTCCGCACGTACAGCGGGACGAGCGGGACGAGCAGCGACGCCGCGACCACCCGGAGCGGCGGGCCGGGCTGTTCCGTGGCGAGCACGTAGGCCACCGTGGCCGCCCAGATCAGCGCGAAGTACGTGTCCCAGAGCCGGAACGAGCGCTCCCAGTGGTAGGCGCTCGCGGCATCGCTCATCCGGTGCGCCGGTCCTTCCAGCGGAACGTCAGCAGACACAGCGCCAATCCTCCGACGCACCACGACGCGAGCACCAGGGCCACGCGACCCAGCTCCCAACTCCCCGCCTGCTCCAGCACCTGAGCCGACTCCGGCAGGAACACCCCGCGCAGCCCCTGGCACATCCACTTCAGCGGGAACAGCGCCCCGACGGTCAGCATCCAGTCCGGGATCGTGCCGATGGCGATGTACACCCCGGAGATGAACTGCAGCACCAGGAAGGGCAGGACGACCACGGACGACGCGCTGTTCGCCGACCGCGGCACCGAACTGATCGCGATGCCCAGCAGGGCACACGCCGTGATCCCCAGCACGAAGATCCACGCCAGATCGAACCAACGGCCCGCGTCGGAGGGCAGGTCCACGTCGTACAGGGTCGTGCCGACGAGGAGCAGGACCGCCGTCTCCAGCAGACCGGTGAACAGAACCAGCCAGATCTTGCCGAGGAAGTACGCCGCCGGCGGCATCGGCGTGCCCCGCAGCCGGCGCAGCACCTTCTCCTCCCGCTCGATCGCGATCGAGACCCCGAGCGCCTGGAAACTCGTCGACATGATCCCGGCCGCCATCATCGCCGGGACGTACAACTGCGACGCGGTGATGCCCGCGCCCTCCACGTCGTCCCGGAAGATCGACGCGAACAGGAACAGGAAGACCACCGGGAAGGCGAACGTGAACACCACCTGGTCGCGCTGCCGGAAGAACTGCGTGATCTCCAGGCGTCCCCGCCGCAGCCCCAGCCCCCACGCGCCGGGCAGCCGGTCCGCACCGACCGCCGTCCGGTCCTCCTCGACGGTCGCGGTCATGCCGGTGCCTCCTGTCCGGTCAGCCGGAGGTAGACGTCCTCCAGGGTGGGGCGGCTCACCGTCAGCCCCGGGATCTCGCCGTCGAAGCGGTGCGTGAGCCCGGCGATCGTCCTGGTCGGCGTCCCGGTGCGCTCCACGCGCGGCGTGCCGTCCGGCCCCGTCCAGGTGACGACGGCCTCGCTGCCGAACCGCTCCCGCAGCGCCCCCGGCTCGCCCTCGGCGACGACCCGGCCCCGCGCGACGATCGCCAGCCGCTGCGCGAGCGCCTCCGCCTCCTCCAGGTAGTGCGTGGTCAGCAGGATCGTCGTGCCGTCGTCGGCCAGGGCGCGGATCAGCGACCAGAACTGCCGCCGCGCCGCCGGGTCGAACCCGGTCGTCGGCTCGTCCAGGAGCAGCAGATCGGGACCGCCGATCACGCCGAGCGCCACGTCCAGGCGTCGGCGCTGACCGCCCGAGAGCGCCTTGATCCTGCTGTCCGCCTTCGCCTCCAGGCCGACCAGGCCGATGACCTCCTCCGGGTTCCGCGGCCGCGGGTAGTAGCGGGCGAAGTGCCGCACGGTCTCGCGGACCGTCAACTCCGCGGGCGCCGATTCGTCCTGCCAGACGATTCCGACACGTGAGCGCCACGCGCGCGTGCCGGTCGCCGGGTCCGCCCCGAGCACGGACACCTCGCCCGCGTCCCGGTCCCGGTTGCCCTGGAGGATCTCCACCGTGGTGCTCTTGCCCGCGCCGTTGGGCCCGAGCAGGCCGAACACCTCGCCCCGCCGGATGCCGAGATCGATGCCGTCGACGGCGGTCACGTCCCCGTAGCGCTTGCGCAGACCCCGCACCTCGACGGCGAGGTCGTACCCCTGTGCTGTCATGCGACGAGCATCCGGCCGGAACGCCCCCCTCAGGGACGACCGGGCGGACATCCTTATGTCCACTGAACGGTGGACACATAGGCCCGTGCGGCACAATGAACCTGCCCGAAGGTGTTCAGGTCTCAAGTGACGGAATCGGCGTGATGAGCAAGACGACAGTCAGGGACGTCTCCACTGAGCCCGAGCCGGAGCGCGCCGAGATCGCGCCCCGCACGGAGGGCGGCAGCCGGGCCTTCGCCCTGCTGCTGGTGATCACCGGTGCGGCCGGACTGCTCGCCGCGTGGGTCATCACGCTCGACAAGTTCAAGCTCCTCGAGGCCAAGGTCGAGGGCAAGACCTTCACCCCGGGCTGCAGCCTCAACCCGGTCGTCTCCTGTGGCAGCGTCATGGAGAGCAAGCAGGCCGCCGTCTTCGGCTTCCCGAACCCGATGCTCGGCCTCGTCGCCTACGGCATCGTCGTCGGCGTCGGCATGGCCCTGCTCGCCCGCGCCCGCTTCCCGCGCTGGTACTGGCTCACCTTCAACGCCGGCTGCCTGTTCGGCGTCGTCTTCTGCGCCTGGCTGACGTTCCAGTCCCTGTACCGGATCAACGCGCTGTGCCTGTGGTGCTCCCTGGCCTGGGTCGCCACGATCGTCATGTTCTGGTACGTGACGTCGTTCAACATCCGCAAGGGCTTCCTGCCCGCCCCGAGCTGGCTCAAAGGCTTCTTCGGCGAGTTCACCTGGGTCCTGCCCGTACTGCACATCGGCATCATCGGCATGCTGGTCCTGACCCGCTGGTGGGACTTCTGGACCAGCTGACCCGGGCGCTCCGGGGCCCGGACGGATTGTCAGTGCCGTGATTTAGGGTTTTGGACGTGGAGCCCGACCTGTTCACCGCCGCAGCCGAAGACCGCCAGGAGAAGGAGCCGTCCAGCAGCCCCCTGGCGGTGCGGATGCGCCCGCGCACGCTCGACGAGGTCGTGGGCCAGCAGCACCTGCTGAAGCCGGGCTCGCCCCTGCGCAGACTGGTCGGCGAGGGCGCCTCCGGCCCGGCCGGCCCCTCCTCGGTGATCCTGTGGGGCCCGCCCGGCACCGGCAAGACGACCCTGGCGTACGTCGTCTCCAAGGCGACCGACGCCCGCTTCGTGGAGCTGTCCGCGATCACCGCCGGCGTCAAGGAGGTCCGCGCGGTCATCGACGGCGCCCGCCGCGCCTCCGGCGGCTACGGCAAGGAGACCGTCCTCTTCCTCGACGAGATCCACCGCTTCAGCAAGGCCCAGCAGGACTCCCTGCTCCCGGCCGTCGAGAACCGCTGGGTGACGCTCATCGCGGCGACGACGGAGAACCCCTACTTCTCGGTGATCTCACCCCTGCTGTCCCGCTCCCTGCTGCTCACTCTCGAACCGCTCACGGACGACGACATCAGGGGCCTGGTCCGCCGCGCCCTCGCCGACGAGCGCGGCCTCAACAGCGCGGTCACCCTCCCCGAGGAGACCGAGAGCCACCTCCTGCGCATCGCCGGCGGTGACGCCCGCCGCGCCCTGACCGCCCTGGAGGCGGCCGCCGGAGCCGCCCTCGACAAGGGCGAGGCGGAGATCGGCCTGACCACCCTGGAGGAGACGGTCGACCGGGCGGCCGTGAAGTACGACCGCGACGGCGACCAGCACTACGACGTGGCCAGCGCCCTGATCAAGTCCATCCGCGGCTCCGACGTCGACGCCGCCCTGCACTACCTGGCCCGCATGATCGAGGCCGGCGAGGACCCCCGCTTCATCGCCCGGCGCCTGATGATCTCCGCGAGCGAGGACATCGGCCTGGCGGACCCGACCGCCCTGCAGACGGCGGTCGCCGCCGCCCAGGCCGTCGCCATGATCGGCTTCCCCGAGGCCGCCCTCACCCTGAGCCACGCCACGATCGCCCTCGCCCTGGCGCCGAAGTCCAACGCCGCGACGACGGCGATCGGCGCCGCCCTGGAGGACGTACGCAAGGGCCTGGCCGGACCGGTGCCGGCCCACCTGCGCGACAGTCACTACAAGGGCGCGACCAAGCTCGGCCACGGCCAGGGCTACGTCTACCCGCACGACCTGCCCGAGGGCATCGCCGCCCAGCAGTACGCCCCGGACGCCCTCAAGGACCGCCAGTACTACGAGCCCACCCGGCACGGCGCGGAGGCCCGCTACGCGGACGCGGTCGAGTGGACCCGCAAGAACCTCGGTCGAAAGCGGTCCTGAGGACCCTGTAAACTCGATCGGAGTGCCGCGTCCCGTGCAGTCAGAACGGGACAGTCGGCCGGAGCCCGATCCTCCGGGATCGGCTCCAGGAGCGTCGCGCACCGTCGAACGGTGTCGCGGGCAGCCCACCACCCCTCGTCGTACGGACGGGACCGGTCGGTGGGCCACTCGCGTGCTGCACGTATGTGCCCAGACCAGGGGAGCGGCTGCCCACTGAGGCCCACCAGGACCGAGGCGGGTTTCCCCGGCTGCGGATGCGACCTCCCTCAACCCTGACAAGCCGAATCCAGGAAATGAGAAAGCAGTGGCGAACCAGTCCCGCCCCAAGGTCAAGAAGTCGCGTGCCCTCGGCATCGCGCTGACCCCGAAGGCCGTCAAGTACTTCGAGGCCCGCCCCTACCCGCCGGGTGAGCACGGCCGTGGCCGCAAGCAGAACTCGGACTACAAGGTCCGTCTGCTCGAGAAGCAGCGTCTGCGCGCGCAGTACGACGTGTCCGAGCGCCAGCTCGTCCGCGCCTACGAGCGTGCCTCCAAGGTCCAGGGCAAGACCGGTGAGGCCCTGATCATCGAGCTGGAGCGCCGTCTCGACGCCCTGGTCCTGCGTTCGGGCATCGCCCGCACGATCTACCAGGCCCGCCAGATGGTCACGCACGGCCACATCGCGGTCAACGGCAAGAAGGTCGACAAGCCCTCCTTCCGTGTCCGCCCGGACGACGTCGTGCAGGTCCGCGAGCGCTCCAAGGAGAAGACGCTCTTCACGATCGCCCGTGAGGGTGGCTTCGCCCCCGACGGCGAGACCCCGCGCTACCTCCAGGTGAACCTCAAGGCCCTGGCGTTCCGCCTGGACCGCGAGCCGAACCGCAAGGAGATCCCGGTGATCTGCGACGAGCAGCTCGTCGTCGAGTACTACGCCCGCTGATCCCCGGCAGGCACGCGGTACCCCGGCCCGCCGTCTCCCCGCCCCTGTGGGCGGGCGAGGCGGCGGGCTTTCGCGATTGACCAGCCCCCGGCGGGTAATCCGGTACGGAGCGCCACCCCCGGCGCGATAGGCTCGTCGCACGACTTTTTCGATGTTCAGGCACGTTTCAGGGAGCGGGTGCACAGTGTCCGGTGGAGAGGTGGCCGGAATCCTGGTGGCCGTCTTCTGGGCGATCCTGGTCTCCTTCCTCGCCGTCGCGCTGGCGAGGCTGGCCCAGACGCTCAGGGCGACCACCAAGCTCGTGGCGGACGTGACCGACCAGGCCGTCCCGCTGCTGGCCGACGCATCCTCGGCGGTCCGCTCCGCGCAGACCCAGATCGACCGGGTCGACGCGATCGCGTCCGACGTCCAGGAGGTCACGTCGAACGCCTCCGCGCTGTCGACCACCGTCGCCTCCACCTTCGGCGGCCCCCTGGTCAAGGTCGCGGCCTTCGGCTACGGCGTGCGCCGGGCCCTCGGCGGCCGCAAGGAGGACGTGCCCGCCAAGACGCCGAGGCGTACCGTGATCGTGGGCCGCACGGTCTCCCGGCGCAGCTCCCGAGGGAAGAGGGACTGAGAGCCAGCGATGTTCCGCCGCACCTTCTGGTTCACCACGGGCGTCGCCGCCGGTGTGTGGGCCACCACCAAGGTCAACCGCAAGCTGAAGCAGCTGACCCCCGAGAGCCTCGCCAGAACCGCTGGGAACAAGGCGATCGAGGCCGGTCAGCGCCTCAAGGACCGCGCGGTGGACTTCGCGCTCGACGTCCGGGACAACATGGCCGTGCGGGAGGCCGAGTTGGGGGACGCCCTCGGGATCAACGAGAACCCCGAACTCCCCGCACCCCGGCGGTACGCCGCCATCGAGAACCGCAGCAACCCGAAGTACGTCGACAGGACGACGTACTCGTACAACCGGAATGAGGACCACTGATGGAGTCGGCTGAGATCCGCCGCCGCTGGTTGAGCTTCTTCGAGGAGCGCGGTCACACCGTCGTCCCTTCGGCGTCGCTCATCGCGGACGACCCGACTCTGCTCCTCGTCCCGGCCGGCATGGTGCCCTTCAAGCCCTACTTCCTGGGTGAGGTCAAGCCGCCCTACGCCCGCGCCACGAGCGTGCAGAAGTGCGTGCGCACGCCGGACATCGAAGAGGTCGGCAAGACCACCCGGCACGGCACGTTCTTCCAGATGTGCGGCAACTTCTCCTTCGGCGACTACTTCAAGGAAGGCGCCATCAAGCTCGCCTGGGAGCTGCTCACCAGCCCCCAGGACAAGGGCGGTTACGGCCTCGACCCCGAGCGCCTGTGGATCACCGTCTACCAGGACGACGACGAGGCCGAGCGCATCTGGCACGAGGTCGTCGGGGTGCCCAAGGAGCGCATCCAGCGCCTGGGCAAGAAGGACAACTACTGGGACATGGGCGTACCCGGTCCCTGCGGTCCCTGCTCCGAGATCAACTACGACCGCGGCCCCGAGTTCGGTGCCGAGGGCGGCCCCGCCGTCAACGACGAGCGGTACGTGGAGATCTGGAACCTCGTCTTCATGCAGTACGAGCGGGGTGAGGGACCGGGCAAGGACTACCCGATCCTCGCCGAACTGCCCAGCAAGAACATCGACACCGGCCTCGGCCTCGAGCGCCTCGCCATGATTCTGCAGGGCGTGCGGAACATGTACGAGATCGACACCTCGATGGCCGTCATCGACAAGGCCACCGAACTGACCGGCGTCCGCTACGGCGACGCCCAGGCCTCGGACGTCTCCCTGCGCGTGGTCACCGACCACATGCGCACCGCCACCATGCTCATCGGCGACGGCGTCACCCCCGGCAACGAGGGCCGCGGCTACGTACTGCGCCGCATCATGCGCCGCGCCATCCGCAACATGCGCCTGCTCGGCGCCACCGGCCCGGTCGTCAAGGACCTGATCGACGTCGTCATCGGCATGATGGGCCAGCAGTACCCCGAGCTCATCACCGACCGCGAGCGCATCGAGAAGGTCGCCCTCGCCGAGGAGAACGCCTTCCTCAAGACGCTGAAGGCCGGCACCAACATCCTCGACACCGCCGTCAGCGACACCAAGGCCGCCGGCGGCACCGTCCTGCCCGGCGACAAGGCCTTCCTGCTCCACGACACCTGGGGCTTCCCGATCGACCTCACCCTGGAGATGGCCGCCGAGCAGGGGCTGTCCGTGGACGAGGAGGGCTTCCGCCGCCTGATGAAGGAGCAGCGGGAGCGCGCCAAGGCCGACGCCCAGGCCAAGAAGACCGGCCACGCCGACATGGGCGCCTACCGCGAGATCGCCGACCGCGCCGGTGCCACCGACTTCATCGGCTACACCGACACCGAGGGCGAGTCCACGATCGTCGGCATCCTCGTCGACGGCGTCTCCTCCCCGGCCGCCACCGAGGGCGACGAGGTCGAGATCGTCCTCGACCGCACCCCCTTCTACGCCGAGGGCGGCGGCCAGATCGGCGACACCGGCCGCATCAAGGTGGACTCGGGCGCCGTCATCGAGATCCGCGACTGCCAGAAGCCGGTCCCCGGTGTCTACGTGCACAAGGGCGTCGTCCAGGTCGGCGAGGTCACCGTGGGCGCCAAGGCCCACGCCGCCATCGACGACCGCCGCCGCAAGGCCATCGCCCGTGCCCACTCGGCCACGCACCTCACCCACCAGGCCCTGCGCGACGCCCTCGGCCCGACGGCCGCCCAGGCCGGTTCCGAGAACCAGCCCGGCCGCTTCCGCTTCGACTTCGGCTCCCCGTCCGCCGTTCCGACGGCCGTGATGACCGACGTCGAGCAGAAGATCAACGAGGTGCTCGCCCGCGACCTCGACGTCCGCGCCGACGTCATGGGCATCGACGAGGCCAAGAAGCAGGGCGCCATCGCCGAGTTCGGCGAGAAGTACGGCGAGCGCGTGCGCGTGGTCACCATCGGCGACTTCTCCAAGGAGCTGTGCGGCGGCACGCACGTGCACAACACCGCCCAGCTGGGCCTGGTGAAGCTGCTCGGCGAGTCCTCCATCGGCTCCGGTGTGCGCCGCATCGAGGCCCTCGTCGGCGTCGACGCCTACAACTTCCTCGCCCGGGAGCACACGGTCGTCGCGCAGCTCCAGGAGCTGATCAAGGGCCGCCCGGAGGAGCTCCCGGAGAAGGTCTCCGCCATGCTCGGCAAGCTGAAGGACGCCGAGAAGGAGATCGAGAAGTTCCGCGCCGAGAAGGTCCTCCAGGCCGCCGCCGGTCTCGCCGAGTCCGCCAAGGACGTCCGCGGCGTTGCCGTCGTGACCGGTCAGGTCCCGGACGGCACGACCGCCGACGACCTGCGCAAGCTCGTCCTCGACGTGCGCGGACGCATCCAGGGCGGCCGGGCCGCCGTGGTCGCCCTGTTCACGGTGGCGAACGGCAAGCCGCTCACGGTCATCGCCACCAACGACGCCGCCCGCGAGCGCGGCCTCAAGGCCGGCGACCTGGTCCGCACGGCCGCCAAGACCCTCGGCGGCGGCGGTGGCGGCAAGCCGGACGTCGCCCAGGGCGGCGGCCAGAACCCGGCCGCCATCGGTGACGCCGTGGACGCCGTCGAGCGACTCGTCGCCGAGACGGCCAAGTAAGAGACGGTCGAGAACATGCGCAGAGGACGTCGACTCGCGATCGACGTCGGGGACGCCCGCATCGGGGTCGCCTCGTGCGACCCCGACGGGATCCTCGCCACCCCGGTGGAGACGGTCCCGGGGCGTGACATCCCCGCAGCTCAGCGACGGTTGAAACAACTCGTCGAGGAGTACGAGCCCCTCGAGGTCGTGGCCGGTCTCCCGCGCTCCCTCAAGGGCGGCGAGGGCCCGGCCGCGGTCAAGGTCCGCGGCTTCGTCCAGGAACTGGCACGCATGATCGCCCCGGTTCCGGTGAGACTCGTGGACGAACGCATGACGACGGTGACGGCCACTCAGGGACTGCGCGCTTCGGGCGTGAAGTCCAAGAAGGGGCGGTCCGTCATCGACCAGGCGGCGGCCGTGGTCATCCTGCAGCAGGCCCTCGAATCCGAACGGGTGTCAGGTAAAGCACCCGGCGAAGACGTCGAAGTGGTCATCTGATCGCGATACGGTAACGTTCCGCGCGATGCGGCGGGCATTCGAACAGCCGCCGCACAGCAAGAGGCGGGACGGGAGCCGAGCCGGAAGCCGCGTGACCGCCGCCTCGCGGCTCTAGGGGATCGATGACTGAGTATGGCCGGGGCCAAGGCTCCGAACCGTGGCATCCGGAGGACCCGTTGTACGGGGACGGCGGATGGGGAGGACAGGAGGCCCACCAGGGTCGGCAGTCCCCCTACGGCGGCCAGCCGCAGCACTATCCAGAGCAGCCGCAGCAGCCGCAGTACGGCGACTGGGGCACCGGCGAGCAGGCCGGATACGGTCAGGCGCAGCAGCAGTACCCGTACGACCAGCAGTACGCGGCACAGGCCCACGGGCACCAGCAGTACCCGGGCCAGGGCGACCACCACCAGCAGCAGGCCCAGGGCTACCACCAGCAGCAGTACGACGACGGCGGCTGGAACACCGGCGCCCACCAGCAGGCCTCCTACCCCGGGGATCCGGCGGACCCCTACGGGCAGCAGACCGGCTCCTACGGCGGGGGCCAGCAGGACTACTACGGCACGCCCGACGCGTATCCGCCCCCGGAGCCGCCCGGCCGCCGACAGGCCGAACCGGAACCGGAGACCGACTGGGACCCCGGCCCCGACCAGGGCGAACACGCCTTCTTCGCGGGCGGGGACGACGATGACGACGAGCCGGAGGACCGCCGGGGGCGCGAGGACAAGCGCGGACGCGGCGGCAAGCCCAAGAAGCGCCGCAACGGCATGGCCTGCCTGCTGGTCGTCCTGGTCCTCGGCGGCGGCATCGGCGGCGTCGGCTACTTCGGCTACCAGTTCTTCCAGGATCGTTTCGGCGACGCCCCGGACTTCGCGGGCGACGGCAACGGGCAGGAAGTGACCGTCGAGATCCCCCAGGGCGCGGACGGCTATGCGATCGGCCGGGCGCTGAAAGCCGCGGGTGTCGTCAGGAGCGTCGACGCGTTCGTCTCGGCCCAGGCCGGCAATCCCGACGGCCGGAGCATCCAGGACGGCGTGTACACGCTGCAGAAGCAAATGTCGGCCAAGAGTGCAGTCGAACTGATGCTCAGCCCGGAGAGCCGGGACAACCTGATCATCGCCGAGGGCAAGCGCAACGTCGACATCTACCGGCTCATCGACAAGCGGCTGGAGGTCAAGGAGGGCACCACCGCCGCGGTCGCCAAGAAGGACTACAAGAAGCTCGGCCTGCCCGCCTGGGCGCAGAACCAGCCGAACGTCAAGGACCCGCTGGAAGGCTTCCTCTACCCGTCCAGCTACGGCGTCAGCGAAGGCCAGAAGCCCGAGGACGTCCTGAAGCAGATGGTCAAGCGGGCCACCGAGACCTACGAGAGGTTCGGCGTCGAGAAGAAGGCCGAGAGCCTCGGACTCGAGAACCCCTGGCAGCTCGTCACCGTCGCCAGCCTGGTCCAGGCCGAGGGCACCAGCCACAGCGACTTCCGCAAGATGGCCGAGGTCGTCTACAACCGCATGAAGCCCGGGAACCCACAGACCAACGGCATGCTGGAGTTCGACTCCACCTACAACTACATCAAGAACCAGAGCAAGATCGACCTGAGCCTGAGCGAACTGCGGAACTACGACAACCCGTACAACACGTACTTCCACAAGGGCCTGCCGCCCGGTCCGATCGACAACCCGGGAGAGGACGCGATCAAGGGCGCCCTCAACCCGACGGACGACGGCTGGTACTACTTCATCTCGCTCGACGGCAAGACCAGCAAGTTCACGAAGACGAACGCGGAACACCAGAAGCTGGTCGACCAGTTCAACGCCTCACGGAACAACTGAGGACACCTTTGATGGCCGCCGCACCACGCCGAGCCGCCGTACTCGGCTCCCCGATCGCCCACTCGCTCTCCCCGGTCCTGCACCGCACCGCCTACCGGGAACTGGGGCTGAGCGGCTGGACGTACGACAGGTTCGAGGTGGACGAAGCCGGCCTGCCCGGGTTCTTCGACACACTCGGCGCCGAGTGGGCCGGGCTGTCGCTGACCATGCCGCTGAAGCGGGCCGTCATCCCGCTGCTCGACGAGATCAGCGAGACGGCGGCCTCCGTCGACGCCGTCAACACCGTCGTCCTCACGGAGGACGGCCGCAGGACCGGCGACAACACCGACATCCCCGGCATGGTCGCGGCGCTGCGCGAGCACGGCATCGACAAGGTGGAGGCCGCCGCGATCCTCGGCGCGGGCGCCACCGCCTCGTCCGCCCTGGCCGCGCTGGCGCGGATCTGCCCGGGCGAGATCGCCGTGTACGTGCGCAGCGAGGCCCGGGCCGACGAGATGCGGCAGTGGGCCGAGCGGCTGGACGTCGCGGTGCGCATCGCCGACTGGACGGACGCCGAGCAGGCGCTGCGCGCCCCGCTGGTGATCAGCACCACGCCGGCCGGGGTCACCGACACCCTCGCCCGGTCCGTGCCGGAGCGGCCGGCGGCCCTCTTCGACGTGCTGTACGACCCCTGGCCGACCGCCCTCGCGGCCCGCTGGTCGGCGTACGGCGGCGCCGTCGTCAGCGGCCTCGACCTGCTGGTGCACCAGGCCGTGCTCCAGGTCGAGCAGATGACGGGGCTGGCCCCGGCACCCCTGGACGCCATGCGAAAAGCCGGCGAGCGCGCTCTCTCCGCCCGCTAAGATCCGCTCTCGGTTCCGCAGGGGCGGAACAGGGGAGGGGAAAAGCCGTCATGTCCGCAGGCCTGCCTCAGGCGTCCGTCAAGTCCCAGATATTCGAGTCGGTGCTCGGCTTCCTGCCCGACTGGGTCCAGATCACGGTGCTCGCGCTGATCGTGCTCGTCGTCGTGGCGTCCTGGGTCGTGAAGATCAAGCGCAAGATCGCCTACCGGCGCGCCGTCCGCAGCGGGCAGCCCGTCCACGCGGCGGCCCGGTACGGGCAGGGGCGCGGGGCGGACTACCTGGGGGAGTACGCACCACAGCGGGCTCAGCAGACGCAGCCGGCCCAGCAGCAGGTCAGCGGGGCCGACTTCCTCGGCGCGTACGGCCCGCAGCAGGCCCAGCCCGCGCAGCAGCCGAGCGGCGCCGACTTCCTGGGGGCGTACGCGCCGCCGCAGCGCCAGGGCGACGGTCCGTCCGCGAGCGCGTCCGCTTGATGGACCGGCCGCCGGACGGACGGCCGGGACGTGGGAGGATCGGAGGTGGCGGACCGGGCCGCGCACCCGGTCGGGCCGTCGCCGTAAGCGAGGACGCGCGTACGCAGCAGTACGGGCGCGAGCACTGAGGAGCACCGTTGAGCAGGTTGCGCTGGCTGACCGCGGGGGAGTCCCACGGTCCCGCACTCGTCGCGACGCTGGAGGGTCTTCCCGCCGGCGTGCCGATCACCACGGAGATGGTGGCGGATCACCTCGCGCGGCGGCGCCTGGGCTATGGGCGCGGTGCCCGGATGAAGTTCGAGCGGGACGAGGTCACCTTCCTCGGTGGCGTCCGGCACGGCCTCACCCTCGGCTCCCCGGTGGCGATCATGGTGGGCAACACCGAGTGGCCGAAGTGGGAGCAGGTCATGGCGGCCGACCCGGTCGACGAGGAGGTCCTGGCGGGGCTGGCCCGCAACGCCCCGCTGACCCGCCCGCGCCCGGGCCACGCCGACCTCGCCGGCATGCAGAAGTACGGCTTCGACGAGGCGCGGCCGATCCTGGAGCGGGCGTCTGCGCGGGAGACGGCGGCCCGGGTGGCGCTGGGTGCGGTGGCCCGGTCGTACCTGAAGGAGACGACCGGCATCGAGATCGTCTCCCACGTGGTGGAGCTTGCTTCGGCGAAGGCGCCGCAGGGCGTGTACCCGACGCCGGCGGATGTGGAGCGGCTGGACGCGGACCCGGTGCGGTGCCTGGACGCGGACGCGTCGAAGGCGATGGTCGCCGAGATCGACCAGGCCCACAAGGACGGCGACACCCTCGGCGGCGTGGTGGAGATCCTGGCCTACGGTGTGCCGGTGGGTCTCGGCTCGCATGTGCACTGGGACCGCAAGCTGGACGCCCGGCTCGCGGGTGCGCTGATGGGCATCCAGGCGATCAAGGGCGTCGAGATCGGCGACGGCTTCGAGCTGGCCCGCGTCCCCGGCTCCAAGGCGCACGACGAGATCGTGAGGACCGACGAGGGCATCCGGCGCACCTCCGGCCGCTCCGGCGGGACCGAGGGCGGGCTGAGCACCGGTGAGCTGCTGCGGGTGCGCGCCGCGATGAAGCCGATCGCGACCGTCCCGCGCGCGCTGCAGACCGTGGACGTGACCACGGGTGAGGCCGCCCAGGCCCACCACCAGCGCTCGGATGTCTCCGCGGTTCCGGCGGCCGGCATCGTGGCCGAGGCGATGGTGGCGCTCGTCCTGGCGGACGCCGTGGCGGAGAAGTTCGGTGGTGACAACGTGGCCGAGACCCGCCGGAACGTGACCTCGTACCTCGACAACCTCGCCATCCGATGACCGGCCCACTGGTCGTCCTCGTCGGCCCGATGGGCGTGGGCAAGTCCACCGTCGGGCAGCTGCTGGCCGAGCGGCTCGGCGTCTCCTACCGGGACACCGACGACGACATCGTCGCCGCGCAGGGCCGGACCATCGCCGAGATCTTCGTCGACGAGGGCGAGCCCGCCTTCCGGGCGATCGAGAAGCAGGCCGTGCGACAGGCGCTCGCCGAGCACGACGGCGTCCTGGCACTCGGCGGCGGCGCGATCCTCGACGCCGACACACGTGCGCTGCTCGCCGGGCAGCGGGTGGTGTACCTGTCGATGGACGTCGAGGAGGCGGTCAAGCGCACCGGCCTCAACGCCGCCCGCCCGCTGCTCGCCGTCAACCCGCGCAAGCAGTGGCGCGAGCTGATGGAGGCCCGCCGGCACCTGTACGAGGAGGTCGCCACGGCCGTCGTAGCCACCGACGGCCGTACGCCCGAAGAGGTCACCCAAGTGGCTTTGGACGCACTGGAGTTGAAGGACGCATGACTGAGGCAGTGACGCGGATCCAGGTCGGCGGCACGGCGGGCACCGAGCCGTACGAGGTCCTGGTGGGCCGCCAACTCCTGGGCGAACTGGGCGGGTTGATCGGCGACAAGGCCAAGCGGGTCGCGATCGTGCACCCCGAGGCACTGGCCGAGACCGGTGAGGCGCTCCGCGCCGACCTGGCCGGGCAGGGCTACGAGGCGGTCGCCATCCAGGTGCCCAACGCGGAGGAGGCCAAGACCGCCGAGGTCGCCGCCTACTGCTGGAAGGCGCTCGGCCAGTCCGGATTCACGCGCACGGACGTCATCGTCGGCGTCGGCGGCGGCGCGACCACGGACCTCGCCGGGTTCGTGGCCGCCACCTGGCTGCGCGGTGTGCGCTGGATCGCCATCCCCACCACCGTGCTCGCCATGGTCGACGCGGCCGTCGGCGGCAAGACCGGCATCAACACCGCCGAGGGCAAGAACCTCGTCGGCGCCTTCCACCCGCCCGCCGGTGTCCTCTGCGACCTGGCCGCGCTGGACTCCCTCCCGGTCAACGACTACGTCTCCGGGCTCGCCGAGGTCATCAAGGCCGGCTTCATCGCCGACCCGGTGATCCTCGACCTCATCGAGTCCGACCCCGAGGCCGCCCGCACCCCGGCCGGTCCGCACACCGCCGAGCTGATCGAGCGCTCCATCCGGGTCAAGGCCGACGTCGTCTCCTCGGACCTCAAGGAGTCGGGCCTGCGCGAGATCCTCAACTACGGCCACACGCTCGGCCACGCCATCGAGAAGAACGAGCGCTACAAGTGGCGCCACGGCGCCGCGGTCTCGGTGGGCATGCACTTCGCCGCCGAACTCGGCCGCCTCGCAGGCCGGCTCGACGACGCGACGGCCGACCGCCACCGCACCATCCTGGAATCGGTGGGGCTGCCGCTGCACTACCGCCACGACCAGTGGCCCAAGCTGCTGGAGACCATGAAGGTCGACAAGAAGTCCCGCGGCGACCTGCTGCGCTTCATCGTCCTCGACGGTCTGGCCAAGCCCACCATCCTGGAGGGACCCGACCCGGCCGTGCTGCTCGCCGCGTACGGCGAAGTCGGGCAGTAAGTCCACCGGCGCGCCTTCCGCCCGAAATCGCCTTACGGCGCCGGGCACTTCGGGCCGCCCCCGGCCGTTCACACATCGATGACCGGGGGCGGTACCGTTCGGTAGCAGCGGGTTCCGCCCCCGCTGTCAGCGCCCATCGCCTGTACGAGACGGAGTGGCACCGGATGCAGCACGCAGTGGGTTCTCCGCTGCCGCCGCCCCATCAGCCGGGGCACGGACCGGCCGCCGGCTGGTCGCCGGCCGCACACCACCCGGGTCCGCACCACCCGGGCGCGCACCAGGGCTCCGTGCCCGTGCCCCCGCCGCCCCCGGCACCGGGGTATCCCGCGCCCCCACCCGGCCCGGCCGCGCCCCCACCGGGCCCGGCCGCACCTCCACCGCAGGCTTCCGTTCCACCGCCGCCGGACACCACCGGCCATGTGCCCCTGCCGCCGGGCGGCCCCGTCGCCATGCCGAGCGCGCCGCCCGCCGCGACGGCTCCCGACCCCGCCGGTACGACGCTCGCCGTGCTGCTCATAGGCCCCGCGGGCGCGGGCAAGACCAGCGTCGCCAAGTACTGGGCGGATCATCGCCGCGTGCCCACGGCGCACATCAGCCTCGACGACGTACGCGAGTGGGTCCGCTCCGGCTTCGCCGACCCGCAGTCCGGGTGGAACGACAACTCCGAGGCGCAGTACCGCCTGGCCCGCCGCACCTGCGGCTTCGCCGCGCGGAACTTCCTGGCCAACGGCATCTCGTGCATCCTTGACGACGCAGTCTTCCCCGACCGGCCGGTCGTCGGCCTCGGTGGCTGGAAACGCCACGTCGGCCCCGGCCTGCTCCCCGTCGTCCTGCTCCCCGGGCTGGACATCGTCCTCGAACGCAACGCGGAGCGCTCGGGAAACCGGCGGCTGTCGGACGAGGAGGTCGCCCGCATCCATGGCCGCATGGCCGGGTGGTACGGGTCCGGCCTGCCGATCATCGACAACTCACAGCTGGACGTCCCGGAGACGGCGAGGGTGCTGGACGACGTCCTGGCCCGCTCCATCGCCAGCCCACCCCAGTGGTGAGCGCACCTTAGAGGCGCGGGGAACTGCGCGATCAGCTCCCACCGGCTCGCGGACGACGAACGTGCGGCTGCCCCACTCGGCCTCTCCCGAACGGCGCCGAACCCGCGGAGCTCATACGCTCGGGTCATGTCAGAGGTGTACGCGGCCCGCCGGACGCGTCTGAGGGAATACTGCAACGCGGGCGGCAGCGCGGCGGCGCTGGTCTCCCGCCCCGCCAACGTGCGCTATCTCGCGGGCGCCGCCCCGCTCGGCGCCGTTCTGCTGCTGGGCAGGACCGAGGACCTCCTGGTGTGTCCCGGCTCGTCCGCGGACCGACCCACGCAGGAGCGCCCCGACGAGGCCCTGCGCGTACAGACCCTGCCCGGAGCCGACGGCGGTGACCCCGCCGTCGCGGCGGCCCGCCTCGCCGCCGGCCAGGGCGCCGACTCCCTCGCCGTGGAGGAGCACCACCTCACCGTGGCCCGGCACCGGGCCCTCGGCTCGGTCGCCCCCCGGCTGCGCCTGGCCAACCTCGGCGGCGCCGTCGAGCAGCTCCGGGTCGTCAAGGACGAGGAGGAGATCTCCTGCCTCCGCATCGGCGCCGAGATCGCCGACCAGGCCCTCGGCGAACTGCTGGAGTCCATCCTCGTCGGCCGCACCGAGCGCCACCTCGCCCTGGAGCTGGAGAGACGCCTGGTCGACCACGGAGCCGACGGCCCGGCCTTCCCGACCTCCGTGGGCACGGGGCCCAACGCCGGGCGGCCGGGCCACCGCCCCACCGACCGCCGTGTCGAGGAGGGCGACTTCCTCTCCGTCTGCCTCGGCGCGACGTACCGCGGCTACCGCTGCGAGATCGGCCGCACGTTCGTCATCGGCACCGCGCCCGCCGACTGGCAGATCGAGCTGTACGACCTGGTCTTCGCCGCCCAGCGGGCCGGACGTGAGAGCCTGGTACCCGGCGCCGCCTGCCGGGACGTCGACCGCGCCGCCCGCCAGGTCCTGGACTCCGCGGGCTACACCGAGGGCCTCACGGTCCTCACCGGACACGGTGTCGGGCTCGAAATCGACGAGGACCCTCAGTTGAGCCCGGCGGCCATGGGTAAACTGGACGCTTGCGTGCCGGTCACCGTCGAACCGGGGGTCCACCTCCCGGGCCGGGGCGGCGTCCGGATCGATGACACGCTCGTCGTCCGCCCCGAGGCGGACGGCGGACCCGAGCTACTCACCATCACGACCAAGGAGCTGCTCGCCCTGTAGGCAGGTGCGTGCCCCGGGGTCGTACGTCAGTCCAGGAGATTCCGCAACCGTGGCTTCCACGAACGACCTCAAGAACGGCATGGTGCTCAAGCTCGAAGGCGGCCAGCTCTGGTCCGTCGTCGAGTTCCAGCACGTCAAGCCCGGCAAGGGCCCGGCCTTCGTGCGCACCAAGCTCAAGAACGTGCTCTCCGGCAAGGTCGTCGACAAGACCTTCAACGCCGGCGTCAAGGTCGAAACGGCCACCGTCGACAAGCGCGACATGCAGTTCTCCTACATGGACGGCGAGTACTTCGTCTTCATGGACATGGAGACCTACGACCAGCTCATGGTCGACCGCAAGGCCGTCGGCGACGCCGCCAACTTCCTCATCGAGGGCTTCATGGCCACCGTCGCCCAGCACGAGGGCGAGGTGCTCTTCGTGGAGCTCCCGGCCGCCGTCGAGCTGACCGTCCAGGAGACCGAGCCGGGCGTCCAGGGCGACCGCTCCACCGGCGGCACCAAGCCCGCCACCCTGGAGACCGGCCACCAGATCCAGGTCCCGCTCTTCATCACCACCGGTGAGAAGATCAAGGTCGACACCCGCACCAGCGACTACCTCGGCCGGGTGAACAGCTAACCGTGGCTGCCCGCAACACGGCCCGCAAGCGTGCCTTCCAGATCCTCTTCGAGGGCGACCAGCGCGGCGCCGACGTCCAGACGGTCCTCGCGGACTGGGTCCGGCACTCCCGGACGGACACCCGGCAGCCGCCGGTGAGCGAGTACACGATGGAGCTGGTCGAGGGCTACGCGCAGCACGCGAAGCGCATCGACGAGCTGATCGCCCAGTACTCGGTCGGCTGGACGCTCGACCGGATGCCGGTCGTCGACCGCAACATCCTGCGGCTCGGTGCCTACGAGCTGATCTGGGTCGACGGGACCCCGGACGCCGTCGTCCTCGACGAGATGGTGCAGCTGGCGAAGGAGTTCTCCACGGACGAGTCGCCCTCGTTCGTGAACGGTCTGCTCGGCAGGCTGAAGGAGCTCAAGCCCTCGCTGCGCCGCGACGAGGTCTGAGACAGACAGAACGCCGGAGGGCCCGCAGCGTGACCGCCGCGGGCCCTCCGGCGTTCCCACGTACCAGCGGGGGCCGCCAGGCCCGGAGAACGCCGCCGGGGTGGCCGGAACCACAAGGTTCCGGCCACCCCGGCGGCACGTTTCTGCTGGGCCCCAGCGGAGCGCTCAGCCCTCCTCGTGGGTCGCCACCGCGCGGCGCGCGTCCGCGTCCAGGACACCCCAGCTGATCAGCTGCTCCGTGAGCACCGACGGCGACTGGTCGTAGATGACGGCGAGTGTGCGCAGGTCGTCCTGGCGGATCGAGAGCACCTTGCCGTTGTAGTCACCGCGCTGCGACTGGATCGTGGCCGCGTAGCGCTGCAGGGGGCCCGCCTTCTCGGCCGGCACCGTGGCCAGCCGCTCCAGGTCCAGGACCAGCTTCGGCGGCGGCTCGGCGGCGCCGCCCGGGGTCGTGCCCGGAAGCAGCTCCTGCACCGGAACGCCGTAGAAATCCGCCAGCTCGGCAAGGCGCTGCACGGTCACGGCACGGTCGCCGCGCTCGTAGGAACCGACCACGACCGCCTTCCAGCGTCCCTGGGACTTCTCCTCGACACCGTGGAGGGAAAGGCCCTGCTGGGTGCGGATCGCCCGGAGCTTGGCCCCGAGCTGTTTGGCGTATTCGCTGGACATATAGCTCCCCGGCACTGTGTCGACGCGTCTGGCGTGGGTGCCAGCCCGCGCGGCTGGTAACTCACTGTGAGGTTACGCAGCGTTACTCTGCCGCGTCAAGCCGAATGGTCCGCACCGACTCTTCCGTGGTAGTGGCACCGCGTTGGGCCGAATAGGTGATCCGAGGGGGCCGTCCGGGCGATCGCGGGGGCCTGCTACCGTGGATGGCGCAATCCCGACGTCCTTTAAGGTCCGTCCCGTGAGGCGGAGAAGGAGGTCCGTTTCGTATGGACAAGCACGACGCGCAGTCCGATGCCCGGCCCGTTCTCGAAGGGCCCGACATCGCGCGGGTACTGACCCGCATCGCCCACGAGATCGTCGAACGCGCCAAGGGCGCCGATGACGTGGTGCTCCTCGGCATCCCGACCCGGGGCGTCTTCCTCGCCCGCCGGATCGCCGACAAGCTGGAGCAGATCACCGAGCGCAAGGTCCCGTGCGGCTCGCTCGACATCACCATGTACCGCGACGACCTGCGCATGCACCCGCCGCGTGCGCTGGCCCGCACCGAGATCCCCGGTGACGGCATCGACGGCAAGCTGGTCGTCCTCGTCGACGACGTGCTCTTCTCCGGCCGCACCATCCGCGCCGCCCTCGACGCCCTGAACGACATCGGCCGCCCGCGGGCGGTGCAGCTCGCCGTGCTCGTCGACCGCGGTCACCGTGAACTGCCCATTCGCGCCGACTACGTCGGCAAGAACCTCCCCACGTCGTTGCGGGAGACGGTCAAGGTCCAGCTCGCCGAGGAGGACGGTCGCGACACCGTGCTGCTCGGCGCCAAGCCGGACGCCCAGTAGCGCCTCAGGCGTACGCCGCTGTCGTACGCCGGCTCAGTGCGCGCGCTCGCGCGCCCGTCTGCCCCGAATCTCCCGTTTGAACTGCCTTACGGAGCCTGACAGATGCAGCGTCATCTCATCTCGGCCGCCGACCTCACCCGCGACGACGCCGTCCTGATCCTCGACACCGCCGAGGAGATGGCCCGGGTCGCCGACCGGCCGATCAAGAAGCTGCCGACCCTGCGCGGCCGCACGATCGTCAACCTCTTCTTCGAGGACTCCACCCGCACCCGGATCTCCTTCGAGGCCGCCGAGAAGCGGCTGTCCGCGGACGTCATCAACTTCTCCGCCAAGGGATCCAGCGTCTCCAAGGGCGAGTCCCTGAAGGACACCGCCCAGACCCTGGAGGCCATGGGCGTCGACGCCGTGGTCATCCGGCACGGCGCCTCGGGCGCCCCGTACCGGCTGGCGAACTCCGGCTGGATCGACGCGGCCGTGGTCAACGCCGGTGACGGCACCCACCAGCACCCGACCCAGGCCCTGCTGGACGCCTTCACCATGCGCCGTCGCCTGATCGGCCCGGACGCCGGACTCGGCCAGGACCTCGCCGGCCGGCGCATCACGATCGTCGGCGACGTCCTGCACAGCCGCGTCGCCCGCTCCAACGTCGACCTGCTGCACACCCTCGGCGCCGAGGTCACCCTCGTCGCCCCGCCGACCCTGCTGCCGGTCGGCATCGAGACCTGGCCGTGCGAGGTCTCCTACGACCTCGACAGCACCCTGCCCAAGTCCGACGCGGTGATGATGCTGCGCGTCCAGCGCGAGCGGATGAACGCCGCGTTCTTCCCGACCGAGCGCGAGTACTCCCGCCGCTACGGCCTCGACGGCGACCGCATGGCGCGGATGCCCGAGCACGCCGTCGTGATGCACCCCGGGCCGATGGTCCGCGGCATGGAGATCACCGCCGAGGTCGCCGACTCCGACCGCTGCACCGTCGTCGAGCAGGTCGCGAACGGAGTCTCCATCCGGATGGCCGTCCTGTACCTGCTGCTCGGTGGAAACGAGCCCGCCGTCACCCACACCCGTACCGAGGAGAAGCAAGACCGATGAGCAAGATCCTGATCCGTGGTGCCAAGGTGCTCGGCGGCGAGCCGCAGGACGTGCTGATCGACGGGCAGACGATCGCGGAGGTCGGTGCCGGTCTGAGCGCCGAGGGCGCCGAGGTCGTCGAGGCCGGGGGCAAGGTGCTGCTGCCGGGCCTGGTCGACCTGCACACCCACCTGCGTGAGCCGGGCCGCGAGGACTCCGAGACCGTCCTCACCGGCACCCGCGCCGCGGCCTCCGGCGGCTACACCACCGTCTTCGCCATGGCCAACACCTTCCCCGTCGCCGACACCGCCGGCGTCGTCGAGCAGGTCTGGCGGCTCGGCAAGGAGCACGGCTACTGCGACGTCCAGCCGATCGGCGCCGTCACCGTCGGCCTCGACGGCAGGAAGCTCGCCGAGCTGGGCGCCATGCACGAGTCGGCCGCCGGCGTCACCGTCTTCTCCGACGACGGCAAGTGCGTCCACGACGCCGTGATCATGCGCCGCGCCCTGGAGTACGTGAAGGCCTTCGGCGGTGTCATCGCGCAGCACGCGCAGGAGCCGCGGCTCACCGAGGGCGCCGAGATGAACGAGGGCGTCGTCTCCGCCGAGCTGGGTCTCGGGGGCTGGCCCGCGGTGGCCGAAGAATCGATCATCGCCCGGGATGTCCTGCTCGCCGACCACGTCGGCTCCCGCGTCCACATCTGCCACCTGTCGACCGCCGGGTCCGTCGAGATCGTCCGCTGGGCCAAGTCCCGCGGCATCGCCGTCACCGCCGAGGTCACCCCGCACCACCTGCTCCTCACCGACGAGCTGGTCCGCACGTACAACCCGGTCTACAAGGTGAACCCGCCGCTGCGCACCGAGCGTGACGTCATGGCGCTGCGCGAGGCGCTCGCCGACGGCACGATCGACATCGTCGCCACCGACCACGCCCCGCACCCGCACGAGGACAAGGACTGCGAGTGGGCCGCGGCCGCCATGGGCATGGTGGGGCTGGAGACGGCGTTGTCAGTGGTCCAGGAGACCATGGTCGACACGGGCCTGCTGGACTGGGCCGGCGTCGCCGACCGCATGTCCTTCAAGCCCGCGCAGATCGGACAGGCCACGGGCCACGGCCGTCCCGTCTCGGCAGGTGAGCCCGCCAACCTCACCCTGGTCGACACGGCATACCGTGGGCTCGTGGAACCCGCGGGCTTCGCCTCGCGCAGCCGCAACACCCCCTACGAGGGGCGTGAGCTGCCGGGCCGTGTGACGCACACGTGGCTGCGGGGCAAGGCCACACTCGTCGACGGGAAGCTCACGTGACACCTGTACTGCTGCTGGCCGCCGAGAAGGAATCGGCGCAAGTGACCGACTGGGCCGCCCGCATCGGCTGGGTCGTCGGCCTCGCCCTCTTCGTCGCGCTCGTCTACTGGCTGATGCGCGAGGGCTGGAAGTGGCGCGGCACCCTCCAGGGCGACCTGCCCGAGCTGCCCGTCACGCCGGACGACCCGGGCCCGGCGCGCCTGACCATGAGCGGCCGCTACCACGGCTCGACCACCGCCGGGCAGTGGCTCGACCGCATCGTCGCCCACGGCCTGGGCACCCGCAGCCGCGCCGAGCTGACGCTCACAGACGCCGGCCTGGACGTCGTACGCCCCGGAGCGGACGACTTCTTCGTCCCGGTGGCGCAGCTGCGCGAGGCCCGGCTCGACAAGGGCATCGCCGGCAAGGTGCTCACCGAGGGCGGCCTGCTGGTCGTCACCTGGGCGCACGGCGACCGGCTGATCGACTCCGGCTTCCGCTCCGACCACGCGGCCGAGCACAACGAGTGGGTCGAAGCCCTCAACTCCATGATCGAAACGAACACCAGGGAAGGCGCCGAACGATGACCACCTCCACCAGGGGAGCCGCCAAAACTCCCGCCGTACTCGTCCTGGAGGACGGCCGGGTCTTCCGGGGCCGCGCCTACGGGGCCGTGGGGGAGACCTTCGGCGAAGCGGTGTTCTCCACCGGCATGACCGGCTACCAGGAGACCCTCACCGACCCGTCGTACCACCGCCAGGTCGTGGTGATGACCGCCCCGCACGTCGGCAACACCGGCGTGAACGACGAGGACCCCGAGTCCCAGCGCATCTGGGTCGCCGGTTACGTCGTGCGCGACCCCGCGCGCGTGCCGTCCAACTGGCGCTCCCGGCGCACGCTCGACGAGGAGCTGGCCGCGCAGGGCGTCGTCGGAATCTCCGGCATCGACACCCGCGCCCTCACCCGCCATCTGCGCGAGCGCGGCGCCATGCGCGTCGGCATCTTCAGCGGCGACGCCGTCCAGGACGACGGCGCCCTCCTCGCGCGCGTGCAGGAAGCCCCGCAGATGAAGGGCGCGAACCTCTCCGCCGAGGTCGCCACCACCGAGCCGTACGTCGTCCCCGCGATCGGCGAGAAGAAGTTCACCGTCGCCGCCGTCGACCTCGGCATCAAGGGCATGACCCCGCACCGCATGGCCGAGCGCGGCATCGAGGTGCACGTCCTCCCGGCGACCGCCACCGTCGACGACGTCTACGCGGTCAACCCGGACGGCGTGTTCTTCTCCAACGGCCCGGGCGACCCGGCCACCGCCGACCACGCCGTCTCCGTCATGCAGGGCGTCCTGGAGCGCGGCACCCCGCTGTTCGGCATCTGCTTCGGCAACCAGATCCTCGGCCGCGCCCTCGGCTTCGGCACCTACAAGCTGAAGTACGGCCACCGCGGCATCAACCAGCCGGTGCAGGACCGCACGACCGGCAAGGTCGAGGTCACCGCTCACAACCACGGCTTCGCCGTCGACGCCCCGCTCGACCAGGTCTCCGAGACCCCGTTCGGCCGCGCCGAGGTGTCGCACGTCTGCCTGAACGACAACGTGGTGGAGGGGCTCCAGCTCCTCGACCGCCCCGCCTTCAGCGTCCAGTACCACCCCGAAGCAGCGGCCGGCCCGCACGACGCCGCCTACCTGTTCGACCGCTTCGTGAAGCTCATGGAGGGCCAGCGTGCCTAAGCGCACCGATATCCAGTCCGTCCTGGTCATCGGCTCCGGCCCGATCGTCATCGGCCAGGCCGCCGAGTTCGACTACTCCGGCACCCAGGCGTGCCGCGTCCTCAAGGCCGAGGGCCTGCGGGTCGTCCTGGTCAACTCCAACCCGGCGACGATCATGACCGACCCGGAGATCGCCGACGCCACCTACGTCGAGCCGATCACCCCCGAGTTCGTCGAGAAGATCATCGCCAAGGAGCGGCCCGACGCGCTGCTGCCCACCCTGGGCGGCCAGACGGCCCTCAACACCGCCATCTCGCTGCACGAGAACGGTGTCCTCGACAAGTACGGCGTCGAGCTGATCGGCGCCAACGTGGAGGCGATCCACAAGGGCGAGGACCGCGACCAGTTCAAGGAGGTCGTGGAGGAGGTCCGCAAGAAGATCGGCCACGGCGAGTCCGCCCGGTCCTACATCTGCCACTCCATGGACGACGTCCTCAAGGGCGTCGAGGAGCTCGGCGGCTACCCGGTCGTGGTCCGCCCCTCCTTCACCATGGGCGGCGCCGGCTCCGGCTTCGCCCACGACGAGGAGGAGCTGCGCCGCATCGCCGGCACCGGCCTCACCCTCTCGCCGACCACCGAGGTGCTCCTGGAGGAGTCCATCCTCGGCTGGAAGGAGTACGAGCTGGAGCTGATGCGCGACAAGCACGACAACGTCGTGGTCGTCTGCTCCATCGAGAACTTCGACCCCATGGGCGTCCACACCGGCGACTCGATCACGGTCGCCCCGGCGATGACGCTGACGGACCGCGAGTACCAGATCCTGCGCGACATCGGCATCGCCGTGATCCGCGAGGTCGGCGTCGACACCGGCGGCTGCAACATCCAGTTCGCGGTGAACCCCGAGGACGGCCGGGTCATCGTCATCGAGATGAACCCGCGCGTGTCCCGCTCCTCGGCCCTGGCCTCCAAGGCCACCGGCTTCCCGATCGCCAAGATCGCCGCCAAGCTGGCCGTCGGCTACACGCTGGACGAGATCCCGAACGACATCACGCAGGAGACCCCGGCCTCCTTCGAGCCGACGCTCGACTACGTGGTCGTCAAGGCCCCGCGTTTCGCCTTCGAGAAGTTCCCGAGCGCCGACTCCACCCTCACCACCACCATGAAGTCGGTCGGCGAGGCCATGGCCATCGGCCGCAACTTCACCGAGGCCTTCCAGAAGGCCCTGCGCTCCCTGGAGAAGAAGGGCAGCCAGTTCACGTTCGTCGGCGAGCCCGGCGACAAGGACGCGCTGCTGCGCGAGTCGGTCCGCCCCACCGACGGCCGCATCAACACCGTCATGCAGGCCATCCGCGCGGGCGCCACGCCCGAGGAGGTCTTCGAGTACACGAAGATCGACCCCTGGTTCGTCGACCAGCTCTTCCTGATCAAGGAGATCGCCGACGAGCTGGCGGCCGCTCCGGAGCTGACCACCGACCTGCTCGCCGAGGCCAAGCGGCACGGCTTCTCCGACCAGCAGATCGGCGAGATCCGCGGCCTGCGCGAGGACGTCGTCCGCGAGGTCCGGCACGCGCTCGGCGTCCGCCCGGTCTACAAGACGGTCGACACCTGCGCCGCCGAGTTCGCCGCGAAGACGCCGTACTTCTACTCTTCCTACGACGAGGAGACCGAGGTCGCCCCGCGCGAGAAGCCGGCCGTCATCATCCTGGGCTCCGGCCCGAACCGCATCGGCCAGGGCATCGAGTTCGACTACTCCTGCGTCCACGCCTCCTTCGCGCTGAGCGACGCGGGCTACGAGACGGTGATGGTCAACTGCAACCCGGAGACCGTCTCCACGGACTACGACACCTCCGACCGCCTGTACTTCGAGCCGCTGACGCTGGAAGACGTGCTGGAGATCGTGCACGCCGAGCAGCAGGCCGGACCCGTCGCCGGCGTCGTCGTCCAGCTCGGCGGCCAGACCCCGCTGGGCCTGTCGCAGGCGCTCAAGGACAACGGCGTGCCGATCGTCGGCACCTCCCCGGAGGCCATCCACGCCGCCGAGGACCGGGGCGCCTTCGGCCGAGTCCTCAAGGAGGCCGGCCTCCCGGCCCCCAAGCACGGCACCGCCACCACCTTCGCCGAGGCCAAGGCCATCGCCGACGAGATCGGCTACCCGGTCCTGGTGCGCCCCTCGTACGTCCTCGGCGGGCGCGGCATGGAGATCGTCTACGACGAGACGCGCCTGGAGGCGTACATCGCCGAGTCGACCGAGATCAGCCCCTCGCGGCCGGTCCTGGTCGACCGGTTCCTCGACGACGCGATCGAGATCGACGTCGACGCGCTCTACGACGGCGAGGAGCTGTACCTCGGCGGCGTCATGGAGCACATCGAGGAGGCCGGCATCCACTCCGGCGACTCGGCGTGCGCCCTGCCCCCGATCACCCTCGGCGGCTTCGACATCAAGCGCCTGCGCGCCTCCACGGAGGGCATCGCCAAGGGTGTCGGGGTGCGCGGCCTGATCAACATCCAGTTCGCGCTCGCGGGCGACATCCTCTACGTCCTGGAGGCCAACCCGCGCGCCTCCCGGACGGTCCCCTTCACCTCGAAGGCGACGGCGGTGCCGCTGGCCAAGGCCGCCGCCCGGATCTCGCTGGGCGCCACCATCGCCGAGCTGCGCGCCGAGGGCCTGCTCCCGGCCAGTGGCGACGGCGGCGAGCTGCCCTTCGACGCGCCGATCTCCGTCAAGGAGGCCGTCATGCCGTGGTCGCGGTTCCGCGACATCCACGGCCGCGGCGTCGACACGGTCCTCGGCCCGGAGATGCGCTCCACCGGTGAGGTCATGGGCATCGACTCCGTCTTCGGCACGGCGTACGCCAAGTCGCAGGCCGGCGCCTACGGCCCGCTGCCCACCAAGGGCCGCGCCTTCATCTCGGTCGCCAACCGCGACAAGCGCTCGATGATCTTCCCGGCCCGCGAGCTGGTCGCCCACGGCTTCGAGCTGCTGGCCACCTCCGGCACGGCCGAGGTCCTCAAGCGCAACGGCATCAACGCCACGGTCGTGCGCAAGCAGTCCGAGGGCACCGGCCCGAACGGCGAGAAGACCATCGTCCAGCTCATCCACGACGGCGAGGTCGACCTCATCGTCAACACCCCGTACGGCACCGGCGGCCGCCTCGACGGCTACGACATCCGTACGGCGGCCGTGGCGCGCTCCGTGCCCTGCCTGACGACGGTCCAGGCGCTGGCGGCGGCGGTCCAGGGCATCGACGCCCTCAACCGCGGCGACGTGAGCGTCCGCTCGCTCCAGGAACACGCGGAACACCTGACCGCGGCCCGCGACTAGCAGCCCCGAGGGGGACACCGGAAACGGTGTCCCCCTCTTCGTGAGGACGCCACGTCCTCGTGAGGACACCATGTACAAACTCTTCTTCCGTCTCGTCTTCAAGCGGCTGGACCCGGAGCAGGCCCACCACCTCGCCTTCCGCTGGATCCGCCTGGCCGCCCGGGTGCCCGTGCTGCGCACCTTCCTCGCGGCCGCTCTCGCGCCCCGCCACAAGGAGCTGCGCACCGAGGCCCTCGGCCTGCGCATGCACGGCCCCTTCGGGCTCGCGGCCGGCTTCGACAAGAACGCCGTCGGCATCGACGGCATGGCCATGCTCGGCTTCGACCACGTCGAGATCGGCACGGTGACCGGCGAACCGCAGCCCGGCAACCCCAAGCAGCGGCTGTTCCGCCTGGTCAAGGACCGGGCGCTGATCAACCGCATGGGCTTCAACAACGACGGCTCGCTCCGCGTCGCCGCCCGCCTCGCCTCCCGCACGCCCGTCTTCAAGACCGTCGTCGGCGTCAACATCGGCAAGACCAAGGTCGTCCCGGAGGAGGAGGCCGTCGCGGACTACGTGAAGTCCGCCGAGCGGCTCGCGCCCTACGCCGACTACCTGGTGGTCAACGTCTCCTCGCCGAACACGCCCGGCCTGCGCAACCTCCAGGCCACCGAGGCGCTGCGCCCGCTGCTGAGCGCCGTCCGCGAGGCCGCCGACCGCACGGTGCCCGCGCGGCGCGTCCCGCTCCTGGTCAAGATCGCGCCGGACCTCGCCGACGAGGACGTCGACGCCGTCGCCGACCTCGCCGTGGAACTGGGCCTGGACGGCATCATCGCCACCAACACCACCATCGCGCGCGACGGACTCGGCCTGAAGTCCGACCCGGCGCTGGTCAAGGAGACCGGCGGCCTGTCCGGGGCGCCCCTGAAGGAGCGCTCCCTGGAGGTCCTGCGGCGCCTCTACGCGCGCGTGGGCGACCGGATCACCCTCGTGGGCGTCGGGGGCGTCGAGAACGCCGAGGACGCCTGGCAGCGCATCCTGGCCGGTGCCACGCTGGTCCAGGGCTACAGCGCCCTCGTCTACGAAGGGCCCTTCTACGCCCGCGCGATCCACAAGGGGCTCGCCGCGCGCCTGCGCACCAGCCCGTACGCCACGCTCGCCGACGCGGTGGGCGCCGACGTGAGGAAGACGGCATGAGTGGTCTCGAACCCTTCGGCGCCCGCCTGCGCCGGGCCATGGACGAGCGCGGTCCGCTGTGTGTCGGCATCGACCCGCACGCCTCCCTGCTCGCCGAGTGGGGCCTGAACGACGACGTGGCGGGCCTGGAGCGGTTCAGCCGCACGGTCGTCGAGGCCGTGGCCGACCGGGTGGCCGTGCTCAAGCCGCAGAGCGCGTTCTTCGAGCGCTTCGGCTCGCGCGGCGTCGCGGTGCTGGAGCAGTCCGTCGCCGAGGCGCGGGCGGCCGGCGCGCTGGTCGTGATGGACGCCAAGCGCGGCGACATCGGCTCGACCATGGCCGCCTACGCCGAGTCCTTCCTGCACAAGGACGCGCCGCTGTTCTCGGACGCGCTGACGGTCTCCCCGTACCTCGGCTACGGCTCGCTCAGCCCGGCCGTCGCGCTGGCCCGGGAGAGCGGCGCGGGGCTGTTCGTGCTGGCGCTGACGTCCAATCCGGAGGGCGGCGAGGTCCAGCACGCCGTGCGCTCCGACGGTCGGAACGTCGGAGCGACGATGCTCGCCCACCTCGCCGCCGAGAACGCGGGAGAGGAGCCCCTGGGGTCCTTCGGCGCGGTCGTCGGCGCCACCCTCGGTGATCTGTCGACGTACGACCTCGACATCAACGGCCCGCTCCTCGCACCCGGCATCGGCGCCCAGGGGGCCACGCCGGCCGATCTTCCCCGGGTCTTCGGCGCCGCGGTGCGCAACGTCGTGCCGAACGTCAGCCGGGGAGTGCTACGCCACGGTCCCGACACGGTCGCTCTGCGTGACGCCGCGGACCGCTTCGCGGAGGAGATCCGTCACACCGTGGCGCCGTCCTGACCTCTTCCGGAGACCTCCGATGAGTGGTCCGGGGCCCGCTTGAGTCTGAATACATCCTCAAATCCGGGGCAGTATGTCCTAAATGTCCGTTCAGATGAAGGCTGACCAGGACTTTTCCGCTGTTCTCGCTGACTCTGGCGGACTTGCCCGCTAGTCTCCGACGAGAGTGAACGGGCAAGCGTGTTGCTCGTGGCTCCCCAGGTGTGGGGCGACTAGGTTCCTCACCGGTCCGTATCCGACAGTTCGACATCCGAGGTGACGTAGGCGTGGCTCTTCCGCCCCTTACCCCTGAACAGCGCGCAGCCGCGCTCGAAAAGGCCGCCGCGGCTCGCCGGGAGCGGGCCGAGGTCAAGAATCGACTCAAGCACTCCGGCGCCTCCCTCCACGAGGTCATCAAGCAGGGCCAGGAGAACGACGTCATCGGCAAGATGAAGGTCTCCGCCCTTCTTGAGTCCCTGCCGGGCGTGGGCAAGGTCCGCGCCAAGCAGATCATGGAGCGACTCGGTATCTCCGAGAGCCGCCGTGTGCGCGGCCTCGGTTCCAACCAGATCGCCTCCCTGGAGCGCGAGTTCGGCAGCACCGGCTCCTGAACCGGGCACTCCGGGGAAGCGAGTCCCGGGCACTCCGGGATTGCTGGATAATCGCTGCATGGCTGTAACACCCCGGGGGACGACCCCCGTACCCCCGGACGCACGTCCGCGGCTGACCGTGCTCTCCGGCCCCTCCGGGGTCGGCAAGAGCACGGTCGTCGCCCATATGCGCAAGGAACACCCCGAGGTCTGGCTCTCCGTGTCGGCGACGACCCGCAAGCCCCGCCCCGGCGAGCAGCACGGCGTCCACTACTTCTTCGTCACCGACGACGAGATGGACAAGCTGATCGCCAACGGCGAACTGCTGGAGTGGGCCGAGTTCGCCGGCAACCGCTACGGCACGCCGCGTGCGGCCGTGCAGGAACGCCTGGAGAAGGGCGAGTCCGTCCTGCTGGAGATCGATCTCCAGGGCGCCCGCCTGGTGCGGGAGTCGATGCCGGAGGCCCAGCTGGTGTTCCTGGCCCCTCCCTCCTGGGAGGAGCTGGTGCGCAGACTGACCGGGCGGGGTACCGAACCGCCCGAGGTGATCGAGCGCAGGCTGGCGGCCGCCAAGATCGAGCTGGCCGCCGAACCGGAGTTCGACACGACGCTGGTCAACACCTCCGTCGAGGACGTGGCGCGCGAGCTGCTAGCCTTGATGAACGTCGTGTGACCATCGCTGATCGATCCGGTCCTCGCTGATCACCCCGACAGAATCTTTCCCATCCATCGGAAGGTAGAGCGTGTCCTCTTCCATCTCCGCGCCCGAGGGCATCATCAACCCGCCGATCGACGAGCTCCTCGAGGCCACCGACTCGAAGTACAGCCTCGTGATCTACGCGGCCAAGCGGGCCCGCCAGATCAACGCGTACTACTCGCAGCTCGGCGAGGGTCTCCTCGAGTACGTCGGTCCTCTCGTCGACACCCACGTCCACGAGAAGCCGCTCTCGATCGCCCTCCGCGAGATCAACGCGGGGCTCCTGACGTCCGAGGCCGTCGAGGGCCCGGCGCAGTAAGTCGTATTAGCAGCTTGATGCTGACTTTTCCACAGGCCCGGCAGGCCGACTGCCGGGCCTGTGGTGTGTCATGGAGTCGTACGGTGTGCCGGTTGCCGAGGTCCGGGTCGCCGAGTCCGGGGAGAGACGGGGAGAGACGTGGACAAGCCGAAGGTCGTTCTGGGGGTCAGCGGTGGCATCGCCGCCTACAAGGCCTGTGAGCTGCTGCGGCGGCTGACGGAGTCGGGCCATGAGGTACGCGTGGTGCCCACGGCCTCCGCGCTGCAGTTCGTCGGCGCCGCCACCTGGTCCGCGCTCTCCGGGAACCCGGTCTCCACGGAGGTCTGGGACGACGTGCACGAGGTGCCGCACGTCCGCATCGGACAGCACGCCGACCTGGTCGTCGTCGCCCCGGCCACCGCCGACCTGCTCGCCAAGGCGGCCCACGGCATCGCCGACGACCTCCTCACCAACACCCTGCTCACCGCCCGCTGCCCCGTCGTCTTCGCCCCCGCCATGCACACGGAGATGTGGGAGCACCCGGCCACCCAGGAGAACGTGGCGACGCTGCGCCGCCGCGGCGCCCTCGTCATCGATCCCGCCGTGGGCCGCCTCACCGGCGTCGACACCGGCAAGGGCCGGCTGCCCGACCCGGCCGAGATCTTCGAGGTCTGCCGCCGGGTGCTGGCCCGGGGCGTGCGGGAACCGGACCTCAAGGGCCGACACGTCGTGGTCAGTGCCGGGGGCACCCGCGAGCCCCTGGACCCCGTCCGGTTCCTCGGCAACCGCTCCTCCGGCAAGCAGGGCTACGCCCTCGCCCGCACGGCGGCCGCCCGCGGTGCCAGGGTCACGCTCATCGCGGCCAACAGCACCCTGCCCGACCCGGCGGGCGTGGACGTCGTCCCGGTCGGCACGGCCGTGCAGCTGCGCGAGGCCGTACTGAAGGCCGCCGCCGACGCCGACGCCGTGGTCATGGCGGCCGCGGTGGCGGACTTCCGCCCGGCGACGTACGCGGCCGGGAAGATCAAGAAGAAGGACGACCAGGAGCCGGAGCCGATCACCCTGGTGCGGAATCCGGACATCCTCGCGGAGGTCTCCGCCGACCGCGCCCGCGCCGGGCAGGTGGTCGTCGGCTTCGCCGCGGAGACGGACGACGTCCTCGCCAACGGCCGCGCCAAACTGAAGCGCAAGGGGTGCGATCTGCTGGTGGTGAACGAGGTGGGCGAGCGCAAGACCTTCGGCTCCGAGGAGAACGAGGCGGTCGTCCTCGGCGCCGACGGCAGCGAGACGGCGGTGCCGCACGGCCCCAAGGAAGCCCTGGCCGAAACCGTGTGGGACCTGGTCACGGAGCGCCTCCAGTGATGCTCCAGTCCCTCTCGAAGCCGATCAAACCCGGCCGATCGAGGCGTGGCGCCTCTGGCCAACGGCGCTCGGCATTGGGCAGAATGCCCGTGCCGCAGGTCACAGCACTCCCGAGTGGCGAGACAGGGGGACCGTGGCCGAAGCGTGACCGATAAACTGTTCCACGGACGGCGCCGGGTGCAGCCCCCGCCGTCCGCCAATGATCAGCCAGCAGCCGCTGCAACCCCAGGGAGCGTTGTGTCCCGTCGCCTGTTCACCTCGGAGTCCGTGACCGAGGGTCACCCCGACAAGATCGCTGACCAGATCAGCGACACCATTCTCGACGCGCTCCTGCGCGAAGACCCGTCCTCCCGGGTCGCCGTCGAGACCCTGATCACGACCGGCCTGGTGCACGTGGCCGGCGAGGTCACGACCAAGACGTACGCGGACATCGCGACGCTGGTCCGGAACAAGATCCTCGAGATCGGCTACGACTCCTCGAAGAAGGGCTTCGACGGCGCCTCCTGCGGCGTCTCGGTGTCGATCGGCGCCCAGTCCCCGGACATCGCCCAGGGCGTGGACACGGCGTACGAGTCCCGTGTCGAGGGCGACGAGGACGAGCTGGACAAGCAGGGCGCGGGCGACCAGGGCCTGATGTTCGGCTACGCGACGGACGAGACGCCGACGCTGATGCCGCTGCCGATCTTCCTGGCCCACCGCCTGTCGAAGCGCCTGTCCGACGTGCGCAAGAACGGCACGATCCCCTACCTCCGCCCGGACGGCAAGACCCAGGTCACCATCGAGTACGACGGCGACAAGGCGGTCCGCCTGGACACCGTCGTCGTCTCCTCCCAGCACGCCTCCGACATCGACCTGGACTCGCTCCTGGCGCCGGACATCAAGGAGTTCGTCGTCGAGCCGGAGCTGAAGGCGCTCCTGGACGAGGGCATCAAGCTCGACACGGAGAACTACCGCCTGCTGGTCAACCCCACCGGCCGCTTCGAGATCGGCGGCCCGATGGGCGACGCCGGCCTCACCGGCCGCAAGATCATCATCGACACCTACGGCGGCATGGCCCGCCACGGCGGCGGTGCCTTCTCCGGCAAGGACCCGTCCAAGGTCGACCGCTCGGCGGCGTACGCGATGCGCTGGGTCGCCAAGAACGTCGTCGCCGCGGGTCTCGCCACCCGCTGCGAGGTCCAGGTCGCGTACGCGATCGGCAAGGCCGAGCCGGTCGGTCTGTTCGTCGAGACCTTCGGCACCGCCAAGATCGACACGGACCGGATCGAGAAGGCCATCGACGAGGTCTTCGACCTCCGCCCGGCCGCCATCATCCGCGACCTCGACCTGCTCCGCCCGATCTACTCCCAGACGGCGGCGTACGGCCACTTCGGCCGCGAGCTCCCCGACTTCACGTGGGAGCGGACGGACCGCGTGGACGCGCTGCGCAAGGCGGCGGGGCTGTAACGAGCCCCGAGGCTTGAGGAGGCCCGGTTCCCTTCGGGGAGCCGGGCCTTCGCCGTGCCCCGGGCCCCTCCCGGGCGCCGTCGTCTGTCAGTGGTGTTTGGTAAGAATGCAAGCGTGAGCAGCGAGAACGAACAGGCGGGTGGCGGTGGCGAGGGTGCGCCGCCCGAGCAGCTCGCGCTCATCCGGGAGAGTGTGCGGAAGGCGAAGACGCCCCGGGCCAAGCCGCGGACGTGGCGGGGGGCCGCGCTCGCCAAGGAGCTGCCCGTGGCGCGGGTGCTCGTCGACAAGGGCGTGCTGCACCTCGACCGGTACTTCGACTACGCCGTCCCCGAGGAGCTGGACGCGCAGGCCCAGCCGGGCGTGCGGGTCCGGGTGCGGTTCGGGGCCGGGCGGCACCGGGTGCGGGAGGGACGCCGTGAGGGCGGCGGGCTGATCGACGGCTTCCTCGTCGAGCGGCTGCCCGAGTCCGACTACTCCGGGCCGCTGGCCGCCCTCGCCCAGGTCGTCTCGCCCGAGCCGGTGCTGAGCGAGGAACTGCTCGGGCTGGCCCGGGCGGTCGCCGACCGGTACGCGGGCAGCCTCGCCGACGTCCTGCAGCTCGCGGTGCCGCCGCGCAACGCCCGGGCCGAGCAGCGCGCCTCCCCCGAGCCCCTGCCGCCGCCCCCGGCACCGGAGCCGGGGTCCTGGCAGCGGTACGAGCGGGGTGCGGCCTTCCTGGAGTCGCTGGCCTCCGGCGGCGCGCCCCGGGCCGTGTGGAACGCGCTGCCCGGGCCGCAGTGGAGCGAGGAGCTTGCCCGGGCCGTCGCGGCGACCCTGGCCTCCGGCCGAGGGGCACTCGTCGTCCTGCCGGACGGGCGGGCCGTCGCCCGGGTCGACGCCGCGCTGACGGCCCTGCTGGGGGAGGGGCGGCACGCGGTGCTCACCGCCGACGCCGGTCCCGAGAAGCGGTACGCGCAGTGGCTCGCGGTGCGGCGGGGATCCGTGCGGGCCGTGATCGGGACCAGGGCCGCGATGTTCGCGCCGGTCCAGGGCCTCGGTCTGGTCGCCCTCTGGGACGACGGGGACGACAGCCACAGCGAGCAGCACGCCCCGCAGCCGCACGCCCGCGAGGTGCTCCTGCTGCGGGCCGCCCAGGACAAGTGCGGCTTCCTGCTGGGCAGCTGGTCCTGCACGGTGGAGGCGGCGCAGCTCGTGGAGAGCGGCTGGGCGCGGCCGCTCGTCGCCGGGCGGGAGCAGGTGCGCGGAGCCGCTCCGCTCGTACGGACCGTCGGGGACGGGGATCTCGCCCGGGACGAGGCCGCTCGCGCCGCCCGGCTGCCGAGCCTCGCCTGGCAGGCCGTCAGGGACGGCCTGCGGGAGGGGCCGGTGCTGGTGCAGGTGCCCCGGCGGGGCTACGTGCCGCGCATGGCGTGCGCCGGCTGCCGTGCCCCGGCGCGGTGCCGGCACTGCTCGGGGCCGTTGGAGACGCGGGACGGCGGTGCCCTGTGCTGCGGCTGGTGCGGGCGTGAGGAGAGCGGCTGGCACTGCCCGGAGTGCGGGGCCTTCCGGCTGCGGGCCTCGGTCGTGGGAGCCCGGCGGACCGCCGAGGAACTCGGACGGGCCTTTCCCGCCGTGCCGGTGCGGACCTCGGGGCGTGAACATGTGCTCGACACGGTGCCGGGAGCGCCCGCGCTGGTCGTGAGCACGCCGGGGGCCGAGCCCGTCGCCGAGGGCGGTTACGCCGCGGCGTTGCTGCTGGACGGCTGGGCCATGCTCGGGCGGCCCGATCTGCGGGCGGGGGAGGACGCGTTGCGGCGGTGGATCGCGGCCGCGTCCCTCGTCCGGCCGCAGTCGGCCGGGGGGACGGTGGTGGTCGTCGCCGAGCCGACGCTGCGGCCCGTGCAGGCGCTCGTGCGGTGGGACCCCGTGGGACACGCGGTGCGCGAACTGGCGGAGCGGGCCGAGCTGGGCTTCCCGCCGGTGTCGCGGATGGCGGCCGTGTCGGGGCCGGCGGATGTGGTGGCCGACTTCCTCCGCACGGCCGAACTGCCGCCGGAGGCAGAGGTGTTGGGACCCGTGTCGCTGCCCGTTCCCCCTCCGGGGCGACCGAGGCGTGCGGGGGCGCCGCCGCCCGGGGAGCAGTGGGAGCGGGCGTTGTTGCGGGTGCCGCCGGGGAAGGGCGCGGCGCTGGCGGCGGCGCTGAAAGCCGCGCAGGCCGCGCGGATGGCCCGGGGGAGTGGGGGAGGGAGCGGTACCGGGGTCTGGGTGCGGATCGATCCGGCGGATATCGGGTGAGCGGGGGCCGTGCTGGCAGCCGTAACACCGTCCGGATGGGTTGCCGCGCATCGCCTGGATGGGGCGCGGCGTACCGTCGGGATGTGCGGCCGTGCGCCGGCCGGATGGGGCGCCGCGCATCGCCTGGATGGGGCGCGGCGTACCGTCGGGATGTGCGGCCGTGCGCCGTCCGGATGGGGGCCGCGCATCGCCCGGATGGGTCGCCGCGTACCGTCCGGATGTGTGGCCGTGCGCCGTCTGGATGGTCGTCGCGCATCGCCTGAATGGGCCGCCGCGTACCGTCCGGATGGGTCGCCGCGCGCCACGCGGATGCGCCGCCGCACACCGCTCTGACACGCCGTCGCCCTCCCGGCGGTGTATCCGGGAGGGCAGGACGGGGGAGGCAGAGTTGTGTCAGCCGTTGCGTGGGCCCGGGAAGGCCGTCGGTCGTGCCTCGTCGCGGATCGCCGGGCTGCCGGCCGTCGGCTGCGTGGGCATGGAACGGGCCGCGGGGACCGTCGGCACCGTGGGGAGGCCGGTGCCCACACTGACCGTGCGCGTGCCGGACGGTTCCGGCGTGCGCTCCGGCTCGGCCGCGGTCGGCTGGGCCGTGGCACGGCGGGCGCCGTAACGGCGGTGGACCGCCTGTTTGGTGACTCCGAGTGCGGAGCCCACCGCGTCCCACGAGAAACCGAGTGAGCGATCGAAGTCCACGGCCGCCGTGACCAGGGTCTCGACACTGTCCCGCAGCTCCTGGGCGAGACGTACCGTCGGGGCGGGGGCCCGTCCGTAGACGACGAAGCCCGTGGAGGGGCCGGAGCGGCGCGGACGGTAGACGTTGCCCAGCTGGGCGGTCAGGGTGCGCAGTGCGTCCACCTGCCGGCGGACCCGCTCGATGTCCCGCACCAGCAAGTGCAGGCTGGCCCGAGCCTGGGCGTCGTGGGTTGCGTGGTCGGCCATGAACAAGCCTCTCGAACCGGCGTTGAAAGGAATGGGCCGCGATCGCGGCCCGAAGTGGTCAACTCTGTCTTGACCAACGCGGATTCGCTCCGCGGGTCACGGTGTGGGGGCGTGGGGGCATATGCGTGCGCCCGTTTGCGCCGGGCGTGCGCCTTCGGCCTTCGGCCTTCGGCGTTCGTCTCCCACCCGCGCAGCGCCCGTATCCCACCCGCGCAGCGCCCGTAACTGTTGGCCGAGAGGCCGAGCTCTCCCGTGGGGGCGGGCCGTCGTCGGCGGCTGTGCGTTCGCGGCTCATAGACTTGGGCGTTGCCCGTCATCGCCCCCGCCCGAGAGGCCCCCAGCACCCCATGAAGCTCGTCTTCGCCGGTACACCCGAGGTCGCCGTTCCCGCTCTGGACGCTCTGCTCGCCTCCGGGCGGCACGAGGTGGCCGCCGTCGTCACGCGGCCCGACGCGCCGGCCGGGCGCGGGCGCAGGCTCGTCGCGTCGCCCGTCGCCGAGCGGGCGGAGGAGGCCGGGATCGAGGTGCTGAAGCCCGCGAAGCCGAAGGACCCCGAATTCCTGGAGCGGCTGCGGGAGATCGGGCCGGACTGCTGCCCCGTCGTCGCCTACGGCGCACTGCTGCCCCGGGTCGCCCTCGACGTCCCCGCGCACGGCTGGGTCAATCTGCACTTCTCCCTGCTGCCCGCCTGGCGGGGCGCCGCGCCCGTGCAGCACGCCATCATGGCCGGTGACGAGATCACCGGGGCCTCCACCTTCCTGATCGAGGAGGGGCTCGACTCCGGCCCGGTGTACGGGACGGTGACCGAGGAGATCCGGCCCACCGACACCAGCGGCGACCTGCTGACGCGGCTCGCCTTCGCCGGTGCCGGGCTGCTCGCGGCCACCATGGACGGGATCGAGGACGGCACCCTCAAGGCCGTGCCGCAGCCCGCCGAGGGGGTCACGCTCGCCCCGAAGGTCAACGTCGAGGACGCCCGCGTCGACTGGAACGCTCCCGCGCTGCGCGTCGACCGGGTGGTACGGGGCTGCACCCCGGCCCCCGGCGCCTGGACCACGTTCCGCGGTGAGCGGCTCAAGCTGATCCAGGTGACCCCCGTTCCCGACCGGACCGACCTCGCCCCGGGGCAGATCTCCGCCGGGAAGAACAACGTGTATGTCGGCACCGGCTCGTACGGCGTGGAGCTGCTGTGGGTGCAGGCGCAGGGCAAGAAGCCGATGCGGGCGGCGGACTGGGCGCGCGGCGTGCGGATCGGCGAGGGGGAGCGGCTCGGGGGCTGACCCGCCACGGGGCAGCCGGCCGATCCGGCTCGCCCCACTCCAGGGGCAGCCGGCCGATCCGGCTCGCCCCACTCCAGGGGCAGCCGGCCGATCCGGCTCGCCCCACTCCAGGGGCAGCCGGCCGATCCGACTCGCCCACCCAGGGGCAGCGGCCGACACGGCTCGCCCCACCCCGCGTGTCCTGCCGCCCCGCCCACCTGGCCCCGGTCCGCACGGCGTCGCGGCGTAGGCTGGAGGGCGCACTTCATCTCACACCCGGAGCACCTTTTTCGTGAGCGACCAGCCTCGTCGGCCCCGTCCGTCCGGCAAGCCCTACCGTCGGCCCAAGAAGGACCCCGTCCGCGTCCTCGCCTTCGAGGCGCTGAGGGCCGTGGACGAGCGGGACGCCTACGCCAACCTCGTACTGCCGCCGCTGCTGCGCAAGGCGCGGGAGAAGGAGGGGCCCGAGGCGTTCGACGCCCGCGACGCGGCGCTCGCCACCGAGCTTGTCTACGGGACGCTGCGGCGGCAGGGCACGTACGACGCGGTCCTCGCGCGGTGCGTCGACCGGCCGCTCGGCGAGGTCGATCCGCCGGTGCTGGACGTGCTGAGCCTCGGCGCGCACCAGTTGCTCGGGACGCGTATCCCCACCCACGCGGCCGTGTCCGCCACGGTCGAGCTCGCCCGGGTCGTGCTGGGCGACGGGCGGGCGAAGTTCGTCAACGCCGTGCTGCGCAAGGTCGCCCAGGACGATCTGGACGGCTGGCTGGAGCGGGTCGCGCCGCCCTACGACGAGGACCCCGAGGACCATCTCGCCGTGGTCCACTCGCACCCGCGCTGGGTCGTGTCCGCGCTGTGGGACTCCCTCGGCGGCGGGCGCGCCGGCATCGAGGAGCTGCTGCGCGCCGACAACGAGCGGCCCGAGGTGACCCTGGTGGCCCGGCCCGGCAGGGCCACCACCGAGGAACTGCTCGGGGAGGACGCCGCCGTGGCCGGGCGCTGGTCGCCGTACGCCGTGCGGCTGGCCGAGGGCGGTGAGCCGGGCGCCATCGCGGCCGTGCGGGACGGGCGCGCGGGCGTGCAGGACGAGGGCAGCCAGCTCGTGGCCATCGCCCTCGCCAACGCGCCCCTGGACGGGCCCGACCGGCGGTGGCTGGACGGGTGCGCGGGCCCCGGCGGCAAGGCCGCGCTGCTGGGCGCGCTCGCGGCGCAGCGGGGCGCCGCTCTCGTGGCCTCGGAGAAGCAGACCCACCGTGCCGGGCTGGTGGCCCGCGCGCTGGAGGGCAACCCCGGGCCGTACCAGGTGATCGCCGCGGACGGGACCCGTCCGGCCTGGCGGCCGGGCAGCTTCGACCGGGTGCTGGTCGACGTGCCGTGCACCGGGCTCGGTGCCCTGCGGCGCCGCCCCGAGGCACGCTGGCGACGCCGGCCGGAGGACCTGGAGGGGTTCGCGCCGCTCCAGCGCGGGCTGCTGCGGACCGCCCTGGAGTCGGTCCGGGTCGGCGGTGTCGTCGGCTACGCGACCTGCTCGCCGCACCTGGCCGAGACCCGGGCCGTGGTCGCCGACGTCCTCAAGCAGTACCCGGACAGCGACCTCGTCGACGCCCGGCCGCTGCTGCCCGGCGTACCGGACCTGGGCGAGGGGCCCGACGTCCAGCTGTGGCCGCATCTGCACGGGACCGACGCGATGTACCTGGCGCTCATTCGCCGGACCGGCTGACCCCCGCCGGGACGCTCTCCCGGACCGCCGCGCCCCCGTCCTCGCGCGCCAGCCGGTGCGGCCACCACACCTTCGGGCCCACGTCCAGGAACAGCGACGTCACGAGGACCGAGCGCACCACGAAGGTGTCCAGGAGCACGCCGAGGGCGACGGCGAAGCCGATCTCGGCGAAGGCGACCATCGGGAGGGTGCCGAGGGCGGCGAAGGTGCCGGCCAGGACCAGGCCGGCCGACGTGATGACCGCGCCGGTGGCGGCCAGCCCCGTGACCACGCCCGGTCTGGTGCCCTGGCGGGCCGCCTCCTCGCGGATGCGGGTGGTGAGGAAGATGTTGTAGTCGATGCCCAGGGCCACCAGGAAGACGAAGACGAACAGCGGGAAGTCCGTCGTCTCGCCCGCGTAGTCGAAGACGTACCGGAAGGCGAGCGCGCTGATGCCGAGCGCCGCCGCGAACGACAGGATCACCGTCCCAATGAGCAGCAGCGGGGCGATCAGGGCGCGCAGCAGCACGCAGAGGATCAGCAGCACGACCACCAGCACCAGCGGGATGATCAGCACGTTGTCGTGCGTGGTCGCCTTGTCCATGTCCAGCAGGGCCGCCGTGCCGCCGCCCACCCGGGCGTCGGCGTCCGGCACCGCGTGCACCGCGTCCCGCACCCGCTCCACCGTCTGCTTGGCAGCCTCGCTGTCCGCCGGGGCGGTCATGGTGGCCTCGAACAGCACTCTGCCCTCGAAGACCGGTTTCGCGCCGGGCGGCAGCCCGAGGGACTGGGGGACCACGCCCTGCGTGGCGGCGACCGCGCGGCCCACCTGCTCGGCCTGTGCCTGGTTGCTGACGATGACCAGGGGATCGCCGCTGCCCGCCGGGAAGTAGCGCGCCGACACCTCCTGGCCGGTGATCGAGTCCGGTTTCCCGGTGAACGCGTCCGCGTTGCCGATGCCCTCCGCGCGCAGCTGGATCAGCCCCAGCGAGCAGACCGCCAGGACCAGTGCCGTCACGGCCCACGTCATCCGCGGCCGGTGGGCGATGCGGCGGCCCATGCGGGCCCACACGCCGCGCTCGGTCGGCTCGGGGGAGCCGAGGTGCGGGATCACCGGCCAGAAGATCCACCGGCCGAAGATCACCAGAAGGGCCGGGAACAGGCTCATCATCGCCAGCAGGGCGACGGCGACGCCGATCGCGGCTACCGGGCCCAGGCCGCTCGTCGAGTTCATCTCGGCGGCCAGCAGCACCAGCATGCTCAGCACGACCGTCGCGCCGGAGGCCAGCACCGCCGGGCCGGCGCGGTGCAGCGCCAGGGCCATCGCCTCGTGCCGGTCCTCGTGCCGGCGCAGCTCCTCCCGGTAGCGGGCGACCAGCAGCAGGGCGTAGTCCGTCCCCGCGCCGAAGACGAGCACCGTGAGGATGCCGGCGCTCTGGCCGTTGACCGTCAGGCCCGCGTGCTCGGCCAGCAGGTAGATCAGCGCCTGGGAGGCGAACAGCGCGCAGACCACCGCGACCAGGGGCACCAGCAGCAGGGTCAGGCTGCGGTAGGTGATCAGCAGCATGACGATGACGACGGCCATCGCCGAGAACAGCAGGGTCGAGTCGATGCCCTCGAAGCCCTCCGCGAAGTCCGCGGACGTGCCGCCTGGGCCGGTGATGTGCACGGCCAGCCCACCGCCGCCCTCCCCGACGTCCTCCCGGATGGAGTCGACGGCGGGCGAGATCCGCTCCCAGCCCTTCTCGTCCATCGTGATCGGCACGAAGACCTGCGCCGCCCGCGGATCGGTCTGCCGGTCGAAGACCGGGCCCCGGGTCTGCTCACCGATGATGCCGTGGTCACGCAGCTGCTTGAGCTGTGTGACGTCCTCGGCGATCTCCGCCCGGTCCCGCGCCGTCAGCCCACCGTCCCGGGCGTAGATCACCACCGCCGGGATCTGCTCCGGCCGGAAGTCCTCTGACTCCTGCAGGACCTGCGTCGACTCGGCGGATCCCGGCAGCCAGGACGTGGCGTCGTTGTCCTGCGCTTCGGTCAGCTTCATGGCGACCGGCGCGGCGACGACCAGCACCACCACCCACAGCGCCAACACCAGCCACTTGGCCCGCCGGCCGCAGACGAGATGCGCGACGCCCTGCTTCATGACATCCCCCTCCGCGGAGCCCGCCCACGAGGGGCGCGGGGAACTGCGCGATCAGCCACATACGACCCGCACCCAGCGGACCACCCGACACCGATGCCCACAACCCCCGGAGGGCATGGCAGGCTTAGGGCATGGCCGTGCAGATCAACCCCAGCATCCTCTCCGCCGACTTCGCCCGCCTCGCGGACGAGGCGAAGGCCGTGGAGGGAGCCGACTGGCTCCACGTCGACGTCATGGACAACCATTTCGTCCCGAACCTCACGCTCGGCGTGCCGGTCGTAGAGTCGCTCGCCCGTGCGACGGACACCCCGCTGGACTGCCATCTGATGATCGAGGCCCCCGATCGGTGGGCGCCCCAGTACGTGGAAGCGGGGGCCGGTTCCGTCACCTTCCACGTCGAGGCGGCCGCCGCCCCCGTTCGGCTGGCCCGGGAGATCCGCGCCAAGGGCGCCCGGGCCTCCATGGCGCTGAAGCCCGCGACCCCCATCGAGCCGTACGAGGACCTGCTCCCCGAGCTCGACATGCTGCTGATCATGACGGTCGAGCCGGGCTTCGGGGGACAGGCCTTCCTCGACATCATGCTTCCTAAGATCCGCCGCACCCGCGAGTTGATCAGCAAGCACGGACTGGAGCTCTGGCTCCAGGTCGACGGCGGAGTTTCCGCTTCCACGATCGAGCGCTGCGCCGACGCCGGAGCCGACGTCTTCGTGGCCGGATCGGCGGTCTACGGGGCAAACGACCCGGCAGAAGCGGTACGTGCACTACGCACCCAGGCGGAGGCGACGACGGCGAAGGCCTCCTGGGCCTGCGACCACTGAGCCACAGCAAAGTGAACGGCTCCCATCAGGGCTGATCATCCGCGCCGGATCTGCAAGGATGAACGGCGAATCCAGAGTGTGAACAGCAGTGAGGAGATCGCCGTGTCGGGTATGTCGGCGGGCCGGTCAGCCATGCGGATGGGACCCGCTGAGCTGGTGCAGGCGGCGGCCATGGCCCGCCGCTTCTACCTCGAGGGGAAGTCCAAGATCCAGATCGCCGAGGAGTTCGGCGTGAGCCGCTTCAAGGTGGCCCGGGTCCTGGAGACCGCCCTCGAACGGGATCTCGTACGCATCGAGATCCGTGTGCCGGCCGAGCTGGACGCCGAGCGCTCGGACGCGCTCCGCGCCCGCTACGGCCTCAGGCACGCCGTCGTGGTCGAGTCCCCGGCCGAGGCCGAGGAGACGCCCGACCCCGAGAACCTGGGAGAGGTGGCCGCCGACCTGCTCGGCGAACTGGTCAACGAAGGTGACGTCCTGGGCCTGGCCTGGGGCCGCTCCACCATCCACATGGCGGCGGCGCTCGACCGGCTGCCGCCCTGCACGGTGGTGCAGCTGACGGGTGTCTACGACGCCGGGACCGCCGAACGCGGCTCGGTCGAGGCCGTCCGCCGGGCCGCCCAGGTGTCCGGCGGGGACGCCCACCCCATCTACGCGCCGATGCTGCTGCCCGACGCGGCCACGGCCACGGCGCTGCGCAACCAGACGGGCATCGCCCGGGCCTTCGAGCACTTCGACAAGGTCACCGTCGCCTGCGTCTCCATCGGCTCCTGGGAGCCGGGCATCTCCACGGTGCACGACATGCTGACCGAGGAGGAGCGCGCCCACTACGCCTCCCTCGGAGTCGCCGCCGAGATGTCCGCGCACCTCTTCGACGCCGAGGGCCGCCGGGTCGGCCGGGACCTGGGCGAGCGGTGCATCACCGTCAAGGCCGACCAGCTCCGCCGCATCCCCGAGGTCGTCGCGATCGCGGGCGGGCAGCGCAAGGGGCCCGCCATCGACGCGGTGCTGCGCTCCGGGCTCGTCACCAGCCTGGTGACGGACACGTCGGCCGCGGACTACCTGATGACGGCGGGCCCGGCCCCGAAGTCCGCGCTCAACCGCTCCGACCCGGACGGAGTCTGACGGGTGGTCGGTCAGACGCACGGGGTGCACGACCCGGCGGGCCGGATCGTGGTCGTCCTCGACCTCGAAGGGGTCACGGACAAGGCGGGCCTCATGGACCGCTGCGCCCGTGACCTGTCCCTGCCCGAGTGGTTCGGCCGCAACTGGGACGCGCTCGCCGACTGCCTGTCCGACCCCGCCCTCTGGCCCGAGGGCGCCGAGGACCGCGGACTGCTGGTCGTCGTCCGGGGCTGGCGGGCGTACGCCGAGGCGCGGCCCGAGGAGTGGCAGGTCGCGGAGGAGATCTTCGCCGAGGCGACGGACCGGGGCCCCGGCCTCTTCGTCACCCTCGGCCTTGGAGAATCCTCCGAACGGCGCCCTGACCAGCCTGGATGATCTGCTGGGGGACGTTCGCGCACCCGGCATGGGAGAATGAAGTACGTGCTCTTTTCCCCCTGGCCGGCCGGTCGGGGGGTCACCTCTGATCGACTGGGATGTGCAGCACGTGCGTTTCCTCAATGACATCCAGCCCGGGTACGACCTGACGTACGACGACGTCTTCATGGTGCCGAGCCGCTCCTCGGTGGGCTCCCGGCAGGCCGTCGACCTCAGCTCCCCGGACGGCACGGGCACCACCATCCCGCTCGTCGTCGCCAACATGACCGCCATCGCCGGGCGCCGCATGGCCGAGACCGTGGCCCGCCGCGGCGGCCTCGTGGTGATACCGCAGGACATCCCGATCGACGTGGTCACCGACGTCGTCTCCTGGGTGAAGAGCCGCCATCTGGTCCTGGACACCCCGATCATCCTGTCCCCGCACCAGACCGTCGCGGACGCCCTCTCCCTGCTGCCCAAGCGGGCGCACAACGCCGGCGTCGTCGTCGACGAGCACCACAAGCCGATCGGCGTGGTCACCGACTCCGACCTGTCCGGCGTCGACCGCTTCACGCAGCTCTCCGAGGTCATGTCCCGGGACCTGCTGCTCATCGACGCGGGCATGGACCCGGGCGAGGCCTTCGACACCCTCGACCACGCCAACCGCCGCTACGCCCCCGCGGTCAACGAGGACGGCAGGCTCGCCGGCATCCTCACCCGCAAGGGAGCCCTGCGCGCCACGCTGTACAAGCCGGCCACCGACGCGCGGGGACGGCTGCGCATCGCCGCCGCCGTCGGCATCAACGGCGACGTCGCGGGCAAGGCCCAGCAGCTGCTGGACGCGGGCGTCGACACCCTCGTCATCGACACCGCGCACGGCCACCAGGAGTCGATGATCAGCGCCCTGAAGCTGGTGCGCGACCTCGACCCGCAGGTGCCGATCGTCGCGGGCAACGTCGTCGCCGCCGCCGGTGTGCGCGACCTGATCGAGGCGGGCGCCGACATCGTCAAGGTCGGCGTCGGACCGGGCGCCATGTGCACCACGCGCATGATGACCGGCGTCGGCCGGCCGCAGTTCTCCGCCGTTCTGGAGTGCGCCGCAGAGGCGAGGAAGCACGGCAAGCACGTGTGGGCCGACGGCGGCGTCCGCCACCCCCGCGACGTGGCCATGGCCCTCGCGGCCGGCGCGTCCAACGTGATGATCGGCTCCTGGTTCGCGGGCACCTACGAGTCCCCGGGCGACCTCCAGCACGACGCGCAGGGCCGCGCCTACAAGGAGTCCTTCGGCATGGCCTCCGCCCGAGCCGTGCGCAACCGCACCTCGGAGGAGTCGGCGTACGACCGGGCCCGCAAGGCCCTGTTCGAGGAGGGCATCTCCACCTCCCGCATGTTCCTCGACCCGGCCCGCCCCGGCGTGGAGGACCTGATCGACTCGATCATCGCGGGCGTCCGCTCCTCCTGCACCTACGCCGGCGCCGGCTCCCTGGAGGAGTTCGCCGAGAAGGCCATCGTCGGCATCCAGAGCGCCGCCGGCTACGCCGAGGGCAAGCCGCTGCACGCCAGCTGGAGCTGACCCGGCCCACGCCCGCCCAACGCCCTTTCGTGCGGCCCCCGTTCGACCTGCCCCGCAGGGAGGGACGGGGGCCGTACGCGTCTGCCCGCGCAACGGTCGAAACCGGCGGTGCAACGAACCTCCGGTCAGCCTCCATGCACGCAATGATCTTGCGTGTACGCGCAAGGTTGCTGCATTTCGACAGCAACGCCGCTCCTCGTAGGCTGTCGCCTCGTACGTGGCGTGGCGGGGACTCCGCTCGACGGGTCCCTGCTCAAGGGTGCCCGCGGTCCCTGCCGCCCTGACCGGCAGCGATGAAGGAGCCAGCGCGTGCTCGACCAAGGCGCACCCCCGCAGAACCCAGGCCAGACGGCCGCCCCCTCGTCCCCGGGCGTCGGCGCGCGCCTCATGCGCCGCAAGCCCGTGGAACGCCTGGTCGCGGAGGGTGGCCAGGGCGAGGGAGGGTCGCTGCGGCGTACCCTCGGGCTCTGGCAGCTCACCATGATCAGCATCGGTGCCACCCTCGGCACCGGCATCTTCGTCGTCCTCGGCGAGGCCGTCCCGAAGGCGGGCCCGGCCGTCACGCTCTCCTTCGTCATCGCGGGCCTCACCGCCCTCTTCTCGGCCCTGTCCTACGCCGAGCTGGCCGGCACCATCCCCGTCTCCGGGTCCTCCTACTCGTATGCGTACGCAACGATGGGCGAGCTGATCGCCTGGGTCTGCGGCTGGTGCCTGGTCCTGGAGTACGGCGTGTCGGTCGCCGCCGTCGCGGTCGGCTGGGGCGAGTACCTCAACGAACTGCTCGACGGGACCATAGGCGTCACCATCCCGGCCGCCCTGTCCGCACCGCCCGGTGACGGCGGCGTGTTCAACCTGCCCGCGCTGATCGTCGTGCTCCTCGCGATGGCGTTCCTGCTGGGCGGTGCCCGCGAGTCCGCCCGCGCCAACACCGTGATGGTCATCGTGAAGATCGGCGCGCTGGTGCTGTTCTGCGCCATCGGCGTCCAGGGCTTCCGCTCCGGCAACTACGAGAACTTCATGCCGCTCGGCATGGCCGGGGTCAGCGCCGCCGGTGCCACCCTGTTCTTCTCCTACATCGGCTTCGACGCCGCCTCCACCGCCGGCGAGGAGGCGAAGAACGCCCAGCGCGACCTGCCCCGCGCGATCATGCTGTCGCTGGTCATCGTCACCGCGCTGTACGTCCTCGTCGCCGCCGTCGCCGTCGGCGCCAAGCCCTGGCGGAACTTCACCGACTCCGAGGCCGCCCTGGCCCAGATCATGCGCGAGGTCACCGGGCAGACCTTCTGGGGCACGCTGCTGGCGTTCTGCGCGGTCATCGCCATCGCGAGCGTCGTGCTGACCGTGCTCTACGGCCAGACCCGCATCCTGTTCGCCATGTCCCGCGACGGGCTGGTGCCCAAGGTGTTCGCCAAGGTCCACCCCAAGACCGGCACGCCCCGCGCCAACACCCTGATCGTCTCCCTGTTCTGCGGCGTCCTGGCCGCCGCGATCCCGCTGGGGCAGCTCGCCGACGCCACCAGCATCGGCACCCTGTTCGCCTTCGCCCTGGTCAACGTGGCCGTCGTGGTGCTGCGCCGGACCCGGCCGGACATGCCCCGCACCTTCCGCGTGCCGCTCTCCCCGGTCCTGCCCGCGCTGGGCTTCGGCTTCTGCGTCTGGATGATGGGCAGCCTGTCGACCGTGACCTGGGTGGTCTTCGGTGTCTGGATGGCCGCCGGGCTCGTGTTCTACTTCGTGTACGGCTACCGCCGTTCCCGACTGGCACCATCCGAGAAGTGAACGACCCACAGTGCTGAACGATCTCGACGAACGCATCGTGCACGCCCTCGCCGAGGACGCCCGCCGCTCCTACGCCGACATCGGCCACCTCGTCGGCCTGTCCGCGCCCGCCGTGAAGCGGCGCGTGGACCGGCTGCGGGCCACCGGAGCCATCACCGGCTTCACCGTCCGCGTGGACCCGGGCGCCCTGGGCTGGGAGACCGAGGGGTTCGTCGAGATCTACTGCCGCGGCAACACCTCCCCGGAGACCATCCAGCGCGGCCTGGAGCGCTACCAGGAGGTCGTGGCCGCCTCCACCGTCACCGGGGACGCCGACGCGATCGCCCAGGTCTTCGCCTCCGACATGCGGCACTTCGAACGGGTCCTGGAGCGCATCGCCGGGGAGCCGTTCGTCGAGCGCACCAAGTCCGTGCTCGTGCTGTCGCCGCTGCTGCGGCGCTTCTCGTCGGGATCGCCCACGTAACGGGCGGGCGAAATCCAGGGGCCGATCCGCCGGACACCGCCTAGCATCGGTGTCATGACCTGGCGACATTGATCCACCCGCCGTGCCTCCCGAGGACCGCCTCGGCCGCCGTACCTCCGGCGTCCGATCGGTCCTTACGGGAAGGCCTCATGACACTCTCACCCGCACGCGTGCCCGCCACCGGCGTCCGGCGGCTGACGACCACGCTGTACGGCTACGCGTTCCTCGACGACTTCGTCCTGCTCTACCCGGTGTACGCGCTGCTGTTCGCCGACACCGGCCTGTCGCTCTGGCAGATCTCCTCCCTGTTCGCCCTGTGGTCGATCACCGGCGTGCTGCTCGAAGTGCCCTCCGGCGCCTGGGCGGACGCCGTCTCGCGCCGTCGGCTGCTGTGGATCGGCCCGCTGCTCACCGCCGCCGGCTTCGCGCTGTGGGTGGCTCTCCCCTCGTACGGCGCCTTCGCGGTCGGCTTCGTCCTGTGGGGCGCCGGCGGAGCGCTCGGCTCGGGCGCGCTGGAGGCCCTCGTCTACGACGAGCTGGACCGCCTCGGCGCCGCCGGCCGGTACGCGCGGGTCATGGGCCGGGCCCGGGCCGCGCGGCTGACGGGCACCGTGGCCTCCCTGGGCCTCGCCGGACCCGTCTTCGCCCTGGGCGGCTACGAGGCCGTCGGCGCCGCCAGCATCGTGGCCTGTGTACTGACCGCCCTCACCGCGACCCGGTTCCCCGAGCACCGGGTGCGCCCGGAGGCATCCGGCGACAGCTGGGCGGCGACCCTGCGGACCGGGCTCGCGCAGGTCCGCGGGGACCGTGCGGTGCGCGGCGCCCTGCTGCTGGTCCCGGCCGTCGCCGCGGTGTGGGGCGCGCTCGACGAGTACACCCCGCTGCTCGTGCGGGACATCGGCGTCGCGGAGGCGACGGTGCCCTACCTGGTCATGCTGATCTGGGCGGGCGTCACCGTCGGCAGCCTCCTGGCCGGACCGGCCGAGCGCCTCGGCACGGCCGGGTTCGCGGCCATGCTCGCGGGCGGAGCGCTCGCCCTGGCCGTGGGCGCCGCCTCCCACTCACTCGCCGGTATCGCCCTGGTGAGCCTCGCCTTCGCCGGGTTCCAGCTGGCGGAAGTGCTGGCCGACGTCCGTCTCCAGCACCGCATCGACGAGTCCCGCCGGGCCACGCTCACCTCGGTGGCGAGCCTGGGCACCGAGCTGGCCACGGTCGCCACGTTCGGCGTGTACGCGCTGCTCGGTGCCCGTCTGACGCACGGCACCGTCTTCGCGGTGCTTGCCGTGCCCTACCTGGTGACGGCCCTGGCGCTGGTCAGAGCTCGGGCTGCCAGGGCACGACCGTGAAGTCGCCCGTCCCCTTCGCGACCTTCTCGAAGGGGGCGGAGCTCACGCACTTGGGCAGCCCGTCCGTCTCGGCGGGGGTGCCCGTGGCGGCCCAGCTGTAGCCGAGCCGGTCGTGGCGGCCCAGGTCGTGGACGGTGACCCCGACCCGCTTGCCCTCGGCGCCGGGCAGGTCGGACTCGGTGACGATGCCCGAGACGACGGCGACCTTGCCGCCGGTCAGCAGGCAGTCGACGGCGACCTCGGCCCGGGCCCCGTTGCCGTTCTGGTAGTGGCTGAACGCGAAGGTGCCGGTGGCCTTCATGGGGTCGGCCTTGTCCTTCGCGGCCAGGTGCGCGTCGAAGGAGAAGGTGATGTCGTCCCCGGCCGAGCGGTACAGCTTGGCGGTGCCGGTGAGGGCCGCCGCCTCGCGCGGCCGGTCCGCCTCCGACGCCGCCGCCTCGCGCGGCCGGGGCGGGTCCGACGCGGTCGCGGCCGAGGCCGCCCCGGCGGTGAGCAGCAGTGCGGTGCCGAGCACGACGATCTTGGTACGGCGCTTCATCGCGGTCCTTTCCGCAGGTCGTGTGGACAGCCCTTACTCTCCCGGCCCGGCGCGGACGGGACATCGCGCTGCGGACGCAACCCCGCCTCCGCCGCCCGGCGGGGAAGACCGGCCCGGACCGCGCTCCCAGGAGGAGCGGGGCTGGGCCCGAAGTCGCGCAACGAATCGCCGCCGGACCTCGGAAGCACGCAACGAACCGTCCACCGGCGCGCAACGGCTCCCGCTTGTCCGCCCTGGTCAGCCGCCCGTACCGTCTACGTGGCCCCTCCAACGACCCCGCGGGCCCTCCGACCACCCTTCGCCCGGTGAGGAACACGCATGCGCACCGCCCTGCTCCAGAGCTCCGGCCGCCCCGGCTCCACCGTCGAGAACCTCAAGGTCCTCGACGAGGCCGCGGGCCGGGCCGCCGCCGCGGGTGCCGGGCTGTTGCTCACGCCGGAGATGTTCCTGACCGGCTACGCGATCGGCGACGAGATCGGCCGGCTCGCCGAGCCCGCCGACGGCGACTGCGCGGACGCGATCGCCGAGATCGCGACGAGCCACGGCCTGGCCATCGCCTACGGCTACCCCGAGCGGGCCGGCGAGGCGGTGTTCAACTCCGCCCAGCTGATCTCCGCCGACGGCACCCGCCTGGTGAACTACCGCAAGACCCACCTCTTCGGCTGCTTCGAACGCGACCACTTCACGCCGGGGGAGCAGCAGGTCGTCCAGGCGGAGATCGACGGTCTGCGCGTCGGGATCCTGATCTGCTACGACGTGGAGTTCCCGGAGAACGTCCGCGCCCACGCCCTGGCTGGCACCGACCTGCTGGTCGTCCCGACCGCGCAGATGCACCCGTTCCAGTTCGTCGCCGAGTCGATGATCCCGGTGCGGGCCTTCGAGAGCCAGATGTACGTCGCCTACGTCAACCGGGTCGGCCGGGAGGGTGAGTTCGAGTTCGTGGGCCTGTCCACGCTCGCCGGGCCCGACGGCATCGCCCGGACCCGGGCCGGACGGGGCGAGGACCTCGTCCTGGCCGACGTCGACCCGGCCTTCCTCGCCGCCTCGCGCGAGAACAACCCGTATCTGCGGGACCGGCGCCCCGGCCTGTACGGGTCGCTCGTCTGAAACCCCCACACCCGCCAGTTCGTCACCGTGCAAGGAGTCCGTACCCCATGACGTCCACCGTGCCCAACGCCGTCGAGCACGCAGACGCGCAGCAGCCGCCGATCACCATGTTCGGCCCGGACTTCCCGTACGCCTACGACGACTTCCTCGCCCACCCGGCGGGCCTCGGCCAGATACCCGCGACCGAGCACGGCACGGAGGTCGCGGTCATCGGCGGCGGCCTGTCCGGCATCGTCGCCGCGTACGAGCTGATGAAGATGGGCCTCAAGCCGGTCGTCTACGAGGCCGACCAGATCGGCGGGCGGCTGCGCACGGTCGGCTTCGAGGGCTGTGACGACTCCCTGACGGCCGAGATGGGCGCGATGCGCTTCCCGCCGTCCTCCACGGCCCTGCAGCACTACATCGACCTCGTCGGCCTCGAGACGCGGCCGTTCCCGAACCCCCTCGCGGAGGCGACCCCGTCGACCGTCGTCGACCTCAAGGGCGAGTCGCACTACGCCGAGACGATCGACGACCTGCCCCAGGTCTACCGGGACGTCGCCGAGGCCTGGAACCGCTGCCTGGAGGAGGGCGCCGACTTCTCCGACATGAACCGCGCCCTGCGCGAGCGGGACGTCCCGCGCATCCGCGAGATCTGGTCCCGGCTCGTCGAGAAGCTCGACAACCAGACCTTCTACGGGTTCCTGTGCGACTCCGAGGCGTTCAAGTCCTTCCGGCACCGGGAGATCTTCGGCCAGGTCGGCTTCGGCACGGGCGGCTGGGACACCGACTTCCCCAACTCCATCCTGGAGATCCTGCGGGTCGTCTACACCGAGGCCGACGACCACCACCGCGGCATCGTCGGCGGCTCCCAGCAGCTGCCGCTGCGCCTGTGGGAGCGCGAGCCGCAGAAGATCGACCACTGGTCCCAGGGGACCTCGCTGGCGAGCCTGCACGAGGGCCGCGAGCCCCGCCCGGCAGTGACCCGGCTGCACCGCACGGCCGGCAACCGCATCACGGTGACCGACGCGCGCGGCGACATCCGCACCTACCGGGCGGCCGTCTTCACCGCCCAGTCCTGGATGCTGCTGTCGAAGATCGACTGCGACGACTCGCTCTTCCCGATCGACCACTGGACGGCCATCGAGCGCACCCACTACATGGAGAGCTCCAAGCTGTTCGTGCCGGTGGACCGCCCGTTCTGGCTGGACAAGGACGAGGAGACCGGCCGGGACGTCATGTCGATGACGCTCACCGACCGCATGACGCGCGGCACCTACCTCCTCGACGACGGCCCGGACAAGCCCGCCGTCATCTGCCTGTCGTACACCTGGTGCGACGACAGCCTGAAGTGGCTGCCGCTGTCCGCGAACGAGCGGATGGAGGTCATGCTGAAGTCGCTCGGCGAGATCTATCCCAAGGTCGACATCCGCAAGCACATCATCGGCAACCCGGTGACCGTGTCCTGGGAGAACGAGCCCTACTTCATGGGCGCGTTCAAGGCGAACCTGCCCGGCCACTACCGCTACCAGCGGCGCCTGTTCACGCACTTCATGCAGGACCGGCTGCCCGAGGACAAGCGCGGCATCTTCCTCGCCGGCGACGACATCTCCTGGACGGCCGGCTGGGCCGAGGGCGCGATCCAGACCGCCCTCAACGCGGTCTGGGGCGTCATGCACCACCTCGGCGGCACGACCGACCCGACCAACCCGGGCCCGGGCGACGTGTACGACGAGATCGCGCCCGTCGAACTGCCGGAGGACTAACCTCGGAGCGGCGGTTCGGCCAGGGGCGTGAGCAGCATGCGTCCCGCGAGGCCCACCGCCGTGTCCAGGTGTTCCGTGAACTCCCCGGCGATGTCGGGGAGTCCGCGCAGGGCCCACAGGGCCCGGGCCGCCGTCCAGGCCGCGTCGCGGGCCCGCTCCAGGCTCCAGGAGCCGAGCAGGTGGGTGAGCGGGTCGGCGATCTGGAGGAGATCGGGGCCCGGCATCAGATCTTCGCGGATGCGCTCCTCCAGCGAGACGAGGAGATCACCCACCGCGTCGAACTCGTCCTGCAGGTCGACGGGTGCGCAGTCGAGCGTACGGCAGGTGTCCACGACGGCCAGCGCGAGATCGTGCCCGATGTGCGCGTTGATGCCCGCCAGCGCGAACTGCAACGGCCGTACCCCGGGATGGCGGCGGAGCTGGAACAGCGGCCGCCAGCAGGCCGGTGCGCGCCGGTCCCGCGCGGCCGCCTCGACGGCGTCGAGATACCGCTCGGCGAACCGTACGTCCAGCGTGATCGCGGCCCGCGGGTCCGTGAACCGTCCCCTGTCGACGTGCCCGTCCACCGCCTCCGTCACCGCCAGATAGACGCGGTTGAAGACCGCCACCCCGTCCCGGGGGTGCAGGGTCGCACCGAGGGCGCGCATACGGGAGATGACGGCGTCGACCGGTGTGTCCACGGCTGGGGGGACTTGTTCGCATCGCGGCATGCGGGCAGAGTCCCAGCTCTAGGCTGGCGGGAGTACCGGCGGGCCCGGCGCTTCCCCGGAACGGGGGAACGCCGCCCGCCGCAGGGGGAGGGGGAGCAGCACCGTGTCAGGCTCGCGTGCGCAGCGCCTGGCCGCTCGCAGGGCCGCGCGCAGGCGCGCCGCCCGGCGCGGCGCGATGGTCGTGGCGGCCTCCGTCGTGGTCGCGGCCGGCGCGGTCGCGGGGGTCCTCTCCGCGTTCGAGGACGGGCGCGGCTCGGACCAGGCCCGGCGCCCCCAGGTGTCCGCCTCGCCCCGCCTGGCGCCCCTGCCCGCCGTGCCGTCGGCGTCCCCGACCGCCGCCGCCGAGTCCGCTTCGCCCTCGCCCTCCACGTCGGTGCGCAGGACGCCGAGCCCCCTGCCGTCACCCTCGAGGACCGAGCAGAAGCGGGAGCGGACCGCGACCGTGGCCACCCGGCTCTACCGCCATCCGGACTCCCAGGTGCTGGACTGGGTCCGGGCCCATGCCGGCGATCCCCGTCACGCGGTCATCGCGTCCCGGATCGCCGACCAGCCGGCCGCCGTCTGGTTCGCCGAGTACGCCCCGGACACGCTCACCGCGCGGGTCGCCGCGGTGACGTCGGGCGGCGCGGCCCAGGGCCGGGTGCCCGTCCTCGTGCCGTACGCGATCCCCGGCCGCGACTGCGGCGGCCACTCCCAGGGCGGGGCGCCCGACCTGGACGCCTACGACGCCTGGATCGACCGGTTCGCGGCCGGGCTGGGCTCCGGCGAGGTCATCGTCGTCCTGGAGCCGGACTCGGTCGCCCAGGCCGAGTGCCTCACCGCTGGCGAGCGCGCGGACCGCTTCGCCTCCCTGGCCCGGGCCGGACGCGTCCTGAAGGCCGCCAACCCCCGGGCCCGCGTCTACTTCGACGCGGGACACTCGGGGTGGAACGCCCCCGGCAAGCAGGCGGCGTGGCTGCGGCAGGCCGGTGCCGCCTCGCCCGGGTCCTCCGACGGGATCTCCAGCAACGTCTCCAACTTCCACACCACCGCCGACGAGGTCGCCCACGACCGGCGGGTCCTGGACGCCCTCGGCGGCCCGGCGAGCCTGGGCGCCGTCATCGACACCAGCCGCAACGGCAACGGCGCCCCGGCCGACGGCCAGTGGTGCGACCCGGCGGGCCGCAAGCTCGGCCGGACACCCACCCTCAGCACCGGCGAGCCCCGGATCGACGCCTATCTCTGGGTCAAGTTGCCGGGGGAGTCGGACGGCTGCAAAGGCCGGCCCGGGACGTTCACCGCGTCGTACGCCTACGACTTGGCCTCGTCGTAGGAGCTGGTGCCCTCGTCCAGCAGCGGCCGCTGCGTCTTCAGGTGGGCCGGGGCGAAGGCCCGCAGGGCGTGGTAGCCGGTGATGACGACGAGCGTGCCGAGGGCGATGCCGCTCAGCGAGAACGTGTCCGTGAACGTCATGGTGACGTTGCCGACGCCGATGATGATGCCCGCCGCCGCCGGGACCAGGTTCAGCGGATTGCGCAGGTCCACCCCCGCGTTGATCCAGATCTGCGCGCCGAGCAGCCCGATCATGCCGTACAGGATGACGGTGATGCCGCCGAGCACCCCGCCCGGGATCGCGGCGACGACCGCGCCGAACTTCGGGCAGACACCGAAGAGCAGGGCGAAGCCGGCGGCGGCCCAGTAGGCGGCCGTGGAGTAGACGCGGGTCGCGGCCATCACGCCGATGTTCTCGGAGTACGTGGTGTTGGGCGGGCCGCCGACCGCCGTGGACAGCATCGAGCCGACGCCGTCGGCGGAGATCGCCGTGCCGAGCTTGTCGTCCAGCGGGTCGCCGGTCATCTCGCCGACCGCCTTGACGTGCCCGGCGTTCTCCGCGACCAGCGCGATCACGACCGGCAGGGCGACCAGGATCGCGGACCACTCGAACGACGGGCCGTGCAGGGTCGGCAGCCCGATCCAGTCGGCCTGGCCCACGCCGGACAGGTCCAGCCGCCAGTGGTCGGTCAGCTTGCCGCTCGCGTCCACCGAGTGGATCTTGCCGAAGACCCGGTCGAAGACCCAGGAGACGCCGTACCCGAAGACCAGCCCCAGGAAGATGGCGATCCGGGACCAGAAACCGCGCAGGCACACCACGGCGAGACCGGTGAACAGCATCACCAGCAGGGCCGTCCACTGGTCCTGCGGCCAGTACGTCGAGGCCGTCACCGGCGCCAGGTTGAAGCCGATCAGCATCACCACGGCACCCGTCACGATCGGCGGCATCGTGGCGTGGATGATCCGCGCCCCGAACCGCCGCACGGCGAGCCCCACCAGGAACAGCGCGGCCCCGACGACGAAGACCGCGCCGGTCACGGTCGCGCTGCTCCCGCCCTGGGCGCGGATGACCGCCGCCACACCGACGAACGAGAGCGAGCAGCCCAGGTAGCTGGGAACCCGGCCCCGCGTGGCGAGCAGGAACACGACGGTCGCGACACCCGACATCATGATCGCGAGGTTGGGGTCCAGGCCCATGAGGACCGGGGCCACGAACGACGCCCCGAACATCGCCACCACGTGCTGGGCGCCGAGCCCGACCGTGCGGGGCCAGGAGAGCCGCTCGTCGGGGCGGACCACCGCGCCGGGCGCCGGGGTGCGTCCGTCGCCGTGCAGTTTCCAGCGGACGCCGAGATCCATGGTGCGGTTTCGCTTTCGTCGTACGGGCGAGTGTCCGGACCATTGTCGGGGTGCGTCGCGAGCGCCGGTGACCGGGGCTGTCCGGTCCGGCAGGGTGCCCGCTCAGCCCCGGTGTCCGTTCACGGACGCGGGTCCGGGACCGCCGCGTCCGGCCGGCTGATCTTCGGCCGGTCGCCGGGGCGCAGCACGCCCGCGAACGCCACCAGGCCGCACGACAGCGCTGTCACCAGGCAGAACGACACCATCAGGCTGGTCACCTGCGCCAGCATGCCGATCGCGCTCGGCGCGATCAGGCCCGAGGTGTAGGTGATGGTCGCGACGCCCGCGATGGCCAGGCTCGGGTTGGAGCCGCTGCGGCCCGCCGCCGCGAAGCACAGCGGCACGACCACCGCGATGCCCAGCCCCATCAGCGCGAAGCCGCTCATGGCCACCGCGGGCTCCTCGGCGACCACGATGAGCAGCCCGCCGAGGACGGCGAGCACCCCGCTCGCCCGCACGGTCCGCACCGCGCCGAAGCGGTCCACGATCCTGTCGCCGGCGATCCGGGCGAGCGCCATGGTGAGTGTGAAGCCCGTCGTGCACGCCGCCGCGAGACCGGCCGAGGTGTCCAGCTGCTCGCGCAGGTAGACGGCGGACCAGTCCAGGCTCGCGCCCTCCGCGAAGACCGCGCAGAACCCGATCGCGCCGATGAGAAGCGCCGACCGGGGCGGCAGCGCGAACCTCGGCGGCGGCTCCTCGTCCTCGGCGGGCTGCAGGTCGAGCACCCACCGGCAGGACAGTACGCCGATCACGGTGAGGACCGCGGCGGCCAGGGCGTGGTGCAGCCGGGCGTCCGAGCCGAGGTGCGCGGCGAGCGTGCCGGCCGCCGAGCCGATCAGGGCGCCCGCGCTCCACATGCCGTGCAGCCCCGACATGATCGACCGCTCGAGGCGGTTCTCGACCTCCACGCCCAGCGCGTTCATCGCGACGTCCGCCATGCCCGCCGTCGCGCCGTAGGCGAACAGGGCCAGGCAGAGCGTGAGCAGGTTGGGGGCGAGGGAGGGCAGGACCAGCGACAGCGTCCACAGCGCGATCAGTCCGCGCAGCGCGTTCCGGGCCCCGAAGCGGTGGCTGACACTGCCCGCGAGCGGCATCGCGACGGACGCGCCGAGCGCGGGGAAGGCCAGCGCGATGCCCAACTGCCCGGCGCTGACGCCCGCGTGGTCCTGGATCCACGGCACGCGGGTGGCGAACGAGCCGGTCACGGCGCCGTGCACGGCGAAGACGGCGGCCACGGCGTACCGGGACCGCTTCACCTCGCGCAGATCGTCGACCACGTTGCCCATTCTGCGGTCCCCCTCCAGGTCTCTGCCTCGCTCGCGTCGCTGCGGGCGTAAACTATCAGGAACCCTGCCTGATAGATAAGGGCATAAACCGTCGGCCCGTCCGTCCGCCCCGCCGATCTAGGAGGATCCCGGCATGCCCGCATCCCCGAGCACCGCCCGGGCCATCAACGACCGGCTCGCCCTCAGCCTGCTCCAGCAGGAAGGCCCGCTCACGGCAGGGCGGTTGAAACAGCTGACCGGCCTGTCCCGGCCGACCGTCGCCGACCTCGTCGAACGCCTCACCGCCGCCGGCCTGATCGCGGTGGTCGGTGAGGCCGGCGAGCAGCGGCGCGGCCCCAACGCCAAGGTCTACGGCATCGTCGCCGACCGGGCGCACCTCGCCGCGCTGGACGTACGCACCGAGGGCGTCGCCGTGACCGTCGCCGACCTGGTGGGCCGGGTGCTGGCCGAGGCATCGGTGCCCATCGACGGCGACACGGGGACGGGCCCGGCCGTGGAGCAGGCGGTCGCGCTGGTCGAGCGCGTGGTGAAGGAGGCCGGGGCCGACCGGCTGCACACCGTCGGCATCGGCGCGCCCGGCCTGATCGACCCGGCGAGCGGCGAACTCCGCGACTCCGGCGGACTGCCGGCCTGGCACCGCCGCCTGGTCGCCGCCCTCCAGGAACGGCTGCCCGAGGCCCGCGTCAGCGTCGAGAACGAGACCAACCTCGCCGCGCTGGCCGAGCAGCGCGACGGAGCGGCCCGGGACCGGGACACGTTCGTCCTGTTGTGGCTGGGTCACGGCACCGGAGCGGCCGTGGTCCTCGACGGCGCACTGCGGCGCGGCGCCTCCGGCGGCACGGGGGAGATCGGCTTCCTCCCGGTCCCGGGCACGGCGGCCCTGCCGTCGGCGACGGACTGCGCCGGCGGCTTCCACTCCCTGGCCGCGGCGGCCGCGGTCGTGGACCTCGCGGCGCGGTACGGGATGTCACCGGCGGGAGGGGAGGGGCCGTCGGCGGTGGGCGTGGTGAGGGCGGCCGTCGACGTGGTGGAGGCGGCGGTGGGCCGGGTGCGGGAGCCGAGCAACGGCGTCGTGCCCGCGTCTTCCGCCGGCCGTTTCCTCGACGCCCTCGCCGACCGTCTCGCCGTCGGCATCGCGGCGGTCGTCGCGATCCTGGACCCGGGGTGCGTGGTGCTCGGCGGAGAGGTCGGCCGGGCCGGGGGCGAGGAACTCGCCGCGCGGGTGCAGGACCGCATCGCCCGGATGACCCCCCTGGCCACCGAGGTGCGCTCGACCACCCTGGGCGGCGGCGCGGTCCTGCGCGGCGCGCTGCTGACGGCCCGGGAGCGCGCGCAGGAGGAGCTCTTCACCCCTCGGGAGCGTCCGCTTCCCCGGGTGTGAGGCGGCGTGGGAAGGCCCGACGGCGGGCAAGGGCCGTCGTCACCGCCGCCGGGCCGGTCTGTGGATGGCGCCGACCCTAGAAAGGACTAGACCACAGCGTCAATAGGTACGGACCAACCCCGACTCGTCAAGGCCGGATCGCCGCACGGAAGTTGGGCGGAGGTGTCGCGCTGGGGAAGGGGCATGACACGTTCTGTGAGGCACCCCACACGCATCGCCGGTCTGGACACCGATGAGGCGTGGCACACTGGCCCTGTACCAGTAGCAGCGCACTCCGGGGTCGGTGAAAGTCCGAACCGGCGGTTACAGTCCGCGACCCGGTCGCCTCCAGCGGCCGGTTGACCAGGTGAAATTCCTGGACCGACGGTTAAAGTCCGGATGGGAGGCAGTGCGCGGCGAGCGGGCATCCGTGCGCGCCGCCCAGAAGTCCGTCCTGAGGGCGGACTCCATCCGGCGTCGTCCCCGGTGTTCCCGCTCGTACCTTCTGTCGTCATCGACAGCCCCGGAGTCCGTGCCCGAAGAGGCAGGAGGACCCGGGAAGTGTTCACCGGAATCGTCGAAGAGCTGGGCGAGATCACCGCCGTCGAGACCCTCGACGACGCCTGTCGCTTCCGCCTGCGCGGCCCCGTCGTCACCCAAGGCGCGAAACACGGCGACTCCATCGCCGTCAACGGCGTCTGCCTCACGGTCGTCGACCACGAGGGCGACGAGTTCACCGCCGACGTCATGGCCGAGACGCTGAACCGCTCCAGCCTCGGCGCTCTCGAGGTCGGCTCCCGCGTCAACCTCGAACGCCCCATGGCCGTCGGCGAACGCCTCGGCGGGCACATCGTGCAGGGCCACGTCGACGGCACCGGCGAGATCCTGGAGCGCAAGCCGTCCGAGCACTGGGAGATCGTGAAGATCTCCCTCCCCGCCGAGCTCACCCGGTACGTCGTCGAGAAGGGCTCCATCACCGTCGACGGCATCAGCCTCACCGTCGTCGACGCCGGCCCCGACTACTTCACGGTCAGCCTCATCCCCACCACCCTCGACCTGACCACGCTCGGCCACAAGCAGCCCGGCGACCCGGTCAACCTCGAGGTCGACGTCATCGCCAAGTACGTCGAGCGGATGCTGGGCGACCGTGCGCAGGGGGCGGCCGACCGTGCGCAAGGGGTGGCCCGGTGAACGCGCTGAACTCCGAGGCGTTCGTCCTCTTCGGCCAGCACATCCTCTGGTCCGACATGGTCGGAAACCTCTTCGGCCTGGCCGCCCTCGCCCTCGGCTGGCGACGCTCCATCTGGACCTGGCCCGTGCAGTTCCTGGCCGGCCTCATCCTCTTCGGCGCCTTCTTCGGCCACCTCACCGGCAGCGCGGGCAAGCAGGCCGTCGTCATGCTCGTCGCCCTCTACGGCTGGTGGCAGTGGCAGCGCGGCAAGGGCCAGGGCGAGGACGGCCACATCGCCGTACGGTTCGCCACCTGGCGCGAGCGCGCCGCGATGGCCGCGGCGGCCGCCGCCGGCACGGTCGCCGTGGCGCTGCTCTTCAAGGCGTACCCGACCCTGTCCTGGGACCCCTGGCCGGACGCCTACATCTTCGTCGGCACGATCGTCGCGATGTACGCCCAGGCCCGCGGCATGGTCGAGTTCTGGTTCGCCTGGCTCCTCGTCGACCTCGTCGGCGTGCCCCTCAACTTCGCCAACGGCTACGCCTTCTCCGGCTTCGTCTACGTCCTCTACGGCGCGCTCGTCCTGTGGGGCCTGCGCGACTGGTGGCTGCGCTCGCGCGCGGCAGCACGGCCCACCCTGGAAGGAGCGCCGGCATGAGCACGGCACCGATCCTGTACAGCACCGACGGTGAGTTCGAGGACCTCGCGCTCGACCCCGTCGAGCAGGCCATCGCCGACATCGCGGCGGGCCGCCCGGTCGTGGTCGTCGACGACGAGGACCGGGAGAACGAGGGCGACCTCGTCATCGCCGCCGAGAAGGCCACCCCCGAGATCGTCGCCTTCATGATGAGCGAGTGCCGCGGCCTGATCTGCGCCCCCATGGAAGGCGACGAACTGGACCGGCTGCGCCTGCCGCAGATGGTCGACGACAACACCGAGTCGATGAAGACCGCCTTCACCGTCTCCGTCGACGCCTCGGCCGCCCACGGCGTGAGCACCGGCATCTCCGCCGCCGACCGCGCCACCACCCTCCGGCTGCTCGCCGACGGCGTCTCCGGGCCCGACGACTTCGTCCGCCCCGGCCACATCTTCCCGCTGCGCGCCCGGCCCGGCGGCGTCCTCACCCGCAACGGCCACACCGAGGCCGCCGTCGACCTCGCCCGCCTCGCGGGTCTGCGCCCGGCCGGCGCCATCGTCGAGATCGCCGGCGAGGACGGCCGCATGCTGCGCCTGCCCGAGCTGGTCCCCTTCGCCCGCAAGCACGGCCTGACGATCATCTCCATCGAGGACCTGATCGCCTACCGCCGCAGCAGCGAGCCCACCGTCCGCCGCGAGGCCAGGACGCAACTGCCCACCGCCCACGGCACCTTCACGGCGTACGGCTACCGCTCCACCGTCGACGGCGTCGAGCACGTCGCCCTGGTGCACGGCGAGATCGGCGACGGCGACGACGTCCTGGTCCGCGTCCACTCCGAATGCCTCACCGGCGACGTCTTCGGCTCGGCCCGCTGCGACTGCGGCCCCCAGCTGGACGCCTCCCTGGCCCGCATCCAGTCCGAGGGCCGCGGAGTGGTCGTCTACCTGCGCGGACACGAGGGCCGCGGCATCGGCCTGATGTCCAAGCTGCGCGCCTACGAACTCCAGGAGCGCGGCCGCGACACGCTCGACGCCAACCTCGAACTCGGCCTGCCCGCCGACGCCCGCGACTACGCGGCGGGGGCCCAGATCCTCGCCGACCTCGGCGTGCGCGGCGTCCGCCTGCTGACCAACAACCCCGACAAGACCGACGCGCTCGTCCGCCACGGCATCACGGTCAAGGCCCGTGTGCCGATGCCGGTCAGCGCCGGCGAGCACAACCTCCGCTACCTGCGCACCAAGCGGGACCGGATGGGCCACGACCTGCCCTGGCTCGACACGACCACCGTGCCGGCCTGCGGCAACCAGTAAGACAGCACAGAGGGAGCAACGTGAGCGGCAAGGGTGCACCGGAACTGTCCGTACGCAATGTGGGTGACCTCCGGGTCGCCGTCATCGCGGCACAGTGGCACGAGAAGGTGATGGACGGACTGGTCGACGGCGCCCTGCGCGCCCTGCACGACCTGGGCATCGACGAGCCGACCCTGCTCAGGGTCCCCGGCAGCTGGGAACTCCCGGTCGTCGCCAAGGTCCTCGCGGGCCGCGGCTACGACGCGATCGTCGCCCTCGGCGTCGTCATCCGCGGCGGAACCCCCCACTTCGACTACGTGTGCCAGGGCGTCACCCAGGGCCTCACCCAGGTCTCCGTCGACACCGGCGTCCCCGTCGGCTTCGGCGTGCTGACCTGCGACACCGAGGAGCAGGCCCTGGACCGCGCGGGCATCGAGGGCTCCAGCGAGGACAAGGGGCACGAGGCGGTGACGGCGGCCGTGGCGACCGCGGCCACGCTCCGCTCAGTATCCGAACCCTGGCGCTGACGAACCGCACCTGTGGCATAGGCTGAGCGACACCATGTCCAAGAAGACGTTCGAGGAGCTCTTCACCGAGCTCCAGCACAAGGCCGCCCACGGCGACCCCGCCACTTCCCGCACCGCAGAACTGGTCGGGAAGGGCGTCCACGCCATCGGCAAGAAGGTCGTCGAGGAGGCCGCCGAAGTGTGGATGGCCGCCGAGTACGAGGGCAAGGAGGCGGCCGCCGAGGAGATCTCGCAGCTGCTGTACCACGTCCAGGTGATGATGGTCGCCCGCGGCATCTCCCTCGACGACGTCTACGCCCACCTGTAAGCCGCACGTCCGTTCCGCACAACTCCACGCAAAGGAAGCCGACCTCATGCTGCGCATCGCCGTCCCCAACAAGGGTTCCCTCTCAGGCCCTGCGGCGGAGATGCTGCATGAGGCCGGCTACCAGCAGCGCCGCGAGTCCAAGGAACTGCGGATCGTCGACCCGACCAACGAGGTCGAGTTCTTCTACCTGCGCCCCCGCGACATCGCGATCTACGTCGCCTCCGGCCAGCTCGACATCGGCCTCACCGGCCGGGACCTGCTGATCGACTCGGGCGCCGACGCCGAGGAGATCCTCCCCCTCGGCTTCGCCCGCTCCACCTTCCGCTACGCGAGCAAGCCCGGCACCGTCACCGGTCTGGCCGACCTGGCGGGCAAGACGGTCGCCACCTCCTACGAGGGCATCGTCGCGGGCCACCTCGCCGAGCACGGCATCGACGCCTCCGTCGTCCACCTCGACGGCGCCGTCGAGACCGCCATCCAGCTCGGCGTCGCCCAGGTCATCGCCGACGTCGTCGAGACCGGCACCTCGCTGCGCAACGCGGGCCTGGAGGTCGTCGGCGAGCCGATCATGCAGTCCGAGGCCGTCGTGATCCGCCGCACCGGCGCGGACGGCGACGACCCCAAGGTCCAGCAGTTCCTGCGCCGCCTCCAGGGCGTCCTGGTCGCCCGGACGTACGTGATGATGGACTACGACTGCCGCGTCGAGCAGCTGGAGAAGGCCGTCGCCCTCACCCCCGGCCTGGAGTCGCCGACCGTGTCCCCGCTGCACAACGAGGGCTGGGTCGCCGTCCGCGCCATGGTCCCCGCCAAGGAGGCGCAGCGGATCATGGACGACCTGTACGACATCGGCGCCCGGGCCATCCTGACCACGGCCATCCACGCCTGCCGTCTCTGAAGGGCGGAGCACCGATGTCCGACCTGCCCGACCTGCCCGTCACGTTCCGGCCGGGCAGCACCCGCGCGGTGCTGCTCACCGCCGCCGTCGCGATCCTCGTGGTCATCACGGCCGTCGCGATGCTGCTGAAGCAGCTCAGCCCCGCCGAGCGCCTCAGCTTCGTCGTCACGGCGCTGCTGCTGGACGCCGTGCTGCTCCTGCTGGCGCGGCCCAAGGTCGTCGCCGACGAGGACGGCGTCACCGTGGTGAACCTCACGAACAAGCGCCGGCTGGAGTGGGCGGAGATCCTCCAGGTGACCCTCCGGCCCGGCGACCCCTGGGTGTTCCTCAACCTCAGCGACGGCACCAGCCTGCCCGCCCTGGGCATCCAGCCGGGCATCGCCAAGCAGCGCGCGATCGCCGACGCCCGCGCCCTGCGGGCACTCGCCGAGGCCCGTTCCGTCGCGGGCCCCGAGCGGCGTCACGGCTGACTCGGGGCATCCACAGGGCGGTCGCCACTGCCGCACCGGGGCGTGTCTTGATTAATCTGTTGGCGGAGGCGCGAAGGACGCGCCTCCGCCGCTGCTGCCCCGCCCGGTGCGCAGAGGCTTCCTGCTAACCGAGGAGTGACCCTCTCCGGCGATGGACGGATCGTCCTGCAGTACCTGCGCCGCCCCCTGCCGACATAGCGCGGACCGTGTCCGCGACCGTGCGGAGGCGGCGGCATCATGACCATCCCCCTGCTGCTCCTGGCAGCCGCGTTCCTGCTGATTCTCGCCAACGGATTCTTCGTGGCGGCCGAGTTCGGCCTCGTGACGGTCGAGCGGGCGGACGCCGAGAAGGCCGCCGCCGAGGGCGACCGGCGCGCCCACCGCGTCGTCGCATCACTCAAGGAACTGTCCTTCCAGCTCTCCGGCACCCAGCTCGGCATCACCATCACCTCCCTCGTCGTCGGCATGCTCGCCGAACCGGCGCTCGCCGAACTGCTGCACGGACCGTTCACCTCCATCGGCGTCCCCGAGGGAGCCGTCTCCGGGGTCACGGTCGTCGTCGGCATGCTGCTGGCCTCCGCCGTGCAGATGGTGATCGGCGAGCTCCTGCCCAAGAACTGGGCCGTGTCCCGGCCGCTCCAGGTCGCGCGCTTCGTCGCGGGCCCGCAGCACGTCTTCGCCCGGCTGTTCCGCCCGGTCATCGCGGGCCTGAACGCCGTCGCGAACCGGCTCGTACGGGCCCTGGGCTTCGAGCCCGCCGAGGAGCTGGCCTCCGCCCGCACCCCCGGCGAACTCGTCTCGCTGGCCCGCCACTCGGCCCGGGCCGGCGCCCTCGAACAGGACACGGCCGACCTGTTCGTCCGCACCCTGTCCCTCGGTGAGCTGACCGCGCAGCACGTGATGACGCCGCGCGTGAAGGTCAGCGCCCTGCAGTCCTCCGCCACCGCCGAGGACGTAGTCAACCTGACCCGCGCCACCGGCCTGTCCCGCTTCCCCGTCTACCGGGAGCGGATCGACGAGGTCGTCGGCATGGTCCACCTCAAGGACGCCCTGGCCGTGCCCGTGCAGGACCGGCTGCGCACCCCCGTCGGCCGCATCGCCCGCCCGGCGCTGCTCGTCCCCGAGACCCTGCCCGTACGGCCGCTGCTCGCCCGGCTGCGCAGCGAGCAGCCCATCGCGGTCGTCGTCGACGAGTACGGCGGCACCGCCGGTGTCGTCACGCTGGAGGACATCGTCGAGGAGCTCGTCGGTGAGGTCCGCGACGAGCACGACGGGCACGACCTGCCCGAGCTGGCCTCCGCCCCGCCGGAGGACGGCAGGCCCGCCTGGGACGTCGACGGCAGCTGCCGGGTCGACGTCCTGCAGCGCATAGGCCTCGACGTGCCCGAGGGGCCGTACGAGACGGTCGCCGGGCTGATCGCCGACCTGCTGGGCCGCATCCCGGCCGTCGGCGACAAGGCGGAGCTGCCTGGCTGGCGGCTGTCCGTGCGCCAGGTCGGCCACTACCGCGCGGAGCGCGTCCGGCTCGTGCGGACGGCCCCGGTGACCACCCTGGCGGAGGCCGCCCGATGAGCGTGCTCCAACTCCTCTTCGCCGCGCTGCTCGTGCTCGCCAACGGCTTCTTCGTCGGCGCCGAGTTCGCGCTGGTCTCCGTCCGCCGCAGCCAGATCGAACCCCTCGGCACGGCCCGCGCCCGGCAGGTCCTCCACGGCCTGGAACGTCTGCCGCAGATGATGGCGGCGGCCCAGTTCGGCATCACCGTCTGCTCCCTGACCCTCGGCGCGGTCGCCGAGCCGACGGTGGCTCACCTGTTGGAGCCGGTCTTCGAGTGGATCCACCTGCCGCACGCGATGATCCACCCGCTCGGGTACGTCATCGCCCTGGCCACGGTCGTCTTCTTCCACCTCGTCATCGGCGAGATGGTCCCGAAGAACCTGGCGATGGCGGCCCCCGAGAAGGCCGCGCTGTGGCTCAGCCCCGGCCTGGTCTGGTTCGCCCGCTTCTGCAAGCCGATCACCGCCGCCCTCGGTGCCGTCTCCCAGGGCATCCTGCGGCTCTTCCACGTCGAGCCCAAGGACGAGGTCGAGGCCGTCTTCACCAGCGAGCAGCTCAACCGGCTGGTGGAGGACGCGGGCCAGGCGGGCCTGCTCGACCCGGAGGAGGCCGAACGCCTGGAGGACGCGCTGGAACTGGGCTCCCGCCCGGTGACGGACGTCCTGCTGAAGCGCGAGTCCCTGGTGACCGTCAGCCCGTCGGTCACGCCCGGGCGGATCGTCGAGCTCACGGCCCGCACGGGATACTCCCGCTTCCCGGTCGCCGCGGACAACGGCGCCTTCATGGGCTACCTGCACGTCAAGGACGTCCTGGACCTGGAGGACTCGGACCGGGCCGTGCCGCAGCAGCTGTGGCGGCCCATGACGACCCTGCGGTCCGAGCTGCCGCTGGACGACGCGCTGACGGTGATGCGCCGGGCGGCGACGCACCTGGCGCAGGTGGCCGACGGCTCGGGCAGGGTGCTCGGGCTGGTCGCCCTGGAGGATGTGCTGGAGCTGCTGGTGGGGGAGGTGCGGGACCCCGCGCACCGGGAGGTCCACGAGGTGCGGCTGACCGAGCCGAGGTCGGGCGAGGAGGTACTGGCGACGTAGGCCCGGTACCTCACAGTCCGGGCGGATCCTGCGGCCCCCGCCCGGACAGCACCTCGCCGTACGCCTGCATCAGATCCGGCAACCGCAGCGTCGCCAGGTCCTCCCGCCCCAGCACCCCGGGATACACCGACAACCGCAGGTCCCGGTACGCGCAGCTCTTCTCGTACAGCGTCCGCAGGAACCGCCCGTTCCCCAGCTCGTCGATCCACCCCTGGTCCACCACGTGCCCCGCGATGGACCGCAGCTCGTCGAGGGCCTCCTCGTCCCACAGGTCCCCGTTCTCCGCCGCGAGCACCTTGCCGATCTCGGTGAGTTCGAGGGGACGGTAGGACGGGAAATCGACCCGGGTCGTGAAACGGGACGACAGCCCCGGGTTCGCGGCGAGCAGGCGGTCCATGCCCTCCGGGTAGCCGGCCAGGATCACCACGAGGTGGTCGCGGTTGTCCTCGGCCCGCTTCAGCAGCACCTGGAGCGCCTCGTCGCCGTAGGCGTCCCCCTTGCCGTAGCCCGAGTTGGACAGCGAGTACGCCTCGTCAACGAAGAGCACGCCGCCCAGCGCCGAGTCGATCAGTTCGTTGGCCTTCACGGCCGTCTGCCCGAGGTACTCGCCGACCAGGTCGGCCCGCTGGGCCTCCACCAGATGGTCGCCGCCGAGCAGGCCTAGGGCGTAGAAGACGCGGCCGAGGATGCGGGCGACGGTGGTCTTGCCGGTTCCGGAGGGGCCCGAGAAGACGAAGTGGCGTTTCGGCGGCTGGACCGGAAGGCCCTGCCCGGCCCGCAGCCGGGCCATGTTCAACTGCGCGGACAGCGCCTTGACCTGGCGCTTCACCGGCTCAAGACCCACCATGCGCTCGAGTTCGGCGAGCGCCTCCTCCAGTAACGCGGGATCGGTGGGCCCGGCGGGCAGCGACGGTGCCGGGCCCCCCTTCTCGCGGACCGCCGGATCGGCCATCGGCGGCAGGGGAGGGGAGACCAGCGGCTCGGGGTCGGGCAGTCTCAGGTCGCGGCCCTCGGTGCCGAAGAGCGGGTCGAACCCGTCCGGCCCGTCCGCGGCGTCCTGACCGGCACCGGTGAGCGTGATCGCCGCGAGGTCGGCGGCGTCCTCGTAGCCGTCGCCCTCGGCGATCGCGGCGAGCCGCGCCGAGGTGTCCATGAACGCCGGGTCGACGCGGTGCACGGCCCGGTAGAGGGGGAGTGCGGCGGCGCTGCGGCCGGTGCCCTCGTGGGCCCGGGCCAGCCAGTAGCGCAGCTCCTTGCGCTGCGGCTGCTCGCTGCGACAGCGCATCAGGGCCGCCGACAGCAGCGGTTCGGCCTGCCCGTACATCTCCAGCCGGACCCGGGCCATGCCGCCGAACAGGCCCGCCTCGATGCCGAGCATCGGGTCGTCGAGCAGCGGGTCGGTGTGGCGGACCAGCTGCTCCCAGTCCTTGACCAGGTAGGCGCGGCAGGCGTGCAGGAAGCGGACCTGGTGGTCGGTGTCCACGGGAGGCAGCCCGGCGAGGGCCCGGTCCAGCTCGGGGACGTGGCGGCCGTCCAGCCAGTGGGAGGCGTGCGCGAGCAGCAGGTCGCGCGGGCTCTCCAGCACGGGCTGCACCCACCAGCCCAGCCAGTACCAGGAGTTGAGGGTGCGGCGGTAGCGCGTGCGCTGCTCCCCGAAGCGGTCGCGGTGGCGGAACATCCTCAGCAGCGCGGTCGTCGTGTCGACGCGCAGGGCGTGCAGTCCGAGCCAGCCGTCGGCCATCCCGGCGTCCAGCCGCACGGCGGTGCGGAACTCCTCCTCCGCCTGCGGACAGGCGCCCATGGTGTAGGCATCCACGCCTCGCAGCCAGGCGAGGTCGGCCGGGGCCTGAGGGCCCTGCGTGCCGAAGTCCATCACGTCCCCCACAAACCGTGCCCCCGTCGGTATGCCAACGAGCCGTCCCCCAGTCGGCTGCCCTCTTCGAACCGCTGTGCCACGGACCGGAGTTGCACAGTGCGCGAAGCAACCGTCCGTAGGTCGCAACGAGGGCATCGTACCCGCGGGCGCGGCGCCTCCGTAGGGTGCCGCACGGGCCGTTCGGCGAGGTGGGAGCGGATGCGGCGCACCGGTGCACGGTGACCGAGGGTGAGCGTTCGACGCCGCGCGGCGTCCGGAAAACCGGAGGAGGACAGAACGAAGCCCCCGATCACGGGGGAACAACCGGGGGCTTCGCGTCAGTGGGCGGCTCCGAATGGCCGCACATTGAGAACGTAAGACCTGTACGGCCCCCCGGTCAAGCCGAGTTGAACCACTCCGGCAAGTTGTCCCGCAAGGCCCTTCACAGGTTCAGCACACTGCGGGCGGTCCGTCACCCTGAGTGAGGGACCGGTCCGGGCTGGTCCGGTCCAATGGATCCCGCGGGTCCCGGCAGAACCTCATATCCCTCCTCTCGCTGCCGCACCAGGAGGTGGGCGAACGGCCGGGAGGGGTCCTCGGCGAAGTGCCGGCGTTCCGCCGGGACCCATCCGTTCCAGAACTCCCGCTGTTCCTCCCCGTCCCGCGACCGTCCCCGCGCCCACGCCTCCTCGCGCGGCAGCTCCATCCACAGCAGGAGCGCCAGATGGGGGCGGAGCGCCCGGCGTCCCGCGCCGACGCCCTCCACGAGCACGACCGGCGCGGGTGGGAGGGGACGCGGGGCGCCGAAGCGGCGGGCCCGCCAGTCGTAGGGGGCGTAGTGCGCGGTCCGGCCGTCGGAGAGCGGTTCGACGACCTGCTCCAGCAGGCGTCCGGTCCAGTCGAACAGTTCCTCGTGGCTGGCGACGTCGTCGAGGCGCAGCACCGGAGCGCCGCCCAGCGCCGCGACCAGGTGCTCGGTGAACGTGCTCTTCCCCGAGCCGGCGTGCCCGTCGACGCCGACGAGCCGGGCCGGGCCGCAGGACGGGGACAGGCGGCGGATCCGGGCCGCCAGGTCGCGCACGGCCGGCCCCATTGCGGGGCGGAGGGACGGATTCATCTCGCGCAGCACTCTAACGACGGCCTCCTCGGCCCGTGCCACTGGTCGACGCCAATATTGGTGGGCGTGGCGCGTGTCGAGGTGCTGGCAGTACCCGGCGGGCTGTGCTCATATGTGGCGCACACGCGTGTGCGACCGACCGTGTCACGGACCTGCCCCGCCCCTGCCCGACTCCGACTTCCGGGGGTCCCGCCATGTGCAGAGCCGAACAGCCGTCCCGCAGAACCGTCCTGGCCGCCGCGGTCGCCGCCGCCGTCACGGCGAGCGCGGGTCCGGCGGCCGCCGATCCCGAGGCGCCCATGCCCACCGACACCGCAGACCCCGCCCGGGCGGTCCCGGCCCGCACCGTCGACAACCGGGCCTGGACCTCGTACGGCGACTGGTGCGGTGGCACGGCCAAGGGCACCCGGGCCGTCGCGGGCGCCCGCCCGGGCGTGATGATCGCGACGCCCGCGGGCACCACCGACTACACGGACCCGCACACCGGCACCACCGCGCCGTGGGAGTACGGCACCTGGACGTCCCCCGTGCACCGGCTCGCGGTCCCCGCGACCGAGGCGATCGTCTCCTGGAACGCGCACACCCCGCCCGGCACCTGGCTCCAGACCGAGATCAAGGCCACCTACACGGACGGCACCGCCACCCCCTGGTACGTGATGGGCCGCTGGGCGGCCGGCGACCAGGACATCCGGCGCACCTCGGTCGACGACCAGAGCGACGGCAGGAGCACCGTCTGGACCGACACCCTGGCCCTCGACGACCCGTCGACCGGACTGCGGCTGGCCTCGTACCGGCTGCGCCTGACCCTGTACCGCAGGCCCGGCACCAAGGCCACGCCCACCGTGTGGCGGCTCGGCGCGATGGGCTCCGACGTCCCCGACCGCTTCACCGTCCCGGCGTCCGAGCCCCGGCTCGCCCGGGAACTGGTCGTGCCGCGGTACTCGCAGGAGATCCACAAGGGCCGCTACCCGGAGTACGACAACGGCGGCGAGGCCTGGTGCAGCCCGACGTCCTCCCAGATGGTCATCGAGTACTGGGGCGGCCGGCTCACCCCCGAGCAGCTGGCCTGGGTGGACCCGGCGTACGACGATCCGCAGGTCTGCCACGCGGCCCGCTCCACCTACGACCACCAGTACGCCGGCTGCGGCAACTGGCCCTTCAACGCCGCCTACGCGGCCACGTTCGAGGACCTGCGGGGCGTCGTCACCCGGCTCGGTTCGCTCGCCGACCTGGAGACGCTGATCGCGGCCGGCATCCCCGTCATCACGTCCCAGTCCTTCCTGAAGGAGGAGCTGACCGGGGCCGGGTACGGCACCGCCGGGCACCTGATGACCGTCGTCGGCTTCACCGCCGACGGCGACGTGATCGCCAACGACCCGTACTCCGAGAGCAACGAGGCCGTGCGGCGGGTCTACCGGCGGCGCGAGTTCGAGAACATCTGGCTGCGGACCAAGCGGTACAACGCCACCGGCAAGGTCGTCTCCGGCACGGGCGGCGTCTGCTACCTGTACTTCCCGGCGCGCCCGACCGCCGCCCAGACCAAGGCGCTGGCGGCCGTGGGCGTACGCGTGTGACCAAGCTCTCGGCCGCACAAGCCGCTCCCGGTGGCAAGGTGGACAGAACTTCGGGGGAAGTCCGTCCGCACCACCGAACGAGCGAGAAGTCATGACCGCGCACTCCGCCACCGCCGGCCGCGTCCGTACCGGCGGCCCCCAGGACGACGGGCCGAAGATCGTCGAGCACCTCATGGGCTGGGCTCTCGTGGTGGTCGTCGCCATGCTGGTGACACAGCTCGGACTGCTGTGACCTGACCCACGACCCGGCCCTGCGGCCTGCCATACTGCGGATGTCCCGCCCCCGCCCGTGAGACCAGGGTCGAAATTGAATATCAGCCCCCAGCCTGCCGCGCGCCCCAGAGCCCGCGGCACCGAGCGCTCGACGGCGCGCCGTGCCGAACTCATCGCCATCGGGCGGAGGTTGTTCGCCGACACGTCCTACGACGCCCTCTCGATGGACGACATCGCCCGGCAGGCGCACGTCGCCAAGGGGCTCATCTACTACTACTTCCAGTCCAAGCGCGGCTACTACCTGGCCATCATCCAGGACTCCGTCACCGAGCTGATCACCCTGGCGGCCGGCGGCCTCGAACTGCCCCCGGTGGACCGGGTCCAGCGCACCATCGACAGCTACCTGCGCTACGCCGAGCAGAACCAGGCCGCGTACCGCACGATCGTCAGCGGCGGCGTCGGCTTCGACACCGAGGTGCACGCCATCCGGGACGGCGTGCGCGAGGCCGTCGTCACGACCATCGCCGAGGGCGCGTACGGCCGCGCCGACGTCACGCCGCTGGCGCGGATGGGCCTGCTGTCCTGGGTGTGCAGCGTCGAGGGCGCCACCCTCGCATGGATCGACCGCCCCGAACTGCCCCGCGCGACCATGTGCGAGCTGCTGGTGAAGACGCTCGGCGGCGCCCTGCGCGCGATCGAGGAACTGGACCCCGCCTACCCGGCCCCGCAGCCCGCGCGCCGGGGCGCATGAGACAGGGGCGGAGGATCCGCCACGGACCCTCCGCCCCCGGTGCCGCTCCGGCCTACTTGATGGCCTTGATCAGCTCACCGTTCGCCGCGTCGCCGCTCAGCTCCCAGAAGAACGTGCCGGCCAGGCCCTGCTGGTTCTTGTAGTTCATCTTGGTCCCGATGGTCGCCGGGGTGTCGTAACTCCACCAGTCGCTGCCGCACTTGGCGTAGGCCGTGCCGGCCACCGTCCCCGTCGCGGGGCACTTGGCCTTGAGCACCTTGTAGTCCTCGATGCCCTGCTCGTACGTGCCCGCCGCCGGGCCGGTCGCGGTGCCGCCCGGGGCCGACCGGGTGACGCCGGTCCAGCCGCGGCCGTAGAAGCCGATGCCGAGCAGCAGCTTCGAGGCGGGGATGCCGAGGCCCTTGAGCTTCGCGATCGTCGCCGAGCTGTGGTTGTCCGCCTTCGGTATGCCGGCGTACGAGGTCAGCGGCGAGTGCGGGGCCGTCGGGCCGGTGGCGTCCCAGGCGCCGAAGAAGTCGTAGGTCATGGGCAGGTACCAGTCGACGTAGGGAGCGGCGCCCGCGTAGTCCGCCGCGTCGATCTTGCCGCCCGGGGTGGCGTCGGCGGTGATCGCCGCGGTGACGAGGTTCTTCGAGCCGAACTTGGCGCGCAGCGCCTGTATCAGGTTCCGGAAGGCCGCCTTGCCGCTGGTGTCGCAGGTGGCGCCGCAGGCGTTCGGGTACTCCCAGTCGATGTCGATGCCGTCGAAGACGTCGGCCCACTTGGAGTTCTCGACCAGGTCGTAGCAGGACTGGGCGAAGGCGGCCGGGTTCTTCGCGGCCTCGCCGAAACCGGCCGACCAGGTCCAGCCGCCGAAGGACCACAGGACCTTGAGGTCCGGGTGCTTCTGCTTCAGCTTGCGCAGCTGGTTGAAGTTGCCGCGCAGCGGCTGGTCCCAGGTGTCGGCCTTGCCGTCGACGGACTCGGCGGCGGTGTAGGCGCGGTCGGTGGCGGCGTAGGCGTCGCCCATGGCGCACTTGCCCCCGGTGACGTTGCCGAAGGCGTAGTTGATGTGGGTGAGCCGGGCCGCCGAGCCGGACGTCTCGATGTTCTTGACGTGGTACTTGCGGTCGTAGGTGCCCCATTCGGTGAAGTATCCGATGACCTTGGAGCCGGCGGCCTTGGAGCCGGTGGCCTTGGGGCCCGGGGCCGCCTGTGAGGCTGCGGCGGCCTCCTGAGCCGAGGTCGCCGCGGTGGCGGAGGTGCCCGCGCCGGCCAGCAGACCGGCGCCGAGGACGGCGCAACAGGCCGCGGACACGATGGTCCGGAAGCGGGAACGGTCGGGGGTGTGCATCCGGTGTCTCCTCGGGGGAGAGGGAACGCGCGCCGATTGGCATGAACGCGGTGAATCGGTGGAGCGAAACAGTAGGAGGACTAGACCACTCCGGTCAATGGTTCGGACCAATTTCCCTGCTTCGGACGCCGTCGTGCGATTCTTGAGGTGAGCGGTCGTTAACTGGTGACGGGATGCCTCCGATCGGGCATACTCACAGCGCACAGCCGCTGGTCAGCAGCTTCCGAGACCCGGGACTGCAAGCATCGGCCAGGCACCAGAACGACCCGGCGGCGCCGCCCCCACCCACGGGCCCGTCCGCCACTGCCCGACAGGGAGGAGAGCGTCGCCATGCCCGACCGCGCCCCGCAGCCGGTGGACCGACAACTGCCCACGGAGGAGGCCCGGGACCTGATCTCACTCGTCCGCGACATCGCGCAGCAGGAGATCGTCCCGAAGGCGGCCGAGGAGGAGGACGCCGGCCGCTTCCCGCGTGAACTCTTCACCCTGCTCTCGCGCTCCGGCCTGCTCGGCCTGCCGTACGACTCCGAGTACGGCGGCGGCGACCAGCCCTACGAGGTCTACCTCCAGGTCCTGGAGGAACTCGCCGCGGCCCGCCTCACCGTCGGCCTCGGCGTCAGCGTCCACTCCCTGGCCTCCTACGCCCTCGCCGCCTACGGCACCAAGGAGCAGCAGGTCGAGCACCTGCCCGCGATGCTCGGCGGCGGCCTGCTCGGCGCCTACTGCCTCTCCGAGCCGCACTCGGGGTCGGACGCGGCCGCCCTGCGCACCAAGGCCGTACGGGACGGCGACGACTGGGTGATCACCGGCACGAAGGCCTGGATCACGCACGGCGGGATCGCCGACTTCTACACGGTCATGGCGCGCACCGGCGAGGAGGGCCCGCGCGGGATCACCGCGTTCCTGGTGCCCGGCGACGCGCCCGGGGTGAGTGCCGCGCCGCCCGAGAAGAAGATGGGCATGAAGGGCTCGCCCACGGCCCAGGTCCACTTCGACGGCGTCCGGGTCTCCGACGCCCGGCGCATCGGCGAGGAGGGACAGGGCTTCGCGATCGCCCTGTCGTCCCTCGACTCCGGGCGGCTCGGCATCGCGGCCTGCGCGATCGGCGTGGCCCAGGCCGCGCTCGACGAGGCGTTGGCGTACGCGGCGCAGCGGCGCCAGTTCGGCAAGCCGATCGCCGACTTCCAGGGGCTGCGCTTCATGCTGGCGGACATGGCGACCCAGATCGAGGCGGGCCGCGCGCTCTACCTCGCGGCGGCCCGACTGCGCGACGTGGGCCGGCCGTTCGCCCGGCAGGCCGCCATGGCCAAACTGCACTGCACCGACACGGCGATGCGGGTCACCACCGACACTGTCCAGATCCTCGGCGGCTACGGCTACACCGCCGACTTCCCGGCCGAGCGCTACATGCGCGAGGCCAAGGTGCTGCAGATCGTCGAAGGCACCAACCAGATCCAGCGGATGGTCATCGCCCGCCATCTCGTGGGTCCAGAGGGACGCTGAACTGGTCGAGCCCCCGCCAGGGAGCCGCGAGCCGCATCCACTCCGGGTCGTGCCGGCCCGGCACGGTGCGGCCGCCTTCCGCCCAGGTCCGCATCAAGTCGCGGTAGATCGGCGGGTCCTGATAGCGCGGCGGAGCGGGCCGAACCGATTCTGCGGGTGGCGGGACGTACAGGAGGCGTTGACGCCCGGTCGCTGAGGAGATGGGGGTCATACCAGGGCAACGCGGCAGAGGCCGGACAGGTCACCCGTGCGTGGAATCGGGCGTGCGTTTCAGGGGTGCCGGTCCGTCGAACGGGCCCGCGGCCGTCGCACTGGGCCCGGCCCTGCGCCCGGCCGCCGTCAGCCCGCGAACCCGGGCACACTGAACCGCACCACGGCAGTCCACGAGCCGTGGTGCGGGGCAGCTGCTGGGGTGGAGCGAGCGGGCGAGGAAGGCCCGCGCTCAGGCCGCGTGGCGGCGCATGACCGGGACCCTGATGGGGCGTGAGCCAGGGCCGCCGACGTGCGAGAAGGGCTGGGTCCGCCAGTCCAGTCCCTGAGGGAGCGTCAACAGCAGGGCGGTGTCCTGCTCCTGAGGGTCCACCGACTCGTCCGCGGGGCGGGCGTCCGCGGCCCTGCGGCCGGTTCCGGCGCAGACCGTGAGTCCGAACGGGTTCCACGGCGAGGCGCACAGCGCGTGCTCCGGCAGGACTTCCTCGTCCGCCAGCAGGGCGATGGGCTGCGCGCAGTCCGGGCAGATCACCCGGAACATCTCGAACGTGTCGTAGGCGTCGAGTTCGTCGTCGTAGGCGTCGGGTTCGACGCCCTCCGGCTCGGGCTCGACGACGAGCTGCTGCCGCTTGGGTGCGGTGCGACCAGGGCGCTTAAGACTCTGCATTGGGTACTCCCCCTCGGGCTGGGCCGTATCAGGCACTGCGGCCTCGACCACAGCAAGCACTTCCCGTCCCCCCTCGGCGGTAATCACGAGAACATTACGGAGACTGTTCGAGCGCTGTGGCGTTCGTCACATGCCGCGCGCAGGTGCCCTCTGCGGCGGGTTTGTCCCCCGAACGGCTGACCGTCGTCTTCCGGCCACATCACGAACCGGGCATGACCTGGACTCCTGAGGTATCCGAGGAGATCAGCCGCACTGTAGGTTCTTGCGCCATGGAGGAGCTGGACCGACAGATCGTGCAGCTGCTCGTCAAGGACGGGCGGATGAGCTACACCGACCTGGGCAAGGCCACGGGGCTGTCCACGTCGGCCGTGCACCAGCGGGTGCGACGGCTGGAACAGCGCGGTGTCATCCGCGGTTACGCCGCCGTCGTCGACCCCGAGGCGGTGGGGCTGCCCATGACGGCGTTCATCTCGGTGAAGCCGTTCGATCCCAGCGCGCCGGACGACATCGCGGACCGGCTGGCCGGTGTGCCGGAGATCGAGGCGTGCCACAGCGTCGCGGGGGACGAGAACTACATCCTCAAGGTGCGCGTGGCCACGCCCCACGAGCTGGAGGAGCTCCTGGCGCGGGTGCGGTCGCTGGCCGGGGTGTCCACGCGGACGACCGTGGTGTTGTCCACGCCGTACGAGGCACGGCCGCCGCGGATCTGACCGGTGGTCCGCCCCTTTGCGGGGCGTCGAGGCCGGGCCTGTGAAACTGTGCTCCATGAGTGAGTCCCGTACGCCGCCCCAGACCGTTCTCCTCCGTCGTGGAGAGGTCCACAGTCCTGCCGATCCCTTCGCCACCGCGATGGTCGTGGAGCGGGGACAGGTCGCCTGGGTCGGTTCCGAGGGCGCCGCCGACGCCTTCGCGGACGGCGTCGACGAGGTAGTCGACCTCGACGGGGCGCTGGTCACCCCCGCGTTCACGGACGCGCACGTGCACACCACCGCCAGCGGTCTCGCCCTGACGGGTCTCGATCTGTCGGGCGCCCCCTCCCTGGAGGCCGCCCTCGCCCTCGTACGGGACTTCGCCGCCGCCCGCCCCGACGACCGCGTGCTGCTCGGGCACGGCTGGGACGCCGCCCGCTGGCCCGGCGGCCGGCCCCCGACGCGGGCCGAACTCGACGAGGCCACCGGGCACCGGCCCCTCTACCTCACCCGCATCGACGTCCACTCGGCGGTCGTCACGACCGCCCTGCTCGACTTGGTCCCCGGCGTCACCCGGGAGGACGGGCCGCTCACCGCCGACGCCCACCACGCCGTGCGCGCCGCCGCGTACGCCGCCGTCACGCCCGGGCAGCGCGCCGAGGCACAGCGCACCGCCCTCGCGCACGCCGTCTCGCTCGGCATCGGCACGATCCACGAGTGCGCCGGCCCGGAGATCTCCTCCGAGGACGACTTCACCGGGCTGCTGCGGCTCGCCGCCGAGGAACCCGGCCCGCGCGTCGTCGGCTACTGGGCCGAGCAGGACGTCCCCAAGGCGCGCGAGCTGGGCGCGGTCGGCGCCGCGGGTGACCTGTTCGTCGACGGGGCCCTCGGCTCGCACACCGCCTGCCTGCACCAGCCGTACGCCGACGCCGGGCACACCGGCAGGGCCTACCTGGACGCCGCCGCGGTCGCCGCGCACGTGGTCGCCTGCACCGAGGCGGGCCTCCAGGCCGGCTTCCACGCCATCGGCGACGCCGCGGTGGACACCGTGGTGGAGGGCGTGCGGGCCGCCGCCGAGAAGCTGGGCCTCGCCCGGATCCGGGCCGCCCGGCACCGCGTCGAGCACGCCGAGATGCTCACCCCCGAGAGCGTCGCCGCCTTCGCCGAACTCGGCCTCACCGCCTCCGTCCAGCCCGCCTTCGATGCCCTGTGGGGCGGCGACGACGGCATGTACGCACAGCGCCTGGGGGCGGAGCGGGCCCGGGGCCTGAACCCCTTCGCCGCCCTGCTGCGCGCCGGTGTCCCGCTCGCCTTCGGCTCCGACAGCCCGGTCACCCCGCTCGACCCCTGGGGCACGGTCCGGGCCGCCGCCTTCCACCACACGCCGGAGCACCGCGTCTCCGTGCGCGCCGCGTTCACGGCGCACACGCGCGGCGGCTGGCGGGCCGTGGGACGGGACGACGCGGGCGTCCTGGTCCCGGGCGCCCCCGCCGACTACGCCGTGTGGCGCACCGGCGAACTCGTCGTCCAGGCCCCCGACGACCGCGTCGCCCGCTGGTCGACGGACCCCCGCTCCGGCACCCCCGGGCTGCCCGACCTGACCCCCGGCCGCGACCTGCCCGTCTGTCTGCGCACCGTGGTGGGCGGGCACACGGTCTTCGTAGGGCCGGGCGAGTGATCTACGGGGGTGGCGCGCACGCGATCGTGCGCCGCACCCCCGGCGCGCGACCTGCGCATCCTCGGCCCTGACCAGGGCTTTGCCGTGGAATGCGCAGGTCGAACGGCTGTTGACAGGCGGCCGCAGGGGGCCGGTAGGTTCGGCCGAGTCCACCACCGGACGCCCGACCGGGGAGCGTTCGCACACTCGCCGCAGCGCCGCCGGGTCAGGGACGGTGTGCCGCACCGGGGCACCGCCACTGGGAGCCAGGCTCAGGCCGGCGCAGCGCCGAGGGAACGTTCCGGCCGGTCGGGGAGGTGTGACCCGGGTGGGGCCCGGGCGCTCAGTAGACAACGGCTTTCGGTCGATCCGCAGCCAGCGGGTCCCGGGTCGGCCCGAAGGGCGCCGGGCCCCCATCCGCCGTACGCTCGCACCCGGAGGCGCGCTCTTACCCGCGTCTTGTCGATTCGACACCACCATTCGAACGTCCTGTCACGTCATCGCAGGCCGGGACCACTATGGTGGACCTCTGCGTATGGACATGAAGGGGCAGCAGTGAACGACGGCGACGGAACCCTCGCGGCAGGAGCCCAGGGGAGGAAGTTCGGCCCGCTCGGCACGGCCTTGGTGATCATCCCGACCTACAACGAGGCGGAGAACATCAAGAGCATCGTCGGCCGGGTACGCGAGGCCGTCCCCGAGGCGCACGTGCTCGTGGCCGACGACAACAGCCCGGACGGCACCGGCAAGCTGGCCGACGAGCTGGCCGTCGAGGACGACCAGGTCCACGTGCTGCACCGCAAGGGCAAGGAGGGCCTCGGCGCCGCCTACCTCGCGGGCTTCCGCTGGGGCCTGGAGCGCGACTACGGCGTGCTGGTCGAGATGGACGCCGACGGCTCCCACCAGCCCGAGGAACTGCCCCGTCTGCTCACCGCCCTCAAGAGCGCCGACCTGGTGCTCGGCTCGCGCTGGGTGCCCGGGGGGCGAGTGGTGAACTGGCCGAAGTCCCGCGAGGTGATCTCCCGGGGCGGCAGCCTCTACTCCCGGCTGGCGCTCGACCTGCCGCTGCGCGACATCACCGGCGGCTACCGCGCGTTCCGCCGCGAGACCCTGGAGGGCCTCGGCCTCGACGAGGTCGCCTCGCAGGGCTACTGCTTCCAGGTCGACCTGGCCCGCCGCGCGGTCAAGGCCGGCTACCACGTGGTCGAGGTGCCCATCACCTTCGTCGAGCGGGAGCTCGGCGACTCCAAGATGAGCCGCGACATCCTCGTCGAGGCGCTGTGGCGGGTCACGGCGTGGGGGGTGGGGGAGCGCGTCGGCAAGGTCACGGGGCGCGTGGCGAAGCCGTCCGTCACGGGGCGCGGCGGCGAGCCGTCGAAGCCGTAGCCGCTTCGGAGGCTGTGCCGGCCGTGGCCGCTTCGGGCTCGGCCGCGCACAGGAACGCCTGATCGGGGGCTTATCCCGCGCTGAGCCGGAGCCAGGCACACTGGAGTCATGACGACTGGCGCTCAGACCCCCAGCCACCCCGCCCGGCCCCGGCGCTCCCGGCTGCGCACGTTCCTGCCCCTGGGGATCGCCGCGTGGCTCGTGCTGGAGATCTGGCTGCTCACGCTGGTCGCGGGGGCGTCGAACGGGCTGGTGGTGTTCCTCGTCCTGCTGGCGGGCTTCGTGCTCGGCTCGATCGTCATCAAGCGGGCCGGCCGGCGTGCCTTCCGCAGGCTCTCCGAGGCGCTGCAACAGCAGCAGAGCGGTGTGATGCCGGCGGCGGCCCGGCCGAACAGCGAGGGCAACGGCCTGATGATGCTGGGGGGTCTGCTGCTGATGACCCCCGGCCTGGTGTCGGACGCGGTGGGCCTGCTCCTGCTGCTGCCCCCGGTCCAGAAGGCCGTGAGCCGTTCCGCCGAGCGCACCTTCGAGCGCAAGCTCCGCGAGGCCGACCCGGGCACGCTGGGCGGCGCCTTCCAGCAGGCCCGGATGCACCGCCCGGACGGCAAGGTCGTCCAGGGCGAGGTCATCAGGGACGAGCCGGGGGACACCCCGCAGGAGCCGCGTCCGCCGCTGACGCACTGAGGAACCCGCACAGACGGAAAACCGCGGGCGCCGTACGTACTTCACGTACGGCGCCCGCGGTCACTGACGCGCTGTTATTCCGGCCAGGCCCCGGAGGGACTTACGCCGACTTCCGGCTGTCCCGGGGATGAACAGCGATGTTCATCGCACCGGAGCGCAGAACCGCCAGACGCTCCTCGAGGACCTCTTCGAGTTCCTCACGGGTGCGTCGCTCCATCAGCATGTCCCAATGCGTACGCGCGGGCTTGGCCTTCTTCTCTTCCGGGCCGTCGCCGTCCACCAGGAGTGCCTGGGCCCCGCAGACCTTGCACTCCCACTCCGGCGGGATCTCCGCCTCGACCGAGAAGGGCATCTCGAAGCGGTGCCCCTTCTCGCATGCGTACTCCACGGCCTGGCGCGGGGCCAGGTCGATGCCGCGGTCCGTCTCGTAGCTGGTCACCACGAGGCGCGTGCCGCGAAGAGCTCGCTCACTCATGAATCGTGCCTCCCGGGCTTGTCGCCCACAGGACAGGTGTCGCTGTCGTCGTCATCCGGTCAACGTCCGGTCGGCGGTAAAGATTCCCGTTCCGGGTCCCGTTCCGGGTCATGCGTCGCCGTCGTAGCCGCCCTTGTTGTACCCACCAGCGCCCGGTTTGTCACATCTGCTAGCAGATGTAACCTAGCGTTTCGGCATCTTTGACGCGCAGTAACGGTACGCCTGGCAGGCCAAACGCGTACACTACAGCCCTTTCGCGTCGAGTGCTAAATCCTGTCTGGAACCGGATTCCCCGCATCCGCGATCGCACGCCGTACCGGAACCCGGGCGAGCAGGGCGAATCCCAGCACGAAGAACGCCACCAGCGAGATGATCGCGTCCCGGTAGCTGCCGGTGAGCTGGTAGGTGAGCCCGAACAGCAGCGGCCCGAGCCAGCTCATCCCGCGGTCGCTCAGCTCGTACGCGGAGAAGTATTCGGCCTCCTTGCCGGGTGGGACGAGATGGGAGAACAGGGAGCGGGACAGCGCCTGGCTGCCGCCCAGGACCAGGCCGATCCCGGCGGCCAGGACGAAGAACCACAGCGGCGCCCCGGCGGGCAGGAAGAACCCGGCCGCGAGCGTCACCGTCCACGCGACCAGCGAGCCGAGGATCACGCGCTTGGCGCCGTAGGTCCGGGCCAGCCGTCCCATCGTCAGCGCGCCCGCCACTGCCAGCACCTGCACCAGCAGCACGGCGCCGATGAGGGTGGACTGCCCGAGGCCGAGTTCCTCGGAGCCGTAGACCGAGGCCTGGGAGATCACCGTCTGGATGCCGTCGTTGTAGACGAGGTAGGCGAGCAGGAAGGCCAGCGTCAGCGGGTGGCGGCGCATGTCGCGGACGGTCGCGGCGAGCTGCCGGAAGCCCGGGAGGGCCGCCTCGCGGGCGGTGGTCCTGCGGTCGCGCAGCCGGGTCAGCGGGATCAGTGCGAAGGCGCCCCACCACAGGCCGGCCGAGGCGAGGCAGATGCGGACGGCCGTGCTCTCGGAGACGCCGAAGCCCTCGTGCCCGGTGTAGAGGACCAGGTTGGCGACGAGGACCAGCGAGCCCGCCGCGTACCCGAAGGCCCAGCCCCGGGAGGACACCGCGTCCCGTTGCTCGGGCGGGGCGATCTGCGGGAGGTAGGAGTTGTAGAGCATCATCGCCACGGACTGCGCGGCGTTCGCGACGATCAGGAGGGCGCCGCCGAGCAGGTAGCGGTCGCCGTCCAGGAAGAACATGGCCGTCGTGGCCGTGGCCCCCAGGTAGGCGGCGGCCGCGAGGAGCGGCTTCTTGCGGCCGGTGCGGTCGGCGGCGGCGCCCACCAGGGGCATCACCAGCACGGCCACGATCACCGACAGGGACACCGAGTACGCGAAGAAGGACCCGGCGCGCACCGGGATGCCGAGGGGGTGGACGTACCCGTCCCCGTCGGCCGCCGACTCGGCGACCGAGGTCAGGTAGGGGCCCAGGAACACCGTGAGCACGCTCGTCGAGTAGACGGAGCACGCCCAGTCGTAGAAGTACCAGCCGCGCTGCTCGCGTCCGAGATCCGCGGCGCCGTCGGCCGGCGGTGTCCGCACGGTGTCGGTGCCCACCCGTGCCCTCGCTTCCCCGTGAACGCGCAGAGGCGACCGGCCGGGGGTCTCAGACCCAGACGCCGCGGTCCTCCATGACCTTGCGCAACGTGTCGATGTGATCGGTCATGATGCCATCCACGCCGAGGTCCAGAAGCCGGTGCATGCTCTCCGGGTCGTTGACGGTCCACACGTGCACCTGGAGCCCGCGCGCGTGGGCGGCGCGGACGAAGCGGAGGTCCACGACCTGGATGCCGGACTGGATCTCCGGGACCTGCGCGGCGACCGCCGAGCGGCGCACCGCCGCCGGCAGCCCCCAGGAGCGCAGTCGCAGGTTGAGGACGCCCCGGGTGCCGTACGACGTGGCCAGGCGCGGACCGGCCAGCCGCTGGGCGCGCACCACGCGCGCCTCGGAGAACGAGCCGAGGCAGATCCGGTCCCAGGAGTCGGTCCGGCCGACCAGGTCGAGGAAGGGCAGCAGGGCGGCCTCCGCCTTGACGTCGACGTTCCAGCGCACGTCGGGGAACGTCTCCAGGAGTTCCTCGAAGAGGGGCACCGGTTCCTCGCCCCCCACGCGAGCCTGGCGTACCTCCTGCCAGGGCAGGTCGGCGATCCGGCCCGCGCCGTCCGTCACCCGGTCCAGGGTCGCGTCGTGGAAGGCGACGAGCTTGCCGTCCCGGGTGGCGTGGACGTCGGTCTCGATGTACCGGTAGCCCGCCTCCACGGCGCACCGGAACTGCCGCACCGTGTTCTCCAGGCCGTCCGCGGCCCCGCCCCGGTGGGCGAAGGCGATCGGGCCGGGATGGTCGAGGTAGGGGTGGCGTATCCGCGGGGTCACGGACGCAGTATCGCGCGTTCTGGTTGACCGGTGGCAACGACCGTGCTGCCGCCGGATGCCGGGGGAACGGCGAACACGCGCAGGAACAGCTGGGCGAGCGGCCCGATGGACAGCGCGTACAGAAGGGTGCCGACGCCGACCGTACCGCCCAGGGCGAAGCCGGTCGCCACGACCGTCAGCTCGATGCCCGTGCGCACCAGCCGGATCGAGACGCCCGTGAGCTGGTGCAGTCCGGTCATCAGGCCGTCGCGCGGGCCCGGGCCGAAGCGGGCCGCGATGTAGAGGCCGGTGGCCGCGCCGTTCAGGACGATGCCCGTGGCCATCAGGGTCACGCGGAGCGCCCAGCCGTGCGCGTCGGGCACCAGGGCCAGCGTGGCGTCCATCGCCATGCCGATGACCAGCACGTTGGAGACCGTGCCCAGGCCCGGCCGCTGTCGGAGCGGGATCCACGCGAGCAGCACCGCGGCGCCGACGAGGGTCAGCACCACGCCGATCGACAGCCCCGTCCGCTCGGCGAGGCCCTGGTGCAGCACGTTCCACGGTTCCAGGCCGAGTCCCGACCGGACGAGCAGCGCCGAACTCGCGCCGTACAGCGCGAGACCGACGTAGAGCTGGATGAGCCGCCGGGCGAGACGCCCCCGCGTGGACATGATGTGCCCCCCTGTGGTGGTAGTGGACTGATGCATGACACGCTGTGGCTTGGATGGACACGCCATCCAGGGCCAATCCGGGGAAGGTGGACTGATTTCGGTGGCGCAGTGGACCTCGGCCGTGGGGGCGGCGCAGCTCGCCCGGCTCCTCAAGTCCCAGCAGGACCGCCCGGCGGGACCCGGCGCCCGGCGCCCGCCCGCCTATCGCGCCCTCGCCGACGGCATCCGACTGCTGGTGCTCGAAGGCCGGGTCCCGGTGGCCGCCCGGCTGCCCGCCGAGCGGGAACTCGCCCTCTCCCTCTCCGTCAGCCGTACGACGGTCGCCGCCGCCTACGAGGCACTGCGCGGCGAGGGGTTCCTGGAGTCGCGGCGGGGCGCGGGCAGTTGGACCGCCGTGCCGGCCGGGAACCCGGTGCCCGCGCGCGGCCTGGAACCTCTGCCGCCCGAGGCCCTGGGGTCCATGATCGACCTGGGCTGCGCGGCGCTTCCGGCCCCCGAGCCGTGGCTCACCCGGGCGGTCCAGGGCGCGTTGGAGGAGCTGCCGCCGTACGCGCACACGCACGGCGACTACCCCGCCGGGCTGCCCGCGCTGCGGTCGATGATCGCCGAGCGCTACACCGTGCGCGGGATCCCCACCATGCCCGAGCAGATCATGGTGACGACCGGGGCGATGGGCGCGATCGACGCGATCTGTCATCTGTTCGGCGGGCGCGGGGAGCGCATCGCCGTCGAGTCGCCCTCCTACGCCAACATCCTCCAGCTGATGCGGGAGGCCGGGGCCCGGCTCGTGCCCGTCGCGATGGCCGAGGGGCTCACCGGCTGGGACATGGACCGCTGGCGGCAGGTCCTGCGGGACGCCGCGCCGCGGATCGCGTACGTCGTCGCCGACTTCCACAACCCGACCGGTGCGCTCGCCGACGAGGACCAGCGGCGGCGGCTGGTGGACGCGGCGCGGTCCGCCGGGACCGTGCTGATCGCCGACGAGACGATGACCGAGCTGTGGCTCGACGCGGAGGTGCGGATGCCGCGGCCGGTGTGCGCGTTCGACCCGGCGGGTTCGACCGTGATCACGGTGGGGTCGGCCAGCAAGGCGTTCTGGGCCGGCATGCGCATCGGGTGGGTGCGGGCCGCGCCGGACGTGATCCGCAGCCTGGTCGCCGCACGGGCCTATGCCGATCTCGGTACGCCGGTGCTGGAGCAGCTGGCCGTCAACTGGCTGTTCGGCACCGGGGGTTGGGAGCAGGCCGTGCAGGTCCGGCGGGAACAGGCCAGGTCGAACCGGGACGAGCTGGTGGCGGCCGTGCGACGTGAGTTGCCCGGGTGGGAGTTCGAGGTGCCGCAGGGCGGGCTGACGCTGTGGGTGCGGACCGGGGGGCTGTCCGGCTCGCGGCTCGCGGAGGCGGGGGAGCGCGTGGGGGTGCGGGTGCCGTCCGGGCCGCGGTTCGGGGTGGACGGGGCGTTCGAGGGGTATGTGCGGTTGCCGTTCACCGTGGGCGGGGCGGTGGCGGAGGAGGCGGCCGTGCGGTTGGCCGCGGCGGCGGGGCTGGTGGAGTCGGGCGGCGTGGGGGGCGGTGAGGCGCCGCGTACGTTCGTGGCCTAGTGCCGGACGGCGGTGCGGGTGGAGCCGGTGTGCCTAACCCCGCTTCGCCTCCGTCGGTTTGGTCAGGACCGGAACCGGATTCGGCAGAGGGTCCTTGGTGACGACCGGTACCCGTTCGGGCTGCGGCTCGGGCGTGTCCGCGACCTGGACCGGAACGGGTTCGGGCTGCGGCTCCGGCGTCTTCGAGGCCACCGCCACCGGCGCGGGCTCCGGTTCCCTGTCCGTCTGGACCGGTTCCGGCTCGCCCGGCACCCCGTCCGGCTCCGGGACCGTCTCCCCGTCCGCCGGTGTCGTCCGGGGTGGGAGGAGGGCCAGGACCGCCTCGCGGTGGGCGTCCGGGGTCGCGTCGTCGTACGGGTTCGGGGTGGCCGGGACCTGGAGGCGGTGGACCGGGCCCGTGCCCAGGCGGGCGTAGCCCCGGCCGGGCGGGACCTGGTCGACGGGGGTGGTGTGCGGGGGCGCGCCGAGGGCCGACTCGAGTTGATCCGCCGTCGCCGGGCCGAGGACCACGCGGGCCCGGGTGTGCTGCCGCACCGGCTCGCTCAGGGCGTCCAGGCAGTCCAACTGGTCGGCCACGACCACCGTCACGTTCGCCGGGCGGCCGTGCCGGAGCGGAACCTGGAGCAGGGACTGCGGGTCCTTGCGGTCGTCCGCCGCGGCCAGGTGGGTGAACGCGGTCGGGCGGTCCAGGAGGATCCACAACGGTCGCTTGGTGTCGTCGGGCGGCGGCTGGCCGGCCTGGTGGGCGCGGTTGGCGGCGATGAGACGGCGCTCCGTCTCGGTCGCGGCCCACTCCAGGCTGGCCAGGGCTCCGGTCAGGCCGCACTCGACGGCCAGGACGCCGTCCCGGCCGGTCAGACAGGCGTACTCGCCGGTGCCGCCGCCGTCGACGATCACCACGTCGCCGTGCTGGAGGGCCTGCAGGGCGATCGACCTCAGCAGCGTGGAGGTGCCGCTGCCCGGCTGGCCGAGGGCGAGCAGGTGGGGCTCGGTCGAGCGCAGACCCGTGCGCCAGACGACCGGGGGCACGTCGCGTCGCTGCTCACCGTAGGTGAGGGGGAGGGTGCGCCGGACCTCGGTCGGGTCGGTGAAGCCGAGGACGGTCTCGCCGGGCGCGGTGACGAAACGCTGGGCGGTGATGTCGACGGGCAGCGGCAGGAGCACGCCGACCGTCAACTGGTTGCCCTCCTCGTCCCACGTGAAGTGGTATTCGCGGCCCCGGCCCGACTTGGCGACGAGGAGGTGCTCGATCCGGGCGCGGGCCTCGGCCTCGCTGTCGGTGAAGTACGCCGGGTAGCGGACCACCAGGTGCGAGATGCGGCCGCCGCCGTCGAACGCGTAGGTGGGGAACGCCTTGTCCCACGCCCCGCCGTGGGCGTACAGCGGCTCGGGGTCCTCGGCGGTGGAGAAGTACGGCACCAGCGCCTCGTACAGCGACTTCAGGCGCCGGCTCTGCATCTCGTCGGGCCCGTCGGGCGACGCAGGGGCGCGGTCCCGGCCCTGCCAGGCCGCCGCCGTCATCAGGGTGATGACGGCGAGCAGCGGCCCGTACGGCACCAGCGCCACGACCAGGATCACGGAGGCCACCAGGAACAGCAGGGCCCCCCGTCTCTCCTTGGGGGTGTCGGCCCATCTGCGCCGCCCGGCCGCTGCCAGCCGGCGCAGACCGCGCGTGATCGTGATCAGCGGATGGAGGACGTCCGTGGCGCTGTCGGCGGCCGTCCGGGCCAGCTCCCGGCTCCGGGCGAGCTGCGCGCTGCCGTTGCTCAGAATGCGGGGGAGGGGGCGCCGGGCCACTACTGCCTCCAGATCGGTGCGTAAGGGGAGCGGGGCGTCAGAACTTGATTCCGCCGAGGAGGCTCGCCAGGCTCTCGCCGCCCGCCTTGATGCTCGGGGCGATGGCCGTGCTCGCCAGGTAGAAGCCGAACAGCATGGCGACCACCGCGTGCGAGGCTTTCAGGCCGTCCTTGCGGAAGAAGATGAAGACGACGATGCCGAGCAGGACCACGCCTGAGATGGACAGGATCATTTGAGGTCTCCTGGTTCGCGGGGACAGTCACCATGAGTGCTTCCAGGCTCACAGGATGTATCCATACGATAAAAGGTGCAACTGGGTGAAATATGGACTATTTCCCTCCGACTGGCGGCGTGGTTCCCGACCGGGCTGAGCTGGACCGTTGCGCACGACCCGGTCTCTGCTGATCTTTACCTCGGGCACATCGGGTCATGTGCCGCGCGAGCCAGTACCCTGGCGATTCACTCGTACGGCTGCGGCCCCCGCAGGCGTACCCACCCGACGCTGCGCAGTGGAGAGGCGGTCCGTCCGATGACCGAAGTCCCCGACCCCGAGGTCGTGGAGCTGGCGACCAAGATCTTCGATCTGGCCCGGCGGGGACAGACCGAGGCGCTCGTGGCGTACGTCGACGCGGGTGTTCCGGCCAACCTCACCAACGACCGGGGCGACTCGCTCGTCATGCTCGCCGCCTACCACGGCCACTCCGACGCGGTGCGCGCACTGCTCGACCGCGGCGCCGAGGCCGACCGGGTGAACGACCGAGGCCAGACCCCGCTCGCGGGAGCCGTGTTCAAGGGGGAGACCGATGTGATCAAGGCCCTCCTGGAGGGCGGCGCCGACCCGTCCGCGGGCACGCCCTCGGCCGTCGACACCGCGCGCATGTTCGGCCGGACGGAACTGCTCGAACTGTTCGGCGAGCACTGAGCCGACCGGTCTGACCTGGAACGACTAAGAAAACGGGGGAGGCGGTACAGGGCCGCCGAAATTTCGGTCGCGGCAGACGGAAGTGCCGAGTCATCATGACGACGTGGTTCACGGACGTGATGGTTGGGCAGGTGTTGCCGCACCGCGCGGGCCGTGACGCGGTCCGCAAGGGCCACCGACGAGAGGCAGAGGAAGATGGTCTACAGCAAGCAGGAAACGGCGGGCACTCCGACGTGTTGTCGCGCGGCCAGGTAGTACACGTCCCCGGTTGCGTCGACGCTTGATGTGAGGCTGTTTCCCATGTTCGATCCGGTCATAGCGCCCAGCGGTACGCTGCTCGGCCTGCTCCAGCGGGGCCGCGGCGACGGCACACTGCACGCGCTCACCGCCCCGCGCCCCGAGGCGCTCGCGGCGCTGAACCACTGCGTGCTGCGCGACCCCCGCCACGACTGGCAGGTGGAGAACCGCTCCCTCTACTACGCCCGCCTCTACCTCGACCTGAACGGCGAGCTGGACGCGGTCGAGGCCCACCTCTTCGACGCCGAGGACGTCCTCGACACCGACGAGTCACGCACCGGCCTCGCCCTCGCCGTCCTCGGACACCTCGCCTCCTACGGCAGGCGGGACGCGCTCGAACTGCTGCGCAGGTACGCCGCCCACGGCACCAACTGGGCCTGGGCCCTCGACGAGCTGGCCCTCAGGGACGACGACGCGGGCCTGCGCGCCCTCGCCGCACCCGTCCTCGCGCGCTTCCCCACCGATCCGGAGGGGGATGCCGAGCTGGCCGCCACCGTCCGGGACGCCTTCGAGCCCCGGCCGTGGCGACTGTGGGCCGAGGACCCCCGCGAATCCGTCGCCACGCGCGTGCGTGCCGCCCACGAAGCCGGCTGTTTCGACCGCTGGCAGCGGCAGATGCGACCGGCCGGGCCCCGCCCCGGATGGAGCGTGCAAGCCGTCTTCGAATGGGCCCAGCAGGGCATCGACCGGGGCGCGGCCCTCCATGTCCCGGCAGCCCGCTGTCTCTCCGCCGTGGCGGGCCCCGAGGACCGGGCCGAGATCGTCCAGGCCGCCAAGGACGGCGGCGACGGGGCCCGGTGCACGGCCCTGCGCTACCTCGCCGACGGCAACGATCCCGACGCCCTCGACCTGATCGAGGGCGCCGTGGCCACCGGTTCGACGCTCGTCGTGGACGCCGCCGTCGACGCCTTCGAGCGCATGCGCTCGGTCGCCGCCGTCGACCGGGCCCGCGGCTGGGCCCGGCGGCCGGACGCCCTCGGCGCCGCCGCCGGACGCGTCCTCGCCTGCCGGGGCGGAGCGCAGGACCGCGACCTGGTCCTCGCCGCCCTGCGCGAGGCCGTACGGGGCGAAGGACCGGACGCACCGACCCTGTGGACCCTCGTCGACGGCACCGGACGGCTCGGCATCGCCTGCGCCGCGCCCGTCCTGCGCCACGTCTACCGCGAGACCGCCTCCTCCCATCTGCGCGGCCGGGCCGCCCGGGCCCTCGCCGCCACCGACCCCTCCTTCGCCACCGGCTTCGCCGTCGAGTGCCTGTGGGACTGCGAGGAGACCACCCGCGAACTCGCCGCCCGGCACGCCGAGACCGGCGACACCCGCGTCGTCGAGCGACTGCGCCGGCTCGCCGCCGACCCCGCCGAGGAGGCCGAGGTGCAGACGGCCGTCCGCAGCCGCATCGGCCCCGAGGAGCCCGCTGTGTGACCCCTCTCGCGAGAAAACCAAGGCGGAATCAGGCCGCGGAGGTGAACGTGGGGTGACTCGCGGGTCAGGCTGGCATGGACACGGCCTGACCTGCGCGGGTGCGCCTCAGAACGCTCATAGGACGTTCCTCGTTCGGAAAGATCCACGTTGACGCGGCCACGTCCGGCACGGCGACAACACCGGTATGCGTGTCGTCATCGTGACCGAATCCTTTCCCCCCGACGTGAACGGCGTGGCCCACTGCGCGCTCCAGACCGCCCGGCACCTCGTCGAGCGCGGTCACGCCCCCGTCGTCGTCGCCCCGGCCCCCGCACCCGGGAACAAGCCCGACGCGTCCGCGCCGTGCCCCGTCGTCCACGTCCCCTCCCTTCCGCTCCCCGGCTACCCCCAGGTCCGCGTCGCCCTCCCCAGCCGACGCCTGGCCGCCACCCTCATCGAGCACCGAGCCGATGTCGTCCACCTGGCCAGCCCCTTCGTCCTCGGCGTACGCGGCATGGCCGCCGCCGCCCGCCTCGGCACCCCCGCCGTCGCCGTGTACCAGACCGACCTGGCCGGATACGCCCGTACCTACATGGGCGCCGGAGAGGCCGCCGCCTGGCGGCGCATCCGCTCCGTCCACGGCGCCGCCGACCTCACCCTCGCCCCGTCCAGTGCCGCCCTGAACGACCTGGAGACGCACGGGGTGCCCCGGGTCAAGCTGTGGCCGCGCGGCGTGGACACCGAACGGTTCCGGCCCGACCGCCGCGACGAGGCCCTGCGCCGCGAACTCGCCCCGAACGGAGAGCTGATCGTCGGCTACGTCGGCCGGCTCGCCCCCGAGAAGCAGGTCGAACTCCTCGCCGGCGCCTGCGGCCTGGAAGGCGTCCGGGTCGTGGTCGTCGGCGACGGGCCCAGCCGGCCCTCACTGGAGCAGGCGCTCCCCGGGGCCGTCTTCCTCGGCCGCCGCACCGGCGACGACCTCGCCCGGGTCTTCGCCTCGCTGGACCTCTTCGTGCACACGGGCCCGTTCGAGACCTTCTGCCAGACCGTCCAGGAGGCCATGGCCAGCGGCCTGCCCGTCGTGGCGCCCGCCGCGGGCGGGCCCCTGGACCTGGTCGCCCACGGGCACACCGGGCTGCTCGTGCCGCCGCGCGACGCGACCGCCGTCCGGGACGCGGTGCGCGCCCTGGCCGCCGACCCCGGGCTGCGGACCGCCTTCGGCGCCGCCGGGCGGGCCATGGTCGAGGGCCGCACCTGGGCGGCCGTCGGCGACCAGCTGATCGGGCACTACGCGCACGTGCTCGCCGGGCGCCGGACGGCGGTGGCGGCATGAACCCGGGAGGCCACAACAGCCGGTCGCTGCGGATCGTCCGGCTCGCGAACTTTGTCGCGCCCGCGTCCGGCGGTCTGCGCACCGCGCTGCGCGAGCTCGGCAAGGGATTCAAGGCGGCGGGGCACGAGCCCGTCCTGGTGATCCCCGGCGAGCGTTTCAGCGACCGCGAGACCGAGCAGGGGCGGGTGATCACCCTCCCCGGGCCGCTGCTGCCCGGCACCGGCGGCTACCGCGTCCTCGCCGACAAGCGGCGGGTGGCCCGGCTGCTGGAGGAGCTGGCGCCGGACCGGCTGGAGGTGTCCGACCGGACGACCCTCAGGTGGACCGGCAAGTGGGCGCGGCGCGCCCGGGTCCCGGCCGTGATGGTCTCCCACGAGACCGCCGACGGTGTCCTGCGCACCTGGGGCCTGCCCGAGGGGGCCGCCCGGCGCGCCGCCGACGCCCTCAACGTCCGTACGGCCCACACGTACGCGCGCGTGGTGTGCACCACCGAGTTCGCCGAGCGGGAGTTCGTGCGGATCGGGGCCCGCAACGTCGTCCGGGCACCGCTCGGCGTCGACCTGGTGCAGCGACACCCCGCCCTGCGCGACCCGCAGCTGCGGGCCCGGCACGCGCGCGGGGACGAGACGCTGCTCGTGATGTGCTCGCGGCTGTCCGTGGAGAAGCGTCCCGGGACGGCGCTGGACGCCCTGGAGGCGCTGCGGCGGCGCGGGCGGCGGGCGGTGCTGGTGGTGGCCGGGGACGGTCCGCTGCGCGCGCGGCTCGAACAGCGGGCCCGTGAGAGCGGCCTGCCGGTCACCTTCCTCGGGCACGTCTCCGACCGCGGGCTGCTCGGCGCGCTCCAGGCGTCCGCCGACGTGGCCCTGGCGCCCGGGCCCGCCGAGACCTTCGGGCTCGCCGCGCTGGAGGCCATGGCGTGCGGCACGCCCGTGGTGGCGAGCGCGTCGTCCGCGCTGCCGGAGGTGATCGGCTCCGCCGGCGCCGTCGCCGCGGACCACGGGGAGGCCTTCGCGGACGCCGTGGACCTGCTGCTGGAACGCCTGGAGGCGGACCGCCGCGAGGCCGCACGCGCGCGTGCGGAGTGCTTCGGGTGGAACGCGGCCGTCGACGCGTTCCTGGCCGCCCATGACGCGGACGTCCCCGTGCGGCCGTACGTGCCCGGAGGCGTGGCATGAGAGCCGCGCGGTGCGCGGGGCCCTCGCGGTGGGACGGGCCCCCGCGGTTCGTGGCCCTGGGCGACTCGCTGACCGAGGGCGTGGGCGACCCCGTGGGGGACGGGTGGCGCGGCTGGGCCGCGCTGCTCGCCGACGGGCTCACCGGGACGCCCGCGTCCTTCACCAACCTGGCCGTGAGCGGGTCGCAGACCCGGGACGTGCTGGAGCGACAGCTGCCCGCCGCGCTGGAGCTGCGGCCCGACCTCGTGTCCGTCGTCGTCGGCGTCAACGACACCCTGCGCTGCACCTTCGACATCCAGGCCGTGGCGGCCCGCCTCGACCAGGTGTACGCGGCGCTCACCGAGCAGGGCGCGGTGCTGCTCACCGCGTGCCTGCCCGACCCGGGCGCGATGCTCGGGCTGCCGGGGGCACTCGCGCATCCGCTGGCCCGGCGGCAACGGGCCGTGAACACGGTGGTGCACGCCCTGTCCGACCGGTACGGAGCGCTCCACCTGCACGCGTGCGAGGGCGACTGGATCACCGACCGCGCCCTGTGGAGCGCGGACCGGCTGCACCCCGGGGAGCGGGGGCACCGGCAACTGGCCCTGCGCTTCCACGCGCTGCTCGCCGGGCACGGCCTCGCGACCGGGCCCGCGCCCTCACCCGAGCCGGAGTTCCCCGCCCCGACGACATCCGCGAGCCTGTGGTGGCTGGCCACGGCCGGTACCGGCTGGGTGGCACGCCGGTGCACCGACCTGTTGCCCCAGCTCCTGACCCTCGCCGCCGACGAGCTCCGGCACCGCGCCCGGGGCACCAGCGCCCGGCTCGACCTACGGGCCTCCGCGGCGGTGTCGGCGGCCCTCGCCGCGCTGTCCGTGGCGGAACAGCCGGACGCGGCCTGACCGGGACTGCCGCGGGTGTGGACGCCGGGCGCCCGGGCTCTGCCGTGGGCGGGTGTGGACGTCACGCGCCCTGGGCCTGCCGCGGGCGGGCGTGGGCGTGGTGTGCCCCGGGCCCTGCCGCGCGGCATGCCCACGGGCCCTGTCGCGGGCGGGCGTGGCTGTCACGTCCCGGGCCCTGCCCCCGCGGCAGCGCCTCCGGGCCCTGTCGGCGTGCGGCAGGGCCTAGCGGCGGTGCACGGCCACGAAGCGGACCGGTGTGCCGGGAAGCGCCTGGGCCGCCGCCGGGAGGTCGGCGGCGCGGACCACCGCGATCACCGGGTAGCCCCCGGTGGTCGGGTGGTCGGCCAGGAACACCACGGGCCTGCCGTCGGGCGGGACCTGGACGGCTCCCAGCACCATGCCCTCGCTGGGCAGTTCACCGGGCCGGGCCCGCTCCAGGGCGGGTCCCTCCGTGCGCAGCCCGATGCGGTTGCTCGCGGCGGACACCCGGTAGGCGCGGGAGAGGAAGGCGCGCACGGCCTCCGGCGTGAACCAGCCGTCACGCGGGCCGAGGGTCACCCGCAGGACCAGTTCGGCTGGTGGCGCCGGCTGCGGGGCGACGTCCACGCGCGCGTGCGGCCCGGTCGGCCGGCCCAGGGGCAGCACCGTGCCGTCCGTGAGCGGCGCCGGGCCGAGCCCCGACAGCAGGTCGGTCGAGCGGCTGCCGAGTACGGGTTCCACGGCGATGCCCCCGGAGACGCCCACGTAGGCGCGTACGCCCGACACCGCGGGCCCGATGTCCAGCAGCGCACCGGCGGGCACGCGCACCGGCGCGCCCCAGGCGGCGGGCCGCCCGTCCACCGTGACCGGGCAGGGCGCGCCCGCCACCGCCACGGTGACGTCCGAACGGGGCCGCATGGTGCAGCCGTCGAGGGTCGTCTCCAGCACGGCCGCCCCGGGTGGGTTTCCGGTCAGCCGGTTGACGAGGTCCGCGGCGGGCCCGTCCAGCGCCCCGGAGCGGGGAACGCCGAGGTGGGCGTGTCCGGGGCGGCCCCGGTCCTGCACGGTGGTCAGGGCGCCGGCCCGGACGACGGCGAGCGCGCGGTCCGTCATGAGCGTGCCTCGGGGACGAACCGCACGCGTGTGCCCGGCGACAGCAGCGCCGCCGGCACGCGCGCGTGGTCCCACAGCACGGCGTCCGTCGTGCCGATCAGCTGCCAGCCGCCCGGCGAGGAGCGCGGGTACACGCCCGTGTACGAGCCGGCCAGTGCCACCGACCCCGCCGGGACGGCCGTGCGCGGGGTGGCCCGGCGCGGCACGTCGTAGCGCGGCGGCAGGCCGGTGAGGTAGCCGAAGCCGGGCGCGAAGCCGCAGAAGGCGACCCGGAACTCCGTCTCCGCGTGGATGCGCGCGACCTCCCGCTCCGGCATGCCCCAGTGCGCCGCGACGTCGGCCAGGTCCGGGCCGTCGTAGCGCACGGGGATCTCGATCACGGCACGCGCGCGTGGGGGAGCGGGCGGGATCTCGGCCGCGGTCAGTTCGGCGGACACCCGGGCGGGCGCGTCGAGGCCGTCGAGGAGGACCGTGCGGGCCGCGGGGACGATCTCGCGGGCCGACAGCGAGCCCTCGGCGCGGCGCCGCAGCAGCTCCGCGTGCAGGGCCTGGGCCTCCTCGCCCGAGGAGACCTCGACGAGCAGGGCGTCCTCGCCGACGGGCAGGACCTTCATGCGAAGGCCTCCACCCGGACCCCCGACGCCTCCAGCCGCTCCCGCACGCGGCGTGCCAGCTCCACCGCGCCGGGGGTGTCGCCGTGCAGGCACAGGGAACGCGCGCGCACCTCGATGCGCGCCCCCGAGCGGGAGACCACCTCGCCGGAGCGGGCCAGGCCCAGGGACCGCTCCACGACCGCCTCCGGGTCGGTGACCACGGCGCCCTCCTGGGAGCGGGGCACCAGGGTGCCCGCGTCGGTGTAGGCGCGATCCGCGAACGCCTCGGTGACGACCGGCAGCCCGGCCTTCGCGGCCAGCTCCAGCAGGCGTGAGCCGGGCAGGCCCAGCACGGGCAGCGCGCCGTCCGCGAGGAGCACGCCGTCGACGACCGCGGCGGCCTGCTCCTCGTCGCGCACGACCCGGTTGTAGAGCGCCCCGTGCGGTTTGACGTAGGCCACGCGGGCGCCCGCCGCGCGCGCGAACACCTCCAGGGCGCCGATCTGGTAGGCCACTTCGGCCGCCAGCTCGGCGGGCGGCACGTCCATCGCGCGCCGCCCGAACCCGGCCAGGTCCCGGTAGGACACCTGGGCGCCGATCCGCACCCCGCGCTCGGCCGCCAGCTCGCACACCCGGCGCATGGTGGCCGCGTCCCCGGCGTGGAAGCCGCACGCCACGTTGGCGCTGGTGACGACGGACAGCAGCCGTTCGTCGTCGGTGAGCCGCCAACGGCCGAAGCCCTCGCCGAGGTCGGCGTTCAGGTCGATCGAGGTCACTTTCACTCCTGTCAGGCCACGCGGTACTGCTCGTCGCGGGCGTCGGTGAGGAACATCTGCCCGGGGGCGTGGGTGAGGGCGAACGGCGGGCGCGAGGCCATGACGGCCGCCTGCGGGGTCACCCCGCACGCCCAGAACACCGGGATGTCGTCCGGCTCGGTGTCCACCGCGTCACCGAAGTCGGGGCGGGCGAGGTCGTCGATGCCCAGTCCCGCGGGATCGCCGCAGTGCACCGGGCTGCCGTGCACCGCGGGCAGCAGACTGCTCTCCCGGATCGCCGCCGCCAGATGCTCGGGCGGCACCGGCCGCATCGACACCACCATCGGGCCGTGCAGCCGCCCCGCCGGACGGCACTGCCGGCTCGTCACGTACATCGGGACGTTGCGGCCCTGCTCGACGTGGCGGATCGGCACGCCCGCCTCGCCCAGCGCCCACTCGAAGGTGAAGCTGCACCCGATGAGGAAGGACACCAGGTCCTCCCGCCAGTACGCGCGCACGTCGGTCGGCTCGTCCACCAGCTCGCCGTCCCGCCACACCCGGTAGCGCGGCAGGTCCGTGCGCAGATCGGCGCCCTCGGCGAGCACGGTCGTCCAGGACCCGGCGTCCGTGACGTCGAGGACCGGGCAGGGCTTGGGGTTGCGCTGGCAGAACAGCAGCATGTCGTAGGCCCAGTCGGCGGGCACCGAGATCAGGTTGACCTGGGTGTGGCCCGCCGCCACCCCGGCCGTGGGTCCGGTGAGGCCGTCGCGGAAGCGGGCCCGGGCCGTTCGCGGGCTCCACGCGCGCGCGTGCTCGTCGACGAGGACCAGGGGACGGTCCTCCGTGCTCGTGCGGTTCACGTGAGCTCCTTCCCGCGGGTCTCCGGCAGCCCGAGCAGGGCCAGGGCCGCGATGCCGTAGCCGATCGCGCCGAAGACCAGCGCGCCGCCCACGCCCCAGCTGTCCGCCAGGAAGCCGACCGTCGTGGGGAACACGGCGCCCACCGCGCGCCCGGTGTTGTACGTGAAGCCCTGCCCCGTGCCGCGCACCGCCGTCGGGTACAGCTCGCTCAGGTAGGAGCCGAAGCCGCTGAAGATCGCCGACATGCAGAACCCGAGCGGGAAACCGAGCACCAGGAGCAGGGTGTTGGCGCCGCTCGGGATGTTCGCGTAGGCCAGGATGCAGATCGCCGAGAGCAGGGCGAAGAGCCAGATGTTGCGCCGCCGGCCCAGCTTGTCGGTGAGGTAGCCGCCGGTCAGGTAGCCGATGAAGGCGCCCGAGATGAGGAACGTCAGATAGCCGCCGGTGCCGACGACCGACAGGTCCCGCTCGGACTTCAGGTAGGTCGGCACCCAGGTGGCCAGCGTGTAGTAGCCGCCCTGGACACCGGTGGACAGCAGTCCCGCGAAGACCGTGACCCGCAGCAGCCCGGGCTTGAAGATCGCCTTGAACGATCCCTTCTCGGCGCTCTGTTCACGCGCCGCGGCCGCCTCGGGGGCGTCGTGCACACTGCGCCGCAGCCAGATGACGAGCAGCGCGGGCAGCGCCCCGGTCCAGAACATGATGCGCCAGGCCAGGTCGTCGCCGGCGATCGAGAAGACGAACGTGTACACGATCGCGGCGAGACCCCAGCCCACGGCCCAGGAGCTCTGGATCGCGCCGAGCGTGCGCCCCCGGTGCTTGGCGCTCGCGTACTCGGCGACCAGGATCGCGCCGACCGCCCACTCGCCGCCGAAGCCGAGCCCCTGGAGGGCGCGGAAGACCAGCAGAGTCTCGTAGTTGGGCGCGAAACCGCAGGCGACGGTGAACACCGCGTACGTGATCACCGTGACCATCAGCGCCTTGACGCGGCCGATGCGGTCCGCGAGGACGCCCGCGAGGGCGCCGCCGACCGCGGAGACCACCAGCGTGACCGTCGTGAAGAGTCCGGTCTGGCCACTGTTCAGGCCGAAGTACGCGGCCAGCGCGACCATGCTCAGCGGCAGTGTGAAGTAGTCGTACGAGTCCAGGGCATAGCCGCCGAAGGCACCCGCGAACGCGCGGCGACCGCGCGGACCCAGGGCCCGCAGCCAGCCGAACGCCCCGTCGTCCGAGGCGGGTTCGGTGGTGGCGGGGCGCGTGTCGTCGGTGAGGGCCTGCGGTGGAGGGGGCGTGCTCATGGGCACCTCGCAGAGGGAGGACGGAGGGTGCTTGGGGGAGCCGTGCCGTGCGGAAGCGGTCGGCGGCGCGGTGAGGGAGGCGACGCCATGCGTAGCACCGTAGAGGATTGTTCAACGATCCCTCAATACCCATGTTGGTTCGTTCTTGGGAACTGCGATTGAATTCCGGCATGGCAGAGCAGCTGAAGGACCTCGCCGACGACCGGGCCCTCCTGGGGCGCACCAGCACCGCGGAGCGGGTCTCGGACATCCTCAGGAGCCGGATCGCCGAGGGGTACTTCCCGCCCGGCACCCGCCTGTCCGAGGACAGCATCGGCGGCGCGCTCGGCGTCTCCCGCAACACGCTCCGCGAGGCGTTCCGGCTGCTCACGCACGAACGCCTGCTCGTCCATGAACTGAACCGGGGGGTCTTCGTCCGGGTCCTGACCGTGGAGGACGTCGAGGACATCTACCGCACCCGGCGGCTCGTGGAGTGCGCGGTCGTCCGGGGCCTGGGGGACCCGCCCTACGGGCTCGACGGGCTGGCCGGCGCCGTGGAGGAGGGGCGCCGGGCGGCCCGCGAAGGTGACTGGAAGGGGGTGGGTACGGCCAACATCCACTTCCACCGGGAACTGGTGGCGCTGGCCGGGAGCGAGCGCACGGCCGAGCTGATGCGCAGCGTCTTCGCCGAACTGCGCCTCGCCTTCCACGTGGTGGACGAACCGCAGCGGCTGCACGAGCCCTATATCGCGCGAAATGTCGCAATTCTTCGGGCTCTTCAGGACGGGGACCGCGAGCAGGCCGCGACACTGCTCGCGGGTTACCTCGACGACTCGCTGGAGAGGGTCGTCGAGGTGTACCGCCGCCGCGTCGGCGAGGACGGCTGAGGAGCGGACGGCGGGAGAGGCGTACCGCGTCGTTTGGGTCGATGTCAGACCCAGGACCTAGTCTGTGCACCGTGACTTCGCCTGCATCCACGGACAGCGTTCCGCCCCAGCTCAGCGCGGGGCCGCGCCCCGCCCCGGGGCCGGCCGCCGACGAGGGCCTGGCGCGGCGCCTGCGCGCGCTCGCCTGCACCGCGCCGCTGCACGACCTGGACGCGCGCAAGGCCAACCTCGCGGGCGAGTACTCGGTGTACGGCATGGCGGAGGTCGCCCTCGCGGCCATCGACCTCGTCACACTGAACATGGACTTCGACACGGGCGCCGACCACGACCAGATCGTCGCCCGGCTCATCCCGCGCATCGCCGCCCAGGCCCCGCAGCGCCCCGCCGCCGAGCACGAGCGGGTGGCCCGCTGGGTCCTGGAGAACCTGATCAACGTCGGCAGCGTCGACCGCGGCTTCCGCGCGGTGTACGGCACGTTCGCGGCGGACGGCACCTATGTGCGCCGGGACTACGACTTCAAGCTGATCGAGGAGGTCCCCGGCCCCGGCGGCACGGTGTATCTGCGGACGACGGACGAGGCGGTCAACGTCCTCGTCGGCGCCCTCGACACGGACGTCACCAGCGCGCAGATCGCCGCCGAGGTCAAGCTGGAGGTGCTGATCAGCCGCGGCCGGCTCGCCGACGCCCAGCTCGCGGCCGAACAGGCCCGCTACCGCACCGTGCAGTACTCGGAGACCCTGCGCAGGGCCCTCGACGCCACCCGGCGCAACGTCCGCGCGGTGGACTGGCTCACCACGGTGCCCGACATGATCGCCGAGGCCCTGGAGCACGTGGCCGACCGCTACCGCCACGAGAACGCGATCCTCACCAACATCCGCAAGGCGCGCGACGAGTCCGAGGACCCCGAGCACAAGCGCCGCGCCGCCGAGCTCGTCGACATCGTCAAGGACTGCATCCGGCGGCACACGCAACTGCAGTCCCGGCTGCTGGAGGCCGGACCGCTGTTCCGCGCCGAGCAGGACCGGCAGGCGTTCGCCACTCCGGCGACCACCTCGGGGATAGACCTGTACGGCCATCTCGTCGCCCCCGTCCTGCCGCTGCCGCTGGAGCAGGCCGTCCGCGTCACGGACGCGTTCTTCGCCCGCGGTACGGGGCTGCGCACGCCGGTGTCCGTCCGGGTCGGCGACCTCGTCGACATACTGCTGACGCCGCCGGTGGAGCGGGAGCACCTGGGCGCGGAGATGCCCGAGCCGGACCTCATCGCCACGCCCGACGACAGCCGGTTCAGCGAGGAGCAGATGGCGGCGGCGCAGGAGCTGCTCGACCTGCCGGCGGACGCCCCGCGGCGGCTGTCGGGGCTGCTGGCGGAGGCCCGGCGGCAGGACCCCGATCTGCCGTACCTGGTGGCTCTGCTGGCGGTGCACGCCGCGAGCCCGCCGGTCGGCACCGCCTATCGCCAGGGCGAGCAGAAGCTGCTGTTCGCCGTGGACGACGGCACCGAGCTCGACGACCCGGAGTTCGGCGGGGCGGACCTGATCGTCGGCACCGCGCTGCTGGACGCGGCGGGGATGGCGGCGGACCGGACGGAAGCGGCATGAGCCGGACGGAAGCGGCATGCGTCAGACGAGAGCAGTATGGGTCGGCTGCAAGCGGCATGAGTCAGACGGAAGCGGCATGAGTCAGTACGAGTGGCACAAGGAGTTCCGACCGTGAGCGAGCACGTCGAGTGGAGTGAGCCGGAGGGGGCGGCCCCGGCGGCCACTGCCGCCGTCACGCCCGCCGACGCCGCCGACGCGGCGCGGCTCGTGTCCTTCGGGCTGCAGCCCAAGCTGCAGCCCGCCCGCGACCAGGAGTACGCGGACCTGCTGCGGCGCTACCGCGAGGACCCGCCGTTCGCCCGGCTCGCCGACGCCGTGGCGACCGGACTGGGGCTGATCGTGCTGGAGGTCTCCCCCCGCTCGGGCATGGTCGTGACCGCCGCCGAGGACTCGGTGTTCGCCGTCCGCATGGGTGACTACGCGCGTCGTACGTCCGCCGACGGCGGCGACCGGTTCCTGCACGGACTCGCCCATCTCGCCGTCGCCGCCATGGCGTTCCCGCGCCCCGAGGACCTCGCCGACGACGGCTACATCGGCCGGGTCACGGTCAACGGCGTCGACGCCTTCGTGCGCCAGGCCTGCCACCGCCTGGAGGAGCGGGCCGCCGAGCAGGGTGAGAACACCGACCCGGTGACCGACGCTCCCGGCCTGGAGGCCGCCTGGCGGATCTGGATGCGGCGCAGCGCGACCGGCGCCACCAAGGACGCGCGCCGCCCGGCCGGTTCGACCACCGGCATCGTCGCCAAGGCCGTCGCCTTCCTCACCGACTCCGGCTTCCTCCAGCGCACCGGCGACGACAACGGCGGCACGTACCGCACGACCGCCCGCTACCAGCTCCAGGTCCGCGACATGGCCGGCAGCGCCGCCCTGGCCGAGCTGCTGGAGCTGGGCGTCGTCCCGGTCACCGACGGCACCCCGACCCTGCTGCCCGCCGAGGAGAGCGACGACCTGGAGCTGGTCGCCGACGCCGGGCTGCCGTTCCACTCCTCCTGAACACCCCCCATCTCACGAAGACTTACGAGAGTCCGCCATGTACGAGCTGTCCCGGGTCCGCCTCTACTCCATCGGGCCGGCCGGTGCGCGCTACGCCGACACCGTGCTCGACCTGCGGGGCGTGGGCGAGCCCGTGCCCGACCCCGCGCCCACGCAGGCGGAGTTCTTCGAGGAGGAGCCCGTCGGCCCACCGCGCCGGCCCGCGCCCGCCGGCGTGCTGTTCCTGGAGAACGGCGGCGGCAAGTCGGTGCTGCTCAAGCTGATCTTCTCGGTGATGCTGCCGGGCCACCGCAACACGCTCGGCGGCGCCAGCTCCGGCGTGCTGCGCAAGTTCCTCCTCGCCGACGACTGCGGACACGTCGCGCTGGAGTGGCAGCACGTGCTGACCGGCGAGTGCGTCGTCGTCGGCAAGGTCAGCGAGTGGCGCGGACGACAGGTCTCCAACGACCCGCGGAAGTTCGCCGAGGCCTGGTACTCCTTCCGGCCCGGCCCCGGTCTCAGCCTCGACAACCTGCCCGTCGCCGAGTCCACCGCCGTACGTCCCCCGGTCGAGGGCCAGTCGGGGGCGCGCGGGCGGCGCCGCACCATGAAGGGCTTCCGGGACGCCCTCATGGAGGCGGGCAAGACCTACCCGCACCTGGAGGTGCACTGGGAGGAGATCCACGACCGCTGGATCGAGCACCTCGGCGACCTCGGCCTCGACCCGGAACTCTTCCGCTACCAGCGGGAGATGAACGCCGACGAGGGCGAGGCCGCCGGTCTCTTCGCCGTCAAGAAGGACGCCGACTTCACCGACCTGCTGCTGCGCGCCGTCACCGACACCCGCGACACCGACGGGCTCGCCGACCTGGTCAGCGGGTTCGGCAACAAGCTGGGCCGCAGAGCCGAGCTGATCGCCGAGCGCGATTTCACCGCCGGTTCCGTCGACCTGCTCGGGCGGATCGTCGAGGCCGCCGAGGCCCGCGCACGCGCGCGTGACATCCACGCCGGAGCCGAGCGCCGCACCCGGACGCTGGCCCGGAGGCTGTCCGCGCGCGGCGTGCAGGAGCGGGCCCGGGCCGCCGACCTGGCCCAGCGGGTCACCGCCGCCGCGTACGCCGTCACCCACGCCGAGGCGGCCCGCGAGCGCAGCGCGCTGATCTCCGCCGAACTCGCCTACCGGCACGCCTCGCTGGCTCTTGCCGCCGCCGAGAAGTCCGCCGCCGCGCAGAAGCGCGAACTCGCCGACGCCCGCACGCTGTACTCCGCGTGGCAGGCCGCCGAGGCCGTCCTGCGCCACCGCGCCGCCGCCGACCGCGTCGCCCGCGTGTCCGCCGCGATCCAGGAGGCCGAGCGGGACGCCGCCCCCGCGCTGGCCGCCCGCTCCAAGGCCGCCGTCGACCTCGTGCGGGCCCTGCACGCGGCCGCGGAGAAGGCCGAGCACCACGCCAACGAGGAGGAGGAGCGGTCCGCCGCCCTCCAGGAGGTCAGCGACGCGGCCTACCGGGACTCCACCGCCGCCGCCACGCAGGCACAGCGCGCCCGCAGCGAGGTCGGGCACCTCAAGCAGCGCCTCGCCGAGGTCGAGCAGGAGACGGCCGAGGCGGTCCGGGCCGGCTGGCTCGACGACAGCGCGCCGGACGCCGACCCGGCCCGCGCCGCCCTGGCCGCCAGCGACGCCGAGAAGACCGCCGTCGCGGCCTGGGACTCCGCCCGCGAGGCCTCCCGCCGGGCCACCGAGCACGCGCGCGAGGCCGCCGCCACCGAGACCCGCGCCGAACTGACCGCGGCCCGCGCGGCCGACGCGGCCACCGCCGCCGAGCGGTCCTACGAGGCCGAGCGCCGCACCGCCGAGGCCCTGGCGGGGGAGGAGCGCCTGGCCGAACTGCTCGGCCTGACCCCCGAGACCCGCCCGGGCATCCCGCAGCCCCGCCACGGCACGGACGAGGGGCAGCCCACCCCGTCCGGCCCCGCCGAGCAGGGCCTCACCCCCGAGGAACTCGACCGCTTCGCCGACGACCTGCGCGAGTTGCTCGACGACGCCGTCTCCTCCGCCGAACGACAGCTGTTCGAGCTGCGTACGGCCGCCGCCGACGACTCCCGGATCCTCGGCGCGCTCGGTGACGGCGGGCTGCTGCCGCCCGGCCCGGACGTGCTGGCCACGGTCGAGTTCCTCGGCGAGCACGGCATCCCCGCCCTGCCCGGCTGGCGCTACCTCGCCCAGGCCGTCGACCCGGCCGACCACGCGCGCGTGCTGGCCGCCCGGCCCGAACTCGTCGACGGCGTGATCATCACCGACCCCGACTCCCACGCCCGAGCCCGCGAGGCGCTGGGCGACGCGGCGCTGCTGCCGCGTTCCGCCGTGGCGGTCGGCACCGCCGCCGCCCTGCTCGCCCCGACCCCCGCCCCGGACACCGACAGCGGTGACGTCTTCCTCGTGCCGCCGAACCCGGCCATGCACGACGAGCACGCCGCCGACGAGGAACGGCAGGCGCTGCGCGCCCGGGCGACCGAGCGGGACGAGGAGATCCGCACGCTCGCCGCCCGGCTCGGCAAGGACCGCGAGCTGGCCGCCCGGCTCGCCTCCTGGCGCACCGGCTGCCCGGCCGGCCGGCTGGCCGAACTGGCCCAGGCGGCGCAGGACACCCGCGCGTTCGCCGAGGAGTCGGAGGCCGAGTTGGCCGAGGCGCGCACCGTCCGGGCCGAGGCCGACGAGGCCGCCGCCGAGGCCGCACGCGTCCGGGACGAGCGGCAGGAGGCCGCCCAGAAGGCCCGCCGCTCCGCCGACGCCCTCGCCGGACTCGCCTTCCGGCTGCGTGAGCGGGCCGGCTGGCAGGTCAAGCTGCGGGAACTGGCCGACGAGGCCGCCGAGGCCGAGGCGAGCGCCCAGGCCTGCCTGGAACGGGCCCGGGCCGCCGACGAGGACCGCCGTGCCGCCCAGCGCGCCGCCGACGACGCCCGCCGCACCGCCCGCGCACTGCGCGCCGAGCGCTCCGAGATCGCCGGCGCCCCCGACGACGTGCCCGAGGACGACACCGACACCCCGAAGACGTCCCTGCCCGCACTGCGCGAGGCCTACCGGGCCGCCTCCCAGGTGTACGAGAAGGTCGGCGTGGGTGCCGACCTGCGCGCCGAACAGGCCCGCGCGGAGAGCGACGAGAGCGCGGCCCGCGCGGAGCTGGACCGGCTGAGCAACAAGGTCCGCACGCGCGCGGAGCAACTCCTCGAATCCCCCGACGGCTCCGACGGGCCGAGCCGCCAGGCCGCCGCCGCCCGGGCCGAGGAGCTGGTGCAGCTCCTGGAGACCCGCATGTCGACCGCGAGCGAGCAGCTCGGCCGGCTGCGCGGCGAGGCCGAACGGCACGCGCCCGAGGACGGCGAGGCCCACACCGACCTCCCCGAGGACCTCCAGCCGCGCGACGCCGAACACGCCCAGACCCTGCTGCGCACCGCCACGGCCGAACTCGCCTCCCACACCGAGGCACTCGACCAGGCCCGGGAGGCGCACGCCGAACTCCTCGACGCCCACCGCGCCGCCGAGGACGCGGCGAGCGGCTTCGACGAGATCGCCGCCATGCTCCGCGACCTGCTGCGCGAGCACACCACGGAGGAAGAGCAGGAGGAGACGGAGCCGTACCCCGGCAGCCCCGAGGAGGCCCGGCAGGCGGCCGCCGAGGCCCGCCGCTCCCTGCGCGGCTGCGCCGCCGACCTGTCCGCCGCCGAGGCCGCCGTCCGCGAGGCGAGCGACATCCTCGTCCGGCACGCCAACTCCACCCGCTACGAGCAGGTCCGCACCCCGGCCCGGCAGCAGATCCGCGAACTGCCCGCCTCCGCGCTGCCCGAACACGCCCAGAAGTGGGCGGACGCCTTCGCGCCGCGGCTGCGGGTCCTCACCGACGAGCTGGAGCAGCTGGAGCGCAACCGCGACTCGATCGTGGACCGGCTGCGCGGCCTGGTCGAATCGGCCCTGGCCACCCTCCGCTCCGCCCAGCGGCTCTCCCGGCTGCCGGAGGGCCTCGGCGAGTGGTCGGGGCAGGAGTTCCTCCGCATCCGCTTCGAGGAGCCCGACCAGGCCACGCTCACCGAGCGGCTCGGCGAGGTCATCGACGAGGCGACCCGCGCCGCCGTCAAGAAGAACTCCGACCTGCGGCGGGACGGCATGTCCCTGCTGCTGCGAGGGGTGGCCGCGGCCCTCCAGCCCAAGGGAGTCGCCGTCGAGATCCTCAAGCCCGACGCGGTGCTGCGCGCCGAGCGCGTGCCCGTCGGGCAGATGGGCGACGTCTTCTCCGGCGGCCAGCTGCTGACCGCCGCCATCGCCCTGTACTGCACGATGGCCGCCCTGCGTTCGAACGACCGGGGCCGCGACAAGCACCGGCACGCGGGCACGCTGTTCCTCGACAACCCCATCGGCCGCGCCAACGCCACGTACCTGCTGGAGCTCCAGCGGGCGGTGTCGGACGCCCTGGGCGTCCAGCTCCTGTACACCACGGGCCTGTTCGACACCACCGCGCTGGCCGAGTTCCCCCTGGTCATCCGCATGCGCAACGACGCCGACCTCAGGGCGGGCCTGAAGTACATCAGCGTCGAGGAGCACCTCCGCCCGGGCCTGCCGCAGCAGCCCCAGGCGGGGGAGGCGGTCCACAGCGAGATCACGGCGACCAGGATGTACAAGCGCCCGGCGGCCGCGACCTCCTAGGTCGGGCGTCCTCCGACATGCGTACGCGCAGGTCCTCCTTCGGTCCTCAGTCGGTCGCCGGGGTGGCGACGGGGGCGGCGGCCGCGGCGTCCGAGCGGTGCTCGGCGAGCACCCCGGTCCGGTGCCGTTGGACGAACCAGTAGTAGGCGAAGCCGCCGCCCGCGATGACCGCGACGAACAGCACCGCGCCCCAGCGCAGGTACCAGTGGTAGGGCTCCGTCGCGTTGTAGACGGCGGCCCGCGGCCAGATCAGGTTGAGCGTCATGGCCCCGCCCCACAGCACGGCCACGATGTTGACCGGCAGGCCCCAGCGGCCCAGCGAGAACCGGCCCCCGTCCGCGGGCTGCCACCTCCCCCGCAGCCGGGCGACCAGCAGCGGCACCGTGACGCCCAGGTAGGCGAGGTAGATCATGATGATGCCGATGCTGGTGACGACGGTGAAGATCTGGGGCTGGCGGATGTTGACCACCAGGATCGCCAGCGCGAAGATCCCGATGATCACGGTCGGCAGGACCGGTGTCTGGAACCGCGGATGGCACTTGGCCAGCTTCGAGGACGCGGGCAGGTTGTTGTCGCGGGCCATCGCGAACGCCAGCCGGACCGCAGCCGTGTGCACCGCCAGGGCGCACACCGTCACCGCGATCAGCACACACCACAGCATCGCCTTGCCGGCCGTCGGGCCGAGCACGTCGAGCACGATGTACTGCAGACCGTCCGTGGACAGCTTCTCGCCGTTCAGACTGGACACGCTCATCAACGCGAGCAACAGGATCAACCCGCCGAGGATGAAGGACGCGACGATCGCCCGGATGATCGCGCGGGGCGCGTTCCGCGTCGGGTCCAGGGACTCCTCGCCGAGCGAGGCGGCGGTGTCGAAGCCGTACATGACGTACGCCGAGGCCAGCGACGCCACGAGAAAGGCGCCCAGATACCCGTTTCCGTACGCCGCGCCGGTGCCGTGCGTCTCCATGACGACCTGGGGACCGCGCGTGATGTGGACGGCGAACAGGACGATCAGTACCACAGTGGCGATCAACTCGATGAACACGCCCGCCGTGTTGATCCGTGCCATCAGCTTGACGCCGAAGGCGTTCACCAGGGTGGTGAACAGGATCAACACCGCGGCCAGGATGACCGCGTTGGTCGCCACGTCGTACGTACCGGTGCCGTCCCCCACGAACTGGAAGAACGACGAGATCTGCGGCAGCGTCAACTGGTAGGCCAGCGCCACGGCCGATATGGACACGATCGAGGCGATCAACATCATCCAGCCGGCGAGCCAGCCCAGATGCGGATTGCCTATCTTCTTCGACCAGTTGTAGACGGATCCCGCCACGGGATAGCGGGCGGCGAGCTCCGCGAAGCAGAGGGCGACCATGAACTGGCCCACGAAGACCATCGGCCACGACCACCAGTAGGCGGGGCCGCCGCTGCCGTAGCCGAAGTAGAACAGCTGGAAGGTGCCGGTCAGGATCGAGATGTAGCTGATCCCGGCGGCGAAGGTGTGGAAGTTGCCGAGGGTTCTCTTGAGTTCGGGTTTGTAGCCGAACTCGGTGAGTTCTGCGTCGTCCTGGCCGTGTGGGTCTGTGGACTGCGAGGGAGCTGTCATGGGCGGTTCCTCGATGCGTGTTCCGGCAGGCCGGTTTCGGTCGGTCGAACCAACCCTGAGGGGTGCGGCGGGTGTTGCGCCAGATGCGCTTCACCTCGCGGTACTCCGCGTGACCCTCACAGGTCCCGGTTCGCGTCCGAAGCAGGACTGCCTGAAGCGTGCAGGTCGAGAAGTGGTCGCCGGCTTCACGAGTGGGACAACTGCCCGGCCCCACCCCGCCGGCGTATCCGCCCCTGTGCCCGGGCCGCCGCTCGGGCCTGACGCCGGGCCCGGCGGCGCTCACGGCGCAGCGCCCGTGCCGTGCTGCTCGGCATGGACACCACCCCGTTGCGCTGGTTCCAGACCTGACGCGTCACCCACACGTCGAGCGCACCCCAGGTGGCCACGATCGTGCTGACCACACTGCTGATCACCATGGGAAACGCCAGCCAGGACCCGGCCAGCGTGCACAGGAAGGCCACCATCGCCTGAATCAGCGTCACGGCGATGAGCAGGACCGCCCGCACAGCCGCCGTCCGCACCGGATCCGGCAACCGGCGCCGACGCGCCGGCTCCTCGACCCACAAGGGCCGGTAGTACTGCTGCTCGCGTATGCCACGGCCCACCTCGGTAGCCGGGACGTCCGCCTCTCGGGTCCTTGTCTCTGCCTCTGCAGCCGGAATGTCATGATCGGTCACCCCTGGATCCCGATGCCCCGTCACCTGCACCCCACCAGCCCTGGGCGCCCCGCGCCGCTCCGCCGTGCCCATCAACGTGTCACTCCCCACCGCCGGCAGACCGCTCGCCCGCATCCGAAGACTCGTGCTCCCCAGTGGCTGCCCGGCTTGCGCTGTTTTACGCCGCCCGGGTTCGGGATGCGGCTCCTGTGGTCGATTCCGCCCCCATTTCCCGTAGTGAAGGACGAACAACCCGCCACGAAGATTCCCAGAAACCGAAAAATTTCAGCCAACCGCCCTGGCCGACCACGGGGATTGGCCCGTACGCTCACCACCGGATTCGGGGAGACAACTCCTGCAATGACCGGACAACTCCCCACGCCTCGTGGCTGGCGCGGAAGTTCAGCCTCCGGACCGGTCTTCGAGTTCCCTGTGCGTCGGTAGTAGGCTCGCGCCGTTTGTTGACGCACATGTGTACCCCCGGTAGGGCCGGGGGCCCGAGCTGGGGGAGGCCATGCGCTTTCGCGGGAAGTCCATCCGCCGGAAGATCGTGGCGCTGCTTCTCGTGCCGCTGGTGTCCCTGACCGCGATCTGGGCCTTCGCCACCGTGCTCACGGGACGCGAGGCGGGCGACCTGTTCAACGTGTCGTCCGTGGTGGAGAAGATCGCCTACCCCGTCGAGGACACCGTCCGCGTCCTCCAGGAGGAACGCCGCCAGACTCTCGTCTACCTCGCCGACCCCCGTGCCTCCGACGGACTCGCCGCGCTCCGGCGCAGCCGGGCCGCCACCGACGAGGCCGTCGGCGGCATCCGCGAGAACGCCGAGAACCCGGACGTGCGCGACGCGATGGGCCAGGACACCGACGAGCGGCTCACCGCGGTCCTGGACGCCTTCGACGGCATCGAGTCGCTGCGCCGCAGTGTCGAGGACGGCACCGTCGACCGCTCCCAGGCTCTCGACCTCTACAACCGCCTGGTCGACCCGTGCTACGCCCTGCTGGCCAACCTGCACGTGGTCGACAACGTCGAGCTGGACAAGCAGTACCGCGCGCTGGTCAACCTCGCCCGCGCCCGTGAACTCCTCTCCCGCGAAGACGCCCTCCTCGGCTCGGCCCTGATCGTCGGCAGGATCTCCCACGCCGAAGAGCGCGACATCTCCGACCTCGTGGCCCAGCGCACGCTGATGTACGACGTCAACCTGCAGCTGCTGCCCGTCGCGGAGCGCGACCGCTACGAGAGCTTCTGGAAGAACGCCTCCTCCGCACCCCTGCGCGTCGCCGAGGAAGCAGCCCTCGACTCGGGAGCCGGCACACCGCGCGGCGTCACCGCGAAGAGCTGGGACAGCGCGGCCGGAAACGTGCTCGACGAGCTCGGCACCCTCAACGACCAGGCCAACGACCGCTACCAGGACCGCGTCCACCCGGTGGCCATCGGCGTCATCGCCAAGGCGGTCATCGCCGGCGCACTCGGCCTGATCGCGCTCCTGCTCTCCCTCTTCCTGTCCGTACGCGTCGGCCGCACCCTCATCCGCGACCTGCGGCAGCTCCGACTGGAGGCCCACGAGGCGTCCGGAGTGCGGCTGCCCAGCGTGATGCGCCGCCTCTCCGCGGGCGAGCAGGTCGACGTCGAGACGGAGGTCCCGCGCCTGGAGTACGACAAGAACGAGATGGGCGAGGTCGGCCAGGCCCTCAACACCCTCCAGCGCGCCGCCGTCGAAGCCGCCGTCAAGCAGGCCGAACTGCGCGCCGGTGTCTCCGAGGTCTTCGTCAACCTCGCGCGTCGCAGCCAGGTCCTGCTCCACAAGCAGCTCACCCTGCTCGACGCCATGGAGCGCAGGACCGAGGACACCGAGGAACTCGCCGACCTGTTCCGACTCGACCACCTGACCACCCGCATGCGCCGGCACGCCGAGGGTCTCGTGATCCTCTCCGGCGCCGCTCCCTCCCGCCAGTGGCGCAAGCCCGTCCAGCTCATGGACGTCGTCCGCGCCGCCGTCGCCGAGGTGGAGGACTACGAGCGCATCGAGGTTCGCCGTCTTCCGCGTATCGCCGTCACCGGCCCGGCCGTGGCCGACCTCACCCACCTCGTGGCCGAACTCCTGGAGAACGCCACGGTCTTCTCCCCGCCGCACACCGCCGTACAGGTCCTGGGGGAGCGGGTCGCCAACGGCTTCACGCTCGAGATCCACGACCGCGGCCTCGGCATGGCCGCCGAAGCGCTCCTGGACGCCAACCTCCGGCTCGCCGAGACGCCGGAGTTCGAACTCTCCGACACCGACCGGCTCGGCCTGTTCGTGGTCAGCCGCCTCGCCCAGCGGCAGAACGTCCGGGTCTCCCTGCAGCCCTCCCCGTACGGCGGCACGACCGCCGTGGTCTTCATCCCCGACGCGCTGCTGACGGACGACGTCCCCGACACCAACGGCTTGGGTTTCCGGCTCGACCGGCCCCAACTGGCCAAGGAGAGCGAGCCGCAGGACAACCGCCGCGCCGCGCTGTCCCAGGCTCCCGCCCCGCGGCCCGGCCTGCCGGCCTCTCTCCTGGACGGACCGGTCGAGCTCGAGGCCCCCGTCGATCTGGACGCCATCGGCGACTTCCCCGGCGCCATCGAGGACGAGGACAGCGAACACGGCGGCCTCTTCCGCCCGCGCCACTCCCTCATCCGCGCCCAGGACGAGGCGGTCGACCGCCGCACCGACACCCACCAGCAGGCCGCCGACTCACGCGGCGCACGCGACCGCACGGACCCGGAGGACGAGCTGAGCGCTCCGGTCCCGCTGCCCCGCCGCCACACCCCCAAGCTGGTCAGCTCGCACGGGCGCCCCGTCACCGAGCAGCGCTCCCGGCGGGGAAAGACCGACGAGGAGACCGCGGGCACCGGCCGAGCGGAGTCGGGGGCCACGCCCTCGCTCCCGTCGCGCCGCCGCGGCGAGGACTCCCCGAGCGGTCGGGACACGGGCCGGACCGGACCGGAGCCCGCGCTTCCGGAGCGCCGCCGCACCGAGGGCTCGCCGTCCGGCAGCGCGTCGCAGCCGGACGCGCCGCCGCCCCTGCCGGCCCGCCGTCGGGGGACGGACTCCGCTCGCCGGGGCATCGGCGCGGTCGGCCGGAGCGAGGAACGCACCGCATCCCCTGCCGCGTCCGGCAGCGGTTCCGGCGACCGGTCGGAGCCGTCCTCCCTTCCCCGGCGTACCCGCCGCGCGGAGATCGCCTCGAGCGGCCCGGACGCACCCGACCGCCTCTCCGGCATCTCGGCGGCCATGCCCGGCGGGCCCGTGCGCCATGGGACCGGCTCCGGAGCGGCGCCCCAGGAGACCGGCTCGGCAGGACGGGGGGACGCCCCCCGCTCCACACCCCAGACGCCTCGCTCCGGCACCGCGCCGCTGCCCCGGCGCGTCCGGCAGGCCAACCTGGCCCCGCAGCTGAAACGGGGCCCCGAGCCTCGGACGGAGGCCAGGACCGAGCCCGCCGAACGCGACGCCGAGCAAGTACGCAGCCGGATGGCCTCGCTCCAGCGCGGCTGGCAGCGCGGCCGCGAGGAGAACGCCGCGGGCGATGCCGCCCACAGCGGCGCAGCACGACAAGGAACGACAGAGGGGGACGGTCGATGACCGCACCGAAGGCGACCGGCCACACCGCGAACGGCAAGGGGGAGCTGAACTGGCTCCTCGACGATCTCGTGGACCGCGTCGCGAGCATCCGCAAGGCCCTCGTGCTCTCCGGCGACGGGTTGCCGACAGGGTTGTCCAAGGACCTGACCAGGGAGGACAGCGAGCACCTCGCCGCCGTCGCCTCCGGGTTCCACAGCCTCGCCAAGGGGGTGGGACGCCACTTCGAGGCCGGTAACGTCCGTCAGACGGTCGTCGAGCTCGACGACGCCTTCCTGTTCGTGACGGCCGCCGGCGACGGCAGCTGCCTCGCCGTCCTCTCGGACGCCGACTCGGACGTCGGCCAGGTCGCCTACGAGATGACACTCCTCGTGAAGCGGGTGGGTGTGCATCTGGGCGCCGCTCCGCGCACCGATCTGCCCGCAGGCGGGTAGTGGGATGACATGAGCGCTGACGGTCAGGGAAGAAGCCACTGGTTCGACGACGAGGCCGGACCGGTCGTCCGTCCGTACGCCATGACGCGCGGCCGCACCAGCAGCCAGGGCCAGCATCGGCTGGACCTGATCGCGGTCGTGGTCACGGAACCGCACGCGGACGACCCGGAGGCCGACCACATGCTCTCCCCGGAGCACGTGGACATCGTCGAACTGTGCCGTGACGTCCCGCAGTCGGTCGCCGAACTCGCAGCGGAACTCGACCTGCCGATCGGGGTGGTACGGGTCCTCGTCGGAGATCTCGTGGACGCGGAATTCGTCCACGTGAACCGGCCCGTACCCCCGGCCGAACTGCCGGACGAGAGTATTCTGCGCGACGTGATCAACGGCCTCCGGGCGCTGTGAGCAGCGCGGAAGCGGGGTACTGACGTGACTGGCTGGCAGTTCTGGGTCGACCGAGGCGGCACCTTCACGGACGTCGTCGCGCGGCGCCCGGACGGCCGGCTGCTCACGCACAAGCTCCTGTCGGACAATCCGGCACGCTACGCCGACGCCGCGGTCGAGGGCGTCCGCACCCTGCTGTCCGCCTCCGCCGAGCCCGTCGAGACCGTACGCATGGGGACCACGGTCGCCACCAACGCCCTCCTGGAGCGCAAGGGCGAACGCACCCTCCTGGCCATCACCCGCGGCTTCCGCGACGCCCTGCGCATCGCCTACCAGAACCGCCCGAGCATCTTCGCCCGACGCATCGACCTGCCCGAGCTGCTGTACGAACGGGTCGTCGAGGTCGACGAGCGCATCGACGCCGACGGCACCGTCCTCCTCGCGCCCGACCTGGACGCCCTCGCCGGGCCCCTCCAGGAGGCGTACGACGACGGCATCCGCGCGGTCGCCGTGGTCTGCATGCACAGCCATCTCCACCCCGCCCACGAACAGGCTGTCGGGGAGCTCGCCGCCCGCATCGGCTTCCCGCAGATCTCGCTCTCCAGCGAGGCCAGCCCCCTGATGAAGCTCGTCCCCCGCGGGGACACCGCCGTCGTCGACGCCTACCTCTCGCCCGTACTGCGCCGCTACGTCCGGCACGTCGCCGACGAACTCGAAGGCGTCCGGCTGATGTTCATGCAGTCCAACGGCGGCCTCACCGAGGCCGGGCAGTTCCGCGGCAAGGACGCCATCCTGTCCGGCCCGGCCGGCGGCATCGTCGGCATGGCCCGGATGTCGCAGCTCGCCGGCTTCGACCGCGTCATCGGCTTCGACATGGGCGGCACCTCCACCGACGTCTCCCACTTCGCGGGCGAGTACGAACGCGTCTTCACCAGCCGGATCGCCGGCGTCCGGCTGCGCGCCCCCATGCTGGACATCCACACCGTCGCGGCCGGCGGCGGCTCCGTCCTGCACTTCGACGGCTCCCGCTACCGCGTAGGGCCGGACTCGGCGGGCGCGGACCCGGGACCCGCCTGCTACCGGGGCGGCGGCCCGCTCGCCGTCACCGATGCCAACGTCATGCTCGGCCGTATCCAGCCCGCCCACTTCCCGAACGTGTTCGGCCCGAACGGCGACGAACCCCTCGACGAGGCACTCGTCCGGGACCGCTTCACCGCCCTCGCGCGCGAGATCAGTGAGCGGACCGGCGACGACCGCACCCCCGAGCAGGTCGCCGAGGGTTACCTGCGGATCGCCGTCGCCAACATCGCGTCCGCGGTGAAGCGGATCTCCGTCCAGAAGGGCCACGACGTCACCCGCTACGCCCTCACCACGTTCGGCGGCGCCGGTGGCCAGCACGCCTGCATGGTCGCCGACTCCCTCGGCATCCGCACCGTCCTCGTGCCGCCCATGGCCGGTGTCCTCTCCGCGCTCGGCATCGGGCTCGCCGACACCACCGCCATGCGTGAACAGTCCGTCGAGGCACCTCTGGAACCCGCCTCCATGCCCGGCGTCCGCAAGACCGCCGAAGACCTCGAAGCCGCAGCGCGCGCCGAACTCCTCGCCGAGGACGTCCCCGAGGAACGCATCGAGGTCACCCGTCGCGCGGAACTCCGCTACGACGGCACCGACACCACCCTCACCGTCGAGCTGACCGAGCCCGACACGATGCGGCGAGCCTTCGAAGACCGTCATCGCGCCACGTACTCCTTCACGCTCGACCGCCCGATCGTCGTCGAAGCCCTCTCCGTCGAAGCCACCGGCATCACAGAACCCCCCGATCTCTCCGCTCTCGCCCCCTACGGGGCCACCCCGGACGGCAGCCCCGCCCCGCCCCGGATCGTCCGCCTCCACACCGGCGGATCCTGGCGCGACGTCCCCCTCCACCGCCGCGAGGACCTTCCCCCCGGTGACCCCGTCAACGGCCCGGCGATCATCACCGAAGCCGGCGCGACGACCGTCGTCGACGACGGCTGGCGGGCCGCGGCGACCGACGACGGGCATCTGCTCATGGAACGCGCCGCGATTACGCAGAGTTCCGATCTCGACACGAAAGTCGACCCGGTTCTGCTTGAGGTCTTCAACAACCTCTTCATGTCCATCGCCGAGCAGATGGGCGCCCGCCTCGAGTCCACCGCCCAGTCCGTCAACATCAAGGAGCGCCTGGACTTCTCCTGCGCGCTCTTCGACCCGGACGGAAACCTGGTGGCCAACGCCCCGCACATCCCCGTCCACCTGGGCTCGATGGGGACCAGCGTGAAAGAGGTCATCTGCCGGCGCGGCCCCGGCATGCGCCCGGGCGACACCTACGCCGTCAACGACCCGTACCACGGCGGCACCCACCTGCCCGACGTCACCGTGATCACCCCGGTCTTCGCCACTCCGTCGACGAACAGCACGGAGAGTGACCAGGAGATCCTCTTCTACGTCGCCTCACGCGGCCACCACGCCGAGATCGGCGGCATCGCCCCCGGCTCCATGCCCGCGAACAGCCGCACCATCGAGGAGGAAGGCGTCCTCTTCGACAACTGGCTGCTCGCCGAGAACGGCCGCTTCCGTGAGGACGAGACCCTCCGCCTCCTCACCGAGGCCCCGCACCCCTCCCGCAACCCGAAGACCAACCTCGCCGACCTGCGCGCCCAGATCGCCGCCAACCAGAAGGGCGTCGACGAGGTCGGCCGCATGATCGGGGAATTCGGCCTCGACGTCGTCCAGGCCTACATGCGGCACGTCCAGGACAACGCCGAAGAGGCCGTGCGCCGTGTCATCGACGCCCTCGACGACGGCGCGTACGCCTACGAGACCGACTCGGGCGCCGTCATCCGCGTGACCGTACGCGTGGACCGCGAGAACCGGGCCGCGACCATCGACTTCACCGGCACGTCCGCGCAACTGCCCACCAACTTCAACGCGCCCCTCTCGGTCGTCAACGCGGCGGTCCTGTACGTCTTCCGGACTCTCGTCGCCGACGACATCCCCCTCAACGACGGCTGCCTGCGCCCCCTGAGCATCGTCGTACCGCCCGGCTCGTTGCTCGCGCCCGAGCCGCCGGCCGCCGTCGTCGCGGGCAACGTGGAGACCTCCCAGGCCATCACCGGCGCCCTCTACGCCGCCCTCGGCGTCCAGGCCGAGGGCTCCGGGACCATGAACAACGTCACCTTCGGCAACGCCCGCCACCAGTACTACGAGACGGTCGCCTCCGGCTCCGGAGCGGGCGACGGCTTCCCCGGCGCACCCGTCGTTCAGACCCACATGACCAACTCTCGCCTCACCGACCCCGAGGTCCTGGAGTGGCGACTGCCCGTGCGCCTCGAGGAGTTCGCGGTCCGGCGCGGCAGCGGCGGCGCCGGACGGTGGCGTGGCGGGGACGGTGCCGTGCGCCGCATCCGCTTCCTGGAGCCCATGACCGTCTCCACGCTCTCGCAGCACCGCCGCGTACCCCCGTACGGTATGGCGGGTGGCGAGCCGGGAGCTCTCGGCGCCAACCGGGTGGAACACGCCGACGGCACGGTGACCGACCTCGGCGGCAGTGGCTCCGCGGACGTCGTCACCGGCGACGTACTCGTCATCGAAACCCCCGGCGGCGGAGGCTACGGCCCGCCGTCGCCCGACCCCCATCAAGCAGGAGAAGAGATCGATGATCTTCGGGCGTTCTGAGCGCGGCAAGCCTCCGGTCGAGCCCGTCACGCTCAAGATCCTGGTGGCCGGCGGCTTCGGCGTGGGCAAGACCACGCTCGTCGGCGCGGTCAGCGAGATCAGGCCGCTGCGCACCGAGGAACTGCTCACCGAGGCCGGGCGCCCGGTCGACGACACCAGCGGCGTGGAAGGCAAGCACACCACGACCGTGGCCATGGACTTCGGCCGCATCACCCTGCGGGAGGACCTGGTGCTGTACCTCTTCGGCACGCCCGGACAGGAGCGGTTCTGGTTCATGTGGGACGAACTCTCCGAGGGAGCGCTCGGTGCCGTCGTGCTCGCCGACACCCGACGCCTGGAGGACTGCTTCGCCGCCGTCGACTACTTCGAACGGCGCGCCATACCGTTCCTCGTCGGCGTCAACTGCTTCGAGGGCGCCCCGCGCTACCCGGTCGAGGACGTCCGCCAGGCCCTCGACCTCGACGACGGCGTACCTCTCATGATGTGCGACGCCCGCGACCGCGAGTCCGTCAAGGAAGCGCTCATCGGCGTCGTCCAGCACGCGATGGCCTACGCGGCCGACCGCCGCCAGACGGTGACCTCCTGACGGCTGACGGCTGACGGCTGACGGCTGACGGCTGACCACTGACCGGTGCCGACCGGCGGGCACGGCCCGTACCCCCGCCGACGGGGGTACGGGCCGCAGTCGGAAACGGCCCTCCACGCGCGCGTGGTCAGCTGTCGCCGTCCTCCTCCCAGCCGAAGCTCCGCTCCACGGCCTTGCGCCAGTTGTGGTGCTCGCGGTCCCGCACCGACGCGTCCATGGACGGCGTCCACTCGACGTCCTTCTGCCCAGTGCGCCTTGAGTTCGTCCAGGTCGTTCCACACACCGGTGGCCAGACCGGCCGCGTACGCGGCGCCCAGGCAGGTGGTCTCGGAGACCTTGGGCCGCACCACGGGCACGTCGAGCACGTCCGACTGGTGCTGCATGAGCAGGTTGTTCTTCGTCATGCCGCCGTCGACCTTCAGGGTGGTGATGTGCACCCCGGAGTCCTGGTACATGGCGTCCACGACCTCGCGCGTCTGCCAGCTCGTCGCCTCCAGCACCGCGCGGGCGAGGTGCGCCTTCGTGACGTACCGGGTGAGGCCGGTGACCACGCCACGCGCGTCGGAGCGCCAGTACGGCGCGAACAGGCCGGAGAACGCCGGCACGATGTACGCGCCGCCGTTGTCCTCCACGCTCGCCGCCAGGGGCTCGATCTCGTCGGCGGTGCGGATGATGCCGAGCTGGTCGCGGAACCACTGCACGAGCGCGCCCGTTATGGCTATCGACCCCTCCAGACAGTAGATCGGCGCCTCACTGCCGATCTTGTACCCCATGGTCGTCAGCAGGCCGCTCTTCGACGGCACCGGGCGGTTGCCCGTGTTGAGCAGCAGGAAGCTTCCCGTGCCGTACGTGTTCTTCGCCGTGCCCACGTCGTAGCAGGCCTGCCCGAACACGGCCGCCTGCTGGTCGCCCAGCGCGGAGGCCACGGGGACGCCGGCGAGCTGGCCGACAGCGGTGCCGTACACCTCGGCGGAGGACTTGATCTCGGGCAGCATGGCCTCCGGAATGTTCATCGCCGAGAGGATCGAGGAGTCCCACTGGAGGGTCTCCAGGTTCATCAGCATGGTCCGGCCGGCGTTGGTGACGTCGGTGACGTGCTGCCCGCCGTCCGTGCCGCCGGTGAGGTTCCAGATCAGCCACGAGTCCATGGTGCCGAAGGCGATCTCACCGCGTTCGGCACGCGCCCGCAGGTCGGGCACGTTGTCGAGCAGCCAGGCCGCCTTGGGCCCGGAGAAGTAGGTGGCCAGCGGCAGCCCCGTCTGCTCGCGGAAACGGTCCTGCCCGTCCGATCCGCCCAGCTGGTTGCAGAGCGCCGCCGTCCGCGTGTCCTGCCAGACGATGGCGTTGTGCACCGGCTTGCCCGTCGCGCGGTCCCACAGGAGGGTCGTCTCCCGCTGGTTGGTGATCCCCATCGCGCTCAGCTGGTCGGCCCGCAGTCCGGCCTTGGCGATCGCCCCGGCGACCACCGCCTGGGTCTTGGACCAGATCTCGGTGGCGTCGTGCTCCACCCAGCCCGGCTTGGGAAAGATCTGGCGGTGCTCGCGCTGGTCGACGGCGACGATCGCGCCGTCCTGGTTGAAGACGATGCAGCGGCTCGACGTGGTGCCCTGGTCGATCGCTGCGACGTACTTCTCGGCGTTGTCCGTCATGAGTACCCCTCGGGCTGGTTCAGAAGGCTGCGTTGTAGATGAGGCCACCCAGCAATCCACCGATCAGTGGGCCGGCGACCGGGATCCACGAGTAGCCCCAGTCGGACGTTCCCTTGTTCGGGATCGGCAGGACGGCGTGCACGATGCGGGGACCGAGGTCACGCGCCGGGTTGATGGCATAGCCCGTGGGACCACCCAGGGAGAGGCCGATGCCGACGACCAGGAGGGCGACCAGCAGGATCGCGATGCCGGATCCGTAGATGCCTTCGGCCTGTCCCGCGATCTGACCGATGCCGATGCCCTCGACGTGCCGGTTGTCGCCGACCAGGGCGAGGATGGGCAGGACCAGGGCGATGGTGGCGAGGATCTCGGTGACGAGGTTGGCCACCGGGTTCCGGATCTCTGGGATCGTGGAGAAGATCCCGAGTGTCGGAACCGGTTCGTCGAGGGTGCCCTCGGTCGTGCCGGTCTGCCGCACGTTGGCCCGGAACTGGGCGAAGTAGACCAGGTAGCAGAGGATGGCCCCGATCATGGCGCCGGCCAGCTGCCCCAGCAGGTAGACCCAGACCTTGCTCCACACACCGGTGTCGACGGCGAGGCCGAAGGTGACGGCCGGGTTGAGGTGCCCTCCGGAGAGGGGAGCGGCGGTGTACGCGCCTGCCAGCACGCCGAAGCCCCAGCCGAACGCGATCACCACCCACCCGGCGGCTCGTGCCTTCGAGAATCTGAGGGTGACGGCGGCGCACACACCGGCGCCGAACAGGATCAGGATCGCCGTGCCGATCATCTCGCCGACGAAGATGTCTACGTTGCTCATGGCGGCTCCTAGGCCCCGGCCCGGGACGATCCGCCCCGGTCCTCATGTGCAGGATGCGTTTTCCCATGGCTACTTCAGCCGGAGGCAGGGGGTCCCGCGCCCCGCCCGGCATCCGTGACGAGCGTGCCGTCGCAGCCGAATCGCCCGTGGGGGAAGGGGCCTTGGCGCAGGCGCGTTCACGCGCCGCAGTGCCGGATTACGCCGAGTATGTACGGCGATGTCGACTGACACCGGAAGTGTTCACCGGCACCCAAAGGGCGTCAAGGTGGCCGACCGCAACGGTTGACGGCCATGTGACGGCCGCCCGGGATCCTGCCGGGCCGGGTGGCCGGTTGCACGGCCGCGGCGATACCCGGTCGGGTCATTGTTCAGATCTGGGTCGGACCCGCGCGGGCCTTGGTGCGCCGCGCGAGGCATGACGGATGGTGTCCGGCCTCCGCTGAGCTCCGCCTTCGGCGGCTGCCCAGCCGCACCTGACTCCTCGCTTGTGTCCAGGATCTACCTGACCTGCCGGTTTCTCAACCGGACCAGCGGAGGCCCGCTGACGGCCGCCGTACGGGGGCCTGGCGGCCAGGTTCCCGGCGCCCGGGTGCCGCCTCCGACAGCGCAGCCGACCGCGTGTGCCGAGCCCCCCGGAGTCCCGCGGAGCCCCGCCGGAAACCTTGCCCGCTCGCCCCCTGAGGCCGTTGCGAGCGGCGCAGGACCCGGGCTTGCCTCTCCGGCCCCACGCGGCTCTGCAAGCGGCTCAGAGGCTTTTCCGTTCCATACGGCCGGGCGGGCGCTGAACGCACCCAGCCTCCATGGCCCTGCGAGCGGGAGACCCCGCCGGAAGGCCCCCCGGCCCCGCAACACTGCCCTGTCAGCCCCCACCCGGTTCCCCCACACCACACCCCGCCGGTGCCGGTTCGGATCCCCGCCGGGTCTCGTGGCCGGGCAGGCCCGCGCGTCCCAGCACCCAACTCGCCCCGTGCAACGCCTTCGCCGCCTTCTTCAGCGGTGCCAGGCAGGCCGCCGCCTGCCGGTGGTCCGCCACGCTGCCCGGAGCGCACAGCACTGTCGCGAGCGACAGCGTGACCGGGCGCCCGCCCGCCGACCAGGGCGCGTCCAGCACGGAGGCCACCAGCGGATCGAGACCGTCCGGATCGGCCAGGACCAGGAAGTCGTCCCCGCCGATGTGCCCCACGCGCGCCCCGTCCGTGGCGGCCTGCTGGAGTGCTCGGCCCACGGCCCGGATCAGCTCGTCGCCCGCCGCGAAACCGGCCCCGTCGTTGACCTGCTTGAAGTGGTCGACGTCCAGCCAGCTCAACGCGAACGCCCGACCGGCAGCGATGCGCCGGTCCACCTCACCGGTGATCGCGTCCGAGCCGGGCAGACGCGTCAGCGGATTGAGCCCGGCCGCCTCCTCCACCCGCGTCTCGGCCAGCGCGCGCACGAGGTCCGCGAGCCGTACGACGCCCACGCACCGCCCGTACTCGTCCACCACGGCCACGTCGTCGGACGTACGGTCCCGTCCGCCGACCGCCACCACGTCCAGCACCTCCCAGGCCGTCGCGTCGATGCCCACCGTCCGCGGCGGGTCGCCGAGCTTGGCCGCGGGCCGGTCGGCGTACAGGGCGTGTCCGTAGCGCCCCGACATCGACAGCAGGAAGCGGGACCGGTGCACCGACCGGACCGGTACCCCCGCGGTGTCCACGAGCAGCACTCCGGACACGTCCGGCGAGCCGGTCAGCAGTGCACGCACCTGCCCCGCGGACGCCGTGGCGGGCAGCAGGGCGGCGGGCCGCACGAACTCCCGTACCGACGGTCCGGACCGGGGCATCGTCATGTCGCCGGGGGAGCGGGGCGGAACGTAGACGTCCGCGGCGGGCAGCCGGGCCGGCGGCGCGAAGAGCTCGCCCTGTGCCAGCTGCGCTCCGGCCGCCGATGCCGCCGCGCACTGCCCTTCGGTCTCCACGCCCTCGACGGCCAGGAGCGCTCCCAGCTCGTCGCACAGCGTCCGCATCGACCGCACCACCGCAGGCCGCGCCAGCAGCGACGCGTCCAGCTTCACAAGGCCGGGCGCCATGTCCGACAGCAGCCGCAAGGGCACGTCCCCGTCCCCGACGCCGTCCGCGCAGATCCGGAAGCCCTGGCCGCGCAGCGTGGCGACCGCCTCCAGCAGCCCCGGTTGCGGCACGTGCGTGTACGGCGGACAGACGTCGATCGTCACCTCCCACGGCAGCCGCCCCGCCTCGCGCACGGCGTCGTGCAGGGAGGGGAGACCGCCGAGGTCGGCCAGGGTGCCGGCGAACACGTTGACGAACAGCGGGAGCAGGGTCTCCTTGCGCACCGCCGCACGGACCGCCGACACCGCCAGCCGGCAGTCGAGTTCGGGATCCCGACGGGCTTCGGCCAGGATGTCGCCGGTCTCCGGGCGGGCGAGTATCTCCAGTCCCGCGACCACTCCGGTCGTCAGGTTGACCACCGGTTGGAAGGCGAAGCGGAGAGTATCCGTCCAGGAGCGCACGGGAGCATGATGACTCCACCGGCGCACGCTCAAGCCCAGTTCATGAGACGTTCACGCAGGATTCCGGAGCGGTCACACAGCGTATGGCCATGGCCCGGCACGGCCGCATGACCTGCACGGGCAGATGGTTCGTCCAGCCTCCGCAGAGCGGTTCACCGCACGGCGATCACCGCCGACCCGTGCCCGAAGAGCCCCTGGTTCGCGCTGAGGCCGACGCGCGCTCCCGCCACCTGCCGGTCACCGGCCTTGCCTCTCAATTGCCAGGCCAGCTCACACACCTGGGCTATCGCCTGGGCCGGAACCGCCTCTCCGAAGGAGGCCAGCCCACCGCTGACGTTCACCGGTATCCGACCGCCCAGGGTCGTCGCCCCGTCGCGCAGCAGCTTCACGCCCTCGCCCTCACCGCACAGCCCCAGGTCTTCGTACCACTGCAGCTCAAGGGCGGTGGACAGGTCATAGACCTCGGCCAGCGACAGGTCCTCCGGCCCGAGGCCGGCCTCGTCGTAGGCCGCCTGGGCGATCGATGTCCGGAACGTCTGCCCGGGCGGGTCCACCGCCACCGCGGAGTCCGTGGCGATGTCCGGCAGGTCCAGCACGGTGTTGGGGTAACGCGGGGTCACCGTGGAGACGGCCCGGATCCGCACCGGCTCCGTGTGACCGTGCCGCCGCGCGTACTCCAGGCTCGACAGCACCAGGGCCGCACCGCCGTCGGAGGTGGCGCAGATGTCGAGCAGCCGCAGCGGATCGGCGACGACGGCGGAGGCGGCGACCTCCTCGGCGGTGACGCGGCCGCGGTAGCGGGCGTTCGGGTTGAGTGCTCCCATCGCCGCGTTCTTCACCTTCACCTGAGCGAAGTCCTCCGGCGTGTCTCCGTGCACAGCCATGCGTCTGCGGGCGTACAGCCCGAAGTAGACCGGGTTCGTCGCCCCGAGGACGCGGAAGCGCAGCCAGTCGGGATCGTCGGGCCGATCGCCGCCCGCAGGGCGAAAGAACCCCTTGGGAGCGGCATCTGCGCCGACCACGAGCACCACATCGGCGAGCCCGGCGAGGATCTGGGCCCGCGCGGTGTCGACGGCCTGTGCCCCGGAGGCGCACGCCGCGTACACGCTCGCGACCCGGGCCCCTTGCCAACCCAGTGCTTTCGCGAACGTCGCTCCCGCCACGTATCCCGGGTAGCCGCCCCGCACCGTGTCGGCGCCGACGATCGAGCCGACGTCCCGCCAGTCCAGCCCGGCGTCGGCCAGGGCCGCGCGGGCGGCTGCCACGCCGTACTCGACGAAGCTCCGCCCCCACTTGCCCCACGGGTGCATGCCCGCGCCGAGCACCGCCACTTCGCCTGTCACGCCGTCACCCCCGTCGGTCGCCAGTGCCACGTCGTCCATGTCGTCTCCGCGTCCTCATGGAGCACGCCGGGCACGACCTCCGCCTCCATGCCCACCGCGAGATCCGAGGCGGTGACCCCGGGTGCCGCCTGTCCCAGCACCACGATCCGCTCGGCCTCCAGCTCCACAGCGATCAACGTGCACGGCTCCCATGGAAGTTCCGGATCGCTCACATAGGGTGACGGTGGCCGATACCGGCTGTCCGTGTACGACCAGACGCGCCCGCGCCGGGACAGCGGCACCTCCTTCAACTTCCCGCTTGCGCAGCCGGGGTTGCGGCAATGGTGGTCCTCACGTGGGAAGAAGACCGAGGCGCATGCCGTACAACGCGTGCCGAGCAGCCGGAATCCGTCCCCGTCCCCGGCGAACCACCCCGCCACCACAGGTGTTCGTGTACGCGACACAGCGCCTCCCCACAGGCGAATCTGACGGTATGTCAGGAGTCTGCCACGGTCCGCCCGGGTTCGGCAGCCACCGGACCGGACGCGAGAGGCGGTTGGAGCCCCTGTCCCTTCCCCGCCGGGGACCACTCCTGGTAGACGCAGGAGGCATGACACGACTCACCACCGTGGCCCGCGCCCTGATCACCGCCCTCGCCGGCCTGCTGGCAGCGATCGCCCCGAGCGCAACCGCCCAGTCCCGGACCGAGCCTCAGGCGCCGAAGGACTTCGTGGCCCTGAGGAGCGTGGACCCGACGATCATCCAGGAGATGCGCTACTTCACCCCGCACAACTTCGTCGGCGAACGCATCGACGGCTACCTCCAGCCGATGTGCGTCCTGACCCGCCCCGCCGCCGAAGCCCTGCACCAGGCCCAGCGGAAGCTGCTGCGTCAGGGCTACACGCTGAAGGTGTACGACTGCTACCGGCCCCAGCGTGCGGTGGACCACTTCGTCCGCTGGGCTCGGGATCTCGACGACCAGGCGATGAAGGGCGAGTTCTACCCGAACGTCGACAAGAGCCGGCTCTTCGCCGACGGCTACATCGCCGAGAAGTCCGGCCACAGCCGCGGATCCACCCTCGACGTCACCCTCGTGAGGCTCCCCGCGAAGCCGACCCGGCCGTACCGCCCCGGAGAACCCCTCGTGCCGTGCTTCGCCCCCGAGAACGAGCGGTTCCCCGACAACTCGGTCGACATGGGCACCGGCTTCGACTGCTTCGACACCCTCTCGCACACCCTCGACCCCCGCATCCAGGGCGAACAGCGCGCCAACCGGGCACTGCTCAAGAGCACCCTGGAGGGCCTCGGCTTCGTGAACCTGCCGGAGGAGTGGTGGCACTACACCTACAAGCCCGAGCCCTACCCGGACACGTACTTCGACTTCCCGGTGTCCAGGAAGTCGCTCACCAGCGCTCACTGAGCCGCCTGCCCGAGACGCCCTGCCCGTGATCGGCTACAGTCCGCCGCGTGTCCGAAACTCAGCACTCCAGTTCCAACTCCGCGCCGGACTCCCACTGTTCGAGCTGCGGCGCGCCCTACGGTGAGGGCGTCTCCGGGTGGCCCCGCACCTGCCCGGCATGCGGCGCCGTGGTCTACCGCAACCCGCTCCCGGTCGCGGTGGCCCTCCAGCCCGTGTACGACACCAAGGGCACGGCCCTGGTGGTCATCACACGAACCGTCGCTCCCGCGCGCGGGGGCACCGCCCTGCCCGGCGGCTACATCGACCACCGGGAGGACTGGCGGCAGGCCGTCGTACGCGAGCTCAAGGAGGAAACCGGCATCGACGCGGCCGGCCGCGACGTACGCCTCGTCGACGCCATGAGCTCGCCCGACGGACACCTGCTGCTCTTCGGCCTCCTCCCGGAACGTCCCGTCGAGGGGCTGCCGCCCTCCGCCGCCACGGACGAGACGGAGGGCTGGCACCTCCTGCGCAGGCCGGAAGAGCTCGCCTTCCCGCTGCACACCGTGGCCGTCCGGGCCTGGTTCGGGGGCCGGTACTGAGCTCAGCGCTCGCCGGCCCCGCGGACGCGCACCGGGTGGGGCGGCGTGCCCCCGCCGTCCTCACCCTCCCGTTCGACGACCAACCGCGAACTCATCCACCGGGCGGTGTAGCGCTCGATCTCCGTCTCGTCCCAGCCCTCGCCCCCGTCCGGCACGACCAGCCCGCCCCCGGTCCGGCCCCGGGCGGGTGCCCACACCTCCAGTTCGAGACCGCCGTCCTCCCCGCGTACGGGAAGCACGGCACCCGCGCGCGCGAACACCGGGATCCGCGACAGGGGCGCGTCGACGAGCACCTGCGCCGGCCCCTCGTACGCCTGCTCCGTCGCCGTGTCGTACCAGCGCCCCCGCGGCAACTGCACGGCACGGCGGTCCGCGCCCGGATCGAGCACGGGCGCCACCAGCAGGCTGTCCCCGAGCAGGAAGGCATCCCCGCAGTCCCGCAGCGCCCGCTCCTCCGGCGCGGCCCACCACAGGGGCCGTACGTAGGGCGCCCCGGTCCGCCGGGCCAGATGCGCCAGCGTCATGAAGTACGGCAGCAGCCGCCGTCGCTCGACGAGCGCCACGCGCGCGTGCTCCAGCACCTCGGGACCGAACTCCCACGGCTCCCTCCGGCCCGCCCGCAGACTCGCGTGCGTCCGGAACAGCGGCAGATACGCGCCCAGCTGGAACCACCGCAGATACAGCTCGGGTGAAGGATCCCCATCGAAGCCTCCGATGTCCGGACCCGAGTACGGGACACCGCACAGCCCGAGCCCCAGGACCAGCGACAGGGACGCCCGCAGTCCCGGCCACCCGGTGGCCACGTCCCCCGACCACGTCCCGCCGTAGCGCTGCATGCCGGCCCACCCGGAGCGGGAGAACAGGAACGGCCGCTCCTGGGGTGACAGGTTCCGCAGCCCTTCGAAGCCTGCCCTGGCCATGCACAGCGCGTACACGTTGTGCGCCTCACGATGGTCCCCGCCCCGCCCCTCCAGGGAGTGCCGCGCCGAACGCGGCAGCGTCGTCTCTCCGAAGGCGTTGAACGAGGTGGGCTCGTTCATGTCGTGCCAGAAACCCGAGAACCCCTGCGCCAGCCGCTCTTCGTAGAGACGGCCCCACCACTCACGCACGCGCGCGTGCGTGAAGTCGGGAAACACCGCCTCCCCGGGCCACGCCACACCTTGCACGACCTGCCCCGACGCGTCCCGCACGAACGCGTCCTCCGCCACGCCGTCGTCGTACACCGCGTTGCCGGGCAGGGCCTTCACGGCCGGGTCGACGATCGACACCAGCCGGATGCCGTCCCGCCGCAGCTCCTCGGCCAGAACCGGCAGCTTCGGAAAGCGGTCCGGGTCGACGGTGAAGGCCTGATGTGCGTCGAAGTGATCGATGTCCAGGTGCACGGCGTCGAGCGGAAGACCATGCTCCAGATACCCCGCGACGATCCGCCGCACCTCCTGCTCGCTGCCGAACCCCCAGCGCGCGTGGTGATGGCCGAGCGCCCACGCGGGCGGCAGCGCGGGCGCCCCGGTGAGCGAGGCCCACGTGAGCAGCACGCGCGCGGGGCTGCCCACCATCACCCAGCAGCGCAGCGGACCGCCGTCCATCCGCAGCTCGCTCGTCCCGGCGCGATCGTGCCCGGAACCCGCCCCCTCCTCGCCCTCGCGCAAGGTCACCGTGCCGTCCCACGAGCTGTCGTGGAACACCAGGTGGGTGCCTCCGTCGGCCACCACCAGCTGCACCGGCATCGTGATGTACAGCGGGTCGTCTCCGGGCGCGAAGGCGTGCCCGGGATCGGTGTTCCACAGCCGGTACGTCCCGTCCGGCAGCCGAGGACCCGAAGCACGCCCCCCGAGCCCGAAGAACCGGGCGTCGGCAGCCACCTCCGACCGCTGTGCCCATCGCGCCGGGCCGCCACCGACCGGTTCCCACCACCGCGGCGGTTGATCACGGCGCAGGGTCACGCCACCAGGAGTGCGCACCTCCACTGCGCCGTGCCGCGAGACGACCACCGTCGCCCGCTCGGCCACCACCCGCCAGCCGCCGTCCTTGTCCGGCTCCAGCACCGCCCGGGGGTCCGGCTCCGGACAGCGGCCGGCCAGCGCGTACGACGGCTCGGGCTCCGCCCCGTCCCAGCCCCAGAAGACGGCCCCGTTCACCGCGACGAGAACCCGCAGCTCCGACCGGCCGAACCGGACGACACCGCCCCCCGGCCCCGGCTCCACCTCCTGCACGGGCCCAGGCACCCGCGCCCGCTCCGCCCCTCGCGACGGCAGCCCAGTGGCGTCGGCCCGCCGCCTGCGCCACGCTGCTCGTACGGTACGCACACCCTGCGCCGCCCCCACCGAACCCACCGCTTTCACCGAACGCACCAGGTCACGACCGTTCATGCTGCTCACCCTGCCACTGACCGGCCCACGAGAGCGTCTCGTTCAACTGCCGTTCACCCGTGTAAGGACCACATCTTCACGACACGGACTATGTGGGGCGCACCCTGGTGCCGAAGTCGATCACATGGCATTGTCCGTGCCAGCCGCGTCACGCGCACACCCCAGCCCGTGCGCGGAGGACGCACACGACGCGCACAGTCCGGGAGCCGACCATGTCGACCGATAGTCCTCAGCCGCTCTGGCAGCCCGACCCCGAGCGCATCGCGCGAGCACGCATCACCAGGTTCCAGGCCTGGGCCGCCGAGCACCACGGCGCCCCCGCCGAGGGCGGCTACGCGGCCCTGCAGCGCTGGTCCGTAGATGAGCTGGAAACCTTCTGGACAGCCGTCACCGAGTGGTTCGACGTCCGCTTCTCGACCCCCTACGCGCGCGTGCTCGGCGACCGCTCCATGCCCGGCGCCGCCTGGTTCCCCGGGGCAACCCTCAACTACGCCGAACACGCCCTGCGCGCCGCCGACACCCGCGCGGACGAACCCGCTCTCCTGCACGTCGACGAGACTCACGAACCACGCCCCGTCACCTGGACCGAGCTGCGCCGCCAGGTCGGCTCCCTGGCCGCCGAGCTGCGCGCCCTCGGCGTACGCCCCGGAGACCGCGTCAGCGGCTACCTCCCCAACATCCCGCAGGCCGTGGTCGCCCTCCTCGCCACCGCAGCCGTGGGGGGAGTCTGGACCTCCTGCGCGCCCGACTTCGGTGCCCGCAGCGTCCTCGACCGCTTCCAGCAGGTCGAACCCGTCGTGCTGTTCACCGTCGACGGCTACCGCTACGGCGGCAAGGAACACGACCGTCGCGAGATCGTCACCGAACTGCGGCGCGAACTGCCCACCCTGCGCGCCGTCGTCCACATCCCGCTCCTCGGCACCGACGCGCCCGAAGGCGCCCTGGACTGGGCTGCCCTCACCTCCGCCGACACCGCCCCCGTCTTCGAGCAGGTGCCCTTCGACCACCCCCTGTGGGTGCTCTACTCCTCCGGCACGACGGGCCTCCCCAAGGCCATCGTCCAGTCCCAGGGCGGCATCCTGGTCGAGCACCTCAAGCAGATCGGCCTGCACTGCGACCTGGGGCCCGAGGACCGCTTCTTCTGGTACACCTCGACCGGCTGGATGATGTGGAACTTCCTCGTCTCCGGCCTGCTCACCGGCACCACGATCGTCCTCTACGACGGCAGCCCCGGCTACCCCGACACCGGTGCCCAGTGGCGGATCGCCGAACGCACGAAGGCCACCCTGTACGGCACGTCGGCCGCCTACGTCATGGCCTGCCGCAAGGCCGGCGTGCACCCGTCCCACGACTTCGATCTCTCGGCCGTCCAGTGCGTGGCCACCACCGGTTCGCCCCTGCCGCCCGACGGCTTCCGCTGGCTCCACGACGAGGTCCGCGACGACCTGTGGATCGCCTCCGTCAGCGGCGGCACGGACGTGTGCTCCTGCTTCGCCGGCGCCGTACCGACCCTCCCGGTCCACGTCGGCGAACTCCAGGCCCCCTGCCTGGGCACCGACCTCCAGTCCTGGGACCCGAACGGCAACCCATTGATCGACGAGGTGGGGGAACTCGTGGTCACCAACCCCATGCCGTCGATGCCCATCCACTTCTGGAACGACCCCGACGGCAGCCGCTACCACGACAGCTACTTCGACACCTACCCCGGCGTATGGCGGCACGGGGACTGGATCACCGTCACGTCCCGCGGATCCGTCGTCATCCACGGCCGTTCCGACTCCACGCTCAACCGCCAGGGCGTGCGCATGGGATCCGCCGACATCTACGAAGCCGTCGAGCGCCTCCCCGAGATCCGGGAGTCCCTCGTCATCGGCATCGAACAGCCCGACGGCGGCTACTGGATGCCCCTCTTCGTGCACCTGTCCCCGGGAGCCGTCCTCGACGAGCCCCTGCTGAACCGCATCAAGCAGACCATCCGCGAGCAGCTCTCACCGCGCCACGTCCCCGACGAGATCATCGAAGTGCCCGGCGTCCCGCACACCCTCACCGGCAAGCGCATCGAGGTCCCGGTCAAGCGCCTCCTCCAAGGCACCCCCCTGGAGAAGGCGGTCAACCCGGGCTCCATCGACGACCTCGACCTGCTGACCTTCTACGAGGACCTGGCCCGCAAGCGCGCCTGACCGGCCGCCCGGACCACTCCCCGTAACCGTGGGTTGATGGCGGGGGCCATCAGCTCCAAGGCTGTGACCTGCTCCTTCGCCATCAGTCGAGTGCGTGATCTCCCTGTCCACCCTCATTGTCAGTGCTGCCGGTTACTGTGAGTGAGCATTGATCGACCGTGCACAGGGGGAACACAATGGCGCACACCGACAGCAGGACCATGCGACGCGTCCTGGGCCGCGAAATCGCAGGCACCATCGGCCTGCTGACCGACGAGCACGACTTCCGGGCCATGCGGCGCTACCGCAGCTTCACCTTCGACGACCACGCGACCTACCTCAAACAGATGGAGGCCCTCCTCAGGACGCGAGCTCTGCAAGGCAGCCACACCACGGTGGCCCTCTTCGACCCGGAGGAATACGCCGAGTTCTGCGAGCAAAAAGGCCTGAACCCCGACATCCCGTCGACCCGCACCCGCTTCACGGCGCATGTCGCGCTGACCGGTCCGACCCTCCCTTATGAGGGCCAGCCACTGGCCGACCTCCTCGCGTCCCTCGTCGACGAGGCCGTCCGGCAGGCCACCTGGGAGTACGCGACCACGCTCCTGGCCCGCCTGGGGGCCTGCACCTCCTGTGGCGAGGACATCGGACGGGCCGCCTTCGCCCGAGCCTCGGACCTGCTCGTCCGCATCCTCGACACAGCTCCGCCCGGGGACCGGCACCTCGTCTGCAGCGTCACCGGACCACCCGAAACCCTCGTCGCCGCCCTCCACGCCACCGACACCGGCAGCGAGCTGGAACTCGACGAGACCGAAGCCCTCGAATTCACCACGGTCCTGGCCCTCGGCCTGGCCACCGAAAGCCCCGGAGGCCTCGTCATCCGCGCCAGCGCCCCAGGCACCCCCGACCGCGTCTACGGCTGGCGCCTGCGCGCATACGGACTCGAGCCCCTCACCGCCGGAGAGGTCTTCGACGCCTACTGCACCGACGTCGACTCCGGGGACCTCATCTCGCCGGAATCCAACGTCGACTACTGCGCACCTCCCGACCTCGAAGACGAGAAACCCACGCAGGGACACAACCACTGAAACGCCGGAGGGGCGCCCCACCTCAGTGGAGCGCCCCTCCCGGGCAGCCGATCAGCCGGCCACATCCGGCCTACTCGCCGGACAACACCGCCTGCGCCGCGCTCCGCGCGTCCTCGGCACTGTCCGACGCCCGCGCAGCGGCGGCGGCCCGCTCACACTGCGCCAACGTGTACTTCGCCAGCGTCGCACGGACGTAAGGGATCGACGCCGCGCCCATGGAGAGAGAGGTGACACCCAGACCAGCCAGCACACACGCGAGCAGCGGGTCGGACGCGGCCTCACCGCACACGCCACAGCTCTTGCCCTCGGCCTTCGCCGCCTCGGCGGACAGCGCCACCAGGTCGAGCAGCGCGGGCTGCCACGGATCCTGAAGACGGGAGACCGCACCCACCTGACGGTCGGCGGCGAAGGTGTACTGCGCCAGGTCGTTCGTCCCCAGCGACAGGAACTCGACCTCCTGCAGGATCGAGCGTGCCCGCAGGGCGGCCGACGGGATCTCGACCATCGCGCCGAACTTCGCTCGCAGACCCGCCTCACGGCACGCGTCCGCGAAGGCCCGGGCATCCGTACGGTCCGCCACCATCGGGGCCATGACCTCGAGATAGACCGGCAGCCCCTCCGCGGCCTTCGCGAGCGCCGTCAGCTGCGTGCGCAGCACCTCCGGGTGATCGAGCAGCGTCCGCAGGCCGCGCACGCCCAGCGCCGGGTTCGGCTCGTCGGCCGGCGTGAGGAAGTCGAGCGGCTTGTCCGCACCCGCGTCCAGCACCCGCACCACGACACGCCCCTCGGGGAACGCCTCGAGCACCTGCCGGTACGCCGCGATCTGCTTCTCCTCGGACGGCGCCTGCTTGCTGTCGTCCAGGAAGAGGAACTCGGTACGGAAGAGGCCGACGCCTTCTGCACCGGCCTCGACGGCGGCATCCACATCGGCCGGCCCACCGATGTTCGCCAGGAGCGGCACCTTGTGACCATCCGCGGTGGCACCGGGCCCGGTCGAGGCGGCCAGCGCAGCCTTCCGCTCGGCGGCCGCGGCTTCGAGCTGAGCCTTCTTCTCATCGCTCGGGTCCACGAAGATCTCGCCCGTGCTGCCGTCGACGGCGATCATCGTGCCTTCGGCGAGCTCACCGGCGCCCGGCAGCGCGACGACGGCCGGCACCCCAAGCGCACGCGCCAGAATCGCGCTGTGGCTGGTCGGACCGCCCTCCTCGGTGACGAAACCCAACACGAGAGTGGGGTCGAGCAGCGCGGTGTCGGCAGGCGCGAGATCGCGGGCGACAAGGACGTAGGGCTCGTCGCTGTCGGGGACACCCGGCATCGGCACCCCCAGCAGACGGGCGACGATACGATTCCGCACGTCGTCGAGGTCGGCCACGCGACCGGCGAGGTACTCACCGGCGCCGGCCAGCAGCTCCCGGTACGAGGCGAACGCGTCGTACACCCCGCGCTCGGCCGTGCTGCCGACGGCGATCCGCCGCTCCACGTCGGCCATCAGCTCGGGGTCCTGGGCCATCATGGCCTGAGCCTCGAGCACCGCCTGGGCTTCGCCTCCCGCCAGGTTCCCGCGCGCCATCAGGTCGGCCGCCACAGCCTCCACGGCCTTGCGGGCGCGCCCCTGTTCACGCTCCGCTTCCTCCGCCGGGATCTGCTTCGCGGGCGGCTCGAGCACCGCCGTTCCCATATGCCGAACCTCGCCGATCGCCACACCGTGGCTCACGCCGACGCCTCGCAACGTTGTCTCCATCTCACCCGTCTCCGATAGTGCGGCGGGTCCCACCGCCGCGTAGGTTGTCGTACTCGCCGTCATACGACGGCACAGACGTCACTTCCAGAGGAAGAGACTGTCGCCGGCCTTCACATCGCCGTTGTCGCGAAGATCGGAGAGAGCCTCGGCCGTGGCTTCCAGCGCTACGACCGGGCAGATCGCGGACTTGCCGGCTGCCTCGACGGCCGCCGGGTTCCAGCGCACGACGCTCTGGCCGCGCCGGACGGTGTCGCCCTTGTTCACGAGCAGCTCGAAACCCTCGCCGTTGAGCTGCACGGTGTCGATACCGAGGTGGGTGAGCACGCCGTGTCCGCTCTCGTCGACGACGACGAACGCGTGCGGGTGCAGGGAGACGATGACGCCGTCCACGGGGGAGACGGCTTCGGAAGGCTCGCGTACGGGGTCGATCGCTGTGCCCGGGCCGACCATGGCCCCGGAGAAGACCGGATCCGGCACGGCCGCCAGTCCGATGGCGCGTCCTGCGAGTGGGGACGTCACGGTGGTCATGGGAAGCCTCCCAGGGGTGGAGATCGATAGGGGCCGTCCGTGTCGGTACCCGGCGGCACACTGCTCAGCAGCGTATGTCACCTGAAGTGCCGGTTCCGCGTGGGCACTCCAGAGTGGTCTAGACCATACCCCAAATGGATTTGCACCGGCTCCACGGCCGCGTGTACAGTCGTACTCCTGCTTGGGGCTGAGTAACGCAACCTCGCGTCCTCGCCCGGCAGCACCCAACTTGTCAGATCCTATCTCGGGGTCGCCTTCTGCATGCCTGCAGGACGGTGGTCAGGGAGTCGGAAAAACACTGATAGAGTTTGGAACACCGAAGGGAAGCGCCCGGAGGAAAGCCCGAGAGGGTGAGTACAAAGGAAGCGACCGTTCCTTGAGAACTCAACAGCGTGCCAAAAGTCAACGCCAGATATGTTGATACCCCGTCCATCGGACAACCGATGGTCGAGGTTCCTTTGAAAAAACACAGCGAGGACGCTGTGAACGGTCGGGCTTATTCCGCCTGACTGTTCCGCTCTCGTGGTGTTGCACCGGATTACCGGTACACATTCACGGAGAGTTTGATCCTGGCTCAGGACGAACGCTGGCGGCGTGCTTAACACATGCAAGTCGAACGATGAACCACTTCGGTGGGGATTAGTGGCGAACGGGTGAGTAACACGTGGGCAATCTGCCCTGCACTCTGGGACAAGCCCTGGAAACGGGGTCTAATACCGGATATGACCATCTTGGGCATCCTTGATGGTGTAAAGCTCCGGCGGT
>JJOH01000098.1 GCA_000696115.1 Streptomyces olindensis
CCGATGCCCTGCGCCGGGCCGGTCTGGTCGATCCGAAGAACGGTCGTCGCTGACGGCTGCGCCGGCGGCAGTGGGGAGCTGCGGGGCCGTCGTGGCCGGTCGCGCAGCTCCCCGCGCCCCTTACCGGGCGGATCTAAACTGGGCGTTATGTCTGCTGCACGCGTCCTCACCTGGGAAGTTTCCGCGAGCCGGGGGTTCGAGACCGCCTGGGTCCAGCTCCGGGGCGGTGTGCTGCGGGCGCGTGGGCGGGCCGTCGGGACCGAGCCGGAGCCCTACTGGGTCACGTACGACCTCGACACGGCCGACCCGTTCGTCACGCGCCGGCTGCGGGTGACGGTCGAGTCCGCCGGGGGCAGCCGCACGCTCGATCTGACGCACGACGGCGGGGGCGCATGGGCCGCGGACGGCGAGCGGCTCCCGGACGTCGACGGAGCCCTGGACTGCGATCTCGGGCTGTGTCCGCTGACCAACACCATGCCGGTGCTGCGGCACGGGCTCCATCGCGGGCCGGGCGAGCTGGAGTTCGTGATGGCCTGGGTGTCCGTGCCGGACCTGACGGTGAGGCCGTCGCGGCAGACGTACACGCATCTGCGTCCCGGGCGGGTCCGGTACGCCTCCGGTGACTTCCGCAGCGACCTGGAGTTCGACGAGGAGGGCTTCGTCGTGGACTATCCCGCGCTGGCCACGCGCCTGGCGGCGGCTCCCCGCTAGCGCTCGGTCACCTTGCCGTCCGTCACCTCCAGGCGGCGTGTCACGTGTACGGCGTCCAGCATGCGGCGGTCGTGGGTGACCAGCAGGAGGGTGCCCTCGTAGGCGTCGAGTGCCGACTCCAGCTGTTCGATGGCGGGCAGGTCGAGGTGGTTGGTGGGCTCGTCGAGGACCAGGAGGTTGACGCCCCGGCCCTGGAGCAGCGCCAGGGCCGCTCGGGTGCGCTCGCCCGGGGAGAGGGTCGCCGCGGGGCGCAGCACGTGGTCGGTCTTGAGGCCGAACTTGGCCAGGAGGGTGCGGATCTCGAGCGGTTCGGTGTCCGGGACGGCCGCGCGGAACGCGTCGAGCAGGGACTCCTCGCCGTGGAACAGCTTGCGTGCCTGGTCGACCTCGCCGAGCAGGACGCCCGAGCCGAGCGCGGCGTGCCCGGCGTCCAGCGGGACGCGGCCCAGCAGGGCGGCGAGCAGCGTGGACTTGCCGGCGCCGTTCGCGCCGGTCACCGCCACCCGGTCCGCCCAGTCGATCTGAAGGGAGACCGGACCGAGGACGAAGTCGCCGCGGCGCACCTCGGCGTCGCGCAGGGTCGCGACGACGGCGCCGGAGCGCGGGGCCGACGCGATCTCCATGCGCAGCTCCCACTCCTTGCGGGGCTCCTCGACGACCTCCAGGCGTTCGATCATGCGCTGGGTCTGGCGGGCCTTCGCGGCCTGCTTCTCGCTCGCCTCGCTGCGGAACTTGCGGCCGATCTTGTCGTTGTCGTTGCCCGCCTTGCGGCGCGCGTTCTTCACGCCCTTGTCCATCCAGGAGCGCTGCATCTGCGCCCGGTCCTGGAGGGCGGCCCTCCTGTCGGCGTACTCCTCGTACTCGTCGCGGGCGTGCCGGCGGGCGACGTCCCGCTCCTCCAGATAGGCCTCGTAGCCGCCGCCGTAGAGGTTGATCTGCCGCTGGGCGAGGTCGAGTTCGAGGACCTTGGTGACGGTGCGGGTGAGGAACTCGCGGTCGTGGCTGACGACGACCGTGCCGGCGCGCAGGCCGCTCACGAAGCGTTCGAGGCGTTCCAGGCCGTCCAGGTCGAGGTCGTTGGTCGGCTCGTCGAGGAGGAAGACGTCGTAGCGGGACAGCAGCAGGGAGGCGAGGCCGGCGCGGGCGGCCTGGCCGCCGGACAGGGACGTCATCGGCTGGTCCAGGCCGACCGCGAGGCCGAGGGAGTCGGCGACCTCCTCGGCCCGTTCGTCGAGGTCGGCGCCGCCGAGGCCGAGCCAGCGCTCCAGGCTGGTGGCGTAGGCGTCGTCGGCACCGGGGGCGCCGTCGACCAGGGCCTGCGTGGCCTCGTCCATGGTCCGCTGCGCCTCTGCGACGCCGGTGCGGCGGGCGAGGAACGCCCGTACGGTCTCTCCGGGCCGGCGGTCCGGCTCCTGCGGGAGGTGGCCGACGGTGGCGGCCGGCGGGGACAGGCGCAGCTCGCCCTGCTCGGGCGCGGTGAGTCCGGCCAGCATCCGCAGCAGGGTGGACTTGCCCGCGCCGTTGGCTCCGACCAGGCCGATCACGTCACCGGGCGCGACGACGAGGTCGAGCCCGGTGAACAGGGAGCGGTCGCCGTGGCCGGCGGCGAGGTTCTTGGCGACGAGGGTGGCAGTCATCAGAGCGCCGATCCTAGTGGGCCGCTCACTGGGTCACGGCGGTCACCAGGACGGTTCCGGAGGTGCGGGCCACGAGGTAGGACTGCCCCTTGACCGCCTTGGCGTCCAGCGCGATGCGGTGGCGGCCGGGTTCCAGGACGCCGTCGAAGAGGTCGTGGGTGTGGGTGCGGGAGAGCCGGTCGAGGCGGTACGCGGTGACGGTGACGCGGCAGGCGGAGGTGACCTCGACGTCGGCACCGCCGCCGGCGGCGGTCAGGGCGGTGAGGCGACGCTGTCCGGCCGGGCTGCGGTCCAGGGCGTGTTCGATCTGGGCGACGAGGAGCGGCACGATCGGGGCGAGGCCGTCGACGTAGGCGACCGGGACCCGGGCGCGTTCGAAGGCGCGGCGGACGGCGGCACGTTCCTGCTCGGCGATCCCCCGGCCGAAGGCGACGGCGCCGTAGCCGCGCAGTTCGTCGGGCGGCACGCCGTCGGCGTCGTGGGCGATGTCGGCGCCGACGCCGATGGTGCGTAACGCCGCGGCGAGCTTGGCCAGGACGGCGACGCGGGCGCCGATCAGCAGGACGCGGGGGCGGGTGTCGGGGGCGGAGCCGTTCAGCAGGGCGCTCAGGGCCGCCCGGTACTCGGCGCCGCGGAAGCGGAACGGGCCGATGCCGTGGTAGCCGTTGAGCTCCAGGTCGGCGTGGTCGTCGGTCTGCCAGGCGAAGTCCCGCCAGATGAAGTCCTCGCCGTCCCGCAGGATGACCGCGGTGACGGCCCCGCAGGCCAGGTCCTCGCACTCGGGGCAGCCGTAGACGACGTACCGGCCGCCGGGCAGGGGCGCCGGGCTCTCCAGGAGCAGGCTGCGGACCTGCGCCGTGAAGATGGCGGGCGGTACGTCGGCGGCGAGCGGGGAGACCGCGTCGAGGTCGGAGAGCCGGAACAGCAGCGGGCGTCCGTCGACGATGAAGTCCACGAAGTCCCGGTGGACCTGGTAGCCGCCGTCGGTGAGGACTCCGCCGGCCCGCATCGCGGGTGCCAGGCCGAAGGTCGTGTACTCGGCACACATGCTGTGAGTATCCCCACACCGCACGTGATGTGAGCACGGCATGACACATTCCGCTACGGTCCGGGCCATGGCAAGCGAGCTGAGTGACGAGATCGTGGTGGTCGGTGGCGGGGTCGTGGGTCTGACGACCGCCGTGGTTCTCGCCGAGGGCGGGCGCCGGGTACGGGTCTGGACGCGGGACGCCGTCGAGGCGACCACCTCCGCCGTTGCCGGTGCGCTGTGGTGGCCGTACCGGATCGAACCGGCCGAGCTGGCGCGTAGCTGGGCGCTGCGGTCGCTGGAGGTGTACGAGGAGCTGGCGGCGGGGGCCGAGCCGGCCGGCGTACGCATGGTCGAAGGGGTAATGGGTGACACCCGGCTCGACGAGGTCGACGGGTGGCTGGCGGGTCGGGTGCGGGGGCTGCGGGCGGCCTCGGCCGAGGAGGGCCCGGGGACGGGCATCCACGCCCGGCTGCCGCTCATCGACATGCGGGCCCATCTGCCGTGGCTGCGTGAGCGGTTCGTCGCGGCGGGCGGGGTCGTCGAGACGCGTACGGTGACCTCCCTCGCGGAGGCCGACGCGCCCGTCGTGGTCAACTGCACGGGGCTCGCCGCGCGGGAGCTGGTGCCGGATCCGTCCGTGCGGCCCGTGCGCGGGCAGTTGGTCGTGGTGGAGAACCCCGGGGTCGACACCTGGCTGGTCGCCAACGACGAGGCCGGGGAGCACGCGTACATGTTTCCGCAGCCGGGCGGGCTCGTCCTCGGCGGTACGACCGAGGAGGACGCCTGGTCCCTGGAGCCCGACCCCGCGACGGCCGAGGCGATCGTCCGCCGCTGCGCGGCGCTGCGGCCGGAAGTGGCCGGGGCGCGGGTGCTGGAGCACCGGGTCGGGCTGCGACCGACCCGGCCGGCGGTCCGCCTGGAACGCGACGCCCTGCCGGACGGGCGGCTGCTGGTGCACAACTACGGCCACGGCGGCGGGGGCGTGACGGTGGCCTGGGGCTGCGCGGAGGAGGCGGCCCGGCTGGTCACCGGCTGAGGCCTCCTCCCCCGAGGACGACCGCTACCGGCACGACAGGACCGAGCGACCCGGCTGACGACGCCCGGGTCGCTCGGTCCTCTCGGTCTTCTCCGTCCCCTCGGTCAGTGTTCACCGGTTCGGTCAGGGTTTACCGGTTCGGTCAGTGCTTGCCGATCGGGTCGCCTTCCACGTCCGGGCCTCGGCCCGGGCCCACGCGGAACTCGAACTCGCCGTCGTACTTCTTGTGGCCCTCGATGACGGCCAGTTCGACGGCCTCGGAGCCCATCTGCTCGCGCACGATGACCGGGTCGCGGCGCAGGTCGCGCATGAGGGCGACGCACATGAAGGTCATCACGACGACGAACGGCGCCGCCGCGAGGATCGTGAGGTTCTGCAGGCCCGTCAGGGCGTCGCCCTGTCCGCTGCCCACCATCAGCATGATCGCGGCGACCGCGCCGGTGACCACGCCCCAGAACACCACGACCAGACGGCCCGGTTCGAGCGCGCCCTTCTGCGACAGCGTGCCCATGACGATCGAGGCCGCGTCCGCGCCCGAGACGAAGAAGATGCCGACCAGGATCATCACGAGCAGGCTGGTCGCGGTGGCGATCGGGAACTGCTGGAGCACGCCGAAGAGCTGGCCCTCCGGGGTCGCCTCCTTGCCGAGCCTGCCCTGCTCCTGCATCTTCATCGCCGAGCCGCCGAAGACCGCGAACCAGATCAGGCTGACCGTGCTCGGCACCAGGATGACGCCGCCGACGAACTGCCGGATGGTCCGGCCCCGGCTGATCCGGGCGATGAACATGCCGACGAACGGCGTCCAGGAGATCCACCACGCCCAGTAGAAGACGGTCCAGCTGCTCAGCCAGTCCGCGACGCCCTCGCCGCCGCTGGCCTCCGTGCGCCCGGCCAGCTGGGGCAGGTCGCCGAGGTAGGCGAAGACCGAGGTGGGCAGCAGGTCGAGGACGATGATGGTCGGGCCCGCCACGAACACGAACACGGCGAGAATCAGCGCCAGCACCATGTTCGTGTTGGACAGCCACTGGATGCCCTTCTCCACGCCCGACACCGCGGACGCGACGAAGGCCAGGGTCAGCACCGCGATGATCGCGACGAGCAGCCCGGTGCTCACCTTGTCCATCCAGTTCAGCTCCTGCACACCGGAGCCGATCTGCAGCGCGCCGAGCCCCAGCGAGGCCGCGGAGCCGAACACGGTCGCGACGATCGCGAGGATGTCGATGACCCGGCCGGCGGCGCCGTTCGCGTTCTTCTTGCCGATGAGCGGGGTGAACACGGCGCTGATGGTCTGCCGGCGCCGCCTGCGGAACGTGCTGTAGGCGATGCCGAGGCCCACCACGGCGTAGATCGCCCAGGGATGGAGCGTCCAGTGGAAGAGCGTGGTCGCCATGGCCGTCTCCATGCGGTTGCCGGAGTCGGCCGGGTCGGTTCCCGGCGGGGCCGTCGCGTAGTGCGACAACGGCTCGCTCACGCCGTAGAACATCAGGCCGATGCCCATGCCGGCGCTGAACATCATGGCGACCCAGGAGACCGTGCGGAACTCCGGTTCCTCGCCCTCCGCGCCCAGGTGGATCCGGCCATAGCGGCTGATCGCGAGCCAGAGGGCGAAGACGACGAAACCGGAGGCGGCGAGCATGAACGCCCAGCCGCCGTTGTGCATCAGACCGCTGAGCATGCTGGTGGAGACGTCTTCGAGCGAGTCGGTCGCCGCGGCGCCCCAGACCACGAAGGCGAGGGTGAGCACCGCTGTGACGCCGAAGACGATGCGGTCGGTCTGCGGCCGGCTCTGGCCGGGCAGGCCCGCTTCCGACCCCGGCAGCGCGGCTCCTTCGTGGGAGTCCTTGTCGCTTGGTCGTTCTTGCGTCACAGGCGGCACCTTTCATCGGGACAGCGGGGAAGAACGGTTCTTCCGTAACGCTGCTACCACGTATGGCGGATTTTCACCCCCCTCAGCACGCGGTTTCGTGTGAACCTCCTGTCAGGTGGTACTCGGCCCGGTCGTCGAGCAGCAGGGGGACGAGCGCCCGCAGGGGCTGACGCAGCGGGACGAGCACGCCCTCGCCGTCCTTGCGCACGCGCACGCCGTGCAGGGCGAGTTCGTCGCCCACCTCGGCGTACTGGGCGGCCGTGAGACCGTAGCCGCAAGGTGGGTTCGGGATGATTTCGCCCGATTCGGGCGGGTCGTTGTCGGCGCCGCCTACGTAGACGGGGCCGGTGGCGGAGTATCCCGCCAGCCGGGCCCGGCCGGTCGCCTCCTCGATCCGGCCACGGCGTTCGTCGGCGTAGGCGAACAGGCCCTTGAGCGCGGCCAGTTGGGAGCCGACCCGGCGCCGGTTGTTGAGCGCCTCGTCGGCCTTCTCGGCGTCGGTGAGCGGGTCGACGCGGCTCTCGATGAGCAGGCCGACGGAGTGTTTCACCCCGGACATGTTGCGCAGGATGCGCTCCTGTCCGTCCCCGGCGACCTGCTTGACCGGCTCGCCGGTGACCGGGTCGGTCCAGATGCCGTAGGTGCCGGTCGAGTGGCCGGCCCGTTGTGCGGCCGGCCGGACGTACGCCCCGGACAGCGTCCGCGCCTCCTCGTGCACCGCGTCGTGGGTGTTGAGGTTGCGCGGCCACAGGTCGAACAGGGCCTTGTCGTAGTACGGCGGTGTGGCCCCGTACTCGTGCAGGTCGTAGACGATGTCGGGGCGGTGGTCGCGGATGACGGCGGCGAGCGCGCGACCCTCCGCGGTCTGGAGGGCGAGGTGGTCGCGGTTGATGTCGACGCCGTCGCTGTTGCCGCGGGTGTCGGCGGCCCGGCCGTCGGGGTTGGCGGTGGGCACGACCAGGACCGTCGTGCGGTCCAGGAAGCGGCGGGTGAGGCTGTCCCGGGCGTACGCGAGGTCGCGGATCGTGATCAGGCAGGCCTCACGGCCGGAGGGCTCGTCGCCGTGCTGGCTGCACACCAGCAGCACCGTGCTGGGGCTCGGCCGGGTGCCGATCCGGACGAGCTGGAGGGGGCGGCCCTGCTTCGTCGTGCCGAAGCGGGACATGGAGACACGGCTGCTCGACCGGTCGACGGCCCTGAGGAAGTCCTGCTCCTCGGGCTGGGTGGTCCAGCGGGTGCCGTCGGTCTGCTCGAAGCCGGTGCGCGGCGGTGAGTCCGTGGTCGTCGCCTCGGCCGGGGCGGCGACCAGGGTGGCGGCGAGTGCCGCGGCGGCCAGGGTCAGGGCGCGGACGCGGGTCACTGGGTTCCCTCCGGGACGCGGTGGGTGGTGCGCGGTTCCCGTACGCCGTCCAGGACGCCGGCGTCGGGCGTGGCGAACGGGGCGCCCGAGGTGGCGCGGGCGAAGGCGGTGGCGCCGCCGACGAACGGCACGCGGGCCGAGGTGCGGGCGAGGTCGAGCGTGAGCTTCGGACGGTCGGCGGGCGGGTCGATGAGGTCCTTGTCGGTGCCCGCGACGATCAGCGCCAGGCGGTGGCCCTTGGGCACGACGTGGTCGGTGGCCGCCAGGTCGAGGGTGATCGTGTACCGCTTGCCCGGGGTGAGCGGGGCGCCCTCGAGGTCCGAGGCGTGGTTGCCGAGGTCGGCCCAGCCGCGGCTGACGACCGTGTAGTCGACGTCGGCGGTCTTCGCCTTCGTCTCCTTGAAGCAGGAGCTGTCGCCGGCGGTGCTCGGACCCCAGCAGGTGCGGTCGGGGAGGGTGGTGATGCCTTCGCCGGCGTCGGCGTAGTCGCGGATGGTCGCGGGTCCGACGTCCACGAGGACGGCGGAGAGGTGGGCCGTCGGGGTGGAGGGCGTGGCGGTGACGGTGACCTCGGAGGAACCGGACAGGCGGAGCTCGCGGGTGAGCGGCCCGGTGACGAACCCGGCCTTCTCCGCTGTCGGCTTGTCGATGCTCGCGGCCCAGTCGCTCTCGCTCAGCGCGGGGTCGTCGGTGAAGGTCTCGGTGCCGTGGCCGCGGTGCAGGCCGAGGGTGCCGACGCCGGCCTGGGTGCCCCGGTCGGGGCGCAGGGTGGCGGCGCGGGTGCCGCTCGGCGGCCAGGTCCTGGAGGTGTCCCACTGGTCGGGCCGGCGTTCGATGTCGGCCATGGGCTCGCGGTCGATGCCGTTGTCGTAGCCCATGAGTTCGTGGTCGAACCAGCGGTGCAGGGTGTCGACCCATTCCGCGCGCCGGAAGTCGAAGGGGTCGACGTGGCCGGTCTGGGAGAGCCAGATCTTGCGCTCGACGCCGTTCTTCGCGAGGGCGTCCCACCACTGGCCGACGTGCTTCATGCGGACGTTGAGGTCCTGCGTGCCGTGGACGAGGAAGACGCTGGCCCTGACCTTGCGCGCGGCCTTCACGTAGTCGCGCTCGGTCCACAGCGGGGTCCAGTCGCCGCTGCGCGGGGCGCCGTCGACGAGCTTGCGCTGCACGGCCCCGCACTTGGCGCGGGCGTCGGGGCTGTTGACGTAGTTCGAGAGCCAGTCGGGGCCGGAGTCGTAGAGCGGGGCGCCCTGCTGGAAGTAGTAGTCGTACCAGGAGGAGATGGCGCTGATCGGGACGATGGTCTCCAGGCCCTCGACGCCGGTGGCGGCGACGCCGTTGGCGATGGTGCCGTCCCAGCTCTTGCCGATCATGCCGGTGCGGCCGTTGGTCCAGCCGGCCTGGGCGCGGGTCGTGCCGGTGCGGGTGGTGTAGGCCTTGGCGCGGCCGTTCAGCCAGTCGACGACGGCCTTCGCGGACTGGACGTCGGAGCGGCCGCCGACGTCGACGCAGCCGTCCGAGCGATTGGTTCCGGCCAGGTCGACGCCGACGAAGGCGTAGCCGCGCGGTACGAAGTAGTTGTCGTAGAACAGCGGCATCTGGACGACGTCGCCGTTCGCGTCGTACGTCTTCTTCTGGCTCTCGTTGCCGCGCCCGCAGCAGGAGTAGTACGGGCTGGCGTCCATGATGACGGGGATCTTCCGGCCCTGGCGGGCGGGTTCGCGGGGGCGGACGATGTCGACGGCGACCCGGTCGGCCCTTCCGTCACCGTCACCGTCGAGTCCGGTGTCCACCCAGACGGCCTCGCGGATGGCGTTCTCGTACGAGTAGACGGGTTCGCTCCCGCGGGGTGCGGCCTGTGCGGCCGCCGGGGTGAGCAGTGTGGCCATCAGGGCGGCCGTGGCCGCCGTCACGAGCGGTCTCCAGGTCGTGAAGCGCGTGCGTTTCGGCATGCGCCGGACGCTACATCGGTGAACTCCTGTTCAGAAGAGGGCAGCTGACGGACCGGCGTGTCCGGAATCGGCTGATGGGCCGGGAGTCTCATGTCGGCCGAATGGCGATCGTGTGACAGCAGAGGCCATGGACATGACCAGGGACACAGGGAGTGAATAGGCTCCGGACAGACTTCGGGACCTACGACTTGGAGCCTTGCGTGCACCGCAGCATCATCGCGCCGGGAGCCCTGGCAGCGGCCGTTCTCCTGCTGGCGATCCCGGCATCGGCCGCTCCCCACTCCCCTGGCGCGCCGGGTATCGGCGACCCCTACTACCCGGCCTACGGCAACGGCGGATACGACGTCTCCCACTACGACCTGAGGCTGAAGTACCAGCCGGCGACGGACGAGCTGGAGGGCACGGCGACCCTGGTGGCCCGCACCACGCAGGACCTGTCCAGCTTCAACCTGGACTTCCTGCTGGACGTCAGCGAGGTGCGCGTCAACGGGGCCGCGGCGTCGTTCACCACCTCGGGCGAGCACGAGCTGGAGGTCACGCCGAAGACGCCGCTGGCCAAGGGCACGCCGGTCACGGTCGTCGTGCGGTACCGCGGGGTGCCGTCGTCGAAGCAGGCCTACGGCTTCACCAGCTGGCACCGCACCCCGGACGGCGGCGTCGCGGCGAACGAGCCGGAGGCCGCGGCGTGGTGGTTCCCCAGCAACGACCACCCGCTCGACAAGGCCACCTACGACGTGTCCGTGCTGGTCCCGGACGGCACCCAGGCCATCTCCAACGGCACGCTGCAGTCGACGAGTTCGCGCCTCGGCTGGACCCGGTGGAACTGGCGCTCCAACAAGCCGCAGACCACGTACCTGGCCACGCTGGCGGTCGGGAAGTTCGACATCACGACCGGCAGGACCGAGAGCGGCATCCCGGTCCTCAACGCCTACAGCAAGGACCTGGGCGACCACGCCGGCGCGGCCCGCGCGAGCATCGAGCGCACCGGGGAGATCGCGGACTGGCTGGCGGAGTACTTCGGGCCGTACCCCTACAACGCGCTCGGCGGGTACGTGCCGAACACCACGACCGGGTACGCGCTGGAGACCCAGACCCGGCCGTTCTACAGCCCGCGGCAGTTCGCGAACGGGTCGAACGTGTCCCTCGTCGTCCACGAGCTGGCGCACCAGTGGTACGGGGACGAGGTGTCCCTGAAGCGCTGGAAGGACATCTGGATCAACGAGGGGTTCGCGCGGTACGCGCAGTGGCTGTGGTCCGAGCACGAGGGCGAGGGCACGGCACAGGAACTCGCGGACTACGTGTACGCCTCGCATCCGGCGGACGACCCGTTCTGGACGGTGAAGCCCGGCGATCCGGGCCCCGACAACCAGTTCCACATCGCGGTCTACGACCGGGGCGCCCTGGCGGTGCAGGCGCTGCGGAACGAGATCGGCGACGAGGCGTTCTTCTCCGTCCTCAAGGGCTGGCCCCAGAAGTACGCCCACGGCAACGCGTCGGTCGCCGACTTCCAGCGGTACGCCGAGGAGGTCTCCGGCAAGCCCCTGGCCGCCCTGTTCGACACGTGGCTGTTCCAGCCGTCGAAGCCGGGGGCGCCGGCGGCCCGGGCCGCCGCGGTGACGGAGGCGAAGGCCGTGCCGCAGCCGAAGTCGTGGAAGAAGATCGCGGCGACCAACGGGGTGCACGGGCACGCGGAGCGTGGACACGGAGGGCACGGGCACTGAGAGGCCCGTCCTGACCGGTGTCCCCGGGACGTCGAGGGCGGTGCCGCCTCGCACGCCCCACCCGGTCGCGCAGTAACCGGGCCTGCCGAAGGCCGCCCCTCGGCTTACGGTGGGCCCATACGCACCGGTCGTACGGGTCCGGCGGCGTGGACAGGCGGCCGACCGAGGAGCCGGACGTGCGGAAGCTGGCGATCATCGAGGCACCGTCCGTCCTCGGGCTGCGCCCGACGGGTGTCGAACACCTGGCGTCGGCGCTGCTCGGCGCCGGGCTGGCCGAGGCGCTCGACGCGGAGGTGGTGGGCCGGGTCGAGCCGCCGCCGTACGACCCGGAGCGCGACCCGGACACCGGGGTCCTCAACCCGGGCGGCATCGCCGTCTGCTCCGCCGCACTGGCCGACACCGTGGGCGGTGTCCTCGACACCGGCCGGTTCCCGCTCGTGCTCGGCGGCGACTGCAGCGTGCTGCTCGGCAACCTGCTCGCGCTGCGCCGCCGGGGCCGGCACGGTCTGCTGTTCCTCGACGGGCACACCGACTTCTACCAGCCCTCGGCGGAGCCGGCCGGCGAGGTGGCCTCCATGGAACTCGCCCTCGCCACCGGGCGCGGCCCGCGCGTGCTGGCCGATCTGGAGGGCCGGGGCCCGTTGGTGCGGGACGAGGACGTCGTCGCCCTGGGGTTCCGGGACGCGGAGGAGTCCGCGGCGTACGGCATGCAGCCGCTGCCGGACGCGCTGCACGCGATGGAGCTGGACACCGTCCGGGCCCTGGGCGCGGCCGAGGCGGCCCGGCGCGCGGTCGGGCTGCTCACCGGGGGCGGCGCGGGCGCCGGGTACTGGGTGCACCTCGACGTCGACGTCCTGGACGACGCCGTGATGCCCGCCGTGGACTACCGGCAGCCCGACGGGCTGACCTGGCAGGAGCTGGAGACCGTGCTGCGCGCGGCGCTGTCCGGCGGCGGGGCCGTCGGCCTCGACGTGGCGATCTTCAACCCGCGCCTGGATCCTGACGGGACGCTCACGCGGCGCCTCGTCGACTGCCTGGTCCGGGCCTTCGACGGCGGGGAGTGAGCCTGCGGTGGGGCCACCGGCCGTGGCCCCGGACCGCTACTTCGTCAGCCGGGACAGTTCCTGGTCCGCCGTCCGGGAGACACGGCGGCGCACGCCGTACCAGCCCGCCACCAGCATGATCGCGATCAGCGGAATGAGCAGGAGCGTCTTGCGGCCGACCTCGGGGTCGTTCCACATCATGCCGAGGCAGGCCAGCAGGAAGGCGATCGTGGCGATCTCCGTGACCGGGCTGCCGGGCAGCCGGAAGGAGGGCCGGGCGATCAGGCCCGCCTTGGCGCGGCGGACGAACACCAGGTGGCAGATCATGATGATCACCCAGGTGCTGATGATGCCGAGCGAGGCCACGTTCAGCACGATCTCGAAGGCCTGGGCCGGCACCAGGAAGTTCAGGCCGACGCCGAGCACGCACACGGCGCAGGTCAGCAGGATGCCGCCGTAGGGGACCTGGCTGCGGTTCATGCGGGCGGTGAACTTCGGGGCCGAGCCCGCCATCGCCATGGAGCGGAGGATCCGGCCCGTGGAGTACAGGCCCGAGTTCAGTGACGACATGGCGGCCGTCAGGACCACGAGGTTCATCACGTCGCCCGCCGCCGGGACGCCGATCTTCGACAGGACGGTGACGAAGGGGCTCTCGTCGGCCGAGTAGACCGAACCGGGGAGCAGGAGCGCCAGCAGGACGACCGAGCCCACGTAGAACAGGCCGACCCGCCACATGATCGAGTTCACCGCGCGCGGCACGACCTTCTCCGGCTCGGCGGTCTCGCCCGCCGCGACACCGACCAGCTCCAGCGCCGCGTACGCGAAGATCACGCCCTGCATGACGAGGACGACGGGCATCATGCCGTGCGGGAAGACGCCGCCGTTGTCCGTGATCACGCTCACGCCGGGCGTCTGGCCGCCGACCTCCTGCTGCGTGGCGAGCAGGAAGATGCCGATGAGCATGAAGCCGACGAGCGTGGCGACCTTGATGATGGCGAACCAGAACTCCATCTCGCCGAAGATCTTCACCGAGATCAGGTTCACGGCCAGCACCACCGCCAGCGCGGCCAGCGCGAGCACCCACTGCGGGATGTCGGTGAACATGCTCCAGTAGTGCGTGTAGAGGGCGATCGCGGTGATGTCGGCGATGCCGGTGGTCGACCAGTTCAGGAAGTACATCCAGCCGGCGACGTAGGCGCCCTTCTCGCCGAGGAACTCGCGCGCGTACGACACGAAGGAGCCCGAGGAGGGGCGGTAGAGCACGAGCTCGCCGAGGGCCCGGACCACGAAGAAGGCGAAGACGCCGCAGACCAGGTAGGCGATCGCCAGGGCCGGGCCCGCGTTGTGGAGGCGGCCTCCGGCGCCCAGGAAGAGGCCGGTGCCGATCGCGCCGCCGATGGCGATCATGTTGACGTGGCGGGCCTTGAGGTCCTTGCTGTAGCCGGCGTCGCCCGCGTCCGCGGGCACCTGGGCCGCGTCAGTGGGGGATGCGGCGGCTGCCGTGTTCACGGCGTCCTTGCTCACGGTGGATCCACTCTCTGGTGCGCCCGAGCGGGTCGCGCTCGGCTTCCGGACGTACATAAGGTCTGCGCCCTCGGTAAAGGCACAGACCACGGGGCCACCTTCCCTCACGCCGCGCGGCTCACGCGGTGGCATACGTCACAGAGCGCTCCTTCTCACATCAGCATCACCCGGTTCGCCTGAGGTTTCACAGCACTGGTGAGACAGCGATACTGCTGCACATGACGACCGAGACCGAGCAGCCGACCCTCACGATCGACGAGCTGGCCGCCCGGGCCGGTGTCACGGTGCGCACGGTGCGTTTCTACGGCACGAAGGGGCTGCTTCCCCCACCGGTGCTCGGTCCCCGGCGCGTGGGGCACTACGGGCGGGAGCACCTGGCCCGGCTGGCGCTGATCGAGGAGTTGCAGCAGCAGGGCATGACGCTGGCGGGCATCGAGCGCTATCTGCGGCAGCTGCCGCCGGACGTGAGCGCACACGACCTGGCCATCCACCGGGCCGTGGTGGCCTCCTGGGCGCCGGACGCCGTCGGGACGGTCACGCGGGAGGAGCTGGAGCGGCGGGCCGGACGGCCGCTCGGCGACGAGGACGTCGAGCGGCTCGTCGCGATGGGCGTGCTCCGGCCCGTGGAGGACGGCTACGAGGCCGACCTCGGTCTGCTCCGGCTGGGCGTCGGCCTGCTGGACGTGCCGCTCTCCCAGGAGGCGATCTTCGCGGCGCGCACCGTTCTCGTCGAACACACGCGCGCCGCGGCCCGGGAGCTCTCCCAGCTCTTCCGCGGCGAGGTGGCGGAGCGTGACGCCCGGGACGTGCGGTCCCTGTCCGCGCACATGCACCCGCTGGTGGTGCAGGCGCTCCTCACGGCCTTTCAGCGGTCGCTGAAGGAAGAGCTGGGCGAGTGGCTGACCGAGCCTTCACACGGATCAGCCGCGGGCTGAGTCGCTGAACCGCTCCCCCTGCTCCGCCTTCTCCACCAGCAGCGCGGGCGGCGTGAACCGGTCGCCGTAGCGCTCGGCGAGTTCCCGCGCGCGGGCCACGAACCCGGGCAGGCCGCCCTCGTAGCCGTTGATGTACTGGAGCACGCCGCCGGTCCAGCCGGGGAAGCCGATGCCGAAGATCGAGCCGATGTTGGCGTCGGCGACGGAGGTCAGCACGCCCTCCTCCAGCAGCCGGACGGTGTCCAGCGCCTCGGAGAACAGCATGCGTTCCCGCATGTCCTCGAACGGGATCCGGTGGCCGGGCTTGGTGAAGTGCTCGCGCAGGCCCGGCCAGAGCCCGGCGCGCCTGCCGTTCTCGTCGTAGTCGTAGAAGCCGGCGCCGCCGCTGCGCCCGGTGCGGCCGAACTCGTCGACCATGCGGTCGATGACGGCCTCGGCGGGATGGGGCGTCCAGGTGCCGCCGGCCTCCTCGACGGCCCGCTTCGTCTCGGCCCGGATCTTGCGGGGCAGGGTCAGCGTCAGCTCGTCCATCAGGGACAGCACCTTGGCCGGGTAGCCGGCCTGCGCGGCGGCCTGTTCGACGGAGGCGGGCTCGATGCCCTCGCCGACCATGGCGACGCCTTCGTTGATGAAGTGCCCGATGACGCGGGAGGTGAAGAAGCCGCGCGAGTCGTTGACGACGATCGGCGTCTTGTTGATCTGCCGGACCAGGTCGAAGGCGCGGGCCAGCGCCTCCTCGCCCGTGCGCTCCCCCTTGATGATCTCCACGAGCGGCATCTTGTCGACCGGCGAGAAGAAGTGGAGTCCGATGAAGTCGGCCTGCCGCTCGACGCCTTCGGCGAGGGCGGTGATGGGCAGGGTGGAGGTGTTGGAGCACAGCAGCGCGTCGGGGGCGACGACGTGCTGGATCTCCTGGAACACCTTGTGCTTGAGGGAGGTGTCCTCGAAGACGGCTTCGATGACCGCGTCGCAGCCGGCCAGGTCCTGGACCTCGGCGGTCGGCGTGATGCGGGCGAGCAGCGCGTCGGCCTTCTCCTGGCTCGTCCGGCCCTTGGCGACGGCCTTGGCGCACAGCTTCTCGGAGTAGCCCTTGCCCTTGAGGGCGGCCTCCAGGGAGACGTCCTTCAGCACGACGTCGATGCCGGCGCGGGCGCAGGAGTAGGCGATGCCGGCGCCCATCATGCCCGCGCCGAGGACGGCGACCTTGCGGACCTGGCGCGGCTCGATGCCCTTGGGGCGGTTGGCGCCGGAGTTGACGGCCTGGAGGTCGAAGAAGAAGGCCTGGATCATGTTCTTCGAGGTCTGCCCGGCGGCGAGTTCCACGAAGTAGCGGGCCTCGATGACCTGGGCGGTCTCGAAGTCCACCTGGGCGCCCTCGACGGCGGCGGCGAGGATGTTGCGCGGGGCCGGGTAGGGGGCGCCGCCCGTCTGCTTGCGCAGGGTGGCCGGGAAGGCGGGCAGGTTCGCCGCGAACTTGGGGTGGGCCGGGGTGCCGCCGGGGATCTTGTAGCCCGGCCTGTCCCAGGGCTGCTGGGACTCGGGGTGGGCGTCGATGAACGCCTTCGCCTTGGCGAGGAGTTCCTCGTGCGTGTCGGCGACCTCGTCGACGAGGCCGTTCTCCAGGGCGCGGCGCGGGTTGTACTGGGTGCCCTGGAGGAGGACCTTCAGCAGCGCGTCGGCGATGCCCAGCAGGCGGACCGTGCGGACGACGCCGCCGCCTCCGGGGAGCAGGCCGAGGGTGACCTCGGGGCAGCCGATCTTCGAGCCGGGTGCGTCCAGGGCGATCCGGTGGTGGCAGGCGAGGGCGATCTCGTAACCGCCGCCGAGGGCCGCGCCGTTGAGGGCGGCGACGACGGGCTTGCCGAGGGTCTCGATGCGGCGCAGGTTCCGCTTGATGGCCATGCCGCCGTCGAACAGCTCCTGGGCGGTCTCAGGGGTGACGCGGATGAGGTCGCGCAGGTCGCCGCCGGCGAAGAAGGTCTTCTTCGCGGAGGTGATGATGACCCCTCGGATGGTGTCCTTCTCGGCCTCCAGGCGGTCGGTGACGGCGGCGAGGGAGTCGCGGAACGCCTGGTTCATGGTGTTCGCGGACTGGTTCGGGTCGTCGATGACCAGGGTGACGAGGCCGGTGCGGTCCTGTTCCCAGCGGATGGTGGTGGACTCAGTGCTCATGTGGAGGTGCTCCGTGTGATCCGTCGGGAGGGGGTCAGATGCGCTCGACGATGGTGGCGACGCCCATGCCGCCGCCGACGCACAACGTGGCGAGGCCGTAGCGCTTGTCCTGGCGCTCCAACTCGTCGACGAGGGTGCCGAGGATCATCGCGCCGGTGGCGCCGAGGGGGTGGCCGAGCGCGATCGCGCCGCCGTTGACGTTGACCTTGTCCAGGGACAGGCCCATGTCCTTCACGAAGCGCAGCACGACCGCCGCGAACGCCTCGTTGATCTCGACGAGGTCGATGTCGTCGATGGTCAGTCCGGCCTTGGCGAGGGCCTTGCGGGTGGCGGGGGCGGGGCCGGTGAGCATGATGGTGGGCTCGGAGCCGGAGACGGCGGCGGAGACGATGCGCGCGCGGGGCGTGAGGCCGTGGCGCTCGCCGACCTCCTTGGAGCCGATCGCGACGAGGGAGGCGCCGTCGACGATGCCGGAGGAGTTGCCCGCGTGGTGGACGTGGTCGATCTTCTCCACCCAGTGGTACTGCTGGAGCGCCACCGCGTCGAAGCCGCCGAGTTCGCCGATGTCCGCGAAGGACGGCTTCAGCTTGGCGAGGGAGTCGGCGGTGGTGCCGGGGCGCAGGTGCTCGTCGTGGTCGAGGACGACGAGACCGCTGCGGTCCTTCACCGGGACGACGGACCTGTCGAAGCGCCCCTCCTTCCAGGCGGTGGCGGCCCGCTCCTGGGACAGGGCCGCGTACTCGTCGACGTCCCGCCGGGAGAAGCCCTCGATGGTGGCGATGAGGTCGGCGCCGATGCCCTGCGGCACGAAGTTGACCTGAAGGTTGGTCATCGGGTCGTTGAACCAGGCGCCGCCGTCGGAGGCCATCGGCACCCGGGACATCGACTCGACGCCGCCCGCGAGGACGAGGTCCTCCCAGCCGGAACGCACCTTGGCGGCGGCCAGGTTGACGGCCTCCAGGCCCGAGGCACAGAAGCGGTTCTCCTGGACGCCGGCGACCGTGTCGGGCAGCCCCGCGGCGATGGCCGCGATCCGGGCGATGTCGGATCCCTGGTCGCCGACCGGGCCGACGACGCCGAGGACGATGTCGTCGACGGCGGCCGGGTCCAGGTCCGGGAACCGGGCGCGGATCTCGTGGATGAGCCCGACGACCAGGTCGATGGGCTTGGTGCCGTGCAGGGCGCCGTTGGCCTTGCCGCGCCCGCGCGGGGTGCGGATCGCGTCGTAGACGTACGCTTCGGTGCTCACGAGGAGGCCTTTCACTGAGGGGTGCGGGGCGCGGACAGGAGCCCGGGGACGTCCCAGTCCCGGGCGACGTCCGCGGTGTCGGCGCCCGGCCGGGCCGGGCCGCTGCGGACGGAGGTCGGGGTCGCGGAGAAGCGGGGGGCCGGGGCGGGCTGGGTGAGGCCGTCGTGGTCGGTGAAGGTGCCGCGGGCGGCCAGGTGCGGGTGGTGCGGGGCCTCGCGCAGGGACAGCACGGGCGCCACGCACGCGTCGGAGCCGTCGAAGACGGCCGTCCACTCCTCCCTCGTACGGCTCTTGAAGCGGGCGGCGACCTGTTCACGCAGTTCACCCCATCGGGCGATGTCCTTGCGGGCCGCGGCCTGGTCCTCGACGCCGAGGAGGGCGAGGAACTCCGCGTAGAACCGCGGCTCCAGGGCGCCCACGGCCATGTACTTCCCGTCGGCCGTCTCGTACGTGCCGTAGTACGGGCAGCCGCCGTCCAGGAGGTTGGCACCGCGGCGGTCCTGCCAGCCGCCGGCGGCGAGCATGCCGTGGATCATCGCGGCGAGGTGGGCGGTGCCGTCGACGATGGCGGCGTCGACGACCTGCCCGGTGCCGGTGGCCCGCGCGTGGTGGAGGGCGGCGAGGACGCCGACGACCAGGTAGAGGGAGCCGCCCGCGTAGTCGCCGAGCAGGTTGGCCGGGACGGCCGGCGGCTCGTCCGGCCGTCCGATCATGCCGAGGACGCCGGTGGGGGCGAGGTAAGCGATGTCGTGTCCGGCGCGGTGGGCCAGCGGGCCGTCCTGGCCCCAGCCGGTCATCCGGCCGTAGACGAGGCGCGGATTGCGGGCGCGGCAGTGCTCGGGGCCGACGCCGAGGCGCTCGGCGACACCGGGGCGGTAGCCCTCGATCAGGATGTCGGCGTGGGCCGCGAGGCCGAGCACCTGGTCCGGGCCGTCCGGGGACTTGAGGTCGACGACCACCGAGCGCTTGTTGCGGTTGGTGACGTCGTACGCCGGGTCGATCGCGAGGCCGGGGCCGCCGGGCCGGTCCACGCGGACGACGTCGGCGCCGAGGTCGGCGAGGAGCATGGCGGCGAACGGGCCGGGCCCGATGCCGGCCAGTTCGACGACGCGCACGCCGGTGAGCGGGCCGTGTCCTGGCGTCCCTGCCGTGGTCATCCAGCCCCCAGTGCTGTGACACAAGTGATGTAACACCAGTGATGCTAAGAACACGTTCCAGTCGGCACAAGACCCGAACGAGCAAGCGCTTAGCAATCTGCCGGACGAAGTCAGGGCGCGTCCAGCTCCGCCGTCAGCCGCTTCGGCGCGCTCACCCGGTAGCTCTCCGGGGCGCACTGCTCGTCCACGGCACCCGGCAACCCCGGTGCGAACACGCGCGCTTTCTCCCACTTCTTCAGGGCATTCCTGGGCACGGCCATCGTCGTCCTCCGGGCTCGTCGTCGGGCTCCGCACTCCTCACGCTAGCCTCGGCCACCGACAGCGGCACGGGCTGCACGACCGAGGGGTGTCATGAGCAGGCAAAACAGGACGGACCGTCCGTACGACATCGTGCTCTTCGGAGCCACCAGCTTCGCCGGAACGCTCACCGCGGAGTACCTCGCCGCCCACGCGCCCGAGGGGCTGCGCTGGGCGATCGCGGGCCGGAGCCAGGAGAAGCTGGAGCGGCTGCGGGAGGGGCTGCCCGGTGACGCTGAGGTCGGCGTGCTGCGGGCGGACGTGTCCGAGCCGGACTCGCTGCGCGCCCTCGCCGAACAGGCGCGCGTGGTCGCCACGACGGTCGGCCCGTACGTGACGTACGGCGAGGAACTGGTCGCCGCCTGCGCGGACGCCGGGACGGACTACCTCGACCTCTGCGGCGAGCCGGAGTTCGTGGACCAGATGTACGTCCGGCACGACGCACGCGCGCGGGAGACCGGGGCGCGGCTGGTGCACGCCGCCGGGTTCGACTCGATCCCGCACGACCTGGGCGTCTACTTCACCGTGCGGCAGCTGCCGGAGGGTGTGCCGCTGAGCATCGAGGGCTTCGTGACCGCCGACGCGGCCTTCTCGGGCGGGACCTTCGCCTCCGCCCTCAACCAGTTCGCACGGCAGCGGGAGATGGCGGCGGCCGCGCGGGACCGGCGGCGGCACGAGCCGCGGCTGATGGGCCGCCGGGCGTCGGCGCCGCTCGGCACTCCGCGGTTCGCCAAGGAGGTCGGCGCGTGGGCGCTGCCGATGCCGACCATCGACCCGCAGATCGTGCGGCGTTCGGCGTCGGCGCTCGACCGGTACGGGCCCGACTTCCGGTACCGGCAGTACGCGGCGGTGCGGCGGCTCCCCGTCGCGGTGGGCGGGGTCGCGGCCGTCGGCGCGCTGGTCGCGGCGGCCCAGGTGCCGCCCGCGCGGCGTTGGCTGTCCGGCCGTCTCAAGCCCGGCGACGGGCCGAGCCCGCAGAAGCGGGCGAGGAGCTGGTTCTCGCTGCGCTTCGTGGGCGAGGGCGGCGGCCGGCGGGTGTACACGGAGGTCTCGGGCGGCGACCCCGGGTACGACGAGACGGCGAAGATGCTCGCCGAGTCGGCGCTCTGCCTGGCCTTCGATGACCTGCCGAAGACGGCGGGCCAGGTCACCACGGCGGTGGCGATGGGCGACGCGCTGATCGACCGGCTGCGCGCGGCGGGCATCCGCTTCCGCGTCGCGTCGAGGGGCTGAGGGCCGCCGAGGGGCCACGGCCTACAGCGGCCACTCGGCGATGGTGTAGATCATCCCGGCGATCCAGCCGAGCCCGGCCAGCACGGCGAGGATCAGTCCTATGGTGACGGCCCGCTCGACGGTCTGGGTCGGGCCGGCGACGGGCTTGGGGGCGCGGTGCGTTGTCATGCGCCCCAGCCTGCCGACGGGGCCGGTGGCCCGGCATCCGTACAGGTACTCAGAGCCGGTACTCAGATCACACCGCCCGCTCCCGGCAGACCTCTCCCCCGGTTTGAGACTTTCCGCGCCCCAGCCCGCCCGGCAGCTCGGAAAGTGCCAACAAGGACTTCAATGAAACCCTTGAAGGCATGAAGTTCCTTCTCGAAGTCACCATGGACGACGCCGCGTTGACGAGGGACCCGGCGGGCGAGCTGGGCCGGATCCTCAGGTACTGGGGCGGCCATCTGCACCACTACGCGCTCCGACCCGGGGACGGGTCGCCCGTGTACGACTCGGAGTACCGCGAGGTGGGCCGCTGGCGGGTGGAGGATCAGGCGGAGTAGGTCTCCCGCAGCGCCTTCCGGCACAGCGCGTCCGCCCTGCGCGTGGTCTCCGGGAGGCGGTATCCGGGGGTCAGCGCGAGGGTGTGCGCGCAGGCACCGGCCAGGGACACGCGGTGGCCCACGGAGACGAAGACCGGCTTGACCGCGTCCCGGGTGCGCAGGGCGCGGCCGACCTCCTCGGTGCCGGCGAGCAGCGGGGAGCTGCTGCCGCGCGGGGTGTCCGGGTCGTCGTAGGTGAAGGTGAACGGGTTCTTCGCGACGCCGATCGTGGGCAGGCCGGTCAGCACGCCGAGGTGGCAGGCGAGGCCGAAGCGGCGGGGGTGGGCGAGGCCGTAGCCGTCGCAGACGACCAGGCCGGGCGGGCACGGCAGGGCGTCGAGCGCGGCGAGGACCGTGGGGAGCTCACGGAAGGCGAGCAGTCCGGGCACGTAGGGGAAGGAGACCCGGCCCACCGCCGTGGCCTCGGCGACGACGTCGAGACTGGAGGCGTCCAGCACGACCGCTGCCGCCGCCACGACGTCCCGTTCGTCGTCGTAGGCGACGTCGACCCCGGTCACCCGGCCCGTGCCGGGCGGCGGTCCCGTTTCGTCGAGGATCAGCCGGGCCCGCAGTTGGTCCTGGACGGCGCGGGCCTGTTCCTCGGTGGCGGGCCAGTCTTCGGGGGTGCGTACGGTCGTCATGGTGATCCCGAGCCTAGGGCCTGTCGACCTCAGGGCCTGTCGACGCCGGCATGATCCCGACGGCGGGCCCTCGGGGCAGCGCGAAGGCCGGCGGGGTCAGGGGACCCCGCCGGCCTTGTCCGGCACGTGCCTCACTTGCCCAGGGCGCGCTGCAGCTGGCTCTTGTTCATGCTGGAACGGCCCTCGACGCCCTTGCGCTTGGCCTCCTGGTACAGCTGGTCGTAGGTGGGGCCCTGGGAGCCCTGCCCCGACCGCTGGCCGCCGCGCTTGCTCGACGACATGTCCTTCGTCGACGTGCGGCTGGCCGTCTTCGACTCGCCGGAGCGGGCGCGTTCCTTGTTCACCGTCCGCGAGGCGATCTCCTTGGCGCGGCCGGTGCTCTCGCCCCGGTCCTGCGCGCTCTTCTTGATGTGCTCGTACTGGCGCTCCCGCTTGGAGCTCGAACCGCGTGGCATGACCGCTCACTTCCTTTCAGCTTCAGTGAACGAGTACCCACACTGCCAACAATCAGGACATACCGCTCGCTCAATGCTCCAGGCGGGCAACGCGCCCCTTCTCTCCGGACGCCCAGCACCCTTGGTCCGTGGAGCAGTCGACGGTGTCGTAGGAGCCCGTGTCGACCGTCCGCCAGGTGTGGCCGCCGTCCGTGGTGAGGTCGGTGCCGGTGGGGCCGACGGCGAGGGCGGCCGTGCGGCTGTGCGGGAGCCAGGTCACGCCGGAGCGGTAGGCGGTCGGGGGTGTGGCGGCGGGGCGCCAGGTGTGCCCGCCGTCGGCGGTGCGGGCGGCGGCGCGCGGTGCGGGCTGGTCGGGGCGGAAGTCGCCGCCGACGGCGAGGCCATGGGTGCGGGCGGCGAAGGCCAGCGCGAAGACGCCACGCGCGGGGTCGCCCGCCGGGAGGGGCGTGTCGGCGGCCGTCCAGGTGCGTCCCCGGTCGGCGGAGTGGAGGACACGCGCGCGTGCGGCCCCGCCGGTGGCGAGCCAGACGTCCCTCGGCCCGGACGTCACCAGGCACTGGCCGCTCGCCGCGAACCCGGCCTCGCCCTCCTGCGCGGCCGGCATGCCCGCGGTCGGCAGCACCGTCCAGGTGCGGCCGCCGTCGCCGGTGGACAGGATGCGGAACTTACCGTCCACCGGGTCGCTCATCGCGAGGCCGTGGCGGTGGTCGAAGAAGGCCATGCAGTCGTAGAAGGCCTTCGGGTCGGTGTTGCGGAAGGACTCCGTCCAGGTCGCTCCGCCGTCGTCGGTGCGGTACACGCGGGACGCCTCGCCCTCGCCGATGGCCAGGACGACGGCCCGGCGCGCGTCGAACGCCTCGACGTCCCGGAACTGCACCTCCCCGGCGCCCGGGGGCGAGACGTTCCGCCAGGTCGCGCCGCCGTCCGTGGTGCGCAGGACGGTGCCTCCGGTGCCGGCGGCCCAGGCGGTGTTCCGGCTGACGGCGGCCAGGCCGCGGAACCGTACGTCCGGCGTGCCGGTGTCCTTCAGTTGCCAGTGCGGCACCCGGCGCTCCGGCTCGTGTGCCGGTGTGGGTGCCGGTGCGGCGGCCGTCGCGGCCAGGGCCGCCGCGCACGCCGCCGCCGCGATCATCCCTCGTCGTGTCCGTCCCGTCCGTCGCGTGCTCCCCAAGCGCCTCATGGCCGGGGAAGCTAGCCCACCGCCCGGGGGCCGTCCAGACGGCCTCGCGGGTGCCCCGGGTGTTCCGCCGGGCACCACAAGTGCCCGGCGTGGCCCACGAGGAGAGCCATGTCACTCCCGTGCATGAACGCGGTGACAGAGGTCACTCGCTCTTCGTGTGCACGGATTGGCTGATTCCGTCGTCTCTTCCATTGCCCGGCCTCATCCGCCCGGAAGTGTCCGTCGCCGTCACAAGGGAGCAAGGCGTTGTCCATCGTCATCGAGCAGCCTGTGGAGGCCCGCCTCGTCGCCGCCGCGCCGCGTATGCCGAGCATTCCCGCGACGCTGCACTACGACCGGCGTGACCCGTTCGCCGTCCGCATGACCTTCCCCGCCCCGGCCACGCTGGAGGGCGTCGAGGTCTGCTGGACCTTCTCCCGCGAGCTGCTCGCCGCGGGTCTGAAGGACCCCGAGGGCCATGGCGACGTGCGGGTGCGGCCGTACGGGTACGACCGCACGGTGCTGGAGTTCCACGCTCCGGAGGGCACCGCCGTGGTGCACGTCCGCTCGAGCGAGGTGCGCCGGTTCCTGGAGGCCACGAGCGAGCTCGTGCCCGTCGGTCTGGAGCACCTCCAGCTGGATCTGGACCACGACCTCGCCGAGCTGATGCGGGACGCCTGCTGAACTGACGGTCCCGGGGCGGCGGCGTCGGATCGTCCCGGTTTCACCCTGCGGCACCTCGTCCGGCGAAGCACGGTCGGCGGAAAGCATCCGGCAGGCACGGGCCCGGCGGAAAGGATCCGGCAGCGGCGGGGTCAGGGGGACGCGGGTGCCGTCGTCGCCGCGGACACCGCCGCGCGCACGTCGCGCACGATGCGCGCCACCCCGGGCGACGCCGCCCCCGCCCGCTCGGTCAGCTCCTCGACGCGCTGCTCGAGGGCGCCGAAGTCCTCGCCGAAGAGGTCCGCCGCAACCGCGAGCGCGGCGACCGCGGCGTCCCGCCCACCGACCTCGGTGACCGGCGACGGCCCCAGGAGGACCTGCCGCGTCTCCTCCCGCAGCGCGTCCACGGCGGCGACACGCTCCAGCGCGTACTCCACGGACGGGAACACGCCGAGGACCCGCTTCTTCTCCGCCCGCAGCCACCCCTCGGCCACCAGCTGCTCGCGCACGGCGTCGAGGGTGACCCGCGCCCGCAGCGTCACCCAGGTCCGCCAGGGGTGCGGGCACGACTCGCGGACGAGTTCCAGCAGCCCGTCGAGGACCGCGTCACCCGCGGCCGCGTCCAGGTCGACCGGCGTGGCGATGCCGTCCTCGTCGGTGAGCAGGCCGCCCCGGGCCAGCTCCACGAGGGCCCCGGCCCGCACCAGGGCGGACAGCCGGGCGGTGGCCCCGGGCCGTGCGGTGTCCCAGGCGAGCAGGCAGAGCCGGGCCGGCGGCGAGAGCGGGCCGTGGGGCACGGGGCCTCCTCGGGGCGGGGAGATCGGGCTTCACGTTAATCCGTTGACAGGCTCCACGCCCGTTCCTACGGTGTACAGCGGTCCTGTTGCCGTCGATTGGAGAAGGACGTTGCTCGTCTGAGGTCCTGAGACACCGCCGCCTCACACCTGTCCGGTGTGGGTGTGCTGCGTGCGACCTCGGCGATCGAGCCGTCCTCCGGTGCAGGGCTTTCCTCATGCCCGTGGCGCCTCTCTCCTGGTCGCAGGTGTCTCGACACGCGTTTGCCCCCGACCGCTTCGAGCAACCGCGAGTGAGGCCCACATGCCTACTTCCATCACCGTCACCTCCCTGTCGTTCACCTGGCCCGACGGCTCCCCCGTCTTCGAGGACCTGGACGTCGCGTTCGGCCCCGGCCGGACCGGTCTGGTCGGTGTCAACGGGTCCGGCAAATCAACCCTGTTGAAGCTGATCGCCGGTGAACTCACCCCGGCCGACGGCACCGTCCGCGTGGCCGGCGAGGTCGGATACCTCCCGCAGAACGTCACCCTCGACACGACCCTGCGCGTCGACGAGGCGCTCGGCATCGCCGACCGGCGGGCCGCGCTGCACGCCATCGAGGCGGGCGACGTGTCCGAGGCGCACTTCGAGACCGTCGGCGACGACTGGGACGTCGAGGAGCGCGCCCTGGCCACTCTCGGCGAACTCGGCCTCGGGCACATCGGGTTGGACCGCACCATCGGCGAGGTCTCGGGCGGCGAGTCGGTCCTGCTGCGCCTGGCCGCGTTGTTGCTGCGCCGGCCCGACGTGCTGCTGCTGGACGAGCCGACCAACAACCTCGACCTGTACGCCCGCAGGCGGCTGTACGCGGCCGTCCAGGCCTGGCCGGGCGTACTGGTCGTCGTCAGCCACGACCGGGAACTGCTGGACCTCGCCGACCAGATCGCCGACCTGCGCTCCGGCGAGATCACCTGGTACGGCGGCAACTATTCGGCCTACGAGGAGGCCTTGGAGACCGAACAGGAGGCGGCCGAGCGCATGGTGCGCGTCGCCGAGGCCGACTTCCGCCGACAGAAACGCGAACTGACCGACGCCCAGGTCAAACTGGCCCGCCGCAAGCGGTACGCGCAGAAGATGTACGACACCAAGCGCGAACCCCGGGCCGTCATGAAGCTCAGGAGCCGCGCGGCCCAGGTCTCCGCGGGCAAGCACCGGATCATGCACGAGGAGAAGCTCGCCGAGGCCAGGGAGCGGCTCGACGAGGCGGTGGAGGCCGTACGGGACGACGACGAGATCCGCGTCGACCTGCCGTTCACGGCCGTCCCTCCGGGGCGTACCGTCCTCACCCTCCAGGACCTCGGGCTCCGGTACGGCGCCCGGGTCAAGGGCGGGTTCGAGCTGCGCGGCCCCGAGCGGGTCGCGCTGATCGGGCGCAACGGCGCGGGCAAGACCACGCTGCTGCGCACGGTCGCCGGGGAGCTGGCTCCGGAGGCGGGCGAAGTGACGGCGCACGTCCCGCTGCGGTTCCTGCCGCAGCGGCTCGACGTCCTGGACGGGGAGCGGACGGTCGCCGAGAACGTGGCCCGGTTCGCGCCGGGCGCCACCAACAACCGGATCCGGGCGCGGCTGGCCCGCTTCCTGTTCCGGGGCGCGCGGGCCGACCAGCAGGCGGCGACGCTGTCGGGCGGCGAACGCTTCCGGGCGGCGCTGGCCGCCCTGATGCTGGCCGAGCCCGCGCCGCAGCTGCTCCTGCTGGACGAGCCGACCAACAACCTCGACATGGCCAGCGTGCGACAGCTGACCACGGCCCTGGACTCGTACGAGGGGGCGCTGATCGTGGCCAGTCACGACCTGCCGTTCCTGGAGTCGATCGGCATCACCCGCTGGCTGCTGCTGGAGGAGGGAGAACTGCGGGAAATCACGCCAGAGGCTGTCGGGTATTCCGCCTAGCGTCGGCCGCATGCCCGAATTCATCACCCTGACCGGAGCCCGCGAGAACAACCTCAAGGACGTCACCCTCCGCATCCCGAAAGGCCGGCTGACCGTGTTCACCGGCGTTTCGGGGTCGGGGAAGTCGTCGGTCGTCTTCGACACGATCGCGGTGGAGTCGCAGCGCCAGCTGAACGAGACGTATCCGTGGTTCGTCCGCAACCGGCTGCCCAAGTTCGAGCGGCCGCACGCGGACGGCCTGGAGGACCTCACCCCCGCGATCGTCGTCGACCAGCGGCCGGTCGGCGGCCACTCCCGGTCGACGGTCGGCACCATGACGGACGTCTACTCGGTGATCCGCGTCCTGTTCTCCCGGCACGGCACCCCGAGCGCCGGGCCGGCCACGGCGTACTCGTTCAACGACCCGTCGGGCATGTGCCCCGACTGCGACGGCCTGGGCCGGACGGTACGGCCCGACTGGGACCGCATCCTGGACCCGGAGCGCTCGCTCGCCGACGGGGCGGTCCGCTTCCCGCCGTTCGCCGCGGGGACGTGGCAGGGCCAGGCGTACACCAACAGCGCCGACCTCGACCCGGACAAGCCGGTGGGGCGGTTCACCGCCGCCGAACGGGAGTTCCTGATGCGCGGGCGGCCCGGCAGCAAGGTCACCGTCAACGGCAGCGGCGGCACCTGGACCACCGAGTACGAGGGCCTCGCCGACCGCTTCGAGCGGCTGTACCTGAAGCGGGACCTGTCGGCCATGAGCCAGAAGACCCGTGACCTGGTCCGGGAGTTCCTGACGGAGGGCGTCTGCCCGGCCTGCCGGGGAGCACGGCTCAACGCGGCGGCGCTCGCGACCCGGATCGACGGCCGGTCGATCGCCGACTGCGCGCGCATGCAGGTCACGGACCTGATCACCGTACTGAAGGAGATCGACGACCCGGTCGCCGGACCCATCGCGGGGGCGGCCGTGGCGGCGCTGGAGCGGATCGAGGCGATCGGCCTCGGTTATCTCAGCCTCGACCGGGAGACGGCCACGCTCAGCGGCGGGGAGGGGCAGCGGCTGAAGACCGTGCGGCATCTCGGCTCCAGCCTGACCGGCATGACGTACATCTTCGACGAGCCGAGCGTCGGCCTGCACCCGCGCGACGTGGGCCGGCTCGGCGATCTGCTGCTGCGGCTGCGCGACAAGGGCAACACCGTGCTGGTCGTCGAACACGACCCGGACGTCATCGCGCTGGCCGACCACGTCGTCGACATGGGGCCGGGTGCCGGAACCGGGGGCGGCACGGTGGTGTTCGCGGGGACGCCGAAGGAGCTGGCTGCTTCGGACACGCTCACCGGGCGCTGTCTGCGCCGGCGTCCGGCGGTCAAGGAGGAGGTGCGGCGGGCCACCGGCGAGCTGTGGGTCAAGGGCGCCGACCGGCACAACCTGCGGAACGTGACCGTGCGGTTCCCGACCGGTGTGCTCACGGCGGTCACCGGGGTCGCGGGGTCCGGGAAGAGCACCCTGGTCGGGGAGTTCACCGCCACCCACGACGAGGCCGTGGTCGTCGACCAGTCCTCGATCGGGATCTCCGGCCGGTCCACCCCGGCGACCTACCTGGGGATCATGGACACGGTACGGAAGGTCTTCGCCCGCGGGACGGGCGCCGAGGCAGGCCTGTTCAGCTTCAACTCCCGCGGCGCCTGCGGCACCTGCGAGGGGCGGGGCATCATCTACACCGACCTCGCCTTCATGGACCCGGTGACGACGACCTGCCACGACTGCGAGGGACGGCGCTTCAAGGAGGAGGTGCTGCGGCTCACCGTCCGCGGCCGGTCCATCGCCGACGTCCTGGAGATGACGGCCGAGCAGGCGCTCGACTTCTTCGACGACCCGGGCCTGCGACGGCGGCTGCGCGCCCTGCGGGACGTCGGGCTCACGTATCTGACGCTCGGCCAGCCCCTGTCCACGCTGTCCGGCGGCGAGCGGCAGCGCATCAAGCTGGCCACGCGACTGCACCGCACGGGCGCGGTGTACGTCCTCGACGAACCGACGACGGGCCTGCACATGGCGGACGTGGCGGGACTCGTCGCCCTGCTGGACCGGCTGGTCGACACGGGCAACACGGTCGTCGTCGTCGAACACAACCTCGACGTCGTCGCCCGGGCCGACTGGGTGATCGACCTCGGCCCGGACGGCGGCAGGGACGGCGGCGAGGTCGTCTTCGAGGGAACACCGCGACAACTCCTCGAGGTGGAGGGGTCGTTCACCGGGGAGCACCTGCGGCGGGCGGTCCGGGCGGACGTCAGCGTGCCGGCGTGAGCTCCCCGGTGAGCCGTACGCCCGGGTGGGCGCGGTTGCTGACGACGGCGAGGCGGGGGCCGTGCCGATCGTGGTGCCACTGCCCGCCGGCCAGGGGGAGGAGCGCGATGTTGGGGGTCGGCCCGCGTGTCCAGTCGAGGCGGCCGACGAGGGTGTCGAGGGTGGTGCCGGAGAGGGCCTGGGCGACGGAGGCCCGGTCGGTGGGATCGTCCGCCACGGTGAGGGCGTGGTGGGCGGTCTCCAGCAGGGCGTGGGCGAGGCCGAGGGGCTGGAGCCAGGCGGCTCCGGTGTCCTGCTGGTAGGCGTGGGCGAGTTCGGCGCACGTGGTGCCGTCGAGGCCGGAGCGGTACGGGTGGTCCGGGCTCCAGTAGACGAGGGTGGCCACGCGGGCGTCGGCGAGTTCGCCGTGGACGTCGGTGGCGGGGGTGGTGTGGGTGTGCGGGTAGGTCAGCCAGCGGGAGCAGGTGATCAGCCGCGGCCGCACCCCCGCCGCGCGGGCCCGGCGGTGGAAGAGGGCGAGGTCGGTGGCCGTGGCCGCGCTGGTGACGCGGTCCGCGCCGTGCTCGCGCAGCCGCTCGACCTGCGTGGTGAAGCCGGCGGCCGGTTCCCGGTAGGCGCCGAGGTCGACCAGGGTGTGCCCGCGCGGGGACGTCACCGGGGCGAAGCCGTACCGGTCGTGGCGCAGCAGGTCGCCCTGCAGGTCGTCGTTCCACAGGCATCCGACGGCGCCGGTGCCGCCGACGCCCTCCCACAGGTCGGCGAAGACGGCGGCGATGTCGTCCAGCCCCCACGCGAAGTGGTACGTCCAGCGGAAGCGGTGCCCGGGCCCGGCCCCGCGGGTGTGGACGTACGCCTGCCAGGGGAACGTGGTCGACACACAGGGGACCCCGGCCTCTTCGCAGGCGGCCGTGACGGCGGGCAGGACCCTGGTTCCGGCCATGGTGAGCACCAGGTGGGCGCCGTACCTGTCGGCCAGGTCCCGTACGGCCCGCCGGGCCGCGTCCGGATCCGAGCGGCTGTCGCGCACGGCGACGGTCACGTCGTGGCGGCGGCCGCCGTTGCGGACGTGCGCCAGCCGGGGTGCGAGTCTGCGCAGGACGTACGACAACGGTGCCCCGAGGGGGGCCAGCCGGCCCGTCAGCGGCGCGACCACGCCCACGCACAAGGAAGTCGACGGCACCGGGGCCCCTCTCTTCCGTCGCTGCGCGCCGCTCAGTGGCCGGAACGGTCCGCGGTGACGCAGGTGGTCCTGCTGAACACCGCGACCGTCTCGTTGCCGCAGTTGTTGCTGTGGCCCGAGGCGTTCCGGGCGAAGAGCAGGTTGGACAGGACACCGCCGCCGGGACCCGCCTGGTCGCCGCCGCCCCTGCCGTCGTCCTCGGTCACGCAGGTGCGCTCCTTGAAGAGCGCCACCTTGCCGGTTCCGCAGAGGTTGGCGTGGCCGGAGGAGTTCCTGCCCGAGACGTTGGAGAGCACTCCGCCCGCTCCCGCGTCGCCGTCACCGGCATGGGCCGTGGCCATGCCGGCGGGGACGGCCATCAGCATCCCCACGATCGAGGCCACTACCGCCATGCGCCGCGTGCCGTACATCTGTGTCGGTTTCCTTCCGCTGGATCGATCGCCGGCCGTGCGGCCGGTGCACTACGACTAACGACACGTCGGAAGATCGACACGGCTCCGCCGAGGTGAATGATCCGCATGACGGTTGATCAGGTACTCCGACGGGATGCCGGAGCCGGGGGCATTGATGACTCGTCAAGCCACCGCCCGCGCCGCACACCGATGGGGTGGTTTGACGGCCCGCCCGCCGATCACGCGTGCGGGGTCCGCGAACACTGGAAGGGGGGTGGCGCGGGCCACCGGGGAGGGGAACGGCATGGGCGACAGCACGGTTCTGGTGGCGGTGGCGGAGGCGGGGCGCCCGGAGGCGGGCGGTGCCGCCGCCGGGCAGGTGGCGAGGATCGCCGAGGCGATCCGGGCACGCGGCTTACAGGTCCGCTGGGCGGGGAGCGTCGCCGACGCCGAGGCGGTGCTCAGGACGGAGGCGGGCCTGGCCGCCGCGGTCGTCGCCTGGGACCTCCCTGCGGGGCCGAAGACCGACGGTGAACCGGGCGGCGCGGCGGTGCTGCGGCGGATCGGGCGCCGCTTCCAGAACCTGCCCGTCTTCCTGCTCATGGCCGAGGAGGGGCTGCGCGACCTGCCGCTGTGGGTGTCGAAGTCGGTCGTGGGCTACGTGTGGCCGCTGGAGGACACGCCGGCGTTCATCGCGGGGCGGATCACCACCGCCGCGCGCGCCTACCAGGAAGCCCTGCTGCCGCCGTTCTTCAAGGCGCTGCGGCGCTTCGACGACGCGCACGAGTACTCGTGGCACACCCCCGCGCACTCCGGTGGGGTCGCCTTCCTGAAGTCGCCCGTGGGCCGGGCCTTCCACGACTACTTCGGGGAGCGGCTGCTCCGCAGCGACCTGTCGATCTCGGTGGAGGAGCTCGGCTCGCTGTTCGAGCACACCGGCCCGATCGGCGAGGCGGAGCGCAACGCCGCGCGGGTCTTCGGCTCCGACCACACGTACTTCGTGCTGCACGGCGACTCCACGTGCAACCGCCTGGTCGGGCACTTCAGCGTGACCCGCGACGAGATCGCCCTGGTGGACCGCAACTGCCACAAGTCGGTCCTGCACGGCCTGGTCGTCTCCGGCGCCCGGCCGGTGTACCTGGTCCCCACCCGCAACGGCTACGGCCTCGCGGGACCGCTGCCGCCGGCCGAGATCGCGGCGGACTCGGTGGCGGCGCGCATCGCCGCGAGCCCCCTGGCGGCGGACGCCGTGTCCTCACGCGCCCAGTACGCGGTGTTCACCAACTCCACGTACGACGGCCTGTGCTACGACGCGGTGGCGGCGGCCCGGGCCTTCGCCGCGGGCACGCCCCGGCTGCACTTCGACGAGGCGTGGTTCGCGTACGCCCGCTTCCATCCGCTGTACGCGGGCCGGTACGGCATGTCGGTGGACGAGGAGACCTTCCCCGGCCCCGACCGGCCGACGGTCTTCGCGACCCAGTCCACGCACAAGCTGCTGGCGGCGCTGTCGCAGGGCGCCATGGTGCACGTGCGGCCCGGGCCACGGGCGCCGGTGGAGCACGACCGGTTCAACGAGGCGCTGATGATGCACGGCACGACGTCGCCGCTGTACCCGATGATCGCCTCGCTGGACGTGGCCACGGCGATGATGGACGGGCCGCAGGGGCAGTGGCTGGTCGACGAGGCGGTGACCGAGGCGGTCCGGTTCCGCCAGGAGATGGTGCGGATCGGGCGGCGGATCGAGGCCGCGGGCGACCGGCCGCCGTGGTTCTTCGGGGTGTGGCAGCCGGACGAGGTGACCGACCCGGCGACCGGGGCGCGCCTGCCCTTCGAGGAGGCGCCGCCGGAGCTGCTGGGGTCGGAGCCCTCCTGCTGGCACCTCGAACCCGGCGCGGACTGGCACGGCTTCCCCGGGCTGACCGACGGCTACTGCATGCTCGACCCGATCAAGGTCACCCTGACCTGCCCCGGGATCAGCGCGACGGGCGAGATGGCCGAGCGGGGCATCCCGGCCCGGGTGCTCACCGCGTACCTGGCCACGCGCGGCATCGTCGTGGAGAAGACCGACAGCTACACCACGCTGGTGCTGTTCTCCATGGGCATCACCAAGGGCAAGTGGGGCACGCTGCTGGACGCCCTCATGGACTTCAAGGACCTCTACGACGGTGACGTCCCGCTCGACCGCGTGCTGCCCGGCCTGGTCGCCGAACACCCGCGGCGCTACACCGGGCTGACCCTGCGTGCCCTCTGCCAGGAGATGCACGACCACCTGCGCGAGGCCCGCCTGGTGGAACTCCTCGACACCGCCTTCCGGGAACTCCCGGAGCCCGTCGCCCCGCCGCAGCAGTGCTACCAGCGCCTGATCCGCGGCGGCACGGAACGGCTGCGCCTGGCCGACGCGCCGGGCCGGGTCGCCGCGGCGATGGTCACCGTGACACCGCCCGGCATCCCGGTGCTCATGCCCGGCGAGAACATCGGCGCGGCGGACGCCCCGCTCCTGCGGTACCTGAGCGCCCTGGAGTCCTTCGACCGCCGCTTTCCCGGGTTCGGCAGCGAGACGCACGGGGTGACCCGCGACCCCGACCACGGCGACTACCTGATCGAGTGCCTCCGCAGGGACGAGAGGGAGGGAACCGACACCGCCGGCGCCGCCGCCACGACACCGGCTCAGCGGCGGGATGCGGAGGGGGTCGGTTCGGGGGGTTGAGCGGGGGCGGGTGGTCGGGCGGGCTGGACGGTCCCGCGCTGCCGGCGCTCCAGCCCCTCCCCCGGGGGTGTCCTCTCCTCCGTTCGCCCTGCATGATGGTCGGCCGACGCCCGATGCGCTCCGGTCGATCCCGGAAGCTCCGTCGGTGCGGTCCAGACACGTCCCATCCGATACGGAGTCACGCTCGTGCCCAGCAAGAAGGCCCTCGTCCGCCGCCCCAGCCCGCGACTCGCCGAAGGGCTGGTGACCCACATCGAGCGGGAGCGGGTCGACGCCGACCTCGCGGTCGAGCAGTGGGAGGCGTACGTGCAGGCCCTGCGCACGCACGGCTGGGAGACCATCGAGGTGGACCCGGCCGACGACTGCCCGGACTCGGTGTTCGTCGAGGACACGGTCGTGATGTACAGGAACGTGGCGCTGATCGCCCGCCCGGGCGCCGAGTCGCGGCGCGAGGAGACCGCCGGGGTCGAGGAGGCCGTGGCCGGTCTGGGCTGCTCGGTGAACTGGATATGGGACCCGGGCACGCTGGACGGCGGCGACGTCCTGAAGATCGGCGACACCGTCTACGTGGGCCGCGGCGGCCGCACCAACGCCGCCGGGGTCCAACAGCTGCGCGCCGCGTTCGAGCCGCTGGGCGCTCGGGTCGTCGCCGTACCCGTGAGCAAGGTGCTGCACCTGAAGACGGCGGTCACGGCACTGCCCGACGGGACGGTCATCGGGCACATCCCGAAGATGGACGCGCCCTCCCTGTTCGCGCGTTTCCTGCCGGTGCCCGAGGAGTCCGGGGCGCACGTCGTGCTGCTCGGCGGGGACAAGCTGCTGATGGCGGCGAGCGCGCCGAAGACCGCGGAGCTCTTCGCGGACCTGGGGTACGAACCGGTCGTCGTGGACATCAGCGAGTTCGAGAAGCTCGAAGGATGTGTGACATGCCTCTCCGTGCGGCTGCGGGAGCTGTATGTCTGAGCGGCTGAGCGGACGGCCCCGTCCGGCCGCCGACCTGCGGGTCCGGAGGGCGTGGCACGCATGCGGACGACATCACTGATCAGGGGCCTTTACAGCATCCTTAACCTACGGCCTCGTAACCTACGGCAACGTAGCCTACGATGCCGTAGGTTTCTGCACACCGCTCGTACGCATGTCCCCCTGGAGAGTCCATGACGATCACCACTCCCCACCTCGGCAGCCCCGCCGGCGCCTGGACCGACGCTCAGCTGCTGTACGCACTGGAGGAAGTGGTCGAGAAGGAACTCAACCGGCATCTTCAGGTCGCCAAGGACTGGATGCCGCACGAGTACGTGCCGTGGAGCGACGGGCGCAACTTCCCCGGCCTCTTCGAGGACGGCGAGGCCTGGGAGAAGGAGCAGTCCAAGGTCACCGAGATCGGCCGCATCGCGCTCGTCGTCAACCTGCTGACCGAGGACAACCTGCCCAGCTACCACCACGAGATCGCCTCGCTGTTCGGCCGCGACGGCGCCTGGGGCACCTGGGTGCACCGCTGGACCGCGGAGGAGGGCCGGCACGGCATCGTGATGCGCGACTACCTGCTCACCTCACGCGCCGTGGACCCGGACAAGCTGGAGCAGTTCCGGATGTCCCACATGAGCGAGGGCTTCGAGTCGGACAACCGCCACTCGATGCTGCACTCGATCGCCTACGTCGCGTTCCAGGAGCTGGCCACCCGCATCTCGCACCGCAACACCGGCCACCAGTCCGGCGACCCGGTCTGCGACCGCATGCTGGCCCGGATCGCGACCGACGAGAACCTGCACATGGTCTTCTACCGGAACCTGCTGAAGGCCGCGTTCGAGCTCGCCCCCGACCTGACCATGCAGGCCGTGCGGGACGTGGTCGTGAACTTCCGGATGCCCGGCCACGGCATCCCCGGCTTCGAGCGGGCCGCCGCGCAGATGGCGATCGGCGAGGTCTACAACCTGCGCATCCACCACGACGACGTGCTCCAGCCCGTGCTGCGCTTCCTGAAGATCATGGAGATCGACGGCCTGGGCCCGGAGGGCCGCAAGGCGCAGGAGGAGCTCGGTCTGTTCATGGGCGGCCTGGACTCCGAGGCGGCGAAGTTCGACGAGAAGCTGGCCGCGCGCAAGGCCCGCATGGCGGCCCGCGCCGGGGCCTGACGGCAACCGGGCAGACGCGACCGGGAGGCCCCGACCGCCACGAGCGGTCGGGGCCTCACGGTGTGTCCCGGGGTGCTCGCGGGACGGCATCTTCCCGGGGCCGCGCGCCTGCGTGCGGCTAGCGGGACGTGCGCCGCAGCTCCAGCCGCTCCTTCTCCGACAGACCGCCCCAGACGCCGAAGCGCTCGTCGTTGCTCAGCGCGTACTCCAGGCAGGCCGGACGGATGGGGCACAGACCGCAGATCCGCTTCGCCTCCCGTACCGAGCTGCCGGGCTCGGGGAAGAAGAACTCCGCCCCGGTCTGCGCGCACAACGCCTCCTGCTGCCAGGCGAGTTCGGGCGAGGTGATGGTGTCGATGTGCATGTCCGGAAGCGTCCCGGACGGCGCAAAACGTTCGATCAACGCGGGATCAACACCGCGTTCACGGGCCCCCGGCCGGCCTCGATGGTCACCCGCCGGACGGACCGGCGCACGGCGGCGCGCGGGAACGAGTGAAACGCGTCCGGCGGCCCGGCGCTCCGGCGGCGGTTGTCCGTGGGCGGTGCGAGACTCGGCAGAGCAGACGACGGGACCCCGTGCGAGGAGGGCGACGATGCTCACCACCCGTTTTGTCACCGGTGCTCCGAACTGGATCGATCTCGGCGCACCCGACATCGACGGCGCCGCCGCCTTCTACGGCGGCCTGTTCGGCTGGCGGTTCCAGCCGGGCGGTCCCGAGGTCGGCGGGTACGGCCTCTTCCAGCTCGGCGGCCGGACGACCGCCGGGGGCATGCAGACCACGCCGGAGCAGGGCCCGCCCTCCTGGACGGTGTACTTCCAGGCCCCGGACGCGGACGCCACGGCGCGGGCGGCCGAGCAGGCACACGGCACGGTGCTGGTGCAGCCGATGGACGTGCAGGACCTGGGCCGCATGGCGATCCTCGCCGACCAGGCCGGGGTGCCCTTCGGCCTGTGGCAGCCGGGCCGGAACAAGGGCCTGGAGGTCGTCCAGGAGCCCGGCTCGCTGTGCTGGATCGAGCTGTACACGGCGGACGTCCCCGCCGCGGCCGCCTTCTACCACTCGGTGCTCGGCCTGGAGACGGCCGGCGTCGACTTCCCCGGCGGCACGTACACGACGTTCAACCCGGCCGGTGAGGGCGAGGACGCCATGTTCGGCGGTGTCGTACCGCTGGCCGACGACCCGGGCGAGCAGGAGGCCCACTGGCTGCCGTACTTCGAGATCGGCGACACGGACGCCACCGTCGCCCGGGCGCAGGAGCTGGGCGGCACGGTCCGCATGCCCGCCACCGACTTCCCCGGCGTCGGCCGCGTCGCCAAGCTGTCCGACCCGTACGGGGCACGCTTCGCGGTGATCCGCAGCGAGCCGCAACCCGGCTAGGGCCAGCGGGTCCGGCCGCTACGCGGAGGCCCGCCGTACCAGTGTCGTCGGCAGGACCACGCCGGACGGGGTGCCGGCGGCGCCCTCGCCGGGGGTGGCGCGGTCGAGGTCGCGCAGGAGGAGGCGGGCCATCAGGCGGCCCATCTCCTCGATGTCCTGGCGGACCGTCGTGAGCGGCGGGTCGGTCTGTTCCGCCACGGGCCGCATGTCGTCGAAGCCGATCACGGCCACGTCGTCGGGTACGCGCCGTCCGGCCTCCCGCAGGACGCGCAGCGCCCCCGAGGCCGTGAGGTCGTTGGCGGCGAAGACGGCGTCCACGTCCGGGCAGCGGTCGAGGAGTTCGCGCATCGCGCGCTCCCCTCCGGCCGGGGTGAAGTCGGCCTCGACGATCAGGGCCGGGTCGGCGTCCACCATGACGTCCCGGTAGCCGTCGAGCCGGTCCACCGCCGAGGTCTGGTCGAGCGCGCCGGTGATGTGCGCGATACGGGTGCGGCCGAGGCCGGCCAGGTGGCGGACGGCGTCGCGGGCACCGCCGCGGTTGTCGCTGTCGACGTAGACCACACCGCGCCGGTCGCCGCTCCAGCCGGGCCGCCCGCCGAACACGGTGGGGACACCGGCGCGCCGGATCAGCTCCGGCAGCGGGTCGTCGACGTGCAGGGAGAAGACGAGGGCCCCGTCGACGTGCCCGCCGGCGAGGTACCGGCCGACCCGGGCGTGATCGTCCCGGCCCTCCGTGAGCAGCAGCACGAGCTGGTTGTCGTGGGCCGTCAGCTCCTTGCTGATGCCGCGCAGCTGGAGCGCGAAGAACGGGTCGGCGAACACGCGGGTCTCCGGCTCGGCGACGACCACCGCGACCGCGTCGTGCCGCCGGGTCACCAGGGAGCGGGCGGCCTGGTTGGGCACGTACCCGAGTTCGTCGACGGCCTTGCGGACCCGCTCGACGAGGGTGTCCCGCACCCCGTCCCCGCCGTTGACCACGCGGGACACGGTGGCCCGCGAGACCCCGGCCCGGGCGGCCACGGCCTCCAGGGTGGGACGCGGCGCTGTGTCGGTCACTTCGGGGCTCCTCACCTGCGGCTGCGGATCAGGATAGCCCCGGGGCCGGGCCCGGGTGAGAGCGCTCTCGCGCCCGTCTCTGAGAGCGGCCCGGCTCAGGTGCCGGTCAGTGCTCGTGCCCCTCCCGCTGCTCCGCGGACTGCCCGTGCCGCCCGTGCTCGTGCGGGTCGTAGCCGGGGATGGTCCCGTCCGGCTTCTTCACCAGGAACAGCCCCACCATCCCCATGTCGGAGTGGCTCTGCACATGGCAGTGGTACATCCAGGCGCCGGCCCCCACCCCCTCCCCCGCGATCACCTGGAAGCCGAAGGAGTCGGCCGGGCCGGTGATCTTGTTGTCGATGACCTGGCTGGGGTCGTCGGGGCCGGTCAGCATGCCGGTGCGGTTGTCCGCCCAGCGGTGACCGTGCATGTGGAACGTGTGGTAGAACTCGCCGTGCGTGATCACGACGAACTCGACCCGGTCCCCCACCGTGGCCTCGAAGTTCGGCCCGGAGTGCGGCGGCCTGTTGTTGATGAGCATGTCGTTGAAGACCACCGTGTGCGTCCGGTCGGGCAGGACGTCTCCCTTGCGCCGGACGATGACCGGCCCGTACAGGCCCTTCTGCAGCCCCTGGGTGCCGTGGTCCGTGCCGACGACGTGGTCGTGGTAGTGCCAGTAACCCGCACTGCCCGCCCGCCAGGTGCCGTCCTTGCGGCGGCCGGGGGCGTGGGCGCGCCAGGTGTAGGTGCGGGTGCCGCCCGGCTCGACGTGGCTGCGGTTCAGCTTCGTGCCGTCGCTGGTGATCTCGTAGTCCAGGCCGTGGACGTGCAGGCTCACCGCCACGTCCATGGTGTTCTCGAACTCGATGTGCAGGGTGTCGCCCTCGTTGAGTTCGATCAGCGGGCCGGGAACGGTGGCCTTGCCCTTCTCCAGGCCGTAGCCCATCTGACCGTCCGCCAGCTTCTCGGCGTACAGCTTGATGCGTTTCACCTCGCCCCCGGCGGGCGCGGTCTTGGCCGGGCCGTCGGCGCTGAGGGCCTCCGGCGCCACGGACAACGATGTCGCGACGGCCGCGCCGCCCAGCAGGACCCGCCGGTTGAAGCTGCGTCTGTCCATGCGGAACTCCCCACCCTGGTAAGGCATTTACGGAGGCGTACCTGTGATGAACCTGTGAGACGGTACCGGCCGGATGCCGGTTTATCCACACTCAAGACAAAGTTGGTGCCATCCCGGTCATAGGTATTGGCGGGATGGGCAAAGGGGTTTAGCTTCCTTGGCGGTGTTGCTGTGACCGAGGAGGTGCCCATGCACTTACGAGGGCTGAGCAAGAGAAGACGCGTCTGGGCGGCCTCCTTGGCCGCCGGTGCCGTGACCGCCGGGCTGCTGTCGGGCCCCGCCGCGAGTGCGCGTCCCTATCCGGAACCACCCCTGACAACGATGTCGATCAAGTCGCCGCCGGGCGGCGCGAACGTACGGGTGCTGATCTTCCACGGTTCCGCGGCCGGGGAGGAGTCGCCGGTCGTCAACGCCGGGATCGAGGCCATCGAGGACATCGGCCTGTCGGGTCCCGCGAACCGCCGTTTCAAGGTGCAGGCCACCGGCGACGCCTCGGTGTTCACCGACGGGACGAGGCTCGGCCGCTTCAACGCGATCGTGTTCCTGACCGGGGGCGGCGACGTCCTGGACCCGGAGCAGGAGGCGGGCCTGGAGGCGTACATGGAGGCCGGCGGCGGGTTCCTCGGCATCCATGACGCGGCGCGCGCGGAACCGTACTCGGACTGGTTCACCGGTCTGGTCGGTGCCCGCCCGGCCGCGTCGAGCCCCGCGGCCGTGCAGCGGGCGACCGTGGAGGTCGGCGACCGCCGGCACCCGGCGGCCACGGACCTGCCGGTGCAGTGGAAACGCCCGGACAAGTGGCTGAACTGGGTGAAGAACCCCTCGGGCGAGGTCCACACGGTGGCCCGGGTGCGGGAGTCGACGTACCAGCCGGGGACGGGGGCCAACGGCTGGGACCACCCCGTCAGTTGGTGCCGGGACTACGACGGCGGCCGCTCCTTCTACACCGGCATGGGCGGCACGGTGTCGTCGTACGACGAGACCGACTTCCGGGCCCACCTGCGCGGCGCGCTGATGTGGACGACCCGGCTGGAGCAGGCCGACTGCAAGGCCACCATCAACGCCAACTACGCGGCGGAGCGGCTGACCAAGCCCAACCAGCCGGGGCAGAACGACCAGATCGGCGAGCCGCACGGGCTGGTCACCGCCCCCGACGGCCGGGTCTTCTACATCGGCCGGGGCGGTGCCGACTCCTCGCAGCCGGTGATCACCGACTGGAACAACCCCGACATCGGCAAGGGCAAGGGCGAGATCCACGTCTACGACCCGAGGACCAAGCAGGTCACCCTGGCCGGCGCGCTGACCGTCTTCGGCAACAAGGGCGGCGGCGACGAACTGATCAAGGTCGAGGAAGGCCTGCTCGGCATCGAACTGGACCCGAAGTTCGCGCAGAACGGGTGGGTGTACCTGCACTACACACCGCACGAGCGGATCGACCGCGAGACGCGGATGGCGGAGCGGCGGGTCTCCCGGTTCACCCTCGACCAGGCCACCAACAAGCTGGACCTCGCCAGTGAGAAGGTGCTCCTCAAGTGGCCGGTGCAGATCCACAGTTGTTGCCACGCGGGCGGCGGGATGGCCTGGGACTCCAAGGGCAACCTGTACATCGCCACCGGTGACAACAACTCCAGCGGCTTCAGCGGCGGTTACTCCGGCAACAACCCGGAGCCGAACTACAAGGGCGTCTCGTTCGCGGACGCGCGCCGCACGGCCGGCAACACCAACAACCTCAACGGCAAGATCCTGCGCATCCACCCGGAGCCGGACGACACGTACACGCTGCCCGAGGGCAACCTCTTCACCGGGAAGGAGACCGACGAGGGCGGCGGCAAGACGCGCGGCGAGATCTATGTGATGGGCGTGCGGAACCCGGCGCGCATCTTCGTCGACAAGTCGACCGACGTGCTCTACGCGGGCTGGGTCGGACCGGACGCGAGCGGGCCCTCCACGACCTGGGGTCCGGCCAAGTACGACACGTTCGCCGCCATCACGAAGGCGGGCAACCGCGGCTGGCCGTACTGCATGGGCAACAAGCAGCCCTACCGGGACCGCAACCTGCCGGACCCGTCCAAGCCGCTGGGCTGGTACGACTGCGACCACCCGAAGAACGAGTCGCCGAACAACGACGGCCTGGTCAACCTGCCGCCGGTGACCGGCAACAACATCTGGTACTCGCCCTCGGGCGGCGCGCCGGACTACCCGCGGGACGCGAACGGTGTCCCGTCGTACAAGCCGGAGGAGGCCACGTACAAGCTGCCCTGGCTCAAGGGCGGCGGCCAGGCGGCGATGAACGGGCCGGTGTACCGGTCCGACGCGGTCGCGGCCGACAGCACCGTCAAGTGGCCGGCCTACTGGGACGGCAAGTGGTTCGTCGGCGACTTCTACGACGCCGACCAGCCGCGCCACGCGGTGCTGATGGACCCGAAGACGCAAGGAGACGGCGGTCTGCCGGTGCACGCGGAGTCGCTGAAGAAGATCGTGCCGATCGGCAACGACGGCATCAAGAACCTGATGGACTGGAAGTTCGGTCCGGACGGCGCGCTGTACGTCCTCGACTACGGGCGCGGCTTCTTCACCTCGGACTCCAAGTCGGCCCTGTGGCGGGTCGTCTACAAGGGCGGCGGGCCGACCCCGGCCGCCGGGCAGCTGGCGAGGGGGACCGAGTGACACGGCACCTACCGCACCGAAGGTTCTGGGCCGCCCTGCTGGCCGCCCTGCTCGTGATGCTCGGCGTGCAGGCGATGCCCGCCGCCGGGCAGGCACAGGCGCCGGCCGCCGAACAGGTGCTCACCTGGACGGCCGGCAACGACATCGACAAGTACCTGTCGGCGCCGAAGACGGCGGTCGCCGGTCAGGCCACCATCGTCTTCGAGAACAGCACGGCCACCGGCAACACCACGGGCATGCCGCACACGCTGACGTTCGTGACCAGCGATCCCGAGTTCAACAGCGACGTGCAGCTCAACATCCTGGCCAACCCGAACGACGCCCAGGGCGGCAAGCACACCGCCCAGGTCACGCTCACGCCCGGCCGGTACTTCTACCACTGCACGATCCCCGGCCACGGCCAGATGCAGGGCATCCTCACGGTGACCGAGGGCACGGGCGAGGACACCACGGCGCCCGAGGCGTCGGCGCACGTCAGCGGCACGCAGAACACGCAGGGCCAGTACGTCGGCTCCGCGAGCGTGGCGCTGCACGCCACCGACGAGGGCGGCTCGGGTCTGGACCGGATCGAGTACGCGCTCGGCGACGCGGGCGCCTGGCAGCCGTACACCACGCCGGTCGTGGTCGACCAGGTCGGCGATCACACGGTTCGCTACCGGGCGTTCGACAAGGCGGGCAACGTCTCCGCCGAGAAGAGCACCCAGTTCACGGTCGTGGCACCGCAGTCGGACGACACCACCGCGCCGGAGACCTCGGCGACGGTGACCGGCGAGCGGGACCCGGACGGGGCGTACATCGACATGGCGACGGTCACCGTCTCCGCCTCCGACACCGGTTCCGGGGTCAACACCATCGAGTACGCGATCGGTTCCGGCGCCTGGCAGCCGTACACCGCGCCCGTGATGGTGCACCAGGTGGGCGAGCACACCGTCCGCTACCGCGCCACCGACAAGGCGGGCAACGTGGCGGCGGAGAAGAACGTGCGGTTCACGGTCGTCGCGGCGCCGCCGCAGGACACGACCCCGCCGGTGACGGGCGTGACCGTGGAGGGCACGAGGAACTCCGACGGGGCGTACGTCAACAGCGCCCGGGTGACCGTCACGGCCACCGACGCGCACGGCTCGGGCGTCGAGCGGATCGAGTACTCGCTCGACGGCGGGCCGTACCTGGCCTACTCGGCGCCGGTGGTGGTGGACCGGGCCGGTGCGCACACCGTGGCGTACCGGGCGACCGACAAGGCCGGCAACACCTCGGCGGCCCGCAGCGTGACCTTCACGGTCGTCTCCGGCGGGGTCCCGGCGCCGGACTGCCCGGAGTACGACGAGCGGCTGACGGTGTTCGTCGGCGAGGTCGACTCGGGGGTGCGCAACCGGGTCACCGACAACCGGTGCCGGATCGGCGAACTGATCGAGGACGAGAAGGAGTGGACGTCCCACGCGCTGTTCCTCAAGCACGTCACGTCCGTCCTGGACGCGCTGCTGAAGGAAGGCGTGATCGACCAGCGCGAGTACAACGCCATCCGCAAGGCCGCCCGCCAGTCGGGCATCGGCAAACCGGGGCAGACCGAGGGCTACCGGGCGATCTTCGACGGCAGCGCGGAGTCCCTGGCCACGTGGCGGCACGTGGGCGGCGGTTCGTTCGGGCTGAACCCGGACGGGACGATCACCTCCAGCGCCACGACGCCGGGCATGGGCATGCTGTGGTTCCCGCAGCGCAAGTACGGCGACTTCTCACTGAAGCTCCAGTGGCGTGACGACGCACCCGGCACCGGCAACGCCAACTCGGGCGTCTTCGTCCGCTTCCCCTGGGTCCACGACCACCCGGAGGAGCCGCGCCCGGAGTGGGTCGCCATCAAGTACGGGCACGAGGTGCAGGTGCTCGACCGCCCCGACGGCGACATGTACAAGACCGGCTCGATCTACGGCTTCGACCGCGTGGGTCTCGCCGGTGCCGGCGTGACGCAGAAGGGCACCTGGAACGACTACGAGATCCGGGTGGAGGGCCAGCACTACTCGGTCTTCCGCAACGGCGTGCTGATCAACGAGTTCGACAACACCGGCGGTCAGGAGTTCACCCCGCCCCGCGCGGACGACCCGGGCACGGACGGGCGGCGCTTCGCCTCCGGCTACATCGGGCTCCAGGTGCACGGCACCACGGACGTGGTCTCGTTCCGCGACATCCGGATCAAGGAGTTGTAGGAGGCGCCTGCTTGCGGGCCCTGCTCGGCTGTACCCGTCTGGGCTCCCCCGGCATCTTCGGATACTCGGGCGGGTACGGCAGGTCGCCCAGCCCGTGGTCGTGTTCGTCGCGGCGGGCGAGGTCGAGCAGGGCCTCCAGGGAGTAGCGGTGGTCGTCCATGTCCGCGTGCACGTCGCCGAGTTCGGCGAAGCGCGCGGGCATGGTCCCGAGGTCGAAGTCCCGCGGGTGCGCGACCCCTACCTCGTCCCAGCGCAGGGGCGCGGAGACGGGGGCGTGCGGGCGGGGGCGTACCGAGTAGGCGGAGGCGATCGTGCGGTCGCGGGCCGTCTGGTTGTAGTCGAGGAAGATGCGCTCGCCGCGCTCCTCCTTCCACCACTTGATGGTGACCTGCTCCGGCATCCGCCGCTCCATCTCCCGGCCGACGGCGATGGCGGCGCGCCGGACCTGGGTGAAGGTCCACCGCGGCTCGATGGGCACGAACACGTGCAGGCCCCGGCCGCCCGAGGTCTTGGGGAAGCCGCGCAGTCCGCCGAACTCGTCGAGCACCGCCCGCAGTTCGTGGGCGGCGCGGACGGCGTCCTCGTAGTCGGTGCCGGGCTGCGGGTCGAGGTCGATGCGCAGTTCGTCGGGGCGGTCCACGTCGTCGCGGCGGACCGGCCAGGGGTGGAAGGTGAGGGTGCCGAACTGGGCGGCCCACACCACCGCGCCGACCTCGGTGGGGCACATCTCGTCGGCGCTGCGGCCGCTGGGGAAGGTGATGTGCGCGGTCGGGATCCAGTCGGGCATGTTCTTCGGCGCCCGCTTCTGGAAGAAGTTCTCACCGGTCACACCCTCGGGGTAGCGCTCCAGGGTGGTGGGCCGGTCGCGCAGGGCGCGCAGGATGCCGGGGCCGACGGCCAGGTAGTAGCGGGCGAGGTCCAGCTTGGTGAAACCGCGCTCGGGAAAGAAGACCTTGTCCGGGCTGGACAGCCGCACGCTCCGGCCGTCCACCTCCAGTTCCACCGCGTCACCCATGTCCGTCACGGTAGGCGCAGCCCGCGCACCGCGCATATCGGGCGCACCGGGTCATACAGGCGCAGAATCGAGCCATGGATCTGCCGGTGATGCCCCCTGTCCTGCCGATGCTCGCCAAGTCCGTGGCGGCGATCCCGGCGGGCATGCAGTACGAGGCCAAGTGGGACGGGTTCCGGGCGATCGTGTTCCGCGACGGGGACGAGGTCGAGCTCGGCAGCCGCACCGGGAAGCCTCTGACCAGGTACTTTCCCGAGCTGGTGACGGCCGTGCGGGAGCGGTTGCCGGAGCGGTGCGTGGTGGACGGGGAGATCGTGATCGCACGGGAGGGGCGGCTCGACTTCGACGCGCTGACGGAGCGGATCCACCCGGCGGACTCGCGGGTGCGGACCCTGGCCGAGCGGACGCCGGCCTCGCTCGTCGCCTTCGACCTGCTGGCGCTCGGGGACGAGTCGCTGATGGACGCCCCGCTGACCGACCGGCGGGAGCGGCTTGCCGGGGAGCTGTCCGGGGTGCGGGCGCCGGTGCACCTGGCGCCGGCGACCACGGACATCGAGGTGGCGCGGCAGTGGTTCGAGGAGTACGAGGGGGCGGGCCTTGACGGGGTCATCGCCAAGCCGCTGACCGTGCGCTACCGGCCGGACGAGCGGGCCATGTTCAAGATCAAGCACGAGCGGACGGCGGACGTCGTCGTCGCCGGCTACCGGCTGCACAAGAGCGGTCCGGTCGTGGGCTCGCTGCTGCTCGGCCTGTACGACGAGCGGGGCACGCTGCAGCACGTGGGCGTCTCCGCCGCCTTCACGATGAAGCGGCGGGCGGAGCTGGTCGAGGAGCTGGAGCCGCTGCGCCTGGACGACGTCTCGGGGCATCCCTGGGCGGCCTGGGCCGAGGAGGCCGCGCACGAGACGGCGCGGCTGCCCGGGGCGCCGAGCCGCTGGTCCGGCCGGAAGGACCTGTCGTGGGTGCCGCTCAGGCCGGAGCGGGTGGCCGAGGTGGCGTACGACCACATGGAGAACGGGCAGCGCTTCCGGCACACCGCCCGTTTCCGCCGCTGGCGCCCGGACCGGACCCCCGAGAGCTGCACGTACGCGCAGTTGCAGGAGCCGGTCCGCTACGACCTGGCGGAGATCCTCGGGGCGTGAGCGGGGCTCAGGGCTGCATGAGGACCTTGACCGCGCCGTCCTGCTTGCGCTGAAACATCTCGTACGCGTGCGGCGCCTCCGACAGCGGCACCCGGTGGGTGGCGAAGTCGTCCACGCCGAGCGGGTCCTCGTCGGTCAGGTACGGGATGATGTCGTCGCTCCAGCGGCGGACGTTGGCCTGGCCCATGCGCATCTGGATCTGCTTGTCGAACAGGGTGAGCATGGGCATCGGGTCGGCCATGCCGCCATAGACGCCGGAGAGCGAGATGGTGCCGCCGCGGCGCACCAGGTCGATGGCGGTGTAGAGGGCGGCGAGGCGGTCGATGCTGAAGCGTTCGGCGAGCGGGCCGCTCAGCTTGCGGGGCATGATCGCCGTGGCCTGCTGGGCGAGCTTGGCGGCCGCGCTGCCGTGGGCCTCGGTGCCGACGGCGTCGATCACGGCGTCGGGGCCGCGTCCGTCGGTCTCGTCGCGGATCGCGGCGACGAGTTCCTTCTCGTCGCCGAAGGACCTGAGGTCGTAGGTCTCCACGCCGCGCGCGCGGGCCCGGGCCAGTCGCTCCGGGACCAGGTCGATGCCGAACACTCGTCCGGCGCCCTTCACCTGGGCGACCCGGCAGGCCATGTCGCCGATGGGGCCGAGGCCGAGCACGGCGATACTGCCGCCCTGCGGGACGTCGGCGTAGGCGACCGCCTGCCAGGCGGTGGGCAGCACGTCGGAGAGGTAGACGAAGCGGTCGTCGGGCGGTCCCTCGGGGACCTTGATCGGGCCGTACTGCGCCTGCGGGACGCGCAGGTACTCGGCCTGGGCGCCCGGCACCGCGCCGTACAGCCGGGTGTAGCCGAACAGGGCGGCGCCCATGCCCTCGCCGTGGACCTGGGTGGTCTCGCACTGGGTGGGCAGGCCGGTGAGGCACATCCAGCAGTTGCCGCAGGCGATCTGGAACGGCACCACCACCCGGTCCCCCGCCTGGAGGTCCGGGACGCCGGCGCCGACCTCCTCGACGATGCCGATGGGTTCATGGCCGAGGATGTCGCCCGGGGTCATGAACGGTGTGAGCACCTCGTACAGGTGCAGGTCGGATCCGCACAGCCCGCTGGAGGTGATGCGGATGATCGCGTCCGTCGGCTCCTGGATCTGCGGATCGGGCACGTCCTCCACGCGCACATCCCGTTTGCCCTGCCAGGTCACTGCCCTCATCGCTGCGCGCTCCCTCCGTCGGCGTGCGCGTCGGTCGGTCGGCGACGCCCCGGGTACCCGGGGCGTCCCGCGCTGAACCCTGAGCCGATCGGCGGACACCGCGCGGACACCATCGCGCCGACCGCGATCAGGTATGGCCATCGGTGGCCAGATAAGCGCACAATCAAGACAAATCGATGACAGGGGCGCGGTGGCGACGGTGGGCATGGGACGAGGGGCAGGCGGACGGCGCGCCGCGACGACAGCGGCACTGCTGGCCGCCACGGTGACGGCCGCCCTGGCCGCCGGCTGCACGAACGGCGGCGGCACCACCGACGACAAACGGGGCTCGGCCCGGCAGCCGGGGCGGGAGTCCTCCCCGTCGGCGACCGGTCCCTCCGCCCCCTCCGTCCTCGCCGTCAAGATCGACAACGCGCGCGCGGCCCGGCCGCACACGGGCGTCGACGCCGCGGACGTGGTGTACGTGGAGCAGGTCGAGGGCGGGCTGAGCCGGCTGATGGCGGTGTACGCGACCCAGCTGCCGAAGACCGTCGGCCCGGTGCGCAGCGCACGCGAGTCGGACCTCGAACTGCTGCGGCAGTTCGACCGGCCCACGCTCGCCTTCTCCGGCGCGCAGAAGAAGCTGCTGCCGCTGATCGACAGGGCGCCGCTGGAGGCGGAGACTCCGGGCAGCGCCCCCGACGCCTTCTTCCGCGGCTCCGGCCGGCCCGCCCCGTACAACCTCTTCCTGCGGCCCGAGCGGCTCGTGCCCGAGGCCCCGGGCGAGGCGGCCCTGACCACTGGCTTCCGCCACGGCTCCGCCCCGGCGGGCGGCAAGGCGACGGCCTCGCAGACGGTGCGCTACCCGGCGGCCCGTTTCACCTTCACCTGGTCGGACGCCCGCGACCGCTGGCTGGTCGGCATGGACGGCGCTCCCGCCACGACCGCCGACGGCAAGCGGCTGGCGGCCGCGACGGTCGTCGTGCAGTACGTGACGGTGCGTGAGTCCGCCTTCCGCGACTTCCTCGGCAACAACACGCCGTACACCGAGACGGTCGGCTCGGGGAAGGCGAAGGTGCTGCGCGACGGGCGGGCCCACGACGTGAACTGGAACCGCGGGGACGCCGCCGACGGCACGGCGTTCACCACCGGCGACGGCACGCCGGTGAACTTCGCGAAGGGCCAGGTGTGGGTGGTGTACGCCAAGGCGTCCTGACCCTTCCGCACGGGCCGCGCGGGTCAGCCGGGCGCCACCAGGGGCTCCCCGGGGTTGCGCAGCCCCTCGGCCGCGTCCGCAACCCGCCGGATGAGGTCGAAGAACACCGTCCGCTCCTCGGCGGTCAGCGGGGCGAGGAAGACCTGGTTCATCCGGGCGGTGCGCACGGTCAGCTTGCGGTGCGTGCGCACGCCCTCGTCCGTGAGGCGCAGCAGGAAGCGGCGGCCGTCCTGCGGGTCGCGGACCTTGTCGAGCAGTCCGCGCCGGCTGAGCCGGCTGATCACCTCGGCGATCGTGGACCGGTCGAGCCCCACCCGCTCCCCCACCGTGCGCTGGTCCAGGCCCGGCTCCGCGACGAGGGTGTTGAGGACCGCGAACTGCGGCGAGGTGATCTCCTCGGAGACCATCGTGTTCCAGAGCAGGTAGTGCGCCTGCTGGAGCCGCCGGGCCAGGTGCCCGGGGTGGGTGGTGAGGTCCGCCGCCGCCATGTGCACCCCTTGCTCGCGTTCGCCGGTCGTATTCGTTGGTGCACTGAACGATACCCGGCCACGGCAGGACTGTCTGCCGCCCGGGAAGCGACCGAGGGCGGATTCTTCCAGGTCTTGACGCCCCGCCGCACCGGTGGCAGCGTGAGGGGAGCTTCGCGGAAATAATCAGTGCCCTGATTAATTCGGTCGGGTCGCTCGGAAGAGATGGGGCTTCTCGGATGGACAAGGTGGTCGCCACAGCCGTGGAGGCGGTGGCCGACGTGCCGGACGGCGCGTCGCTCGCGGTGGGCGGTTTCGGGCTGAGCGGTGTACCGAACACGCTGATCCAGGCGCTCCACGAGCGCGGGGTCGCCGGACTGTCGGTGGTCTCCAACAACTGCGGGGCGATGGAGTCCGGCCTCGCGGTCCTCCTCGCCGCCGGCCGGATCGCCCGGGTCACGGGCTCCTACATCGGCGCCAACAAGGAGTTCGCCCGGCAGTACCTGGCCGGCGAGCTGGAGGTCGAACTGATCCCGCAGGGCACGCTCGCCGAGCGGTTGCGGGCGGGCGGCGCCGGGATCCCCGCCTTCTACACCCCGGCCGGGGTGGGCACCCAGGTCGCCGACGGCGGGCTGCCGTGGCGCTACGACGGTGCGGGCGGGGTCGCGCTGGCCTCGCCGCCGAAGGAGGTCCGGGAGTTCGACGGCATCGAGTACGTGCTGGAGCGGGGCATCCGCACCGACTTCGCCCTGGTCCGGGCGGCCCGCGGCGACCGGCACGGGAACCTGGTGTTCAACAAGTCCGCCCGGAACTTCAACCCGCTGGCCGCGATGGCGGGCAAGGTGACGATCGCCGAGGTCGAGGAGCTGGTGGAGCCCGGTGAGATCGAGCCGGACGCGGTGCACCTGCCGGGCATCTTCGTGCAGCGGGTGCTCGCGCTGACCCCGGAGCAGGCGGCGGACAAGAAGATCGAGCAGCGGACGGTGAGGTCCTGATGGCCTGGACGCGCGAGGAGATGGCCGCGCGGGCGGCGCGGGAGCTGAGGGACGGGCAGTACGTCAACCTCGGCATCGGCCTGCCCACGCTCATCCCGAACCACCTGCCCGAGGGCGTCGAGGTCGTCCTCGAATCCGAGAACGGCATCCTCGGCATCGGGCCCTACCCCACCGAGGACGAGGTCGACCCGGACCTGATCAACGCCGGGAAGGAGACGGTGACGGTCCTGCCGGGCGCGTCCTTCTTCGACTCCGCGCTGTCCTTCTCGATGATCCGGGGCGGGCACATCGATGTCGCCGTGCTGGGCGCGATGCAGGTGTCGGAGAAGGGCGACCTCGCCAACTGGGCCGTCCCCGGCAAGCTGATCACCGGGATCGGCGGGGCCATGGACCTGGTGCACGGCGCCCGTACGGTCGTCGTCGTCATGACGCACACCGCCAAGGACGGCTCCCCGAAGATCCTCACCGAGTGCACGCTGCCGCTGACCGGCAAGGGCTGCGTGAACCGGATCATCACCGACCTGGGCGTCCTCGACGTCACCGACGACGGGCTCGTGCTGGTGGAGACCGCGCCGGGCGTGACCGCCGACGAGATCGTGGCCAGGACCGACGCCCGACTGACCGTGCCGGAGGGCGTGAAGTGAAGGACGTCTACATCGTCGACGCGGTCCGCACGCCGTTCGGCCGCTACAACGGCGGCCTGGCGGACATGCGCCCGGACGACCTGGCCGCGCACGCGATCCGTGCACTCCTCGCCCGCACCCCGGAGCTGGACCCGGCCCGGATCGAGGACGTGTACTTCGGCAACGCCAACGGCGCCGGCGAGGAGAACCGCAACGTCGGCCGCATGGCCGCCCTGCTCGCCGGGCTGCCCACCTCCGTGCCGGGCGTGACCGTCAACCGGCTGTGCGCCTCAGGCCTGGAGGCCGTGATCCAGGCGGCCCGGGCCATCGCGCTCGGCGACGCGTCCATCGCTCTGGCCGGGGGCGTCGAGTCCATGACCCGCGCGCCGTACGTGCTGCCGAAGAACGACAAGCCCTTCCCGGCCGGGCACACCGAGCTGTACTCGACGACGCTCGGCTGGCGCATGGTCAACCCGCGCATGGAACCGCAGTGGACGATCCCGCTGGGCGAGTCGGCCGAACTCATCGCGGACAAGCACAAGATCGGCCGGGAGCAGCAGGACGAGTTCGCGCTGCGCAGCCACGAGAAGGCCGCAGCCGCGCGGCAGCAGGGCCTGTTCGAGGGCGAGTTGGCGCCCGTGGCGGTTCCGCAGCGCAAGGGGGAGCCGGTGGTGTTCGCCGCCGACGAGTGCGTCCGGCCGGATGCCTCCCTGGCGGCGATGGCCAAGCTCAAGCCGTCGTTCCGTAAGGAGGGCGGGACGGTGACGGCGGGCAACGCGTCGCCGCTGAACGACGGTGCGGCGGCGCTGCTGCTCGTCGACGAGGAGGGGCTGAAGGCCACGGGGCGCGAGCCGCTGGCCCGGGTCCGTGCGACGGGTGTGTCGGCGACCGACCCGCACTACTTCGGGCTGGCGCCCGTGGAGGCGGTCAACCGGGCTTTGGCCAAGGCCGGCAAGGGCTTCGACGACCTGTCCGTGCTGGAGCTGAACGAGGCGTTCGCGGCGCAGGTGCTGGGGTGTGTGGCCGAGTGGCCCGAGTTCGATCCCGCGATTCTCAATCCGCAGGGTGGTGCGATCGCTCTCGGGCATCCGCTGGGTGCGTCCGGGGCTCGGCTCGCCGGGACGGTTGCCCATCAGCTTGCCCGGCGTGGCGGCGGGGTAGGTGTGGCAGCGCTGTGCATCGGGGTGGGGCAAGGGCTCGCCCTCGTTCTGGAACGCTGAGCAATTCGCGCGGCTGCGGGCCGTCCGAGGCCGGTCGCGCCCGCGCGGCGGAGCCGCACATCGACACAGCCCCGCGCCCCTTCAGGGCGCGATCCTCGCCCCCCTTGACGACAACCGGAAGAACCTTCAAGGACCCCCATGACTCTCACCCAGCACGACATCGACCAGGAGATCGCGGCCGAGCACGCCGCGTACGAGAAGCGGCTCGCCGACGGCGGGCCCGTCGAGCACCACCCGCGGCGCGACTACGCGCCGTACCGTTCCTCGGTGCTCCGCCACCCGAAGCAGCCGCCGGTCACCATCGACGTCAGCAAGGATCCGGAGCTGGTGGAGCTGGCCTCCCCGGCCTTCGGGGAGCGGGACATCACGGAGATCGACAACGACCTCACCCGGCAGCACCACGGCGAGCCGATCGGCGAGCGCATCACCGTCTCCGGGCGGCTGCTGGACCGCGACGGCCGCCCGGTGCGGGGCCAGCTGGTGGAGATCTGGCAGGCCAACTCGGCGGGCCGCTACGCCCACCAGCGCGAGCAGCACGACGCCCCGCTGGACCCGAACTTCACCGGTGTGGGCCGCACCCTCACCGACGACGAGGGCCGCTACCACTTCACCACCATCCAGCCGGGCCCGTACCCGTGGCGCCAGCACCTCAACGCCTGGCGGCCGGCGCACATCCACTTCTCGCTCTTCGGCACGGCGTTCACCCAGCGGCTCGTCACCCAGATGTACTTCCCGAGCGATCCGCTGTTCCCGTACGACCCGATCATCCAGTCGGTGACGGACGACGCGGCCCGGCAGCGGCTGGTCGCGACGTACGACCACAGCCTGTCGGTGCCGGAGTTCTCCCTGGGCTACCACTGGGACATCGTGCTGGACGGCCCGAACGCCACCTGGATCGAAGAAGGGCGCTGACCTGCCATGACGAGGATCGACACCAGCCGCCCCGAGAGCGTGCTGCCCACCCCTTCGCACACCGTCGGCCCGTTCTACGGCCACGCCCTGCCGTTCCGCGGCGGCGAGGACATCGCGCCCGCCGGGCACCCGGACACGGTCACCGTGCACGGTTACGTCACCGACGGCGAGGGCAAGCCGCTGCCCGACGCCCTGATCGAGCTGTGGGGCCCGGACCCGGACGGCAACCTGCCGACCGCCGACGGCTCGATGCGGCGCGACCCGGCCTCGGGCGGCTTCCTGGGACGCAACGGCGTGGAGTTCACGGGCTGGGGCCGCATCCAGACCGACACCGACGGGCACTGGTACGCGCGCACCCTGCGGCCGGGGGCGCGCGGGCGGAACGCCCCGTACCTCAGCGTGTGCGTCTTCGCCCGGGGGCTTCTCCTGCACCTGTACACCCGGATCTATCTGCCGGGCGACGCGGCCGTGCTCGCCGCCGACCCGCTGCTGTCCCGGCTGGAGGACGGGCGCCGCGACACGCTGATCGCCGCGGAGGAGACGAGCGGCACGTACCGTTTCGACATCCGCCTTCAGGGCGAAGGCGAGACGGTCTTCCTGGAGTTCCAGTGACAGCTGCGCCTGACGACACCGGTCTGCTCGGCCCCGGTTGGGCCGGGTCGGCGGCCGCGTCCGCCACGAGCGACGAGGCGTATCTACGGGCGCTGCTCGACGCGGAGGCCGCCCTGACCCGGGCTCAGGCGGCGCTGGGGCTCGCCCCGGCCGAGGCGGCCACGGCGGTGACCGAGGCGGCCGGCTCCGACGGCTTCGACGTACGGTCCCTGGCCGGGCGGGCCCGCGCGGGCGGCAACCCCGTCATCCCCCTGGTCGCGGACCTCACGCAGGCCGTGGGTGACGCGTACGGGCCCTACGTCCACCGGGGCGCGACCAGCCAGGACATCATGGACACGGCGACGATGCTGGTCGCGGCACGGACACTGGAGCCGGTCCTCTCCGATCTCGGCCGCACCGCGCGGGCGCTGTCCCGCCTGGCCGCCGAGCACCGTGACGCCGCGATGCCGGGGCGGACGCTCACCCAGCACGCCGTCCCGACCACGTTCGGACTGAAGGCGGCCGGATGGCGGTCACTGGTCCTCGACGCGCGGGACCGGGTGCGGTCCGTGCGCGAGTCCCTGCCCGTCCAACTCGGCGGCGCGGCAGGAACGTTGGCGGCCTTCGGGGCGTACGGTGCGGACGATCCCACCGCGCTGCCGGTGGCGTACGCCCGCGAACTCGGCCTGCGGGCACCCGACCTGCCCTGGCACACCCTACGCACGCCCGTCGCCGATCTCGCCGGGTGCCTGGCGTTCACGGCGGGCGCGCTCGGCAAGATCGCCGTGGACGTCCTCACCCTGTCGCGCACCGAGATCGCCGAGGTCGCGGAGGGCGGCGGCGGGGGTTCGTCCGCCATGCCGCACAAGTCCAACCCCGTGCGGTCCACGCTCATCGTCTCCGCCGCGCGGCGGGCGCCGCAGCTCGCGGCCACGCTGTACGGGTCGCTGGCGGCCGAGGACGAGCGGCCGGCCGGGGCCTGGCACGCGGAGTGGGAGCCGCTGAGGGACCTGCTGCGGCTGGCCGGCGGGGCCGCCCGGGACGCCGTCGACCTGGCCGAGGGACTGCGGGTCAGGCCCGAGGCCATGCGCGCACACCTCGATCTCACGGGCGGGTCGATCGTCTCCGAGCGGCTGTCCGCCGAACTGGCCCCGGTGCTGGGCCGGGCCCGGGCCAAGGAACTCCTCACCCGGCTGGCCGCCGAGGGGCGCCCCCTCGCCGAGGCACCCGAGCTGGCGGACCTCGACCTCGACCCGACCCACTACACGGGCTCCGCGGGGGCCCTCACCGACCGTGCCCTGGAGCGACGTTGACCCTGCTGAACCACCGTGCCGAAGGGCCCGCCACCGCGCCGCCCCTGCTGCTCGGCCCCTCCCTCGGCACCTCGTACGCCCTGTGGGACGAGGTGGCGCCCGAGCTGTCGATCACGCACCGGGTGGTGCGCTGGGACCTGCCGGGGCACGGCGGTTCCGCGGCGGATCTCATCGCGGCGGGTGCGACGGTGGACGACCTCGCCGCCCTGGTGCTGGCGCTCGCCGACTCGCTCGGGATCGAGCGGTTCGCGTACGCGGGCGTGTCACTGGGCGGGGCCGTGGGGCTGCACCTCGCGGTGCACCACCCGCGGCGGCTGTCGTCGCTGGCCGTGATCTGCTCCTCCGCTCACTTCAACGGATCCAAACCATGGGAGGAGCGGGCCGCGCTGGTGCGGCGGGAAGGGCTGGCCGGGCTGGCGGAGAACGCGGACGCCCGCTGGTTCACGTCCGGGTTCACCGTGCCGCGGCTGGTGGACGACCACCGCCGCGCCGACCCGGACGCGTACGCCGCCTGCTGCGACGCGCTCGCCGCGTTCGATCTGCGGGACCGGCTGGCCGAGATCGCCGTGCCGACCCTGCTGGTCGCCGGCCGCGACGACCCCGCGACACCGCCCGCGCACCTGCGGGAGATCGCCGACGCGGTGCCGGGCGCGGCGCTCGTCGAGATCCCCGGCGCCTCGCACCTGGCGCCCGCGCAGTGCCCGGAGGCGGTACTGACCGCGCTCCGCGCCCATCTGGGTGGGCCGGGCGGACGCGGGATGGAGGTGCGGCGCGAGGTCCTCGGCGACGCGCACGTCGACCGGGCCCAGGCCCGGCAGACGCCCTTCACGGCCCGCTTCCAGGACTTCATCTCGCGCTACGCCTGGGGTGAGATCTGGACCGATCCGACGCTGTCGCGCCGCGAGCGCAGCATGATCACCCTCACCGCGCTGGTCGCGCACGGCCACTACGACGAGCTGGCCATGCACGTGCGGGCGGCCCGCCGCAACGGGCTCACCCCCGAGGAGATCGGCGCGGTGCTGCTGCAGACGGCGGTGTACTGCGGGGTGCCGGCGGCGAACTCGGCGTTCGCCGCGGCCCAGCGGGTGCTGGCCGAGGAGGACTCCACCGGAGGGTGACCCTGCCGGTCGTAGCCTCGGCGGTGGCTCGCTCGGACGCGCACGCGTGCCTACGGTGGGGACATGTCGACCATCCTGATCACCGGTGCCACCTCGGGTCTCGGCCGGTACGTCGCCTCCGAACTGGTCCGCTCGGGGCATGTCGTCCTCGTCCACGGCCGGGACGCGGACCGCACCGAGCGGCTGGCCGAGGAGCTGCGGACCGAGGGGGACGCCGAGGCGTTCGTCGCCGACCTGGCCTCGCTGACGCAGGTGCGGGAGCTGGCCGGGCATGTCGCCGACGCCCATCCCGAGCTCGACGTACTGGTCAACAACGCGGGCGTGGGATTCGGGGCGCCCGGGGCGGGCCGTGAGCTGAGCGCCGACGGGCACGAGCTGCGGCTCGCGGTCAACTACCTGGCGCCGGTCGTGCTGACCCGGGCCCTGCTGCCGGTGCTGCGGGCGAACGCGCCGGCCCGGATCGTCAACGTCGGCTCGGCCGGTCAGGAACCCCTCTCCTTCGACGACCCCGAGTTCAGCCGCGGCTACGACGGCGTCTCGGCGTACTGCCGCAGCAAGTTCGCGCTCGCCGCGCACACCTTCGCGCTCGCCGAGGAACTGGACGGCACCGGTGTCTCGGTGAACGTGCTGCACCCGGCGACCTACATGGACACGGCGATGGTCCGCGAGGCGGAGGTCTCGCCGTGGAACACGGTCGCCGACGGGGCGGCGGGGGTGCTGGCCCTGGCCACGCGGGAGCCCGGCAGCGGCCGGTACTTCGACGGGACGCGTCCGGCACGGGCCCATGAAGCCGCGTACGACCCGGGTGTGCGGGCGCGGCTGGCGGCGGTGACGGAGCAGTTGGTGCGCGCCTGAGTCACCGGGGTGCGGTGCTCAGCGCGGCCCGGCGCCCGACTCCAGTTCCGCGCGGGCCCGGGCCGCGAGTCCGTCCGCGCCGCACGAGACCGCCAGGTCAAGGCCGCGCCGGAGGTCGGCCACCGAGCGGGCGGCGATGCCGTACTCGATGCGGGCCGCCGCGTGCTCGTACTGGCAGGGCGAGGCCTCCAGGTAGGTGACGGCCTGGCCGGCGAGCCGGACCGCGCGCTGGCCGGTCTCCAGGGCGGCGGCGCAGCGCAGGGCCTCCCCTATGGCGGTGTCCGTGCCGAAACGCTCGGCCTGGCGGCGGACGTCGACGGCGAGCCGGGCGGCGCGGGCCGGGTCCTCGGTGGCGAGGGCGCGGGCGAGGTCGGCCGCCCAGGGGACGAGCACCGGGTTGTGGTGGCCGCGCGCTGCCGCCGCCTTCTCGGCGGCCTCCAGTTCGTTGACGCCGTCCTTGACGCGGCCGACGGCCAGCAGCAGCCGGCCGCGCACCGTCCGTGGATCCGGAAGCACTATGGTCGACGGGTAGGGCGGGGCGAAGCCATACCGTTCGGCGACGTCCCAGGCCTCGTCGACATGACCGCGGGCGAGCAGCGTGTCGACGAGATTGCAGATGACGGTCCAGTACAGGGGCAGCCCGCGGCCGACGCGCTCGGCGAGAGGCAGCGCCTCACGCAGGGACTGTTCCGCATCCCTGAGGCGGCCGCGCCTGCGGTGTGCGACGCCGACATAGGCGTGTGCGAGGGCGAGGTGCCCGCCGGTCCAGCCGGCGATCTCGTAGGCGCGCACGGCATCGTTGAAGAGGTTTTCGGCGCGGTCGAGGCGGTCGGTGTAGGCGTACGCGTTGGCCAGCATCAGCTCGATGCCCCACTCGGTGCCGGTCCAGCCGAGCCCGGAAGCCAGGCGGCCATTGACGAGAGTACGGTCGCACAGCTCAACGACCTCCTCGGCGTTCTCGCCGTGCATCAGGGCGTCGAAGCCGCGCAGGATGAGCAACGCCCGTTCGGAGTTGTCGCGGCCGGTGCAGGTCCGCGCGAGTTCGGCAAGGCGCTCGGAGCGGCCCGGTGAGGCGACCTCGTCGGCGTGGATCCCCTCCCACATCAGGCGCACGGCCTCCAGCCGTATCCGGGCGGGCCCGGGGTCGAGCCGGGCCATCTCGGCCTCGACCGTGCGGACGGCCTCCTCGAGCTCGTCGTTGTGGACCAGCGCCTGCGAGAGGCGGACGACGGCGTTCACCCGGTCGTCGCCATCCAGGCCGGGCATGCCGAGCGCCGCCCGCAGGTGGCCGATCGTCCTGCCGGGCGTGATCAGGAGGGTGGCGAAACCCAGTTCGCAGAGGACCTGCGCCCGGACGTCGGGCCGGGGCGGTTCTTCCAGGGCGCGCTCCAGGCAGCGGCGGGCGGCGTCGGGGGCACCGACGGCGAGGTGCTCGCGGGCCGCCTCCCGCAGTTGCCCGACGAGTTCCTCGTCGTCGTCAGGGTGGACTTCGAGGAGGTGACGGGCGGCGGCCGCGGCGCCGTGGCCCTCGTCGGTGACGATGCGGGCGGCGATGCCGTGCATGGCGGTGCGCAGGGCGTCCGGGATGGAGTTGTAGACGGCGGTGGCGATCAGCGGGTGGACGAACTCCAGGGCGCCGTCGGCGGTGCGGCCGGTCGCCGGGCCGGGTGCGGTGAGGATGCGGGCGGTGCGCAGCAGTTCGGCGCAGCGGCGGGCGTCGTCGGGCTTCAGAGTGGCTAGCTTGGCGACCAGGTCGACGGAGATGCCGGTGCCGAGGATGGCGGCGGCCCAGGCGAACCTGGTCGCGTCGATGCCGAGTCCCTCAAGCCGGGCGACCAGGCCGCCGCCGCGGGCCGAGCGGTTCAGCTCGCGCAGTTCCCCGGCCCGGGCCTCGACCGGTTCGAGGTCGCTGTCCTGCACCTTGGCGAGAAGTTCGACGGTGTCGTAGGGGTTGCCGGCGGTGACGGCCCAGACCTCGCGGCAGAACGCGGCGTCTACGTGCTCGCCCAGGGTGGCGCGGGTGAGTCCGGCCGCCGCGTCCGGGGTGAGGGCACTGAGGGTCGTGACGGGGCCGTCCGCGGCGGCGGCGACGGCGTCGAGGAAGCGGGCGCTCGCGCCGGAGACCTCGCCCGGTCGGCGGGTGACGACGACCAGGACGGACATCTCGTCGAGGCGGTCGGCGAGCGCGGCGAGCCAGTGCAGGGTCTCCTGGTCGGCCCAGTGGGCGTCGTCGATGAGCAGCACCAGCGGCCATTCCCGGCGGGAGAGCCGGCGCACGGCGGCGACCAGGCCGTCGCACACGCCCTGCGGGTCGGCCTGCCGGTCTCCGGGGTCCGCGATGCCGAGGGCGGGGCCGGCGATGTCGTACCAGTCCCCGAGGTACTCGCGGGCCTCCTCGGGCAGCATCGACACGAGCGCCGGTTGCAGTAACTGCCGTACGACGTTGAAGGGAACGGACCGGAGGGTCTCGCCGCCGCGTGCCGACCAGACGGTGCAGCCGCGCGCCTCGGCGATGCGGCGGCTTTCGGCCAGCAGTGCCGTCTTGCCGAGTCCGGCCTCGCCGCGGAAGACGAGCAGTCCGCCGGACGAGGAGCGGTCCGCGCACAGGCTGTCGACCGCCCGCGTGACGGCGGCGACTTCCTCGTCGCGCTCCCAGAGGGAAGCCGAGGCGGCGGCCGTGGGCCGTACCTCCGTCATCCCGTTACCTCCCCAAGTCGCCCGAACGACGTCCAGACGTCGAGCGTAGCCGTCCGATTGCCTGAGTGGAGGAGGGTCGGGGCACCTGTTGCCGTGACGGGTGACACCGGGTACGGCCGAACGACGCGTCCGGCCCGCCACCAGCCGTCTTCGGGTCAACGGCGTGCAATTGCAAGGGAGGTGACGGTCATTCACCGTGGCGGCGGGACATGCGCGGCTCGGCGGGCGCCGGTCGGAGGGTCGGTGGGTCGGTGGGCGGTTTCACGGGTGGTACGAGTTCGGCGTCCACGGCTGCTGCACGGCGATCAGCGCGGCGCGGTCCTTCACGCCGGAGGGCGGCAGCGGGGTCGAGGGACTGGTGCAGGCGTACGCGTCGTTCGCGCTCGCGTTCTTCCTCCGTCCCGTCGGGGCGGCGCTTTTCGGCCCGGCGGCCGGGCCCCCTGTCGAGTTGGTACCGGGGGTGGCGGTGTCGGCGCGGCGGCTCGCGGAATGACCGAGTCCGGCTCCTCTCATGCCTCTTTCACCGACGCCTCATACGGTGGGGGCATGACGCAGGAGACGCCTCCCGGGTGGTACCCCGACCCCGGACAGACAACTGACGGGCCCGCCACGGAACGCTGGTGGGACGGCAAGGCCTGGACGGACCGCATCCGCCCGGCGCAGCCGCCCGCGAACTGGGGTCCCCCGACAGCGGGGGCCTCAGCGGCGGATCCGGCCCCTGGCACGATGCCGCCGAGCGCCTCGACACCCACGGGACAGCCGAGCACTGCCGACCGGCCGACCGGCTCGGCCCAGCAGGGACCCGGGCAGCCGACCGACGCCGGGGCAGCACCGGGTGGTGCCGGGCGGCCGGGAGATGCCGGAGAACCGGACGCCGCGGGACAGCCGCCCGGCGCGGGGCAGTCGGAGGGCGGACAACCGGCCGACGCCGGGCCGGCGGGAGCACCCGGGCATCCAGGCGGTGCCGGACAGCCGACCGGCCCGGGCGTCCCAGGAGCACCCGCGTATCCAGGTGGTGCCACGCAGTCGACCGGCCCGGGCTCCCCGGGAGCACCCGGGTACCCGAGCGGTGCCGGGCAGCCCGGAGTCGCCGGACATCCCGGGGGCCCTGGGCACACGGAAGCCGCCGGGTCGACCGGCGGCGTCGGGTATCCGGCGGCCACCGGGCACGCAGCCGACGCCGGGTATCCGGCAACCGCCGGGCCGGCAGGGGGCGTCGGGTATCCGGCAGCCGTCGGCAACGCGGCCGGTGTCGGGTACCCGCCCGGGCCCGGGTATCCGGCAGGCGGGTACCCCGCCTACCCCGCCGCGCCCCCGGCCGGGCAGGGGCGGCGGTTGCGGACCGGGATAGCCGTGGGGGTGGCCGTCGTCGTGCTCGCCAGCATCGGTGTCGGCGTGTACGCGCTGACCGACAACGGCGGTTCGGGTGGCGGTACCGCCTCCTCCCAGGGACCGGGCGGCCAGGGCGGCCAGGGCGGGCCGTTCGGAGGGCCGGGCGGAACCGGGGGTTCCGGTGGGTCCGGCGGATCCGGGGGGTCCGGCGGTCCTGGGGACTCCGGTGGCTCCGGTGGGTCCGGCGGCTCCGGTGGTCAGAGTCCGCAGCCCGGTCGGCCCGAGCAGTCCGAGCCGCCGAAGGTGCGGAGCGGGTCCGTGACCGACGCGGTCAGCGGGATCAGCCTGCCGATCCCGAAGGGGTGGTACGGCCAGGAGCTCACGGTCGGAGCGCAGGTGACGTCCGACGACTCCTACAAGTGCCCCGGCGACACCTCCTCGACCTGCACCAAGGGCGGCGCGTACTCGGCACCGGCGCTCGCCCTCGGCACCAGGGGCGACACCGCCGAGGAGATCGCCAAGGCGGACATCGCGGCGAACGCCGAGGAGTCCTACGGCGGCAAGTCCTACGGCGGCATCACCTCCCACGACGTGCTGGCCTCCGAGACGGTGACCGTCGCCGGGCAGAAGGGCTACCTGGTCCGCTGGAAGGCCGTCACGAGCAAGGGCGCCGACGGCATCGTGGAGTCGCTCGCGTTCCCCTCCCCGGCGAACGCGCGGCAGATGGTCGTCGTCCGCTTCGGCGTCGACGCCGACCAGAAGGAGTCCGTCCTCGACGAGATCACCAAGGGCATCAAGGTGTCGACGGGCGGCGGCAACGGCCAGGACGTCTGATCCGTCCGGGGCGCTCCCCCGAACCCGGTCGGCCGGGTGGGGCGCCCCCGCCGCTCACGGGGGAACCCCACCCGGCCGGGGGGTGCGCGCCGCCCCCGTCCCCACGGGTCGGCGCGGTCGGGTCACCGTCCGGTCATCCGGCGGACGGCGGCCCGGGTCTCAGGTCAGGCCCAGCGCGGGCAGCACGGCGGCCTCCACGAAACGCACCAGGTAGTCCGGGTCGGCCGGTTCGCCCTCCAGCACGGGCCGCAGGCGCAGCACGCCGAGCATCTGCGCCGGGATGTACTCCAGCGCCGGGTGGTCCGCCGGCACCTCCCCCCGCTCGACCCCGCGCCGGACGATCCCCTGCAACGCGGCGATCTCCGGCTCGACCACCGCCTCGCGCAGTGCGCACTGCAGTTCCGGGTCCTGGGTGGCGGCGTGGGCGAGCGCCTGGAGGAGTTTGGTGTCCCGGCCCGACAGGTCGCCCATGGCCCGCGCCGCGGCGCGCAGATCGTCGGCCAGCGAGCCGGTGTCGACGCAGCGCGTCCGCCGGTGCGAGCGCAGCGCCGCCGCCACGAACTGCGGCTTGGTCTTCCACTGACGGTAGAGCGTGGACTTGCTGCACCGGGTGCTGGCGGCGATCCCCTCCATGGTCAGGGAGTCGTAGCCGCACTCGCGGAGCTGCTCCAGCACGGCGTCGAAGAACTCCTGCTCACGCTCCGGCGTGATCTTGGAGCGGCGCGAGGAACCGACCTGCCCGGGTCGGTCCGCAGCCTGCGACGTCATGGGCGGTGCTCCTGGCCTTCGTCGGGCGGCCGGAAAATTCCCGGCCGGCGGTGTGTCGTACGTCTATCGATACGCCAGTGTACCGGTACGCGGCCGTATCGGTACACTGCCGTATCGGTACGACCTCGTACCGATAACAGCACCACCGTCACCGAAGGGGCCGGGGGATGAATGCCCGCACCGAGCCTGCGCCGGCGGGGTCCGACGCGATAGCGCGACCGCCGCTCGTCCGGGAGCTCCTGCTCGTCGCAGGGCTCTTCCTCGTCTACAAGTTCGGCCGGCAGCTGGCCACGGGCCACACGGGCGAGGCCTTCCGCAACGCGCACCGCGTGTGGGACGTCGAACGAGCGGTCCACCTGCCCGGCGAGGGGGCGGTGCAGTCCCTGCTGCTGCACGGCGACGGCCTCGTGCACCTCGCGAACACCTACTACGCGACCGTCCACTTCCCGGCCACCGCCGCGTTCCTGGTCTGGCTGTACCTGCGCCGCCCGGCCCACTACGTCTGGGCCCGCCGGGTGCTGGCCGCGGTCACCGCCGCCGCGCTCGTGGGGCACCTGCTGTTCCCGCTCGCCCCGCCGCGCATGCTGGCCGCCACCGGCCTGGTGGACACCGCGCGGCTGTACGGGCCGTCGGTGTACGGCGACCCCGCGACCGACACGCTGTCGAACCAGTTCGCGGCGATGCCGTCGCTGCACTTCGGCTGGGCGCTGATGGTGGCCGTCGGACTGATCGTCGCGATCCGCTCGCGTCTGCGGTGGCTGTGGCTGCTGCATCCGCTGCTGACCCTGCTGGTGATCGTCGGCACCGCGAACCACTACTGGCTGGACGCGACTGTGGCGACGGCCCTGCTCGGCCTCGCGCTCGCGGTGATCCACCCGCCGCACCGCACGGCGACCACGGCCGGCCGCGCGCAGGGCGGTCTCGTGCCGGCGCAGCGGGACGAGCAGACGCTGGTGGGGGCGGGCCGGTGAACGCCGTGCTGGTCGCCGTCGCCCTGTCCCTCGTCTCCGCCGTCGCCTACGCGGCGGCCGCGGTCGCCCAGGAGCGGCTCGCCGCCCGCTCCCCCGGCTCCGGTGCGCTGCGGCTGCTCGGCAGCGGCGCCTGGTGGTGGTCGGTCGGGCTGAACGCGGCGGCCGCGCTGCTGCACGTGGTGGCGCTGCGGTACGGCCCGCTGACGGTGGTCCAGCCGCTCGGCGCGCTCACCCTGGTCGCGGCGGTGCCCCTGGGGGCGCGGATGGCGGGGCGGCGGGTGAGCGCGGTCGAGTGGAAGGGCACCGCGCTGACGCTGCTCGGCCTGGCCGCGATCCTGGTCACGGCGTCCGGTCCGGCCCCCGACGACGTGCTGAGCGTGCCCGAGGCCGTGGGGGTCGCGGGCGCCACCGCGGCCCTCATCGGGCTGCTGTCCCGGCCGGGCGCCCGTCCCGGGCTGCGGCACGCGACGGCGTCCGGTATCGCCTCCGGCGTCGCCTCGGCCCTCACGCAGACCGTGACGGTGGCCACGACGGACCGGACCGGTCCGCTGCTGAGCGTCCAGGTGGTCGGGGTGGCGCTGCTGGTGGCGGCCTTCGCGGCCGGCGGGCTGCTGCTGTCGCAGACGGCGTACCGGGGCGGCCTGGGCGGACCGCTCGCGATGGTGACCCTGGCCAATCCGCTGGCCGCCGCGGTGATCGGCCTGTCGCTGCTGGGCGAGCGCCTCCAGGGCGGCCCAGCGGGTGTGCTGCTCGCGCTGGCCGGGGCGGGGCTGGCGTCCTGGGGCGTGGTCCTGCTCAGCCGGGCGGCTCCCCGGGAGGAAGCGGCGGACGACGACCATCCGGTGGCCGTCGTCCTGGCCCTGGAGCCCGGCTCGGCGACGGCCGAGCCGGCGTGGGTGCCCCGGCCGCACGATCCGGGGCACCTGACCACGGCTACGCGGTGATGATCGCCGGGTCGCTCACACCCGGCTTGCCGTTCTCGACGTGCCCCGCGAGCCGCCGCAGGAACGCCTTGTCGCCCTCGGCGGTGACGGTCAGGTCGTACCAGCGGCGGCTCGCGGCGAGTTCGACGGTCCGCCGCACCTTCGCGCCGGGGCGGACGGTGACGGTCGAGGGCCGGCCGCCGTAGCCGTCGGTGATGCGCAGCCGGGCCGTGCCGGAGCCCTGGTTGGTGAAGGTCAGCTCGATGTCGTCGCCCTGGTGGCGGGCGGTGACCTCGCAGCCGGCCGTCCTGTTCGAGCCCATGAAGACGCGCACGAAGCCGTTCGGGCCGTGCACGGTCAGGTCGTAGGAGCCCGCCGAGTAGGCCGAGTTCCAGGTGTCGGAGAGCGTCTTGCCGGCCTCGGTGGTGTACGTCCAGGGGCCGTCGGCGCGGTTGCCGGAGGTGACGTGGAAGGCGCCGCCCGCCTTCGCCCCGGTGGCGAAGGTGAGGGTGAGCTTCCCTGCCGCCGCGTCGACGGAGGCGTCCACGTGCGGGGCGTACTTCAGCGGCCGGGAGCGGCGCAGGCCGCGTTCCTGCCGGGGCATGCGCGGGTCGGCGGGCGGGGTCGGCTTGTAGTCGGGGTGGCGTTCGCGGTCCTGCGGCTCGTACGCGTCGGTGCCGGGCAGCGGGGCCGGCCGGGCGTCCTTGCGGGAGAAGTCGAACGCGGCCGTCAGGTCACCGCAGATCGCCCGGCGCCACGGCGAGATGTTCGTCTCGCGCACGCCGAAGCGGCGTTCCATGAACCGCAGGATCGAGGTGTGGTCCAGGGTCTCGGAGCAGACGTAGCCGCCCTTGCTCCAGGGCGAGACGACCAGCATCGGCACCCGGGGTCCGAGGCCGTAGGGGCCGGCCGTCTTCTTGCTGTCGCCCGGGAAGAGGTCCAGGGAGACGTCGACGGTGGACCGGCCGCGGGAGGCGTCCTTCGGCGGCAGCGGCGGCACCACGTGGTCGAAGAAGCCGTCGTTCTCGTCGTACGTGATGAACAGCGCGGTCTTCGACCAGACCTCCGGGTTGGAGGTGAGGGCGTCCAGGACCTGGGCGATGTACCAGGCGCCGTAGTTCGAGGGCCAGTTGGAGTGCTCGGAGAAGGCCTCGGGGGCGGCGATCCAGGAGATCTGCGGCAGCTTGCCGGCCTTGACGTCGGCGCGCAGCAGGTCGAAGTAGCCGTCGCCGGCCTTGGCGTTCGTACCGGTGCGGGCCTTGTCGTACCAGGGGTCGCCGGGCTTGGCGTCGCGGTACTTGTTGAAGTAGAGCAGCGAGTTGTCGCCGTAGTTGCCGCGGTAGGCGTCCTCGATCCAGCCCCAGGAGCCCTTCGCGTCGAGGCCGTCGCCGATGTCCTGGTAGATCTTCCAGGAGACGCCGGCCTGCTCCAGGCGCTCGGGGTAGGTCGTCCAGCCGTAGCCGAGTTCGGCGTTGTCCAGGACGGGTCCGCCGCCGGTGCCGTCGTTGCCCGTGTACCCGGACCACAGGTAGTAGCGGTTCGGGTCGGTGGAGCCGATGAACGAGCAGTGGTAGGCGTCGCAGACGGTGAAGGCGTCGGCGAGGGCGTAGTGGAAGGGGATGTCCTCGCGGGTCAGGTACGCCATGGTCGTGGTGCCCTTGGCGGGCACCCACTTGTCGTACTTGCCGCCGTTGTAGGCCTGCTGGCCGTCGGGCCAGGAGTGCGGCAGGCCCTCCAGGAACTGCATGCCGAGGTCGTCGGCGTCCGGGTGGAACGGCAGGATCTCCTGGCCGTCCTTCTCCTGGTGCCAGACCGGTTTGCCGTTGTCGAGGGTGACCGGGCGCGGGTCGCCGAAGCCGCGGACGCCTCTCAGGGTGCCGAAGTAGTGGTCGAAGGAACGGTTCTCCTGCATGAGGACGACGATGTGCTCGACGTCCTCGATCGATCCCGTGCGGTGGTTGGCCGGGAGCGCGGCGGCGCGCTGGATGCTGGCGGACAGCGCGCTGAACGCCGTGGTGGTGCCCGCGAGTTGGAGGAAGCGGCGCCGGTTGACTTCGGACATGAAGGACAGACCTCTCATCCTGAGGTGCGGGATGGCCGGAACGTGACGGAATCTGCGCGGAAGGAGTGTTTCAGGGACACCAAACGCCACGGAAGGCGCTGGTGACACTCGTGTGAAAGTCGCCGGTACGTGAGGTGTGCCGGGGCGCCGCCAGGGGAGGGTCATGGACGTGACAGAGACGAAGACGGCTTCCCCGCCCACCGAACGGCCCGTCCGCCAGCTCCTCGCCGCCTCCGTCGGCAACGCGGTGGAATGGTACGACTGGTACACCTACACGTTTCTGGCCACCTACATCGCCGCCCAGGTCTTCCCGAAGAGCGCGGACAACTCGCTGGTGCCGCTGCTGTCCACGTTCGCGGTCTTCGCCGTCGGGTTCTTCATGCGCCCGGTCGGCGGGCTGCTGATGGGCGCGGTCGCGGACCGGCACGGGCGGCGGGCCGCGCTGACGGTCACCATCCTGCTGATGGGCGGCAGCAGCCTGCTGGTCGGGCTGACCCCCACGTACGCGGCGGTGGGCGTGCTGGCGCCGGTGGTCCTGGTGCTCGCGCGGCTGTTGCAAGGCCTGTCCGTGGGCGGCGAGTTCGCGGCCTCGACGACCTTCCTGGTCGAGTCGGCGGGGCCCGGCCGGCGCGGGCTGTTCTCCAGCTTCCAGTACGTGTCGACGACCGTGGGGCAGCTCGTCGCCTCGGGCATCGCCACACTGCTCGTGGACACGCTGAGCGACGGGCAGATGAACGGCTGGGGTTGGCGGGTGCCGTTCCTGCTCGGTGCCGTGCTGAGCCTGGTCGGCTTCTGGATCCGGCAGGGCGCGCAGGAGACCCGCAGCGCCGAGCAGCAGCGGGCGCCGCGCCCCGGGTTGTTCGAGGCGCTGCGCCGGCACCCGCGCGAGTCGCTCCTCATCGGCGGCATCACGGCGGGCGGCACCATCGCCTACTACACGTGGACGTCGTACCTGCCGACGTACGCCGAACTCAACGCGGGCGTCGAGAAGTCGGACGCGCTCCTCGCGGGCACGATCTCACTGGCCTTCTTCGCCCTGCTGCAGCCGCTCGGCGGGCTGCTGTCGGACCGATTCGGACGCCGCCCCCTGCTGCTCTTCTTCGGCCTGGGCTTCGCGCTGCTCGCGGTGCCCCTGCTGCACACGCTGCGCGACTCCTTCGCCGTGCTGCTGCTCGTGCAGTGCGCCGGCATGGTGCTACTGACCGGTTTCACCTCGATCAGCGCGGCCGTGAACGCGGAGGTCTTCCCGCCCCGGGTCCGCGCGGCCGGCATCGGCTTCCCGTACTCCCTGACGGTGGCCCTCTTCGGCGGCACGGCCCCCTACGTCGGCACCCTGTTCAAGGAGCAGGGGCACGCGGGGCTCTTCCCGTGGTACGTCGCGGTGATCTGCCTGGTGTCGTCGGTGGTGTACCTGCGGTTGCCGGAGACGGCTCACGCACCGCTGCGGCGGTGAGGGGGCGGCAGCCCGTCGGTGCCCGGCTCGCCGTCCCCGCCGTCCGTGGCTGCCTCGTGCGGCTCCTCGTCCTCACCCGTGCCGTCCGGGAAGGCGGTCGGCACCGCGGGGGTCACGGGCTCGCCCGCCGCGCCGCTCTTCACGGCGGCCCGCTCGGCGTCGGTCACCGCCTCGGTGGTCCTGCCCACCTCCGACAGCGTCATCTGGGCCCGGTCGTCGACCAGCCGGGTCACCAGGTGCTGTGCGGCGCCGAAGGCCGCGGCCCAGCCGAGGACCTGCGCCCTGCTGTCGAGGTCGCTGAGGCCGGGGACGAAGGCACCCCTGATCAACAGCAGGCCGAGGAAGGCCGACAGGGCGCCGGTGGGGAACTTCAGCACCGCCGACGCCAGCGGCAGCATGTACGGGGAGTCGGTGCCCCGGATGCGGCGCAGGGAGGCGATGACGGTGAGGGCGGCGCCGGCCAGTCCGGCGATCTCGACGGTGAGGATGTCCCTCGGCTGGGCCAGGTCGCTGGCGGGGGTGCCCGTCGGCACGTTGTGATGCTCCGCCGTGGGGCAGACGACATCGATCCCGCTCGTGTCGCCGGGGCTGACCTTGGGCGCGAAGCACATGCTCAACGACTGCGGGTAGAACCAGCCGTAGACGGCGAGGCCCGCCACGCCGAGCAGGACGAGGAACGTCGCGGTCCACAGGATGTTGCGCAGGCTGCGCACCCGGGCGAGTTCGTCGTCCAGCGCGTTGTAGGCGGCATCGAGTGCCCGGACCATGAGGTCCCGGTCGCTCCGCGTCGCCTGGCCGGAGGTGATGGCACGCAGCCGCCGGGCGAAGCGGACCCGCCGTGGGTCGTCGATGTCCAGGTGGTCCTTGACCAGCGCCATGACCTCGCTGGCGCGGCCGGAGGCCTCCTCGTCGGACACCAGTTGAAGGAGCAGCACCTCGGCGCTGCGCACATTCGACCAGACGCCCTCGCGGGCGGCCGATCCCGACCAAGGGCGCTGCCAGCCGAAATTCTCGTCCGCGGCGTGCCGGGCCCTTTCCAGATGGTTCCGCGTTCCCTCGACAAGGGTCATGCGGCCTTCCGGGCAGGGCCCGACGCTCACGTGTTCCAGCTGCGCTTCGAGATAGTCGATCCGGGTCTTGGCCCGGGCGCGCCACGCCGTACGCGCGGGGCGTCCGGGAGCGATGGCGATCACTCGTAGACGGCGGGCACGTGCAGCCTCTCCCAGGACTTCGGACCCGGCGTGCCGTCAGCGTCGCGGCCCGAGAACCCGAGCTTGCGCTGCCATTTCGCGTACGACTTCCGGTCCGCCTCGCTCCACTGGGAGTCGGGACCCTCGGCGTACGCCGAGCAGTCCTCCTCGATGAGGCGGTAGCCCATGGCCTCGATGACCGGGCTGCTCACGGACGACTGGAAGAAGTCGGCACCCGGAAACGGCTCGTACTCGTCGTCATGGTGCGAGTGCGGCGGGGCGACACGGATCCGCTGTTTGGGGAAGATGATGTCCGGATCCGTGATTTCGGGGTTCCATTCGAGGATCTGGTCCAGTGTCACACGGAACATTGCGGCGATCTTACTGAGCGTGTCACCGCGTTTCACTACGTAGAACTCTGCTGTCTTTTCCATGTATCCACGGTAAATCAACACCCCGAGGCGAAGAAGTGCGGCCGGTAAAAGCGAGGGCAAAAAGCACCGGGCCACAACGTGCGGAATTCCGTTTCGATTTCACTTTTTGATTCGGAAACGGCCTGAAGAGTCGACCTGGTCGACCGGCCGCGTCCGTGGCGGGGATAGGGTGTACCCCGAAATCATCCGGGGGACGGTCCGAGAAAGGCACAGCAGGGATGAGGAGCGGGGACACCGCCGTACTCGACGACCCGGTGGGCGAGTCACTGCGCGGTCACCACGCGGCTCTCGCCCGCCGGCTCGGCCGCGCCGCCGCGTACGTGCCGGAGGTCGCGACCTTCTCGGCGGTGCCCTCCGCCGCGGGTCCGGCGGACTGGGCCGATCTCGCCGGACTGCTCGGTCCAGGCGAGTTCGCCGACCTGTTCAGCTGCCGGGCGACCCCGCCGCCGGACTGGGAGCCGGTGTTCGTCCTGGAGGGCCGGCAGATGATCCTGCCCGGCCTGAGCGGGCCCGCTCAGGCCCGTGCCGCGAGCGACACCGGCGTGGTCGAGCTGGGCGCGGCCGACGTGCCCGAGATGCTCGAGCTCGCCGCGCGGACCCAGCCCGGGCCGTTCTGGCCGCGCACCCACGAACTCGGCACCTACCTCGGTATCCGCGCCGGCGGACGGCTGGTGGCCATGGCGGGCGAACGGCTCCGGCCGCCGGGCTGGACCGAGATCAGCGCCGTCTGCACGGCCCCCGAGGCACGCGGGCAGGGCCACGCCGCCCGCCTGGTGAACGCGCTCACCGCACGCGTGCTGTCCCGGGGCGAACGGCCCTTCCTGCATGTGGCGGAGACGAACACCGCCGCGATCGCCCTCTACGAACGGCTCGGCTTCGAGAGCAGGCAGCGGGTGACCTTCCGCGGGTTCCGTACTCCGTGAGCGGCACAGGGCGGCGGTCGGTCGGGGCGGGGCGTGTCCCTCGAACTGCCTTGCTCAGGCCAGGGCGATCTCCAGCTGAAACACCGCGCGTCCACGCGGATGCCATGGCCGCTCAGATACCTGGGGCACGCCCCCGAGCGAGTCGATGTGCCTGTCGCTCATTGATCAGTCTCGAGGAGGTTTTTGAGGCTCATGACGTCCTCGTCGGTCCGGTTGCCGTGTATCTCGATCTTCGCCAGCTCGCTCTCGATCCGGGCGAACTCTTCGTATGAGGTCGAGTTCGGCGGCGTCCAAGTTCTCCTGGATGCGGTGGAGCTTGCGGGAGCCGGGGATGGGCACGATGAAGTCCTTCTTGTGCAGCATCCAGGCCAGCGAAATCTGTGCCGGAGTGGCTCCCTTGTGGTCCGCGAAGCTGGTGAGGAGGTCCACGAGGGGCTGGTTGGCGCGAACGTTGTCCTTGTGGAAGCGGGTGATGACCCGGCGGGCGTCGTCCCCGGTGTAGATGTCGTCGGCCGAGACCATGCCGGAGAGGAAGCCGCTGGCGAGGGGGCTGAAGGGGACGAATCCGATGCCGAGTTCCTCGCAGGCGGGGATGACGTCCCGCTCTCACATGCTCCATGATCGAGTACTCGCTCTGCACGGCCGTCAGCGGAGTGATGGCGTGGGCGCGGCGGATCTGTTCCTCGGTGGCCTGGGACTGGCCCCAGCCGAGGATTTTGCGCTCGGCGATGAGTTCGCCCATGACGGCCGCGACGTCCTCCACGGGGATCGAGTCGGGCACCCGGTGCTGGTAGTACAGCTCGACGTGGTCGGTCCCGAGTCGGGCGAGGGACGCCTCCAGGTGGGCGCGGATCTGCCGGCCGAGCTCGGTGCGGGTGTGAGAGCGGTCCAGGTAGAACTTGGTGGCGATGACGACCTGGTCGCGGATGGGCGCCGGCGCTCGGCCGACGAGGTTTTCGTTGGCACCGTCGGCGTAGACCTCCGCGGTGTCGAAGAAGGTGCACCCCAGGTCGAACGCCTTGCGGATCAGGTCGACGGCTTCAGGGTCTCTCACTGCGGGGCCGTAACCATGGCTGAAACCCATGGTGCCCAGTCCAACGGCGCAGACTTGGCGTTGGCCGAGGATCCTTGTCCTCATGGAGTCTCCTTTCGGTACGAGGTACGGATTCAGGTCTGGTCGGGGTGCAGGCCGATGACATAGCCGGGATGAAGATGCTCCGACCGGCCCGCAGACAGGGCTGTCGATGAGTTCCCACGACGTACGGCTCGGCGTGACGGGGGATGCCAGGCTCCTGGCACCAGTTGTCACCTAGAGGCCGTCCCGTACGGTGCCTACGTCGCCCAGCAGGCCGTCCAGCACTACGGCTGGCTCGGCGCGGGCGAAATGGTCCGCGGCCTCGCCCTCGCCGAGACCACCCCAGGACCGCTGATCATGGTCGTGCAGTTCGTCGCCTTCCTCGGCGCCTACCGCGACCCCGGCGCCCTCAACCCCTGGGCCGCGGCTCTGCTCGGCGCGCTGCTCACCACATGGGTGACCTTCGTGCCCTGCTTCCTGTTCATCTTCCTCGGCGCCCCCTACATCGAGCGCCTACGCGGCAACCGCTCCGTCTCCGCCGCCCTCACCGGCATCACGGCAGCCGTCGTCGGCGTCATCGCCAACCTCGCCGTCTACTTCGCGCTCCACACCCTGTTCACGAAGGTCGACGACCGCACCTGGGGCCCGCTGCACCTCCAGCTCCCTGACCTGTCCACCGTCCGGCCGACCACCCTGGCCATCACCCTCGCCGCCCTGGTCATGATCTTCGGACTCAAGTGGAGCGTCCTGCGCGTCCTGGGCATCTGCGCCGCTCTGGGCCTAGCCGTCGCCGGAGCCACCGCGGTCTGGTGAGGCGACATTCTCTGGAAGCCAGCCGGCACGGACAAAATGAGCGGGCGCCCGGCATGGCGCTTCGATGTGTGGCGCTGCCAGATGCGAGGACCCTCACTCGATGCCAGTCTGGTCAGAGGACTGAAAGCGATGCAGGAGGTGCGGTCATGGGCGCAGAGGGGATGAGGCAGCGAGCCAAGGACATGGCTGAGAGGTTGCTGCAGAAGGGCCAGGGTGGGCAGAGCAGCAAGTCGCGACACAGGAGCGAAGGGCGCGGCAAGCGCATCGAGGAGCAGATGAAGAAGCTCCAGGAGCGGCGGCACCGGCATCGGTGACCGCTGGTCCGGCCGCGGGTGCCGGCCCGACGTGTTGAACACGCTCAGCGGTTTCGACGTGCACGCGCGAGTGCGGACATGACTGTCGCGCATCCCCGAGCACCGCCCTGCAACAGCCCTTCCCGCTCGACGTCCCGGCCGACCAGGCCAGCGCAGGAATCGCCGCAGAGCCCGCTGGCACAGACCAAGGGTGCGAGCACCTGCTGCCTTGGGATACGCCTGACTGCACGGGCCTCATCCGCGCCACCGAGTTTTTCGGCTCCGACCACCTCCCGGCCGTGGGATCACCCCGGGATCAGGCCCTCGTCGGTCAGCAGCGCCTGTACGTCGGTCAGGCTGGCATCCGAGTCGGGGAGCACCAGGTCGGACGGAGTGATCGCTTCGTCCGGCAGCGGGGTGCCCAGGCGGCGCACGGTATCGAGGAGGGCGTGCAGCGCGGTGCGGAAGGCTGCCTCGTCGTCGGCGTCGGCCGCGGACTGCAGGGCCGAGTCGGGCTTGTTGAGCTCGTCGAGGCGGGCATCGGTGACGGCGTACTGGCCCTCGCCGAGAATCCGGATGATCATGGCGTCTCCTGTTCCCTCGAGCGGCCGGGGCTGCCGCCTTCCACGGCCGCCGGACGGGCGGCGGATGCGGGGAGTTGGGCCTTCATCCGAGCCAGCTCCTGCTCGATTTCGGTGCCGGAGCTGAGGGCCTCCAGTTCTGCCTGGATGTCGTCGCGGCCGGCGGGAAGGGTCGCGTCCGCGAGGACCCCGGAGTCGATCAGCTCGTCCAGGGCGCCGGCGCGCGCCTGCATCTGCTCGGTCTTGTCCTGGGCGCGCTGCATGGCCAGGCCGACGTCGCCCAGCTCTTCACTGATGCCGGTGACGGCCTCGGTGATGCGGGTCTGGGCCTCCGCCGCGGTGTAGGTGGCCTTCATGGTCTCCTTGCGGGTACGGAAGGTGTCCACTTTGGCCTGCAGGCGCTGCGAGGCGACGGTGAGCTTGTCCTCGTCGGCCTGCAATGCTGCCTGCTGGCTCTGCAGATCGTTGAGCTGGGAGGTCACCGCGCTGCGCCGGGTCAGCGCCTCGCGGGCGAGGTCCTCGCGGCCTGCGGCCAGTGCCTGCTGTGCTTGGGTCTGCAGTTTCCCGGCGTACTGCTGTAGCTGTACCAGCTGCAGATCCATCCGCTTGCGGCTGGTGGCCACATCCGCCACCCCGCGCCGCACCTTGCGCAGCAGCTCCAGTTGCTGGGTGTAGGAGTAGTCCAGCACCTCACGTGGATCCTCGGCCCGGTCCAGAGCCCGGTTCGCCTTGCTCCGGAACAGCAGGGTGACGCGGTCGGCGATGCTGCTCACAGCCCCGCCTCCTCTCCTCGGACAGAGGCGTACACCTTCAGGCTCCGCCCGGCGGTGGTGTGCCGCAAACCCGACTGCGGCGATCCGGGCCGCGGCCCGGGCGGTGCCCCTTCCCGTACATCCGCCTGAACCTGTGAGCGAGGAGGCCCGGCTGCGCATTGTCGGCACCCACCGGAACCAAGACCTGCGCAGTAGTCCAGCGCACCGAGGTTGTGGCAGGTCAGGCAATGCGGAGATACCGACCGGGTGACGGGGTCACCAACTGGGCAGATTTAACCCGATTTACGACTTTTTGCTGTTTCGCCGATCGAGTGAGGGTTAGCCGAGGAGGGGAGAGAGGGCCGCACAGTGCCAGGGGCAGGCGGCTTCAGTCTCGGCGTCAGCAGGGGTGGAGCGTGGTGGGGCGTGTATCGATGCCGCGGACAGTCAGGGTTCTTGACCAGATCCATGGGCGGTGTGCCCGAGAGAAGGGGAGAAGGAGGGACTCATGGGTGACATGGCGAGAGAGGGTGCCGGGCGTGCTCAGCAGGCCGGGCAGACAGCGAAGCAGGAGGCGTCGGCGACGGCCGACCGGGCCAGGCAGGCGGCAGGTGAGGTCGCCGGTACGGTCACCGAGCAGGCAAAGGCCGTAACCGGTGAAGCCCGGGAACAGGCCGGAGCGGCAACTCGTGAGCTGCGGGGTCGGGTCACCGAGCAGGCCGAGAGCCAGACCAAGCGTGGGGCGCAGGCCCTGCGGCAGTGGGCGGACGACCTGTCCGGTCTTGCGGACAAGGCAGACGGTGATTCCCCCGCGAAGACCCTTGTGGCGCAGGTGGCCGACCGCGGTCACCGTGCCGCCGACTACCTGGACAAGCAGGGCGCGGAAGGCTTGGTCCAGGATCTGCAGGGCTTCGCTCGACGGCGGCCGGGCGCCTTCCTGGGCGCGGCGGCGCTGGCCGGGTTGGTCGTCGGGCGGCTTGCCAAGGCCGGCAGCAAGGCCGACGGCTCCCGTCCAGGCCCGTCGGCGCTGCCCCCGTCTCCGAGTGAGCGGACGAGTCAGCAGAGCTTGCCTGCAACGGGCGTGCCACCGGAGCTTCCTGGCCGGGGGGTTTGAGATGTCGTCGGTTTCGCCGCAGTCCCCGCGGCCAGGGGGCCAGGTCGGCCAGGACAGCTCGGTGGGTGAGCTGCTGTCGACGGTGGCGTCGGACGTGCAGCAGTTGTTCCGGCAGGAGGTGAAGCTGGCCAAGGCCGAGGTTCAGGAGGAGGCCACCAAGGCGGGCAAGGCCGCCGGGATGTTCGGCGGTGCCGGGTTCGCCGGCTACATGGTGGCCGTTTTCGTGTCGCTGGCGGCGATGTTCGCCCTGGGCAACGTCATGGACCTGGGCTGGGCCGCGCTGATCGTCACTGCGGTGTGGGCGGTGATCGGTGCCGTTCTGTACCGCAGGGGCCGTGACCGCATGCGGACCGTATCGCCGAAGCCGGAACAGACCATGGAGACACTGAAGGAGGACGCGCAATGGGCACGGCACCCGACCAGGTAAGGGCCGATATCGAAAGAACCCGGGAACGACTGTCCGAGGACGTCTCCCGGCTGGCGGACCGCACCCGGCCGCGCCAGATGGCACGGCGTCGCGCCCGGCGGGTCCGCGGCGCGCTGTCCGGGATGAGGGAGCGGGTGATGGGCACAGCCTCCGACGTGACCGGTCAGGCCGCCGACCGGACACGGCAGGCCACCCAGTCGGTTCAGGAGACCACCGGGCAGGCCACGGACACCGCCCGCGAGGCGGCCGGTGAGGTCACGGACACCGCCCGTCAGGCCGCCCAGCAGGCGGGGGAAGCCGTACGGCAGGCCCCCGACCAGGCGATGCGGCAGACCCAGGGCAATCCGCTGGCGGCCGGTCTGATCGCCTTCGGCGCCGGCCTGCTGACCGCATCGCTCCTGCCCACCTCCGAGGCCGAACAGCAGGCCGCGACCCGCCTCGCCGACCGGGCCGGCGAGGCGGTCGAACCCGTCAAGCAGGCAGCAGTGGAGTCGGCCCAGCAGCTCAAGCAGGACGCGACCCAGGCCGGCCGACAGGCGGCTGAAGAGGTCAAGGACACCGCCGCCGAGGCCGCCCGCAGCACGGCGGAACAGGCCAAGGACCAAGCCGGGCAGGTCACCGACCAGGCCCGCCAGTCCGCACAGACCACAGCCGACGAAGCACGCAAGCAGACCGAACCGTAGAACACCGCCCTTGTCCTTCTTTGGAGGCGATCGGAATGACGTCACCCAGTTCCGGGTCGACGATGGAAACCCATCCCGACCTTGTCGAAATGCGCCAGCGCCACGCGCTGGCCGAGCGCGCCGCCACGACCCCGCGGGCGCAAGCGATCGAGGCGATGGCGCTGCTGACGGGCCTCTACCTCGCGGCCTCCCCCTGGATCGCGGGGTTCCCCGGCGGCACCTTCTCCCGGCTGGCCATCACCAACCTGATCACGGGAATCGGCTATGCGCTGCTCATGAGCGGCGGCTTCGGCCGTGCCTACGACCGCACGCACAGCATGGCGTGGGCCGCGTGCGCCCTGGGCGCGTGGACGATCATCGCGCCGTGGGTGGTGGCAGGCAATGTCGACACCACACGGACCGTCGTCAACAACGTCATCACCGGGATCATCGCGCTGCTGCTGGCCCTGGCCGCAAGCGCAGGAGCCCGCCAGAGCACCGGACGCGGTGATCAAGGCGCCTACGGGGGCGCATACGGCGGCGGTGTCGGCCGCTGACCGAGCCGGTATGCGAGTCGTGCGGGGCGATAGACCGGTTATGACCGAAGGAGAACTGAGATGATCACCCGAGAGCAGATACCCGCCGTGCTGGACCACCCGGTCTACGACTCGAGCGGGAGCAAGATCGGCGACGCCAGGCATGTCTTCTTCGACGATGTCACTGGCGAACCGGAATGGGTCAGCGTGAAGACCGGCCTGTTCGGCACCAGCGAGTCGTTCGTCCCCATCCACGACGCCAGCGTGGTCGAGGACCATCTTGAGGTGCCGTACGCCAAGAACCAGGTCAAGGACGCGCCCAACGTCGACGTCGATGCCGGCGGTCACCTGTCCGAGCACGAAGAGCACCGCCTGTACGAGTACTACGGCATCGACTGGGACGCCGCCTGGCAGCAGGCCGCCCAGCCCACTGCGGACACGGCACAGGCGCGCACAGCCGACGAGGCGATGACCCGCTCCGAGGAGGAGATGCACGTCGGCACCGAACGCCGTGAGGCCGGCCGCCGCTGCCGCAGGGGCGGCCCTGGGTCGGCGGTCAGGCGCTCGCCGACCGGGTACCCCGCCACGGTGGTGCGATCGGGCTCAGGACCTCCTGCCTCCGATGCACGACCGCAGGCGCCTACCGACCGTAGGCGTCCCGCCGAGGCAGGGGTCCGACGTCGGAGTGCCGGCCTGGCCGGACGGCGGCGTGACGCTGTCCCGGTCCGGGACCGGATCGGGCGGCGAGTGCGTCGGCGACCGCTCCGGTGACGAAGGCGTAGACGGCCTTGTGCAGCACGTCCACCGTCAGTTCGGTGCGGGGCCAGGTGGACGGTGGGGCGCCCACACCCGTGGCGTTCTCCAGAATCTGGTCGTTGGTGAGGCGGACCACGGTGAACTTCGCCGAGGCCAACGGTCCTCGCAGTCCGGCATGGGCCATGACCGAGCGCAGGACGCCGAGGAGGGCGGCCTGGCCGAAGTGCATGGTCCAGTTGACCGGCAGCGGCTGTCTGCCGGGGCTATCGGGCATGCCGGTGAGGCGTTCGAGGACCCGCCCGGGAACATGAGAGTCGGGTCGGCCGGTGACTGCCTGCTCGATTTTCTCGCCGAGCGTCATCACCACGCCTCCGGCCGTGCCGGCCAGCAGTCCCTGCCACAGTGCGCGCGTGATCATGCCCTGCCGGGTACCCGGCGCGTACATCTTTCACCCATCCGAGCGGACTGCACCGCGCCAGTGACTCACCAGCACCCCGGACGAATGCCCTGGGCCAGTTCACGGGGGTCAGATGGAAGGTCGACAGGAAGTAGCCCGGCAGGAAGGCGAGGCTCCGCCATGAGCGATGCAGTTCCTCCGCAGCCCGCCTCCGGGCCGCGTCCACAGCGCCGGAGGTCTCTGGCCGTGTGCGCCCTGATCGGCGTGGCCGTGATGGCCGCTGTGGATGAGATCGTCTTCCACCAGCTCCTGGGCTGGCACCACTTCTACGACCGTTCCACCAGCAGCGTTGGCCTGCTTTCCGACGGCCTTCTGCACACCGCTGAGCTGCTGGCCCTGGTCGCCGGATTCTTTCTCTACGCCGACCTGCGCCGCCGACGGGCCCTGGCCGCCGCCCACGCGTGGGCGGGGTTCTTCCTGGGCCTGGGCGCCTTCCAGCTCTTCGACGGGATCGTCGACCACAAGCTGCTGCGCCTGCACCAGATCCGCTACGGGGTGGACGTCACCCCGTACGACTGGGCATGGAACATCGGCGGCCTCGTTCTGCTGCTCATCGGCTGCACCCTCGCCGTCCGCGCGGCCCGCCGCACCCGGACGGAGCCGACAGCGTGACGCAGGTCCACGACGTCCACCCCGTACCGGCCGAGACGGGATCAGAACCGGGCAGCCTGACCGAGCCGTACATCGCGGTGCTTGCGGTGCTCGCGGTACTGGCGGCCGGTGTCTATCTGCTGGCCTCCCACCGCCTGCGCCGCCGTGGGGACGCATGGCCATGGCCGCGGGACGTGGCCTTCACCACCGGCTGCGTCACGGTGGCCTGGGCGGTGTCGAGCGAACTGCCGGGCGGGCCGTTCACCGCGCACATGACCCAGCACCTGATCGTCGGCATGGCAGCCCCGCTGCTCCTTGTCCTCGCCCGTCCCCTCACCCTCGCCCTGCGCAGTCTGCCTCCCGGGCTTGTGCGACAGGGCCTGCTGGCGACGGCCCACGCGCGGCCGGTCGGCCTGCTCCTCTTCCCTCCGGTGGCGGCGTTGGTGGACATCGGCGGCCTGTGGCTGCTCTACCGCACCGGACTCTTCGCCGCCGCACAGCACCAGCCGCTGCTGCACGCCGTGACGCACACGCATGTGCTGGCCGCCGGACTGCTGTTCACCTTCACGGTCTGCCAACTCGACCCGGTGCGCCGCCGCTGGAGCCTCGCCGTGCGCGGTCCCGCGCTGCTGTGTGCCGGTGCCGGCCACGCCGTTCTCGCCAAGAGCCTGTACGCCGCACCCCCGCCCGGCACCGCCTTCACCACCAGCGACCTGCACACCGGTGCCCAGCTGATGTACTACGGCGGCGACCTCGTCGAAATCGCTCTGGCCGTCGCGCTGGCCGTCCAGTGGTACACCATCACCGGCCGGGCCACCGCCCGCCGTACGGTCAAGGTTCGGGGACCCGAACCCAGCAGACCCTCAGTGAGTTGCTGCCGCCCCTGACCTTTCAACGCAACCCCGTCGACACGGGGCGCCCCGGGCCGGAGCTGGGCCGGGTGCTGGCGGCCGTCGGGGCGGACCCCGGCGTGGACGTCCTCGCGGGATACGCGTTGCACGAACCCGACGCCGTGGACCTAGTCGCCGCCGCCAAGGAAGCAAGCGCGTCCGATGTGCCGATGGTTCTGGGAGTCGGCGGGGCCGGCGACGAAGTGATCCGGGCCCGGCGTGCCCTGCTTGACGGCGGGATTGCCGCAGTGGCCGATCCCCGCGGCGTCGCCGCAGCCACGGGCGCACTGCTGACCGACGCGCGGGCCAGGTCGCGCGCCACTGCCCCGACGGCGCCAACCGGGGTACCGACCGGCATCGGCGGCGCCTTCGACGAATACCGGGCGAAGGAGCTTCTCGACCGCCTCGGAATGGCCACGCCCCCGCGCCGGGCCTGCGACGACCGGGCGGCAGCGCATGCCGCACTCGCGGCGCTGGGCGGACCCGTGGCGGTCAAGCTGCTCGACGCCGCTGTCCTGCACAAGACCGAGATCGGAGGCGTGCACCTCGGCATCACCACACCCGCCGCGCTGGACGTCGCACTCGACAAGCTCGACGCGATCGGCGCCCGCCGCTACCTCGTCGAGGCCATGGCACCCGCAGGCGTCGACCTTGTGGTCGGCGCGCGCCGCGACCCCGTCTTCGGCCCCGTCGTCCTCGTCGGACTCGGCGGTACGACGGCGGAGGCGCTCGCCGACGTCACCATCCGCCTGGCACCTGTTTCTTTGGCGGAGGCCGCGGCCATGCCGTCAGAACTCGCCGGCCGGGCACTGCTCAACGGGTGGCGCGGCGGGCCGGTCCTCGACCACGACGAACTGGCACGAGTGGTCGCCACGCTGGGTGCCACGCTCGCTGCCAACGCCGTACTCGACGACATCGAGGTGAACCCCTTGCGACTGACCGCACACGGCCTGGTCGCACTCGATGCCGTGATCATCAGCAAGGAGACAGCCGATGCCCAGCCGGATCTCTGACCACGTCGTTCCCTGGCCGGAGGCAGAAGCCAAGCGATACGTCGCCGAGGGCTACTGGGCCGGGGCATCGCTCGGGCACTTGCTGCGCCAGGTCGCCGACCGCACACCGGATGCCCCGCCCTGATCGATCCCGTGGCTCTCGGCGGTGACGGACTACGCCTGTCCCATGCCGAACTGGCCGAGCGAGCCGACGCGGCCGCCGTGCGGCTTCTCGATCTCGGCATCGGCAAGGGTGACCGTATCGTCGTCCAGCTGGGCAACGGCTGGGAGTTCGTCGTCCTCGTGCTCGCCTGTCTGCGGGCCGGCGTCGTACCCGTCATGGCTCTGCCGGCGCACCGCCGGGCCGAACTCGGCTACCTCGCACAGCATGCCGAGGCCATCGCCATCGCGGTTCCCGACCGGATGCGGGACTTCGACCACCAAGCGCTCGCGCACGAACTGTCCAACGAGGTGCGGGCGGTAACCGGTGCCCCATGGCACGTGCTGGTCGCGGGTGACGATCTCACGCCGGGCAGCGTGGACCTGCGCGCCCTGTGCGCCCCGAGCACGGAGCCTGTCAAGGACAGGGCGCGCCTGGACGCGTCCGGGCCCGACAGCCGCGATGTGGCGGTCTTCCTGCTCTCCGGCGGCACCACCGGGCTGCCGAAACTCATCGCGCGTACGCACGACGACTACGTCTACAACGCCCGCCAGAGCGCGAAGGTCTCCGCAGTGGATGAGGCCAGCGCGTACCTCGTCAGCCTCCCGGCAGGCCACAACTTCCCGCTCGCCTGCCCGGGCATTCTCGGCACGCTCCTGAGCGGTGGACGGGTCGTCACACTGCCGTCGCCGCGAGCGGACCGTGTCTTCCGCACGGTCGCCGCCGAGGGCGTCACGCACACCGCCGTGGTCCCGGCCGTGGCCGCCGGCTGGCTGGAGCACGCCACTGAACACGGGGCGACGGAGCTGGCCGGCCTACGGGTGCTTCAAGTGGGCGGAGCCCGTCTGGCCGACGAACTCGCCCGCAAGATCCGGCCCGTGCTCGGCGCGACACTGCAGCAGGTCTTCGGCATGGCCGAGGGACTGCTCAACTTCACCCGGCTCGACGACCCCGAGGACAGGGTGTGCAGCACACAGGGCCGCCCCATCTGCCCCGCCGACGAAGTGCGGATCGTGGACGAACTCGACGCGGACGTCCCCGAGGGCCAGCCTGGCCTGCTGCTTACCCGCGGTCCCTACACCCCACGCGGCTACTACAGAGCACCAGAGCAGAACGCGCGCGCGTTCACCGCCGACGGCTGCTACCGCTCCGGCGACATCTGCCGCCGTACCGCTGAGGGCTACCTCGTCGTAGAAGGCCGCGACAAGGACATGATCAACCGGGGTGGAGAGAAGATCTCGGCCGAAGAGATCGAGAATCTCGCCTACCAGCTCCCGCAAGTCAGCCGGGTTGCCGCGGTCGCCATGCCGGACTCCGTGCTCGGTGAACGCGTGTGCCTGTATGCCGTCCTGCGGTCCGGCACCTCCCTCACGCTCGAAGAAGTGCGGGCATCCATGGAGCAGGCCGGTATCGCCCAGTTCAAGCTGCCCGAGCGCCTGGTGGTCGTGGACGAGCTGGCCGCCACCAAGGTCGGCAAGATCGACAAGAAGGCGCTACGGGCGGACATCGCCCACCGGCTGCAGACCGGAGCACCGGCGTAATCCCGCGAGGCCCAAGATGGCCTCATAAAGCCATCGTGCCGGAGGGGTTCGGGCCCGGCACCGATAGAGAGGGAGAGGGCAGTTCGACGGTCCCGGTCAGGACCCGGCGTGCATCGCCGTGTAGACCCGGGTCGCCGACCTCGAACACGCGGCCTACGTCGCACCGGCCCCGTCAGGTTCGCCAGTGCGCGTTATGGCAAAGACGCCGACCGGACTCACGGCCACGGTGCCTGCGGTGTGGCCGCGCCCTCGTCTGCGGGCGCCAAGGAAGTCAACTGGTCGCGGACACCGGGCAGGCCCGCGCGCTGCTCGATGAGCACACCGCCCTGCGCGGGCCGGTACGGGCTGGGACCTGCACGAGTACCGCACTCCGCCCTGCCCCGTCCCGGCGAGCAGGGTGCCTCGTTGTTGATGCTGATGGCGAAGCCCGGCACAAGAAGCCGGAGAACGTCCGCCGCTGCTTCAAGCCGTCCCCCGAGGCGGTCTCCGAGCCGACCAGCCTGCTCTCCCCTGGCGGCGCCCGCCGCTGACCCCTCCTCCGGGCAGGGCGGCCGCGCCGGCGGGAGACAGTTCAGCGCGGAATCACCCAGCCGGGCCTCCAGGTCCCGGCGGCGTCGTAACCCGCGGCTGCGGCGGCGAGGTGAGCGCGGAGGGTGCCGCACAATTGAGCGCCTACAGCCAGGCTGGCAGGTCCGGCAGGGTCCCTCCCGTGGCGGTGCGGAGGTTCGGCGAGGCGTGTCCCCTGGTGAGCCAGCGTGCCAGGTCGGTGGCGGAGCCCTGCACACATATGTCGGCACCATAGCCAGTGCTCATGCCGCGGTCGGTGATCCGGACGTCGAGCTCAAGGTGCTGAGCGGTGCGGCGACGCGTGAGGACATCGTCGATCAGAGCTTCCGTGAAGTCGTCGGGGAAGTCCGCGAAGTTGCCGCCGGACGGCAGGTCGCAGGCGTGGATCCAGACCTCACGGCTGCGTAGCCACGGGATCGTGCCCGCCGGGACGGTACGGCCCTGCGCGGTGACGACCGGTGCCTGCCAACCGGACTCGGTGATGTTCCCCAGAGCACTGACCAGACCGTTCTGTTCCTCCACGACGAAGTCCCGCAGCTGTACCGCCGGCCACGTGGCGCCCAGCTCGATTTCCTCCGCCCGGGCGGAGGCGTCCGGGTACATGGGCGTGGGCTCGCCCGTCGCCGCCCAGTGCGCCAGACGCGCCAGGGCACGGGCGTTGTGGCCGACATGGGACAGCAGGTGCTTGCCCGTCCAGCCGGGCAGCAGGCTCGGGCCTTCGAGGCGGGCGTCGTCGACCTGCTTCAGGCAGGAGAGGAAGTACTCGTGTCCCTCGGACATCCAGCGCAGGGACGCCGATGGTGCGGTGGCGGTCATGACGCCCCGGCTCGGCGTACGGGGGTGACAAGCTCGCCGATGCCGTCGATGCGGGTGACCACGGTCTGGCCGTCCCTGAGGTAGCGCGGGGGTTTGCGAGCGTGTCCCACACCGCCGGTGGTGCCGGTGGCGATCAGGTCACCGGGGTTAAGGGTGATCATGGTCGACACATAGATGACCAGGTCGGCCGCGTCGAACAACAGATCGCCGATAGTGGACTTCTGCACGACCTCGTCGTCGATGGCGCAGCTGATCTCGGCGTCGGCCGGCAGGTCGTCCGGCGTGACCAGGCACGGGCCGAGTGGCGTCGTGGCCTCCCAGGTCTTGCCCTGGAGCCACTCCCGGGTACGGAACTGCCAGTCGCGCAGGCTCACGTCGTTCAGAATGGTGTATCCGGCGATGGCCGCCGCGGCCGTGACCCGGTCGGCGCGCCGGACCCTCCTGCCCACCACCACGACCAGTTCGGCCTCCCAGTCCACCGCGTCGGACTCAGGAGGCAGGAGCAGCGGATCGTTCGGGCCGATGAGCGCCTCGGGGAACTTGGCGAACAGGGTGGGGAACTCCGGCAGGTCGCGGCCCATCTCCGTGATATGTGTGCGGTAGTTCAGTCCGACACAGATGATCTTTCCAGGGTGCGGCACCACGGGGGCGAGCCGGGACGGTTCGACCTGGAAGACCGGGCCGTCGGCCGCCGTGGCCACGGCCTGCCAGTCCTCCCGGCCGAGCAGTTCTCCAACGTCTCCGGGCCCGATGTCGACGTATCCGCCGTCCTCAACGCGGACTGCGCGCAGCCCGTCCTCGGTGCGTACGGTCGCCAGCTTCATGCGTGGATCCCTTCCTGGTGGGAGCGATCGAGGTGGAGTCGTTCGAAGATCGGTGCGTCGGAGAAACGGAAGAGGTCCAGGCCGGACTCGGTCTCCACGGTGAGGGGCTGCCACGAGGGGACGACGAACAGGTCCCCGCGCTCCACGGTCCAGCGGGCCTCGCCGACGCTGACCTGGCCCGTCCCGTCGAACACCTGGAACACCGAGGAGCCGACCTCCCGGTGCGCGGCGGTGGCCGTGTGGGGTGCGAGGCGGTGGAACTCGGTGCGCAGGGTGGGCAGGACGTCGCCGCCGGTCGTCGGGTTGGTGTAGCGCACCGCGGCGTGGCCTGGTTCCACGGTGACCGGGTCTCCGCCTGCCTCCAGGGCCAGCTGCTCGGACAGGGCATGATCGGTGTGTTCCCAGCGGTAGGCCAGCAGCGGAGTCGCCGGAGTGGGCCCCAGACGGGTGAGCGGGCGCAGTCCCGGGTGCGCCCACAGACGCTCGGAGCGCGAGCGTTCTGGTGCCTGGCGGGTGTCGACCTCGTCCGGCCCGAACTCGAAGAAGGCGGCGTCCGTGTAGTGCTGGAAGGGGATGTCGAGCCCGTCGATCCAGGCCATCGCGCTGGCACTGCGGTTGTGGTGGCCGTGCCAGTGCCAGCCTGCCTGGGGCAGGAAGTCGCCGCGGCGCATGGCGACAGGATCGCCGTTGACCACGGTCCACACTCCCTCGCCCTCGACCACGAAGCGGAAGGCGTTCTGCGTGTGCCGGTGGACGGGAGCGTCCTCCATCGGGTTGAGGTACTGGATCGCCGCCCACAGCGTCGGCGTCGCGAACGGCTGACCGCCGAGCCCGGGATTGGCCAAAGCGATCGCTCGGCGTTCGCCTCCGCGGCCGACCGGGACCAGCTCACCCGCCTGCTCGGCGGCCGGCAGCAGGTTCTTCCAGCGCCAGAGGTGCGGAAGCGCCGTCGAGGCGGGGTGCGGCGGCATGAGCTCGCCGATTTCCGTCCACAGAGGGATCAGCAGTTGCTGCTCGAAGTTCCGGTAGAGAGCCTCCAGCTGGGGAGTGCGCTCGGGCTGGCTATCGGCGTCCGTGGCCTGGACGCGCATCGGTGAATTGACGGGTGACATGGGTGTACTCCCGATGCTCCGGCGGCATGGCCGCCGACTTCGTGTGAGTGCCAATCACCAGACAGCCTGCCTCTTTTCCGTTTAGCGGGATAGGATTTTCTGCTGTGAAGAATGAGCCGCCGTATCCGATCACTTCTGTCGACCACGCGCTCCACCTCGTGATCTTGCTGCAGCAAGAAGGGCCGATGCGGGTCAGCGAGGCGGCCCGACGACTGGGGGTGTCAGCGTCGACCGCGCATCGGCTGCTCGCGATGCTGGTGTACCGCGGCTTCGCCGAACAACGGCCGGACCGGCTCTACGAGGCCGGCGCCGTGCTGCGCCCGGCCGCCACCACTTCGGCACCGGTGGCACTGCTGCGCCAAGTGGCCCTTACGCACATGCAGGACCTTGTCGAGCGGGTACAGGAGTCGGCCAACCTCATCGTCCTGGCAGGAACGGAAGCCCGCATCATCACCACCGCGGAGTGCGCGCAGGTGCTGCGCGTGGGCAGCAGAGCCGGACGGACGCTGCCGGCCCACCTCACGTCAGGAGGAAAAATCCTGCTCGCCGCCCTGCCCGCGGAGACGGTCAGCACGCTCTACGCAGACAACACCGAGGTGGACCTTCCACGGTTGCGCCGCGAGCTCACCCTGGTGCGCAAAAGGGGCTTCGCCATCAACGACCAGAACACGGAGGCAGGGCTCACCGCGGTCGCCGTCGGGATCCAGGATCTTGGCGGTCTGTCCGTGGCTGCGGTGGCCCTGGCGATGCCACGCGTGCGTTTCCAGCGGGAGCGGTTGCCGGAGTGGGTGAGCCAGTTGCATGCCACGGCCCAGGCGATCACGAGAGCCCTGCCCTGAGGACTCCTGTGAGATCGAAGCGGTGAGACGGCCCCGGCCGCCCCGCAGTGTGACCTGGATCCGCCGTCAGCGTTCGAGGACGAGGGCGAGGCCCTGCCCGACACCGATGCAGAGGGTCGCGACGCCGGTACCGGTGCCCTTGCGTGCGAGTTGGTGGGCGACGGTGCCGGCGAGGCGGGCGCCGGAGGCACCGAGGGGGTGGCCCAGCGCGATAGCGCCGCCTTGCGGGTTGAGGATCGCGGGGTCGAACGCGGGCCACTCGGCCACACAGCCCAGCACCTGGGCGGCGAAGGCCTCGTTCAGCTCCAGGACGGACAGGTCGTCAAAGCCCTTGCCGGCCTTGGCGAGTGCGCGGTTGACCGCTTCGACGGGGGCCAAGCCGAAGTACTGCGGCTCGAGGGCGAAGACCCCGGTGGCGCAGACACGGGCCAGCGGCTCACGGCCGACGGCCTTGAGGCCCGCTTCGTCGACGAGAAGGAGGGCGGCGGCGCCATCGTTGAGGGGAGACGCGTTGCCCGCGGTGACGGTGCCTCCCCCAGCCTCCGGCCGGGGGGGACCCCCATCTCGCTTCGCTCGCGGTGCGGAAGGAGGGCTTGAGCCTGGCCATCGCCTCCAAGGAGGCATCGGGCCGAACGCACTCGTCGGCGCCGAAGACGACCGGCTCGCCCTTGCGCCGCGGGATGGCCACCGGGGTGATTTCAGCGTCGAACAGACCCGCTTCCTGGGCAGCGGCCGCCTTGCGATGGCTGTCCAGCGCATACTCGTCCTGCTGCTCGCGGCTGATCTTGTGCTTGTCGGCGATCAGCTCCGCGCTCTCACCCAGGGGGACGGTCCACTGCGGGTCCATCGTCGGATTGACCATGCGCCAGCCCAGGGTAGTCGAGTACACCTCGGCATGGCCGGCAGGGAACGGACGGTCCGACTTGGGCAGCACGTACGGCGCCCGGGTCATGGACTCGACACCGCCCGCCACTGTGATGTGCGCGTCGCCGCAGGCGATGGCGCGGGCGGCCTGGATGACGGCCTCCAGGCCCGACGCGCACAGCCGGTTGACCGTCACCCCCGGCACGGATGTGGGCAGGCCCGCGAGTAGGGCGGCCATACGGGCCACGTCGCGGTTCTCCTCGCCGGCGCCGTTGGCGTTGCCGAAGTAGACGTCCTCGATCCGGGAGGGGTCCAACCGGGGTGTGCGGGCGAGGAGTTCGCGGATGGTGTGGGCGGCGAGGTCGTCCGGGCGAACGGAGGCAAGGGCGCCGTTGTAGCGGCCGGTGGGGGTGCGCACGGCGTCGACGAGGTACACGGTGTTCACTTCGGATCCTCCGCGACAGTCACCTTGGCGTCGGTCTTGGCGATGATTTCCTCGGCCGTGACACCCGGTGCGGTCTCGGCCAGCACCAGCCCGTCGGCAGTGACGTCCAGGACGCCGAGATCGGTGATGATCCGGTTGACGCACGCCTTGCCGGTGAGCGGCAGCGCGCACGCCTGGAGGATCTTCGGGGCCGGGCGCCGCCGAGGTGCTCACCGGGCTGCGTCGGCAGGGAATACCGATAGCGCTGGCCTCCGCCAGCAAGAACGCCCGAAGCATTCTGCGGAGCACCGGCATCGAAGCCGCCTTCGACGCCATCATCGACGGGACGGTCGTCACCGCGGCCAAGCCTGATCCTGCTGTCTTCCTGGAAGCCGTGCGCCGCCTCGGCGTCGAGCCGCAAGACGCCGTGGTGATAGAGGACGCTGCTGCCGGGATCGAAGGAGCCCGCGCGGCCGGATGCACGGTCGTGGGCATAGGAGACCCCCGCATCCTCGCGGGAGCCGATGTCGTCGCACCAGATCTCCCACAAGTGCCCTGGGCGGAGCTGTTCGGAAGGGAAATCGTATGAGCACCACCGGGACCGACCGGGCCGACCTCACCCAGGCGCCGTTCAACCTGGACGCCGAGAGCCTCGGCTGGGTCGAGAAGACCCTCGTGGCCATGACGGTCGAGCAGAAGGTGGGACAGGCGATGTGCTTGTACCTGCGTGCCGACGACGTGCCTGCGTGGACGGACTGGCTGGACGAGCGAGGCATCGAACCCGGCGGGGTGATGGTGGTCTCCCGGTCCCGCGACAAAGCGCGGCAAGACGTCACAGCCCTTCAGGAGTGGTCGCGCACTCCGCTGCTCGTGGCGGGGAACCTGGAGTCCGGAGCCGTCAACTTCGTGCAGGGATCGGAGGCGTTCGCCAACCCCATGCAAGTGGCTGCCACCCGGCAACTGACACACGTCGAACGCCTGGCCGTGCACTGTGCCCGCATCGGCAACGACATCGGAGTCAACTGGGCCTTCCCGCCAGTCATCGATGTCGCGGTCAATCCCCGCAACCCGATCACCAACACCCGCACGTTCGGCCAGGACCCCGAGATGGTCACGGCGATGGGGGAGGCGTACATCCGCACCCTGGAACAGCGTGCGATCGCCACCAGCCCGAAGCACTTTCCCGGCGACGGCGTGGACGACCGGGATCAGCATCTCGTCACCAGCAGCAACGATCTCTCGCTGGAGGAATGGCAGCGCACGTTCGCCCCCGTGTACCAACGGGCCATCGCCGCCGGAGCCAGGACCATGATGGTGGGCCACATCCGTCAGCCCGCGCTGTCCCGCTCCCTGGTTCCCGGCATCGCACCGGAAGACATCCTCTCGGCCTCGCTGGCACCTGAACTCGTCACCGGAGTGCTCCGCAACCGGCTGGGCTTCAACGGCATGATCGTCACCGACAACTCCGCTATGGCAGGGATGACAACGGTCATGCCTGCCGGTGTACCGCTCAAGAATCGGCAAAAAATTTGCCCATTCACTAACAAGAGTTCCACTCCTGGACAATCCTGGCAGCGCTGCGATCAGACGTGTTCGCCAAATCCATCAGCGGCCACCTCAGGAATGATCCACCCAGCGGCGCTACTCCGCAGCCCCTGCCAGCGATGAGCAAGCCGCACGGCAAGGCCCTGACCAGCTCCTTCGCAGAGACGCTTCCGCCTGACAGAAGCCGCCTTGCGCGGCAACCGCAGCCGTCAGGACCCTGATTCCAACCACGGCACGCGGGGCGAGGACGCCCCGCCGACAGGGACGGGAACCCCATGCCTCACATGACCGCCTTCGCCAGGAACCAGTGGTACGTCGCCGCCTACAGTCACGAGGTCGGGCGGGAGTTGCTCGGACGGACGATCCTCGGTGAGACGCTCGTGCTGTACCGGACCGAGGAGGACGGCACGCCGGTCGTGCTGCACGACCGGTGCGTGCACCGCCGCTACCCGCTGTCCGAGGCCCCGACCCGCCTCGACGGGGACCGGATCGTGTGCGGGTACCACGGGTTCACGTACGACACGACCGGCACGTGCGTGTACGTGCCGGGGCAGAAACGGGTGCCGCGCACGGCCCGGGTCGCCTCCTACCCCGTCGTCGAGCAGGACTCGCTGATCTGGGTGTGGATCGGCGACCCGGCGCTCGCCGACCCGCAGGCCATCCCGCGGGCGAAGCACCTCGACTCCCCCGGCTGGGTGACCGTGCGCGGCATGGAGCCCATCGACTGCGACTACGGCCTGCTCGTCGACAACCTCCTGGACCTGTCCCACGAGACGTATCTGCACGGCGGTTACATCGGCACCCCGGAGGTCGCCGAGACGCCGATCACCACGGAGGTCGACGAGGGCGCCGGGATCGTCCGGGTCAGCCGGCACATGGACGACGCCGAGTGCCCGCCCTTCTACGCCAAGTCGACCGGTATCGAGGGCCGGATCACCCGCTGGCAGGACATCGAGTACCACGCGCCCTGCCTGTACCTGCTGCACAGCCGTATCGCCCCGGTCGGCGTGCTGCCCGAGGCGGACGGCAGCGACCCCAACGGCTTCCACACGGAGATCACGTACTGCATCACGCCGTCCGGCGACGGCAAGGTGTACGACTTCTGGGCCGTCTCGCGGGACTGGGCGACGGACGACGCCGAGGTCACCGAGTTCCTGCGCGGCAACAACCACACGGTCGTGATGCAGGACGTCACCGCGCTCAACCTGCTGCAGAGGACGCTCGGCACCGAGCGCACCGGCTACCAGGAGCTGAGCATCAACATCGACACCGGCGGCCTGGCCGCGCGCCGCATCCTGGCCCGGCTGGTGGAGCAGGGCGAGAAGCCCGTGGAGAAGGTCCAGTGACCGGTCGCACCGGCGAGATCTACCGCATCGACTGGCTGCCCGGCACCGACATCCTGCACGGCACGTGCCACTGCGGCCGGGAGCACACCGCGCAGGACCCGGTCGAGATGTGGGAGTGGATGCTCGCCCACCCGCAGGGCCACGAGCCGCGACACGAGCCGCGAGGGAACAGTTCATGAGCGTGTACGAAGCCGAACTCGTCGTCGGCCGCCGCGAGTCGGTGGCCGACGGGGTGCTGGCCCTGACCCTGCGCCACCCGCTGGGCGAGCCGCTCCCGGCGTGGGAGCCGGGCGCCCACGTCGACGTCCTGCTCGGCCCCGGCCTGGAACGGCAGTACTCGCTGTGCGGCGATCCGGCGGACCGGACGGCCTGGCGGATCGCGGTGCTGCGCGAGCCGGACGGGCGGGGCGGCTCGGCCCATGTGCACGAGCAGGTGGGCGAGGGCGACAAGGTCCGGGTGCGCGGCCCCCGCAACAACTTCCGCCTGGAACCCGCCCCCCGCTACCGCTTCGTCGCGGGCGGCATCGGCATCACCCCGATCCTGCCGATGCTGGCGGCGGCCGAGGCCGCGGGCGCCGAGTGGACGCTGCTGTACGGCGGACGCACCCGCGGGTCGATGGCGTTCGGTGAGGAACTGCTCCGGTACGGGGACCGGGTGACGATCGCGCCCGAGGACGAGACGGGACTGCTGGACCTCCCCCCGGTACTGGACGACGTGCCCGAGGACACCCTCGTCTACTGCTGCGGCCCCGGGCCGCTGCTGGACGCGGTCGAGGCCCGCTGCCCGTCCGGGGTGCTGCGCGTCGAGCGGTTCCGGCCGAAGGAGCAGGAGACCGGCGGTGACACCGAGTTCGAGGTGGAGCTGGCGCGCAGCGGCCGGACGCTCACCGTCCCGCCGGACGTGTCCGTCCTGGACGCCGTGCGCGCCGCGGGCGTCGAGGTGCTGTACTCCTGCACCGAGGGCACCTGCGGCACGTGCGAGACCGACGTCCTCGACGGCGAACCCGATCACCGTGACTCGGTGCTCACCGACGACGAGCGCGCGGCCGGCGAGACCATGCTCATCTGCGTGTCCCGCTGCCGCGGCAAGCGGCTCGTGCTGGACCTGTGACGAGAGGCGGCCGTCAACTACCCTTATCCGTAATTGCATTGACCATGGCTCGGAACGGGCCCTAGGTTCCCGCTGAGCACATCCGTACTGCCTGCGCACAGCCTGTCGGAGCACCTGGACCGGTCCCACGGGGGAGCCATGCGTCGTCTGCTCGTCGGCCTCACGGCCTTGTCCGTCCTGGCCGCCGTCACCGCCTGCGGCTCGTCCGACCCCGACGGGGCGGACCAGCCGGGCTCGTCCGGCGGAACCACCAAGGTCGAGGTGGGCATCGTGCCCGTCCTGGACGTCGCGCCCATCTACCTGGGCCGGAAACAGGGCTTCTACAAGGAACGCGGCATCGAGCTGGAGCTGACCCCGGCCCAGGGCGGTGCCGCGATCGTGCCCGGGGTCGTGTCCGGGCAGTTCCAGTTCGGCTTCAGCAACACGACGTCGCTGCTGGTCGCCCAGTCCAAGAACATGCCGGTGAAGGCGGTGGCCAACGGCGTCGCGTCCACGGGCAAGGACGGCGCCGACTTCGCGGCCGTCACCGTGAGGAAGGGCTCCCCCCTCACCTCCGCCAGGCAGTTGGAGGGCAGGAAGACGGCGGTCAACACGCTCAACAACATCTGTGACACGTCGGTCCGGGAGTCCGTCCGCAAGGCCGGGGGCGACCCCTCCGAGGTCGAGTTCGTCGAGATGCCCTTCGACCAGATGCCCGCCGCGCTGGACGGCGGGCAGGTCGACGCGGCCTGCACCCCGGAGCCCGCGCTCGCCACCGTCAAGGCCGCGGGCGGCAGGGAGATCGCCTCGAACTTCCACGACGTGTCACCGGACCTCACCGTGGCCATGTACTTCACCTCCCGGCAGTACGCCGCCAAGAACCCGGACCTCGTGAAGAAGTTCCAGGAGGCGACCGCCGAGTCGATGAAGTACGCCGACAGCCACCCGGACGAGGTCCGGCAGATCCTCACCACGTACACGAAGATCCCCGGCACCCTGCTGGAGAAGCTGACCCTGCCCCGCTGGCCCGCCCAGCCGGACCGCGCCTCCATCGAGCGGCTGGCCGAACTGGGCCGACGGGACGGGCTGTTCGAGCGGGCGCCGGACCTGGACAAGCTGCTGCCGTGAAGGGCGCCGACGCGGCACTGGGCGCGGCCGGGCTCGCGGCGTTCCTCGTGCTCTGCGAGGCGGTGCCGCGGCTCGGCCTGGTCGACGACGACTACTTCCCGCCGGCCGGCCGGGTCGCGGACGCCCTCGGCCGGGAACTGGCCGACCCCGCCTTCTGGTCGGCGCTCGGCGACACCCTCACCGGCTGGGCGCTCGGGCTGGCGATCGCGGTGGGCGCGGGTGTCGTCCTGGGCGTGGTGATCTCCGTGGTGCCGTATCTGCGCCAGGTGACCGCCTCGACGATCGAGTTCCTGCGGCCCATCCCGTCGGTCGCGCTGATCCCCCTGGCGGTGCTGCTGTACGGCACGGAACTGCGCTCGGTGCTGCTGCTGGTCGTGTACGCCGCGTTCTGGCAGGTGCTGGTCCAGGTCCTGTACGGCGTCCGGGACGTCGATCCGGTCGCGGAGGAGACGGCACGCTCGTACGGCCTGGGCCCCTGGGCGCGGGTCCGGCACGTGCTGTGGCCGACGGCGCTGCCGTACGTCATGACCGGGGTGCGGCTGGCGGCGGCCGTGGCGCTGATCCTCGCCGTCACCGCCGAACTGGTCATCGGGGCGCCGGGGCTGGGTGCCCGGATCGCGGTCGCGCAGACCTCGCAGGCGGTGCCGGAGATGTACGCGCTGATCGTGGTGACCGGGGTGCTCGGGCTGCTGATCAACGTCGGGGCGAGGTCGGTGGAGCGGCGGGCGCTGGCCTGGCACCAGTCGGTGCGCGGGGAGGTGGCGGTGTGAGGCCGGTGCTGCTGCGGCTGGCGTTCGCGGTCGCTCTGCCCGCGGTGCTGGTGGCCGTCTGGTGGGTGGCCTCGGCGGGCAGCACGAACGTCTACTGGCCGCCGCTGCGCACGATCTTCGGCGCGTTCCCTGACGTGTGGACGGGCGAGCGGCTGCGCGAGGACGTGCTGCCCAGCGTGCTGCGGCTCACGGCGGGTTACACGGTGGCGGCCGTCGCGGGGGTCGCGCTCGGCACGGTCATCGGCTCCCACCGGCGGGTGCGGGCGGTGTGCGAGCCGGTGCTGGAGTTCCTGCGGGCGGTGCCGCCGCCGGTGCTCGTGCCGGTGATCATGCTGTTCGCGGGCATCGGCGACACGATGAAGATCGTGGTGATCGCGAGCGGCTGCGTGTGGCCGATCCTGCTCAACACCGTCGAGGGCGTCCGCGCGGTCGACCCGGTGCTGGCCGAGACGGCCCGCTCCTACGGCATCAGGGGTGCCGCCCGGCTGAGGGACGTGGTGCTGCGCTCGGCGAGCCCGCAGATCTTCGCGGGACTGCGCCAGGCGCTGTCGATCGGGATCATCCTCATGGTCATCAGCGAGATGTTCGCGGCCAGCAACGGCCTCGGCTTCACCATCGTGCAGTTCCAGCGCGGTTTCGCGATCCCCGACATGTGGACCGGGATCCTGCTGCTCGGCCTGCTCGGCTTCCTCCTCTCGGTCCTGTTCCGGCTGGTCGAGCGGCGGGTGCTCGGCTGGTACCACGGCCTGCGCGAGGCCGGCCGGCGGTCCCCGTGAACCTCGCGAAAGGGCGGTCCATGCTCGACGTACACGGCCTGCGGAAGGTCTACGAGGGTTCGGGGCGGCGGACCGAGGCGGTGCGCGACCTGACCTTCACCGTGGAGGCGGGCGAACTGGTCTGCCTGGTGGGCCCGTCCGGCTGCGGCAAGACGACCCTGCTGAAGTGCGTCGGCGGCCTGCTCTCCCCCACGTCCGGTGAGGTGCGGCTCGCGGGCCGCAGGGTCGACGGGCCGCCGCCCGGGACGGCGTTCGTGTTCCAGGAGTACGGCCGCAGCCTCTTCCCGTGGATGCGGGTCGGGCAGAACGTCGAACTGCCCCTCAAACAGAAGAAGCTGAGCAGGGAGCGGCGCCGCGCGCTGGTCGCGGACGCGCTGGAGTCGGTGGGGCTGGCGGACGCCGCCGGGGCGTATCCCTGGCAGCTGTCGGGCGGGATGCAGCAGCGGGTGGCCATCGCCCGGGCCCTGGCGTACGAGCCCGAGGTGCTGCTGATGGACGAGCCGTTCGCGGCGGTGGACGCGCAGACCCGAGCCGATCTGGAGGACCTGGTACGGCGGTTGTGGCGGGAGCGCGGCATCACGATCCTGTTCGTCACCCATGACATCGACGAGGCGGTGTACCTGGGCGAGCGGGTGATCGTGCTGTCCGCCTCGCCCACCGTCGTCCGGGAGCAGCTGAAGGTGGATCTGCCGGACGGGCGGGACCAGGTGCACACGCGGGTGTCCCCGCGCTTCGCCGAGCTGCGGACCCGGGTGTACGAGCAGATCCAGGCGGCCAAACGCGGCCGTTGAACCGGTGGCGTCCGGCCGTTCAGGGCGCGGCCCACAGGCCCCGCACGTGCCCCAGGTGCCGGGTCATGACGGCCCGTACGGCCTCCTCGTCCCGGGCGAGCAGGGCGTCCAGGATCTCCAGGTGCTCCTCGGCGGACGCCTCCAGCCGCCCCTGCTCGACCAGTGCGGTCAGCCCGTAGAGCCGGGAGCGGCGTCTGAGGTCCCGTACGACGTCGACGAGGTGGGCGTTGCCGGCGAGGGCCAGCAGGCCGAGGTGGAAGCGCAGGTCGGCCTCGACGTAGGCGATGAGGTCGCCGGTCGCGGCGGAGGTGACGATCTCCTGGGCGACCGGGCGCAGGGCCTCCAGGGCCTCCGGGTCGGCCGTGACGGCGAGGCCGGCCGTCGTGGGGATCTCGATCAGCGCCCGGACGTGGGTGTACTCGTCGAGTTGCCGCTCGGAGACGGCGGTGACGCGGAAGCCCTTGTTGGGCACGGTGTCGACCAGGCCCTCCTTGGCGAGGTCGAGCATGGCCTCGCGCACGGGCGTGGCGGAGACGCCGAAGCGGGCGGCGAGGCCGGGCGCCGAGTAGACCTCGCCGGGGCGCAGTTCGCCGGCGATCAGGGCGGCCCGCAGTGCGTCCGCGACCCGCTCCCGGTGGCTGGGTTTCCTGCTGCCCAGCACGGGCAGGGCGGGGGTGTGCCGCGGGGCCATGGCGGTCGGGGTTCCTCTCGTGTGCTCGGGTCGGCTTACAGGACGAATCCCGCGGGGAACGGGTCCTCCGGGTCCAGCAGGTACTGGGCGGTGCCGGTGATCCAGGCGCGTCCGGTGAAGCTGGGCAGCACGGCCGGGCGGCCGGCCACCTCGGTCGTGCCGAGCAGTCTGCCGGTGAACCGGGTGCCGATGAAGGACTCGTTCACGAACTCGGTGTGCAGCGGGAGTTCGCCGCGGGCGTGGAGCTGGGCCATGCGGGCGCTGGTGCCGGTGCCGCAGGGCGAGCGGTCGAACCAGCCGGGGTGGATGGCCATGGCGTGCCGGGAGTGGCGGGCGGTCGAGCCGGGGGCGGCCAGGTAGACGTGGTGGAGGCCGCGGATGGAGGGGTCCTCCGGGTGGACGGGCGGGTCCTCGGCGTTGACGGCGGCCATCAGGGACAGGCCCGCGGCGAGGATCTGGTCCTTGCGGGACCGGTCGAAGGGCAGGCCGAACCGCTCCAGCGGCAGGATGGCGTAGAAGTTGCCGCCGAAGGCCAGGTCGTAGGTCACCGTGCGCCCGTCGGCGAGGGTGGCCTCGCGGTCGAGGCCGACGGCGAAGGAGGGGACGTTCCGGAGGGTGACGGCCCGGGCGGCGCCGTCCTCCACGGCCACCTCGGCAACGACCGGTCCCGCCGGGGTGTCGAGCCGGATGGTGGTGACCGGCTCGACGACCTCGACCATGCCGGTCTCGACCAGCACGGTGGCCACGCCGATGGTGCCGTGCCCGCACATCGGCAGATAGCCGGAGACCTCGATGTAGACGACGCCCCAGTCGCAGTCGGGCCGGGTGGGCGGCTGCAGGATCGCGCCGCTCATGGCGGAGTGGCCGCGCGGTTCGTTCATCAGCAACTGCTTGACGTCGTCGCGGTGTTCGCGGAACCACAGCCGCCGCTCGTTCATGGTGGCGCCGGGGATGGTGCCGATGCCGCCGGTGATCACCCGGGTCGGCATGCCCTCGGTGTGCGAGTCGACGGCGTGCAGGACGAGTCTGCTGCGCATGATCCCTACGCCAATCCGGCCGCTACGGCCTTTTCGGTGGCGGCCCGGACGGCGGCCTCCTGCTCGGGCAGCAGCGGCACCCGGGGCGGGCGGCAGGGGCCGCCGTGGCGGCCGACGAGGTCCATGGACAGCTTGATGGCCTGGACGAACTCCACCCGCGAGTCCCACCGCAGCAGCGGGTGCAACTGCCGGTAGAGGGGCAGCGCGGTGTCCAGTGCGCCGTCGACGGCCGCGCGGTACAGCTCGACGGAGGCCCGGGGCAGGGCGTTCGGATAGCCCGCCACCCAGCCCTTCGCGCCCGCGACGGCCAGCTCCAGCAGGACGTCGTCGGCGCCGATCAGCAGGTCCAGCTCGGGGGCGAGTTCGGCGATCCGGTAGGCCCGGCGGACATCGCCGGAGAACTCCTTGACGCCCCGGATCCACCCCTCGCCGTGCAGCCGGGCGAGCAGCTCCGGCACGAGGTCCACCTTGGTGTCGATCGGGTTGTTGTACGCGACGACCGGCAGGCCCGCCTTCGCGACCTCGGCGTAGTGGGCGACGACGGCGCGTTCGTCGGCGCGGTAGGCGTTCGGCGGCAGCAGCATCACCGCCCGGCAGCCCGCCTCGGCGGCCTGCTCGGCCCAGCGCCGGGACTCGGCGGAGCCGTAGGCGGCGACACCGGGCATGACCCGCTCCCCGCCGATCGCGGCGACGGCGGTCTCGACGACCCGGGCGCGCTCCTCGGGGGTGAGCACCTGGTACTCGCCGAGGGAGCCGTTCGGCACGACGCCGTCGCAGCCGTTCTCCACGAGCCAGGAACAGTGCTCGGCGTACCGGTCGAAATCGACGGACAGGTCGTCGTGCAGCGGGAGCGCGGTGGCGACGAGGACGCCGCGCCAGGGGCGGTGGTCGGTCATGACGGTCCCTCCTGGGGGTGTTGCCGGGCGAGGACGCCGAGCGGCACGGGACGGGCGAACGGCCGTCTGGACGGGGTGGGCGGGCATCCGGCGAGTCCGGCGACCGCGGTGGAGCACATCCGGCCCTGGCACCAGCCCATTCCGGCCCGGGTCAGCAGCTTCACGGTGCGCTCGTCGCCCGCTCCGAGGTCCAGGGCGTCGCGTACGGCACCGGCGGTGACCTCCTCGCAGCGGCAGATCACGGTGTCGTCGGTGACCTGCTCGGGCCAGTGCGCGGGCGGCGCGTAGGCGGAGTCGAGGGCGGCTGCGGATCTCCTGAGCTTCGTGCGGGCCTTGACGGCGGCGGGGGCCGGGTCGGGGGTGGTGCCGCGCAGGCGGGCGGCGGCGGAGCGGCCGGCGAGGTGGCCCTCGGCGAGGGCGAGGGCGGCGCCGCCGACGCCGGTGGCCTCCCCGGCCGCCCAGACGCCGGGCACGTCGGTGCGCTGCTCGGCGTCGACGGCGACGGCGAGCCCGTCGAGGCGGCAGCCGAGGCCGTCGGCGAGGTCGGTGTGCGGGAGCATGCCGTGGCCGACGGCGAGGGTGTCGCAGGGCAGGTGCCGCTCGGTGCCGGGCCGGACCCGGCCGTCGCCGTCGAGGGCGGCGACGGTGACGCCGGTCAGCCGGAGGGGCGCGCCGTCGGTACGGGGCGCCATCGCGCCGTCGGGACGGGGCGTCATCGTGCCGCCGCCGTGGGCGCGTACGACCGTGTGGCGGGTGAGGACCGGCACGCGGTGGCGCAGCAGGCGAGCGGCGTACCCGGCGCCTTCGGCCAGCTTGCCTGCCAGGGCCGGGACATGGCCCGCGAGGCGTCGGGGGGCGGTGGACTCCACCAGCGCGGCGACCTCGACCCCGGCGGCCGCGAGCCCGGTCGCCACGGGCAGCAGCAGCGGTCCCGACCCGGCCACGACGGCCCGGCGCCCCGGCACCACGAGCCCGCCCTTGAGCATGGCCTGTGCGCCGCCGGCGGTGACGACGCCGGGGAGGGTCCAGCCGGGGAAGGGCAGCACCTGCTCGTAGCCGCCGGTGGCCAGGATCACGGCACGGGCGTGCACCTCGGCCGGCTCCTCCTGCTCCGGCCCCAGCAGCGCGTGCACGGTGAAGCCGTCGGGCCCGCGCTCCACGGCCCACACATGGTGATCCGTCAGCACACGGACGGCACTGGCGGCGAGTCCGTCCCGCAGCCGCTCCCAGGTCCGCCACCGGTGGTGCAGCGCCTCGGGCCGCCCGGCCCGGAGCCCGGCGGCGGGCTGCCGGTAGAACTGCCCGCCCGCCTCGGTCGCGGCGTCGACCAGGGCGACCCGTACGCCGCGTGCGCAGGCCGCCAGGGCGGCGGCGAGGCCGGCCGGTCCGGCGCCGATCACGGCGAGGTCAGTGCGCACGGCGCGCCTCCTCGTGGCCCGTCCCGTCCTGCGTGCCGATCACGTCGCCCGGCCGCACCGGCACCAGGCAGGCCCGCTGGTTGGGCCGCCCGTTGACGGTCACCAGGCAGTCGAAGCAGACGCCGATCCCGCAGAAGACGCCGCGGGGGCGGCCCGCGCCCCGGGTGGAGCGCCAGGAGGTGACGCCCGCCGCCCACAGCACGGCAGCGACCGTCTGCCCGGGCAGTGCCCGGACCGGCCGCCCGTCGAAGGTGACGGTGAAGGCGGGACCTGGGCCGGCGCCCGCGAGCTCCAGCGGATTCACTCGGCCTCCTCGGTGAAGCGGTCGGGGCGGAACGGCCGTAGGTCCAGGTCGGGTGCCCGCCCGGTCAGCGCCTGGGCGATCAGGTGCCCGGTGCCGGTGGCCAGGCCGATGCCGGCGCCCTCGTGCCCGCAGGCGTGGTGGAGCCCGGGCGCGCGGGGGTCGGGGCCGATGGCGGGCAGGTGGTCCGGCAGGTACGGCCGGAAACCCGCGTAGGTCCGCATGGCCCGCACTCCGGCGAGGAACGGGAAGAGCCGGGTCGCGCCCGCCGCCAGCGCCCGCAGCGCCGGGATCGACAACGACCGGTCGAAGCCGACCCGTTCGCGGCTGGCGCCGATGAGGACGGGCCCGGCGGGCGTGCCCTCCACCACCGGGGACGTCTGCAGCGCCGCCGAGTCGCTGGCGACGTCGGCCACGTAGTCGGCGGCGTACACCTTGTGCCGGACGCGGGGCGGCAGCGGCTCCGTGACCAGGACGAAGCCGCGTCGGGGCAGCACCGGCAGGGTGACCCCGGCGCGGGCCGCGACCTCGCCGCCCCAGGTGCCGGCCGCGTTGACGACGGCCGGGGCGTGGAGGTCGCCCCGGTCGGTCCGCACCCCGCGCACCGCGCCGCCGGTGCCCCGCAGCACCCCGGTCACCTCCCGGCCGGTGAGCAACCGGGCGCCCGAGGCGCGCAGCAGGTGCGCCGCCGCCAGCGCGGGCATCACCTGGGCGTCCTGCGGGTAGTGCACCCCGCCCGCCAGGCCGGGGGCCAGGTACGGCTCCAGGTCGGTCAGGCGGTCGGCGGGCACGGGGACGGCCTCCACCCCGGCCGCGCGCTGCCCGGCGGCGAGTTCCTCCAGCCCGGCCCGCGCCGCTTCACCGCCGGCGACGACGACGCCGCCCTTGGCCTCGTACTCGACGGCCTTCCCCAGCCCCTCGCGGGCCAGTTCGGCCCACAGCCGGGCGGACAGCAGGGCCAGTTCGAGTTCGGGTCCGGGTTCCTTGTCCGAGACGAGGAGGTTCCCCTCCCCCGCGCCGGTCGTCCCGCCGGCCACCGGTCCCCGGTCGACCACGACGGTGTCGAGGCCGGCCCGGGTCGCGTACAGGGCGCAGGCGGCACCGACGACTCCGGCTCCGATCACCACGACATCGCAGGTCAGCGGCACGCTCACGCCAGTACTATGTCACACACCACACGGTCTGGGAATGGTGCGGACAGGAAGGGCGCGGATACGCACGGCAGGGGGCCGGGGGGCTCAGTCGGCCGCCGGGACGACCCTCAGGTGGGAGGCGCCGCGCCGCGTCCGCCGCTCCCGGGAGGGGGCGCGGCGGGCCTCGCGCAGGACGAACGTGAGCCGGGTGCAGCCCAGTTCCTCCAGGGTCCTGGACGTCTCGGCGACGACCCGGCAGTCGGTGGCGCCCCAGCGCGGGTCCGGGTGCAGGAGGGGCCGTACGGCGCCGTCGATCTCGACGGCCGCCTCGCCGACCGAGCGGATCCAGTGCGGCAGGCCGTGCCGGTAGGCGGCCTCCATGATCGGGTCCTGGGCGATGTCGCGGCGGATGGCCTGGAGTCCGTGGTCGGGGCCGTGGCTCTCCACGGTCCGCGCGAAGTGCGCGAGCATCGGCAGGCACCAGCTCGCCTCGTGCTCGCCGAGCACCGTGGGCGCGTCGGGGTGGAACAGCACGAACCTGAGGAAGTTGTCGCCCGGCATGGCCGTCGGATGCGGGCCGACGCCGCCGAAAAGTGACCGGAACGCGCTGTTGGTGAGCACGACGTCCCAGCAGTGGTCGACGACGAGCGAGGGGAAGGAGACGGCCTCCAGAAGCCCCGCGCAGTCCTCCAGGTAGGCCTGGGCCTCGGGAGTCTCGGGGGCGGGCCGCGGTGCCGGCCGCTGCCCTCCTGCCTGATATGCCATCGGGAGGTCACCCCTCTTGCCTGTGCGGCCTTGACGCGGCGCCCCGATCCTGCTGCCCGGAGCTGAGGCGTGTCAACTATCGTGGCATTTCATGCCTGTTGACGGCTGAAATTGGCCACAGTTGTGGCGAGACCTGGATGTGAGTTCGAACCACCGGCTACGCTCCGGGAAGTTCACGCCGGGGTAAGTCACGGCATCCGCTTGTGAGAAGCCTGTGAGAGACGTAGGAGATCTGTCGGTGACGGGTGGCTTCGTCGAAGGTCCTGGCGCCACGCGGACGACCGTGCTGGCGGCCGTCGTCTCCCGTGTCACCGCGCTCGCCGACCGGCTCGGCGTGCCGCACGCCGAGGTCTTCGACACCGGCCGGCTGTCCGTCGCCTCCGGCGTCCCGGAGCCCGTGGTGAAGGCCCTGCTCGGGGGCCGGCCCGCGGGCGAGCCCGATGTGCAGGCCCGGTTCCTGCAGCGGCTGGACCTGCTGCGCCGGACCCGGCTCAAGCCCAACGGCCGCAAGTACACCCAGCAGGAGATCGCCGACGGCGCGGGCATGTCCCGGCAGCAGGCCGGGGCCCTCATCAACGGCGACCGGGGGCCGACCATGGAGCACTGCGACGCGCTCCAGCGGTTCTTCCGGGTGCACGCCGGTTTCCTCACGGCCGAGGATCCCGAGGCGCTCGTGACCGCCCTCCAGCACACCGAGCAGGAGCTGCTGCAGAAGCTCGCCGACCGCGAACGGGAGGCGTCCGCCGCGGCGGACGACCCGCTGGAGCGGCTCCTCCAGGACCACGGCGTGCGCGGCATCGCCTGGCGGGCCGCGCAGCTGCCCACCGACCAGCACCGCGACAAGGTCGCGGAGTGGCTGGACATGCTCCTGGAGAGCGTCAAGCGGCCCGAGTCGTGACCGTGGGGAGAACTGTGGGCATAGGTAAGGAAATGCGCCGCCTGTGCGGCGAGCTGGTCGCGGAGCTGACCCTCCCCGCGCCGGCCCGGCCCGACGAGCTGTACCGCGCGCTGTGCGACGCCATGAGCAGACGCCGCGGCCGCCCCGTCCTCTTCCGTACGGCCGCCTTCCCGCCGGGGACCGCCAGCGGGCTCTGGCTCGACATGGCCGACCAGGACCTCGTCGTGATCGAGGAACGCACGGCCCCCGACCACCAGTTGGTGATCCTGGGCCACGAGCTGTGGCACATGAAGGCCGGGCACTGCTCCCACCACGTCGAGGGCGCCGCGGTCGCGGCGCGGCTGCTCGACGACGGCGCCGATCTCCAGGCGACGGTGCTGAAGGTCGCCGCGCGCAGCCGCTTCGACCTGGACGACGAGAAGGACGCCGAGAGCTTCGGCCTGCTGCTCGCCAGCAAGTGCCGTGCGTGGCTGGCGGGTTCGTCGTCGCGGGGGCCGGTGCAGCGGGACCACCTGGCGGGGCGGATCGAGGCGTCGCTGGGGTACCGGGGGCCGCAGAGCTGACGGGCGGCCGGCCACCGCGTCACCGGGGGCGGTTCCGCCTCCGCCGAGCGGGCGAACCGAGGGCCGGCGGGGCCGGATTGTCAGTGGTGGGCGGCAAGCTGGAGGTGCGCCCCCGCTGTCCGGGGCGTGCGCGCCGCGAGGGCGCGGGACCGACGACGCGACACGGGGAGAGCCGACCGATGCCCACCGCCGTACTGACCGACCGCGAACGCACCGCCGTCCAGGCCTATCTGCGGCTGCTGCACACCGTCCGCGCCGCCTTCGACGTGGAGGGCGGCCCGCCGGTCGTCCCGCCCGCCGTGCTCGCCGACGCGGAACGGGCCCTCGACCGCGCCGGTCTGTCCGGCAACGAGGAGGCGTTCTTCCGGCTGTTGCAGACATGGTGCCCGGAGCCGCGGTCCTGACCGACGGCTCAGGGACCCGACACGACGGCTCCGGGACCCTATATGACGATTCCGGGACCCGATGCGGCAGGGTGCCCTAGCCGTGCGGTACGGCGACCGCCGTCGCGACCAGGCCGCGGGCGGCGGTCCAGCGGCCGTCGAAGTGGCCCAGGCGGCGGTCGCCCACCAGCGGCCCGGGGACGAGGAGATCGGCGCGGAAGCGGCCGTCCGCGGTGATCTCGATGTCGGCCTCCATGAAGTCCAGCCACTTCCCGGTGAGGGGGAACCACGCCTTGTAGACGGATTCCTTGGCGCTGAACAGCAGCCGGTCCCAGTGCACTCCGGGGTGTTCGGCGGCGAGCCGCCGCAGCCGCTCCGCCTCGGCCGGCAGGGACACGGACGGCAGGACGCCCTCGGGCAGCGGTCCGTGGACCTCCGCGTCGATGCCGACGGAGGCCAGGTCGGCGGCGCGGACCAGGGCGGCGGCGCAGTAGCCGTCGCAGTGGGTCATGCTGCCGGCCAGCCCGGCCGGCCAGCCCGGGGCGCCGCGCTCGCCGGGCAGGATCGGCCGCGGCGGCACACCGAGCTTCTCCATGGCGCGGCGGGCGCAGGAGCGCACGACGGCGAACTCCCGCCGGCGCTTGGCGACCGCCCGCGCGATGAGCGCCTCCTCCTCGGGGTACAGCGGGGTGTCCGCATCCTCGTGGCCGTACGCCTCGACGGTGACCACGGTCTCCGGCAGCAGTTCCTCGATCACCGCTCCTCGCCCTCCCTCGGCAGGATGCGCCGCAGCCTTCCCGGCGGCCCGGGCCGCTTGCGCCACTCACGGGGATAGCCCACCGAGACCTCCTCGAAGCGCACGCCCTCGTGGAAGGTGGTCCGGGGGATGTGCAGATGGCCGTAGACCATGGTGTGGACGGGGAACCTGCGGTGCCAGTCGGCGGTCAGGCCGGTGCCGCACCACATGGCGAACTCGGGGTGCCACAGCACGTCCATCGGGTGCCGGTCCAGCGGATAGTGGTTGACGGGGATCACGGGCAGGTCCGCGGGCAGTTCGGCGAGCCTGCGCTCGGTCGCGGCGACCCGGTCCCGGCACCAGGCCTCCCGGCTCGGGTACGGGTCGGGGTGCAGCAGATACTCGTCGCTGCACACGATCCCGGTGCCGTGGGCGTACGCGAGGCCCTGCTCCTTGGTCGTGCACCCGGCCGGCAGGAACGAGTAGTCGTACAGCAGGAACAGCGGGGCGACGGCCACGGGGCCGCCGGGGCCCTCCCAGACGGGGTAGGGGTCCTCCGGTGTCGTCACGCCGAGTTCCCGGCACAGCTCGACCAGGTACTCGTATCGGGCGACGCCGCGCAGGGTGACGGTGTCGCTCGGATGGGTCCACAGCTCGTGGTTGCCGGGCGCCCAGACGACCTTGCGGAAACGCGCCGCGAGGGTCTTCAGGGCCCAGCGGATGTCGGCCACGGTCTCCGCGACGTCACCGGCGACGAGCAGCCAGTCCTCGTCCGTCCCGGGCCGCATCTCCTCGACCAGGGCACGGTTCTCCGGGTAACCGATGTGCAGATCGCTGATGGCCAGCAGTTGTCCGGCGCCACCGGCCGTCGACGTCACCTCTCGCCCCCTCCGCGCACACGAACTCCACTACGAGATCACATCCGCGGGACGGGAACAAGGGCGTCCCCGGACGGCCGGGTGCGGAATCCGTAACCCGCGTGTTGCACGTGGGGCCCCGCCGAAGCCGTATGATCTGCCCCAACACCACCGCTGAGAATGTCCCTTCGACAGGGGCGGTTTGGTGTCCCTCCATACGTCCTGCCCGGGCACGGGCTGCTCAGCCCTGCCCGCGAACCGTGAAAGGCGGCCTGCATGGTCTCTCGCGTACGCGTCTGGCTCAACCGCACGTACGCGGAGAACGTGTTCTTCATGGATCAGCTGCGGAGAAATCCCAGCGACCGGGCCGTCGAGATCCATGCGACCCACGGTGACCCGGACTCGCCCGTGCTGGCCGCCGCCGACACCGCCGAACTGGAACCCGAGAACCTCTCCCCCGCCGGGTACGTCGAGTACGCGCTGGACCAGTGCGCGCGGCGCGGCATCGACGTGTTCGTGCCCCGGCTGCACCAGTCGGCGATCGTCGCGCACCGCACCGAGTTCGAGGCGGCGGGTACGGCGGTGCTGGCGCCGCCGCCCGAGGCGGTGGCCATTTTCCAGGACAAGGTGATCGCCTACGAGGCGGTGCAGGCGATCGGCGTTCCGGTGCCGCCGTGGTGGCGGGTCCGTTCGGGTGACGAACTGGTCGCCGCCGTCGAGGAGTTGGAGGCCGGCGGGCACAAGGCGTGCTTCAAGCCGGCGTCCGGGGCGGGCGGGGTGGGCTTCCGCGTGATCACCCGTACGCCGTTCTCGCTGATGCACCTGGGCGGTTTCCCGACCCCGTACGTGCAGCTCGACCTGGTCCTGGAGGCGCTGCGGCGGGCCGAGGAGCCGGTCGACTGGCTGGTGATGCCGCGCTTGGAGCAGCCCGAGGTGTCGGTGGACTGCCTGACCGGTCCGGACAGCCGGGTCCGGCTGGCGGTGGGCCGCACCAAGAACGGCCGTCGCCGGGGCTTCACGCTGAACGAGCAGTGGCTGGACCCGGCGCGGCGGATCGCGGAGGGCTTCGGGCTGCACTACCTGTCCAACATCCAGTTCCGCATGTACGGCGACCGGCCGGTCCTCATGGACGTCAACACCCGCCCGGCCGGCGGGCTGCACCAGCTGTCGTTGTGCGGGGTCAACGCCCCGTGGGCGGCGGTGCAGCTGGCGCTCGGCGAGGACCCGGGCGAGATGGTTCCGCCGTTCCTGGGCCAGGACTACACGGTGGTGTCGGGGCCGCGTCCGCTGCGGCCGGTGTCGCTGCCCCCGCAGCGGCCGGAGGCGACGGAACCGCTGCCCACGGTGCCGGTCGACTCCGTCGAGGCCCCCGCGCAGACCACGACCGTGGAGGCCCTGCGGCTCTAGACGCCGTACCCCCACGCCTCGGCGAGTTCCCGCAGGCGTGGGGGCAGGTCGACGTCCGGGGCGGCGGTGCGGGCGGACTGGATGCGGCCGGACTTGATGGTGCTGGACCAGTCGCCGAGCTGGGGGCGGAAGGTGCCGTGGTCCTTGCTGCCGTAGTCGAGCATGCCGGGCTCCCAGGGGAGGCCGAGGTGGTCGCAGATGCCCCGGGTGACCCGCTCCGGCTCGGCGGTGAGCTCCTCGTAGGTGATCACGTGGGGGCCGAGGTTCCGGCGGGCCTCCTCCAGCTTCTCGCTGTAGTCGAGGACTTCGGCGCGGATGGCCTCGTGGTCCGGGTCGGCGCGGCGTTCGGTGAGGGACGTGATGACGGCGCCGGGGTGGCGGAGCAGCAGGATGTAGCGGGCGTTCGGCCAACATCGGCGCAGACGGGGCCAGATGAGGGTGTTGGGCGGGGTCTTGTCGACGATGACGTCCTTGCCGCTGCGGGTGAGTTCGAGGTGCAGCACCCGGTCCCACAGCACGTGCTCCAGCTCGTCCTTGTCGAGGTGGAGGGCCCGCATGGCGTCCGCGGTGAACTCGCGGGAGAGGTTCACGTGCACGGTGCGCAGGTGCATCTCGTGCGGGGCGCGGATGCGGCTGTGGCTGTTGAGCAGGACCCGCAGCAGGGTCGAGCCGGAGCGCACCGACGACAGCACGAAGACCGGGGAGTCCACCAGCCGGGGTGCGGGCGGGGCCGTGTAGGGGTCGACGGCCGGGCGGGGAGCGGGGATGGCGTCGAGGGTCCGGCGCGGGGGACTCACGGCCTGCATCACCAGCCTTCCGCGACGCTTCAGTCCCTTGCCGATCGCGGACATACGCGGGTCTCGCACCGTGACACCTTTCTTTCGCCGGGCATTCCGCATCCCAGGGGGAACGGGCGAACGTCAGATGTCCACCAGGCGAACCGGCGTGCTCACGGGCGTCCACATACCGCCCGTGAGCAGGCCACTTACCGGTTTCTTAAACTTTCGTCAGAACCGGCCGGCTCCGCGGTACAGCTCCAGTTCCCCTTCCAGTTCGACGGCCAGCACCGTGGCGTGCGGGTCGAGGTCCGCCGCTGCGGGCGGCTGGATCCAGAGGATGCCGGGGGTCTCGTGGAGGCCGCCGGTGATCTCGTGGGCGAGTTCCGTACCGCTGCCCAGGACCGAGACGCGGCGCACTCCGCTGAGCAGGCCGCGGACGTTGATCTCGGCGCGCGGGGCGTCGAAGAGGGTCAGGTAGAGGGTGCGGCGGTCCTTGGACAGGGTGCTCGGGCCGTAGTGGTGGCCCGGCGGGAGTCCCCGTTCGGTGCCGTACACGGCCTCCGCGTGCCGGGCGATCCAGTCGCCGAGGCCTTCCAGCCGTTCCCGCTGCTCGTCCGTGATCGTGCCGTCCTCGCGCGGGCCGACGCTGAGGAGCAGGTTGCCTCCGCCGCCGATGGTCTCGGTGAAGTAGCGGATGAGCTGGTCGACCGACTTGTGGTGGTGGTCGTGGTGCTGGTGGCCCCAGGAGTCGTTGATCGTCAGGCACAGCTCCCAGGGGCCCTCCGGCGGGATGACGGGGGCGCCCTGCTCGGGGGTGGCGTAGTCACCCTCACTGAGCATGCGGGCGTTGAAGACGACGTCCGGCACCTCGGAGCGGATGAGGGCGGCGAGTTCGCGGATGCGCCACTGCTCCTCGCTGCGGTCCCACTCGCCGTCGAACCACATCAGGTCCGGCGTGTAGCGGCTGGTGAGTTCGCGGATCTGGCCGTCCCGGTAGGCGAGGAACCTCTCCCAGGCGTCGAGGTCCTCGTCCTCGGCGGCGACCTCCGAGTAGCGGTTGTCCTCCAGCTCCGGCGGGCGGCCGGGCTTGCGGGTGGAGGCGTAGTCGGGGTGGCTCCAGTCCGAGTGCGAGTAGTACAGGCCGACCTTGAGGCCCTGCTCGCGCAGGGCGTCCGCGTACCCGCCGATCAGGTCCCGGCCCACGTTCAGGTCGCCGTACGCGGTGTCCCACAGGGCGACGCCGTCGTGGTGGCGGCTGGTCAGCACGGCGTACTTCGCGCCGGCCCGCGCGAAGAGCTTCGCCCAGTCGCGCGGGTCGTAGCGGGCGGCCGTGAACCGGTCGAGCTGGGACATGTACCGGTCGTGGGGGACGATGTCGTCGTAGAACGACCAGGACTCCTGGACGCCGTCGACGGCGTAGATCCCCCAGTGGATGAAGATCCCCAGCTTGGCGTCCGTGAACCACGGTTGCATCGCCATGGTCAGGCCCTTCGCAGGCGGAGCGTCAGGATCTGGAAGGGCCGCAGGGCGACGGCGACACCGCCGTCCGCCGTCTCGGCGTCCTCCAGCGGGCGCTCCAGCAGGTCGGTGACCTGGGCGCCCGCGAGCGGGAAGCCGGTGCGCAGGACGCCGGTGGCGCGACCGCCGCGGGACTCGTAGAGCCGTACGACGACATCCCCGGAGGCGTCGTCGGCCAGCTTCACCGCCTCCACCGTCACTCCCTCGCCGTCGACGGAGACGACCGGTGCGGGGGCGCCGGCCGCGTCGGCCACGCGGAGGGGGAGGTTGAGGGCGTAGCCCTCGGCGACGGCGTCCTCGATGGTCGCGCCGGGCAGCAGCGCGTAGGTGAGGCGGTGGCGGCCCTGGTCGGCCTCGGGGTCCGGGATGCGCGGGGCGCGGACCAGGCTGAGGCGGACGGTGGTCGTGGTGCCGCCGTCCTCGCGGACCGTGCGGGAGACGTCGTGGCCGTAGGTGGAGTCGTTGATGACGGCGACGCCGTAACCGGGTTCGCCGATGTGCACCCAGCGGTGGCCGGAGACCTCGAAGCGGGCCGCCTCCCAGCTGGTGTTGGTGTGGGTGGGGCGCTGGATGTGGCCGAACTGGATCTCGGCGGAGGAGTGCGGGGCGCGGATGTCGACCGGGAAGGCCGCCTTGAGGATCTTCTCGGTCTCGTGCCAGTCGATGTCGGTCTCGATGTCGATGCGGGGGCTGCCGGCGCGGACGGTGATCGTCTGGGTGATCTTCGAGCCCTTGCCGAAGTCCCGTTCGACGCGGATCGCGCCGATGAGCGGGTCCTGCTCGACGACCGTCACGGACGAGGCGTCGAGGAGGTCCGTGTAGCGGTTCCTGTAGTGCTTGTCGATGTCCCAGGCGTCCCAGTAGTTGGGCAGGTCGGTGTGCAGGCGGAGCAGGTTGCCCGGCTCGGCGAGGACCTCGCGGTCGGCGCGCAGGTCGCGCACGGACGCCAGGGTGCCGTCCTCGGCGACCTCGACCCGGACCAGTCCGTTGTCGAGGACCCGGCCGCTCACCGTCACCGGCTGCGGGGGCTCGGCGTCGGTGAGGGGCGCGGAGCCGCTCGCGGGCACCTCCACGTACACCGGTGCGCCGTCTTCGGTCCGGATCACTTCGGCGCGGTCGCGCGGGCTGGTGTTGAAGACCCGGGGCCCGCCCGGGCCGAGCGCGGCGAGCGCCTCGGCGGTCAGCTCCTGGAGTTCACGGGCGACACGGGCGTACTCGGCCTCGGCCTCGCGGTGCACCCAGGCGATGGAGGAGCCGGGCAGGATGTCGTGGAACTGGTGCAGCAGCACCGTCTTCCAGAGCCGGTCGAGCTTCTCGTACGGGTAGGAGTAGCCCGGCGCGTGCAGCGCGGCGGTGGTCGCCCACAGCTCGGCCTCGCGCAGGAGGTGCTCGGAGCGGCGGTTGCCCTGCTTGGTGCGGGCCTGGGAGGTGTAGGTGGCGCGGTGCAGCTCCAGGTAGAGCTCGCCGACCCACACGGGCGCGTACGGGTACTCCTCGCGGGCCTTGGCGAAGAAGTCGTCGGGGTGTTCGACGACGACCTTCGCGGAGCCCTCCAGGTCCGCGAGCCGGCGGGCGCGTTCCATGATCTCGCGGGTGGGGCCGCCACCGCCGTCGCCCCAGCCGAAGGGGGCCAGGGAGCGGGAGGCGCCGCCCTTCTCGGCGTAGTTGCGGACCGCGCGGGACATCTCCTCGCCGCTGAAACGGGCGTTGTAGGTGTCGACCGGCGGGAAGTGGGTGAAGATGCGGGTGCCGTCGATGCCCTCCCACCAGAAGGTGTGGTGCGGGAACCTGTTGGTCTGGTTCCAGGAGATCTTCTGGGTGAGGAACCACTCGTTGCCGGCGAGCTTGGCGATCTGCGGGTAGGCCGCGTTGTAGCCGAAGGAGTCCGGCAGCCACACGCCCTTGGTCTCGATGCCGAAGTGGTCCATGAAGAACCGCTTGCCGTGGACGAACTGGCGGGCGACGGCCTCGCCGCCGGGCAGGTTGCCGTCGGACTCGACCCACATGCCGCCGACCGGCGCCCACTGGCCGTTCTTGACCGACTCCTGGATGCGGGCCCACACCTTGGGGTAGTTGTCGCGGACCCACTCGTACTGCTGGGCCTGGGAGCAGGCGAAGATGAAGTCCTCGTACTCGTCGGCGAGGGACGTGACGTTGGAGAACGTGCGGGACGTCTTGCGCTTGGTCTCGCGGATCGGCCAGAGCCAGGCCGAGTCGATGTGGGCGTGGCCGACACCGGAGACGGTGTGCGCGCTGGCGTGCGCGGGCTTGGACAGCACCGGCTTCAGCGACTCGCGCACGGCGGCGGCCGAGCCGGAGACGTCGTCCAGGTCGAGCAGGTCCATGGCCCGGTCGAGGGCGTGCGCGATCTCGTGCCGGCGCGGGTCGTGCTCGCCGAGTTCCAGCATCAGTTCGCGCAGCACCTGGACGTCGAGGTCGAGGTGCCAGACCTCCTCGTCGAGGACGGCGAGGTCGGCGGCGCGGAAGGTGTAGAGCGGCTTGTCGCCCGCGGTCAGCTTGTCGCCGAGGGGCGTGACCTTGGAGAAGTTGTCCGCGAGGATGTCCGGGTTGGAGGCGGCCTCGACCAGGTAGTCGACCGTCTCGCCGCCGGTCGCCGGGTTGGCGATCGGGACGTACTGGTTGAGCGGGTTCACGGCCTTGAGCGGGGTGCCGTCCGTGAGGTGGACGAGGGCCTCGGCCTGGTTGCCGGGCCAGTCGCCCACGAAGCCGAGGTCGATGACGGCCTCGACGCGCTTGCCGGCCCACTCCCGCGGTACCTGTCCGCGCATGCGGAACCAGGTGGTGCCCCATGGCGGGCCCCACGGGGTGCCCATCGCGAACGGCTCGTAGGACGCGGCGGCGGCCTCCTCGAAGGGCACCGGCTCCCCGGGAGCCTGCCACGCCTCCACCTGGAAGGGGACGGTGGCCGCGTAGACCGCGGTCTTGATGCGCTGGTCGTGGAGGCGCTGCACGCGCTCTTCGATCCGGCGGCTTTCGTCATGCATGGGACAGGTCTCCTGAGGGCTCTACTTGAGGTAGGCGAGGCCGGGGTGGACGGCGGTGTATCCGTCGACGAGGCGCCGGGCCACGTTGACGGAGTCGACGAGCGGGTGCAGGGCAAAGGCTTTCACAGCGGTCGCGCGGGAGCCGGACTCGGCGGCGGCCAGCACCTCGCGCTCGACCGCCTTGACCGCGCAGACCAGGCCGGTGGCGTGGTCGGGCAGCGGGTCGACGGTGACGGGGTGGGCGCCGTTGGCGTCGACGAGGCAGGGGACCTCGATGACGGCGTCCGTGTCCAGGACCGACAGTGTGTGCTGGTTGCGGACGTTGAGGATCAGGGTGGTGCGCTCGTCCCGGGCGATGGCCCGCATCAGGGCGAGGGCGACCTTCTCGTAGCCGCCGGACAGGTCGTCCTCGTCGCGTTCACCGGCGCCCGCGGTCTCCCGGTTCTCGGCCATGTAGGTGGCCTCGCGCTCGGCGCGGGTGTCGTCCCAGACCCTCAGGGCGGGGGCGTCGGGGTTGCGCATCTCGGCGTAGAAGCGGGCCTGCTGGTCGTGCAGGAAGGCCCCGCGGGTCTTCTCGGCCTGCTGGTAGGCGCGGACGGCCTCGCGGTTGAAGTAGTAGTAGTGCAGGTACTCGTTGGGGATCGCCCCGAGGGAGCGCAGCCAGTCGGTGCCGAAGAGCTTGCCCTCCTCGAAGGAGCCGAGCAGGTCGGGGTCGGCGAGCAGGCGCGGCAGCTCGTCCCGGCCGGCGACGCGCAGGCCGCGCACCCAGCCGAGGTGGTTGAGGCCGACGTAGTCGATCCACGCCTCCTTCGGGTTCGCGCCGAGCACCCGGGCGATGCGGCGGCCGAGGCCGACCGGGGAGTCGCAGATGCCGATGACGCGGTCGCCGAGGTGGCGGGACATGGCCTCGGTGACCAGGCCGGCCGGGTTGGTGAAGTTGATGACCCACGCCTCGGGCGCGAGCCGGGCCACCCGCCGGGCGATGTCCTCGGCGACCGGGACCGTGCGCAGGCCGTAGGCGATGCCGCCGGCACCGACCGTCTCCTGGCCGAGGACGCCCTCGGCCAGCGCCACCCGCTCGTCGTCGGCTCTGCCCTTCAGTCCGCCGACGCGGATCGCGGAGAACACGAAGTCGGCGCCGGTGAGGGCCTCGTCGAGGTCGGTGGTGGCGGTCACCTCGGGGGCGTCGGGGACACCGGCCGCCTGCTCGGCGAGGACGCGCGTCACCGCCGACAGCCGTCCGGCGTCCAGATCGTGCAGGACGACGTGGGTCACCCGGCCCTCGGCGTGGTCCTGCAGGAGCGCCCCGTACACCAGTGGCACGCGGAATCCTCCGCCGCCCAGAATCGTCAGCCTCACGCTTGCACCTTTCCCGCCACGACGACCTCGACGCCCGCCTCCTGCAGGGAGGCCCGCGTCGCCGTGTCGACCGGCTCGTTCGTCACCACCACGTCCAGGTCCTCGGGACCGCAGACCTTCGCCATGCCGTGCCCCGGGAACTTCGCCGCGTCGGCGAGCAGCACGACCTTCTCACCGGCCTTGATCATGGCGCGCTTGACCGGCACCTCCACGACGGTGGTGTCCATGACCTGCCCGCCGGGCCGCACGCCGCTGGTGCCGAGGAAGAGCCAGTCGGCGTGCAGCTGGCGCAGGTTGTCCTCGGTGAGGAAGCCGACCAGGGAGCGGTACTCGCGGCGGACCATGCCGCCGAGCAGGACCAGCTCGATGCCCTCGTCGTCGGCGAGCTCCTCGTAGACCACCAGGTTGCTGGTGATCACGGTGAGGCGGCGGCCGTGCAGCTGCCGGGCCAGGCGGTAGGCGGTCGTCCCGATGTCCAGCAGCACCGACTGGCCGTCGCTGATCATCGCCGCGGCGCGCTCCGCTATGGCGTCCTTCTCGGCCACGCGCACCTCGGCGACCTCGGCGAAGGGCTGGTCGCCCTCCTCGACCACGGCGCCGCCGTGGACACGCGTCAGCAGGCCGTCCTCCTCCAGTTTCACCAGGTCACGCCTGATGGTGGCCGGGCTCACACCCAGCTGCTCGGAGAGGTCGGTCACAGCTGCGGGGCCGCCGGAGCGCAGGGCCCGCAGGATGAGTTGGTGTCGTCGTTCTGCCAGCACGCGGTGCACACTACTCGTCATCTTCAATCAATGCCATGCTCATTTCTGCTCGGGTATTGACCAATCTCTCCGATCGGCGCACGATTCCGCTCACCGAAATGAAGAGTTTTGACGATCTCCGTCGAGGCCCCGAGCGAGAGGACGCATCCGTGGACGACGACCGGCCCGATGTGCTGCTGACCGGGCTGCTCTTCTACGACCTCGTCCTCACGGGGCTGGGAAAGCCGCCGACGCCGGGCGAGGAGATCTGGACCCGGGGCATGGGCTGCGGCCCGGGCGGCATCGCGAACCTCGCGGTGGCCGCCTCCCGTTTCGGCCTCCGGACCTCCCTGGCCACGGTGTTCGGCGACGACTTCTACGGCGAGCACTGCCGCGACGTCCTGTGCGACCAGGAAGGCGTCGACCTCTCGCTCTCCCGTACGGCGGACGACTGGCCGACCCCGGTCACCGTCTCCGTCGCCTACGGCCAGGACCGGGCCCTGCTCACCCACGGGCAGGAGCCGCCGTACTCGCAGGACGTGCTGATGGGCGACCCGCCCCAGGCGCGGACCGCCCTGGTGCACCTCGAGGCCGAGCCCCGCGAGTGGCTCGCCAAGTCCGCCGCGAACGGCACGCGGATCTACGCCGACGTCGGCTGGGACCCCACCCAGGAGTGGTCGACGGCGCTCCTGGAGCAGCTGGCCCTGTGCCACGCCTTCCTCCCGAACGAGGCCGAGGCGATGGCCTACACCCGCACCGACACCGCGGTGGCCGCGCTCGGCACGCTCTCCGAGCTGGTGCCGGTCGCCGTGGTCACGCGGGGCGGGGAGGGGGCCGTCGCCGTCGACCAGATCACCGGCGAGTACGCGGAGGTCCCGGCCCTGGACACCGACGTCCTGGACGCGACGGGCGCCGGGGACGTCTTCGGCGCGAGCTTCGTCGCGGCCTCGCTCGGCGGCTGGCCGCTGGCGGAGCGGCTGCGGTTCGCGGTGCTCGCCGCCGGGCTGTCCGTCCGGCACCACGGCGGGGCCCTCGCCGCCCCGGGCTGGTACGGCGTGGACCGCTGGTGGCGCTCGCTGACGGACCCCGACCTCCGGCGGGCGTACGGCTTCCTGGCCGACCGCATCCCGGCCAACGTCGGCCCCGCGGTGCGCCACGCCCCCGTCACCCCGCCGGCCCCTCTCATGCCCCTGGGTCCGGGCGCCCCCGAACGGCGGCACTGACCCCCGAATCCCCTCAGCACGTCGAACAGCAACAACAGGAGTGACCCGTGGACCTTTCCCGTAGAGGCTTCCTCCAGGCCGCCGCGCTCACCGCGGCCGCCTCCGGCCTGACCGTCGCGTGCGGCAACGGCTCAGGCTCGGCCGGCACCAAGAACGGCAAGAACCTCACCATGTGGTACTGGGGCGGCGCGCTGAGCGACAAGGTGGTCGCGGAAGCCAGGACGCACTTCAGCAAGCAGGTGAAGCTGACCGTCGCCTCCATCGGCGGCGACTTCAAGCAGAAGCTGACCACCACTCTGGCGGCGGGCACCTCCGTGCCCGACATCACCGGCATCAAGGGTGAGGACATCGCGTCCTTCCTGCCCAACGCGAACCGCTTCCTCGACCTGAACGACCTGGGCTTCAAGAAGGTCTCCTCCCAGTACCTGGAGTGGAAGACCAAGCTCGCCCAGACCGAGGACGGCAAGCAGATCGGCTTCCCGATCGACATCGGCCCCACCGCGCTCTTCTACCGCGCGGACCTGTTCGACAAGGCCGGGCTGCCCACCGACCCCGACAAGGTCGCCGCACAGGCCGGGACCTGGGACGAGTACTTCGCGCTCGGCACCGAGCTGGGGAAGAAGCTGCCCGGCACCTACCTGATCAACAACATCAGCTCGGTGTTCAACATCGCGGTCGGCCAGGGCACCGAGCGGTTCATCGACAGGGACAACCGCTTCATCGGCGACCAGGACCACATCCGCCAGGCGTGGAACACGGCCGTCCGCCCCTACACCCTCGGCATCGACGCCAAGATCAACGACAACACCTGGAACGCCGCCATCGGCAAGAACCTCACCACCGAACTCGGCGCGGCCTGGCACGCGCTGGACATCGAGCAGGCGGCCCCGAAGACCAAGGGCGACTGGCGGGTTTGTGCCACGCCCGGCGGACCGGCCAACCAGGGCGGCTCCTACCTGGCCCTGCCCAAGCAGTGCCGCAACCCCGAAGAGGCATTCAAGATCATCAGCTGGATCCTCAGCCCGGAGAACGACGCCCGCGGCTTCGCCGACGCCGCGATCTTCCCCGCCGCGCCGGCCGCGTACTCCATGCCGGCCATGACGGGCGGCGACCCCTTCTTCGGCGGGCAGAAGGTCATCGAAGTCTTCGGCCCGGCCGCCAAGTCCATCCCGGCCGCCTACGAGGCACCCGCCGACGCCGCCGTCATGGCCCCCTTCATGACCGGGCTGACCAGCATCGAGGCCAAGGGCGTGAAGCCCGACGACGCCTGGAAGGACGCGGTCGCCCAGGCCAAGCAGATCGCCCGGCGACAGGGGGTGAAGTGAGGTGACGTCACCTCCGGTCACCGGTCCCGCCGCGGTGCCCCAGCACCCCGGCGGGCCGGGCCCGGCCCGCTTCCGCCCGCGGCGCACACCGCCCGCGGGCGCCGTGCGGCCGACGCGTCGCCGGGTGCTGTCCTACTGGCGGCAGTACCTGGCGATCTCGCCCTTCTTCCTGATCTTCATCGGCTTCTCGTTCTTCCCGGTCTTCTACTCGCTGTACCTGGCCTTCCAGCGCTGGGACGGCATGGGCACCATGCAGTTCGTGGGACTGGACCAGTTCCGGTTCCTGTGGTCGGACCCGGTCTTCTGGCTGTCGATCCGCAACACCCTGGTGATCTGGGTGCTGTCCACCGTTCCCACGCTGTTCGGCGCCCTGGTGCTGGCGACGCTGCTGCACTCGGTGCGCCGCTTCAAGGGCTTCTACCGCATCGCCCTCTACGTACCGAACGTCACCTCGATCGTCGCCGTGTCGATCTTCTTCGGCGCGGTGTTCAGCAACAACTTCGGCCTGGTCAACGCGATCCTGGGCGTGGTCGGCATCTCGCCCGTCCCGTGGCTGAGCAATCCGTGGCTGATCAAGCTGGTCATCGCGCTGCTGATGACGTGGATGTGGACCGGCTACAACATGATCATCTACCTGGCCGGTCTCCAGGCCATCCCGACGCAGATCTACGAGGCGGCCAAGCTGGACGGCGCCGGGCCGATCCGTACGTTCTTCCAGATCACCATGCCGATCATGCGGCCCATCGTCCTGTTCACGGTCGTCATCTCGACCATCAACGGCCTGCAGAGCTTCAGCGAACCGCAGGTCCTGTTCGGCAGCAACGCCGCCAACCCCAACCTCGGCGGCCCCGGCCAGGCGGGCCTGACCACGCTGCTGTACTTCTACCAGTCCGCTTTCGTCAACAACGACTACGGCTACGGCGCCGCCATCGTGTGGGCCTTCTTCGTCCTGATCCTGGTCATGGTCGTCATCAACTGGCGCGTAGTGCAGCGCGGGAGGAAGTCATGACCGCGGTGGTCACCAGGCGGTCCCGGCGCCCCAAGGGCCTGACCGCGCACATCGTCCTCGTCCTGGCCGTCCTCATCTCGGTCTTCCCGTTCCTGTGGACGATCGTCATGGCGACGAACACCACCGAGGACATCTACAAGAGCCCGCCGAAGCTGACCTTCGGATCCCACCTGCTGGAGAACATCCGGCACGTGCTCGACACCATCGACTTCTTCGGGTCGATGCTGAACACGGTCGTCGTCGCGTCGGTCACCACCGTCCTGGTGCTGTTCGTCGACTCGCTGGCGGCCTTCGCCTTCGCCAAGTTCGACTTCCCCGGGCGCCGGGTGCTCTTCGCGACGCTGCTGGGCTTCATGATGCTGCCGCTCCAGCTGGCCGTCCTGCCGCAGTTCATCCTCATGTCCGACATCGGCTGGGTCGGTTCGCTCAAGGCGCTCGTCCCGCCCGCGCTCGCCAACGCCTTCGGCATCTTCTGGCTGCGCCAGTACATCGAGAACGGCGTACCGGACGAACTCCTCGACGCCGCGCGCATCGACGGCGCCGGGTTCTTCCGCCAGTACTGGAACATCGTGCTGCCGATGATCAAGCCGGCGCTGTCCTTCCTCGCCATCTACGCCTTCGTCGGCGCCTGGAACGACTACATCTGGCCGCTCGTCGTGCTCACCGACCCGGGCCACCTCACCCTCCAGGTGGCGCTCGCCCAGCTGCACGTCGGCCACACCACCGACTACAGCATGGTCATGGCCGGCGTGCTCATGGCGTCCGTCCCCCTGGTCGTGGTCTTCACGATCTTCGCCCGGGGCTTCATCGCGGGCGCGACGGAGGGAGCGGTGCAAGGAAGCTGAGGGGGGCGCCCCGAAAGGGGCGCGGGGAACTGCGCGATCAACCACAGCGGACGCGCACCCAAGAACCGACAGTCGGTCCCGAGCTCTTGGACGAGAGGGGTAGGCAATGCCAGACGCCGAGGTCACCGCGCACGGCAAGGTCCTCGTCGTCGGCATGGACGGCCTGCGCCACGACCGGCTGACCCGCTCCCCGGCCACCGCACCCGTACTGCACGGCCTGATGACCCGCGGAGCCCACGGCACCAGCCTGCTCCCCTACGGCCGGGCCGAGGACGGACCGTCGGCCGACGCGGCCTACACCGACTCCGGGCCCGGCTGGTCGAGCGTGCTGACCGGGGTGTGGCCCGACCGGCACGGCGTGACCGGCAACGACTTCCTCGGCTCCGACTACACCCGCTACCCCGACTTCCTGAGCCGCGCCGCCACCGCCCGGCCCGGTCTGCGCACGGCGGCGGTGGTGTCCTGGCCGGAGCTGGTCGACCGGGGCGTCCTCGGCGCCGCCATCGGCCGGCGGGTGCGCCACGACGGCGAGTCCGACGGCTACACCACCGCGGACCGCCTCGTCGCCGACACCGCCGTCCGCTGGCTCACCGAGGACGACCCGGACGCCCTGTTCGTGTACTTCGGCGCCACCGACGAGGCCGGCCACGCCACCGGCCCCCTCTCCCCCGCCTACGACGAGGCCCTCCTCGCCCAGGACGCCCACCTCGGGCGGCTCCTGGCGACGATCGACGCGCGACCCGCCCACGAGCACTGGACCGTGCTGGTCACCACGGACCACGGCCACCTCGACTCCGGCGGCCACGGCGGCGACACGCGTGCCGAGCGGGAGGTCTTCGTCATCCTCGCCGAGCCCGGCGCGCCCGGCGGCACCCGGCTCGACACCCCCCGCCTCATCGACATCGCCCCCACCGTCCTGGACCGCCTCGGCATCCCCGCCGACCCCGCCTGGGAGCTGCAGGGGCGCGTTCTGGCCCGGCCCACCGCCCCGACTTCGGAATGGTCATGAACGACGCACCCCTCGATCCCCTGATCGCCCTGCGCCCCTGGGCGGCACCCGAGCTGACCTCCTGGGGGCGACTGCCGACGAACGCCGTGGACCGGCGTTCCGGAGCCGTCTGCCTCGACGGCGACTGGCGCTTCCAGTTGCTCCCCGCCCCGGACGCCCCGCTCGGGGAGGTCTGGTCGTCGTCGTACGTGCCCGGGGTCTGGACCATGCAGGGCACGGACGACCTTCCGCGGTACCTCAACGTCCGCATGCCGTTCGCCGAGTTCCCGCCGGACGTGCCCGCCGCGAACCCGACGGGCGTCCACGAGCGCGCGGTGGACGTGCCGGCCGACTGGGCCGGGCGGCGGATCGTGCTCCAGGTGGGCGCCGCCGAGAGCGTGCTGCTGGTGCACGTGGACGGGCGGCCCGTCGGGATCTCCAAGGACTCCCACCTGGCCGCCGAGTTCGACCTCACGGGCGTGGTGCGCCCCGGCGAGCGGGCCGTGCTGCGCCTGACCGTCGTCAAGTGGTCGGACGCCTCGCACATCGAGGACCAGGACCAGTGGTGGCACGGCGGGATCACCCGGTCGGTGCTGCTGTACGCCACCGACCCGCTGCATCTCGCGGACGTGACCGTGCGCGCCCGGCGGGACGGGGAGCTGCGGGTGGACTGCCGGGTGCGGGACGCGGGCGGGGCGCTGCCCGAGGGCTGGTACGTCAGCGGGGAGCTGGACGGGCAGCTGCTCACGCAGGACGCGGAGTTCGACCGGGCCAACGCCGAGGACGAGCGCGTCTCCGGCTTCCTCGGCGAGGCCCGGCTGCGGGCCGCCGTGCCCGACGTGCGCGTCTGGAGCGCCGAGACGCCCGAGCTGTACGAGCTGACCGTGCGGCTGCACCGCGCCGACGGCACCGTCGCCGACACCTCACGTCACCGGATCGGCTTCCGGGACGTCGAGATCCACGGCCGGGACCTGCTGGTCAACGGCGAGCGCGTGTTCATCCGGGGCGTCAACCGGCACGACTTCCATCCGCTGACGGGACGGACCGTGTCGTACGACGACATGCGCGCCGACCTCGTGCTGCTCAAGCGGTTCGGCTTCAACGCGATCCGCACCGCGCACTACCCGAACGACCCGGCCCTGTACGACCTGGCCGACGAGCTCGGCTTCTACGTCGTCGACGAGGCCGACATCGAGTCCCACGACCACGCGCACGAGATCGCCGACGACCCGCGCTACCTGGGCGCGTTCGTCGACCGTGTCGCGCGGATGGTGCTGCGCGACAAGAACCACCCGTCCGTCATCGTCTGGTCGCTGGGCAACGAGTCCGACTACGGCGCGAACCACGACGCGGCCGCGGGCTGGGTCCGCCGGCACGACCCGACCCGGCCCGTGCAGTACGAGGGCGCGGCCAAGCTCGGCTGGGCCGACCCGGACGTGGCCTCCGACATCGCCTGCCCGATGTACGCGCCGCTGCCGGAGTGCATCGCGCACGCCATGTCGGGGACGCAGACCAAGCCGCTCATCCAGTGCGAGTACTCGCACGCGATGGGCAACAGCAACGGCACGCTGGCGGACCATTGGGCGGCCATCGAGGCCACCCCGGGTCTTCAGGGCGGGTTCATCTGGGAGTTCTGGGACCACGGCATCCTCCAGCGTGTGAACGACGGCAGACCGGCCGGGCGTGGGGGCGCCGGGCTCTACGACAACGGTGTCGCCGCGCCCGGGCACCGCTGGGCGTACGGCGGCGACTTCGGGGAGACGGACCACGACGGCGCGTTCATCGCCGACGGTGTCGTCTTCCCCGACCGCACCCCCAAGCCCGTGATGTTCGAGCACCGGGAGATCGCCGCGCCCCTGCGGATCGACTGCTTCCGGCACGAGGGCGTCGTCCTGAGCAACCACCAGCACTTCCGCGGCCTGGACTGGCTGTCCGGCGAGTGGGAGTTGTCCCTCGCCGACGGCGGCACCCTGACGGCACCCGCCGAGCTGCCCGACCTGCGCCCGGGTGAGACGGCCGCCGTGCCGCTGCCGTTCGCGCTGCCCGAGGACGGTGGCGAGGCGTGGCTGACGCTGCGGGTCACCACGGCCGGCGACGAGCCGTGGGCGCCGCGCGGTACGGTCGTGTGTCTGCCCCAGGTGCGGCTGCGGGCGGCACCCCAGATGGCGCACACCCCGGTCGGGAACCGGCAGGTCGAGGTCGACGAGGACGGCCTGCTGCGCCATCCGCTGCTGACGGCCGCGCCCGTGCTGTCCCTGTGGCGCGCCCCGACCGACAACGACGAACTGGGCGGCATGGCGGCCCGCTGGCGGGACTGGGGGCTGGACGCGCCCACCCGCAAGGTCGTCGCCGTGCGGCGCGCCCCGGGGCGCGTGACCGTGGTCGCCGACCACGTCTGCGCGGGCGGGACGGTCCGGCACGAGCAGGTGTTCACGGCCGTCGAGGACGGGCTGCTCGTCGAGGAGTGCGCCGAGCTGCCCGAGGCGCTGCACGACGTGGCCCGGGTCGGCTCGGTGTTCGAGACGGTCGCCGGGCTGAACCTGTGGGAGTGGTTCGGGCAGGGCCCCTGGGAGTCGTATCCCGACCGGGCCGCGGGCGCGCCCGTCGGGCACCACGCGCTGCCGGTGGACGAGCTGTTCACGCCCTATCTGCGGCCCCAGGAGAGCGGCGGGCGGCACGGCGTACGGCGGTTCACGCTGTCCGCGCCGGACGCCACCGGCCTCGCCGTGCGGCTCGACCGGCCCCGCCAGGTCTCCGTGACCCGGCATCGCGCGGCCGACCTCGCCGCCGTCGCGCACCACGACGAACTGGTGCCGCGGGCCGGGTGCGTGGTGCACATCGACGCGGCGCACCGCGGGCTGGGCACGGCCTCGTGCGGGCCCGACACCTTCGCCTCGTACCTCGTCCCGGCCGGTGTCCATCGCTGGAGCTGGACGCTGCGCGTTCTCTGAGTCCTCCCCCCGTCACCTCATGGAGCACCCATGTGCACTTCGCATGACCACGACCTGGGCGAGGCGCCCCAGGCCGGTGCCGGCAGACGCAGTTTCCTGCGGGCGACCGCGCTGCTCGGCGCCACCGCCGCCGCGGTGAGCGCGCTGCCCGCCGTCACCGCCGAGGCGGCCGCGTCGAGTTGGCGCCCCGACCCGGACAGCCGTCGCTTCACGCTCGCCGTGATGCCCGACACCCAGTACCTCTTCGACGGGCCGAGCATCGACAGGGCGCCGGTCGAGGCCTCGCTGCGCTATCTGCTGGAGCACGGCCGGGAGGAGAACATCGTCTTCCTGTCGCACCTCGGGGACCTCACGCAGAACGGCGCGAAGGAGGAGTTCGCGGCGATCGGTGAGGCGTTCCGGCTGCTGGACCGGCGGGGCGTCGGCTACAGCGTCCTGGCCGGCAACCACGACGTGAGGTCGTCGACGAGCGACCAGCGCGGTGCGACACCGTACCTGGACGCCTTCGGGCCGCGGCGGTTCGCGGGGCAGCGGACGTTCGGCGGTGCCTCCCCGGACGGCTACAACTCCTTCCACCTGTTCACGGCGGGCGGCCGGGAGTGGATGGTGCTCGCGCTGGACTGGCGGCTGTCGCCGCAGGGGTACGCGTGGGCGAAGGAGGTCATGGCGCGGCACCCGAGGACGCCGGTGATCCTCACGACCCACGAACTGGTCGTCGAGGACGACGCGTTGTCGGCCTACGGGCAGCAGCTGTGGGACGAGCTGATCGAGGACCACGACCAGATCTTCCTCACGCTCAACGGGCACTACTGGCCCGCCGCCCGGGCCACCCGCAGGAACGCGGCCGGGAACGACGTCCACCTGCACCTGACGAACTACCAGAACCGCTACTTCGGCGGCGCGGCGATGATCCGCCTCTACCGCTTCGACCTGGACCGGAACGTCATCGACGTGGAGACGGTCTCCCCGTGGATCCTGGGCCGGGCGAAGAAGGGGCTCAACGAGCTGGAGCGGCAGGAGATGGAGCTGAGCGGCGACGCCGACCGGTTCTCCGTCGAGATCGACTTCCAGGAGCGCTTCTCCGGGTTCGCGCCCGTGTCCGCGCGGCCGGCGCGGCCCGTGTCGAAAATGCTGGTGCCGGGCACCGTCGCCTACTGGCGTTTCGAGCAGCCCGTCGACGGCGCGGACGGCACGGTCCGCGACCTGTCCAGGCGCGGCAACGACCTCTCGCTGGTCACGGTGGGCGGCGGGGTGCTGGGCTGGTCCGCCGACCACCACCCCGACCAGCCGGGCCACGGCAGCCTGGAGTTCCAGGGCTTCAAGTCGCCGTTGAAGGGCGCCTATCTGCGCACGGTCGACGGCGCCCCGCTCAACCGGGCCACCTTCGAGGACGGTTACACCATCGAGGCGTTCTACCGGCTGCCCGCCGACTGGGACCCGGACCACAACGCCTGGTCGGGTCTGGTGAGCCGGACGGGCACGGGCGGCGCGGCCGGCAAGACCGCCGACGATCCCGACGAGCCGCTCGCCACGCTGTCGCTCTCCAACGACCGCGAACCGCAGTGGGCGATGCGCCCGCTCAACCAGGAGGGCATCGCCACGAACTGGGGCCAGGAGACCCCGCTGGAGACCTGGTGGCACCTGGCCGTCGTCAACGACGGCACGCACACCACGCTGTACGTCGAGGGCTGCCCGGTGGTCCGCAATCCCAGGGCGTCCGCGGTCGGCATCACCTCCGTCGGCCTGCCCTGGCTGCTCGGCGGCTACGAGTACGGCGGGAAGATCGACCAGATCCTGCGCGGACGGCTCGGCGACGTCCGGATCGTCGCCCGGGCGCTGCCCGTCACCTCCTTCATGAACCACTGACCGGCGAGGACCCGTGATGACCGAGCAGCAACTGCCCGCCTGGGCCGACCCGTCCGTCTCCCCCGCCGCCCTCGATCCGCAGGGCGTCTCCCGCCGCGGGCTCCTGCGTCGCGCGGGCCTGTTCGGCGCCGCCTTCGCCCTGGGCTCGGCGGCGCCCCCGGCCCTGGCGGCCGGTGCCGGTGGACGGCTGGGCGGCGAGGACCCGCGCCTCGCCTACCTCGTCGGCGACCACCACATCCACACCGTCTACAGCCACGACGCCAAGTACACGTTCTCCCAACTGGCCGCCGCGGGCGCGAAGTACGGCCTGGACTGGATGGTGTTCACCGAGCACTCCAACTTCGGGCACGCCGACTTCGGCGCGGCGCTGGAGCACGAGGAGATCCTCCGGGCGCGGGCGGAGAACCCGCGCCAGCTGATCTTCCAGGGCCTGGAGTGGTACATCCCGGCGGCCGAGCACTGCACGGTGTTCACCGCGCCCGGCCCGCACGAGGTCGACGTGCTCACCCGTTTCGAGCGCGCCTACGACGGCAAGCTCCTCGCCTACGACAAGGGCGGCCCCGCCGACGCGGACACCGCCCGCAACGAGGCGCACGCCGTGAAGGCCCTCAAGTGGCTGGCCGAGCAGCGCCGTTCGGGCTACGTCGACGACGTCCTGGTCCTCGCCAACCATCCCATGCGCCTCGGCATCGACTCCCCGCACGAGATGCGCAACTGGCGGGACGCGGCCCCCGGCATCATGATCGGCATGGAGGGCGCGCCCGGCGCCCAGGGCGCGGCCATCCCCGGCTGGCGCGGGGCGAACTCGATCCGCGGCGAGTACGAGAACAAGCCGTCCGCGCAGTCCTGGCCCGGCTACCCGGCGGACGCCTACCTGACCTACGGCGGCTTCGACTGGGCGACCGCGACCGTCGGCGGGCTGTGGGACTCGATGCTCGCCGAGGGCCGGCTGTTCTCCGTCACCACCAACTCCGACGCCCACCGGATCGTCTTCGACACCTGGAAGAACGGCGACTGGCAGCCCGGCCAGAGCTTCGACACCACCGGGAAGCTGCCCGACCCGGTGAACACCACCACCCCGCAGCCCGGCAGCGACTTCTGGCCCGGCCAGTTCAGCCGCACCCACGTGGGGGTGACGCGCTACGGCTACCGTGCGGTCATGGCGGGGCTGCGCGCGGGCCGCGTCTGGGTCGACCACGGGCATCTGCTCGACGGGCTCGACGTCCGGCTGAAGCGGGAGCGCGACCGGGGCCGGGGTGTGACGCTCGGCGGCCGGCTGCGGGTCCGCGCGGGCGAGAGGCTGACGCTGGAGGTCACGGTGACGACCGCCTCCCGCCCCAACCCGCAGGGCATCCTGCCCGAGTTGGCGCACGTGGACGTCATCCGCGGCGCGGTGCGCGGGCCCGTCACCGACCGCGACTCCTGGAAGGCCCCCGACACGCGGGTCGTCCGGTCGCAGGACGTGTCCGGCCGCACGGGCACCTACACCCTGCGCATCCCGCTCACCGCGGGCGAGGAGTCCTTCTACGTCCGGCTGCGCGGCAGCGACGGCAACCGGCACGGCACCGGCTACCTCGGCGCCGCGGTCGACCCGCACGGGCCGGTGCCGCACGCGCCCGGGGACGGTGACCCGTGGGCCGATACGTGGTTCTATGCGAACCCCGTGTTCGTCGACGTGGAAGGGGGGTCGACGGGCGGCCGGTCACCGGCCCGGTGACGAGTCTGTGAACGCTGCCGCAGCGGCGGCACCCTGCGGGTGCGGATGATCCCGCCCGGGGTGTGCGCGGTGGCGACGGCCGTGCACGCGTACCAGCAGGTCACGGACTGATCGGGCGGAGGTACGGTGGGCCGCGTGACCGGTGAAGAGTCGCTGCGGCCCCAGTCCCTCATGCTGACGTTCCTGGGCGACCAGGTGCTCGGCCGTGACGTGTGCGTGTACTCGGGCAGCGTCATCGACGTGTTCGCCCGCGCCGGGATCGGCGAGCAGGCCACCCGGTCCACGCTGACCCGCATGGTGGGCCGGGGCCTGCTGCGCCGCCAGCGCGAGGGCCGCCGCATGTACTTCGGGCTGACCGAGCGTTCGGCGGCGGTGCTGCGCGACGGCGAGCGGCGCATCTGGCAGACCGGTGCCGTCAACCGGCACTGGGACGGCACCTGGACGCTGCTCGGCTTCTCGCTGCCCGAGTCCTGGCAGCGCCAGCGCCACGACCTGCGCTCCCAGCTGACCTGGAGCGGCTTCGGCCCGCTGTTCAACGGCCTGTGGATCGCCCCGGGCGAGGTCGACGTGTCGGCCCTGGTGGCCGAGCTCGGCCTGTCCGCGCACGTGAAGGTGTTCCGGGCGCACGCGGACGCCGGCATGGACATCGGCCAGATGATCGAGGAGACCTGGGAGCTGTCCGACCTGGCCGCCGGCTACGCGGGGTTCGTACGGCGCTGGCAGCCCTGGGAGGACGGTCTCCCGGAGGCCGACGAGGCGCTCGTGCTGCGGCTGCGGCTCCAGACGGAGTGGCTGCGGATCGTCCGGCGGGACCCGCGGCTGCCCGTCAAACACCTGCCGGACGACTGGCCGGCGGAACAGGCCGAGAAGACGTTCCGGGCCGTGCACGAGCGGCTCTCACCGCTCGCCCGTGCCGCCTCGGAACGCCTTCTGGACCTGGTGCCCGCGCGGCCTCAGGCGTAGAACCGCGACAGGCTCTGCAGCACCGCGGCCGGCTTGCCGCCGCCCTCGATCTCGATGGCGCCCTCGACGGTGATCTGCACACCGCCCGGCACGTCCTCGACCTCGGCGAGCCTCGCCGTGAGCCGGATGCGGGAGCCGGCCTTCACCGGAGCGGGGAAGCGCACCTTGTTCAGGCCGTAGTTGACCTTCGTCGTCACGCCCTGGACGTCCAGCAGTTCGGTGAAGAGCGGGATGAAGAGGGAGAGCGTGAGGTAGCCGTGCGCGATGGGGGCGCCGAAGGGGCCCTCCTTGGCGCGCTCGGGGTCGACGTGGATCCACTGGTGGTCGCCCGTGGCGTCGGCGAAGGTGTCGATCCGCTCCTGGGTGACCTCGATCCACTCGCTGGTGCCGAGGTCGCTCCCGGCGAGCTTCTTCAGTTCGTCGAGGCCGTTGACGGTGATGCTCATACGGTTCCTTACTGGTTGCCGTAGCGCTTGCGCACACGGGACTTGAGGAGCTTTCCGGAGGCGGTGCGGGGCAGTTCGTCCGCCAGCACCACCGATTTCGGGATCTTGTACTTGGCGAGGTGTCCCGCGAGCCCGGCGAGCACCTCGTCGGGGTCGAGCGCGGCGCCCGCGCGGGGCACGACGACCGCGCGCGGCACCTCGCCCCACTTGTCGTCCGGCACCCCGATCACCGCGCACTCGACGATGTCCGGGTGGGCGAGGAGCCGGTCCTCGATCTCGGCGGGGTAGATGTTCTCGCCGCCCGAGATGATCATGTCCTTGATGCGGTCGACGATGTGGACGTATCCGTCCTCGTCGACCTGGGCGGCGTCGCCGCTGCGGAACCAGCCGTCCGCGAAGGACGCGGCCGTCTCCTCGGGCAGCCCCCAGTAGCCGGGCATCACGTGCGGCCCGCGCACCACGACCTCGCCGACCTCGCCGACGTCGACCGGCGTGAGGTCGGGCCGTACGACGCGGACGTCGCTGAAGAAGTGCGGCACGCCCGCCGACCCCGCCTTGCTCACGGCGTGCTCGGCGTCCAGGAAGAGCGTGCCGGGGGCGGCCTCGGTCATGCCGTAGCCCTGGAGGAAGGTCAGACCACGCTCCTGGTAGGCGGCGATCAGCGGGGTCGGGACCGGGGAGCCGCCGCAGGTCAGGATCCGCAGCGACGACAGGTCGGCGGCCGGCCAGCGCGGGTGCCGGGCCACCTGGTCGAACATGGTCGGCACACCGAACATGAAGGTGATCCGGTGCCGTTCGATCAGGTCGAAGGTGGCGTCCGGGTCGAACGCCTCGACCAGGACGCAGGTGCCGCCCTTCAGCAGGACCGGCAGGGTCAGCATGTTCAGCCCGGCCGTGTGGAACAGCGGGGCCGAGACCAGGGCGCGCTCGTCGGCGATCAGATCGGTGTCGACGAGGACGTTGACCGCGTTCCAGGTGAGGTTGCCGTGGGTGAGCATGGCGCCCTTGGGGCGGCCGGTCGTGCCCGAGGTGTACATGATGATGCAGGTGTCGTCGGCGCCGACGGGTTCGTCGATCGGCTCCGCGGGCGCCTCGGCGATCGCCGCCTCGTACTCGGGCCCCACCTCGACGTAGGCGCGGACGTCCGTGCTGCCCGGCAGGCCCGCGACCAGACCGGCGTGGGACGGGCCGTAGACCAGGGCCTTCGCGCCGGAGTCGGCGAGCTGGTACGCGATCTCCGGCCCGGCGAGGCGGATGTTGAGCGGGACGAAGACAGCGCCGAGCGTGCCGGCCGCGAACAGGGTCTCCAGGTAGGAGGGGTGGTTCGGGCCGAGGTAGGCGATCCGGTCGCCGCGGCGCACGCCCCGGGCGCGCAGGGCGTGGGCCAGGCGCGTGGTCCGGGTGTGCAGCGTGCCGTAGTCGATGGCGTGCTCACCGTGGATCAGGGCGGTGCGGTGCGGGGTCTTGCGGGCCCGGCGTGCGGGCCACGACCCCAGTCCCTCGTTGCGCATGTCACGCCCCTTACGTCTTGGTCAGCCCGAGCAGGCGGGCGGCGTTCTCCTTGAGGATCTTCGGCCGCACCTCGTCCTTGATCGACAGCTTCTCGAAGTCGGCGAGCCAGCGGTCGGGGGTGAGGACGGGGAAGTCGGATCCGAAGAGCACCTTGTCCTTCAGCAGCGTGTTCGCGTACTGCACGAGCTGCGGCGGGAAGTACTTCGGCGACCAGCCGGACAGGTCGATGTGCACGCCCGGCTTGTGCGTGGCGACGGCGAGGGCCTCGTCCTGCCAGGGGAAGGACGGGTGCGCCAGGATGATCTTCAGATGCGGGAAGTCGGCGGCGACGTCGTCGACGTGGAGGGGGTTGGAGTACTTGAGGCGGATGCCGCCGCCGCCCGGGACTCCGGCGCCGATGCCCGTCTGGCCGGTGTGGAAGAGGGCGATGGTGCCGGTCTCCTCGATCACCTCGTACAGGTCGTACGCCACGGCCCGGTCGTTGGGGAAGAACCCCTGGATGCTGGGGTGGAACTTGAAGCCCTTGACCCCGTACTCCTCGACCAGCCGGCGGGCCTGCCGTACGCCCGCCTTCCCCCGGAAGGGGTCGATGGAGGCGAAGGGGATGAGGACGTCGGCGTTGGCTGCGGCCGCCTCGGCGACCTCCTCGTTCGGGACGGGCGGGGTGCCGGTGGCGGACTCGGCGTCCACCGTGAAGATCACGGCGGCCATGTTCCGCTCCCGGTAGTAGGCGGCCGTCTCCTCCAGCGTGGGCTTCCGCTTGCCCTCGACCTTGAAGTAGGCCGAGGAGGCGTCGTGCAGGTCGTCGTCCAGGGAGGAGTGTCCTTTGGAGGACACCTCCGCGTGGGTGTGGACGTCGATCGCGACCAGTGACTCCGGGTCCATCACGGGGTCCATCACGCCTCCGGGAGCTTCGGCGCCGGGATGCCGACCGACTGGAGTTCGGCGCCGACCGAGGTGGGCCAGGCGTCCGCCAGGGCGCCGGGGGTCCAGCCGCCGTCGGAGTAGGCCGCCCTGATCTCCTGCGGATGCGACCAGAGTGCCACCTTGTCGCCACCGATGCCGATGCACTGACCGGTCACACCGCGCGCGGCCTCGGAGGCGAGGAACGGGACGAGGGCCGCGCAGTCCTCCGGGGTGCCGAAGCCCTCGCCCTTGCGGAGGAAGTCCGGGAGCGGCTCGCCGTTCCTCATGGCCTCGATGTACGGGGCGAAGGCGGGGATGGTCTCGGTCATCGCCGTCGCGGCGACCGGCACGATCGCGTTGACGGTGATGTTCGCGCGGCCCAGCTCCATGGACCAGGTGCGCGCCATCGCCGCGATACCGGCCTTGGCGGCGGCGTAGTTCGTCTGGCCGAAGTTGCCGCGCTGTCCGGCCGGGGAGCCGACCAGGATCAGCGAGCCGCCCTCGCCCTGCTCGCGCATCCGCACGGCGGCGGCCCGGGCGCAGGTGAAGGTGCCCTTCAGATGCGTGGTGATCACGGCGTCGAAGTCGTCGTCGGTCATCTTCCACAGCACCTTGTCGCGCAGGATGCCCGCGTTGGTGACCAGGACGTCCAGCCGGCCGAACTCCTCGACCGCGCGGGCGACCAGCCGGTCCGCCGCCTCGGTCGTGCCGACCGGGACCACCTCGGCCACGGCCGTGCCGCCCGCCTCGGTGAGGGACTTCACGGCCGCCTCGGCCACCGCCTCGTCGACGTCGTTGACGACCACGGACGCGCCGTGGGCGGCCAGGGCATGGGCATAGGCGAGGCCGAGGCCCCGGCCGCTTCCGGTGACGACGGCGGCCTTGCCGGTGAGATCGATGCTGGGCACGAGCGGGTCCCTTCGCATGGTGATACGGGCGGTGCGGCTACGAGATCGAAGCTAAGAGCAATAATTGTTGTCGTCAATAGTTGTTGCCATCCGCCGTGTGCGGGACACTGGACCGGACCAGCGTTCGCCGCACGACCAGGGAGCCCGCCATCAGCCGCCAGCACGCCATGAACCAGGCCCCCATCGACGCCCACGAGCCGTGGATGCGCGGGCTGCACGCCGACACGGGCTACCTGCTGTACCGCCTGGGCCTGCGCTCGGGGCAGCTGTTCAACGCCTGCCTCCAGGAGTCGGGCCTGCGCCTGCGCCACTACGCGGTGCTGCGCTTCCTCGCCACCTCCGACGGCACCCTCCAGCGCGAGCTGAGCGCCCGGCTCGGCTACGACCCGAGCGCGATCGTCGGCCTGGTCGACGACCTGGAGAAGCTGGGCTTCGCCGAGCGCCGCCCCTCCCCCGACGACCGCCGCAGCCGGATCGTCGTGCTGACCGAGAGCGGCCGCGCGTTCCTCCGTGACACCGACGAGGCCGGCCAGCGGGTGACCGGCGAACTGCTGGGCCCCCTGGACCCGGCCGAGCGGGAGACGCTGCACGCGCTGCTGCTGCGGATCGCAGAGGACGGACTGAACTGATGTTGTGCAAATGATTGACGGCTGCACGTCTGGTGCCTAACTTCACGGGGCAACCGAGACCCGTCCCCAGGGAGCTCCCGTGCAGCCATCCACCCCCGCCGCTCAACCCGCCCCCGATTCCCGGCAGTTGCGCCGCGTCGCGATCTCCGGACTGCTCGGCACGGCCGTCGAGTTCTACGACTTCCTCGTCTACGGAACCGTCGCCGCGCTCGTCTTCGGCGACCTGTTCTTCCCGCGGGCCGACCCGGCGGTCGGCACCATCGCGGCGTTCGGCACGTTCGCCGCGGGCTACCTGGCCCGCCCGCTGGGCGGCATCGTCTTCGGCCACTTCGGCGACCGGCTCGGCCGCAAGTCGATGATGCTGCTGACCATGGTCCTGATGGGCTGCGGCAGCTTCCTCATCGGCCTGCTGCCGACGTACGACGCGATCGGCGTCTGGGCGCCGGTCCTGCTCGTCGCCCTGCGCGTCGTGCAGGGCCTCGCGATCGGCGGCGAGTGGGGCGGCGCGATGCTGATGGTCGTCGAGCACGCCGAGCACGCGCAGGGGTCCCGGCGCGGCTTCTGGTCCAGCTTCACCCAGCTCGGCGCCCCGCTCGGTTCCGTGCTGTCCGCCGGTGTGGTCACCCTGGTCGCCACGCTGCCCGACGACGACTTCCGCTCCTGGGGCTGGCGGGTGCCGTTCCTGCTGAGCATCGTGCTGCTGGCCGTCGGGCTGTTCGTGCGCCTGAAGGTCGCCGAGAGTCCGCTGTTCGCGCAGGTCAAGCGGGAGCCCGTGGACAAGCCGCCGATCGTGGAGGTGCTGCGCCGCCCGAAGCCGGTACTGCTGGCCGCGTGCGTCGGCATAGGCGCGTTCACCACCCAGTCGCTGCTGACCAGCTTCATGATCTCCTACGCCGTCGACCAGGGGTACACCCGCCCGCAGGTGCTGACCGCGGTGACCGTCGCCTCCTGCGTGGCCCTCGCCGTACTGCCCGCCGCGTCCGCGCTGTCGGACCGGGTCGGTCGCCGGCCCGTCGTGCTCGCCGGTGCCGTCGCCTCGGCGGCGCTCGCCTTCCCCGTGCTGGCCCTGGTCGACTCCGGCTCGCCCGGCCTGCTGATCCTCGCCCTGGCCCTCGGCCACGGCGTCGCCCAGTCCACGATGTACGGGCCGCTCGGCGCCCTGCTCACCGAGATGTTCGGCACCCGCGTCCGCTACACCGGCGCCTCCCTCGGCTACCAGGGGGCGACCCTGATCGGCGCCGGGTTCTCCCCGCTGATCGCCGGCAGCCTCCTCGCGTCCTTCGGCGGCGGCAGCACCCCGGTGTCGCTGCTGCTGTGCACGGGCGCGGCGATCACCGCCGTCACCGTGTGGCGGCTGCGCGAGACCCACACGGACGCCCTGGACTCCCCCACCGCCACCCCCACCCTGGAAGGAACCCCGCGTTGAGGATCCGCCTCGCCTTACTGACCGCCTGCCTGACCCTGGCGGCGAGCGCCCTGCCCGCGCGGGCCGCCACCGACACGCATCTGGAGGGCCGGCTCCCCTCCGGCGCCGCGTACGTGATGGACGTCCCCGCGTCCTGGAACGGCACGGTGCTGCTGTACAGCCACGGCTACACCCCGGCCGGGGCCCCCAACCCGGCCCAGAACACGCCCGGTCCGGCCGCTCGCGACACGCTGCTGGCCGAGGGGTACGCCCTCATCGGCTCCTCGTACGCGACGACCGGCTGGGCCGTCACGGAGGCGGTGCCCGACCAGCTGGCCACGCTGGACCTGTTCACGCAGAGGTTCGGGGCGGCGCGTCGGACCCTCGCCTGGGGCACCTCCTACGGCGGGTTCGTCACCGCCATGCTCGCCGAGCGGCACCCCGGCCGCTTCGACGGTTCGCTGTCGATGTGCGGGCTGGTGCAGGGCGGCGTCGCCAACTGGAACAGCACCCTGGACCCGGTGTTCGCGCTGCGCACCCTGCTCGCCCCGGGCTCCGGTGTCCCGCTCGCGGACTTCGCCGACCAGGCGGAGGCGGTCGCCGCCGCGAAGTCGCTCACCTCCAAGGTCGACGCCGCCCAGCGGACCCCCGAGGGCCGCGCCCGGATCGCCCTGGCCGCCGCCCTGCACAACATCCCCGGCCACAACGACCCCTCGCAGACCGAGCCGGGCCCCACGGACTGGCAGGCGCGGCAGGCCAACCAGTACACCGCCGTCCGCGGGCTCCTCCAGATGCCCGCCTTCAGCTGGCGGCAGGAGGCCGAGAGCCGGGCGGGCGGCAACCCGTCCTGGAACACGGGGGTCGACTACGGGGTGATGCTCGCCCGGTCCCCGCTGTACAAAGAGGTGACCGAGCTCTACAAGGAAGCGGGACTGTCCTTGCGCACCGACCTCACGGCCCTGGGCCGGGCACCCCGGATCTCCGCCGACGCGCCGGCCGTGCGGTGGATGCGGGACAGCAGCGTGCTCTCCGGCCGGCTGGCCGACCCGCAGCTGAACATCCACACGACCGGTGACGCCCTGATCCCGGTGCAGGCGCAGAGCGCCTACCGGCGGGCGGCCACCGCGGCGGGCTCGGCGGGGCTGCTGCGCCAGGCGTACGTGGACGGCCCCGGCCACTGCACCTTCACCACCGGCGAGACACTGGCCGCGCTGCGCACCCTGGAACACCGCCTGGACACGGGCCGCTGGGACGTCTCGCCCGGCACGCTCAACGCCCGTGCGCGGGCGGCGGACCCGGCGACCGAGCCCCGCTACGCCCCCTACCGCCCGACCGCCTACCCCCGCCCCTACGACCTCGCCCACCCGGGAGACACCCGGCCATGACCGTTCTGCCCCGGGGCGCCCCCACCGCCGCCGACCGGCTGCTGTCCGTGCTCGCGGCCTTCGACCACGAGCACCCGGCACTGAGCCTGACGGACATCAGCCGGCGGGCCGGGCTGACCCTGACCACCGCCCACCGGCTGGTCGGCGCGCTCACCGAGTGGGGCGCCCTGGAGCGGGACGAGTCCGGCGTCTACCACGTCGGGCTCCGGCTGTGGGAGGTCGCGGCACTGGCGCCCCGGGGCCTCGCCCTGCGGCAGATCGCGCTGCCGTACCTGGAGGACCTGTACGAGGCGACGCACGAGAACGTGCAGTTGGCCGTGCGGGACGGCCGGGACGTCGTCTACATCGAGTGGCTGTCGGGACGGTCGGCGGTCGGCGTGCACATCCGCATCGGCGCGCGCTGGCCGCTGCACGCCACCGGGGTCGGGCTCGCCCTGCTGGCGCACGGCGAGCCGGGGTTCCAGGAGGAGTACTGCGCGGGCGGCCTGGCGTCCTTCACCTCGTACACGATCACCGATCCGGGGCGGCTGCGGCGGGTGCTGGCCGAGGTGCGGCGGTCGGGGATCGCGGTGAGCGACCGCCAGATCACCGAGGACGCCCTGTCGGTGGCCGCGCCGGTGCGCGGTGCGGACGGCACGGTGGCCGCCGCCGTCTCGATCGTGGTACCCCACGCGGACGCCCAGGTGCCGGTGCTGGCCCCGGCGGTACGGGTGGCGGCGCGCGGGATCTCGCGGGCGCTGGGCTGGCGGCCGGAGCGGGCCTGAACCGCGCCGGAGATCAGCGCGGCCCGCGCCGGACGTCGGTCCGCCCAGTCGGCCGCCGGGCGCGGCGGGGTCAGCAGTTGCCCGGCATCGGCCGGCCGGCGAAGCGGTCGCCGAGCCACCTCACCACGTCGTCGACCGCCTGGAAGTCGGCCAGGAGGTGGTCGCCGAGGTAGGTGTTCCACTGGGTGGGGACGCGGGCGTCGCAGTACGCCCGGCGCGTGGCCTCCTCGGTCTCGGCGGGGATCACCTCGTCGAGCAGGCCGCGGTACTGGAGCACGGGGAAGCGGATCTCGTGGCGGGCACCGGACCCGGCGGGGCCCACGCCGGTGCCGAGCTTGTTCGTCTCGACGATCTGGCCCCAGGTCCTGCCGTCCAAGCCGCGCACCGCGAAGATCTGGTCGAGCGTCAGCCGGTCGCGGGTGTAGTTCTCCGTCCGGCCGCCGGCGAACCGGGCGAGGGTGCCGACGAGGCACAGCGTCCTCGCGTCCCGTACGGCGGTGCGGCCCTCCTCATGGAGGAGTTCGTCGAAGGGCATCTCCGGGTGGGTGGTGGCCATGCCGATGACGGCGTCGAGCAGGAACCCGGCGAACGCCCCGCCGTTCAGGCTCTTCGCCACGACCTTCAGGTCCCCGGGCACCCCGCCGGACGCCACGCCGACGACGTTCAGCCCCGGGGCGTAGGACCGCGCCAGCTGGGCGGCCCACAGGCTTCCGGCGCCGCCCTCGGAGTAGCCCCACAGGTCGACCCGGGCCGCCGCGCTCAGCCCGCTGCCGGGCACCTGGGGCGCCGCTCGCGCGATGTCCAGCAGCGCGTGTCCCGCGTCGGCGCCCGAGACGTACGGATGGACCTGGCCGTCGAGGTAGCCGGCGCCGTCCGTGGCCGCGACGGCGTACCCGGCGCGCAGCAGCGCGGCGATGTTCCCGCCCTCGTAGGCGTCCTGGTAGTCACCCGCGAGCTGCTTGGAGAAGGCGCACTGGGCCCGATGCCGAGGGTGCCGGGCGCGAACGCGACCAGGGGACGCTCGCCGGGTCCGGTCCACGCCGCCCGGGGCACGACGACCGTGCCGGACACGGCGACGGGCCGGCCCCGTCCGTCCGTCGAGGCGTACTGCACCTTCCAGGCGGTCAGCGGAACGTCGCCGACGAGCGGCAGGGCGTCGACCCGGCGGCAGGCGAGGACGGTCCCCGGGGCGGGCGCAGCATCAGCCTGCCCGGCCGCACGTCCCGTCCCACATGCGGCCGTTCCTTGGATATCGCACCGTTACAGAGCACGTCTGCTGACCCCGCGACGCCGACGTGATCCCGACGACGGGTCCTAAGCCACGCAGAACTCGTTGCCCTCCGGGTCGCTCAGCACCACCCCGTAGTAGTCCATGTCCGGCTCGTCCATGGTCCGCAGTACCGTCGCGCCCGCCGCGACCAGGCGGTCGACCTTCGCCGCGACCCTCCTGGTGCGCTCCGGCAGGGGAACGCCCCGGCCGCCGCCCACCTTGAGGTCGAGGTGCACCCGGTTCTTGACGGTCTTGCCCTCCGGTACCTGCTGGAACCAGATGCGGGGCCCCCGCCCCTCCGGATCGACGATCGACTCAGGGGTCTCCCCGGCTCCCTCGGTCAGCTCCTCCGCCGGCACCCCCATGTCCTCCCAGTAGGCCCGCCAGCTGGGGTGACCGCCCGGAGGCGGCTCGGGTTCGTAACCGAGGGCCTGGGTCCAGAAGTTCACCAGGGTCGCCGGGTCGGCGCAGTCGATGGTCACCTGCAACGTCACATCCATGCCCCGAGCATCGCAGGGGGGTCTGACAACGGCCCGGTACGCCGTGCCGCTGAGCGGGCCGCCCCAGGAGAGGCAACCGTTTCCCTCCGCCGGCGGTCCGACTGGGCGGAGGGCCCGGACGGGCCCCGCGACGGGGGGAGTCGGCGATGGTGAGGCACGGGGCACGGTGGTCGGCGTCGCGCGTCGGGCGGTGGGGGCTGCTGCGGCTGATCGTGCTGGTCGCGCTCGCGGTGCTCATAGGGCTCGTCGCCGCCGTGGCCGGGCTGCCCCCGTGGACGCCGGTGATCGGGATCCTGCTGCTGCTGTTCATCGACGACGTGCTGAGGGCGCACGGCGAGCGGCGGGCCGCCCGGCAGGGCGGGCAACAGGGTTTGTCCGCCTCACCCGTTGACGAGCCGCCGGACAGAACCCGACGGTGAGGCCCCCGAAAAGAGGCCCCCGAAAATAGGTGGAACCGCGCCGCCGTGCGTCATTACCGTGCTGCCGGACCGAGTCGTCTGATCAAGGACATGCCGTTGTACACCCTGTGAGACCTCCCGAGCGATGAATCGTCGCGCGTCGCGCAGCTGCGCCGCGCTCCTTTTTGCTGCGGACTTCTCACAGAAACCGGTGTACTTCTGTGCTCGAAAACTGGGTGGTCACGCCCACCTGCCTGCCGCTCGTTCTCCGTCGGTGCCACACGTGTGCGTCGGAGCGCTTCCGGGCGAGCGGCAAGTTCCGCGTCAACGCGAACCACAAGGTCATCGACGCCTGGCTCCTCGTCCTCTGTACCGCCTGCGGGGAGACGGCCAAACTCACGGTCCTGGAGCGGACGAATGTGCGCTCGGTACGGCCTGAGCTGCTGGACCGGCTGCACGACAACGACCTCGGCCTGACAGCCGAACTGCTCCAGGATCCGGTCGTCAGGCGCCGTAATCGCATCGCCCTGGACTGGGACGGCGCCTGGCGCCTCGACACCGGCGGAACGGACCGCCCGGACAGCGAGGTGCTCGACGTCTCGGTCCGCTTCGCGGCGCCGATACCGGTCCGGCCGGTGCGGCTGATCGCGCAGGGCTGCGGTCTGGCACGGGCCGAGGTGGAGAGACTGATCGCGGACGGCAGACTCGTCTCGGCGGTCCGGCTGGGCGGCAAGCTCTCCGGCGACTTCACCTTCACGCTCAAGCGCTGAGCTCCTCGGGAGCGGGGCCTGTCCGGCGAGCCAGATCCGCCGGACAGGCCCCGACCCCCATGCGGAACCCTCCCCAACTCCCCTGCGGAACCCTCTCGTTCAGGCTCTGCACCCAGCAGCGGCGCGGCACTTTTCTTGGCTTTACCTCTTGACGACCCGGGTGAGCCGGAGCACATTGACGGCACTTTGAGAGCGCTCTCATCCTCCTTCCCCGAGAGGCCCCCACATGAGCGAAACCTCCGGCACCTCCCGCAGACCCCGCCCCTTCCGGCGGGCCCTCGTCGCCGTCGCCTGCACGCTCGGACTGGCGGCGGCCGCCGCCACGGCCGCCACCCCGGCCGCGAACGCCTCGGCACCGCCGCCCCCGTCGGGCTGGACGCAGGTGTTCGTGGACGACTTCAACGGGCCGGCCGGCAGCGGCGTCAACACATCCAATTGGCAGTACGCGACCGGCAAGGGCTACCCGGGCGGCCCCGCCAACTGGGGCACCGGCGAGGTCGAGACGATGACGAGCAGCACCGACAACGTCTCCCTCGACGGCAACGGCAACCTGCGCATCACGCCCCGCCGGGACGCCGCCGGCAACTGGACCTCCGGCCGCATCGAGACCAACCGCACCGACTTCCAGCCCCCGGCCGGCGGCAAGCTGCGCGTCGAGTCACGGATCCAGGTGCCGAACGTCACGGGAGCGGCGGCCAAGGGGTACTGGCCCGCCTTCTGGATGCTGGGCGCCCCGTACCGCGGCAACTACTGGAACTGGCCGAGCGTCGGCGAGCTGGACATCATGGAGAACACCCAGGGCCAGAACACCGTGTTCGCCACGATGCACTGCGGCACCTCCCCCGGCGGCCCCTGCAACGAGACCAGCGGCATCGGCGGTTCGACCACCTGCCAGGGCACCACCTGCCAGGCCGGCTTCCACACCTACCGGATGGAGTGGGACCGCTCGACGAGCGTCGAGGAGATCCGCTTCTACCTCGACGGCGTCACCTTCCACACCGTGCGCGCCAACCAGGTCGACGCGACGACCTGGCGCAACGCCACCGACCACGGCTTCTTCATCATCCTCAACGTGGCCATGGGCGGCGGCTTCCCCGACGCGTTCGGCGGCGGCCCCGACGCCGGCACCCAGCCCGGCCACCCGATGGTCGTCGACTACGTGCAGGTGCTGTCGTCGGGCGGTGGCGGCACCACGCCTCCGCCCACCGGCGACCGCGACGCCTACGGCACCATCCAGGCCGAGTCCTACGACGGCCAGTCCGGCACCATGACCGAGCCGACCACCGACTCCGGCGGCGGCCGGAACGTCGGCGCGCTGGCCAACGGCGACTGGCTGCAGTTCAAGGGCGTGAACTTCGGCTCCACGGCGGCCCGGCAGTTCAGCGCCCGGGTCGCGAGCGGCGCGGCGGGCGGCGTCAGCGGACTGGTCGAGGTGCGGCTGGACAGCCGGAGCAACGCGCCCGTCGGGAGCTTCGCGGTGGGCAACACCGGTGGCTGGCAGTCGTGGCGGACCGTCCCGGCGAACATCAGCGCCGTGACGGGTACGCACGACGTGTACCTGACCTTCAGCAGCGGGCAGCCGGCGGACTTCGTGAACGTCAACTGGTTCACCTTCGGGCGCTGATCGGACCCGGGAGTTCACCTTCGGGCGCTGACCGGACCCGGGAAGGGGCTTCACGCGCGCGTGGGGCCCCTCAGCGCAACTCCGCGCGGAACGCCGCCGGGGTCTGGTCCGTGTGCTGGTGGAAGAACTTGGAGAAGTTCGCGGCGTCGGGGAAGCCGACCGCCGCGCCGACCCGGCCGATCGGCAGGTCGGTGTGGGCGAGGAGCCGCTTGGCCTCCAGGACGACGCGCTTGTCGATGAAGGCCTTGGGGGTCTCGCCGGTGGCGGCGCGGACCGCGCGGACCAGGGTGCGGCGGGAGTAACCGAGCGCGTCAGCGTAGGCGCTGACGCTGTGGTTGGTGGCGAAGTCCTTCTCCACGGCGTCCCGGAAGAGGGTGAAGGTGGAGTCGGACTGCCGGCGCACCGCCTCCGCGGACGTCGTGGCCAGGTGGGCGAGGCGCAGCAGGAACGCCGTCAGGGTGTGGCGCAGGACGGCGGTGTGCAGGCTCAGCGGCAGCGTGGCCGTGTCCTCGTACTCGCGCCGCAGTTGCCCGAGCGCGGCGCGCAGGGCGGCGCGTTGGCCCTCGTCGGGGCGCAGCAGCGGCGGCAGGTCGTAGCGGTAGAGGCCGGTGGCCTCCACGGTCGCGCGGGGCAGGAAGCCGGGCTGCATGGTGAGCACGGTTCCGCGGTACTCGCTGGTGCGCGAGAAGCGGTGGACCTGCCCCGGGCGGATCCACAGCAGGTCCCCGGCCGTGGCCTCGTACTCGGTGAAGTCGACCATGTGCCGGACGGGCCCCTCGCCGAACAGCATCACGACGTGGAAGTCGATGCGGTGCACGCGCTCCAGCGGCGCGTCGGCGTGCCAGGTGCGGCCGGTGCCCATCGGGCCGACCTGCATGCCGACGCCGCCGACGCTCAGCTCGACCGGGAAGGGGAACGTTCTGATCCCGTCGCCGCCTTGGATGCTTCTGTCCGCCATGTCCGCCTCGTACCGCCCTGTCGCCCTGTCGCGCCGCCGATGGGTGTCCCACTTTCACCACAGGCTGGCACACGGCGACCTTCCGTCGAAAAAGTCAGACTTTTAATTTTGAACGCGTCAGACCAGCCCCTTCGCTCCTATCGAGGACTTCTTGAAGATGAGCACGCAGACAGCGGACAGCTTCGAATGGACCGACCTCGACCGGCGTGCCGTCGACACCGCCCGCCTGCTGGCGGCGGATGCCGTGCAGCGGGTCGGCAACGGCCACCCCGGCACCGCGATGAGCCTGGCGCCGGCCGCCTACACGCTCTTTCAGAAGGTGATGCGGCACGATCCCGCGGACCCGGAGTGGACGGGCCGTGACCGTTTCGTCCTCTCCCCCGGCCACACGTCGCTGACGCTCTACACGCAGCTGTACCTCGCGGGCTACGAGCTGGAGCTGGACGACCTCAAGGCGTTCCGCACGCACGGCTCCAAGACGCCCGGCCACCCCGAGTACGGCCACACGGCGGGCGTGGAGACCACCACCGGCCCGCTGGGCCAGGGCGTCGCGAACGCGGTCGGCATGGCGATGGCCGCCCGCTACGAGCGCGGCCTGTTCGACCCGGACGCCCCCGAGGGCGAGTCCCCCTTCGACCACACGATCTGGGCGATCGTCTCCGACGGCGACCTCCAGGAGGGCGTCTCCGCGGAGGCCTCCTCGCTGGCCGGGCACCAGAAGCTCGGCAACCTGGTCTTCCTCTACGACGACAACCACATCTCCATCGAGGGCGACACCGCGACCGCGTTCTCCGAGGACGTGCTGGGGCGGTACGAGGCCTACGGCTGGCACGTGCAGCGGATCGAGCCGCGGGAGGACGGCGACGTCGACGTGCACGCGCTGTACGCGGCCCTGAAGGCGGCGCGGGCGGAGACCGGCCGGCCCTCGATCATCGCGATGCGCACGATCATCGCCTGGCCCGCCCCGAACGCCCGGAACACCGAGGCCTCCCACGGTTCGGCGCTCGGCGAGGAGGAGGTCGCCGCGACCAAGCGCCTGCTGGGCTTCGACCCGGAGAAGACCTTCGAGGTCGCCGACGAGGTGCTGGCCCACACCCGCACGGCGCTGGACCGGGGCGCCGACGCGCACGCAGCCTGGGACAAGAGGATCGCGGCCTGGCGCGGCGAGAACCCGGAGCGCGCCGCGACCTTCGACCGCGTCAGCAAGGGCGAGCTGCCCGAGGGCTGGGAGGACGCCCTGCCGGTGTTCGAGCCGGGCAAGGCGGTCGCCACGCGCGCCGCGTCCGGCAAGGTGCTCCAGGCGCTCGGCGCGGTCCTGCCCGAGCTGTGGGGCGGCTCCGCGGACCTGGCCGGTTCGAACAACACCACGATCGACAAGACGTCGTCCTTCCTGCCGAAGGACAACCCGCTGCCGGAGGCCGACCCGTACGGCCGTACCGTCCACTTCGGCATCCGCGAGTTCTCCATGGCCGCGGAGATGAACGGCATCGCGCTGCACGGCAACACGCGGATCTACGGCGGCACCTTCCTGGTGTTCTCCGACTACATGCGCAACGCCGTCCGCATGTCGGCCCTGATGCAGCTGCCGGTGACGTACGTGTGGACGCACGACTCGATCGGCCTCGGCGAGGACGGCCCGACCCACCAGCCGGTGGAGCACCTGGCCGCGCTGCGGGCCATCCCCGGCCTGAACGTCGTACGCCCGGCCGACGCCAACGAGACCGCGGTCGTCTGGGCCGAGATCCTGCGGCGGCACACCACCGACCCGGCCCCGCACGGCCTCGCGCTCACCCGCCAGGGCGTGCCCACCTACGCGCCGAACCCGGACGCGGCGCGCGGCGGTTACGTCCTCGCGGACTCCTCCACCGAGGTGCCGGAGGTGGTGCTGATCGCCACCGGTTCCGAGGTGCAGCTCGCGGTGGCCGCGCGCGAGGCGCTCCAGGCCGAGGGGATCGGCACGCGGGTGGTGTCGATGCCGTCCGTGGAGTGGTTCGAGCAGCAGCCGCGCGCCTACCGCGACAGCGTGCTCCCGCCGTCCGTGAAGGCCCGGGTCGCGGTCGAGGCCGGGATCGGGCTGACCTGGCACCGGTTCGTGGGCGACGCGGGACGCATCGTCTCCCTGGAGCACTTCGGCGCCTCCGCCGACGCCAGGACCCTGTTCGCCGAGTACGGCTTCACCCCCGAGAACGTCGTGGCCGCCGCCCGGGAATCCCTCACTGCCGCGCGCGGCTGACCGCACCGCCCGAAAGAAGATGATCACTGTGACCGAAGCGACCGCGAGCGCGGGAGCACTCAAGCGCCTGTCCGACGAAGGCGTGTCGATCTGGCTGGACGACCTGTCCCGCCGGCGGATCGAGTCCGGCAACCTGGCCGGACTCGTGGAGACGAGGAACGTCGTCGGCGTCACCACCAACCCGTCCATCTTCCAGGCCGCCATCGGCTCCGGCGAGGGCTACGAGGAGCAGCTCGCCGACCTGGCGGTGCGGGGCGTGACCGTCGACGAGGCCGTCCGGATGATGACGACCGCCGACGTCCGGGCCGCCGCCGACGTGCTGCGGCCGGTGTACGAGGCGACGGGCGGCCGGGACGGCCGGGTCTCCATCGAGGTCGACCCCCGGCTGGCCCACGACACGGCGGCGACCGTCGCCGAGGCCCGGCAGCTGGCCTGGCTGGTGGACCGCCCCAACGTGATGATCAAGATCCCGGCGACGAAGGCGGGCCTGCCGGCGATCACCGAGGTGATCGGCGCGGGTATCAGCGTCAACGTGACGCTGATCTTCTCGCTGGAGCGCTACCGCGAGGTGATGGACGCCTACCTGGCGGGCCTGGAGCGGGCGCAGGCGGCCGGCCTGGACCTGTCGGCCATTCACTCGGTCGCGTCCTTCTTCGTCTCCCGCGTCGACGCCGAGATCGACAAGCGGCTGACGCTGCTGGGCACGGACGAGGCGCTCGCCCTGAAGGGCAGGGCGGCCCTGGCCAACGCGCGGCTCGCCTACGAGGCGTACGAACAGGTCTTCGCCGGGCCGCGCTGGCAGGCCCTCGGAGGCGCCCACGCGAACCGGCAGCGCCCCCTTTGGGCCTCCACCGGTGTGAAGGACCCCGCCTACAAGGACACCCTGTACGTGGACGAGCTGGTCGCCCCCGGCACGGTCAACACCATGCCGGAGGCCACGCTGAACGCCGTCGCCGACCACGGCGACGTCCAGGGCGACACCGTCACCGGCGGTTACGCCCAGGCCCGAGCGGACCTGGCGGCCGTCGAGCGGCTCGGGATCTCGTACGACGAGGTGGTGCGGCAGCTGGAGAACGAGGGTGTGGCCAAGTTCGAGGTGGCCTGGCAGGACCTGCTGGACGCGGTCACCAAGTCCTTGAACAGCAAGGGAGTTGACGCGGAATGAGCGAGGGCATCCCTCAGACGGCCGAGCAGGAGACCATCGGGACCAAGGAGGACAAGGAAGCCCGGGCGGCCCAGGAGGCGGCCGGGGTGGAGCAGACCGGGGTGAGCGGCCGCGCGGCCCCCGCCGCGGTGCACACCGACGCCGACTTCACCAATCCCCTGCGCGACCCGCGCGACCGCCGTCTGCCGAGGATCGCGGGCCCGTCCGGGCTCGTCATCTTCGGCGTGACCGGCGACCTGTCCCGCAAGAAGCTGATGCCCGCCGTGTACGACCTGGCCAACCGCGGCCTGCTGCCGCCGGGCTTCTCGCTGGTGGGTTTCGCCCGCCGGGACTGGGAGGACCAGGACTTCGCGCAGGTCGTGCACGACGCCGTCCGGGAGCACGCGCGGACCCCGTTCCGCGAGGAGGTCTGGCAGCAGCTCGCCGAGGGCATGCGGTTCATCCCCGGCGACTTCGACGACGACACTGCGTTCAAGCAGCTGCGTTCCGCCGTCGAGGAGCTGGACGCCTCCCGCGGCACCAGCGGCAACTACGCCTTCTACCTCTCGGTGCCGCCGAAGTTCTTCCCCAAGGTCGTCCAGCAGCTGAAGAAGCACAAGCTGGCCGACGCCCCGGAGGGTTCCTGGCGCCGCGCGGTCATCGAGAAGCCGTTCGGTCACGACCTCGACAGCGCCTGCGAGCTGAACGCGATCGTGCACGACGTGTTCGACCCGGAGCAGGTCTTCCGCATCGACCACTACCTCGGCAAGGAGACCGTCCAGAACCTCCTGGCGCTGCGCTTCGCCAACCAGATGTTCGAACCGATCTGGAACCGGTCGTACGTCGACCACGTGCAGATCACCATGGCCGAGGACATCGGCATCGGCGGCCGGGCCGGCTACTACGACGGCATCGGCGCCGCCCGGGACGTCATCCAGAACCACCTGCTCCAGCTGATGGCGCTCACCGCGATGGAGGAGCCGGCCGCCTTCGACGCCGCCTCGCTGCTGACCGAGAAGCTGAAGGTCCTGCGGGCCGTGAAGCTGCCGGAGGACCTGGGGCGGCACACCGTGCGCGGGCAGTACGCGGGTGCCTGGCAGGGCGGCGCGAAGGTCCGCGGCTATCTGGAGGAGGAGGGCATCGACCCGGCCTCCACGACCGACACCTACGCCGCGGTCAAGCTCCAGGTGGACAACCGCCGCTGGGCCGGCGTGCCGTTCTACCTGCGCACCGGCAAGCGGCTCGGGCGCCGGGTGACGGAGATCGCGGTGGTGTTCCAGCGGGCCCCGCACTCCCCCTTCGACTCCACCGCGACCGAGGAGCTGGGCGCCAACGCGATCGTCATCCGCGTCCAGCCGGACGAGGGCATGACGGTCCGGTTCGGCTCCAAGGTGCCGGGCACGTCGATGGAGATCCGGGACGTGACGATGGACTTCGCCTACGGCGAGTCGTTCACCGAATCGAGCCCGGAGGCGTACGAACGGCTGATCCTGGACGTGCTCCTGGGCGACGCCAACCTGTTCCCCCGTCACCAGGAAGTGGAAGAGTCCTGGAAGATCCTCGACCCGATCGAGCAGTACTGGGCCACGCACGGCCGGCCCGCGCAGTACGCCTCGGGCAGCTGGGGACCCGAGGAAGCCGACGAGATGCTCGCACGAGACGGACGGAGCTGGCGCAGGCCATGAAGATCGACCTGACCGACACCACGGCAAGCAAGATCAACAAGGCGCTGGTGCAGGGTCGCCGCGCCATCGGCACACCGGCCGTGGGCATGGTCCTGACGATGGTGATCGTCACGGACGAGGAGAACGCCTACGACGCGATCAAGGCCGCCGAGGAGGCCTCGCACGAGCACCCCTCGCGCACCCTGGTCGTCATCAAGCGGCACGCCCGCACCCCGCGCGACCGCCAGTCCTCCCGGCTGGACGCGGAGGTCCGGGTGGGCGCGGACGCGGGCACCGGCGAGACGGTGATCCTGCGGACCTACGGCGAGGTGTCCGACCACGCCGACTCGGTGGTCCTGCCGCTGCTGCTGCCGGACGCGCCGGTGGTGGTGTGGTGGCCGGTGGACGCCCCCGAGGTGCCCTCGAAGGACCCGCTCGGGGCGCTGGCCCAGCGGCGGATCACCGACCTGTACGCCGTGGAGAACCCCCTGGAGACCCTGGAGACCAGGGTCCGCTCCTACGCGCCCGGCGACACGGACCTCGCCTGGACCCGGCTGACGCCCTGGCGTTCCATGCTGGCGGCGGCGCTGGACCAGGCCCGGGCGAAGGTGATCTCGGCGGCCGTGGAGGCCGAGGCCGAGAACCCGGCCGCCGAGCTGCTGGCCCGCTGGCTGGAGGCGCGGCTGCACGTCCGGGTCGACCGCGTGGTCACCGCCGGGCCGGTGGTGACGGCCGTGCGCCTGGGCACCGAGAACGGCGAGATCGTCATCGACCGCCCCGAAGGGCCGCTGGCCACGCTGACCCTGCCGGGCCAGCCCTCCCGCACCCTCGCGCTGAAGGTCCGTGCCACCTCCGAACTCATCGCCGAGGAGCTGCGGCGCCTCGACGCGGACGAAATGTACGCCATCGCCCTGAACGGCGAGGCAACCGAGGAGACCCCCGCTCATGTCTGACTCCCCCTCCGGCTCCCCCCTGCTCACGCGGCGGCCCGAGTGGACCGCCCTGGAGGACCACCGCGCGGACGCCCTGCCGCAGCCGAACCTGCGGGAGCTGTTCGCGGCGGACCCGGGGCGCGCCGAGCGCTACGTCGTGCACGTGGGCGACCTGCGCATCGACTACTCCAAGCACCTGGTCACCGACGAGACGCTGGCGCTGCTCCAGGAGCTGGCGACCGCCACCGACGTGTTCGGGCTGCGCGACGCCATGTTCCGCGGCGAGAAGATCAACACCACCGAGAACCGGGCCGTGCTGCACACCGCGCTGCGCGCCTGGCGGGACGCGGTCATCGAGGTCGACGGCGAGAACGTCGTCCCCGGCGTGCACGCCGTGCTCGACAAGATGTCCGACTTCGCGAACCGGGTGCGCTCCGGGGAGTGGACCGGCCACACCGGCAAGCGCATCCGCAACGTCGTCAACATCGGCATCGGCGGCTCGGACCTCGGCCCGGCGATGGCCTACGAGGCGCTGCGGCCGTTCACCGCCCGGGACCTGACGTTCCGCTTCGTGTCCAACGTGGACGGCTCCGACCTGCACGAGGCCACGCGCGACCTGGACCCGGCGGAGACACTGTTCATCGTCGCGTCCAAGACCTTCACCACGATCGAGACGATCACGAACGCGACCTCCGCGCGCTCCTGGCTGCTGAACGGGCTCGGTGGCGACGAGAAGGCGGTGGCCAAGCACTTCGTGGCCCTGTCGACCAACGCGGAGAAGGTCGCCGGGTTCGGCATCGACGTCGACAACATGTTCGAGTTCTGGGACTGGGTCGGCGGCCGCTACTCCTACGACTCCGCGATCGGCCTGTCCCTGATGATCGCGATCGGCCCGGACCGCTTCCGGGAGATGCTCGACGGCTTCCGCATCGTCGACGAGCACTTCCGCAACGCCCCCGCCGAGGCCAACGCCCCGCTGATCATGGGCCTGCTCGGGATCTGGTACGGCAACTTCCACGACGCCCAGTCGCACGCGGTGCTGCCGTACAGCCACTACCTGTCCAAGTTCACCGCCTATCTCCAACAGCTCGACATGGAGTCCAACGGCAAGTCGGTGGACCGCGCGGGGCGTGCCGCGCAGTGGCAGACCGGGCCGGTGGTGTGGGGCACCCCCGGCACCAACGGGCAGCACGCCTACTACCAGCTCATCCACCAGGGCACCAAGCTCATCCCGGCCGACCTGATCGGCTTCGCCCGGCCGGTCGCCGAGCTGAGCGACGACCTGAAGGCCCAGCACGACCTGTTGATGGCCAATCTGTTCGCCCAGGGCCAGGCGCTCGCCTTCGGCAAGACCGCCGACGAGGTCCGCGCGGAGGGCGTGCCGGAGGAGCAGGTGCCGCACCGCACCTTCCGGGGCAACCACCCGACCACGACGATCCTGGCCACCGAGCTGTCCCCGTCGGTCCTGGGCCAGCTGGTCGCCCTCTACGAGCACAAGGTGTTCGTGCAGGGCGCGGTCTGGAACATCGACTCCTTCGACCAGTGGGGCGTCGAACTCGGCAAGGTCCTCGCCAAGCGCGTCGAACCCGCGCTCACCGAGGGCGCCGACGTCCCCGGTCTCGACCCGTCCACGGCCGCGCTGGTGGCCGCCTACCGCAATCTTCGGGAAGTGAACTGACATGCAGATCGGTCTTGTGGGTCTCGGCAAGATGGGCGGCAACATGCGCGAGCGCCTGCGCAACGCCGGCCACACCGTCGTCGGCTACGACACCGACCCCGAGAAGTCGGACGTCGCCAGCCTCGCCGACCTGGTCAACGAGCTGGAGGCGCCCCGCACGGTCTGGGTCATGGTCCCGGCCGGCGACCCCACCCAGCACGTCATCGACCGTTTGGCGGACCTCCTCAAGCCGTACGACACGGTCGTCGACGGCGGCAACTCCCGCTGGACGGACGACGAGAAGCACGCCGAGGAGCTGAGCAAGCGCGGCATCGGCTTCGTCGACGCGGGCGTCTCGGGCGGCGTGTGGGGCCTGAAGAACGGCTACGCCCTGATGGTCGGCGGCGAGAAGGAGACCGTCGACCGGCTGCGGCCGATCTTCGACGCGCTCAAGCCGGAGGGCCCGTACGGCTTCGTCCACGCGGGCCGGGTCGGCGCCGGGCACTTCGCCAAGATGGTCCACAACGGCATCGAGTACGCGATGATGCAGGCCTACGCCGAGGGCTGGGAGCTGCTGGAGGCCGTGGACTCGGTGGACAACGTCCGCGAGGTGTTCCGCTCCTGGCAGGAGGGCACCGTCATCCGCTCGTGGCTGCTGGACCTCGCCGTCAACGCGCTCGACGAGGACGAGCACCTGGAGGGCCTGCGCGGCTACGCCCAGGACTCCGGCGAGGGACGCTGGACCGTGGAGGCGGCCATCGACAACTCGGTGCCGCTGCCCGCGATCACGGCCTCCCTGTTCTCCCGGTTCGCCTCCCGGCAGGACGACTCGCCGCAGATGAAGATGATCGCGGCGCTGCGCAACCAGTTCGGCGGCCACGCCGTCGAGTCCGCGAAGAAGGCGTAGCACCGTGGGCGACCTGCTGCTGGTCCGCCACGGCGAGACGGAGTGGAGCCGGAGCGGACAGCACACCAGCTTCACCGACCTGCCCCTCACCCGGCACGGCGAGGAACAGGCGAAGTCGCTGGCCCCGCTCCTGGCGGGCCGTTCCTTCGCGCTGGTCCTCACCAGCCCGCTCGGCCGCGCGGTGCGCACCGCCGAACTGGCGGGCCTGACGGGGGCCCTGGCGGACCCGGACCTGCACGAGTGGTACTACGGCGCCTACGAGGGCATCACCACCGACGAGATACACCGCGGCCGCCCCGACTGGGACCTGTGGACCGACGGGGGCCCGGCCGGTCCCGACGGCGCGCCGGGCGAGTCCCCCGAGGAGGTCGGCGAGCGTGCCGACCGGGTGCTGTCCCGGGTGGCCGAGGCGCTGCCCGACGGCGATGTGGTGCTGGTGGCGCACGGCCACTTCCTGCGCGTCCTGACGGCCCGCCGGCTGGGCCTGCCGCCCGCGCAGGGTCAGCTGTTCCGGCTGGAGACGGGCACGGTCTGCCGGCTGTCGACCGAGCACGGCCGGCCGGTGATCGCGGAGTGGAACACCCGGGCGTGAACCCGGCCCGGCCGGAGGTGAGTTGACACCTCCGGCCGGGCCCGTCAGAGTCCCCGTCGATGCAGATCGACGACATGACGCCCGCCGAGGAGCGGGTGTGGCGCGCCTTTCCGCGCGGGGCGGACGTGGACTTCCGGACACCGTCCGACGAGGGCCCGGCACGGGGCGCGGACTGGGGACCCGAGCGCAGCATCCGGGCGGGCGTGCTCCGGGCCCTGCTGCTGAGCGCCCCGCAGGAGGACGGGGAGACGGCCGCCCTGCGCGTGGCGGGGGCTCGGATCACGGGCGTCCTGGACCTCAAGTACGCGGAGGTCGACCACGCCGTGCGCCTCAGCGACTGCCGCTTCGAGGAGGTCCCCGTCCTGTACGGGGCGCGGCTGCGCCAACTGAACCTGCGCGACTCCGTCCTGCCCGGGCTGGACGCCGCCACCCTGCGTGTGGACGGCGTGCTGCGCATGTCGGACTGCCGGTTCGAGGGGCCCGTGCGGCTCGGCGGGGCGCAGATAGCCGGGGCGCTGTTCCTGGACCGGGCCGACATCGGCGAACCGCCCGCCGGTCAGCCCGCGCTCCAGCTCAACCAGGTGACCGTCGGCGACGGCGTGTCGGCGCCGGGTCTGCGGACGCGTGGTGAGGTGCGCCTGACGGGCGCGTCGACCGCCGGCACCATCGACCTCGGCGGGGCGCGGCTGGACGCCGGTGCCGGTGAGCCCGCTCTCGACGCGGTCACCCTCACGGTGGAGGGTGACGTCCTGCTGCGCGACGCGGACGTGCGCGGCTGGATCGGCCTGCGCGGCGCCCGGATCGCGGGCCGTCTGGACCTCTCCCGCGCCCGCCTGGCGAACCCCGGTGGCACGGCGCTGCGGGCCAGCAGCTGCACCGTCGGGGAACTCTGGCTGCGCCAGAGCCCGCCCATGTCCGACGCCCTCAACCTGCGCCGCGCCCAGCTGGACGTGCTGTTCCTGGAAACGGAGTCGGTCCCCGACGAGGTCCTGCTCGACAGCCTCGTCTACACCTCCCTCACCCCGCACGAACCCGCCGAGCAGCGCCTGGTGATGCTGGAGCGCGACCGCGAGGGCTATGTCCCGCACGCCTACGAGCAGTTGACCGCGGCCTACCGCCGGATCGGCGACGACGACGCCGCCCGTCTCGTCCAGCTCGCCAAGCAGCGCCGCCGCCGCGGCACCCTGCCCTGGTACGGCCGGCTGTGGGGCCACGTCCAGGACGCCACCGTCGGCTACGGCTTCCGCCCCCTGCGCGCCGCGGGCTGGCTGGTGTCGCTGCTGCTGATCGGCTCCCTCGCCTACGCCGTGCACCACCCCGAGCCGCTGAAGCCGGCCGAGGCCCCGCAGTTCAACCCGGTGTTCTACACCCTCGACCTGCTCCTGCCGGTGATCTCTTTCGGCCAGGAGGGCGCGTTCGCGCCGACCGGCGGCTACCAGTGGCTCTCCTACGCCCTGGTGCTCACCGGCTGGATCCTCGCCACGACGGTCGTCACCGGCATCACCCGGACCGTCAGCCGCCAGTGAGCGCCCGTACCGCGTGCTGCGCCGCCAGCCGCACCGGGGCGTTCGGAGCGCCGTAGCCGCGGTAGCCGTCGTCGCGCTGGGCCAGTTCGAAGAAGACACGGCCGATCGTGCGCGTGTAGCAGTGGCGGAAGACGCCGTGGGCGTCCCGGTCATACAGGATGCCGAGCTCGCGGTACGTCTCCAGCTCGCCGTCGGCGAACTCGAAGCGGGCGGCGAGGTCGTCGTAGTAGTTCGCGGGGACCGGCAGCAGGCTGCCGCCGGCCTCGCGGAAGCGGCGGGCCGCGGCGACCACGTCGTCGGTGGCGAGGGCGATGTGCTGGGCGTGGACGGTGTCGTCGGTGGGCGCGGCGCCGACCGTGAGGGCGATCCGCACACCGCCGTCGGCGTCGGTGACGGCGCGGCTGCGCAGCAGGCCGTAGGGGTCGGCGACGTCCACGCTCTCCTGGGCGTGCAGGCCGAGCACGCCGCGGTGGAAGAGGGCCGCCTCGTCGAAGTGGTGCCAGGGCTGGGTGAGGGCGAGGTGGTCGATCCCCCGGATGCCCGCGCCGGTGGCGGGCCGGCCGGTGTCCTCGAAGTCGGCACGCCAGTCGGGCAGACCCGGGCGGCCGGTGGCACAGAAGAAGAGCTCCGTGCCGTCGGGGGCGGCGACGGCGTCGAGCGGCGCGTCCTCGGGTGCCCGGCGACGCGGCAGGACCGGCGCGAGCAGGGCCTCGGCGCGCCGGGCCGCTCCGGCCGGGTCCGGTGACTCCAGCCCGATCGCGGCGAGCTGGGCGCCGTCGCGGCGGACGGCCGGGCCGGTGTTGACGAGGATCCGGGCGTCCCCCTGCTCCCACAGGGCGACGGGTTTGCCGCGGTGCCGTGCGGTGCGGGTGAACCCCAGGGCGCCGAGCAGCGCGGCGAGGGGTTCCGCGGCGGGCGTGACCAGCTCGGCGAAGGCCACGCCGGTGGGGACGACGGGCTCGGGCAGGGCGGCGCGGCCCACCGCCTCCTGGAGGACCAGCAGGGAGCGCCGGGCGTCGACGGCGGTCGGACCGGCCTCGGCCTGCCGGAAGACGTCGTTGAAGACCTCCAGGGAGAGCGGTCCGTCATAGCCGGTGCGCAGCACGTGCCGCACCAGGCCGGTGACGTCGAAGCCGCCCTGGCCGGGGAAGCAGCGGTAGTGGCGGCTCCACTGCAGGACGTCCATGGCGAGCAGCGGGGCGTCCGCGAGCTGGAGGAAGAAGATCTTCTCGCCGGGGATGTCCTCGATGCCCTTGGGATCCGAGCCGCGCGAGAGGATGTGGAAGCTGTCCAGGCAGGTGCCGAGCGCCGGGTGCCCGGCCGTCTCGACGATGCGCCAGGCGTGGTCGTACGTGCTGACGTGCCGTCCCCACGCGAGTGCCTCGTAGGCCACCCGCACGCCGGACTCGCGTGCCGCGTCGGCGAGCCGGCTGAGCTGCTCGGCGGCGAGGGCGTCGTCGTCCACCGCGTGCGGGGAGACGCTGGAGCAGACGAGGACCGTGTCGGCGCCGAGCCTGCGCATCAGCTCGAACTTGTGCCGGGCGCGTCGCAGGTTCCGGGCGAACTCGGCCTCGGGGACGGCCTCGATGTCCCGCATCGGCTGGTAGAGGTCGATGCCGAGGCCGAGGTCGGCACAGCGGGCGCGGATGTCCTCGGGGGTGAGGGGGCTGGCCAGCAGGTCGTTCTCGAAGATCTCCACCCCGTCGAAGCCGGCCCGGGCGGCGGCGTCGAGTTTCTCGGTGAGGGATCCGCTGAGGGAGACGGTGGCGATGGACGTACGCAACGTCGGTGTCCCTTCTGAGGGCTAGCGGGGTGCGCCCACGGCTTCGGCCAGCCGGGTCAGGTCCGCCAGCATGCGCGGGGCGTCGGGTTCCCGCCCGGTGAACAGGCGGAACGCGTCGGCGGCCTGGAAGGCGGCCATGCCGCCGCCGTCGAGCGTGGCGCAGCCCAGCGCGCGGGTGGTGCGCAGCAGTTCGGTCTCCAGCGGGCGGTAGACCACCTCGGCGACCCACAGCCCGGGGTGCAGCAGTTCGGCGGGCAGGGGCAGGCCGGGGTGGGCGGCCATGCCGGTGGGCGTGGCGTGGACGATGCCGTCGGCGTGTGCGAGCAGGTCGGCCTGCCGGTCGGGGGGCGCGGCGGCCGCGCGGCCCTGGCCGAAGGTGCGGTTCAGGGAGTCGGCGAGCGCGGCGGCCCGCTCGGGCAGCGCGTCGACGACGGTGACCCGTCCGGCGCCGAGGGTGAGCAGGGCGTGCGCGACGGCCGCGCCCGCGCCGCCGGCGCCCAGCTGCACGACCCCTTCCAGCGGCGCATCGGGCAGCCCGCGGGCGAAGGACGCGGCGAAGCCGGTGACGTCCGTGTTGTGGCCGACGGCCCGGCCGTCCTCGAAGACGACCGTGTTGACCGCGCCCAGCGCCTCCGCCTGCGGGGCGAGGGCGTCCAGGTGCTCCAGGACCAGCTGCTTGCACGGGTGCGTGATGTTGAGCCCGTCGAAGCCCAGGTCGCGGGCGGCCCGCAGCAGATCGCCCACCGCTTCGGGCGGCACACCGAGGGTGTCGATGTCGATGAGCCGGTACAGCAGGCGCAGCCCCTGGCGGTCGGCCTCTCTCTCGTGCAGCGCCGGGCTGAGCGACGGACCGATGCCGGAACCGATCAGTCCGACGAGATAGGAGTCCTTGGGCACGCGCGCCTCCCGAGCGGCTCAGCAATGTACGAACCAGTACGTTAGCTATATCAGCCGAGCGTGATCTCGGGAAGACCCCGTGGGAGCACCGGCCCCTGCTTCTACAATCACCGGCACCGGACCCTCCGCCCGAAGGAACCTGATGACCAGCGTCGAAGAACCGGCACGCCCAGGCGAGCGCATCCGTGACGCCGCCCGCACCCGGGCCGAGATCCTCGACGTCGCCACGCAGGAGTTCGCCCGGGCCGGGTACGACGGGGCCCGGGTGGACGAGATCGCCGCCCGCACCCGCACCACCAAGCGGATGATCTACTACTACTTCGGCGGCAAGGAGCAGCTGTTCACGGCCGTGCTGGAGCGGGCGTACGGCGTGATCCGCCGGGCCGAGCAGCAGCTCGACGTCGACCACCTCGACCCCGTGGCGGCCATCCGGCGCCTGGCCGAGCTGACCTTCGACCACCACGAGCAGCACCCGGACTTCATCCGCCTGGTCAGCATCGAGAACATCCACGAGGCGCACCACATCGCCGGCTCCGAGAAGCTCGGCAAGATCGGCTCCCCGGCCCTGGACGTCATCCGCCGCATCCTGGCGTCGGGCCAGGAGTCGGGCCTGTTCACGGCCGACGTCGACGCCGTCGACCTGCACGCGATGATCTCCTCGTTCTGCTTCTTCCGGGTCTCCAACCGGCACACCTTCGGCGCCCTGTTCGGCCGCGACCTGCTCGACCCGGCGCAGCGCGCGCACTACCGCACCATGCTGGGCGACATGGTGATCGCGTACCTGACGGCGGAGCGCGCGGCGGACTGAACGCCCGGCGCACGACCCCTTGACACCGGCGACACACGGGCGCAGCATCACTGGCCATCCCCTACTAACTACCCAGTGGGTTAATTAGCCGCGATCCGGCACGCCCCCTCTGCTCACCTCGCCCCGCTCCGCCTAGGGTGGAGCCCCCTAAGGAGCCGCCGTGTCCGTCCCCGCCATGCCCGAAGGGGCCGCCGCCCCTCCCGGCCAGCCCAGGAAAGCCGCCACCGCCGCGTGGATCGGCAGCGCCCTGGAGTACTACGACTTCTTCATCTACGGCAGCGCCGCCGCGCTGATCTTCCCCGAGGTCTTCTTCGACGAGTCCGACCCGGCCACGGCCACCCTGCTGTCGCTGGCCACGTTCGGCGTCGCCTACGCCGCCCGCCCGGTCGGCGCGCTGGTCCTCGGCCACTTCGGCGACCGGCTCGGCCGCAAGAAGATCATGGTCTTCACGCTGATGCTGATGGGCCTGTCGACGTTCCTCATCGGCTGTCTGCCGACCCGGGAGCAGGTCGGCACGCTCGCCCCGGTCCTGCTGGTGCTCTGCCGGGTGCTGCAGGGCATCTCGGCGGCGGGCGAGCAGGCCAGCGCCAACTCCATGACGCTGGAACACGCGCCACCGGACCGGCGCGGCTTCTTCACCAGCTTCACGCTGAGCGGCACGCAGGGCGGGCAGCTGCTGGCCACGCTGGTCTTCATCCCGGTCGCCGCGCTGCCCGAGGAGCAGTTGCTGTCCTGGGGCTGGCGGGTGCCGTTCTGGCTGAGCGTCGCGGTCGCCGTCGCCGGTTACGTCATCCGGCGCAAGCTGGACGAGACTCCGGCCTTCGCCCAGCAGGCCGCCGCGGAGGGCGTCGTGAAACTGCCGCTCCTGGTGCTGCTGCGCGAGCACTGGGCGGACGTGCTGCGGGTGATCGCGGGCGCGCTCATCGCCTCGGTCAGCACGATCTTCACGGTGTGGGCGCTGGCGTACGCCACGAGCGACGCGGTCGGCATGTCGCGCACGGCGATGCTGTGGGTGGGCGCCCTGGCCAATGTGGTCGCACTGGCCGCGATCCCGCTGTGGGCCACGCTGTCCGACCGGATCGGCCGCCGCCCGGTGTTCCTGATCGGCGCGGCCGGCAGCGCGGTGACGATGTTCCTTTACCTGTGGGCGGTCTCCACGGGCTCCTACCCGCTGACCTTCCTGACCGGCGTCCTCTGCTTCGGGGTCGTCTACAGCGCCGCGAACGGGGTGTGGCCCGCCTTCTACGGCGAGATGTTCGCGACCCGGGTGCGGCTGTCCGGCGTGGCCATCGGCACGCAGATCGGGTTCGCGGCGGCCGGGTTCGCGGTGACGTTCGCGGCGCGGATCGCGGGGCCGGGCGGGGACGACTGGTCGGCGGTGGCGCTGTTCACCGCGGCGTTGTGCGTCCCGCCGGTGGTGGCGGCGGTGTCGGCGCGGGAGACCCACAGGGTGCCCACCGAGGCACTGGGCGAACGCGCTGCCGGGGGTGCCGTCCGGCCGGACAAGGTGACGGTCTGATCGTCGTTGTCGTCGGGTGCGGGGGACGTGGGGCTGGTCGCACAGGCCCTGGGCGGTACTCAGCTGTTGAACAGCCGCTTGCCCCGTCCTCCTCCAGGCGGGGAACGCAGGAAGCCCCGTCGGGGCAGGGTGACCACAGGGGACCCTTCCCCGGCGGGGCTCGGTCGGCCGGGCGGCGGGTGGTTACCGGCGCCCGGCCGGGGCCGGTGCCGTGTGCGGTGCTTTGCGGCTCAGCCGAAGTTCACGTCGCTGCACCACATGTAGGCCTGGTCGAGGTGCGAGGCCTGCCAGATCACGAACAGGATGTGGTGTCCGGTGTAGCCGGAGGTCTGGACGGGGAACGTGATGTTCTGTGCCGGGGCGAAGCGGCCGGTCTGCGTGATGAAGTCGAGGTTGCTCCAGCCCAGGGTCTGGGTCTTGGGGTTGAAGCCCTGCTTGCTCACGTAGACCTTGAAGTAGTCGGCACCGTGGGACGCCTGGTCGTACAGGTGGACCGAGAAGTTGTTGCCGACGGTGGTGGTCTTCCACGGTCCGGGCTTGTCCAGGCTGGCGTTCCTCGAGAGGTTGTTGCTGCAGAGTGTCCCGTCGGGGGTCCGTGCCTGGAACTGGCCTCCGAGGCCGTCGCGGAGCGCGCTCATCCAGTTCCACATGGTGTCGGGGTTGGCCTGGAAGGCCTGCCAACACATGGGGTCTTGGGTCTGCATGGCCGGGTTCGTGTGGTTGTTGCCCCACGTCTTCCAGCACTGGTACGCGCGGGTGGCGGGACCGACGACAGTGCCGTGAGCCTGGGCGGGGGTCGACCAGGCGACGGCGCCGACGACCACGGCGAACAGCATGACGAGCGCCTGGAGAGGCCGACGGAGGGACGCCCGTGAGCGCCCGGTTAACGGACTCTTTTTGCGCATGTGGGGGGACTCCTTCCAGTTGCAAGGCTGTTATGGGAGCGCTCCCAAGGTCCGGTCTTTTGAGTGAGATGTCAATGAAGCGGACGGAGTTGATTATGAGGGCGTGCGCCCGGTGGCGATCGAAGGCGGTATGCCCCCGGCGGAAGAACCGGCAGGTCCACCTCCAGCACCGTGGCCGGGCAGGTGATCCGAAACCGCTGCCGCGGGGGACGGGGTTTGTGGCGGATCATGAGCCATCGTCGCATTTCAGAGGAACACCCGCGCTGATCTGCCAGCGGCAGAACAGCGGCCCGACCGGACTCGACGATCACTACAGTCCGGTCGCATGACGACGATCAGAACGCGCACGGTCGAGTACCCCGCCGACGGTCTGACGATGATCGGGCACCTCGCGCTGCCGGCCGGTGTCGATCGCCGGCCCGCGGTGCTGCTCGGGCCAGAGGGCATGGGGCTCAGCGACGTCGAGCGCCGCCGGGCCGATGCTCTCGCCGAGCTGGGATACGTGGCCCTGGCCTTCGACCTTCACGGCGGGCGCTATGTGGGTGACCCCGAGGAGATGCTGGCCCGTTGCATGCCGCTGCTCGCCGACCCCGACCGGATGCGGGGCATCGGTCATGCGGCGCTCGACGTGTTGCGCGCCGAGCCGCGGACCGACCCGGACCGGATCGCCGTCATCGGCTACGGCACCGGAGGCGCCGTCGGCCTGGAACTCGGGCGCGACGGCGTCAACCTGCGCGCGATCGGGACGGTCAACGCGCTGACCACGGGCCGAGCGGGCGAGGCGGCGCGCATTCGCTGCCCGGTGTGGGCCGGCGTCGGGTCGGAAGACCCGATCATGCCGCCCGCACAACGGAACGCGTTCACCGCCGAGATGCAGGCCGCAGGCGTCGACTGGCGCCTCGCGGTCTACGGCGGCGCCTTGCACGCCTTCCACCACCCGCCGGTCGACCACCCCACGGTCCCCGGCGTCGGCTACCACCCACGGCACGCGCAGCGAGCCTGGCACGACGTCGTCGACCTGCTCGCCGAGTGCCTGACCGTAACGGAGTGATCCGGTCGACAACCGCGATTCCGGGCCGCGGACCAGGCCCGTCGACCGCCACCGGCTCCGGTGGCCTCACCCTCGACGCGGTCAGCGGCTGGAGGGCGCCCGTCGGCAGGGGTGTTCTTGGAGGCCAGGAGTCCCACGACCTCGCCGAGCCGGCCATTGGCGCGGGCCTCGCGGATGCGTTCGCGCCCACACCGGAATCGGCGGCCACACCCCAGCCAGCCGCGTCACCAACCTGTCCGGACAGCACACCTAGGCCTTCGTGTGCACGATCTGGATCAGATTGCCGCACGTGTCGTCCAGCACCGCCGCGGTGACCGGGCCCATCTCCAGCGGCTCCTGGGTGAAGCGCACCCCGAGCCCGCGCAGACGCTCGAACTCCGCCCGGACGTCGTCCACGGCGAAGGAGGCCGCCGGGATGCCGTCCTCGACCAGGGCGGTCTTGTAGGGCTGGACCGCGGGGTGGCCGGAGGGCTCCAGCAGCAGTTCCGTGCCGTCCGGGTCCTCCGGTGAGACCACCGTCAGCCACCGGTCCGCGCCCATGGGGACGTCGTGCTTCTTCACGAAGCCCAGGACGTCCGTGTAGAAGCGCAGGGCCTTCTCCTGGTCGTCGACGAAGACGCTGGTGATGTGGATCCTCATGGGGTGTCCTCCGGTCGGTCGGGCCTGAGCCATCGGGTCATGATGCGCTCGAGGGGCTCGGTGTTCAGGTCGTGGAACTTGTAGCGGCCCTCGCGCCGGGTCACGACGAGACCCGCCGACTCCAGTACCGCCAGATGCTGGCTGATCGCCTGGCGGGACAGCCCCAGACCGTGCTTGGTCACCAGCCGGGTGCAGATCTCGAACAGGCTCTGCCCGTCCCGCTCCACCAGCTCGTCCAGGATGCGCCGACGCGTGGGGTCGGCCAGGGCCTTGAAGACATCCTCCGCCATGACCCCACGATAGGCAAGTGATGACTTGCCTATCAAGCGCGACTCCGAGCCGATGACACTCGCTCACCTGTTCCTGCGTGATCATGAAGGGTTCCTGGACGAGGATGGGGTCGGAGGCGGTCCGGGCGGGGTATGCCGGATCTCACCTCGACGAGCGCGATGGAGGAAGAGCGATGGCACTGCTGCGACAAGAGGCGGATCCGGGTGAGGCGGGGCTGGATCCGGAGGCGCTGGGCCGCCTGGACCGGCACTTCGCCGGTCTGGTCGAGGCGGGACGGCTGCCGGGCTTTCTCGTCTCCGTCGCCCGTAGCGGACGCGTCGCCCACCTCACCACGCACGGCCTGCGCGACATCGCGGCCGGGCTGCCCGTCGAGCCCGACACGCTGTGGCGGGTCTACTCCATGACGAAGCCGGTCACCGCGGTCGCCGCGCTGCTGCTGGTGGAGGAGGGCCGGCTGTCCCTGGACGACCCGGTCGCCGACCACCTGCCGGCCTTCGCCGACCCGCGGGTGTACGTGAGCGGATCCGGGTCCGAGGTGCAGACCCGCCCCGCCGCCGGCCCGATACTCGTCCGGCACCTGCTGACCCACACCTCGGGTCTGACCTTCGGCTTCTACCACACCCACCCCGTCGACGCCCTGTACCGCGCGGCCGGCCTGGAGTCGTCGGTGCCGCCGGGCGCGGACCTCGCCGAGACCATCGAGGTCTACGCGAGCCTGCCGCTGCAGTTCGAGCCGGGCACCGAGTGGAACTACTCGGTCGCCAGCAACGTCCTGGGCCGGGTGATCGAGGTGGTGTCCGGACAGCCGCTCGACGCGTTCTTCATCGAGCGGATCTTCACGCCGCTCGGCATGACCGACGCGGGTTTCCACGTCACGGACGAGCAGGCGCCCCGGCTGTCCGAGATGTACGGGGAGAAGGAGGGCGGCGGCGGCATCGAGCCGATCCCGGGGCTGCCGCTGCACGGCCGGCCTCGGTTCCTGTCGGGCAGCGGCGGCATGGTCTGCTCCGCCCACGACTACCACCGTTTCATGGAACTGCTGCGCCGCCGGGGCGAGTTGGACGGCGTCCGGCTGCTCGCCCCGGAAACGGTGGACCTGATGACCCGCAACCACCTGCCCGGCGGCGCCGATCTGCGGACCTTCGGCAGCCGTCCCGCCCACGACGAGCCCGGCAACGAAGGCGTCGGCTTCGGCCTCAACTGCTCCGTGGTGATCGACCCGTCCCGCACGCAGGCGCCGTCCGGACTCGGCGCCTACGGCTGGAGCGGGGTGGCGACGACGACGTTCTGGGTCGACCCGGGCCGCGACCTGACGGTGCAGTTCATGACGCAGGTGCGGCCCAGGACCTCGCACACGGTCTTCAAGGACCTCAAGAGGCTGGTCCACGAGTCCCTGGTCGGCTGAACGCCGCTCACCGGTCGACGCGGAGCGTGAACTCGATTCCGTCCCGGGCGAGTTCACGCAGCCACCGCTCGGACCGGTTGGCCGTCTCGGCGGCGCGGTTCAGGCCCGCCGGCAGGGAGCCGTCCAGGACGTGCCGGACGCCCAGGGCGAGTGTGCGCGAGACGCAGCGGGCCATCGCGCTCTCCTCGGCGTCGCCCACGAGGTCGAGGAGGTAGCCGCCCGTCCAGGTCGGTCCCGTCTCGGCCCGCACCTCCAGGGACACGGCGAGCACGACCCGGTCGCGGTCGTCGTCCGTGGTCGGGTAGGTGGCGGCCAGTTCACCTGCCAGGGCCGTGATCCGGGCGTCGTCGCCGGTCTTCAGCTCCTCGAAGACGGAGTCCCAGGCGCGCAGCCAGCCCTCCAGGCGCAGGGTGCCGCGTACGAAGGTCCGCGGCGTCCAGGCGTCCGGCAGCCCGTACTGGGCGACGAACGGCACGCTGTCGCGGTTGGGGTAGACCTCGAAGGTCTCCCCGTCGACGACATGCCGCCGGGTCGCCTCCCAGGGGCGTTCGGCGACGGTCTCGGCACCGTTGTCGATGTAACGGGCCGGGGAGCGCAGGGCGTTGAGGACGCCCGCGGGTGCCCAGCTGAAGCGGTAGGTGAAGTCGTTCGGGACGGCGGGGACGCCGCCGCAGTACGAAGTGAGGGTGTACGAGGCGGGCGTGGCGTCGCCGACGGCCTCCCGGGCCCGGGCGACGAGGTCGTGCGCGAAGAGGTGGTCGATGCCCGGGTCGAGCCCGGACTCGGTGAGGACGACCACCCCGGCCTTCTCGGCGGCGGGCACCTGCTCCAGCACCGCCTGAGACACATAGCTGGAGCACGCGAAGTGCGCGCCCAGCCGTACGCACGCGGCGAGCAGCGGGGCGTGTTCCGGTGCGGGCAGCATCGACACGACGATGTCGCCGGGTGCCAGTTCGGCGGTGAGCGCGGACAGCGTGTAGGCGCGGGGCTCGGCCCGTCCGGCCAGACCCAGCCGGTCGAGGGCGTCGGCGGCGCGGCTCTCGGTGCGGTGCCAGAGCCGGACGCGCTCGGCGGTGTCGCACAGCGCGGCCAGCCCGCTGCCGGTGGACAGTCCGGCGCCGATCCAGTGGACCGTGCCGCTCGCGGGTACCGGGTCAGTGGGCATGGGGCTCCCCCTCGTCGGGACCGTGCTCACGGGACGCCTGGCGGAACCGGTCGAGGCAGCGCGCCCACGCCCCGGCGACGCCGAAGTCGAGCAGGTGGGGCAGCAGGGCGGCCGAGAAGTCGGCGCTGGACTCCAGGGGCAGCAGGGAGGGCAGGTTGTCGATGGCGATCAGGTCGAGCGGCGGCTGCGCGCGCAGTCGCCGCACCGGCTCGTCCCATGTGGTGGTCTCGTCGTACACCGGGAGGACGTTGAGCGGCGAGCCGACGTCACAGGTCACGTCGCACAGGGTGCGCAGGCGGCGGTCCGGGGTGTCGAGGTCCTGCTCGCGCAGGAAGGGCGGGACGGGGCTGGTGGCGAGCACCGCGTTCACCATCACGTCGTGCCGCAGCAGGGCGGCGCGGTCCAGGTCGCGGGTCTCGGCGAGGTCCCAGCAGGTCGGGTCCGCACCGGCGGTGGCGAAGGCCACCCGGGCGCCGCGGCCGCTGCGTCCCAGGGCGCCGACGACCAGGCCGGTGAAGTCGGCGTCGGTGTCGGCGGGCTTGAGGGTCTCGTCCAGTTCGTCCTTGGTGGTGGGCACGAGCGGCGCCCGCAGCCGGCCCCGGTGCTGCAGGACGGCCAGGGCCGCGCCCAGGTAGCCGGCCCAGAAGCCGAAGGCGGCGAGGCGCCGTCCGGTGTCGTCGACCAGGTACTCCAGGTCGAACAGCGCCCCGCCCCCGGCGGCGAACCGGCGCAGCAGGCCGGCCGCTCCCGGCTGGCCCTTGTAGGCGTGGCCGAAGAAGATGTGCCGGTGCGTCAGTTCGACGGGCTCATCGGGCAGTTCCTTCAGGCCGAGCACGACGGCGTCCGGCGGCGCCGTCACCCAGGAGCCTGCGGGGGCGACGCGGCAGCCGGCCGCCTGGTACTCCTCGATCGGGAAGATCCGCTGCGGGGACTCCTCGACGGTCAGTTCCACTCCGTTCTCGACGAGGCGCCGGGCGTCGTCGGGCACGACGGGCGTGCGTCGCTCGGTCGTTCGGGCCTCGTGGCGCAGCCACAGATGGAGCTCGGTCATACCAGGTGGGCCTCCGGACGTGAGGCGTCGGCCGCTTCAGGGCCGACGCTCAAGGGGCGGACGTCCACGAAGCGTACGCGGCCCGCCTACGGGTCGCGCACGGATTCGCCCAGGTCACGTCGGGGAGGACCGGAACCAGCCGAGGCGGCTCCGGCGCCTCAGGAGGAGCTGACCACCGCGTCCAGGTGGGGCAGGTGGTGGTCGAGGCGCTCCCGCTTGGTGCGCAGGTAGGTGATGTTGTTCTCGCACGGCGGTATCAGCAGCGGCACCTGCTCGGCGACCCGGATGCCGTGGTTCACCAGGGCCTCGCGCTTGCGCGGGTTGTTGGACATCAGGCGGACGGAGTTCACGCCCAGGTCCTCCAGGATGCGGGCGGCCACGCCGTAGTCGCGGGCGTCCACCGGCAGGCCGAGGGCGAGGTTGGCCTCGACGGTGTCCAGGCCCTCCGCCTGCAGGGCCATCGCGCGCAGCTTGGCGAGCAGGCCGATGCCGCGGCCCTCATGCCCTCTGAGGTAGACGACGACACCGGCGCCCTCGGCGACGACCGCGCGCAGGGCGGCGTCGAGCTGGTCGCCGCACTCGCAGTGCTGGGAGCCGAAGGCGTCGCCGGTCAGGCACTCCGAGTGCAGCCGGATGAGGACGTCCTCCGTGCCGATCTCGCCGTAGACGAGGGCCACCTGTTCGTCGCCGCGGTCGTGGTCCAGGTAGCCGACCGCCTGGAATTTCCCGTACACGGTGGGCAAGGGGGCATTGACGACGCGTTCCACGCCGGTCCGCTGCGGGGACTTCTTGCCGAGTACACCAATTTTTTCTGTCATGATTCTCGAGTTCCTAAGCAGAGACGAAAGGCCGTGGAGTTATGAGTGATCTGGTACCGGCGGACACCACGGAAGACATACGGACGCGAGGCGCCGGTGTCTCACGGCAGGTCGCGGTGCTTCCCGTGGGGAGCTTCGAGCAGCACGGTCCGTTCCTTCCGCTGGCGACCGACACGCTGGTGGCCTGTGCCGTTGCGCGGGAGATCGCCGGCGCGTACCCGGTGCACCTCCTTCCTCCGGTGACGATCTCGTGCTCGCACGAGCACGCGGCCTGGCCGGGGACCGTCAGCATCTCCTCGGTGACCCTTCATGCGGTGGTACTGGACATAGCGGATTCGCTCCGCCGGTCCGGGGTCGACGCCCTGGTGGTGGTCAACGGGCACGGCGGGAACTACGTGCTGGGCAATGTCGTTCAGGAGTCCTCCGCCCGCGGTGAGCGGATGGCGCTCTTCCCGGCCCCGGAGGACTGGGAGGCGGCGCGGGAACGGGCGGGTGTGGTCACCTCGCTGCTCACCGACATGCATGCGGGGGAAATAGAAACCTCCATCCTTCTGCACGCTCATCCCGAAATGCTCCGACCCGGTTATGAGACTTCTGATTTCGTCGCTGACGACCGGCGTCATCTGCTCACCCTCGGCATGTCCGGCTATACCGATTCGGGTGTCATCGGCCGTGCTTCGCTGGGTTCGGCGGAAAAGGGGAAGGAACTCCTGGCGAGCCTGGCGGATTCCTTCGGGGCGTATTTCTCGTTGCTGACCTCCGACGGGTAGTCACCTTCCGGCGCGGTGCCGGGTCCAGGGGCCGGAGCGGCGGCCCGGGGCCCGGCGCGCAGGCCCGCGTACCAGCGGGCGACGAGCACGATCAGGCCGGGCAGGCTCGCCACGAGGCTGAGCACCCCGTAGACGACGGCGACGGCGAGTCCCCGGCCGGCGCCGAGGCCGGCGGCGCCGAACGCCCAGGCGGTGACGCCCTCGCGAGGCCCCCAGCCGCCGACGTTCAGCGGCAGGCCCATCGCCAGCAGCGCGAGCACCGCGAGCGGCACCAGGACGGCCACGGAGGCGGCGGCTCCGGCGACGCGGGCGGCGAGGACGAACATGGCGACGTAACCGGCCAGGACGACCACGGAGGAGACGACCACCCCGGGCCCGTTGCGCCGGGACAGCAGCCCTTCGCGCGCCTCGGCGAGGGTCGCCCGCAGCTTCCGGCCCCGGGGGGAGGGTGCCGCCCGGTTCATGCGCAGGGCGAGGACGACGGCGACGGCGCCGAGGGCGGCCAGGGCCGCGAGCGGGGCGATGTGCCGGGCCTGGGAGAGCACCGGCGACGGCATGGTCAGCAGGACCACGGCCCCGACGGCGAACAGCGCGAGCTGCCCGGCGGTCCGTTCGAGGACGACGGCCTTCACGCCCCGCCGCAGGTCCCCCTCGCTCTGCCCGTGCCGCACGGCCCGGTGCACGTCGCCGAGGACGCCGCCGGGCAGGGCCGCGTTGAGGAACAGCGCGCGGTAGTAGTCGGCGACGGCCGGCCCGAACGGCAGCCGGATGCGCAGCCCCCGGGCCACCAGGGCCCAGCGCCACGCGCTGAACACCGTGGTGACGAGCCCGATCCCGAGTGCGAGCAGCAGCGTCACCGCGTCGATCCGGCGCAGCCCGTCCAGGAAGACGCCGGTGCCGAGCCGCCAGAACAGCACGCCGACGATGGCTGCTCCGGCGAGGGTCCCGAGGTGCGTTCGGACCTGGCGGGAGCCGAGCCGGGCGAGGGCGGCCCGGAGGGGGCCGGGCGACGGGGAGCCGGCCGGAGTGCGGTCGGCGTCCGGGGCGGTCGCGGGGCCTTCGACGGCGGTGGCCTCGGTGGGATGTCCCGAGCCGCTGCCGGTCGCCGGGGCCGATGCCGATGCCGGTGCCGGTGCCGGTGCGGTGGCCGAAACCGACGTCGATGCCATCGCCTGCGCCGGTGCCGTTGTCGGAGCGGTGGACTCCGCGAACGGGCTCCGGGTGCCGGCGTCCGCCACCCACGGTGCGCCGGCCGGCGTCGGCCGTTCGCGCACCGGAGTCAGCACGCTCCGCGGGGCCGCCTCCGTCCCCGTCGCCTGCGGGCTCATGACGCTCCGCCCACCGGGCGGCACAGGGCCAGGAGGTCGGTGTGGTGGACGGTGACGCGCAACTCGCCCGCGGCGCAGGCGGCCAGACGGTCGGCCAGGTAGGCCTCGGCGGGGACGCGCAGGTCGGGGCGTTGCTCGACGGCGGCGCCGACCCAGCCGCGCAGCCACTGCTCGGTCAGCGCGGCCTGCTCGGGGCCGAGCCGCCAGGGGCTCGGGTGCAGCCGTACCGTCGCGCCCTGTTCGGAGAACGCCTCGGCCGCCGCCGTGACCGCGTCGGGGCCGAGCAGGCCGTCGCGGCGCTGGTGGTCGTTGAACGCCTCGGCGATCTCCGCGTCCAGCGGGTGGGACGGGGTCAGCTCCACGCGCCCGGCGACGGACAGCGTCAGCAGGGCGGGACAGCCGGCTCCGGCGCAGGCGGCGGCGAGGGTGTCGAGCTCCTCGCGGGTGAGGACGTCCAGCAGGGCGGAGGCCGTCACCAGGGAGGCGCCCTGCAGGGCGTCCGGGGTGAGGCGGGCGACGTCACCGCGGCGCGTCTCCACGCTGACCCGGCTGCCGTCGGCGGCGGAGCGCGGGGAGGAGACGGCGGCGAAGTGCAGCAGATAGGGGTCGCGGTCGTGCAGGACCCAGTGCTGGGCGCCGTCCAGGCGGGGGGCGAGCCAGCGGCCCATCGAGCCGGTGCCGCAGCCCAGGTCGTGGATGACGACGCCGCCCGACTTGCCCGGCAGGTTGGCGAGCCGGATGCGCAGCGGGTCGAGCAGGTCGTGCGCCCGCGCGGCGGCGTCGGCGGGCTCCCGCAGCTCCAGCCACTCGGGCGCGTAGCGGGGCGGATCGTCGGGCCCGGCCTCACGCAGCTTCACGGTGGGCCGCGGTGCGGCCGTTCCGACGCTGGGTCCGGCGCCCGGGATGACCGCGCCGACGGCCTGCCCCGCCACGGACGAACCGACCGGGCCCGCGCCCGGAATCACGCCGTCCGTCGACTCGGCGGTCTGCCTCGGCCCGGGCTGGGCCGGGATCGTGCCGCTCTGCTGGGTCGTCACCGGGTTCGTCATGCGGCCCTCCGGGGTTCGGTCGGGAGCCGGCGCAGTACCGCCGCCAGGCTCTGTGCGGTCGTCGCCCACCCGTCGAGGGCGGCGCGGCGGCCGCGGGCGGCGGCCTTGAGGCGGCGCCGTACGTCGGCCTCGCCGAACCAGCCGCGCAGTTCGGCGGCGATGGCGGCGGGATTCTCCGGCGGGACGAGGATCCCGGGCACTCCGCCGTCGGGGGCGCGTCCGACGGCCTCGGGGACACCGCCGACGTCCGTGGCCAGCACGGGGATGCCACGGGCCAGCGCCTCGGTCACCGCCATGCCGTACGTCTCGGCGTACGAGGTGAGGACCATCAGGTCGGCGGTGGCGTAGGTGGCGTCGAGAGCGGCACCGGACCGCGGGCCCGCCAGCTCCAGCCGGTCCTCCAGGCCGTGCGCGCGGATCAGGGACCGCAGATGGGCGACGTACTCGGGGTCCTGGGTGAGGCCGCCGACGCACACGCAGCTCCACGGCAGGTCGGTCACCGCGGCCAGCGCCTCCACCAGCCGGTGCTGGCCCTTGCGCGGGGTCACGGCGGCCACGCACAGCAGCCGCGACACACCGTCGGTGCCGGGCGCGAGAGGCGCGATGTCGGCGCCGGGGGCGGCGACGTGGACGCGCTCCGGGGGCAGACCGTGGTGGGCGACCAGGCGGCGGACCGCCCAGTCGCTGGTGGCGATCACCGCGGGCACGGCCCGCAGCACCGCCCGCTCCCTGGCGTCGAGTTCGGCGGCGACCGCCGGTTCGAGCCCGGTCTCGTCGCCGAGCGGAAGGTGGACGAGCACGGCCATGCGCAGCCGTTCCGCCTCCGGCACCACGATCTCGGGGACGCCGCAGGCCACCAGCCCGTCGAGCAGGACGGCGGCGCCGTCCGACAACCCGGCCAGGGCGCGGGCGAGTTCCGTGCGGGCGGCCGCCGACGGCCGGGGCCAGTCACCGGCGACGGCGTGCTTGGTCACCTGCCAGCCGAAGCCGGGCAGGTCCAGGCACACGCGCCGGTCGTAGGCGTTGCCGCCGCTGGGCGTCGCCGGGTCGTCGACGCCGCCCGGCAGCACGAAGTGCACGGTGCGCAGGGACATGGGGATGATCTCGGCGTTTCTCAGGGCGGTGTGCTGCACGGGGACGTAGTTCAGCCGCGCCGGTGCCGGTCCGGTCTGCTCGGGCCGCTCGATGGTCGTGTCGGTCACAGCGCACGCTCGTAACTCGCCCAGGCGATGTGCGACTCGTGCAGGGTGACGGTGAGGCCGGCGATGCCCTTGGCGCCCTCGCCCAGCGCGCCCTTGTGGATGCGCTCGGCGAGCCGGTCGGCGATGACCTTGGCGAGGAACTCCGTGGAGGTGTTGATCCCGGCGAAGTCGGGCTCGTTGTCGAGGTTGCGGTAGTTCAGCTCGCTGACGACGGCCCCGAGTTCCTGTGTGGCCAGCCCGATGTCGACGACGATGTTGTCCTCGTCCAGCTGTTCACGCCGGAAGGTGGCGTCCACCAGGAACGTGGCGCCGTGCAGGCGCTGCGCCGGGCCGAAGACCTCGCCGCGGAAGCTGTGGGCGATCATGATGTGATCGCGGACGGTGATGCTGAACAACGGACGACCCTCCAGGTGCGGCGCGTCTGCTCCCCCGCCATGGCTGCCGGGGATGCCGTGTAGTACGGCTGTCTGCCTTCCCCTGTTCAGCGTCGGGTACGTCTTTTCTCAGGTCAGGCGCTCTTGTCGTGGCCGATGTCGTACCGGATGGAACGAATCGTCAGCCGATGTGTCAATCGCTCTCGTCGTAGCGGACGCGGTGACAGAGGGCGGGGATCTCGCCCGAGGCGAGTGCCGGCAGCACGTCGGGCAGGTCCTCGAAGGCGGACTCGCCGGTGACGAGGGCGTCGAGCGCCGGGTCGGCGAGCAGGTCGAGGGCGACGGCGAGCCGGTCGGCGTAGGTTCGGTTCGGGCGGGCCGGGGAGACGGTGCCGACCTGGCTGGAGCGGATGGCCAGGCGCCGGGAGTGGAAGGCCTCGCCGAGCGGGAGGCTCACCTTCCGGTCGCCGTACCAGCTCAGTTCGACGACGGTGCCCTCCGCGGTGAGCAGTTCCAGGGACCGGGCGAGGCCCTGCTCGGTGGCGCTGGCGTGGACCACGAGGTCGCAGTCGCCGTCGGCGTCCGACGGGGTGGCGAAGCCGACGCCGAGCGCCTCGGCGGTCTTCGCGCGGGACGGGTCGGCGTCGACCAACTGGACGCGTACGCCGGGGAACCGGGCGAGCAGGGCGGCGACCGAGCAGCCGACCATGCCGCCGCCGACCACGGCGATCCGGTCGCCGACCAGGGGCGCGGCGTCCCACAGGGCGTTGACGGCGGTCTCCACGGTCCCGGCGAGCACGGCCCGTTCGGCGGGCACGGTGTCCGGGACGGGCGTCACGGCGCTCGCCGGGACGACGTACCGGGTCTGGTGCGGATACAGGCAGAACACCGTACGGCCGGCGAGCGTCTCGGGCCCCTGCTCCACCACTCCGACGTTGAGGTAGCCGTACTTCACCGGGCCCGGGAAGTCGCCCTCCTGGAACGGCGCCCGCATGGCCGTGTGCTGGCTGGCCGGCACGCCGCCGCGGAAGACGAGCGTCTCGGTGCCGCGGCTCACGCCGGAGAACAGCGTGCGCACCAGCACGTCGCCCTCGCCGGGTTCCGGCAGGGCGACGTCCCGGATCGCGCCTCGCCCAGGCGAGTCGATCCAGAACGCGCGTCCGGTGTGCTTCATCGAAGTCCTCCTGAACGATCGGGAAGCTGCTTGCGTACCGAGGGGTGCACAGGCCGCGCACAAGGTAGCGGCGTTGATCGACTCTGTCACACGGCCGGAGGGTGTTCGGTGGCCCTGAACAACACTTACGACGCGAGGCTCGTACAGCAGGAGACCGCCCTGGGGGCGGGTGTGCAGGTTCTGCTGCTGGCCCTGATCGGCACGGCGATCGGCATGGGCCCGGCGGGCTGGCTGACCGGCCTCGCGTTCGCGTTCGCCACCTGGGCGGTGCTCTCCCGGGCCCTGCACCGCTCCCGGCTGCGCTCCTTCGGCGCGGCGAACCGGGTCACCCTGGGCCGGGCCACCCTCGTCGGCGGGGTCACCGCGCTCGTCGCGGACTCCTTCCAGAGTTCTCCGCCGGTGTCGCTGTTCGTCGGACTGACGGCGGTGGCGCTGATCCTCGACGGCGTCGACGGCAAGGTCGCCCGCCGTACCGGCACCTCGACCCCGCTGGGCGCGCGCTTCGACATGGAGGTCGACGCGTTCCTGATCCTGGTGCTCAGCGTGTACGTGTCCATGCAACTGGGCCTGTGGGTGCTGCTGATCGGCGGCATGCGGTACGTCTTCGTCGCCGCCGCCCGCGTCTGGCCCTGGCTGACCGCCGCGCTCCCGCCGAGCACCGCCCGCAAGACGGTCGCGGCGCTCCAGGGCGTGCTGTTGCTGCTGGCGGGCGCCGATCTGCTGCCGTACGCGGCCAACTTCGGGGTCGCGGCCCTGGCGCTGGGCCTGCTGGTGTGGTCGTTCGGGCGGGACGTGCTGTGGCTGTACCGGACCTCGCGGGTCGAGAAGGCCCCGGCTCCCCGGCAGGTGCGGGAGCTGGTGGCGGGCTGAGAGCCCGGCGGGTTCGCTCTGCAGGCGCCCCCGGGCCGGTCAGCCGTCGAAGCGTCCGCGCGCCGACTCGATGTGACCGAGGTACTGGTGGGTCCAGCCGCAGATCGCGTCGACCGTGGCGCGCAGGGCCCGGCCCGGCTCGGTCAGGGTGTACTCGACCTTGGGCGGCACGGTGGGGTGCACCGTCCGGTCGACCAGGCCGTTGCGCTCCAGCATCCGCAGGTTCTGGGTCAGCATCTTGTGGCTGACGCCCTCCACCTCGCCGCGCAACTCGGTGAAGCGCAGGGTGCGTTCGCCGAGGGCCTCGATGATCAGCAACGCCCACTTGTTGGCGACGTCGGAGAAGATCTCCCGGGCCAGGGAGTCGGCCCGCCGGAGGTCCGCGTTCTCGGGCAGGTCCCTCAACTGCTTGGTCACCATCTGGTTCCCCAGTCACTGAAAAGTGCGTTCTTCCAGGTCGGCCGTCACTCTCCTACGGTTTCCGAGTAACCGCAAGAGAGCGCGGGTGCGCGCTCGACGGAAGGACGGGAACCATGACCACCCTCGACGTCTACGACCACGGTGTGCCGGCGGAGGGCCACTTCGGCTACGCGCAGGCGATCCGGTCCGGCGATCTGATCCACGTCTCGGGCCAGCTCTCGTTCGACGAGGCGGGCGGCTTCGACCCCGGGGACGATGTCGCCGCCCAGCTGGAGCAGACCTATGTGAACATCGACAGGGTCCTGGCCCATTACGGGGTGACGCGGAACCAGATCGTGTCCCAGACGCTGTACGTGGTGGACCTGGTGCGCCACGCCGAGGTGGTGGCGGAGGGCAACCGGGCGTACTTCGGCACCCACCGCCCGGTCAGCACGGCCCTGGGCGTCACCGAACTGACCTTCCCGGGGCAGGCCGTGGAGATCAGCTGCGTGGTCGACACACGGCTGCCGGCCTGAACCCGCGGCTCAGCGTCGCGTTCCGGCTCCGACCAGGGTCCGCTCGTAGGGGTCGAGGAGCACGCCCCGGACCTTGGTGGCGACGCCGACGATGATTCGCTGGTGCGCCAGCGGCACGACCGCGTCGGTACCGAGGACGGCGGCCTCGGCGGCCATGGCCGCGTCCTGCCGCTCGCCGGTGCCGTCGGTCCTGTCGGCCTCGGCGACGGCCCGGTCGACCTTCTTGTCGCACAGCAGGGCGAGGTTGTAGCCGCCGTCGCAGGTGTAGTCACTGGCGAGGATCCCGACGGGGTCGCCGGTGTCCAGGAGGCTGTTGCGGGCGCCGATGAACGCGTCGAACTTCCCGGCGAGCGCGTCGCTCTCCAGGCGTGAGTACTCGCGCACCTCCAGTTTCACCGTGAAGCCGGCCTTCTGGAGCTGCTGTTGCACGACCTGCGCGGCCTCGGGCAGCTCGGGCCGGTTGTCGTAGGTGGCGAGGGTGATCCGCGTGCCGTCGGGCCGGGCGGGCTTCGCGCGTCCGGCCGGCTTCACCCGCTTGTTCTCGGCCCAGGTGACGGCGGGGCCGTAGATGCCCGCGCCCGGGTCGGCGTATCCCTCGAAGACGCCCTTGACGAGGGCGGAGGAGTCGATCGCGGTGCGGGCGGCGGCGCGGAGCTCCGGGTCCGTGAAGGGGCCGGACCTGGTGTTGAGTTGCAGGCTGGTGGTCCGCGTGGTGCCGGCTTCCCGGAGGGTGTCCTCGTCGAGCGTGGCGGCCTGCGCGACGGGGACGGCCTCGGCGATGTCGACGTCCCCGGTGCGTACGGCGTTGGCGCGCGCGGTGCCGTCCTTGACGAAGCGCGCGTCGATGCCGGCGGCCTGGGCGCGGCCGCCCCAGTAGTCGTCGTAGCGGTCGAGGGTGGCGGAGCCGCCGCCGTTGACCTTGGTGATCTCGAAGGGCCCGGTGGCGGTACCGACGGGATCGGGGCGGTCCGCCTTCCCGTACGCCTTCGGGGAGAGGATCGCCAGGCTCGGGCTGGACAGGCGCATGGGCAGGACGGGGTCGGGGGCTGCGGTGGTGATGCGCAGGCCGCGGTCGCCGTCGGCCCGCGCGCGGAGGGTGACGCCGGCGAGCGCGGCGGGCGCGGGCTTCGCGCGCGTGGCGTGGGTGAGCGCGGCGGCCACGGCGGACGGGGTGACGTCGGTGCCGTCCTGGAAGGTGGCGTCACGCAGGGTGAAGCGCCAGGTGCGGTCGTTCTCACGGCGCCAGGAGGAGGCGAGCGCGGGGGTCGCGGCGCCGTTGGCGTCCAGGGCGGTCAGTCCCTCGGTGACACCGAGACGGCTGAGCAGCGTGGCGTCGGCCCCGTACGGCGAGAAGTTCTCGGCGGGCGGGAAGGCGAGCGCGACGCGCAGCCGGGAGCCCGGCCGGCCGTCGTCCGACGACGACGCCCCACCAGGGGAGGCGAAGCAGCCGGCCAGGCACGGGACGAGGGCGAGCGCGGCGAGGATCCGGGAGCGGGGCTTGATGCTGAGGTGACGCACTTGCACAGCATATGCATCAAGCCGGGTCACCGGCCGACCAGGGGCCGACGACAGGGAAATCCCCACCAAAACCCGTACAGCCCAAACGATTTGACAGCCCGACGCACGCTCCCGGAACCTAACCACATGACATCCATTTTCAAAAAGGCGGGTGGGTCGTGAGGGTCGCGTTCGTCGGCAAGGGAGGCAGCGGCAAGACGACGCTGTCGGCGCTGTTCTCCCGCCACCTGGCGCGTTCCGGCGCCCCGGTCCTCGCCATCGACGGCGACATCAACCAGCACCTGGCCGAGGCGCTCGGCGGCGAGGAGAAGTCCGCTCCTCCCCTGGGCGCGCACCTGCCCGAGATCAAGGACTACCTGCGGGGCACGAACCCGCGCATCCCCTCCCCCGAGGCGATGATCAAAACGACTCCCCCGGGGCGCGGCTCCCGCCTCCTGCGCCCTCTCGGCGACGACGCGCTGCACGCGCGGCACGTCGGCCGGGCGGGCGGCGTACCGCTGATGGTCACGGGCGAGTTCGACGAGTCGGACCTGGGCGTGGCCTGCTACCACTCCAAGCTGGGTGCGGTCGAGCTGTACCTGGGCCACCTGGCGGACGGGCCCGGCGCATACGTCGTGGTCGACATGACGGCGGGCGCGGACGCCTTCGCCTCGGGCCTCTTCACCCGCTTCGACATCACCTTCCTGGTGGCGGAACCCACCCGCAAGGGCGTCTCGGTCTACCGCCAGTACCGCGACCACGCCGAGCAGTTCGGCATCCGCATCGCGGTCGTCGGCAACAAGGTCACCTGCGAGGACGACCTCCTCTTCCTCAAGGAACAGGTGGGGGACGACCTCCTGACCCACCTGGAGCAGTCCTCCTGGATCCGCGCGGCCGAACAGGGCCGGGAGCGGGGCGAGCTGGAAGCGCACAACCGGCACGCCCTGAACGTCCTGCGCGAGACGGTCGACTCCCACCCCCGCGACTGGACCCGGCTGCACCGCCACGCGGTCGAGTTCCACCTGCGCAACGCCCGCGCCTGGGCGGACGCCCGCACGGGCGAGGACCTGGCGGCGCAGGTCGACCCGGAGTACGTCCCGGGCGGCCCGGCGAACGCCTGAGCCCTCTGCACCTCACCGACGACCAGACAGGACGCCCCGTCATGTCCCTCGACGTATCCGACCGACTCCTCGCCGAAGCCGAACGCGGCGATCGCCTCTCTCGCCGCCGATCTGATCCTGAGCCGAGCACCGGAGTTCAGGGACTGCTGACGGGCCGAGGTCAGCCCTCCCTCGCCTCTCGGCGACGGTCTCGCGTGGCCCGCGTCAGAGCCAGCGCGGTCAGCGGCACGGCGGTCAGTACGGCCGCCACGGTGCCGACCAGGGGAGGGCCGGCCTCCCGCAGGGACGAGGCCAGTGCCATGCCTGCCGCCCAGGAGCCGATGGTGACGCCCACGTTGGACGCCGCGCTGCTCAGCGAGGAGGCGAGGGTCGGCGCGGAACCGGCGAAGCGGACGACGAGCGCGCCGAGCACGGGCGTGGCCGCGAAGCCGGTGATGCCCAGGAGGGTCACCAGGACGACGGTCACCCAGGGGCTGGTGGAGAAGAGCACCAGCAGGCAGAGGATCAGCGTGGTCGTGCCGGCCGAGGCGATCATCGTGGCCAGAGGCCGGTCGTCGCCCACGCGTCCGCCGGCCGCCGTACCCAGCACGGCACCCACACCGTAGGCGGCGAGCACCACTCAACCTCCCTCCACTGCGCTGCACGACTACCGTGAAACCCTTGTGGGGACGTCGTCCACGCACGAGGCCAGGAACCCATGACCGACTCGCATACGGCCCGCGTGACCTTGCTGGTGCTGTACTCGCCCCGGCTGGAGGAGTGCCGGCGCTTCTCCCAGGACCTCGGCTTGACCTTCACGGCGGAGCGACACGGTCAGGGGCCCGAGCACCATGCCGCCGTCCTCGGCGACGGCACGGTCTTCGAGCTCTACCCAGCCCGTCCGGACCGGCGGACCGACGCCCTCCGTCTGGGCCTGACGGTGGACGGCACGAGGACGACTCCGCCGCTCGCGGAGGGACGCCACCTGCTCAAGGACCCGGACGGCCGCACGGTCGAGGTTCACGCCACCTGAACACCGCGGGCCGGGCCCCCGGTCGCTCCACCCCCGCCCGTCCCCCGGCGTCGGCCGATCAGGCAGCCCTGCATGGCCGGCTCCGATGGGCCCGGACCACCTCGGCGTACCGGTGGCCCGTGCCCTTGATGTCGGGAAAGGGCAGCGCGATTTCCGGGCGAGCGGGCACGAGGGAAGACGGACCTGGCGGCAGGTCAGGTGAACGCTGGGTGCCCGGGGTTCGTCCCGGTCAGCCGGTGCCGCCGCGCAGCGGGCACCGGAGGGACGAAGACACGAGGATCACCTCGTAGCGCGGCAGGGAGACGGCGGCGGCGGTGTGATCACGCACGGCCGTCTCCCTTCGTTCGTCACGCCGGCGCGCCGCCCGGGTCGTGGGCGGCGCGGGGGGGCCAGGGATTATTCCGGCGGGGTCGGGGTGTCGTGGGTGCGGTACATCGCCTGGACGTCCAGCTCCAGTTGCACCGTCGGGCCGACCACCGCGATGCCCCGGGCCAGCATCGAACGCCAGTTGAGGGTGTAGTCCTCGCGGTGCAGTTCCGCCGTGGCCAGGGCCGCGCAGCGCAGTTCCTGTCCGTAGCCGCCGTTCACCGTGCCGAGGTACGTCGTGTCCAGCGCGACCGAGCGGCTCACGCCGTGCATCGTGAGCGAGCCCTGCAGCGTCCACTTGCTGCCGCCCCGGTAGGCGAAGCGCGCGCTGGTGAAGTCGATGTACGGGAAGCGTTCGACGTCCAGGAAGTCGGCGGACCGCAGGTGGTTGTCGCGGGTGGTGTTGCCGGTGGTGATGCTGGAGGCGTCGATGCGGACGTGCACGCGGGAGTCCGTCATGTCCGGGGCGATCTGGATGCCGCCCTCGAAGCGTTCGAAACGGCCGTGGACGTGCGCCATGCCGACGTGCTTGGCGATGAACCGGATCGCGGTGTGCGGCGGGTCGAAGAGCCAGGTTCCGGGGGTCGGCAGCTGGAGGGCCTCGGCCGGTGCGAGCCAGACGCGCTCGGTGGGCGTCGACGTGCCCGCCACGACCTCGATCGTCTCGCGGTGCGGCCGCAGGCCCTCCGCCGAGATCAGCAGGCTGTAGCGGCCCGGCGGCAGCGCCGCGAGGAAGTAGCCGTAGGGGTCGGTCGTCCCGCGGGCGGCGACACGGTGGGTGTCGAGGGCGGTGACGGTGACGTCCGCGGCCGCCAGGGGCGAGCCCATCGGGTCGACGACCTCGCGGGCCACGGCACCGGCACCGGACGGAAGGGGGAGGGCGAGGCCCGCCGCTGCGGCGGAGGTGCTCTTGAGCCACCGGCGCCGGAGCAGTGCGAGGGCCATGTGGTTCACCTTTCTTCGGGTGTGCGCCCGTACGGCGGCGGTTCAGCGCACGCCGCACGGCCGCACCTTGCTGCGGTCACACCCCCTCGTCGATCCTGACGGACCGGGTTCCGGCGCGGGTGTCTCATTACGAGACAGTCAGGACCGCGCCCGGAAGACGTCCGCGTGCTCGGCGGCCCACTGGGCGAAGGTCCGCGCGGGGCGGCCGGTGACCTTCTCGACGGTTCCGGCGACCGTGCGGCCCACCTCGGGGGTGTTGCCGTACGCCTCCAGCAGGAAGTCGATGACGTCCTCCGGGAGGAACGCCGCCCGCCACCGCGCGACGGCCTCCTCCTCGGTCAGCTCGACCAGGGTGATCTCCCGGCCGGCGGCGGCCGCGATCGTCTTCACCTTGTCGCCGACGGTGAGCACCTCCGGGCCGGTGATCACGTATTCCTGCCCTCCGTGCCCCTCCTCGGTGAGCGCGACCGCGGCGACGGCGCCGATGTCGCCCTCGTGGACCATGGCGCTGAGCCGGTCGACGAACGGTTCGTGAACCTCGCCCGCGGCCGCGATCCCGTCCGCCCACTCCAGGGCGTTGGCCATGAACTCGACCGGCATGAGCACGGTCCAGCTCACCTGGTCGTCCGCGCGCACCGCGTCCTCCAGCGGGGTGGGCCCACCGCCGTGCAGCACGGTGATCCGGCGGACGCCGACCGAGCGAGCCAGCTCCAGGATGCGCGGGCCGGTCTCCAGCGGGGTGAAAGCGGCCCCGCCGAAGGTGATCAGGTGGAGGCCGGTGATTCCCTCCAGGGCGGGGGCAAGGCCGTCCGGCGCGGTCAGGTCGCCCTCGGCGATCTCGACACCGGCCGGGAAGGCGGCCTTCGCGGCGTCCCGGGTGAGGGCACGGACCTCATGGCCCCGGGCGAGCAGTTCGGCGACGACCTGCCGGCCGACGGTTCCGGTGGCGCCGGTGACGAGGATCTTCTGCGTCTGAGTCATGCCACGACCATAGGAAGCCTTGCGGTCACCTTCTGTCCGCAAGACCGTGCCACGGGAGGGCCGTTCGGGCCAGACCGCCGTACCGCCGGACGGCCGTTCCGGCCAAACCACCCTGCCGCCAGGCGACCGCCCCGCCAGACCGCCATCCCCGCCAGGCGACCGCCCCGCCAAACGGCCGCCCCGCCAAACGGCCGCCCCGCCAAACGGCCGCCCCGCCAAACGGCCGCCCCGTCAGGCGACCGCGCCGTCGGCGGGCTCCGGAGGGCCGCCCTCGTACGCCGCCCGCAGCACCGCTCGCACCCCGTCCGCCGTCACCGGGCGCGGGTTGGCGTACGGCTCTCCGGCGATCCGGTCCGCCGCCGGGGCCACGTCGCCTTCCCCGAGGCCGAGTTCCGCGAGGGACCGCGGTGCGCCGAGGCGCCCGGACAGCTCCCACAGGGCGCGGGGCACGTCGTCGGCGCCGAGTGCCCGGCGCAGTACGGTCGACGCCCCGGGGGCGGCGGGGGCGTTGAAGGCGAGGACGTACGGCAGGACCACGGTGTGCGTCTCGGCGTGCGGCAGCCCGTAGCTGCCGCCCAGCACGTGGCAGACCTTGTGGTGCAGCCCCATCGTGGTGGCGCCCAGGCACGCGCCGCACAGCCACGCCGCGTACAGCGCCCTGCCGCGCGCCTGCAGGTCCTCGGGGTCGGCGGCCAGCAGCGGCAGCGCCTCGGTCATCGCCCGCACGCCCTCCTCGGCCATGACCGACACCAGCGGCGAGGCGTCCGGGGCGTACAGCGCCTCGGCGGCGTGCGCGAGCGCGTTGACGCCGCTGGTCACGGTCAGCGACAGGGGCAGGGAGAGCGTGAGCCGGGGGTCGTAGACGACGCTGCGGGGCTGGACGACCGGGTCGCGGCCGGTGCGCTTGGTGCCGTGCTCGGTCAGGCCCCAGACCGGGGTCATCTCGGAGCCGGAGTAGGTCGTCGGCACGGCGATCAGCGGCAGCCCGGTGCGCAGGGCGATCGCCTTGCCGAGCCCGATCGCGGAGCCGCCGCCGACGGCGACGCAGCCGTCCGCCCCGGCCGCCCGGACCGCCGCGACGGCACGGTCGACGTCCTCGACGGGTACGTGCATCCGGGCCTCGGCGTGCAGTCCCACGCAGTTGTCGCCGAGCGCGTCCGCGACCGCCCGGGCGACGGGCTCGCCCCGGCTTCCGCAGACCACGAGCAGTCTGCGCAGCCCCAGGCGCGCGGCCTCGCCCGGCGTCGCGGTGACGGCCGCGCCGGGCCGGAACACGACCCGCACGGGCCGGGTCTCGTAGGTGAACTCCTCCTGGAAGGTCATGCCGCACGCTCCAGTACGAGGTCGAAGTCGGCGTGCCGGAAGGGGTTCGGGACGCCGAACTCCCGGGCCAGGGCCGGGTCGTCGGTCTCCGCGAAGTCCTGGACCAGGCTCTGCTTCACCGCGAACACGGCGTCGGAGTCGAGGTAGTCGCCGCCGGCGACGAAGATGTGCGTGGTGACGGGCGTGTGTCCCTCGGCCGTGGCGATGAAGTGGATGTGCGCGGGGCGGTACGGGTGCCGTCCGGTCGCGCGCAGCAGGCCGCCGACCGGCCCGTCGGTGGGGATGGGGTACGCCGCCGGGACGCAGGTGCGGAACCAGAAGCGGCCCTCGGCGTCGGCGGTGAACAGGCCGCGCCCGTTGCCGGGGGGCTGCACGCCGGGCTGCTGGACGTCGTAGAAGCCCTTATCGTCGGCCTGCCAGACGTCGACGAGGGCGCCGGGCAGCGGCGTGCCGTCCTCGGACCGCACCCGGCCGCTGACCACGCAGGGTTCGCCACCGCCGACGAGGTCGATGTCGGCGCCGAGTTCGCGGACCGGCGACTCGGTCATGTGGAAGGGGCCGAGCACGGTCGACTCGGTGGCCCCGGGCGCGCGGTCGCCGTGGAGGGTCTCGACGAGCATGGAGAGGCCGAGCACGTCCGACAGCAGGATGAACTCCTGCCGGGTGTCGGTGCAGGCCTGCCCCGTCGCCGTCGCGAAGGCGATCGCCCGCTCCCACTCCTCCTGGGTGAGGCGCGTCTCGCGGGCGAAGTCGTGCAGATGGCGGACGAGCGCGGTGAGCAGCTCGCGCAGCCGCGGATCGGCCGTCGTGCGCAGGCTGGCCAGGGCCTGCTCGGTGACGTCGGCCCCGGTCGCGTCGGTGGTCATCCCCGCTCCTCGTCGTCGACGTGCGCTTCTTCCATGATGGCGCGCGCTCAGGCGTGCCCGAGGATCCGCCGCAGCGCGTCGGCGAGCCGTTCCCCGGCGTCCGGGGCGGCGGTCGCGTGCCGGAAGGCGACGAAGCCGTCCGGGCGTACGAGAAGGGCGCCCGCGTCGGACGTCTCGCGCAGGCGTGCCCAGTCGCCGTACGGGTCCTCGTACTCCTGCCCGGGACCGATCACCACGGTGGCGATCTCGACGTCCTGCGCCTCGGCCGCCCGCACCCAGTCCTCTCCCCCGATGCCGGTCAGCAGGGTGAAGCGGCCCCGGCCGACCGTGTCGAGGGTGGAGAGGGTGCGTGTGCCGGAGGTGATCCAGGCGTGCGGGAGCCGGGCGCCGGGGCGGGAGGAAGGCTGGTGGTGCAGCTCGGGGTCGCGGCTGAAGCCGGGGTCGGGCGTGCCGTCCGGCACGATCGCGTCGGAGGCGTAGCGCTGGTTGAGGTCGACGCCGTGCGCGTTGAACTCGTACACCTTGAAGGCGATCGCCTCCCGTAGCCGGGTGCGCTGTTTCTCGGCGGCCTCGGTGGCGTCCTTGCGGGCGGCGATGTTGGCCCACAGTTGCTCGGGGGTCTGCGGGGAGAGCCCGTCGAGGGCCTCGAAGACCGGGGCGGTCTCGCGGATCGACTGGTTGGCGCGGGTGACGATCTGCCGGCCGACCGGGGCGCGCTCGGCGGTGTAGCTGTCGAGCAGCCGCGGGTGGGCGGTGCCGTCGAGGACGAGCCTGAGCTTCCAGGCCAGGTTGTAGGCGTCCTGGATCGAGGTGTTGGAGCCGAGACCGTTGGACGGCGGATGCCGGTGCACGGCGTCGCCGGCGCAGAAGACCCGGCCGTTCGCGTACCGCTCGGCGTACATCTCGTTGACGGTCCACGCCGACGACGACTTGATGGTCACCGGGATGTCGTCGTCGCCGACGAGCTTCCGGACGACCGACTCTGCGTACTCGGTGGTCAGGTCGGGCGCGCCCGCGTCGACGTCGTACCCCCAGACGATCAGCCACTCGTTCCAGGGGCGGACGCAGCGGACCAGGCCCGCGCCGATGCCGCCGACCGTCGCGCCGGGGGCGAGGACCCAGTAGAGGGTCGAGGGGCGGTGGGCGGTGTACTTCGCCAGGTCCGCCTCGAAGACGATGTTGATGCTGCCGGCCACGCCCATCTGGCCGCCCATCGGCAGCCCGGCGTCCGCGGCGACCTTCGAGCGTCCGCCGTCGGCGCCGATCAGGTACTTGGCGCGGATCTCGTACGTGTCCCCGCGCAGCCGGTCGCGGACCGTGGCCGTGACGCCATGCGCGTCCTGGGTGTGGGAGAGGTACTCGGTCTCGAAGCGCAGGCGGGTGCCGCGGGCGACGGCCGCGTTCACGAGGACCGGCTCCATGAGGTGCTGGGGCATGTCGCACATGCGGGTGGGGCTGGCCAGTTCGTGCTCGGCCTGCACGAGCGGGTCGTTGCCCCAGGAGCGGACGCGGCCCAGTTCCTCGCCCGCCAGGCTGGTGCAGAAGGTGGTGTTGCCCATCAGGTGCTGCGGGGTCGCCTGGGCGACGACGTCCTGCTCCACGCCGAGGTCGCGCAGCACCTCCATGGTGCGCTGGTTGGTGATGTGCGCGCGGGGGGTGTCGGCGAGGCTCGCGTAGCGGGTGACGACGATGTTGGGCACGCCGTAGGTGCTCAGGGCGAGCGCGGCGGAGGCACCGGCGGGGCCGCTGCCCACGATCAGGACGTCGGTGTCGACGACGGTGGACACGGGGCGCTCCTGCGGGGGGAGGGGGACATGGGGTGGACGTCGAGCGTTCATGATCATGGGGTGGTGGGGTGGGTGGCGGGTGTCTCATTACGAGACACCTCGGAGGGCCGGGCCGGAGCCACCGGAGACGGGGACCAGGACACGGGTGGTTGCCCGTTCAACCGAACCCGCTACGGTGTGTATGCCGTGACCACGACAGAGCCCTCCGCCACAGCCGACCCCGCAGCCACCGCCCGGCCCTCGCTGCGTGACGCCCGCCAGCGGTTCCTGTCGGGGGATCAGCTGCCGGGAGGCGTGCCGGAGGAGGTCGTCGCGGCATGGCGGCGGGCCCGGTTCTTCGGCGTGCCGCACGACCTGGCCGAGCCGGCCACGGATCCGGTACGGCCGGTGGAGTCGGCGCTGCTCGCCGCCGCCCGGCCGGTGCTGGACCGGATCGTCCCCGCCCTGGGTGCCGGCCGCTCCCTGCTCGTTCTGACCGACGAGCGGCTGCGCGTGCTGTGGACGGCGGGGAACGTGCCCGGGCTCGGTCCGTGCCCCGTCCTGTCGGAGCAGGAGGTCGGCAACAACAGCGCGGCTCTCGCCCTGCGCGCCCGGCGGCGGTCCGAGGTGCACGGGCCCGAGCACTTCCTCGACCGCTGGCAGGACGTGTCCGCCGTCAGCGTCCCGGTGCTCGCCCCGGACAACGGCCAGGTGCTCGGCACGCTGACCGTAGCGTCGCGGCCGTGCGCCGCGCGTCCGCCGCACCCGCAGGCGGCGCTCGCCGAGGCCGCCGCCGCCGCGGTCGAGACGGAGCTGCGCGCGCGGGCGGGGCGGGCCGAACGGGTGCTGCTGGACGCGTATCTGCGGGCGGCGCGGGGCAAGGACCGGGCCGTGGCCGCCCTCGACGGCCGCAACCGGCTGATCAGCGACGCGGCGCAGGAACTGCTGACGCCTGAGGTGCTCGGGGCGCTGGAGCGTACGGCGGTCCGGGCGCGACAGGCGGAGGTCCCGGTCTTGAGGGAGGTGGCCGGGGAGGCGGGGCGGTCCGCGGAGGCAGGGAGGGCCGTGGTGCCTGAGGGGGCCGTCGTATCGGAGGGGTCGGCCTCGGTGCTGCCCGAGGGGGCCGTGGTGCCCGAAGGGCCAGAAGTGATGTCCGACATCGGCGGGTTCCCGGAGCTGCCCGACAGCGCCGGATGCACCGCGCGGATCACTCCCGTGCGTCTGGACGGCAGTGTCATCGGGGTCGTGGCCGTCCTGGAACCGCTCAAGGCTCCGGCGCCCTCGACGCCGGGCTCGCCGTCCCCACCGGTCGCCCTGGCAGGTTCCTCGGTGCCGTGGCGGCACGCCGTCGGGCGTGCGGTGGAGCTGGCGCGTTCACGGGAGCCACTGCTGCTGACCGGTGAGCGCGGGACGGGCAAGTCCGCGCTGGCACGGGAGTTGCTGGGGCCGGGCGACGCCCAGGTCGCCGATGCCGCGCAGGACGCCGGGCTCGACCGGGCGCTGCCCGCGTGGCAGGCCGACCGCCCGCTCCTGCTCCGGCACGCCGAGCGCCTCACGCAGCCCGGCGTGGCCGCGCTCAACTCCCTGCTCGACACCCACCCGGACGCCCCACTGCTGATCACCCACACGCCCGGCGCGCCGGCCGGCCCCTGTCTCCAGCGCCTGCTGGACAAACTGTCCGCCCGTTCGGTGACCTTGCCGCCGCTGCGGGAACGCTCCGAGGACATCCGGGAGTTGCTGTCGGCGCTGGTGCCCCGCCCGGCGCCGGGGCAGCCGCCGCTGACCTGGACCCTGGACGCCCTGCGCGCGTTGGAGCGGTACCCGTGGCCGGGGAACGTCACCGAGCTGGCCCACGTCGTCCGGGCCCTGGCGGAGCACCGCCGCGCCTCCGGTCCGGTCCGCCGCGCGGAACTGCCGGACGCCGTGCGGGACGGACCGGCCGCGCGGCCCCTCAGCCCGATGGAGCACGCCGAGCGCGCCGCGATCCTGGAGGCACTGCGCCGCCACGGCGGCAACAAGGCCCGCGCGGCGGCGGCGCTGGGGATCGGCCGGGCGACGCTGTACCGGAAGCTGCGGGGGTACCGAGGGTGAGGGGCCGTTTGACGGACTCCACCGCCAGAGGCGTGGGTGTGACCATCAGCGACACCGGCCGGCCCGGCCCGTACGGCCCGCACGGCTCGCACGTCAGAACCGGACCTGCCCGTGATCCATCCGGTTCCTCCCGAAAGGCAACCCGCGCATGAGCGACGACAACTCCATACTCGCGTTACAGCAGCCCCACTCCGAGCGGCGGCGGATGCCGGGCGGGCTTGTCGCGCTGGCGCTCGGGGGGTTCGGCATCGGGCTGACCGAGTTTCTGATCGCCGGTCTGCTGCCCCAGGTGGCCTCGAGTTTCTCCGTGTCCGAGGCGGCTGCCGGCTGGCTGATCTCCGGGTACGCCCTGAGTGTCGCGGTCGGAGCCATCGCGCTGACCGCGGCCACGGCCCGGCTGCCCCGCAAGCAGGTGCTGATCGGCCTGGTCGCGTTGTTCGTCATCGGCAACCTGCTGTCCGCGGTCGCGCCGAACTACCCGGTGATGCTGCTCGGGCGGATCGTCGCGGCGCTGTGCCACGGTTCGTTCTTCGGGATCGGCTCGCTGGTCGCGCGCGGTCTGGTCGCGCCGGAGAAGAAGTCCCAGGCCGTGGCGATCATGTTCGCCGGACTGACGCTCGCGAACGTGCTGGGCGTGCCGTTCGGGGCGCTGGTCGGTGAGCGGTGGGGCTGGCGGGCCGCGTTCTGGGCGGTGACCGCGATCGGTGTGCTCGCGCTGGCCGGTATCGCCGCCCTGGTCCCCGCGTGGGCGGGACAGGCGCCGCCGGGGAGGACACGGGACGGCGCCGGCCCGGTACCGCCCCTCGGCCTGGCGGCTCAGTTCCGGGCGTTCCGGTCCTGGCAGGTCTGGCTGACCCTCATCGCCACGGCGCTCGGTTACGGCGGGATGTTCGGCGCGTTCAGCTACATCGCCTACACGTTCACCGAGGTCAGCGGCTTCACCCCGGCCGATGTCGCCTGGCTGCTGATGGTGTACGGCGTCGGTCTGGTCGTCGGGAACCTGGTCGGCGGGCGCGCGGCCGACCGCGATCGCGACCGGGCCCTGGTCCTCGCCCTGCTGGCGCTCACCCTCACCCTGATGCTGTTCGGCCTGCTGGCCGAGAGCGCGGTCGCCTCGGTGGTCCTGGTGTTCGTGCTGGGCGTGACGGGGTTCGCCAGTGTGCCGGGGATGATCACTCGCGTCACCGACTACGCCCACGGGGCGGCCTTGGCCGCCAGCGCCAACGTGTCGGCGTCCAACGTCGGCAACGCGCTGGGCGCCTGGCTCGGGGGTCTGGCCATCAGCGCGGGCCTCGGCTACACCTCACCGCTGTACGTCGGCGCCGGCATCGCCCTGGTGTCCACCGTCGTCATGGTGATCGCCGCGCGCCGGGTCGCCGGGCGTGACGGATCGGGTACGTAGCGCGCGTCGACCGCACGAGAAAGGGTGCCGACCATGATCTGGTCGGCACCCTTCGTGTCACTGGTGTCCGAGGGGGGACTTGAACCCCCACGCCCGATAAAGGGCACTAGCACCTCAAGCTAGCGCGTCTGCCATTCCGCCACCCGGACCAGGTGTCCGCCGCCTTGCCAGGGGTGTTCCCCGCGGCGACAGGGACAACAATACCAAGGTTTCGGAGTGCCTTTCACCTGCGTTTCCGTCCGCCGGGCGGGGGTCCGGGACCTCGGCGTCCGATGCGCCTAGGGTCGCACCATGAGTGACTGGATGGTTACGCCGAGCCCTTCCGCGGGGCGACGCCCTCGGGCGCTGTCGCCGCTCAGGGAGCATCTGCGGGACACGTTCTGGTTCGCCCCCACCGCGGCGATGGCGGGTGTCTTCGTGGTCTGGGTGGCTGCGCAGGCGCTCGACACGGCCCTGGTCGACGCGCTCAAGAAGGACGGCGACTACGAGACGCTCGACGAGCTGCTGCGGTTCTCGGAGGACGCGAAGGCCGTGGTGAGCGCCGTCGGCTCGGCGATGATGACCTTCATCGGTGTGGTCTTCAGCATCTCGCTGGTGGCCGTGCAGATGGCGAGCGGGCAGTTCACGCCGCGCGTGGTGCGCCTCTTCGTGCGGAGCCGGATCACCAAGGCGACCTTCGCGGTCTTCCTGGCGACCTTCGTGCTCGCCCTGCTGGTCCTGACCTCCTTCGACACGGCCGACGACCCCCGTGCCGTCACGTCGGTGCCGCTGGTGCAGTCCGTCCTCACGCTCTGCATGGTCGCGCTCAGCCTGCTGCTCTTCGTGCTGTACGTGAACACCACCCTGCGGCTGATGCGGATCAGCCAGGTGATCGCGCGGATCGCCACGGAGTCCTTCCGGGTGGCCGCCTCGATGCCCGCGCCGGAGGGCGGGCAGGACGCCGCCCCGCTCGGTTCCGCGACCGCGTGGGTGGCGCACGAGGGCCGGGCGGGGGTGCTGCGGGACGTGCACATCGCGCGGCTGGTGCGGGTGGCGCGCACGCACGGGGTCGTGCTCCGGCTGATCCCGCGGATCGGGGACTTCGTGGTGCCCGGTACGCCCGTGCTGGCGGTGCACGGCGGGCCCGCTCCGCCGCGCAGGGCGCTGCGCTACACGGTCGCGGTGGGGGTGGAGCGGACCTACCACCAGGATCTCGGCTTCGGGCTGCGGCAGTTGTCGGACATCGCGCTGCGCGCCCTGTCGCCCGCGATCAACGATCCGACGACCGCCGTCCAGGCACTGGACCGTGTCGTGCAGTTCCTTGCCGCGCTGAGCCGGCATCCGCTGGAGGCCGTGAAGCACCGGGACCGCGGTGGGACGGTGCGGCTGGTGCAGCCCGTGCCGGGCTGGACGGAGCTGGTGGATCTCGGGTTCACCGAGGTGCGGGGGTGCGCCGCCGGGAGCCCGCAGGTGTCACGGCGCATGCTGGCCGGACTGGACGACCTGCTCCTGCTCGCGCCGCCGGAACGGCGCGAGCCGCTGTTGCGCCACCGCGAACTGCTCCGCCACGCGGTCGACCGGGCCGCGCCGACCCCGGCGGACCGCGCGTTCGCCCTGCGCCCGGACCGGCAGGGCATCGGCTGAGCCGCACATCAGCGGTGCGAGCCGCACCTCGGCGATACGAGCCGCACCTCGGCGGTTCGAGCCGTACCTCGGCGGCGCGCCCTCCCGTGCGGGCGCCGGGCCGGGGTGGCCCGGCGCGCCGCGGCCAGGGCCCGGACGGCAGCCCGACCGCGGCCACACGCCGGGAGGCACACGCCGGGAGGCACGCGCCCGGACGGCCGCCGCGTCGAACGCACCGTGTGGCGGCCGGTGTCGGAAGCACCGCGTGGCGGCCGGTCCCGGACGCACCACGTGGCGGCCGACCACACACGCACCCCCCTTTTCTCACGGCACGAGCTGGTACTCCGGGAAGTTCCCCGGAAGTCGCTCCCCCTCCGGTCCCCGCGTCACCGCGCGCACCAGCAGTTCGCCGCCGACGAACGCGCCGCGCCAGGACGCGCCGAGTCCGCCGAACAGCTCGTCGCGGTCGCCACGCGAGCGGGGCCGGCCGTGGCCGACCTTGAACGCCCGGATGTGCGGGGCGAGCCGCTCGTAGGTGGCCCGGTCGTCCGTGGACAGCGTGGCCACCAGCGCGCCGTTCGAGGCGTTCATCGCGGCCAGCAGTTCCGCTTCGGTGTCGACCAGCACGATCGTGTCGACCGGGCCGAACGGCTCCGCGTGGTGCAGCGGGGAGGACGAGGGCGGGTTGAGGAGAGTGACCGGCTGGACGTAGGCCGAGGTGTCCTGGCCGGGCAGGAAGCGGGCGTCGGCCGCACTGCCGCGGTGCAGGGGCACGGCACCGCGCTCGATCGCCTCGGCGACCTGGTCCTGCAGTTCCTTCGCCTTGGCCGCGTTGATGACCGGCCCGAAGTCCAGCTCCGGGTACGGGTCGTCCTGCTTCTCGACGGCGAGCGGGTGGCCGACCCTGAGCGTGCGGACCGCCGGGAGGTACGCCGCCAGGAACGCGTCGAACAGCTGCCGCTGGACGACGAACCGCGGGTACGCCGTGCAGCGCTGCTTGCCGTAGTCGAAGAGCTTGGGGATCACCGCGGTGAGCGCGTCCCAGTCCGAGTGGTTCCAGATGCCCCAGGTGTTGAGTCCTTCCTGTTCGAGTACGTGTCGCTTGCCGAGGTCGGCGACGGCCGTGGCCACCGCGGCGCCGGTGTCGCGGCCGCCGACGAAGGAGACGCAGCCGATCTCGGGCGCTCGCACCAGGGCCTGGGACAGCTCGCCTCCGCTGCCGCTGACGAGGGTCGCGGGGATCCCCTCGCGGGCGGCGAGCGCGCAGGCCAGGGTGAGACAGGCGACACCGCCGTCGGTCGGGGTCTTGGCGATGACCGCGTTGCCTGCCAGTGCCTGCACCAGCATTGCGTGAACGAGCACGCTCATCGGGTAGTTCCAGCTGGCGATGTTGGACACCGGTCCGTCCAGCGGGGCCCGGTCGGCGAGCATCGGCTCGATGCCGTCGACGTACCAGCGGACGCCGTCTATGGCCCGGTCGACGTCCGCCTGGGCGAGCCGCCAGGGTTTGCCGATCTCCCAGACGAGCAGCAGCGCGAGCAGCCGCCGGTGTTCGGCGAGTGCGTCGAGGGCGGCCGCCACGCGGGCCCGGCGCTCCTCCAACGGGACGTGTCGCCAGGCCCGGTGCTGGTCGAGGGCGGCGCGCACGGCCTGCCGCGCGGTCGTACCGTCCAGGCGGGGCGGGCCGGCGATCGGGCTGCCGTCGACCGGGCTGACGGCGGGCAGGACCCGGCCGTCCGGCTGCCAGGCGGCGTTCCAGAGGTTGAGGACCCGGTCGTCGCGGAAGGCCTCGGGGGCGACGGTGAGGCAGCGCCGCCACGCGTCGGGCCAGGACGTACCGGATTTGGGGGTGAGGGTGGGTGCTGGTGCCATGGGGTTGCTCCGCTCTCGGTGCACGGTCGGAGGCGGGAAGAACCTCGGAAGCGGGAAAAACCTCGGAGTTGGAAACCTCGAGTCGGGAAAACCTCGAGTCGGGAAGACCTCGCGGGCGGGAAGACCTGGCTCGCTACCGCTGCCCTTCGAGCCGCGTCAGCACGAGTTTCGCGGTCTCGGTCGGTGTCCTTCCCACGCTCACCCCGACCGCCTCCAGGGCTTCCTTCTTCGCCTGGGCCGTACCGGAGGAGCCGGAGACGATCGCGCCCGCGTGCCCCATGGTCCTGCCCTCGGGCGCGGTGAACCCGGCGATGTAGCCGACGACGGGCTTGGTGACGTGCTCGCGGATGTAGGCCGCGGCGCGTTCCTCGGCGTCGCCGCCGATCTCGCCGATGAGGACGATCAGTTCGGTGTCCGGGTCGTCCTGGAAGGCGGCGAGGCAGTCGATGTGCGAGGTGCCGACGACCGGGTCGCCGCCGATGCCGACACCCGTCGAGAAGCCGATGTCACGCAGCTCGTACATGAGTTGGTACGTCAGCGTGCCCGACTTGGAGACCAGCCCGATGCGGCCGGGCTTGGTGATGTCGGCCGGGATGATGCCCGCGTTGGACTGGCCGGGGGTGATGAGACCCGGGCAGTTGGGGCCGATGACGCGGGTGCCCTTGTCCCTGGCGTGCGCGGTGAAGGCGACGGAGTCGTGGACCGGGATGCCCTCCGTGATGACGACGGCGAGGCCGATGCCGGCGTCGGCGGCTTCGACGACGGCCGCCTTGGCGAAGGCGGGCGGCACGAAGACGACGGTGACGTCCGCCCCGGTCGCACGCATGCCGTCGGCGACCGAGCCGAAGACGGGCACGGCACGGTCGTCGAAGTCGACGGTGCGGCCCGCCTTGCGCGGGTTGACGCCGCCGACGACGTTCGTGCCGGCCGCGAGCATCCGCCGGGTGTGCTTCATGCCCTCGCCGCCGGTCATGCCCTGGACGAGGACCTTGCTCTCCTTGGTGAGGTAGATGGCCATGGTGTTCCCTCTCCTCAGGCCGTGGTGGCGAGTTCGGCGGCACGGGCGGCGGCGCCGTCCATGGTGGTGACCTGCTCGACGAGCGGATGCGCGTGCTCGTCGAGGACGGCCCGACCGCGGGCCGCGTTGTTGCCGTCGAGGCGCACTACGAGCGGCTTGGTCAGCCGGACGCTGTCGAGCGCCTGCACGATGCCGTCGGCGACCGCGTCGCAGGCGGTGATCCCGCCGAAGACGTTGACGAAGACGGACTTCACGTCCGGGTCGGAGAGGATGACCGACAGTCCGTCCGCCATGATCCGGGCGCTCGCGCCGCCGCCGATGTCCAGGAAGTCGGCGGGCCGCGCGCCGCAGCCCGCGACCACGTCGAGGGTGGACATGACGAGGCCCGCCCCGTTGCCGATGATGCCGACCTCACCGTCGAGCTTGACGTAGTTGAGGCCCTTGGCGGCGGCCACGGCCTCCAGCGAATCGTCGTGCTCCACGTCGTCGGCGCCCCACCGGGTCTGCCGGAAGCGGGCGTTGTCGTCGAGGGTCACCTTGCCGTCCAGGGCGAGGATCTGCCCCTGCCGGGTGCGCACGAGCGGGTTCACCTCGACGAGGAGGGCGTCCTCACGGACCAGGACTTCCCAGAGCCGTACGAGGACGTCGACGGTCTGCGGCGGCAGTCCGGCGGCCTCGGCGATCTCCCCCGCCTTCGCGGAGGAGACGCCCAGGGCGGGGTCGATCGGAATGCGGGCCACGGCCTCGGGACGATCGGCGGCGACCTCCTCGATGTCCATGCCGCCCTCGGCCGAGGCGATGGCGAGGAAGCGGCCGGCCGCGCGGTCGAGGACGTAGGACACGTAGAACTCGGTCTCGATGTCCACGGGCTGGGCCAGCATCACCGTGCCGACCGTGTGGCCCTTGATGTCCATGCCGAGGATCTGACGTGCGGTGAGCTCGGCGGCGGCGGGGTCGGCGGCGAGCTTCACCCCGCCCGCCTTGCCCCGCCCGCCGGTCTTCACCTGGGCTTTCACCACGACTCGGCCACCGAGCCTGCGCGCGATGTCGCGTGCCTCCTTGGGCGAGTCGGTGACCTCGGCCCTCGGCACCAAGATGCCGTGTTCTTCGAAGAGTTCCCTTGCCTGGTGTTCGTACAGGTCCATTTCGGCTCCTGACTGAAAGTGCCGCACGCCCCCTGGACACCACCCACCGGATGCGGGATAACAAGCTTCATACAGTATTCGTCGACTGTATGCAATGTACCGCGAGCCGCTCCAACCCCCTACGAAGGGACAGGACTTCGCCATGCCCGACGACACCCAGGACGTGATCTCCGGTGGTCATCTCGTAGCCAAAGCGCTCAAGGCCGAGGGGGTCGAGCGCATCTACACGCTGTGCGGCGGCCACATCATCGACATCTACGACGGCTGCGTCGACGAGGGCATCGAGGTCGTCGACGTCCGCCACGAGCAGGTCGCCGCCCACGCCGCCGACGGCTACGCGCGCATCACCGGCAAGCCCGGCTGCGCGGTGGTCACCGCGGGTCCCGGGACGACCGACGCCGTCACCGGTGTCGCCAACGCCTTCCGCGCGGAGTCCCCGATGCTGCTGATCGGCGGCCAGGGGGCCCTCACCCAGCACAAGATGGGGTCCCTGCAGGACCTGCCGCACGTCGACATGATGAACCCCATCACCAAGTTCGCGGCGACCGTGCCGGACACGGCGCGCGCGGCGGACATGGTGTCCATGGCGTTCCGCGAGTGCTTCCACGGCGCACCAGGCCCCTCCTTCCTGGAGATCCCGCGCGACGTCCTCGACGCCAAGGTGCCGACCGACAAGGCACGCGTGCCCCAGGCCGGTGCCTACCGCGCCTCGACCCGCTCGGCCGGCGACCCGGAGGCGATCGAGAAGCTCGCCGACCTGCTCGTGCACGCCGAGAAGCCGGCCATCCTGCTCGGCAGCCAGGTCTGGACGACCCGGGGCACCGAGTCGGCCATCGAGCTGGTGCGCACGCTGAACATCCCGGCCTACATGAACGGCGCGGGTCGCGGCACCCTCCCGCCCGGCGACCCGCACCACTTCCAGCTGTCGCGCCGGTACGCCTTCTCCCACGCCGACGTCATCGTCATCGTCGGCACGCCCTTCGACTTCCGCATGGGCTACGGCAAGCGGCTGTCGCAGGACGCGACCGTCGTGCAGATCGACCTCGACTACCGCACGGTCGGCAAGAACCGCGACATCGACCTCGGCATCGTCGGCGACGCCGGACTCGTGCTGAAGTCGGTGACCGAGGCGGCCTCCGGACGCGTCAACGGCGGGGCGTCGAAGCGCAAGGAGTGGCTGGACGAGCTGCGGGCGGCCGAGCAGACCGCTCTGGAGAAGCGGCTGCCCAGCCTGAAGTCGGACGCCTCACCGATCCACCCGTACCGCCTGGTCAGCGAGATCAACGACTTCCTCACCGAGGACTCGATCTACATCGGCGACGGCGGCGACATCGTCACCTTCTCCGGGCAGGTCGTGCAGCCCAAGTCCCCGGGGCACTGGATGGACCCGGGTCCCCTCGGCACGCTCGGCGTCGGCGTCCCCTTCGTGCTCGCGGCCAAGCAGGCGCGGCCCGACAAGGAGGTCGTCGCACTCTTCGGCGACGGCGCGTTCTCCCTGACCGGCTGGGACTTCGAGACCCTCGTCCGCTACGACCTCCCCTTCGTCGGCATCGTCGGCAACAACTCCTCCATGAACCAGATCCGCTACGGCCAGGCCGCCAAGTACGGCAAGGACCGCGAACGGGTCGGCAACACCCTCGGCGACGTCCACTACGACAAGTTCGCCCAGATGCTCGGCGGTTACGGCGAGGAGGTCCGCGACCCCGCCGACATCGGCCCGGCCCTCAGGCGCGCCCGCGAGTCGGGCAAGCCGTCGCTGATCAACGTCTGGGTCGATCCCGACGCGTACGCCCCCGGAACCATGAACCAGACCATGTACAAGTGAGGTGCCCCGATGACAGGTAGCAAGGCCCTCGAAGGCATCCGCGTCCTGGACATGACCCACGTCCAGTCCGGGCCCTCCGCGACCCAGCTGCTCGCCTGGCTCGGCGCGGACGTCGTCAAGCTGGAGGCGCCGACCGGCGACATCACGCGCAAGCAGCTGCGTGACCTGCCGGACGTCGACTCCCTCTACTTCACGATGCTCAACTGCAACAAGCGGAGCATCACCCTCAACACCAAGACCGAGCGCGGCAAGGAGATCCTCACCGAGCTGATCCGGCGCTCCGACGTCATGGTCGAGAACTTCGGACCGGGCGCGGTCGACCGGATGGGCTTCACCTGGGACCGCATCCAGGAGATCAATCCGCGTATCGTCTATGCCTCCATCAAGGGGTTCGGCGAGGGCCCGTACACCAACTTCAAGGCGTACGAGGTCGTCGCTCAGGCCATGGGCGGGTCGATGTCGACCACCGGTTTCGAGGACGGACCGCCGCTGGCGACGGGGGCCCAGATCGGGGACTCGGGGACGGGCGTGCACGCCGTGGCGGGCATCCTCGCCGCGCTCTACCAACGGGAGCGCACCGGGCGCGGGCAGCGGGTCAACGTGGCCATGCAGCACGCTGTACTGAACCTGTGCCGGGTGAAGCTGCGGGACCAGCAGCGTCTGGCACACGGGCCGCTCGCTGAATATCCCAACGAGGACTTCGGCGACGAGGTTCCCAGGTCCGGGAACGCGTCCGGCGGCGGCCAGCCCGGCTGGGCGGTCAAGTGCGCCCCGGGCGGCCCGAACGACTACGTGTACGTCATCGTGCAGCCCGTCGGCTGGCGGCCGATCAGCGAGCTCATCGGCCGGCCCGAGCTGGCCGACGACCCCGAGTGGGCGACGCCCGAGGCCCGGCTGCCCAAGCTGAACAAGATGTTCCAGCTGATCGAGGAGTGGTCCTCGACGCTGCCCAAGTGGGAGGTGCTGGAGCGGCTGAACGCCCACAACATCCCGTGCGGGCCGATCCTGTCCACCAAGGAGATCATCGAGGACCGGTCGCTGGTGGCCAACGAGATGGTCGTCACCGTGCCCCACCCCGAGCGGGGCGAGTTCGTGACCGTCGGCAGCCCGCTCAAGCTGTCCGACTCGCCCGTCGAGGTGACCAGTTCACCCCTGCTCGGCGAGCACAACGAAGAGGTCTACGTCGGCGAACTCGGCCTCGGCGACGAGGAAGTGCGCCTGCTCAAGTCGAACGGAGTGATCTGACGTGATGGCCGAAGACCGGGTCCTACGGGTGCGGTCCCTCCTGGAATCCGTGCGGGCCGAGGGCCGGACCGCGCTGACCGCGCCCGAGGGCAAGGTGATCGCCGACGCGTACGGGATCGCCGTACCGGGCGAGGAACTGGCGACCGACGTCGACGAGGCCGTGGCGTTCGCCGCGCGCTTCGACGGGCCCGTCGTCATGAAGATCGTCTCGCCGGACATCCTGCACAAGACCGACGCGGGCGGGGTGATCGTCGGCGTCGAGGGCGCGGCCGACGTCCGGGCCGCGTTCCACACCATCGTCGACAACGCGCGTGCGTACGACGCGAACGCCCGCATCTCGGGTGTGCAGGTGCAGGAGTTGCTGCCGAAGGGGCAGGAGGTCATCGTCGGGGCGGTCACGGATCCGACGTTCGGGAAGGTGGTCGCCTTCGGGCTCGGCGGCGTGCTCGTCGAGGTCCTCAAGGACGTCACCTTCCGGCTCGCGCCGGTCGACGCCGACGAGGCGCTGTCGATGCTGGACTCGATCCGGTCGGCGGAGATCCTGCGCGGGGTGCGCGGCCAGGCGGGCGTCGACCGGTGGGCCGTCGCCGAGCAGATCCGGCGCGTGTCGGAACTGGTCGCGGACTTCCCGGAGATCGCCGAGGTGGACCTCAACCCGGTGATCGCGACGGCGGAGGGGGCCGTCGCGGCCGACATCCGGGTCATCCTCGCGGAGTCGCAGCCCGCGCCGCGCCGGAAGTACTCCCGCGACGAGATCCTCGCCTCGATGCGCCGGCTGATGCAGCCGCGCGCGGTCGCCGTCATCGGCGCCTCCAATGAACAGGGCAAGATCGGCAACTCCGTGATGCGCAACCTCGTCGACGGAGGTTTCGCGGGCGACATCCATCCGGTGAATCCCAAGGCCGATGACATTCTGGGCCGCAAGGCGTACAAGAGTGTCACCGACGTTCCCGGTGAGGTGGATGTGGCGGTCTTCGCGATCCCCGCCAAGTTCGTGGCCTCGGCCTTGGAGGAGGTGGGACGCAAGGGCATCCCGAACGCCGTGCTGATCCCCTCCGGGTTCGCGGAGACCGGCGAGCACGAACTCCAGGCGGAGATCGTGGCGATCGCCGAACGGCACGGCATCCGGCTGCTGGGACCGAACATCTACGGCTACTACTCCACCTGGCAGGACCTGTGCGCCACGTTCTGCACGCCGTACGACGTCAAGGGCGGGGTCGCGCTGACCTCGCAGTCCGGCGGCATCGGGATGGCCATCCTGGGCTTCGCGCGCACCACCAAGACGGGCGTGTCGGCGATCGTCGGGCTCGGCAACAAGTCGGACCTCGACGAGGACGACCTGCTGACCTGGTTCGGCGAGGACCCGCACACCGAGTGCATCGCGATGCACCTGGAGGACCTCAAGGACGGGCGCGCCTTCGTGGAGGCCGCACGGGCCACCGTGCCGAAGAAGCCGGTGGTGGTGCTGAAGGCGGGCCGAACGGCGGCGGGCGCGCGGGCGGCCGGTTCGCACACCGGTGCCCTGGCGGGCGACGACGCCGTGTACGACGACATCCTCCGGCAGGCCGGGGTCATCCGGGCGCCCGGGCTGAACGACATGCTGGAGTACGCGCGCGCGTTGCCCGTACTGCCCGCTCCCCAGGGCGACAACGTCGTGATCATCACGGGCGCCGGCGGCAGCGGCGTGCTGCTCTCCGACGCGGTGACGGACAACGGCCTGTCACTGATGGAGATCCCGCCCGACCTCGACGAGGCGTTCCGGAAGTTCATCCCGCCCTTCGGGGCGGCGGGCAACCCGGTGGACATCACCGGGGGCGAGCCGCCGTCGACGTACGAGGCGACGATCCGCCTGGGACTGGAGGACCCGCGCATCCACGCGCTGGTCCTGGGTTACTGGCACACGATCGTCACTCCCCCGATGGTCTTCGCGGAGCTCACCGCGCGCGTGGTGGCCGAGTTCCGCGAGCGCGGGATCGAGAAGCCCGTCGTGGCGTCGCTCGCCGGGGACGTGGAGGTCGAGGAGGCCTGCCAGTACCTCTTCGAGCGAGGGGTCGTGGCGTATCCGTACACGACGGAGAAGCCGGTGGCCGTGCTCGGCGCGAAGTACCGCTGGGCGCGGGAGGCGGGGCTGCTGGGGGGCGGTACATGAGGTGAGGCAGCGGGGGGCCGGCCGACGGTGCGCGTCGGCCGGCCCCGGGACCCGCACGCGCACGAAAGGCATGGGACAGGGGGCGCTGGCCAGATCTTTCGACGCAAGGGGTGCGACACGACATGACAACGACCGATCTGCCCACCACGGTTCCCTACCGGGAGGTCACCGACGCGAACGGCCGCGTCTACCGCCTCGGTGAGACCGACATCGACATCATGGGGCGCAAGCGCAAGTGGATGGTGATCCTGCCCTGGATCGGCATGATGGGCATCTCCTCCGCCGAGTACGCGTTCGCGTCCGCCGAGGAGACCCTGCACACGGCGCACAGCTGGAACAGCATGCACATCTTCTGGATGATGACCGTGTGGGTCTTCTTCCAGGCCGCGGTGGCCTTCCCCGCGGGAAAACTGCGTGAGAGCGGAAAACTTCCGGCCCGCTGGGCGATGATGCTCGGCGCGACGGGCACCCTGCTGGGCTACCTGTCGCTGGCCTTCGCACCGCACGTCGTCTTCGCCTACATCGGCTTCAGCATGTTCAGCGGCATGGGCGCGGGCATGGTGTACGCGACCTGCGTCAACATGGTGGGCAAGTGGTACCCGGAGCGCAAGGGCGGCAAGACCGGCTTCGTCAACGGCGGTTTCGCCTACGGCTCGGTGCCCTTCGTCTTCCTCTTCAACGGCTACATGGACCTCACCAACTTCCGCTGGGTGCTGGTGTCGGTGGGTGTGTTCCTGGCCGGGATCGTCGCGTTCTCCGGCTACTTCTTCAAGGACCCGCCGAAGAACTGGTGGCCCGCCGACATCGACCCGCTCAACCCGCCGGCCGACCCGCGCGCGGCCCGCTCGATGCGCATGAACCCGCCGGCGGTGCGCCAGTACTCCCCCAAGGAGGCCTGGAAGACCGGCCGGGTGGCCCTGATGTGGTTCTGTCTGGCCTGTACGTCCGGCGTGAACATCTTCGGCATCGCCTTCCAGGTGGAGATCGGCGAGGAGGCCGGGTTCGCGGGCGGGATCGTCGCCACGGCCATGTCCCTGAAGGCGATCGTCAACGGCACCGGCCGCGGTGTCATCGGCTGGCTCTCCGACCTGTACGGCCGCAAGCGCTGCCTGCTGGTGGTGTGCGTCATCCTGGGCCTGTCCCAGTACGGCATCCTCTGGTCGGCGAACGCCGAGAACCTCCCGCTGTTCCTGGTCTTCTCCTCGATCTCCGGCTTCGGCGGCGGTGCCATCTTCCCGATGTTCGCCGCGCTCACCGCCGACTACTTCGGTGAGAACAACAACGCGTCCAACTACGGCATGGTCTACAGCGCCAAGCTCGTCTCCGGTCTCGGCGCCGGCATGGGTGCCGTGGTCGTCGGCGCCTGGGGGCACTCCGGTGCCTTCATCCTGGCCGGTTCCATCTCCCTTTTCGCGGGCTGTGTGGCGCTGTTCCTGAGCCCGCCGGGACGCGACAAGCAGAGCCGCCGCATCGCCCCGAACCCGCAACCGCTCGGCGAGGACACGACCTGACATGACAGCAGACCCGCACGCGGCATCGTCCGCACCTTCGACGCCGCACACCGTCCCCAGCGTCGCATGACCGACTTCCACGGCCGTGTCCACCGCCTCGGTGGGACCGGCGGGCCCGTTCCGGTCCGGGCGCGGCCCGTGCCGTGACCCTGCCCCATGTGAGGAGGCCCCTCTCCGGCCGGGGAGGGGCCTCCTCATGCCGTTGCGACGGTCAGCACTTCTCCCTCAGCGAGTGCAGGTGCGCGCTGGAGCGGCGCGCGAAGGTGAAGGACTCGGCTGGGTTGTCGTGCTCGGCCTGCCAGTGGTGGGCCATGCGGTGGCCGCGCAGCCGGGTGACGGCGGAGATGAACCGCTGGTAGTCGATGTCGCCGTCGCCGACGTCGACCATGCGGTAGCCGTACGGGTTCGACGGGTCGCTCTCGCCGTCCTTCACGTGGAAGAGGGGGTAGCGGTCGGGCTGCCGGAGGACGTAGTCGAGGGGTTCGAACGGTGCGGGCGTGCCGTCGGGCCGCTTGGAGAACCGGAACTGGCCGACGTACGCCCAGTAGATGTCCATCTCCAGGTAGACGAGGTCGGGGTCGGTCTCCTTGAGCAGGACGTCGTAGAGGCGGACCTTGGGGTTGTCGGTGGCGAAGGAGAACTCCTCGGAGTGGTTGTGCTGGTAGAACTTCATGCCCCGGGCCCTGGCGGCCGCGCCGTAGGTGTTGAAGTCCTCGGCGGCGCGCTTCCAGGCGTCGACGGTCGAGCCGTAGCGGAACGGGCCGGCGGCCGTGCCGATGTGCTTGAGGCCCAGGGCCTGGGCGTCGTCGAGGACCTTGGTGAGGTTCTGGGCGAAGGTGTAGGCGTTCGGGTCGCTGGAGTAGTAGCCGACGTGGCTGCCGATCGGGTTGAGGCCGTGGCTGCGGGCCAGCCGCTTGAGCTGGGCGAGCGTGATGGGTCCGGCCGAGCCCTGGGTGTAGCCGGCGAACTCGACCTCGTCGTAGCCGTACTTCTCCAGTTCGGCGAAGACGGGGCCGAAGCCGAGGGTGGAGACCTTGTCGCGCAGGCTGTAGAGCTGGATGCCGAGGCGGCCGGGCGGCAGGACGGGCCGGCCGCGGCCCTTGGTCCCGGCGGCGGTGCCGGTGGTGACGGATGCCGGCGCCGCGGTGGCGGGGGCCGCCGCGCCGAGCAGGGCGGCGGCGGTGGCACCGGCGGCCACGCCGAGCATGCCTCGTCTGCTGAGGCGGTGGGTGAGTTCGGGGTCGGGCTGGGAGAAGCGGCTCATGCGGGGAACTCCTCGTGATCGCGGGGCGTTGTCAGTGGTGAGTGCTTCACTTGTGACCAGTCGGGACCGAGGGCTACGGCCTCAGCCGAGACCGGCGAGTCGGAGCAGCAGTGACTTCACATCGGTGGCCGCGACGCGGTCGCCGACAGCGCGGGGGGTGGAGCAGATGAGGAGCGGACCGTCGTCGTCGCTCTGTGGAAGGCGGCCGTGGCTGCCGCGAATAGGCGAGGGGTCCAGGGGCACGACCGCCATGCGGTAGCGCATGCCGAGTTTCTTGCGCGCCAGCGCGGTGGCCGCCTTGACCTTGACGTAGGGGTCGAGGGGATCCATGAAGAGTTCGACCGGGTCGTAGCCGGGTTTGCGGTGGATCTCGACGAGCTGCGCGAAGTCGGGCGCGCGGTCGTCGTCGAGCCAGTAGTAGTACGTGAACCAGGCGTCGGGTTCCGCCACGGCGACGAGTTCGCCCGCGCGCGGATGGTCGAGGTGGTGGGTCTTCTTGCCCTCGTCGTCGAGGAGTTGCTCGATGCCGGGCAGGCCGTCGAGGGCGGCGCGCGTGGCGTCGAGGTCCTCGGGGCGGCGCACATAGACGTGGGCGATCTGGTGGTCGGCCACCGCGAAGGCACGGGACGCCATCGGGTCGAGGTACTCCATGCCGTCCTGGGTGTGCACCTCCAGCAGGCCGGCGCGGCGCAGGGCGCGGTTGATGTCGACGGGCCGGTTCACGCGGGTGATGCCGTACTCGGACAGCGCGACGACCGTGCGCCCCTCGGCGCGGGCCTCGTCCAGGAGCGGCACCAGCGCGCTGTCGAGATCGGCGGCCGCTTTCAGGGAGCGCGGGTCGTCGGGACCGAAGCGCTGCAGGTCGTAGTCGAGGTGAGGGAGGTAGCAGAGCGTCAGATCGGGGTGCCGGGTGCGGATGATGTGGCGGGTCGCGTCGATGATCCACCGGCTGGAGACGAGATCCGCTCCGGGGCCCCAGAAGTGGAACAGGGGGAAGGTGCCGAGTTTCTCGGTGAGTTCGTCGTGCAGGGCGGCCGGCCGGGTGTAGCAGTCGGGTTCCTTGCGGCCGTCGGCGTAGTAGATCGGACGGGGGGTGACGGTGATGTCGGTGTCGGCGCCCATGGCGTACCACCAGCAGATGTTCGCCACGGTGTAGCCGGGGTGGGCGCGGCGGGCGGCGTCCCAGAGCTTGTCGCCGGCCACGAGCCCGTTGTGCTGGCGCCACAGGAGAACGTCGCCGAGTTCGCGGAAGTACCAGCCGTTGCCGACGATGCCGTGCTCCGAGGGCATGGTGCCGGTGAGGAACGTGGACTGGGCGGCGCAGGTGACGGCGGGCAGGACGGTCCCCAGGGAGGCGCGGGAGCCGGACTGGCCCAGTGCCTTGAGGTGAGGCATGTGGTCGAGGAGACGGGGGGTGAGGCCTACGACGTCCAGGACGAGGAGCGGGGTGGGCCGGTCGGCACCGGCCGGGGCCGGGTGCTCAGGGGCGCTCATGGCAACTCCTTCAGGCCGAGGTCCGTCAGCAGGTCGCGGGCCAGGGTGAGTTCGGCGGCGATGCCCTCGGCGAGCTGGGCCCGGCCCTTGGGGCGCAGCTCGGGCGGGAGCGCCTGCCAGGTGTAGGTCTCGACCTCCAGGTGGCGGGTGAGCGGGGCCGGGCCACCGACGAGCCGGGTCAGTGCGGCTTTCAGGACCGGGAGTGTGGAGGTGAGGGGTGCGGCGGGGGCCGCGTGCAGGGGGACGTGGAAGTGGGCGCGCCAGGGTGAGGCGTCCGGCAGGGCGTGGCCCGCGAGGGCCTCGTCGAGGTCGTCGGTGGCGCGCAGGCCGGCCGCGGTGGAGGTGCGGGTCTGGTGCAGGAAGCGGGGTTCGGCGAAGGCGGCGAGTGCCTCGCGGACCTCCGGCAGATGGGGGTGTTCGGCGTGCAGGGCGGCGGAGAGCTGGGATTTGACGACGGGGACGCGGGCGTCGGCGAGCGCGTCCAGGGCGGTGTGCGGGTCTTCGAAGGAGGTGGCGAGATGGCAGGTGTCGACGCAGATGCCGATGCGGTCGTGGCCGATCGCGGTGAGCGGGGCGATGGCGTCGCGGGTGGTCTCGACGACGCAGCCGGGTTCCGGTTCCAGGCCGACGCGGAGGGAGCGGCCGGTCAGCTCCTCGATGGCGTCGAGGCGTTCGGCGAGGGTGCGCAGTGCGGTGCGGGCGCTCCGGGCGCGCTCGTCGTCATAGGCGGTGCGCCAGGCGAGGGGCAGGGTGGAGATGGTGCCTTCGGTGACGTCGTCGGGGAGGAGTCCGGCGAGGACGCGGGCCAGGGCGGTCGTGTGCTCGAGGCGTTCCGGGTCGGCCCAGTCGGGCTTGTAGACGCGGTACTTGACCTCCTCGGCGCCGAAGCCCTCATAGGGGAACCCGTTGAGGGTGACGACCTCGAGGCCGCGCCGGTCGAGCTCGGTGCGCAGCCCGCGCAGCGCGGACGGGTCGGTGACGAGGGCGTGGGCGGCGTCCTTGGCGAGCCACAGCCCGATGCCGAGCCGGTCGCGGCCGAGGCGGCGGCGGACGGGTTCGCAGTGGTCGCGGAGCTGGGCGAGGACCCCGTCGAGGGTTTCGGCGGGGTGGACGTTGGTGCAGTAGGCGAGGTGGACGGTGGTGCCGTCGGGGTGGCGGAAGCGCATGGCTCACGCCTCCGCGGCGGGGACACGGGCCGACACTTCGGGGCCGGGGTCCGGCTCGTGCGGGTCCTTCGGAACCCCGCGCAGGATGGAGTTGCCCTCGTGCGTGGCCTCGGTGCCGGTGACGTCCAGGCTCAGTCGGCCGCTGAGCCCGTAGAAGGCGACCGGGTTGCGCCACAGCACCTGGTCGACGGTGTCCTCGTCGAAGCCCTCGGCGAGCATCAGGTCACCGACCTTGCGGGTCTTGAGCGGGTCGCTCTTCCCCCAGTCGGCGGCGGAGTTGACCAGGACCTGCTCCGGCCCGTAGGCGCGCAGGATCGCGACCATCCGCTCCTCGTCCATCTTGGTGTCCGGATAGACGGAGAAGCCCAGCCAGCAGCCGCTGTCCCTGGCCTCCTTGACGGTGGTCTCGTTGAGGTGGTCGATCAGGACGCGTTCCACGGGCAGGGCGGACTCCCGGACGACGTCGAGCGTGCGGCGCAGGCCGGCGAGCTTGTCGCGGTGCGGGGTGTGCACGAGGGCGGGCAGACCGTGGTCCGCGGCCAGCTGGAGCTGCGCGGCGAGGGCGGTGTCCTCGGCAGGTGTCATGGAGTCGTAGCCGATCTCGCCGACGGCGACGACGTTGTCCTTGACGAGATACCGGGGCAGTTCGTCGAGGACGGGCACACAGCGCGGGTCGTTCGCCTCCTTGGGATTGAGAGCGATCGTGCAGTGGTGGGCGATGCCGTACTGAGCCGCGCGGAAGGGCTCCCAGCCCAGGAGGGAATCGAAGTAGTCGCGGAAGGAGGCGGGCGAGGTGCGCGGCTGACCGAGCCAGAAGGAGGGCTCGACGACGGCGCGGACACCGGCGGCGTACATGGCCTCGTAGTCGTCGGTGGTCCGGGACGTCATGTGGATGTGGGGGTCGAAGATGCGCATCAGGACTCCTTGCCGTGGGGGTGGTCCGTGCCGGGTGCCGGGTTCACGGACTCGGTCAGGTCCAGGACGCGGTGCAGGTCCTCGGGGACGGGGCGGCCGGCGGCGGTGCGTTCGGCGGCGTAGTCGCCCAGCATGCGGGCGAGTTCGCCATCGCCGCGGGCACGCCCGGCCAGGTCCGCCACGTGGTCGACGGGGACACCGGTGAACAGGCACTTCAGCACGGCGTGGCGCCATGCGTGGGGGTCCAGGTGTCGCGCGGCGTACGGGCCGACGGCGGCCGTGAGGAGACGGGTGTCGTTGGTGCGCAGGGCGTCCTCGACGAGCGGGAGTGCGCCGGGGCCGGAGACGAGGTGGGGCAGGGCGTGCAGGACGGCCCGGCGCTCGTCGGCGGTGCCCTGGAAGTAGACCCGGGTCAGGGCGTCGGTGCCGGCGCGGGCCGCGTGGAGGATGAGCACGCGGGCGGCGTCGGCGTGCGCGGCGCCGCAGCGGCGACCGGCCTCGGCGAGGCGCAGTTCCCACACGGAGATGGGCCCGTGGATGCCGGGGTGCGCGGCGGCCTCGTCGAGGGCGTGCTCCAGCCAGGCGTGGGCGGCGGGGTCGAGATGGGTGGCGAGGTGGTGACGCAGGTCGGCGAGCGAAGGGACGGTGGTGAGGGTGGATGGTCCGGCGGGGGTGTCCCGGGCGTCCTGTATGGCGGGGCTCTCGCGGTCTTGGTCGGTGCCCTGGGTGTCCTGGGCCTGCCGGCTGTTCGCGGTGCCCTGGTTGTCCTGGGCGCTGCCGGCTCTCGCCGTCGGCGTGGCGCGGGGGTGGGTCATCTGGTGCTGCTCCCCTCAGGGGTGGCGGAGGGAGCGCCGTGGGGTGGCGCGGCCTGCTGGAGGGCCGGAGCGGGCCGCGGCGACGCGGTGGCCGCGGTCCGCTCGGCGTGGCGGAGGAACGGGAGGGAGTGGGCGGCGAAGTGCGGGCCGGCGTGGGAGTGGCGGGGCAGTTCGACGACGGTCAGGCCCTGGTAGCCGGTGGCGGCGAGGGCCGCCAGGACCGGCGGAAAGTCGATCTCCCCGTCCCCGAAGGGGAGGTGCTCGTGGACGCCGCGCCGCATGTCCTCGATCTGGACGTGCCGCAGCCAGGGGGCGGCGTCGCGTACGCAGTCGGCGGGAGAAAGGGGTTCGAGGCACTGGCAGTGGCCGATGTCGAGGGTGAGGCCGAGGGGCCGGGGGTCGCCGAGGGCGCGGCGGAGGTGGTGGAAGTCGGCCAGGGTGGCGAGGAGGTGGCCCGGCTCCGGTTCGATGGCCAGGGCGATGTCCGCGGAGGCGGCGGCGTCCAGGACGGGGGTGAGGGTCTCGGCGAGGCGCTTCCACGCGGTGTCCGTGTCGGTGCCCTCGGGGACGATGCCGCTGAAGCAGTGGACCGCGTGGGCGCCGAGGTCGGCGGCCACTCGCACGGCCCGGACGAGGAGGTCGACACGGCGGGCGCGGTCATCGGCGTCCGGGTCCAGCAGGGACGGGCCGTGCTTGCGGCGTGGGTCGAGCACATAGCGGGCGCCCGTCTCCACGGTGACGCCGAGGCCGAGGGCGTCCAGCCGCCGGGCCACCCGGCGGGTGCGGGCGGCGAGGTCGGGGGCGAGCGGGTCGAGGTGCATGTGGTCGAGGGTCAGGCCGACGCCGTCGTAGCCGAGGTCGGCGAGGAGGGCGAGCGCGTCGTCGAGCCGGAGGTCGGCGAGGCCGTTGGTGCCGTAGCCGAAGCGGAGGGGGGTGGGAGCGTCGGATGCGGCGGGTGTCGTGGCCGCCGGGAGGTCGGCCGACGCCTGGGGTACCTCGTGGCTCATGTGACGCTCACCTTCTTCGCGAATTTCGCCCCGAGCGGGGCGAGGGCGGCGATGACAAGTGCGCCGGCCGTGCCCCGGGCGCGCGCGGTGAGGGCGGCCTGGAGGGGAATCGTGGCGCGGATACCGGCGCCGACGGCGCGTTGGGTGAGAGGAGGTGACGGGTTCAGGGCGGCGTGGACGTAGGGGCGGGCGGTGGTCGCGGCGTAGGCGGCCGCGCAAGCGGTGGTGAGCAGGGCCGCCACGGACGGGTGCCCGGGGTGATGTCGGGCGGGGCCGGGGCCCATCAGCCCGTGAGCGGCTGCCGGCCGGCGGCCGGTCGCCGACCCCGCGGGCCGGTGCGCCACCAGACGGGTCAGCAGGGCCGTCGTCGCGAGGGCCGCCAGCGGGGCCAGGGGGGAGCCGCCCCGGGCCTCATGGCGGGAGACCGTCGTCACGGCGACGGTGTGGGTGCCGAGGAGGGCGGCTGAGGGCAGGGCCCGGCCGGTGTGGCCGGTGGTGGCCGCGGCTCCCAGGAGGAGGTCCAGGCCTCGGGCAGTGCCCATGGCCACGGGTCCGGCCGGGGTGTGCTTCAGGCCGAGGTCGTACGCCCAGACGGTCGCGGCCAGGGGCGCGGCCACGGTCAGTGCCGGTCGTCCGGCGCGGGCGGCCAGGGCCAGTCCGGCCGCGGTGAGCGCACAGGCGGCCGTGAGTGCGGCGGACGGCCGGATGCGGCCGGAGGGCAGGGGGCGGTGTGGGCGTTCGACGGCGTCGACGTCGCGGTCCGCCCAGTCGTTGAGGGCCATGCCGGCTTCGTAGAGGCAGAGGGAGGAACCGATGGCGAGCAGGGTGCGGGCGCCGGGCCGCGCCCCGGACGCGGCCGCGCCGGCCAGGGCGTCGCCGGGGACGCTGAACAGGGCGGGCAGGCGCAGGAGTTCGGCCCAGGCGCGCCTGCGACGCGAGCGGCGGCGGGCGCACGCGCAGGGGCGAGCCTCAGCCTCAACGGCAGCCGCAGCCTCGGTCGTCGTGGTGCCCCCGGCGCATCCACAGGAGTTCGCGCGCAACCTCACAGCGCTTCTCCCGATGTGTCGGACCCCTCACCCGGCCGCGCTCCCCCGCCCCCGCCCTCTCCCCCGGCCTGCCCCAGGCCGCGCCCGAACCGGACCAGTGCCTCGTACTGCTCGGACAAGCCCGCGGGCCCCTCCCCCACCGGGTCCTTGAAGTAGAACCCGAGAGCGCCGAGCGGGCCGGACAGGCCCGTTTCGTGGGCGCGGGCGGTGAGGCGGGCGAGGTCGAGCACCAGGGGCGCGGCGAGCGCCGAGTCGCAGCCCTGCCAGATGGTCTGGAGGATCATGCGGGTGCCGAGGAAGCCGTCGAAGGCGATGTGGTCCCAGGCGGTCTTCCAGTCGCCGAGGGCGGGGACGTCGTCGATGTGGACCTCGCCCTCGGGGACGCTGCCGAGGGTGTCGGCGAGGACGCGTTCCTTGCCGGCGTTCTTCGCCGCCGCGGCGGCCGGGTCGGCGAGGGCGGCGCCGTCTCCGCCGCCGAGCAGGTTCGTGCCGGACCAGGCCCGCACGTGCAGGGCCCGCTGGGCGAACATGGGGCCCAGCACGGCCCGCAGCAGGGTCTGCCCGGTCTTGCCGTCGCGGCCGGCGTGGGGCAGTCCGCTGTGTTCGGCCTCGCGGGCGGCGACGGGGTGGTGCATGCCCTCGGAGGGGGTGAAGTTGACGTAGGGGCAACCCGCGCGCAGGGCCGCCAGGGCGTACAGGGTGCTGGCCGGCAGCGGGGCGCCGGGGCCCTGGGAGGCGGGTTCGGTGGAGGCGACGTTCACCACCACGGTCCGCTCCAGCGCGTGCCGGCGCGTGAAGTCGCGGATGTCGTGGGCGAAGGCCGTGATCAGGTCGGCCTCGCTGCGGGTGTCCCCGGGTGTGGGGCCGCCGGGCCGGATCTCCCGGTCGGCGGCGGCGAGTTCCGCGGCGACGGCGGTCGCGACGCCGGGGGGCAGGACGCCGCCGGCGGTCAGGGTCTCGGCGCGTTTGGGCAGGGGGCAGTCGAGGGTGTCGTGGCCGCCGAAGACGAGGTCGGACAGGGCGGGAAGGCCGCTGTCGGTGAAGGCGGGGGTCTCGGTCACCATGCCGGTGGGCGGGTGCAGCCCCGCGGTGACGGCGGCGCACCCCGTGACGACGGTGGTGGCGACGGAGCCTCGGGCTCCGATCAGCCACACACCCACACGGGGTCGGGAGAGGGACGCGGACATGGGCAGCCTCCTGGTCGTGCGCGAACCCGGGGGGAGGGGGGAGACGGCGGGCGGGGGTCCGGCGTCCCCCGCCCGCCGCCGTTCACTGGCCCTGGACGGGCAGTTCCTTGAGCTGGATGTTGCGGAAGGAGACCTGGTCGTCGGCGCCGTGGTTCTGCAGGCCGATGTAGCCGTCGGTCAGGCTCCGCTGCGGGTCCTTGTTGGTGAAGTCGTTGATCTTGACTCCGTTGAGGAACACCTGGAGGCGTTCGCCCTGGACCTTGATCTCGTAGGAGTTCCACTGGCCGGGCGGCCGCAGAACCTGGTCACGCGCCTTGATGTTGGCCGACTTGAAGGAGTAGACGGAGCCCGTGGTGCGGTCGGGCGCGTCCGTGGCGTCGATCTGGATCTCGTAGCCCTTGTTCACCGCGGACCAGGGGTCGTCGGAGGCCGGGAAGCCCACGAAGATCCCGGAGTTGTCGTCGCCCCGCATCTTCCAGTCGAGCTTGAGTGAGTACGACTTCAGCTCCTTGGCCTGGTACCAGAGCAGGCCCATGCCGCCCTCGGTCTCCATCACGCCGTCCTTGACGACGAACGTGCCGGGGCCGGCCTGCTTCCAGCCGTCCAGGGTCTGGCCGTTGAAGATCTTCCGGTAGTCCTTGCTCGGCTTGCAGTCCGCCTTCACCTGGCCGGTGGCGTACTGCAGGCCGCCGAGCAAGTGGGCGCGGAAGGCTTCCTCGGCGTAGGACTCCTTGGTGTGACCGCCACCGGTGTAGAAGGAGCGGCCGCCGCCGTAGCTCTGGCACCAGGCGATCGGGTGGTCGCCCTTCATGGTGCCGCCCTGGCAGGTGGTCTCGTCCAGGGTGGCGAGGACCTTGGCCTGCTCGCGCGGGTTGGTGCGGTAGTTGTACCACTCGTCGGTGCGCTCCCAGGCGTCGTCCAGGTGCGCGGTCGACGGGTGGTCGTGGTCCTCGACGCGGACGGTGGCCTTCTGGATGGCCGGGTGCGAGTGGAAGTAGGCGCCGACGAGGCCGCCGTAGAACTCCCAGTCGTACTCGGTGTCGGCCGCCGCGTGGATGCCCATGTAGCCACCGCCGCCCGCCACGTAGTCCTCGAACGCCTTCTGCTGCTCGGCGTTGAGCACGTCGCCGGTGGTGGACAGGAAGGCCACCGCGTCGTACTTGGCGAGGTTGGTGGTGGTGAACTGCCGGGCCTCCTCGGTGGCGTCGACCGTGATGCCGGCGGGGCCGCCGAGTTCCTTCAGCGCGGCGATGCCGGCCGGGATGGAGTCGTGGCGGAAGCCGGCGGTCTTGGAGAAGACCAGGACCTTCTTGCCGTTCTTGAACGGTTCCTTGGAGAACTCGAAGTCGTCCACGTCGAACAGCGCGCCCTCGCCGCCCTTGAAGACCAGGTAGATGTCGGTGGTCTTCTTCGGCAGGGACCGCAGCGGCACGTCGACGTTCTGGAACGTCTCCCAGCCGCCGGTCGGCGGGATGTAGGCCGAGCCGTGCAGCGGTCCCTCGGGCGAGCCGGTACGCAGCTCGACGAAGCCGCCCGCGCCGCCGGAGGAGGCCCGCACGGTCATCTTCTTCTGGCCGTCGAACCGGTAGGGGGTGAAGGAGATCCAGTCGCCGTCGTCGATGTCGCCGACGGTCTTGCCGCCGTTGGCGCCGGTCTTGTCGATGACGGACACGCCCGACTGGGTGGTGAAGTGCTCGCCCTGGCGGTGCAGCGGCTGCAGGACGGTGCGGGCGGTGCCCGTCAGCTCCTCCTGGCCGTTCGCGCCGCCGTCGGTGTAGGCGGCGCCGACGACGCCGTAGATGTTGGCGTTGGGGTCGTGGCCGCCGTCACCGGGGGGCGGCTTCAGAGTGCCCTCGCAGCCCATCTCGCTGGTCAGCTCGTGGGCGTGGGAGTCGTGGCCGAGGCTGTAGACGACCTTGACCTTGGAGCAGTCGACGGTCTCCTCGGGGTCGGTGACGGTCACCTTGAACGGCACGGGCTCGCCGAACTCGGCCAGGCTGCCGTTGCCCGGGATGTCGATCCGCACCTTGGGCTCGGTGTTGCCGACCACGATCCGGACGCTGGCGTTGCCGGTGTTGCCCTCGGGGTCCTTGGCGGTGAAGGTGGCGCTGTAGGTGCCGACCTTCTTGTACCGGTGGGTGGGGTTGAGGCCCTCGCCCTTGGTGCCGTCGCCGAAGTCCCAGCTGTAGGTGAGGTTCGTGGAGTCGGCGTCCTTGGCGGAGCCGGTGAAGGTGACCTTCAGGCCGGCCGCTCCGGACGTCTTGTCGGCGCTCACCTCGGCGATCGGGGAGAAGCCGTCCTCGGCGTTCTCGATCCGGTACAGCGCGGAGTGCTCGTCGCCCTGGAACCAGGAGACGCCGTAGTCGAGGACGTACAGGGCGCCGTCGGGGCCGAACTCCATGTCCATGATCTGGGTGCCGGTCCACGGGAAGTCGTTGATCTTCGCGACGGACCCGTCGTCGTTCTGCTCGATCCGCTTGATCCAGCGGCGGCCGAACTCACCGGCGAAGAAGTCGCCGTCGTAGGCCTCGGGGAACTTCACGCTGGAGTCGAGCTCGGGGTCGTAGCGGTAGACCGGGCCGGCCATCGGGGACTCGGAGCCGGTGCCGAACTCGGGCACGGAGCCGTCGTCGTACGGGATCCAGGCGGCCTGCGCGGGCGGCAGGTCGACCAGGCCCGTGTTGTGCGGGGAGGTGTTCTTCGGGGCGGCGCAGTCGAACGTCTCGCCGGACTCCTTGGTGGCGAAGTCGTAGTCGACGTAGGCGTCGTTGTTCCCGGTGCAGAACGGCCAGCCGAAGTTGGCCGCCTTGGTCACCTTGGCGAACTCGACCTGTCCGGCCGGGCCGCGCTTGGGGTCGGCGGCGCCCGCGTCGGGGCCGTAGTCACCGACGTAGACGATGCCCGTCTTGTCGTCGACGCTCATCCGGAACGGGTTGCGGAAGCCCATCGCGTAGATCTCCGGACGGGTCTTCTCGGTGCCCGGGGCGAAGAGGTTGCCCTCCGGGATCGTGTAGGAGCCGTCCTCGGCGACCTTGATGCGCAGGATCTTGCCCCGCAGGTCGTTGGTGTTGGCGGAGCTGCGGCGGGCGTCGAAGGCCGGGTTGCGGTTCGGCCGGTCGTCGATCGGGGTGTAGCCGTCGGAGGCGAACGGGTTGGTGTCGTCGCCGGTCGACAGGTAGAGGTTGCCGTCGGCGTCGAAGTCGATGTCGCCGCCGACGTGGCAGCAGGTGCCGCGGGAGGCCGCGACGTCGATGACCTTCTTCTCACTGGCCAGGTTCAGGGTGCCGTTGGCGTTCAGCGTGAAGCGGGAGAGACGGTTGACGCCGTCGAACTTCTTGAAGTCCTCGGCGGTGCCGGTCTCCGGTGCGTCGCCCGCGGGGGTGTCGAGCGGCGGGGCGTAGTACAGGTAGATCGCCCGGTTGTTCTTGAAGTCGGGGTCGACGGCGACGCCCTGGAGGCCTTCCTCGTCGTGGGTGTAGACGGGGATCTTGCCGGCGACCTTGGTGACGCCGCCCTGGTCCGTGCGGCGCAGCGTGCCGTCGCGCGAGGTGTGCAGGACGCTGCGGTCCGGGAGCACGGCGAGCGACATCGGCTCGCCCATCTCGGGTTCGCCCTTGGCGAGCGGCACCTGCTGGAACTGCCCCTCGGCGGCCGCCGGTTCGTCGTGCTCCGGGTGACCGGGGTGGGCGCCGGCGACGGTGGCCGGGGTGCCCACGGCCAGGAGCAGACCGGTGAACAGGGCGATGGTGGTGCGCAGTTTGGAGCGTCTGGGGGTGCGGGTGCTTCTGAGGCTGGTTCTGTGCACGAAGTCCCTCCGGGAACGGGTGGGCCGTACGGGTGGGTACGAAGACGTGCGGTGCGGACGCCGGGGTGCGCCGTCACCCCGGAGGTGCGTGTGTCCTGAACACTTCAAGGACGGTAACCGCGTCCGTCCGGGGCGAACACCCCTTGTGCCAGGATCGGTTCAGCTTTCTCCCAGCACAGGACAAAGCGGTGTCCGGGCAGGTCGGAGTCGGGACCGGCAGGGGTGCCGGTCCCGGTCCCCGACCTGGGCCGGGTGTGCGGTTCAGCTGTTGAACGCGGCGTCGAAGGACGCGCTGGGCGGCTCGAAGTCGAAGGCCTTGAGGCGGGTCAGCGCCTCGGGCGCCCCCTGGAGCCGGTCCATGCCGGCGTCCTCCCATTCGACGGAGATCGGGCCCTGGTAGTCGATGGACCGCAGCATCCGGAAGACGTCCTCCCAGGGGACGTCGCCGTGCCCGGCGGAGACGAAGTCCCAGCCGCGCCGCGGGTCGCCCCAGGGCAGGTGGGAGCCGAGCCGGCCGTTGCGTCCGTCGAGGCGCTTGCGGGCCTCCTTGCAGTCGACGTGGTAGATGCGGTCGCGGAAGTCCCACAGGAAGCCGACCGGGTCGAGGTCCTGCCACACGAAGTGCGAGGGGTCGAAGTTGAGGCCGAAGGCGGGGCGCCGGTCGACGGCTTCGAGGGCTTTCTGGGTGGTCCAGTAGTCGTAGGCGATCTCGCTGGGGTGGACCTCGTGTGCGAACCGCACGCCCTCGGCGTCGAAGACGTCGAGGATCGGGTTCCAGCGGTCGGCGAAGTCCTGGTAGCCGCGTTCGATCATCGCGTCGGGCGCGGGCGGGAACATGGCGACGAGGTGCCAGATGGCGGAGCCGGTGAAGCCGATGACGGTGTCGACGCCGAAGGCGGCCGCGGCCCGCGCGGTGTCCTTCATGCGCTCGGCGGCCCGCTGCCTGACTCCCTCCGCGTCTCCGTCGCCCCAGACCGCGTCCGGCAGGATCGCCTGGTGGCGTTCGTCGATGATGGCGTCGCAGACGGCCTGGCCGACCAGGTGGTTGGAGATCGCCCAGCACTTCAGGCCGTACTTGTCGAGGAGGGCCCGGCGACCGTCGAGGTACCCCGGATCGGACAATGCCTTGTCGACTTCGAAGTGGTCTCCCCAGCAGGCGAGTTCGAGGCCGTCGTAGCCGAAGTCGCGGGCCAGGCGGCAGACCTCCTCCAGGGGCAGGTCCGCCCACTGGCCGGTGAAGAGCGTGAAGGTGCGCGGCATGGAAAGGGGCCTCCTCAGACCGCGATCGGAGTGTAGACGGAGTTCTTCTCGGCGCTCTCCTCCACCGCGGCGAGCACCCGCTGCACCTGGAGCCCGTCGGTGAAGGAGGGTTCGGGGCGGCGGCCCTCGGCGATGGCGTGGACGAGGTCGCGGGCCTGGTGGACGAAGGTGTGCTCGTAGCCGAGGCCGTGGCCCGGCGGCCACCAGGCCTCCAAGTAGGGGTGGTCGGGTTCGGTGACGAGGATGCGGCGGAAGCCCGCCTCCGTGCCCGGCTCGGTGCCGTCGTGGAAGGACAGCTCGTTGAGCCGCTCGAGGTCGAAGGCGAGCGAGCCGCGCTCGCCGTTGAGTTCGATGCGCAGGGCGTTCTTGCGGCCGGTGGCGTAGCGGGTGGCCTCGAAGGTGGCGATGGCACCGGAGGGGAAGCGGGCCGTGAACAGGGCCGCGTCGTCCACGGTGACCTCGCCCTTGCCGGCGGCCGAGACGGAGGACAGCCCGCTGCTGGCGCCGGTGGGCAGCGGCCGCTCCCGCACGAAGGTCTCCGTCATGGCGGACACGCCGGCCAGCGGCTCCCCCACGAGGTACTGCGCGAGGTCGATGATGTGCGCGCCCAGGTCGCCGAGCGAGCCCGAGCCGGCCTGCTCCTTGCGCAGCCGCCAGGTCAGCGGGAACTCGGGGTCGACCAGCCAGTCCTGGAGGTAGGTCACGCGCACGTGCCGCAGCCGGCCGAGCCGGCCCTCGGCGACCATCCGGCGGGCCTGGGCGGTGGCGGGCACCCGGCGGTAGTTGAAGCCGACCATCGCCACCTGCCCCCGCCGGTACGCCTCCTCGGCCGCCCGGGCCATCGAGGTGGCCTCCTCGACGGTGTTGGCGAGGGGCTTCTCGCACAGGACGTGTTTGCCGGCCGCGAGGGCCGCGAGGGCGATCTCGGCGTGGCTGTCGCCGGGGGTGCAGATGTCGACGAGGTCGATGTCGTCCCGGGCGACGAGGGCACGCCAGTCGGTCTCGACGGACGCCCAGCCGTGCCGGTCGGCCGCCGCCTGCGCGGCGGACCGGTCCCGGCCGCAGATCACGGCCTGCACGGGGTCCAGCGGCAGGTCGAAGACGCGGCCCGCGGTGCGCCAGCCCTGGGAGTGGGCGGCGCCCATGAAGGCGTAGCCCACCATCCCCACGCGCAGGGGTGGCTTGCCTGCCTCGGTCCCTTCTGGCTGCGCTTGCGGCTGTCCCATACGGGTGTCCTCCTCGTCCTGGTCGGTGTGGCGCACGTGGGGGGTGCGGGCGGGATCACTTGAAGCCGGTGGGCATGTACTGGTCGACGTTGGTCTTGTCGACGACGGCCGAGTAGAGCGTGATGGACGCGGGGATCTCGAACTCGGCCATGCCGCCGATGCCCTTGCCCTGGCCGAGGGCGCGGGCCAGGTCGATCGCGGAGGCGGCCATGGTCGGCGGGTACAGCACCGTCGCCTTGAGGACGCCGTCGTCCTGCTTGATGGCCTGGAAGGCGGAGAGCGCTCCCGCGCCGCCGACCATCAGGAAGTCGTCACGTCCGGCCTGCTCGATGGCGCGCAGCGCGCCCACGCCCTGGTCGTCGTCGTGGTTCCACAGCGCGTCGAACCTCGACTGCGCCTGGAGCAGCTGGGCCATCTTGGCCTGCCCGGACTCCACGGTGAACTCGGCGGCCTGGCGGGCGACCTTCCTGATGTTGGGGTAGTTCTTCAGGGCGTCGTCGAAGCCCTGGGTGCGCTGCTTGGTGAGCTCCAGGTTGTCGAGGCCCGCGAGTTCGATGACGCGGGCGTTCGCCTTCCCCTTGAGCTTCTCGCCGATGTAGTGGCCGGCGTTGAGGCCCATGCCGTAGTTGTCGCCGCCGATCCAGCAGCGGTAGGCCTGCGGGGTGTTGAAGATCCGGTCGAGGTTGACGACCGGGATGCCGGCGCGCATCGCCTTGAGTCCGACCTGGGTGAGGGCCTTGCCGTCGGCGGGGAGCACCACCAGGACGTCGACCTTCTTGTTGATGAGGGTCTCGATCTGGCCGATCTGCTGGGCGGTGTCGTTGGAGCCCTCGGTGATCTCCAGGGTGACGTCGGAGTACTTCTCGGCGCGGCTCTTGGCGTTGTCGTTGATGGCGTTGAGCCAGCCGTGGTCGGCCTGCGGTCCGGCGAAGCCGATGGTGACCTGCTTGCCGGGCTTGTCGTCGGCGGCCGGCTGGTTGTTGCCGGCCGGCTCGTCCTTGGAGTCGGACGGCTCGTTGCTGGTGCACCCCGTGAGGAGGGCACCGGCGGAGACGGCGGCGGCCCCGAAGAGCAGTCCTCTGCGGCTCGTGATCTCTGGCATGGCGGTGAACCCTTTCCTCAGGTCGTGCTCGCGGTACGGCGTTGGACCAGCACGGCGGCGACGATGATCGCGCCCTTGGCGATCTGCTGGACGTCGCTCTGCAGGTTGTTCAGGGCGAAGATGTTGGTGATCGTGGTGAAGATCAGGACGCCGAGGACGGAGCCGGTGATGGTGCCGCGGCCGCCGGTGAGGAGGGTGCCGCCGATGATGGCGGCGGCGATGGCGTCGAGTTCGTAGAGGTTGCCGTTGGTGTTCTGGCCGGAGCCGGACAGGACGATCAGCAGGAACGCGGCGATGCCGCAGCACAGCCCGGACAGCAGGTAGAGGTAGAGCCGCTGGCGGCGGACGTCGATGCCGGCGAGCCGCGCGGCCTCCGGGTTGCCGCCGACGGCGACCGTGCGGCGGCCGAAGGTGGTGCGGTTGAGCACCAGCCAGCCGATGACCGTGACGACGGCGAACACCATGACCAGCGGCGGGATGCCGAGGACGTAGGCGTCGCGTTCACCCAGGTCCAGTACCGAGGGCACGGTGACGATCTGCGTCTTGCCGTCGGTGATCTGCAGGGCGAGTCCGCGGGCCGAGGCCAGCATGGCGAGGGTGGCGATGAACGGCACCATCGCCCCGTAGGCGATGAGCACCCCGTTGACCAGTCCGCAGCCGACTCCGACGACGACCGCCGTGAAGAGGATCCCGGCGAAGCCGTACTCCTGGGTGGCGACGGTGGTGGCCCACACGGAGGCGAGGGCGACGATCGCGCCGACCGACAGGTCGATGCCGCCGGAGACGATGACGAAGGTCATGCCGACGGTGACGACGCCGATGACGGACGCCTGGGTGAGGACGAGTTGCAGGTTGCGGGTGTCGAGGAACTCGTCGGGCTTGGTGATGCCGCCGATGAGGATCAGCGCGGCGAGCACGCCGAGCAGGGACAGGGTGCGGACGTCGGCACGGAACAGCAGGCCGCGCCAGGCCGGAGGCTGCGCCTGGGGCACCTTGTCGGTGCTGCTGTCCCGGGGCGGGGAGACGGGCTGCGTCATGACGCCGGGCTTCCTTCCATGACCAGGTCGAGTACGCGGTGTTCGTCGAGCTCGCGCGCGGGTGCCGTGTGGACGACCCGGCCCTCGCGCAGCACCAGGACGCGGTCGGCGAGGCCGAGTACCTCGGGCACCTCGCTGGAGACCAGCAGCACCGCGAGGCCCTCGTCGGCGAGCCGGCGGATGACGGCGTAGAGCTCTGCGCGGGCGCCGACGTCGACGCCGCGGGTGGGTTCGTCGAGCAGCAGCACCTTGCAGCCGCGCAGCAGCCAGCGGGCCAGGACGGCCTTCTGCTGGTTGCCGCCGGAGAGGGTGCGCACGGGCACCGACGGGTTGTCGGGCCGGAGCGACAGCTCGCGGGTGGCGGCCCGGGCGGCGCCGAGTTCGGCGCCCCGGTCGATCCAGCCGCCGCGCGAGAAGCGGGACATGGAGGAGACCGACACGTTGCGGGTGACGGACTCCAGCATCAGCAGGGCCTGCGCCTTGCGTTCCTCGGGGGCGAGCCCGAGTCCGGCCCGGACGGCGGCCCGGACGCTGCCCGGCTTCAACGGCCGTCCGTCGACCAGCACCTGACCGGTCGTCGGTTTGCGGGCGCCGTAGACGGTCTCCAGGATCTCGGAGCGGCCCGAGCCGACGAGCCCGGCGAGGCCGACGATCTCGCCCGGCCGCACGTCGAGGTCGAGCGTCTCGAACTCGCCCTGCCGGGACAGCCCCTGGACCTTCAGCACGGGCTCCGCGGCCGGCGGGGAGTCGGGCCGGTCCGGGAAGACGTACTCGACGTTGCGGCCGGTCATCAGGGCGACGACCTCGCGGGTCGGGGTCGACTTCGCGGGGAGCCCGTTCGCCACGGCCCGGCCGTCCTTCAGGACGGTGACCCGGTCGCCGATGCGGCGGATCTCCTCCAGGCGGTGGGAGATGTAGACGACGGCGACTCCGGCGGCGGTGAGGTCGCCGACGATGCGGAAGAGGTTGTCGACCTCGTCCGGGTCGAGGGCCGCGGACGGCTCGTCCATCACGATGAGCCGCACGTCGTGGGAGAGCGCCCGGGCCATCGACACGATCTGCTGCTGCGCGGCGGAGAGTTCCCCGACCAACCGGCCGGGGTCGATCTCCGCGTGGCCGAGTCGTTTGAGCAGAGCGGCCGTCGACTCCTTCGCCGCCTTGCCGCGGACGACGAAGCCGGCGGCGGTCGGCTCGTGTCCGAGGTGGACGTTCTCGGCGACCGACAGGTGCTCCACCAGGTCGAGTTCCTGGTAGATGGTGGCGATGCCGAGGCGCATGGCGGCGATCGGCGAGCGCAGGGTGACGTCCTCGCCGCGCCAGCGGATGGTGCCGGTGTCGGGCTGGTGGGCGCCGGCCAGGACCTTGATGAGGGTCGACTTGCCGGCGCCGTTCTGGCCGAGCAGGCAGTGCACCTCGCCGGCCAGGACGTCGAGGTCGACGCCGTCGAGGGCCCGGACTCCGGGGAAGGACTTGGTGGTGCCGGACATGCTGAGCAGCGGTGGTTCTGGTGCCATGAGGTCCCCTTGGCGGACGTGCGGGCCGGTTCAGGGCAGGGCAGGGCAGGGCTCGGTACCGAGAGCGTGGTGCCGACGTGCTGAGGTGCGCTTACGCGGGAGAGAACAGGTGGTCGCTGATGAGCCGGGCCGCGCCGATGACGCCGGCGGCGGGTCCCAGCTCCCCCAGGACGATGGGGAGGTTGCCGGTCGCGAGCGGCAGCGACTGGCGGTAGACCTGGGTGCGGATCGCGGCGAGCAGGGTGTGGCCGAGGCCGGTCACTCCGCCGCCGATCACCACCAGGCCGGGGTTGAAGAAGCTGACCAGACCGGCGATGACCTGGCCCGTGCGGTTGCCGCCCTCGCGGATCAGCTCCAGGGCGGTGGCGTCACCGGCGGCGGCCGCGGCGGCGACGTCGACGGCCGTCAGGTCGCCGTTGGTCTCCAGCCGTGACGCCAGTTCGGCCGAGAGCCCCTGCTGGGCGGCCTCCAGGGCGTCGCGGGCGAGGGCCGCCCCGCTGAAGTGGGCCTCCAGGCAACCCCGGTTGCCGCAGGCGCAGGGACGTCCGTCGGGCACGGCCTGGATGTGCCCGATGTCGCCGGCGCTGCCCGTCGTACCGCGGTAGACCTCACCGCCGACGACGATGCCGCAGCCGATGCCCGTGCCGATCTTGACGCAGAGGAAGTCGGCGACGGTGCGGGCGACGCCCGCGTGCTGCTCCCCCATCGCCATCAGGTTCACGTCGTTGTCGACCATGACCGGGCAGCCGAGTTCCTGGCTGAGCGCCTCCCGCACGGGGAAGCCGTCCCAGCCGGGCATGATCGGCGGTGCCACCGGGATGCCCTCGGGGAAGCGGACCGGGCCCGGGACGCCGATGCCGGCGCCGTCGAACCCCTCCGCGAGCCCGGAGGCCCTCAGCTTCGCGGCCATGGCCAGGACCTGCTCGAAGACCGCGACCGGGCCCTCGCGCACGTCCATGGGGTGGTTGATGTGCCCGAGGGTCTCCAGCTCGGCGTTGGTGACGGCGACGTCGACCGAGGTCGCGCCGATGTCGACGCCGAGGAAGCGGAGTTCGGGGTTGAGCCGGATGTTGTGGGAGCGGCGGCCGCCGCGCGAGGCGGCGAGTCCGTCGGCCACGACCAGCCCCGTCTCCAGCAGCCGGTCCACCTCCACGGCGAGCTTGGACCGCGAGAGGTCGACCTGGTCGCCCAGCTGGGCACGGGAGTTGGGGCCGCCGTCGCGCAGCAGCTTCAGCAGTCGGGCCTGGTGGGCGTTTCCGGGTCGTGCGGTCATACGTCTCACGAGCCCCTCCCCGCCTCGATCGGCCTGTGCGCGCCGGTTTTCCGCCACATCGGTGGCTTGCTTTCGGAGGGAACGTAGCAGCGGCTGCCGAGGGTGGGAAGAAGTCGCGCAGGAATTGCCCCCTACTTTTTCCACTCACAGGACAAAGACGGGGGGTGTGTCCCTTACCTCGCAGGTAATCGACCGCGGGCGCGAGCCCGGGCCAGGCTGGCCCCCGTCCTGGTCGTCCCGTCGGGAGGTCCCGTATGTCCGACACCCCTGCCCTGGAAGCCCTGGTGCGGGCGGTGCCCTTCGCCGGTGAGCTGGGCATCGCCCTGGAGGAGGCCGTCCCCGCCCGGGTCAGGGCCGCGCTCGCCTGGGCCCCGGAGGTGTGCACGGTGGGTGGCGCTCTGCACGGCGGCGCGCTGATGGCGCTCGCCGACACGGCCGGCGCGGTGTGCGCGTTCCTCAACCTGCCGCCGGGCGCGAGCACCTCGACGGTCGAGTCGAAGACGAACTTCTTCCGCGCCGTACGGTCGGGCACGGTGCACGCCGAGGCGCACGCCGTGCACGTGGGCCGCTCCTTCATCGCCGTCCGTACGGACCTGCGCGACGAGAACGGCACCCTGGTGGGCCAGACCACGCAGACCCAGGCGGTGCTGACGGACACGGGCCGCACCGACGCCGGTGCGGCCCCCGCCGGATGAGACCCCTGCCGGACAGCGCCTCGCCGGACAGGGCCCCGCCGGATAGAGCCCCGCCGGATAGAGCCCTAAGAGCGTGCCCGCGCGTGGTACGAGCGCCGTGTGTGCTCGGTGTGTTCGCGCATCAGCTGGGTCGCCCGCTGCTCGTCCCGGGCGGCGACGGCCGCGATGAGTTCACGGTGTTCGATCCAGGACTGGTGGCCGCGCTGGCGGGCCACCGGCGTGTAGTACCAGCGCACGCGCCGGTCGACCTGGGCGGCCAGTTCGGCGAGGACGGCGTTGCCGGCGAGTTCCATGATCTTGGCGTGGAAGCGGGCGTTCATGGCGACGGCCCCGTCCACGTCGTCGGCCTCGACGGCCTTCTCGCCCTCCGCGCACAGGGCCTCCAGGGCGGAGATGCCCGCGCTGTTCGCGCCCGCCGCCGCGAGCCGGGCCGCCTCGGCCTCCAGCAGCGTACGGACCGTGAGGAGCTGGTCGGCCTCCTCTTCCGTCGGCTCGTGCACGAACGCGCCCTGGGCGGGCCGTAGATCGACCCACCCCTCGGTGTTGAGCCGCTGCAACGCCTCGCGCACCGGCTGCCGGGAGACCCCGAGGTGTCCGGCCAGCTCGCTCTCGACGAGGTGCTGTCCGGGCTGCAGCGCACGGGTGGTGATGAGTTCGAGCAGCGCCTCGTACACGCGGTCGCGCAGCGGTCCCGGGCGTTCCAGCTTGGGTACCGCCCCCTGGGGCAGGCCTGTCGACAGCATCGCGGTCCCCTCCTCGGCAGGGCCGTGCACAGCGCGGCGGAAGCCGGTGTCGCCGCAGAGTCAGTATTGATTGTCTTTCGTCTACAGTCTACGGCGCACAGGAGCCAGGGCTTCGGGGAGTTGACCGCGTCACACCGGGGGCGGAACCTGCCCGTTCAGGGGCAGCGGACGACCTGACCGGCGTAGGAGAGGTTGCCGCCGAAGCCGAACAGCAGGACCGGGTCGCCGGTGGTGACCGCGCCCCGCTCCACCAGCTTGGACAGGGCCAGCGGGATGCTCGCGGCCGAGGTGTTGCCGGACTCGGTGACGTCCCGCGCGACGACGGCGTTCACGGCGCCGATCTTCTCGGCGAGGGGTTCGATGATGCGCAGGTTCGCCTGGTGCAGCACGACCCCGGCCAGGTCCGCGGGCTCCAGTCCGGCCCGCTCGCACGCCCGGCGCGCGATGGGCGGCAGCTGGGTGGTCGCCCAGCGGTAGACGCTCTGCCCCTCCTGGGCGAAGCGCGGCGGCGTGCCCTCGATCCGCACGGCGTTGCCCATCTCGGGCACGGACCCCCACAGCACCGGTCCGATGGCCGGCTCGTCGGCGGCCTCGACCACGGCGGCCCCGGCCCCGTCCCCGACGAGCACGCACGTGGTGCGGTCGCTCCAGTCGGTCACCTCGGACATCTTGTCGGCGCCGATGACCAGCGCCCGGCTCGCGCCCCCCGCGCGGACGGCGTGGTCGGCCGTGGCCAGGGCGTGGGTGAAGCCGGCGCACACCACGTTGAGGTCCATGGTGGCGGCCTGCGGGATGCCGAGGCGGGCCGCGACCCGGGCGGCCGTGTTGGGCGAGCGGTCGACGGCGGTGGAGGTGGCGACCAGCACCAGGTCGATGTCGGCCGGTGCGAGTCCGGCCGCCGCGAGAGCCTTGGCGGCGGCGTACGCGGCCAGTTCGTCGACCGGTTCGTCGGGGCCCGCGATGTGGCGGGTGCGGATCCCCACCCGGCTCCTGATCCACTCGTCACTGGTGTCCACCAGGCCCGCCAGGTCCTCGTTGGTGAGCACCTTGGCGGGCTGGTAGTGGCCGACGGCGGCGATGCGCGAGCCGTTCATGTGGGCGGGTCCCCCTCGTTGCCTTGGGTAGCGGATCCACCAGTCTGATCAGTGACTCGCGGGTACGACGGCAGCCAAGGTGACAGGAAACGGACGCCCGTGTTGTCACCTTCCGTCAGCGCCCCCGGCACGCGGCGGGCCCTCGGGCACCCGGCCGGGCACCTAGCCGGTGAACAGCTGCGTCGCCTTCCGGACCAGTTCGTACAGCCCGTAGGCGAGCGGTACGCCCACCCATGTCCAGGCGAAGGCGATGAGCCACCGCCGGTCCGGGCTAGGCGGACTCTGACTGCTGGGGCTGGACATGCGGGGCCTCCTTCGGTGCCGGGACGTGGTGACGCGGGTGGACGGGCCGGACGAGTTCGTTGGCGACGAAGCCGACGACGAGCAGCCCGATCATGATGACGAAGGACAGTCCGTACAGGGACGCGCCGTGCCGGCCCGCCTCCTCCTGCCGGTCGGCGATCCAGTTCACGATCAGCGGGCCGAGGACCCCGGCCGTGGACCAGGCGGTGAGCAGCCGCCCGTGGATGGCGCCGACCTGGTAGGTGCCGAACAGGTCCTTCAGATACGCCGGGACGGTCGCGAACCCGCCGCCGTAGAAGGACAGGATCACCAGCGCGCACAGGATGAACAGCGGCTTGGAGGAGTCGCCGAACAGGGCGATGAGGGCGTACATCAGGGCGCCGACGCCGAGGTAGACGCGGTAGATGTTCTTGCGTCCGATCAGGTCGGAGGTCGACGACCAGCCGATGCGGCCGGCCATGTTCGCGGCCGACAGCAGCGCGACGAAGCCGGCGGCGGCCGTCACCGACACCGGTGTGGAGGTCTCCGCGAAGAAGTCGGTGATCATCGGCGCGGCCTTCTCCAGGATGCCGATGCCGGCGGTGACGTTCATGCAGAGCACGATCCACAGGCACCAGAACTGCGGGGTGCGGATGGCCTGGTTCGCGGAGACCTGCGGTCCTGTGAGGGCTTGTCGCGCGGTTTCCCGCGTCCCCGGGGCACTGCTCGGAACCCGGACCAGGAGCACACCCAGCAGCATGAAGACGGCGTACGACAGGCCGTGCACCAGGAACGCCAGCGCGATGCCGGAGCTGTCGGAGCCGAAGGACTCCAGCATCTGGGCGCTCCACGGCGAGGCGATGAGCGCGCCGCCGCCGAAGCCCATGATGGCGATGCCGGTGGCCATGCCGGGCCGGTCCGGGAACCACTTGATCAGGGTGGAGACGGGCGAGATGTAGCCGATGCCGAGGCCGATGCCGCCGACGAAGCCGTAGCCGAAGACGATCAGCCAGTACTGCTCCAGGGCGGCGCCCAGAGCGGAGAGCAGGAAGCCGGACGAGAAGCAGACCAGGGCGACGGTCATCGCCCAGCGCGGGCCCTTGCGCTCCACGAGCGTGCCGCCGAACGCGGCGGACAGGCCCAGCATGACGATGCCCAGCTGGAAGGGCAGCGCGCTCTGCGTGCCGCTGAGGCCGAGCGCGGATTCGAGCGGCGGTTTGAACACGCTCCAGGCGTAGGCCTGGCCGATGGAGAGGTGTACGGAGAGAGCGGCGGGCGGGACGAGCCAGCGGCTCCAGCCCGGGGGTGCGACGGGGGGACTCATGAACCCCGGACGGTAGGGATCCGCAACGGAGTTGAGAAGGCGGCGCGTCGACCGTATGCGGTGAGCGGTATCCGGGATGCGCCGAACGGTCGGCGCACGGCCCCTTGCCGCCCCAACCTCCATACTGTAGACAATATTTCGTCGACACAAGCCGTGCGTGAGCCAGACGCGAACCGCGCGGTCGCCCTCAGACAGTCACCTCCGCGGTATCCCTCAAACCGAACGGAGTGTTCCCGTGAAAGTCGCAGTTCTCGGCGCCGGTGCCATCGGCGCCTACGTCGGCGCCGCGCTCCACCGCGCGGGCGCCGACGTGCATCTCATCGCCCGTGGACCGCATCTGGCGGCCATGAGGCAGTACGGAGTCCGGGTGCGCAGCCCGCGCGGCGACTTCACCGCGCACCCCCACGCGACCGACGACCCGGCCGAGGTCGGCCCGGTCGACTACGTCTTCCTGGGCCTGAAGGCCAACGCGTACGCGGCGTGCGGGCCGCTGATCGCGCCGCTGCTGCACGACACCACGGCCGTCGTGGCGGCCCAGAACGGCATCCCCTGGTGGTACTTCCACCGGCACGGCGGCCCCTACGACGGCCACCGCATCGAGAGCGTGGACCCGGACGGCGCGGTCAGTGCGGTGCTCGCGCCCGAACGGGCCGTCGGATGCGTGGTCTACGCGGCGACCGAGCTCGAAGGCCCGGGGATCGTACGGCACTTGGAAGGCACCCGGTTCTCCATCGGCGAGCCCGACCGCAGCCGCTCGGCTCGCTGTCTGGCCTTCGCCGAGGCCATGCAGGCGGGCGGCCTGAAGTGCCCGGTCGAACCGGATCTGCGGGGCGACATCTGGGTCAAGCTGCTCGGCAACATCTCCTTCAACCCGATCAGCGCGCTGGCCCGCGCGACCATGCGGCAGATGTGCCTGCACGGCGGCACCCGCAGGGTCATCGAGATCATGATGACCGAGACGCTGGCGGTGGCGAACGCCCTGGGCTGCGAGGTCGGGGTCTCCATCGAGCGCCGGCTCGCGGGCGCCGAGCGGGTCGGCGACCACCGCACCTCCACGCTCCAGGACCTGGAGCGCGGCAAGCCGCTCGAACTCGACGTGCTGCTCGCGGCGGTCGTCGAACTGGCGGAGATCACCGGCGTGGAGGTGCCCACCCTGCGCACCGTGCACGCCATCTCGGACCTGCTCGCGCTGAGGAGCGCCGCATGAGGAAGCGTGAACCGAAGACCTACACCCGACTCACCCACCCTCTCGTGCGGGACTCCCGGGACGAGCCGTTCCGGCGGGCGACCTGGGAGGAGGCCCTGGACCGCGCGGCCCGGGGGCTGGAGCGCAACCGCGGCGCCTTCGGCATGTTCAGCTGCGCCCGCGCCACGAACGAGATGAACTACGTGGCGCAGAAGTTCGCCCGGGTCGTCATGGGCACCAACAACGTCGACTCCTGCAACCGCACCTGCCACGCCCCGAGCGTGGCCGGGCTGTCGGCGGCGTTCGGCTCGGGCGGCGGGACGTCGTCGTACGAGGAGATCGAGCACACCGACGTCATCGTGATGTGGGGTTCCAACGCCCGGTTCGCGCACCCGATCTTCTTCCAGCACGTGCTGAAGGGCATCAGGAACGGCGCCCGGATGTACGCGGTCGATCCGCGCCGGACGTCGACCGCCGAGTGGGCGGAGAGCTGGCTCGGGCTGAACGTCGGCACGGACATCCCGATGGCGCACGCGATCGGCCGCGAGATCATCCACGCGGGGCTCGCCAACGAGGCGTTCATCGAGCGGGCGACGACCGGCTTCGAGGAGTACAGGGCGCTGGTCGAGCCGTGGACGCTGTCGCTCGCCGAGAAGGTGACGGGCGTCCCGGCGGCAGCCATCAGGGAGCTGGCGCACGCCTACGCCCGGGCCGAGCGCGCCCAGTTGTGCTGGACGCTCGGCATCACCGAGCACCACAACGGCACCGACAACGTCCGCGCCCTGATCAACCTGTCCCTGCTCACCGGGCACGTCGGCCGGTACGGCTCGGGTCTGCAGCCGCTGCGCGGGCAGAACAACGTGCAGGGCGGCGGCGACATGGGCGCGATCCCCAACCGCCTGCCCGGCTTCCAGGACATCCTCGACCCCGACACGCGGCTGAAGTTCGAGTCGGCCTGGGACACCGTCATCCAGCCGCACTACGGCCTGAACCTCACGGAGATGTTCGAGGCCATGGAGGACGGCTCGCTCAAGGCCGTCTACTGCATCGGCGAGAACCCGGCCCAGTCGGAGGCCGACAGCGAGCAGGCCGTGCGGCGGCTGAAGGCGCTCGACTTCCTGGTCGTGCAGGACATCTTCCTGACGAAGACGGCGGAGCTGGCGGACGTCGTGCTGCCCGCGACGGCCGGCTGGGCGGAGACCGAGGGCACGACCACCAACAGCGAGCGGCGCGTCCAGCGCGTCCGCAGGGCCGTCACCCCGCCCGGCGAGGCCCGCGAGGACATCGACATCATCTGCGATCTCGCGGCCCGCCTGGGCCACGACTGGAAGTACGCGGACGCCGAGACCGTGTGGAACGAGCTGAGGTCCGTCTCGCCCGACCACTTCGGCATGACGTACGAGCGTCTGGAGGAGCACCAGGGCATCCAGTGGCCGTGCCCCAGCACCGAGCGGCTCGAACCGACCTTCCTGCACGGCCGGTTGTGGGACCCCGTCCCCGCGCGGCGCGGCCGGCTCGCGCCGTTCGGGATCGTGCAGCACGACCCGCCCGTGGACCTCACCGACGAGCGGTACCCGATCCGGCTCACCACCGGGCGGCGGCTCGATTCGTACAACACCGGTGTGCAGAGCGGCGGTTACGCCTCCCCGCTGCGGCGCGGCGAGTACGTCGAGCTGAGCCCGGAGGACGCGGAGCGCTACGGGGTGGTCGTCGGCGAGGAGGTCCAGGTCACCTCGCGGCGCGGGTCGGTGACGGCGCCGGTGTGGGTGGACCCGGCGCTGCGGCCCGGGCTCGCCTTCATGACCATGCACTTCCCCGACGAGGTGGACACCAACCAGCTGACGATCGAGGCGAACTGCCCGATCGCGGGGACGGCGGAGTTCAAGGCGTCGGCGATCCGGATCGAGAAGCTGCCCATCGCGACCATCGTGGGGTGACGCACCGTGGACCTGCACTTCGGCGACAGCAAACCGACGGACGAGGAACGGGCGGCCGTGGACGCCCTGCTCGGGCCCCCGGAGTCCTCCTGGGAGGGCGCCGCCCGCGATGAGATGCGGGCTGCCGATCTGAGGTGGGCCCGTGGCGGACGTGCGGCCCGGGACCGCCGCGACCTGCTGTTGCCGGGGCTGCACGCGATCAACGACCGGGTCGGCTGGATCAGCGACGGCGCCCTCGACTACCTGTGCCGGCGGCTGACGGTGCCGCCGGCGGAGGCGTACGGGGTCGCCACCTTCTACGCCCTGTTCTCCGTCAGGCCGCGCCCGGCGACCGTGCTGCACGTGTGCACGGACCTGGCGTGCGCGGCGGCCGGGGCGCCGGAGCTGTGCGCGGGGATCGAGGAGCGGCTGGGCCCCGGCAGTGGGGTGAGCGTGCAGCGCGGCCCGTGCCTGGGCCTGTGCGAACGCGCCCCGGCGGCGCTCGCGATCAGGGCCGGGGACCCGGTCCGTACGGCGGTGTCGGCACCGGCGACCGTCGCGGAGGCCGTCCTCGCCGCGAGCGCCCCCGACTCGGCGCCGGAGGAGCCCCCGGCCGCGCTGGCGGTCCCCCAGGCCGGGCAGGACGGCCTGATGCTGCTGCACCGCGTCGGCGTGGTCGACCCGGCGTCCCTGGACGACTACCGCGCCCACGGCGGCTACACGGCCCTGCGCCGGGCCTTCGCACTGGGACCGGCGGGGGTCATCCGCGAGGTCACCGACTCGGGCCTGGTCGGGCGCGGCGGCGCCGCCTTCCCCACCGGCCGCAAGTGGCAGGCCACGGCGTCCCAGCCGGACCATCCGCACTACCTCGTCTGCAACGCCGACGAGTCCGAGCCGGGCACGTTCAAGGACCGCGTGCTCATGGAGGGCGACCCGTACGCGCTCGTCGAGGCGATGACGATCGCCGGGTACGCGACCGGTGCCCACCAGGGCTACCTCTATCTGCGCGGCGAGTACCCGCGCGCTCTGCACCGCCTGGAGCACGCGATCGGGCAGGCACGCGCGCGTGGGCTGCTCGGCGACGACATCCTCGGCCAGGGCTACGCCTTCGACATGGAGATCCGGCGCGGCGCGGGCGCCTACATCTGCGGCGAGGAGACGGCCCTGTTCAACTCCATCGAGGGCTACCGGGGCGAGCCCCGCTCCAAGCCGCCCTTCCCCGTGGAGAAGGGCCTGTTCGGCAAGCCGACCGTCGAGAACAACGTGGAGACGCTGGTCAACGTCCTGCCGATCCTGACCATGGGCGCCCCGGCGTACGCGGCGATCGGGACCGGGCGCTCGACCGGACCGAAGCTGTACTGCGTGTCCGGGACGGTGGAGCGGCCCGGTGTCTACGAGCTGCCCTTCGGCGCGACCCTCGGTGAGCTGCTCGCGCTCGCCGGGGTACGGGACGGGCTGCGGGCGGTGCTGCTGGGTGGGGCGGCCGGCGGTTTCGTCCGGGCCGACGAGCTGGACATCCCGCTCACCTTCGAGGGCACGCGCGAGGCCGGCACGACCCTGGGCTCCGGAGTCGTCATGGCCTTCGACGACACCGTGCCCCTCCCCCGGCTGCTGCTGCGCATCGCCGAGTTCTTCCGCGACGAGTCGTGCGGGCAGTGCGTGCCCTGCCGGGTCGGGACCGTGCGGCAGGAGGAGGCGCTGCACCGGATCGCGGAGCGCACGGGTGCCGCCGCCGCGGGCGACATCGCCCTGCTGAGGGAGGTCGGCCGCGCGATGCGGGACGCCTCGATCTGCGGTCTCGGGCAGACCGCGTGGAACGCCGTGGAATCCGCCATCGACCGTCTGGGGGCGTACGAATGACCGTCACACCGCTGGGGATCCCGCGCCGGCTGCTGGAGTTCACCATCGACGGCGAACAGGCCCGGGTCCCCGAGGGCTCGACGATCCTCGACGCCTGCCGGGCGGCGGGCAAGGACATCCCGACCCTGTGCGAGGGCGACACCCTGCGGCCGAAGAACGCCTGCCGCGTCTGTGTCGTCGAGGTCGAGGGGTCCAGGACCCTCGTCCCGGCCTGCTCCCGCAAGGCCGAGCCGGGCATGGAGGTCCGCACGGACACCGAGCGCGCCCGGCACAGCCGGAAGATCGTCCTGGAGCTGCTGGCGTCCTCCGTCGACCTGTCGACCACGCCCCGGGTCGCCGAGTGGCTCAAGGAGTACGAGGCCAAGCCGGACCGCTTCGGCCCGGACGCGGGCCGGCTGAACGAGGAGCCGAGGGTCGACAACGACCTGTACGTGCGTGACTACGACAAGTGCATCCTCTGCTACAAGTGCGTCGACGCCTGCGGCGACCAGTGGCAGAACACCTTCGCGATCTCGGTCGCCGGGCGCGGTTTCGACGCCCGGATCGCCGTGGAGCACGACGCGCCGCTGACCGACTCGGCGTGCGTGTACTGCGGCAACTGCATCGAGGTGTGCCCCACGGGCGCGCTGTCCTTCAAGTCGGAGTTCGACATGCGCGCGGCGGGTACGTGGGACGAGTCGCGGCAGACGGAGACGACGACGGTGTGCGCGTACTGCGGAGTGGGCTGCAACCTGACGCTGCACGTGCAGGACAATGAGATCGTGAAGGTCACCTCGCCGCACGACAACCCGGTGACCCACGGCAACCTCTGCATCAAGGGCCGCTTCGGCTACCAGCACGTACAGAACCGGGGCTGATCAGGACATGGGACGAGTCACGGAACGACGCAAGGTGCTCCGCATCCGGGACGGGGCCGTCTCCAGCCGCCCGGACACGCTTGTCGCCGAGGAGCCCCTGGAGATCCGGCTGAACGGCAAGCCCCTGGCGATCACCATGCGCACCCCGGGCGACGACTTCGCGCTCGCGGCGGGCTTCCTGGTGAGCGAGGGCGTGCTGGGCGGGCAGCAGGACCTCAGGAACATCGTCTACTGCGCCGGGGCCACCGCCGACGGCTCGAACACGTACAACGTGGTCGACGTGCAGACGGCCCCGGGCGTGGTGATCCCCGACATCACTCTGGAGCGCAACGTCTACACGACGTCCTCCTGCGGCCTGTGCGGCAAGGCGTCCCTGGACGCCGTGCGGACGACGGCCCGCTGGCCCATCGCCGACGCTCCCCCGGTCCGGGTCACGCCCGAGCTGCTGGCGAGCCTGCCCGACCGGCTGCGCGCCGCCCAGCGGGTCTTCGACCGGACGGGGGGCCTGCACGCGGCGGCCCTGTTCTCGGAGGAGGGCGAGCTGCTGGACGTCCGGGAGGACGTGGGACGGCACAACGCGGTCGACAAGCTGGTGGGCCGTGCCCTGCAGAACGGGCAGCTGCCGCTGTCGCGGGCGATCCTGCTCGTGTCGGGCCGCGCCTCCTTCGAGCTGGCGCAGAAGGCCGTGATGGCCGGCATCCCGGTCCTGGCGGCGGTGTCGGCGCCGTCCTCCCTGGCGGTGGACCTGGCCGCCGAGACGGGCCTGACGCTGGTGGGCTTCCTGCGGGGCAGCTCCATGAACGTGTACGCGGGTGAGGACCGCATCGCTCTGCGGGCCGCGGCCGCCCAGGGCTGAGCAGGTCCTTCCGCGACACGGCGGCGGGGCCCCGACCGGCGGGGAGCGCCCCCTGCGCCGCAAGGGGCCCCGTCTCAGTCCGCCGGGGTGCGGGGTGCCTGGTCGGCCGTGCCGGATATGCGCAGCAGCATCCCCGTGAACTGCTCGCGCTCGGCAGGTGTCAGCGGCGCGAGCAGCTCGTCGTTGGCGGCGCGGGCCGCCTTCTCGCAGCGCTTCAGCAGCCGGGCGCCCCGCGCGGTGAGGGACACCGCGTTCTTGCGGCGGTCCCTGGGGTCCGGCTCGCGCACCACCAGGCCGGCCGCCTGGAGGTCGTCGAGGATGCCGACCAGGTCCTTGGGGTCCAGCCTGATCGCGCGGCCGAGGTCGGCCTGGGCGACGGGCGCGAGGTCCCGGACGGCGGACAGCACCACGTGGTGCCACATCCGCATGTCCTCCTCGGCCAGCGCCTCGGCCACCAGGGCCCGGCCGCGGGCGGCGGCGCGGCCGAGCAGCCAGCTGGGCAGGGAGCGGATCGCGGGGAGGGGGGCTTCCGACATGGCCGCAGCCTAACCAAGAAATCGTTGGTGCACCCTATGATCCTCCTATACCGTTGGGCTCCCCAACGAATCCGTGGGGATCACCGACGACTCCGGAGGTGCGATGCGCCGCGTCCGCTACGAATCCCGAGGCGGCCCCCTGTTCGTCGAGGAGGCACCGGTCCCCGAACCCGGCCCCGGAGAGCTGCTGGTGCGCGCGGAGGCGATCGGTGTCACGCTCCCGGTGGTGCGCAAGGTCACCGAGGCGGCCGAGCCGGTCCCGCTCGGCGGGGAGATCGCCGGGGAGGTCACGGCGGTCGGCGAGGGCGTGACCCGCTTCGGCACCGGCGACCGGGTGACGGGGCTCTGCTTCGGGCACGGCTACGCCGACTTCGCCCTGCTGCACGAGGCCATGGCCTCCCCCGTGCCCGCGGACGCCGGCGCCGTCGACGCGGTCGCCCTGGTCCGCAGCGGCCTGGTCGCCCTCGGCGCCCTGGAGGCGGCGCGTCCCGAGCCGGGCGAGGCGGCCCTGGTCACGGCGGCGGCCAGCGGTGTCGGCCACCTGGCCGTGCAGCTGGCCCGGACCCGCGGCGCCGGACGCGTCGTGGGAGCCGTCTCCGACCCGGCCAAGGCCGGCTTCGTCCGCGGCCTCGGCGCCGACCACGTCGTCGCGTACGGCGACGACAGCTGGGGGGCGCCCGTCGACTACGCCCTGGACGCGGTGGGCGGCGAGCTGCTCACCCCGGCCCTCGCCGCGCTCGCCCCGGAAGGGCGGCTCGTGGCGTACAGCTCGGGCGGCGGCACGATCCAGGCGTACGACCTGCTCGTGGGCGCCAAGTCGGTGATCGGGTTCCAGATGGCCCGTGTCGCCCGCGGGAAGCCGGAGTTGTACGAGCTGTGGCGCGGGGAGCTGTGGCGGCTGTTCGCCGCGGGAGAGATCGAGCCCGTCGTGCACGGGCGGTTCGCCCTGGAGGACGCGGTGAAGGCACACGGGGAGATCGAGGCGCGGTCCAACCTCGGAAAGGTCGTGCTGATCCCCTGACGCACGCTTCTTGTGGGGGGTCTGTGCAGCCAAGTACCGTCTGTGGCCCACACATTGGACGTGGGATGTCCGAATGACCGGATGTCTGTTCCCCCGTCCCGGTGGTCCAGCCGACAGACGCATGAAGGGCAGGTCGCACCATGCCGTCAAGTCTTCGCACCCGTCTGAGATCCACCCTCACAGCCGTCCTCGCCGCCGCGGCGCTTCTCGCGCCCACCAGCCCGGCCCATGCCCGGACCACCACGGCGTTACCGGAGTTCGAGCAGCAGGTCCTCTTCAAGGCCTCCCAGGACCCCGGTTACGCCTGCTTCCGCATCCCGGCGATCGTGCGGACCACGTCCGGCACGCTGCTCGCCTTCGCCGAGGGCCGCGTCCTCAACTGCGGTGACGCCGCCGACATCGACATCGTCCTCAAGCGCTCCACCGACGGCGGCCGCACCTGGGGCCCGCTCCAGGTCGTCAACGAGGGCGCCGGCGACACGCACGGCAACCCCGCGCCCCTCGTGGACCGCAGGACCGGCCGCATCCTGCTGGCCGAGACGTACAACACCGGCCGCACGGACGCCGGCAACTGCCAGATCCCCTGCGACCGCACCCCGCACCTGCAGTACAGCGACGACGACGGCCGCACCTGGTCCGAGCCGCGCGACCTGAGCGACCAGATCCTCCCCGACGACTGGAACTCCTGGTACGCGACGGGCCCCGTGCACGGCATCCAGCTGACCCGCGGCGAGCACGCCGGGCGGCTGGTCTTCGGCGTCAACACCGAGACGTGGAACGGCAGCCGGGTCTCCGCGAACCACGCGGCGCTCATCGTCAGCGACGACGGCGGCGACTCCTGGCGGGTCGGCGCCACGGACACCTGGCCCATAGCGCAGGACGGCACGTTCCGGCAGAAGCCGTCCGAGGTGACGCTCACCGAACGCGCCGACGGCGCCCTGCTCGTCAGCGGACGGGAACAGGACGGCACCGACCTCGGCCACCGGGCCCAGACCTTCAGCCTGGACGGCGGCGACAGCTTCACCACGCCCTTCCGCGCCCTCCCGGACCTCTACACCCCGCAGGTCCAGGGCGCCACGCTGCGCCTCGGCGACCGCATGCTGCTGTCCGCCCCGGCCGACCCCGACCGCCGCCGCACGATGATGGTCCGCTCCTCCTACGACGGCGGGCGCACCTGGGAGAGCGTGGACCGGGGCACGGCCGTCACGACCGACTGGTCCGGCTACTCCGACATGGCGGCGATCGACCGTACGACGGTGGGCCTGCTGTACGAGGGCGGCGCGGTCGACGCCCGCGACGAGATCCGCTTCGCCCGGTTCACCGAGGACTGGCTGAAACCCCGCCGGGGCGCCGACCCGACCACCCGTGACGCCGCGGCCGGCGCCAAGCCCGCGGCCGTACTCGGCGGTGCCGGGCGGACGGCCGGTGTGCGGGGCAGTGCGATGTCCTTCGACGGCACGGACGACGCCGTACGCCTGCCGTACCGGTCCGGACTCCCCCTGGGCGAGGGGGACTTCACGGCTTCGCTGTTCTTCCGCTACACGGCCACGACCGGCGAGCAGCCGTTCCTGTGGATGGGCGGCATCGGCAGCACCCAGCCGCAGATCTGGCTGCGCGGGGAGCCGGCGAGCGACCGGGTCCGGGCGCTGATCACCACCCGGTCGGGCGCGACGACCGTCCGGAACGCCTCGGTGTCGACCGCCGGCGCCCACAACGACGGCCGCTGGCACCATCTCGCGCTGCGCCGCGGCGGCGGCACACTGACGCTCTTCCTCGACGGCAAGGCGCTCACCACCGCGGACGTGCCGGGCTCGGTCAGCCGCAACTCCCCGTTCGGCGTGCACATCGGCCAGCGCATGGACAGCCGGGCCTACTTCACCGGGGCGATCGACGACGTCCGGGTCTGGAACCGGGCCCTGTCCGACCGGGAGTTGGCCTCCGGCGCGTCGGGGGCGGCCGCCAAGGGCACGGTGCTGTGGCTGCCCATGGACCAGGTGAGCGGCAGCAACTAACGTCACGGAACGTGCCCGACGACGCATCCGCAGCACGAGCACGACAGCGCACGGGAACCGGGATCGGCCTGCTGCTGGTCCTGGTTCTCGGGGCCGCGCTGCTCATCGCCCTGCCGGACGACGACGCGGACCCCGACGGCGGTGCCTGCCGGGCGCGCACGGTCGGCTCCTGGCAGGCGGATGAGCGCCTCACCGCCGAGTTCGCCCGCTACGGCGACGACGCGTCCCGCGACGACGACTGGACCGGCGGCGACGGCACCCACTCGGTCCGGCTGCCGGACGGCCGTGTGCTGTGGCTGTTCTCGGACACCTATCTGGGCCGGGTGTACGGCCCGCCCAACCCGCACGGCGAGTCCTACGCCTGGCGGGACACCACCGCCCCACTGGTGCGCAACTCGGCCGTGCTGATGCGCGACGGGCGGCTCCACTCCACGCTGCCCGCCCCGCTCTTCGCCGACCCGGCGCCGAACCAGTGGCGCTGGCCGGTCGCCGCCCGCGTCGAACCCCGCTCCCCCGGCTCCGCCGAGAAGGTCGTCCGCGTGCTGCTGTGGGTGCGCACCGCCGGGCCCTCCCCGTGGATCTACGGCGTGCCCACCGCGACCGAGGTCGCCACCCTGTCCCTGCCCGAGCTGCGCCTGGAGTCGATCGTCAAGGTGCTCGACCAGCAGCTCGTCCCCGACCCGTCCCGGCGCGTGCTGTTCGGCACCACCCTGGTCGAGGAGGACGGCTGGACGTACGTCTACGGCGGCGACGACGGCCAGGCCGCCTCCCGCCCGGCCTCGCACGCCTACGTGGCGCGGGTGCCGGAGGGCCGGCTCGCCGATCCGGCGGCCTGGCGGTACTGGAGCGGCTCGGCGTGGGTGCCCGGCGCCCGGCCCCGGCCGGTGCTCGGGGACGGGCAGCGCAGGGGGGTGGGCAGCGCGTTCTCGGTCGTCCGGGACGATGGGACGTACGTGCTGTTCACGATGGCCACGGGCACGAAGGGCCTGACCACCGTGGCGTCCTACTGGGCCTGCTCGCCGGAAGGGCCGTGGCACGGTCCGGCGAAGGAGTTCAGCCCGTCGCTGCCGCAGGGCCAGGTGGCCGCCTACAACCCGCAGACGCATCCGGTGCTGAGCGGCGACGGGCGTCTGGTGCTGAGCTACGACGTCAACTGGCTGGAGACGACGGGCGCCGCCGCCCAGCTCAGCCGGAACGTGTCCCTGTACCGACCGCGGTTCGTGACGCTGCGGCTGGCTCCCGCGGGGTGACGTCGGCCACCGGGTCCTGCGCACGCCGCTTGGCGATCACCGCGCACACGATCAGCTGCATCTGGTGGAAGAGCATCAGCGGCAGCACGGCGAGGGCCGCCTGCGGGCCGAACAGCACGCTGGCCATGGGCAGTCCGGAGGCGAGGGACTTCTTCGAGCCCGCGAACTGCAGGGCGATCCGGTCCTCCCGCCCGAAGCGCAGCGCCTTGCCGCCGTACCAGGTCAGCAGGAGCATCACGGCGAGGATGACCGCCTCGACGGCGAACAGCCCGCCGAGCCGCGCGGGGCTGACCTGGTGCCAGATGCCCTGGACCATGCCCTCGCTGAACGCCGTGTAGACGACCAGGAGGATCGAGCCGCGGTCCACGAGGCCGAGGACCTTCTTGTGGCGGGTGACGAAGCCGCCGATCCAGCGGCGCAGCAGCTGTCCGGCAAGGAACGGCACGAGCAGTTGCAGCACGATCTCCAGCAGGGAGTCGGCCGAGAACCCGCCGCTGCTGCCGAGCAGGGAGGCCGCGAGCAGGGGGGTGGCGATGATGCCGACGAGGGAGGAGAAGGATCCCGCGCAGATCGCCGCGGGCACGTTGCCGCGGGCCATCGAGGTGAAGGCGATCGACGACTGCACGGTCGACGGGACGAGCGTGAGGAAGAGCAGGCCCTGGTAGAGGGGGTGGGTCAGGATCACCGGCACGAGTCCGCGTGCCGCGAGGCCGAGCAGCGGGAAGATCACGAAGGTGCAGGCGAGGACCGTGACGTGGAGCCGCCAGTGGCGCAGGCCGTCCAGTGCCTCCCGGGTGGACAGCCGGGCCCCGTAGAGGAAGAACAGGAAGGCGATCGCGGCCGTGGAGGCGCCGGAGGAGACATCCGCTGCCGTTCCGCGTGCCGGGATCAGCGCGGCGATTCCGACTGTCCCGAGGAGGAGCAGGATGTAGGGGTCGATCGGCAGCCGGCTCGGCCAGCGCAGGCGTTTCACGGTGCTCCACTTGCTTGGTGCTTCGGTCGGTCGCGGGGCCGGGACGGCCCCCTTCCATCCTGCTCCCCCGTCCGGCGATCGGGAATCCCGTACACCGCTCTCACTGCTATCACGTATCGCGATAGCTTTGGTTCATGTACGACCCCTCCCATCTGCGCACGTTCCTGTCGGTGGCGCAGACGCTGAGCTTCACGCAGGCCGCGCGGCGGCTCGGGCTGCGGCAGTCGACGGTCAGCCAGCACGTGCGGCGGCTGGAGGACGCGACCGGGCGGACGCTGTTCAGCCGGGACACGCACTCGGTGGAGCTGACCGAGGACGGCGAGGCCATGCTCGGGTTCGCGCGACGGATCCTGGAGGTGCACGAGCAGGCGGCGGCGTTCTTCACGGGCACCCGGCTGCGCGGCCGACTGCGCTTCGGCGCCTCGGAGGACTTCGTGCTGACGCGACTGCCGGAGATCCTGGAGGGCTTCCGGCACGAGCACCCGGAGGTCGACCTGGAGCTGACGGTCGAGCTGTCGGGCACGCTGCACGAGATGCTGGCCGCCGGGAAGCTGGACCTCGTGCTGGCCAAGCGGCGGCCCGAGGACCCGCGCGGCGACCTCGTCCGGCACGACCGGCTGGTGTGGATCGGCGCCGAGCGCCTCCGCCTCGACCCCGACCGCCCGGTGCCGCTCATCGTCTACCCGCCGCCGGGCATCACCCGCGCGCTCGCCCTGGAGGCGCTGGAGCGGCAGGGCCGCGAGTGGCGCGTGGTGTGCACGAGCGGCAGCCTGAACGGGCTCGTCGCGGCGGCCCGGGCGGGCCTGGGCGTGATGGCCCACTCCCGCGGCCTCATCCCGCCGGGCCTGGTCCGGGTCCCGGACCGGGCGGGGCTGCCGGAGCTGGGGCAGGTCGACTTCGTCGTGGTGCACGGCCGGCGCCGCCCCTCCGCCCAAGGCGCCGCGGACGCCCTGGCCGCTGCGCTCCTGGCGGGCGGGGACCGGCTGCACCGCAGCGGGCGCAAGGGCCTGTGACGAACCGGAGTGACGGAATCCGCAGCCGCCGCGCTGAGAGAAGTGGCACCCGCTCGGGCGCGTGACGTGCGACTCCTGGAGTCGTACAGATTCGGTGGAGATTACGGCACCGAAACTTACGCAACCGTCAGGATTCTGTCCGACCCTTCCCCATGTGAGCGTATTTTCCCTCGTTGACCAGCACGGACGAGAGCGCTGCCCACCTCCGCCCCCCTCCCGCGCAGTGGTTGCTTGGGGTAGCTTTCACGGCGCTGTGCGGAGCGTCACTCAACAAAAGCGCTGAGGAGCGGGGAGCGGGGTTTGCGCGAGTTCACCAACCCTCCGTTGGCGTTGGCACCTCCGGTGGGCGGTCTGGCCGACGTGGTATTCCAGCATGCCCAGGAGGACCCGCTGCGCATCGCGCTGGGCCGCAAGGACGACTCCGGCCAGTGGCGGGACGTCACCAGCGCCGAGTTCCGCGACGAGGTGCTCGCCCTGGCCAAGGGCCTGCTGGCGAGCGGCATCCGGTTCGGCGACCGGGTCGCGATCATGTCCCGCACGCGCTACGAGTGGACGCTGTTCGACTACGCCCTGTGGACCATCGGCGCCCAGGTGGTGCCGGTCTACCCGACCTCCTCGGCCGAGCAGTGCTTCTGGATGCTGTACGACGCCGAGGTGACGGCCGCGGTCGTGGAGCACGAGGACCACGCGATGACGATCGCCACCGTCATCGACCGGCTGCCGCAGCTGCGCCGCCTGTGGCAGCTGGACTCCGGCGCCGTGCACGAGCTGTACGACGCGGGCGCCCACCTGGGCGACGAGGTGGTGCACCGCCACCGGCAGGCCGTCACGCCCGACTCCGTCGCCACGATCATCTACACCTCGGGCACCACCGGCCGGCCCAAGGGCTGCGTCATCACGCACGGCAACTTCATGTTCGAGGCGGACACCGTCATCGAGCGCTGGGAGCCGGTGTTCCACTCCAAGCGGGGCGACGAGGCGGCGACCCTGCTGTTCCTGCCGCTCGCCCACGTCTTCGGGCGGATGGTGCAGGTCGCCGGGATCCGCGGCAAGGTGAAGTTCGGCCACCAGCCGCAGCTGAACGCGGCGGCCCTGCTGCCGGACCTGGCGGCGTTCAAACCGACGTTCTTCCTGGCCGTGCCGTACATCTTCGAGAAGGTGTTCAACGCGGCCCGCCGCAAGGCCGAGAAGGAGGGCCGCTCCGGCCCCTTCGAGAAGGCCGTCGACATCGCCATCAGGTACGCGGACGCGATGGAGGCGAAGGCCTGGGGCGTCGGCCCCGGCCCGTCCGCCGGGCTGCGCATGCAGCACCAGCTGTTCGACAAGCTCGTCTACTCCAAGATCCGCGCCGCGATGGGCGGCCGCATCAAGCACGCCATGTCCGGCGGCTCGGCGATGGACCGGCGGCTGGGGCTGTTCTTCGCCGGGGCGGGCGTGCACATCTACGAGGGCTACGGCCTGACCGAGTGCACCGCCGCCGCCACCGCCAACCCGCCCGGACGCACCCGCTTCGGCACGGTGGGGCAGCCCATCCCGGGCATGACGGTGCACATCGCGGACGACGGCGAGATCTGGCTGCACGGCGACAACGTCTTCCAGGGCTACCTCAACAACCCCAAGGCCACGGACGAGACCCTGCACGACGGCTGGCTCGCCACCGGCGACCTCGGCTCGCTCGACGAGGACGGCTACCTCACCATCACGGGCCGCAAAAAGGAGATCCTGGTCACATCGGGCGGCAAGAGTGTTTCGCCCGGTGTGCTGGAGGAACGCGTCCGGGACCACCCGCTGGTCAACCAGTGCATCGTCGTCGGCAACGACCGCCCGTACATCGCCGCGCTGGTGACGCTCGACCAGGAGGCCGTGGAGCACTGGCTGACGATGCGCAACAAGCCGCCGATGTCCCCGGCGCAACTGGTGCGCGACGCGGATCTGGAGACGGAGGTGCGCCGCGCGGTGGTCGCCGCCAACACCCTCGTCTCCCAGGCCGAGTCGATCCGCACCTTCCGCATCCTGGCCCAGCCGTTCACGGAGGAGCACGGGCTGCTGACCCCGTCGCTGAAGCTGAAGCGGAAGGCGATCGAAAAGGCGTACGAGAACGAGGTCGAGGCGCTGTACCGGGCGTGACATCCGCCCCGCGGGGCAGGTGTCGCTTCTGAATTCTCCCGTCCGGAATGCATCACGACTCGTGATCGTTGACGATGGGAGGACACCCTGACCACAAACCGAAGGATCGAGAGCTCGTGAGCAAGGTCCCCCCGATCATCCTGAACAACGGCGTCGAGATGCCCCAGCTGGGCTTCGGTGTCTGGCAGGTGCCGGACGACGAGGCGGAGTCGGCGGTCGCGACGGCGCTGGAGGCCGGGTACCGCAGCATCGACACCGCGGCGATCTACGGCAACGAGGAGGGCACCGGAAAGGCCATCGCCGCCTCCGGCCTCCCGCGCGAGGAGCTCTTCGTCACCACGAAGCTGTGGAACGCCGACCAGGGGTACGACTCCACGCTGCGCGCCTTCGACACATCGCTGGAGAAGCTCGGCCTGGACTTCGTCGACCTGTACCTGATCCACTGGCCGATGCCCGACAAGGGCACCTACGTGGACACGTACAAGGCGTTCGAGAAGCTGCACGCCGACGGCCGGATCCGGGCCATCGGTGTCTCCAACTTCCTGCCCGAGCACCTGGAGAAGCTGATCGGCGAGACGTCGGTCATCCCGGCGGTGAACCAGATCGAGCTGCACCCCCACCTCCAGCAGCACGCCGCCCGCGAGTACCACGCGGAGCAGGGCATCGCCACGGAGGCCTGGTCGCCGCTCGGCCAGGGCAAGGGCCTGCTGGAGGTCCCGGCGATCGTGGCCATCGCCCAGAAGCACAACCGCACGCCCGCGCAGGTCGTGCTGCGCTGGCACATCCAGCTGGGCAACGTGGTGATCCCGAAGTCCGTGACGCCGGCGCGGATCAAGGAGAACATCGAGGTCTTCGACTTCAGCCTGGACACCGAGGACCTGGCGGCGATCAGCGCCCTGAACGAGGACCGGCGCCTGGGCCCGGACCCGGCGACGTTCAACGGCTCCTGAGCCGCACCGGCAGCGCCCCGGTTCCGACGCCCCCTGAGCGGCCGGAACCGGGGCGCTGCCGTGTCCGCCCTCTCAGACCGGCTGTCCCACCGGCCGTACGACCACCGTGTTGACGTCGACCCCGGCCGGCCGGCGCATCGCCCAGACGACCGAGTCGGCGATCTGACCGGGCGTGAGGAGATGGCCGGGCGGGAGGCTGCCGTAGGAGTCCCAGAAGGGGGTCTCCGTGCGGCCGGGCGCGACCAGGGTGACGCCCACGCCCCACTCGGTGACCTGCCGCCGGGTGTTCTCGGCGAGTCCGGTCACCGCCCACTTCGTGGCTCCGTAGAGGTTGCCGGGCCCGTGCACGAACCCGGCGACGCTCCCGACGAGCACGATCCGGCCGCGTGTCTCCTTCAGGGCGTCGATCGACGCCCTGATGAGCAGGGCCGGGCCGAGGACGTTGGTCAGCACCATGTCGGTCCAGCCGGCCGGGTCGCCCTCCGCGACCGTGTCGTGGGTGGCGGAACCGGCGTTGGCGACGACCGTGTCCAGCCGGCCGAAGGCCTTGAGGGTGGCGTCGACCGCCGACCGGACGTCCTCGTACACGGCGGTGTCGCCGGTGATCGTCAACAGCCCGTCGGGCCGCCCCAGTTCCTCGGCGAAGGCGCGCAGCCGCTCCTCCCCCCGCCCCGTGACGGCGACCCGGTACCCGGCCTCCAGCAACCGCCGTGCGACGGCGGCACCGATGCCGCTGCCGCCGCCGGTGATGAGCGCGACCTGGGACTCGGACATGGCTTCCCCCTGTGTGTGCGGTCGGAACTGCGATGCCGGGGAGTCCATCAGTTGAAGCGCTCTCGAAGTCAAGGCCCCGGGGTCAGACCGGCCGGACCGCCGTGTGCACGGTGTGGGCCTCCAGGACGAACACGTCCGGACGGCGGTGCAGGCTCGCCGCGTCGTCGGGGTCGAGGAGGCGGTCCAGGGTCGCCAGATCCTCGGCGTCGAGGCCGTCCGTGATCCTCTCCCGCAGGTGCGACAGGGAGGCGATCACATAGGCGCGCGCCCGCTCCGAGGCGGGTGCGGGCAGGTCCAGGAGGAACGTGTGCGTCCTGGTGTGCTTCAGGCCCGCGGCGGCCAGCAGGGCCGGCCAGTCCTCCGTCACCGCGACATGGCCCGGCAGGCCGGTGCGCATCTGCGTGAACCACTCCGCCTCCACCGCGTCGATGCGCGCCTGGAGGCCGGGCCGGCCGATGCCGATGTCACGCGGCAGGAACCGCGGGGGCAGTCCGCCCTCCATCAGGGCCAGGGTGCCGCCGGGCGCGAGCCGTGCCGCGAAGGCGGCGAGCGCGGCCCGCTGGTCGCCGAGGTGGTGCAGGCTGCGGCTGGCCCAGAGCAGGTCTGCGGGGTAGTCCAATTCGTCGAGTACGTCCGGGAGTTCACCGGTGATCGTGCTGAAGCGGTCGGCCACCCCCTGCCGCTCGGCGCGCGCTCTGGCCCGTTCCAGCAGCGGCTCGGACCCGTCCACCGCCACGATCCGCGCGCCGGGGAACGTCTCGGCGAACAGGCACGACACGACGCCCGGTCCGCTGCCCGCGTCGACGATCAGTCCCGGCTCGGTCACCTCCTGCGCCAGCCAGCCCAGGGCCCGCTCGTACAGGGACGAGAACAGTTCCGCCGAGGACTCCAGCATCGGGCCCATCTCGGCCCAGTCGATGTCCGTGTGGTCGTGGTGGTGGCCCTGCCCCTGCCTCTGACCGTGTCCGTGGTCGTGCCCATGGGCTTCGTGGTCGTGGTTCTGCTCGTGGTGGTCGTGCGCCATGGTGGTCAGCCTCTCGCTCGGATGCCGTCAGCCTGCGCCGACGCACCGCGAGAAGGCCACCGCTGTTGCCGCTCCCGCAAAAAGAGCGCGCCGATCCGCCGGGGCCGAGGCCCCGGCGGACCCGTGGGGACGGGACGTCAGCCGGTCACGACAGCGGCGGGTACGCGTTCTGCATCAGCTGCCGGAACTGGGCGGAGAACCATTGCCCGGAGATCGGCGCGTCCGGCAGCGCACCGGACATGTTGTAGTTGTTGCGCGGGTTGCCCGTGTAGGTGGGGTCGCACATGCGGTCGAAGCCCTTGCCCTCGTTGTTCGGGATCTCCTTGCTCGCCCCGTCGGACTCGCCCGGCGGCTTCATCCACACGTAGGCGTCGATCCCGGGCGCCGGGTTGGCCTGCGGGCGCTCGCCGAGGCCGGCTCCGGCCTGGTTGCACCAGTTGCCGGGGTGGATGCGGCGGTCGTAACGTCCGCCGTCAACGTAGGTGTCGACGGAGGTCTGCGCGCCGGGCCCGGTGGGCCGGGCGGCGCCGCCCCAGCCGTTGCGGGAGGTGTCGATCAGCATGCCGATGCCGGACGGGAAGCCGATCGACACGAGCTGGTTGCGCATGGCCTGGGCGAAGGACAGTTCGTCGACGTAGCGGTTCCAGTCGACCCACTTCGACTCGCGGACGGACTTGCCGGCCACGTTGTCGGTGATGGAGAAGTTGTTCTCCTTCAGGGCGCTGTAGTTCGCCGTGTTGGTGATGAAGCCGTGGACGTCGTTGACGGTCGCGCCCTCGGCGGTGGCCGCCTCCTTGAACACGGTCGCGGAGGCACCGAAGTTGTCGTCCCAGCCGATCCAGCCGTGGTGGCCGGCGTCGACGTAGTTGTAGACGTTCGGCACGTCGCCGAGCTTGTTCAGCGCGTAGCCGACGCCCTTGACGTAGTTGCCGTTGGCCTTCATCACGTCGCACTGCGGGACGGCCGTCGGGCGGCTTCCGGTGTTGGTGACGAGGTTCGGCAGGGAGTCGATCTCGACCGTGGTGACGATCCGCAGTGAGGCGTACTTCGGGTCGGCGAGGATGGCCTTGATCGGGTCGATGTACTCGGTCTTGTAGCGGCCGATCTCGTCGGCCTTCAGCTCGCCGTTGGAGGCGAGGGCGGAGCAGTCCCGGCCGGGCAGGTTGTAGATGACGAGCTGGACGACGAGTTCGCCGGAGCCCTTCTGGCGCAGCGCCTCGTCGAGGTGGGCGCGCAGGCCCATCTTGCCGCCGGCCCCGTTGATCGCCGCCGTGCGGTCCAGCCAGACACCGGTCGGCTGGTTGGCGACGCGGCTGCCGCCGGGCTCGGCGGCGGCGTTCGCGGACCACTCCGGGTTCACGTAGACCTTGGCGCCGCTGTAGGGGTTGTCGACCCGGTTGGCGGGGCCGCCGGGGCCCGGCGGATCCGTCGGGCCGGTGCTGCCGTCGTCGACGTTGCAGGTGACGCCGTCGAGGGTGAAGGTGGCCGGGATCGCGTTGCTGCCGCTGTAGCTGCCCTGGAAGCCGAAGCTGACCGAAGCGCCGGTGGCGAGCTGGGCGTTGTAGTTCTCGTTGGCCGCGGTGACGTCGGTGCCGCTCTGGCTGATCCTGGCGTTCCAGCCGCTGGTGACCTTCTGGTTGCCGGCGTAGGACCACTTCAGCGACCAGGAGGACTTGGCGGCGCTGTTGTTGGTGAGGGTCACGGCGGCGGTGAAGCCGGTGCTCCACTGGTTCTGGATCTTGTAGTCGACGGTGCAGGGGACGGCGGCCGTGCCCGCGCCGCCCGGGTCGGCGGCGAACGCCGTGCCGGTGGCGCCGGCGACCAGGGCCATGGCGGCCAGTAACGCTGTTCTCGTACGGCTCATGAGTGCGGGTTTCCCTTTCGGTGGTGGGGGTGTCAGCCGTTCAGGGCGCGCTCCGACAAGGACATGAGGAACCCGGCACCGGCACTCGCGCAGCCGGGGACGACCGCGAGGGCGGCGGCTCAAAGTACTGAACGCGAGGGGTGTCGCATGAGCGACTCCTGGCAGGCCGGGCCCGTCGTGACGGACGCGCCGACTGATGGAATCGCTCCCACTGGTGTCAAGGAAGGTAGCGCCAAGTGTCGGCAAAGAACAGGGGAGTCACTGACTTTCGCTCACCACACGGCGTCGAATCTTTTCGACTCTTCAAGGACCTTGACCGATACCACACCCGTCCTCACTATGGGAGCGCTCCCACTGGTTCAAGCCTTGACTTCTCCGAGCCGCAAGGAGGAACCAGCACCATGCATCCCCCACCCCGGAGACGCGGAGCCGTGCGGCGCCTGTGGACCGCCGCGCTCGCAGCTCTCGCGCTTCCGTTGACGATGCTCTCCTCAGGGACCACTCCCGCGCAGGCGGCGGCACTCCAGTGCAGTGTCGACTACAAGACGAACGACTGGGGTTCAGGTTTCACGGTGGACCTGACCCTCACCAACCGCGGCACGGACGTCATCGACGGCTGGACGCTGACCTACGCCTACTCCGGCAACCAGAGGCTGGGCAACGGCTGGAACGGCACCTGGTCGCAGTCCGGCCAGAACATCACCGTGAAGAACGCCGCGCACAACGCCCGGGTCGCCGCGGGCGCCGCCGTCTCCACCGGCGCCCAGTTCTCCTACAGCGGCAGCAACGCCGCGCCGACGTCCTTCGCGGTCAACGGCACTCCCTGCACCGGCGCGCACCAGCCGCCGATCGCCGTGCTGACCAGCCCGGCCGCCGGCGCCGTCTACACCCAGGGCGAGGCGGTCCCGCTGGCGGCCACCGCGGCCGCCGCGGACAACGCCACGATCAGCAAGGTCGAGTTCTACGACGACACCACGCTGCTCGGCACGGACACCAGCGCGCCCTACGCGCTCTCGGTCTCCAACTTGACCGTGGGCAGCCATTCCCTGGTGGCGAAGGCGTACGACAGCATGGGCGCCTCCGCGAACTCCACCCCGGTCGGCATCACGGTCTCCTCCGGCCCCACCGTCGTGGCCTCGCCGCTTCAACTGGGCGTGCAGTCGGGCAAGTCGGGCACCTACGAGGTGAAGCTGTCGAAGCAGCCCGCGTCCAACGTGACGGTGACGTCGGCCCGCGCGAGCGGCAACGCCAACCTGTCGGTCACGGCGGGCGCCTCGCTCACCTTCACCCCGCAGAACTGGAACACCGCGCAGAAGGTGACCGTCACCGCCGCCTCCACCGGCACCGGTTCGGCCGTCTTCGAGTCGACGGCCGCGGGTCACTCCAAGGCCGCGGTCACCGTGACGCAGCTGGCGGCGGCCAAGGCGTACGACGCCCGCTTCCTGGAGCTCTACGGGAAGATCACCAACCCGGCGAACGGCTACTTCTCCCCCGAGGGCATCCCGTACCACTCGGTCGAGACGCTGATCGTCGAGGCGCCGGACCACGGCCACGAGACCACGTCGGAGGCGTACAGCTACCTCCTGTGGCTCCAGGCCATGTACGGCAAGGTGACGGGCGACTGGTCGAAGTTCAACGGCGCGTGGGAACTCATGGAGAAGTACATGATCCCCACCAAGGCCGACCAGCCGACCAACTCCTTCTACAACCCGTCCAAGCCGGCGACCTACGCGCCCGAGCTGGACACGCCGAACGAGTACCCGGCCAAGCTCGACTCCGGAGTCTCGGTCGGCCAGGACCCGATCGCGGCCGAGCTGAAGAGCGCGTACGGCACGGACGACGTCTACGGCATGCACTGGCTCCAGGACGTCGACAACGTGTACGGCTACGGCAACGCGCCCGGCAAGTGCGAGGCGGGCCCGACCGACACCGGCCCGTCGTACATCAACACCTTCCAGCGCGGCGCGCAGGAGTCGGTGTGGGAGACGGTGCCGCAGCCGACCTGTGACGCCTTCAAGTACGGCGGCAAGAACGGCTACCTGGACCTGTTCACCGGTGACGCCTCCTACGCCAAGCAGTGGAAGTTCACCAACGCGCCGGACGCCGACGCGCGGGCGGTGCAGGCGGCCTACTGGGCGGACCTGTGGGCGAAGGAGCAGGGCAAGGGCGGGCAGGTCTCCGCGACGGTCGCCAAGGCGGCCAAGATGGGCGACTACCTGCGCTACTCGATGTTCGACAAGTACTTCAAGAAGGTCGGCAACTGCGTCGGTCCCTCGACCTGCCCGGCGGGCACCGGCAAGGACGCCTCGTTCTACCTGATGTCCTGGTACTACGCCTGGGGCGGCGCCACCGACACCAACGCCGGCTGGGCCTGGCGCATCGGCTCCAGCCACGCCCACGGCGGCTACCAGAACCCGCTGGCCGCGTACGCGCTGGCCAACTACGCCCCGCTGAAGCCGAAGTCGGCGACGGGCGCGGCGGACTGGGCCAAGTCGATGGACCGGCAGCTGGAGTTCTACCGCTGGCTGCAGTCGAACGAGGGTGCCATCGCGGGCGGCGCGACCAACAGCTGGGCGGGCCGGTACGCGACCCCGCCTTCGGGCAAGTCGACGTTCTACGGCATGTACTACGACGAGAAGCCCGTGTACCACGACCCGCCGTCCAACCAGTGGTTCGGCTTCCAGGCGTGGTCCATGGAGCGGGTCGCCGAGCTGTACCAGCAGACGGGGAACGCGCAGGCCAAGGCGGTCCTGGACAAGTGGGTCGACTGGGCGCTGTCCAAGACCACGTTCAACCCGGACGGCACGTTCCGCATCCCGTCGACGCTGCAGTGGTCGGGCCAGCCCGACACCTGGAACGCGTCGAACCCCGGCTCCAACAGCGGGCTGCACGTCACCGTCGCCGACTACACCAACGATGTCGGTGTGGCGGCCGCGTACGCCAAGACACTGACGTACTACGCGGACCGCTCCGGTGACACGGAGGCCGCGGCGGCGGCGAAGAAGCTGCTGGACGGGATGTGGGCGAACCACCAGACCGATCTCGGCATCGCCGTTCCGGAGAACCGGGCCGACTACAACCGGTTCGACGACCCGGTGTACATCCCGAATGGGTGGACGGGCACGATGCCGAACGGTGACGCGATCAACTCGTCGTCGACGTTCGACTCGATCCGGTCCTTCTACGAGGACGATCCCGCGTGGTCGAAGATCGAGAGTTATCTCGCGGGTGGGGCCGTCCCGTCGTTCACGTACCACCGGTTCTGGGCCCAGGCGGACATCGCACTGGCCATGGGCTCGTACGCGGAGCTTCTCGAATAGCCCCCGCCGGGCGCTCCACGGGGGGCGCGGGATTTCGGCTGCGGGTCCGTTGTGGCTGGTCGCGCACACGCGGCGGAGCCGCACATCGATGCAGCCCCGCGCCCCTGAAAGCAAGAGGTGCGTCCGAAGCTCGGCGTACATGGCCCCGCACCTGACGCGGGGCCACGGCCGGGCGGCTCCACCCGCACTGGGGCCGCCCGGCTCTCGCACGTTCCCCCTCCCACGGAAGGAACCCCACCGTGCGAAGAACCCGTGTCCTCACGGCCGTGCTCGCGCTCGCGGCCGGGCTGCTGTCGGGCGCCCCCGGCGCCCTGGCCGCCGACCCGCCGGCGCCGAAGCTCGCCGCCGACACCTACACCTGGAAGAACGCCCGGATCGACGGGGGCGGCTTCGTCCCCGGGATCGTCTTCAACCGCTCCGAGAAGAACCTGGCCTACGCCCGCACCGACATCGGCGGCGCCTACCGCTGGCAGGAGGCGTCGAAGACCTGGACGCCGCTGCTGGACTCGGTCGGCTGGGACGACTGGGGGCACACGGGCGTCGTCAGCATCGCGTCCGACTCCGTCGATCCGAACCGGGTGTACGCGGCGGTCGGGACGTACACCAACAGCTGGGATCCGAAGAACGGTGCGATCATGCGCTCCTCGAACCGGGGCGCGAGCTGGCAGAAGACGAACCTGCCGTTCAAGCTGGGCGGCAACATGCCGGGGCGGGGCATGGGCGAGCGGCTGGCCGTCGACCCGCACCGCAACAGCGTGCTGTACCTGGGCGCGCCCAGCGGCAAGGGGCTGTGGCGGTCGACGGACTCGGGGGTCACCTGGTCGCAGGTGGCGAACTTCCCGAACGTGGGCAACTACGTGCAGGACCTGAGCGACACGTCCGGCTACGCCTCCGACAACCAGGGCATCGTCTGGGTCACCTTCGACGAGTCCACGGGCACGGCCGGGAACGCCACGAAGACGATCTACGTCGGGGTCGCCGACAAGGACAACGCGGTATACCGGTCGACGGACGCGGGCGCGACCTGGCAGCGGCTGGCCGGACAGCCGACCGGACACCTCGCCCACAAGGGCGTCCTGGACGCGAAGAACGGCTACCTGTACCTGGCGTACAGCGACAAGGGCGGCCCGTACGACGGCGGCAAGGGCCAGCTGTGGCGGTACGCGACCGGCACGGGCACGTGGACGAACATCAGCCCCGTGGCGGAGGCGGACACGTTCTACGGCTTCAGCGGGCTGACCGTGGACCGGCAGAAGCCGGGCACGATCATGGCGACCGCGTACAGCGCCTGGTGGCCGGACACGCAGATCTTCCGCTCCACGGACAGCGGCGCCACCTGGACCAAGGCGTGGGACTACACGTCGTACCCCGACCGCGAGAACCGCTACACGATGGACGTCTCGTCGTCGCCGTGGCTGACCTGGGGCGCGAACCCGCAACCGCCCGAGCAGACGCCGAAGCTCGGGTGGATGACCGAGGCGCTGGAGATCGACCCGTTCAACTCCGACCGCATGATGTACGGGACGGGCGCGACGATCTACGGCACGGAGAACCTCGGGAACTGGGACAGCGGCGGCAAGTTCACCGTCAAGCCGATGGTCCAGGGCCTGGAGGAGACGGCGGTCAACGACCTCGCCTCTCCCCCGTCGGGCGCTCCGCTGCTGAGCGCGCTGGGGGACGTCGGCGGCTTCCGGCACACGGATCTGACGAAGGTCCCGTCGATGATGTTCACGCAGCCGAACTTCACGACGACCACGAGCCTGGACTTCGCCGAGTCGAACCCGAACACGGTCGTCCGGGTGGGCAACCTGGACTCGGGTCCGCACATCGCGTTCTCCACGGACAACGGCGCCAACTGGTTCGCGGGCACCGACCCCTCGGGCGTCAGCGGCGGCGGCACGGTCGCGGCGGCCGCGGACGGCAGCCGGTTCGTGTGGAGCCCCGAGGGCGCCGGCGTGCACCACACGGCGGGCTTCGGCACCTCGTGGCAGGCGTCCGCGGGGATCCCCGCCGGAGCGGTCGTCGAGTCGGACCGCGTCGATCCGAAGACGTTCTACGGCTTCAAGTCCGGGAAGTTCTACGTCAGCACGGACGGCGGGGCCACGTTCAAGGAGTCCCCGGCCACCGGCCTGCCGGGCGGCGACAGCGTCCGCTTCAAGGCCCTGCCCGGCGGGAAGGGCGACATCTGGCTCGCGGGCGGTGCCCCGGACGGCGCGTACGGCCTGTGGCACTCCACGGACGGCGGCACGAGCTTCACTAAGCTCTCGAACGTCGAGCAGGCCGACACCGTCGGCTTCGGCAAGGCGGCGCCCGGCGCCTCCTACCAGACGCTCTACACCAGCGCCAAGATCGGCGGCGTGCGCGGCATCTTCCGCTCCACGGACAAGGGCGCGAGCTGGACCCGCGTCAACGACGACGCCCACCAGTGGGGCTGGACGGGCGCCGCGATCACCGGTGACCCGCGGGTCTACGGCCGTGTCTACGTCTCGACGAACGGCCGTGGCGTGATCTACGGCGACAGCTCCGACGGCGGCACCACGGGCCCCGGGCCCGGCCCCGACCCGGTCGGCGCCTGCAAGGTGACGTACAAGGTCACCGGCCAGTGGTCGGGCGGCTTCCAGGCGGACGTCCAGCTCACCAACACGGGTACCGGCCCCTGGAACGGCTGGTCCCTGAACTGGGCCTTCGCCGACGGACAAAAGCTCACCCAGGCGTGGAACGCCGAGGCGACGCAGTCGGGTGCGACGGTGACGGCGAAGAACGTCGGATGGAACGGCACGGTGGCGGCGGGTGCGTCGGTGAGCTTCGGCTTCACGGCGAACGCGTCGGGGACGAACACGAAACCGACCGCGTTCAAGCTGGGTGACCGGACCTGTGGCTGACGCGGGGTGGGTGCGCCGTCCTGGAAGGCGGCGCACCCACCGGTGTCACGGGGTGTAGACGGTCGGCCGCGGAGCGGCGGCCATGCCGTTGCCGAGGAAGAAGCTCGGGTGCGGGGGCTGGTTGTAGGCGGTGTTCTGCCAGGCCAGGGCCGTGCGGTACTGGGTGTCGTGGAGCAGCGTGGTGATCTTCGAGGTCGTCTCGTGCGGGGTGGAGTAGATCCGCAGGGCCGTGTTGTTGCTGGTGCGCCAGACGACCTCCTCGCGCCAGTCTCCGAGGATGTCGCCGGAGAGGACCGGGGTGGCTTTGGTGCCGTTGTTGGAGGAGACGCCGGAGCCGGTCAGCAGGCGGGTGTCGCCGGAGGTGCCGTACTTGTCGACGCGGGTGCCGTCGAGGAGTTCGCGGACCGGGTCGCCGTCCCACCAGGACAGGAAGTTGATGCTGGACGGCTCGCGGCCCAGGGAGGCGCCGGTGGCCGAGCGGAGGGTGGTGTCGGCGGCGGACCAGGCCTCGGCGCCGGGGCTGCCGGCGTGGATGTCGGCGGCGACGCCACGGCCGTTGTCGGAGCCCGACGCCGTCTGCCAGAGGATCTGGCCGGTGCGGGCGTCGGCCATCCACGAGCCGGGCTTGCTTGAGTCCTCGGAGACCTTGAAGTACTCCAGGCCCGCGCGGGAGGGGTTGAGGTCGCCGACGTGGCCGGCGTCGCCGTGGCCGAGCCGGGTGGTCCACAGGCCGCTGCCGTTGTCGTCGACGGTCATGGCGCCGTAGACGATCTCGTCCTTGCCGTCGTTGTCGACGTCGGCGACGGACAGGCTGTGGTTGCCCTGGCCGTCGTAGCCCTTGCCGCTGTTGGTGGAGGAGGTGGTGTCGAAGGTCCAGCGGCGGGTGAAGGAGCCGTTCCGCCAGTCCCAGGCGGCGATCACGGTGCGGGTGTAGTAGCCGCGCGCCATGATCAGGGAGGGGCGGGCGCCGTCGAGGTAGGCGGTTCCCGCGAGGAAGCGGTCGACGCGGTTGCCGTAGGAGTCGCCCCAGGAGGAGACGGTGCCGCGGCCGGGGACGTAGTCGACGCTCTGCATCGCCTTGCCCGTCTGGCCGTTGAACATCGTCAGGAACTCGGGCCCGGAGAGCACATAGCCGCCGGAGTTGCGGTGGTCGGCGCTGGAGCTGCCGATGACCGCGCCGGTGCCGTCCCTGGTGCCGTCGGCGGTCTTCATGGCGACCTCGGCCTTGCCGTCGCCGTCGTAGTCGTACACCTGGAACTGCGTGTAGTGCGCGCCCGAGCGGATGTTGCGGCCCAGGTCGATGCGCCACAGCCGGGTGCCGTCGAGCTTGATGCCGTCGACGATCGTGTTGCCGGTGTAGCCGGACTGGGAGTTGTCCTTGGCGTTGGTGGGCTGCCACTTCAGCACCAGGTCCAGGGCGCCGTCGCCGTCGAGGTCGCCGACGGAGGCGTCGTTGGCCTCGTAGGTGTACGCGACCCCGTCGGGGGTCGTGCCGCCGGGCGGGGGCGAGATCGGGACGTCCTTGTAGCCGGTGCGGAACTGGACCGCGTGCACCGAGTCGCCCTGTTCCGTGCCGTTCACGACCGCGCGGACCGTGTAGTCGGCGTGGGAGGGGGCGCCGGAGTGGAAGTAGTTCGTGGAGCCCGTGATCGGCGTGGAGTTGACCTTCGTGCCGGCCCGGTACACGTTGAACGACACGTCGTTCGGGTCGGTGCCCAGCCAGCGCCAGCTGACCAGGTTGCCGCTGCCGGTGTGGACGCTGACCACGCCCCGGTCGAGCTTCTCGACCTGCCGTGCGGTGGCCGCCCGCGCGGCGTCCTGCGTGGCGAACATGGTGAGGCCGGCGCCGGTCAGGGCCGCCGCGGTGACGGCCACGGGGAGGATGAGGCGGCGTCTGCGGTGCCTGTGGGGGTGCTTCACTGACGGACCTCCTGGGGAGATGGGGGGTTCCGTCAGAGGTTGCCGCCGGTGACGCTGGGGTTGCCGTACCTCCGCGCCAGTTCGGCCGCGGTCCGGGCCATCCTCTCGCGCAGTGCGGGTGGTTCGAGCACCTCGATGCCGGAGCCCAGGCGCAGGAACTCGGCGTGGGCGTGGTCGAGGGACTCGATGGCCACGGTGACGGTGGTCCAGCCGTCCTCCCCGGGGCGCCCCTCGGTCGCAGCGGCCGTGCCCGTGAGCGCCACGCCCGGCGCCAGCCGGACCACGGCCCGGCCCGGCCGGAGCCGGTGGTGGAAGTCCCGCTGGTACGCGGCCCAGTACCCGGGCAGGTCGAAGTCGTCCGGGCGGGTGAACTCCTCGCCCGCGTCGTCCAGTCGGAGGATCTGGTCGACGCGGTAGGTGCGCGGGCCGGGGCCCGCGACGACGTACCAGCGGCCCGCCTTGAGGACCAGCCCGTACGGCTCCAGACGGCGCTCCACGTCGGTCGGCTCACGCCAGCGCCGGTACAGGACGTGCAGGGCCCGGCTGTTCCAGACGGCGTCGGCGACGGCCGGGAGGTACGGCGTCTCGTCGGCGTCGGCGTACCAGCCGGGGGCGTCGAGGTGGAAGCGGCCGCTGATCCGGTCGGCGTGGGCGCGTAGCTCCGGCGGCAGGGCGGCCCGGACCTTGAGCTGGGCGGCGGCCAGGACGGAGCCGAGCCCGAGCTGGGCGGCGGCGCCGGGCGCGCCGGCGAGGAAGAGTGCCTCGGCCTCGTCCGCGGTGAGGCCGGTGAGCCGGGTGCGGTAGCCGTCGAGGAGGCGGTAGCCCCCGGCGCGCCCCGCGTCGCCGTACAGCGGGACACCGGCCGCGCCGAGCGCCTCGACGTCCCGGTAGACCGTGCGCACCGACACCTCGAGCTCCTCGGCGAGCTGGGCGGCGGTCATCCGGCCGCGGGTCTGGAGCAGCAGGAGGAGGGAGACGAGCCGGCTGGACTTCACTGACACATGATGTCAGGGAACGCCCTCTAGCGTCCCGGCATGCCCTTCCGCGAGAAACTGCTGACCGTGCCCCCACCGATCGAGGTGGCCGGACGCCGCGTCAAGCGCTACCACGTCACCGCCGACCCCGCGGGCATCGAGCCCGAGGTCGAGAAGGCGGCCTACGCGATCCTGCCCGAGCTGCTGCCCGAACCGGACGGCACGCCCCTGGCGACCTTCGTCGTCCTGCACCGGGGCGGCGACGACGGCGCCTACCTCAACGCGTACAGCTGGGTGTGGGACAACGTCCTGCACTTCCGGGGCGCGGCGGCGGGCCAGCCGGTACTGGGCTGCCCGGACCGCGACCCGACCCGTTTCATCACTCCCGACCTGCCGTGGATCGGCTGCGTCTGGGAGCTGCCGCCGGTCCTGCACGAGCGGGACGCCTGGGTGCGGCACCTGCTCGCCCCCGAAGTGCCGGATCTGGACGCCTACCTGGCCGATTCCCTGCCCGAAGGAACCACAGGAGACCGCCCTTGAGCAGCGCGCACGACTTCGACTTCTTCCACGGCGACTGGGAGGCCCTCCACCGCCGGCGCACCGACTGAACTGGGCGTCCAGCGTCACCGGCACCCTGTTCCCGCCGGTCTTCGGCCGGTTCGCGGCATGGAGTTCACCCGGCCTTCCGGAACGCCCGCAGGCTGAACACCGGGTCGGGGCGCGGCCGGTCCTGGTCGGGGAGGCGGGCGAGCTCCAGGGCGAAGCCCTCCGCGCGCGCGTCGCCGGGCGGGAGGGTGACGAACCAGCCGCGGCGCAGGTCGGCGACGGTGCGGCGCGGACTGCGGCCCTGGCCGTGCCCGGTGAAGCGGGCCTGACCGGCCGGGGCCAGTCCGTGGGCGGCGGCGTGGCGCTCGACGTCCGCCGCCGCGTCCCGGACCGGGCTGGGCGGACGGGAGGACAGGACGACATCGATGTCACTGCCCACGTTGTGGGAGGCGGCCTTGTCGACCGTGGTGACGTAGACGCCGCCGGGCCGCAGCACCCGGGCGCACTCGCCGACGATGGCCCGCACCTCGGCGGGCCCAGCGGCCAGGTGCAGCAGCCACACGCTGCACACGGCGTCGAACTCGCCGTCCCGGAACGGCAGCCTGCGGCTGTCGGCCCGCACGACGGCGCCGGGCAGCCGGGCGGCGGCCTGCCGGACCATCGCGGGGGCGAGATCGACGCCGGTGACGCGCATGCCGTCGCGCGCCGCCGCGAGCCTGCGGGTCACGATGCCGGTGCCGCAGGCGACGTCGAGCAGGCTGCGCGCGTCCGGCGGTACGAGGCCCAGCACCGCTGCCGCGGCGGCGGCCGCCCGGGGCTCGCCGCCGCGCGAGGCGTCGTACCGCTCCGCTTCCTTGTCGTAGTCGAGCACGCGGTCAGTGTGCCCCGTGCCCGGGGGCGAGGTCCTCCACCCTGCGGGCGAGCTCGAAGTCCTTCTCCGTGACGGCGCCGCCCGCGCTGTGCGTGTGCACGGACAGCGCGACGGTGTTGTAGCCGAGCGTGAGGTCGGAGTGGTGGTTCAGTTCCTCCTGGACCTGGGCGATGTGCACGACCATCGCCGTCGCCGCGAAGTGCGAGCCGAGCCGGTAGGAGCGGGCGAGGCGGTCCCCGTCGAGCGACCAGCCCGGCAGCTCGGCCAGCCGGTCCTCGATCTCCTTCTGCGACAGCGGTTCGACGGGCATGGGCTGCGCTCCTTCCCTGGCTCCGGTCTCCTCGGTGTTCTCTCAGCCTGCCACAGCGGGACGCCCGAGACCCTGGTCAGAGGGGTGTGCCTGTCCGGCGCGGCCGGTTCTCGACTACGGTCCTGGCATGACCACTCACCCGTCCACCGTCGACCAGGGCGTGGGCCCGCTGCTGCGGGCCTGGCGGGAGCAGCGGCGGGTCAGCCAGCTGGAGCTGGCCCTGCGCGCCGACTCCTCGGCCCGGCACATCAGCTTCATCGAGACGGGCCGCTCCCGGCCCAGCGAGGAGATGGTGCTGCGGCTGGCCGAGCACCTGGACGTCCCCGTACGGGAGCGCAACGCGCTGCTGCTGGCGGCCGGTTACGCCCCGCGCTACCCGGAGACCCCGCTCGACGACCCGGCGCTGGGCGCCCTGCGCGAGGGCATCGAGCGGCTGATCGGCGGCTACGAGCCGTATCCGGCGCTGGTGGTGGACGCGCTGTACAACGTGGTGGCGGCCAACCGGGGGATCATGACGCTGGTCGACGGTGTCTCCGACGCTCTGCTGGAGCCGCCGCTGAACGCGATGCGGCTGGCCCTGCACCCGCAGGGCCTGGCGCCCCGGATCCGCAACCTGCGCGCCTGGCGCGGTCACCTGCTGGAGCAGATGGAGCGGCAGATCGCCCTGCACCGCTCCGAGCCGCTGCGGGCGCTGTACGAGGAGGTGGCGGCGTACCCGGTGCCCGAGGCGGATCCGGCGGAGGAGCCCGCGGAGCCGGTGCCGTACTTCGCGCTGCCGCTGCGGATCGAGCACGAGGGGCGGACGCTGTCGTTCATCTCGTCGATCTCCACGTTCAACACGCCGATGGACGTGACCGTCGCCGAACTGGCCATCGAGACGCTGCTCCCGGCCGACCCGGCGACGGTCAAGTACCTTCAGTCGCTGCTGTCCTGACGCACCCTCAGGGCCGTGTACTGGAGGGCGGCGAACCCGGCCACGGTCAGCGCCTGGAGCACCGTCCACACCGCGCCCGCGGTGCTCGGCGAGAGCCACAGCGCCAGGGCCGCGAGGCTCAGCACGCTCCAGGCGAGGTTGGCCTCGACGACGGCCCGCACGCCGAGCGCGGGCGGCCGGCGGCGGGTGGCGAGCAGGCCCACGCCGGTCGCGTAGAGCGCGAGGAACGCGCCCAGGGCGAGCAGCAGGGCCGGGTCGACGCCGAGGAAACGCCCGAGCGGTCCGGAGAACGCCAGGTAGGCGAGCGCGTTGCCGCCGGTCACCGCGGCGTCCAGGGCCAGGAAGCGGCGCAGCATCGACTGCGGCTCGGGGGTCCGGGCGAGCGCGGCGAGCTGGATCGCGGACATGGGGCATCACTCTCCGTCGGGTCGTGGTGGCGGCCGGGGCCTGAGCGCGGGCCCGCCCGCCGGGTGTGTGCGGCGGTCGGGGCCGGGTCCCGGGCCGGAGTGCGCCGGCCCGGGACCCGGTACGTTCACGATCCCGTTCCGGCCGCGCCCGGTCGATTACCCGCGGGGTAAGGCCAACGGCGCCGCGCCGTTTCCCGTGATCTCCTCACCGTGGGGCCTGTGATACCGGCGACCCGGCGTGACAGACTGATCGCAGGCTTGGGCACGTTGGGGAGGCGTGGCGTGAGTGAACGGCGGGCCGCACCCACCGTGGGCCAGGTGGTGCTGGGCAAGCGGCTGCAGGAGCTGCGCGAGGCGGCCGGGCTCAGCCGGGACGAGGCGGCGCGGGTGCTGCGCGTCGCCCCCGCGACGGTCCGGCGGATGGAGACCGCCGACGTCGCGCTGAAGATCCCGTACGTGCAGATCCTGCTGACCGCGTACGGCGTGCCCGAGCACGAGGTGACCGCGTTCGTCGAACTCGCCGAGGAGGCCAACCGGCCGGGCTGGTGGCAGCGGTTCCACGACGTGCTGCCGGAGTGGTTCAGCCTGTACGTGAGCCTGGAGGGCGCCGCGCGGATCATCCGGTCGTACGAGCCGCACTTCGTGCCGGGGCTGCTGCAGACCGAGGGGTACGCGCGTGCGGTGCTGGAGGCGGGCACGATCGGGAACTCCGGCCCGGAGGCCGTGGAGCGGCACGTCTCGCTGCGCATGGAGCGGCAGCGGCTCCTGGAGGGCCCGAAACCGCCGCATCTGTGGGTCATCATGGACGAGACGGTGCTGCGCCGCCCGGTGAGCGTCGACGGCCGGGTGATGCGCGACCAGCTGGACAAGCTGCTGGAGTACGCCGCGCGTGACCGGGTCACGCTGCAGGTCGCCGAGTTCAAGGACGGACCGCACCCGGGGACCTACGCGCCGTTCTCGCTGTTCCGCTTCGCCGAGCCCGAACTGCCCGACATGGTGTTCACGGAGTACCTGACGGGCGCGCTGTACCTGGACTCCCGCAGGGAGGTCTCCGCGCACCTCGAGGTCCTGGACCACATGACGGCCCGGGCGGGCTCCACACAGCGCACGGAGGAGCTGCTGCGGGAGTACCGGGACCACTACTGAGCCTTCGGGACACCCACCCGGTGGACGGGTACTGACCCGTACGGGCCCCGCCGACAGGTGTGCTCCCCGGCCCGCCCCTAGCGTCGGCATCACGGTGCAGGCGGGCGAGCGCACGCGAAGGAGGTCCGATGCCCGGATTCGAAGTGCTGTACCAGGCGGCCGCGCTGTGCCTGATGTACCCCGACGACGACTTCCGCGCCCGGCTGCCGCTGCTACGCGAAGCCGCCCCGCAGCTACGGGAGTTCGCCGACCACGCGGCCGTCACCCCGCCCCGCGAGCTGGCCGCGCACTACGTCGAGGTCTTCGAGTCCGGGCAGGACCACAGCCTGTACCTGAGCGTCTGGCGGGAGGCGGCACCGGCGCCGTCGGAGGAGCTCTACCGGGCCCACGGCCTGGAGACCACCGGCGAGGAACCGCCCGACTTCCTGCCCGCGGTCCTGGAGTTCGCCGCCCGCACCGGCAGCGGCGACCTGCTGACCGAGCACCGCGACGGCCTGGACCGCCTCCGCTGCCGCCTCACCGACTTCGGCACGCCGTACGCCACCGTCCTGGACGCGGTGTGCGCGACACTGCCGCCCGGCGGCCCGGGGCGTTAGGCGGCGCCGCCCTTCTCGTCCCGCTGGTCCTTCTCGTCGTCCACGATCTCCGCGTCGACCACGCCCTCCTCGTCCCGCGGGGTGCCGGAGGGTTCCTCGGCCGGGGTCTGCTGGGCCTGGGCGTACATCGCCTGGCCCATCTTCTGGCTGACCGAGGCGAGCTTCTCGACGCCGGTGCGCAGGGCGGCGGTGTCGGCCTGCCGGTCGAGTTGCGCCTTGAGGTCGGCGACGGCCGACTCGACCTCCGACCTGGTGTCGGCCGGGACCTTGTCGGCGTTGTCGCGGAGGAACTTCTCGGTCTGGTAGACGAGTTGCTCGGCCTGGTTGCGGGTCTCGGCGGCCTCGCGGCGTTTGCGGTCCTCCTCGGCGTACTGCTCGGCCTCGCGCATCATGCGGTCGATGTCGTCCTTGGGCAGGGCCGAGCCGCCGGTGACGGTCATCTTCTGCTCACGGCCGGTCGCCATGTCCTTGGCGGAGACGTGCATGATGCCGTTGGCGTCGATGTCGAAGGCGACCTCGATCTGCGGGACGCCGCGCGGCGCCGGCGGGAGGCCGGTGAGGTCGAAGACGCCGAGCTTCTTGTTGTAGGCGGCGATCTCGCGTTCGCCCTGGTAGACCTGGATGCCGACCGAGGGCTGGTTGTCGGCGGCCGTCGTGAAGATCTCCGAACGCCGCGTCGGGATCGTGGTGTTGCGTTCGATGAGCTTCGTCATGATGCCGCCCTTGGTCTCGATGCCGAGGGACAGCGGGGTGACGTCGAGCAGCAGCACGTCCTTGACGTCGCCGCGGATGACGCCCGCCTGGAGCGCGGCGCCGACGGCCACGACCTCGTCGGGGTTGACGCCCTTGTGGGGGTCCTTGCCGGTGAGTTCCTTCACGAGGTCGGTCACCGCGGGCATCCGGGTCGAGCCGCCGACCAGGATCACGTGGTCGATCGCGGACAGCTTCACCCCGGCGTCCTCGACCGCCTGGTGGAAGGGCGTCTTGCAGCGGTCGAGCAGGTCGGCGGTGAGCTCCTGGAACTGGGCCCGGGTGAGCTTCTCGTCGAGGTGCAGCGGACCTTCCGCGGAGGCCGTGATGTAGGGCAGGTTGATCGTCGTCTCGGTGGAGCTGGACAGCTCGATCTTGGCCTTCTCGGCGCCCTCGCGCAGCCGCTGCACGGCCATCTTGTCCTTGCCCAGGTCGACGCCGTACTGGCCCTTGAAGCGCTTGATCAGGTACTCGACGATCCGCTGGTCCCAGTCGTCGCCGCCGAGGTGCGTGTCGCCGTTGGTGGCCTTGACCTCGATGACGCCCTCGCCCATCTCCAGCAGCGAGACGTCGAAGGTGCCGCCGCCGAGGTCGAAGACGAGGACCGTCTGGTCGTTCTCCTTGTCCAGGCCGTACGCCAGCGCCGCGGCCGTCGGCTCGTTGATGATCCGCAGGACCTTCAGGCCCGCGATCTCCCCGGCCTCCTTGGTCGCCTGCCGTTGGGCGTCGTCGAAGTACGCGGGGACGGTGATCACCGCGTCGGTGACGTCCTCGCCGAGGTAGGACTCGGCGTCCCGCTTCAGCTTCTGCAGCACCCGCGCGGACAGCTCCTGCGCGCGGTAGCGGGTGCCGTCGATGTCGCCGTGCTCGGGGAAGCGCCAGTGCGCGTCACCCATGTACCGCTTGACCGAGCGGGCGGTGCGCTCCACGTTCGTCACGGCCTGCCGCTTGGCGACCTCGCCCACCAGCACCTCGCCGTTCTTGGCGAACGCCACGACCGAGGGCGTGGTCCTGGCGCCCTCCGCGTTGGCGATGACGGTGGGCTCGCCGCCCTCCAGCACCGCGACCACCGAGTTCGTGGTTCCGAGGTCGATCCCGACCGCACGTCCCATCGCCGTCCCCTTCCGTCAGGGCGCTCTCCACACTCTCCAGCACAAAACTTGAGTGCGCTGTTGTCAATGCCGCGAGGGGGTGATCGGTCCGCGGAGCGCCACGGCGCGCCGGGGCCGGTCGGTGACGAGCACGTCGACGCGCGGGTGGGCGAGGAAGGCACGCATGAGGATGTCGTCGTTGACGGTCCACACCATGGTGAACAGGCCGTGCCGGGTCGCCTCGCGCAGCACGTTCGTCCTGGCCAGGCGCTGGTGCACGGCGACGCCGTGGGCCCCGCAGGCGCGGATGCGGCGGGCCGGGAAGAGCTCGCTCAGCCGTGTCCCGGGCAGCCGGGCCAGGGCCAGTTCCCGGCGGTCGCGCCCCAGGGACAGGGCGGTGCGCACCCCGGGGTGGGTTCGGGTGACGGCGGCGACGGAACGGTCCTCCAGCGTCGTCACGACGAGCCCGTCCTCGCCGAGCAGCGCGACCGCCCGGTCGATCACCTCCTGCTCGTAGCCCACCTCCTTCAGGTCCAGGTGGGCCACGAGCTTCCCGGCGATCAGCGCCATGACCTCGTCCACCACCGGCACCGCGTACCCGGCCCGCTCGCACAGCTCGGGGTGCGTGAGCGCCGACAGCGGCGGACCGGCGGGGCCGACCCGGGGGTCGTGGTAGACGACGAAAACACCGTCCTTCGTGCGGCGGATGTCGAACTCGACGTACTCCGCGCCGGACTCCAGCGCGTCCTCGTACGCCTCCCAGGTGGCGGGCCCGGCGCGCTCGGAGCCACCCCGGTGGGCGGAGACGGCGGGGTGTGGCGTCATCGTCGTCGGCTCCCGGAGGGCGAGCGCGGGGGCGGGACGGGCACGAAGTCGTCGTCGGGCGCGGGCAGCAGCGGGCCGGAGCCGGCGCGGACCCGTCTGAGCAGGACCCAGCCGATCAGGACGAGGACGACGAAGGGCAGCCAGGCCAGCGCGTACGCCGTTCCGTAGGCGCGCAGGTCGAGGATGGAGCGGTGCTCGTCGACGTTCGTGCCGTTCACGCCGAAGAAGGCCAGCAGCAGCGTCGGCGGCAGGGCGATCAGGGTGGCGGCGGCGACGAGGCCGGAGACGGTGCGGTCGCGGCGGTCGTCCCGCTCGGCGAGTTCGGCGTCCAGGGCGGCGGAGCGGGCGCTGATCACCGAGGTGAGGCGTTCGACCATGCGCGCCGAATTCTCCAGGCTGTCGCGGATGCCGAGGGCGTCGCCCAGGGAGGACTGGAAGGCCTCGGTGATCATCTCGGGGATCAGCAGGCTGTCGACGTAGGCCTCGACGCCGAAGGCCAGGTCGAGCTGGAGTTCGTTGACGCCCGCGGAGAGGCGGGAGATCAGGGAGCGGATCTCGGTGGGCGAGTCGGCGTGGGCCTGCTCGTTGGCCTTCATCATGGCGAAGGCCGCGAGGCGGGTGCGCTGGAGCACGGCCAGGGCGGAGACCATGCCGACGGCGACGAGCACCAGGCCGTTCTCGACGTGCGGGGCCCAGCCGGCCTGGACGGAGACGCCGCGGCCGAGGGCGGACACGGTGGCGCCGTGGTTGCGCAGGTGCGGCGCGAGGTTCGGGTCGTGGGGCGTGGCCGGGTTCCAGGGCATCCTGCCGCGGTAGACGATCTCGTTCAGCAGGACGGCCTTGCGGGCCTCGTCGGCGGTGAGCAGCTCCCGTTGCAACCGGCCGCCGGGGAAGACGAGTTGGTGCACGTTCTGGCCCAGGGCGAGGGGCCGGCCGCCGAGCTGTGCGGACAGTGCCGTCAGCAGCGGGCGGTCGTCGAGTTCGATGCGCTCCCGGTCGAAGCAGGTCGTGGCCAGCCAGACGGCGAGGTCGCCGGCCGTGGTCTCGTCGGCGAAGGCGCAGTCCACGACCAGGGTGGCGTCGCCGCGCGGGGTGGTGACGACGAGGATCCGCAGGGACGCGAGACCGAGGCCGTGGTCGCCGTGCGGCAGTCGCAGCCGGCGGGGCGCCACCTGCTCGTCGAGCACCGGGACGGGCAGCACGTCCTGGCTGGTCATCAGGTGGGAGGCGAAGCGGCCGTAGTCGTAGCGGTCGACGAGGGCACCCAGGGCGGTGTCCCGGGGGCGCAGCCGGCCGGAGAGGCTGAACAGCAGCAGGACGCGGGTGCGGTCACGGGTGGCGGAGTCGAGCACCGTCGCGTTCGGGGACGTTCCCGGCAGCATCGCGTTCCTTCCCGCCCATCGGTTCGAAAGCGTCTGGTTCATACCCCGGCCACGGGGCGTGAACCGACGACGTCGCGCGGGCCGCGCCCGGTGGGCGGGCCCGCGCGACGTGGGTGGCGCCGGTCAGGCGAGCTTGGCCGTCAGCGTGATGGGCGTGGCCTTGAGGGCCTGGCTGACCGGGCAGCCGACCTTGGCCTCCTCGGCGGCGGCGAGGAAGGCCTCCTCGTCCATGCCGGGGACGGTGCCCTCGACGGTGAGGTGGATGCCGGTGATGCCCTCACCGGGCTGGAAGGTGACGTCGGCGGAGGTCACCAGCTTGGTCGGCGGGGTGCCGGCCTTGTCGAGGATGTTGGAGAAGGCCATCGAGAAGCAGCTGGAGTGGGCTGCGGCGATCAGCTCCTCCGGGCTGGTCTTCCCACCGGGCTCCTCGGTGCGGGCCGCCCAGCTGACCGGCTGCTCGCTGAGGATGCCGGAGGAGTCGAAGGTGACGACACCGTTGCCCTTGAAGAGGTTGCCTTCCCAGACGGTGTGTGCGGAGCGCGTGGCTGCCATGACGCATCCTTTCGAAAATGTCCGGCTGTATGTGTCTTCAGTGGTCCAAGGGGCCCGTTGCCGGGTCCTTGCCCCCATCCGATCACACTACGGCTCAACTCACGCGGAAGACCGGGCCCCTGGCGGTGAACGGCAGCCGTGCCCCGCGTGGGATCAGGTACGCGTGCTCGCGCCGCACGCGCAGGGTGTCGCACCAGCCGTCGGTGATGACCAGGACGGGCGCGCCGGGCGGGAAGTCCTCGGCGCGGTGCAGCAGGTCGATGCCGGGTTGCAGGACGGTGCCGCCGCGGCCGCGCACCCGTACCCGGCCCGCGATCTCGGTGACGGGCAGGTAGCCGGCGTCGTGCGGGGCCGCGTCGCAGAACACGACCCGGGCGGCGGGCACGTCCCGGGCCTCGGCGTAGGAGGCGATCGCGCCCAGGGCCTTGCCGAGCAGGACGCGGTCCATGGAGCCCGAGGTGTCGAGCACGACGCCGAAGGTGCAGCGGGCGGTCTCCTCGGGCGGGAAGTACCGTCCGGCGCGCGGGATGTCGGGCGTGGCCGCCTGGCGCCGCGCGGGGCGGGCGTAGGAGCGGACGGGTTCGGGGCGGGGCACGAACTCGTCGAACCAGCGGGCCAGGCGTGCGTCCCAGGGCAGCGGCGGGTGGCTCAGCGCCCGGATCTCCTCGACCAGGGCGCCGGGCAGGAAGCCGCGCTCCTGCCGCTGGTGCAGGTCCAGGCCCTGGGCGAGGCCGCGGCGGTAGAACGCGTCGAGGTCGACGTAGTCGCGGGGTGAGCCGAGCGGGCCGCCGAGGATGTCACCCACGCCCTTGCCGCGCAGGGTGGCCAGACGGCGCTTGCGGCGCAGGTCGCCGGCGATGCGGTCGTAGACCTCCTCGGCGGAGAGACCGGCGAGCTGCGGGTCGTACAGCAGCCCCTCGGGCATGGTGCCGACCTCCATCTCGGTCAGCCAGCCGTTGATCACGTAGTCGCAGGCGACGTTGAAGAGGTAGGGGTCGCGGGTGCCGCAGCGGTCGCCGTGGCGCAGGGCGGCGTGCAGCATCTCGTGGGCGAGGACGAACCGCCACTCCTCGTCCTCGAAGGAGCGCAGGGGGTTGATGTAGATCTCGGCCGCCTCGGCGTCGACGGCGGCGACGGCGATGCCGTGGGCGCGGGCGAGTTCGGCGTCGGCGACGAGCGTGATGCCGGCCGCGATGCCGCCGAGCAGCGGGTAGGAGGAGATGAACCAGCTCAGCGCGCGCTGCCAGGGGCGCGGCCGGGGTGCCTCGCCGTCCAGGCTGTCGCGGCGGCCGCCGGCCATGTCCATCGCGGCGGACACGGTCCGGGTCAGGGCGGTGGCGAAGGCCAGCTGCCAGTCGGGCGGCCGGGACCAGCCGATCCACGGCACCAGCACCTGGTCGGGTTCGTCGCCCGCCGTGCCGCAGCGCTCGTACACCGGGGGCAGTCCGTCGCGCCGCCAGCGGGCGGCGAGCTACTCCTCGTCGCCGTCCGGGTAGGAGGCGGGCAGGTGCTCGGGGGTCTCGCCGACGGTGAAGCCGAGCAGGAAGCGGTTGACGACGACGCAGCGGGCGGCGAGGTCGAAGCGGTCGGGCTGGACGCGGTCGCCCTTGACCGCGGGGACGTGCCCGAAGCCGAGGTGGAGGACGGCGTGGGCGAGCGCCCAGGCCCAGGCGGCGGGCTCGGCGAGCCGGTCCGGGTGGGCGTGCAGGGTGCCGTCGGAGTCGACGGCCACCAGCCCGTCGCGGGGGGCGAGGGGGCACTCCTCCTGGCGGCAGACGTCGAACTCCACGGCCGCGAGGGCCGGGTTGGTCTTCATCAGCCGCATGCCCTCGGCGAACGCCTCGCCCGCGAGGTCCCGCTTCTTCCTGCGCCGGTCCTTGCCAGGGCCACGGCTCACCGCCGCGCCTCCACCAGCCGGGGCATGTCGCGGGCCGCCTCGACGAGGAACCAGGAGGGCAGCACGGGGTTGCCGTCGGAGTCGGAGGCGATGACGGTCTGGGCGACCTCGACGGAGATCTCGGCGAGCTGCACCAGCAGCGACTTGGCGCGGTAGGCGGTCTGCCGGCCGTTGGCCGACATGTGCTCCTTGCTGACGGGCAGTTCCTTGACCAGACGGCCGCGGAAGGAGTCGGCGAGGTAGTAGAGCAGATCGCGGTCCTCCGGGCGGTTCGGCCAGCGGGCGTCGCCCTTGATGATCGCCTCGATGCCGTACCGGCTGCGCACGACCTTGACGTAGCCGCAGAACGCCTGGGCGTGCGCGGGCGTCAGCGTGCCGTGCGCGAGCACCCGCAGCGTCTCCTCGTCGAGGTCGCGGCCGAAGGAGTGCAGGGCGTCGGAGAGCATGTGCCAGGAGCGGGGCGTGGAGAACGGCTCCTCCGTCTTGGGCGGCGTGGACCACAGGTGGTCGGGCCGGTCGGCGAGGTGGTCCGTGATCCACGGGTGGATGCCGTTGTTCCCGGCCCAGGTCAGCCAGTCCTTCGGGGAGGCCTCCAGGTGCACGTGGGTGAGCCGGTTGACCAGCGCGGAGGCGATGGGCCGGGCGAGGGCGTTGTCGGTGGCGCGGTTGCCTGCGCCGACGACGATGGAGCCCTTGGGCAGCTCGTAGGTCCCGATGCGGCGGTCCAGGATCAGCGAGTAGAACGCCTTCTGCACGTCCGGTGTGGCCGCGTTGAGCTCGTCCAGGAACAGGCAGTAGGGCTCGTCCCGGGCGATCGCCTCGGGCGGGCAGAACACCGAGCGGCCGTCGCGGATCTGCGGCACGCCGATGAGGTCCTCGGGGGCGAGCTGGGTACCCAGCAGGCTCACGCACTCCAGGCCCAGCGACTCGGCGAAGTTCCGCACCAGGGAGGACTTCCCGATGCCGGGGGCGCCCCAGACGAAGACGGGCCGCACGGTGGCGAGGCCGAGCAGCAGGTCGGGGAGGCGGGCGGGCGTGACGGTGACGGCTGCCTGCAAGGCAGGGGCTCCTCGGGAGGTAGGGAGAGGACGAGCCCCACCAGTGTGGGAGGACGGCTGCGCGAACGCAGCCGAATTTCAGGGCGGCGCGCTCCTCGCTCGGGAACGCAGCCGCATGTCAGGCGGCGCGCTCCTCGCTCGGCTCCAGCGGCACCTGCGGTCCGTTCGACTCGCGCAGCCAGCGGTCCAGGACGCGGTGGACGTGCTCGGCGCCGACGAGTTGCTCCCCGTCCGCCACCGGCGCGGACAGGGCGAGCGGCGACAGCAGGAACGGCTTGCCCTGGGCGCCGCCGAGCCCGCCGTGGGAGCCGATCTGCTCCTCGAAGGCGAGGACTTCGCCGTCGGCCGGGTCGTGGAAGGAGTTCACCATGATGTCGGCGGTGTGCGGGAAGGTGTGCGTGCGGCGGACCGCTTCGACGGCGCCCGGGCCGAACGGGGCGAGCGGGCCGGGGTCCTCGTCGAGGTCGGCCAGCGGGATCTGCGCCCCGTACGCGCCGAGGACGACACCGCCGTGCCGGTCGCTGCGGACCAGCAGGAAGCCGATGCCGGGGTGGTTGGCGAGGGTCGGCAGCAGGGCGGGGTGGCGGGCGTCGATCTCCTCCTTGCTCATGCGGTGCGTGACGTCCGGGAAGGAGACCAGGCCGAGGTTGCCGGAGGCCAGCACGATCGGCTCCGAGCGGCGCGCGGGGCGGTGCCGCTCGTCGCCCTCCTCGACCGGGATGCGCAGGGCGGCGCGCACGGCCGTGCGGGCCTCCGCGCCACTGCGGGTGCGCTCCGCACGGCGCGGCACGGGCAGGCCGCAGCCGGCCCGCACCAGGTCGCCGAGGGTGAGGCCGTACCGGGAGCGGAAGGTCTCGCCGGGGCTCTGGCCGTGGTCGGACAGCACGACGATCCGGTAGGGGCGTGGGGCGTGCTCGGCGACGTTCTCGATCAGCGCGAGGGAGCGGTCGAGGCGTTCGAGGACCTTCTGCGCGTCGCGGCTCGCCGGGCCGGAGTGGTGGGCGACCTCGTCGTAGGCCACCAGGTCGGCGTAGACGGCGGTGCGGCCGGCGAGCATGTCGCCCATCACGGCGGCGACGACGACGTCCCGCTCGACGACCGTCGCGAAGGCGCGGATGAACGGGTAGAGGCCGCCGCGGGAGACCCGCGGACGCTGCTTGCACAGTCTCGCCCGGGTGGACTGACCGATCTCCCGGCCCACCTCGGCGACGAAGGACAGCGCCGTGCGCACGGCGTTGGCCGGATCGGAGAAGTAGGCGAAGTAGCCCGCCCGGGAGCGGTTCTCACGGCTGCGGCGGCGGGTGGCGATCGACAGCACCAGGGCCTGCTGCTCGGCGCCGCCGCTGAACAGGTTGCCGCGGGAGGCGCCGTCGACGCTGAGGAGACCGTCGTGTCCCGCGTATCCGACGGCGCGCCGCTGGAGTTCGGCGGCGCTGGTCGGGCGGTTGCAGACGACGACCTCGCGGGTGTCCTTCTCGTACCAGCGGAACGCGGGGATGTCGTGGTTGCTGCCGTGCAGGATGCCGAGCTGGCTGGCGCCGGTCTGGCTGGACCAGTCGGTGCGCCAGGGGGTGAGGCGGTGGGTGGGGCGGCCGCCGTCGGCGGTGCCGAGCCAGCGTGCGACGGTGGGCATCAGGCCCTCGCCGACCGCGTCCAGCAGGGTGTCGTGGCCGACGCCGTCGAGTTGCAGGAAGACCGTGCCGGGGCCGGCCGGGCAGGGTGGTCCGGACCGGCGGCGGCGGTCGGAGAGGCGGTACAGCCGGCGGCGGTAGGCGTCGTCGTCGCGCACGGCCAGGGCGGCGCCGGTCGCCGACGCGACGGCCGACATCACGGCGGCGACCACGACGGCGGTCTCCGGGGCGGCGGCACCGCGCTCGGCGGGGTTCAGACGCAGGGCGAGCGTGAGGAGCGCGCCGTTGAGGAAGAACACCAGCAGCCCGAGCACGAGCGCCGGCACGAGGAGCAGGAGCCGGACCAGCAGCGGCCACACCAGGGCCGAGAGCAGTCCGAAGGCGCCGGCGCCGAAGGCCGCCGTGACGGCGATGTCGGTCGCGCTGTCGCCGTCGGCCGACCGGAGCCGGAAGTCCGGGAGGATCCCGGCGAGCACGAGCATGGTGACGGTGGAGACCGCCCACACGGCGACGCTCCGCCCCACCTGACTGGCAACCCGCCGCCACCGCACGCCCCGCCACCTCACGTCCCGGCCCGCCTCGGCCGCGGACCCTCACCCACAGTGTCTCAGCGCCCCGGAGTGGCCCTGCCGCGCCCAGAGTGTCCTTCGCGCCGGGGCCGCCGTCGCTCAGCGGCCGTCGTAGCCCGCCGTCGGCATCGAGAGGCGGCGGTGCACGCACGCCTTCATCGCCGCGTCGTACGCCGGCTCCGCGTGCCCCACCGTCTCGACCCGTACCCCTCGTCGCGCGCACTCCGCGGTGAACTGCTCGACGGACGCGAGGGCGCTCTCCAGCACCCGCCGGCTGGGGGCCACGAACAGGTCGAGGCCGGGCCGGACGCCGTCCCACAGCGCGCCGTGGTCGGGGCGCAGCCCCCGCACCAGCAGCTCCCGGCTGACCACGTAGCCCCGCTCGGCGGCCCAGCGGGCGCACATCGCGTGCTGGCTGCGGGAGTCGACCAGGAACGGATCGTCGTCCAGTTCCTCCAGCGGCGTCAGACTCGCGATCGCCGTGACCCGGACCGGCACCATGGCGTCCCCCTCACCTCCGGTTTCGCCGCCGACCCTACTCCTGCACGTAGGCTTCGGGGAGTCGCGCGAAGGAGGCAAAGAAGTGCCGGTGGAGATCACCTGGTGGGGTCACGCCACTTGCACGGTCGAGGACTCGAACGTACGCGTACTCACCGACCCCTTGTTCGCGCGCCGGCTCGCGCACCTGCGCCGCCGACGCGGAGACCTGCCGCCGCCCGGCGCCCGGCAGGCGGACGTGGTGCTGGTCTCTCATCTGCACGCCGACCACCTGCACGTGCCCTCGCTGATGGGGCTCGCGCCGGGCACGCGCCTGCTCGTGCCCCGGGGCGCACGCCGGGCGGTGCCCGGTCTGCGCCGGCTCGCGCACCTGCGGGTGAGCGAGGTGGCGCCCGGGGACGAGACACCGGTCGGCGACGTCGTCGTACGGGCGGTGCCCGCGCGGCACGACGGGCGGCGGCTGCCGGTCGGACCGCACCGCTCCCCCGCTCTCGGCTACGTCATCGACGGTGAGGCGCGGACGTACTTCGCCGGGGATACGGGGCTGTTCGACGAGATGGCCAAGGAGGTCGGGCCGGTCGAGGTGGCGCTGCTGCCGGTGGGCGGCTGGGGGCCGTACCTGGGCGAGGGGCACCTGGACGCGGGCCGGGCGGCGGAAGCGCTGGCGCGGCTGGCGCCGAGCAGTGCGGTGCCGGTGCACTACGGCACGTACTGGCCGATCGGGATGGACGCCGTGCGCCCCCATGAGTTCCATGCGCCGGGGGATGAGTTCGTACGGCTGGCGGCCCGGCGCGCGCCGGGCGTGGCGGTGCACCGGCTGGGGCACGGGGAGAGTGTGCGCCTGGAGGTCGCGCGGTGACCTGGTCCGCGCCCCTGGCGCAGGCCGGCCTGCCCCTGCTGGCGGCGCCGGCCGTCACCCCGGCGTCCGTCGTGCCGGAGACCACGCAGCAGGCGATCGGGTATCCGACGCTCTTTCTGCTCGTGCTCCTCGGGGCGTTGGTGCCGGTCATCCCGACGGGGGCGCTGGTGAGTTCGGCGGCGGTGGTCGCGTTCCACCAGACGGCGCCGTTCTCGCTGGCGATGGTGTTCGTGACGGCGTCGCTGGCGGCGTTCCTGGGCGATGCGGCGCTGTACTGGCTGGGGCGGCGCGGGATGAAGTCGAGGAACGGGTCGCGGTGGCTGGAGGCGATCCGGGCGCGGGCGCCGGAGGACCGGCTGGCGCAGGCGCAGGGGAAACTGGCCGCGCACGGGGTCGCGGTGCTGGTGCTGTCCCGGCTGGTGCCGGCGGGGCGCATTCCGGTGATGCTGGCCTGTCTGCTGGCGAAGTGGCCCATGCGGCGGTTCGCCCGGGGGAACTTCCCGGCCTGCCTGGCCTGGGCCGTGACGTACCAGCTGATCGGGATCCTCGGGGGGTCACTGTTCGACGAGCCGTGGGAGGGCGTGGTGGCGGCGGTCGTGCTGACCCTGCTGATCAGTGCGGTGCCGGGGCTGGTGCGGCGAGTGCGCAGTTCCCCACGCTCCTAGCCGGCCTCCAGCACCCTCGACGCGCCCACCGGCATGTCCCAGAGGTTCTCCCGGGGCAGGCCCGTCTTCTCCCAGGCCGCGCGGACTCGTGTGAGGGGTTCGAGGACCGGCTCGGCCGAGAGGACGAACGTGGCCCAGTGCATGGGGGCCATGCGGGTCGCTCCCAGGTCCTGGGCCGCTCGGACCGCTTCCTCCGGGTCGCAGTGGACGTCGCTGAGCCACCAGCGGGGGTCGTAGGCGCCGATGGGGAGGAGGGCGAGGTCGATGCCGGGGTAGCGGCGGCCGATGCGGGAGAACCAGTGGCCGTAGCCCGTGTCGCCCGCGAAGTAGACGCGTCGGCCGTCCCGGTCGGTGAGGACCCAGCCGCCCCAGAGGCTGTGGCAGGTGTCGGTGAGGGTGCGCTTGGACCAGTGGTGGGACGGGACGAAGTCGAAGCGGACGCCGTCCAGTTCGGCCGCCTCCCACCAGTCGAGCTCCGTCACGCGCGTGAAGCGGCGGCGGTGGAACCAGCGGGCGAGGCCGGCCGGCGCGAACACCGGGGTGTCGCGCGGGAGGCGGCGCAGGGTGGGGGCGTCCAGGTGGTCGTAGTGGTTGTGGCTGATGACGACGGCGTCGACGCGGGGCAGGTCCTCCCAGGGGACGCCGACGGGCGTGATGCGGGCCGGGGTGCCGAGGATGCGGCGGGACCAGACCGGGTCGGTGAGGACGGTCAGTCCGCCGATCCGCAGCACCCAACTGGCGTGTCCCGCCCAGGTGACGGCGACCGTGCGGGCGTCGACGCGGGGCAGGGGGGCCGGGGCGTAGGGCAGCAGGGGGATGTCGGCGAGGCCTTCCGGGCCGGGTCTGACGGCGCCCTCGCGGGCGAAGCGGGCCATGGCCTTGAGGCCGGGGAGCGGGGCGGTCAGCCGGTCGTGAAAGGTGCGCGGCCACACTCTCCGCTCGGCCAGCGGCCTGGGTTCGGCCAGGGGCGGGTACGGGGGCGCGAGGGGGGACGGGAGGGCGGGACCGTCGGCTTCCCGGGTGGTCGTGCTCGTGGTCGACTCGGACTGCTGCGTCATCGAGGAGGCTCCCATCGCTGAGCGTCGTCGCGGAGATCGTCGAAGACCGACTTCAGGTGGATCAACGCGCGGTGCACGTGCGGCAGTTCCAACGGCGTGGGTGACGTGAGGCATTCCGCGCGTTCCGTGTCGGAGCCGGCCACCAGTGCGCCGGTGGAGAGCCGCACGCGCGGGGTTTCGAGTTCGTCGCCGAAGCGGTGGCCGCCCGGCGCGGGCATGCCAAGCCGGGCGGAGAGGAAGTCCTCCAGTTCCTGTGCGTCGCCGACGCCGTGCGCGCTCAGCGCGGGGCGCAGCGGGGAGAGGTCGACGTACAGATGGCGGCCGGCCCGGGGCGGCCGGGCGAGGGCGCCCGCGCCGACCACGGCGGCGTGCGCCTCGGCCGCCACG
>JJOH01000099.1 GCA_000696115.1 Streptomyces olindensis
ATGTTCGACTGCGCATCCGCCGACGCACCCGTGTCATACGACCGGCGATCCGAACCCGCACCCGCCATCACACACCACTCCCCGAGAAACGAAACACAACCAGAAACCGAACCGGCGCAACACCCACAGCGCTCACAGCGCTCACACGCCGACAGCGCTCAAACGCCGGAAGAACTCAGCGGAAACGCGCGGCGTCGAAGTTCGCCGCCGACATCTGCTGACGCGCGTTGTCGCCCTGCTCCTGGTCACCCGAGGAGAACGCCGAGTCCATCCCGGACTGACCGCCCAGGATCGCCGACAGCGACGAGTTCAGATCCGACGCGATACGGTCCGCCCGCGCCTTGAACTGGTCGAACATCACACGACCCGAACCGTTGAACTTACCCTCCAACGGCTGCGCCGCCGCCACCAACTGCCGGACCAGACCACCCAGGTCGTCCGTCGAACCACGCGTATCACGCTGCAACGTCGACAGCGTCTGCGCGCCCATGTCGAACTTCATCGCGCTAACTCGCCTCCCCCGTATGGGCCATCGCGGCGACCGCTTCCGGTCGTCGTCAAGTCTCGTCAACAATCTCTATCAACACGACAGTTGCCTGTGCAATCGGGGTCCGGTTCAGTCACAGAAGCACCACACAATCATGACCGAACCATGGGTCGGTCAGTCCGTGCGTCAGCGGGCGGACGCGGCCGTCGGGCCCTCTCGGCAGATCAGCAGCAGGGCCCGGTCGTCGTTGACGTCCTTGGCCACGGCCTCGATGAGGTGCCAGGCGGCGCCGTGGAAGCCGCCGGCGACGTAGCGGTCGGCCTCGCCGGTGAGGCGGTCGATGCCCTCGACGATGTCGCGGTCGGCGGTCTCCACCAGGCCGTCGGTGAACAGCATCAGCACGTCACCCGGCCGTAGGGAGCCCTTCACCGGGTCGAACTGGGCACCGTCGTACACGCCGAGGAGCGGGCCCTCGGCCGCCTTCTCCTCCCAGCGGCCGGTGCCGGCGCTGAGCTGGAGGCCCGGCGGGTGGCCCGCGGAGTAGAGCTCGTAGTCGCCGGAGTCCAGGTCGAGGACCAGGTGGATGGAGGTGGCGAAGCCCTCGTCCCAGTCCTGGCGCAGCAGATAGCCGTTGGCGGCGGGGAGGAAGGCGTGCGGCGGGAGGGAGCCCAGCAGACCGCCGAACGCGCCGGACAGGAGCAGGGCGCGGGAGCCCGCGTCCATGCCCTTGCCGGAGACGTCGGTGAGGACGACCTCGAGCGTGCGGCCGCCGTTGGTGCGGGCCGCCACCACGAAGTCGCCGGAGAAGGACTGGCCGCCCGCCGGGCGCAGTGCCATCTCGCGGTGCCAGCCGTCCGGGAGGCCGGGCAGCTTGCTCTGCACCCGGATGCGTTCGCGCAGGTCGAACAGCATGGTGCCGCCGCGCCGCCAGGGGACGCCGACCCGGCTGCGGAACTGGGCCAGCAGCAGTCCGAAGAAACCGCAGGCCGCGACCACGAGCACCACGCCCGGGGTGACCCGGGAGGGTCCTTCCGTGTACGGGCCAAGGCGCACCGACTCCACGATCAGCGCCGTGGCCGACGCCGCGTACAGGCCGAGCAGGCTCGCGGGGCGCAGCAGCAGGCCGCCCACGACGACCGGCATGACCAGGGCGGCCGGGGAGAACCACACCGGGTTCACGAGCGTCGCCGTCGCGATCAGCGGGATGGTCAGGAGCAGACCGGCCAGGGCGATCCAGTCCGAGCCGTCGCCGCGGAAGTAGTCCACGGCGGCTCGGCGCACGCCGACGCGGGCCCGGTGCCACTGCTTCTTCAACCGGGCCGTGAACGTCTCGGCTTCCGCGCGCCGCTCTCGTCCTGATGCCATTAGTTCGGGACCCTATCCATCGGACCAGCCCCTTGGCACGGGAGGTCCCACTTGTCCCCCGTCGGAGGGCCGACTTCACAGTGAACTTCACCGCGCGCCGCCGCGCCGCCGCCTGGGAGAAATTCCCTCGCTCGTCCCGCATCGCGCTGGTAGGCATGGCCCATGGCGACTGACGCGAGCGGCTCTTCGTCCGGCCTCCGGGTACTGGCGCGGGATGATTGGGACAAGTGGTACGACACCCTGCTCCGGGGCTTCGGCGGGGTGCCGGAGGCCGCCGAGGAGCGGGAGTTGTGGAACTCGCTGACCGAGTTCGACCGTTCCCTCGGTGTCTGGGACGGCGACGAGTGCGTGGGGACGGCCGGGGCGTTCAGCTTCCGGGTCACCGTGCCCGGCGGCGCGTCGGTGCCGGCCGCGGGCGTCACCATGGTCAGCGTGGCCGCCACGCACCGGCGGCGCGGGGTGCTGACGTCGATGATGCGGCGGCAGTTGGACGACGTCCGGGCCCTGGGTGAGCCGCTGGCGGTGCTGACGGCGTCGGAGCCGGCGATCTACGGCCGGTTCGGGTACGGCGCCGCCACGTTCCAGGTGAACGCCGAGATCGACACGAGCCGGGTGCGGCTGTCGGTGCCGCCCGGCACCGACGACGTACGCGTGCGGTACGCGGTTCCGGCCGATGTCCTCGACGCGTGCGAGGCCGTGTGTGCGCGGCTGGTTCCGCGGCGGCCCGGGATGCTGGCCCGGCTGCCCGGCTGGGAGCGGCTCGGGCTGCTCGATCCGGAGAGCGCGCGGGACGGGGCGTCGCCGCTGCAGTGTGTGGTCGCCGAGCGGGACGGCGAGACGGTGGGGTACGCGCGGTACCGCGTCAAGCCGGTCTGGGAGCCCGCCGGGCCCAACGGTTCGGTGGTCCTTCAGGACTCGGCCGCGCTGGATCCCGCGGCGGACGCGGCGCTCTGGCGGTTCCTGTTCGACATCGACCTGACGTCGACGCTGGTGGTGCGGGGGCGGCCGGTGGACGACGCGTGGCAGTACCTGGTGTCCGACCCGCGGCGGTGCCGGCCTTGGGTGCGGGACTCGTTGTACGTCCGGCCGGTGGAGGTGGGGGCCGCGCTGGAGTCGCGGACGTACCAGGCGCCGGTGGATGTGGTGTTCGAGGTGGAGGACGCGTTCTGCCCCTGGAACGCGGGGCGTTGGCGGCTCAGCGGTGACGTGAAGGGGGCGTCCTGCGAGCGGACGTCGGACGCGGCGGATCTCGCGCTGTCGGTGCGGGAGTTGGGTGCGGCGTATCTCGGGGGTGTGTCGCTGGCCGCGTTGGGGGCGGCGGGGCGGGTGCGGGAGCTGCGGCGGGGGGCGTTGGCGGAGGCCTCGACGGCGTTCGGCAGCGGCGTGGCGCCGTGGTTGCAGCACGGTTTCTGAGGCCGGGGGCGGTTCAGGGCGCTTGACGCCGGGGCGCTTGGCGTCGGGGGCGGTTTTATGCCGGGGGTTCCGGGTGCTTGGCGGCGGGGCGTGGGGCGGTCAGGGGCGCTGGCAGGTCGGGCACCAGAAGAGGTTGCGGGCGGCGAGATCGGCGGTGCGGATCTCGCCGCCGCAGATGTGGCAGGGCTGGTTGGCCCTGCGGTAGACGTACACCTCGCCGCCGTGGTCGTCCACGCGGGGCGGGCGGCCCATCGCCTCCGGGGTGTGTTCCGGGCGGACGGTGTCGATGCGGTTGTTGCGGACGCCCTCGCGCATGAGGTCGACCAGGTCGGTCCAGATCGCGTGCCACTCGGTGGGGGTGATGTCCCTGCCGGGGCGGTACGGGTCGATGCGGTGCCGGAAGAGGACCTCCGCGCGGTAGACGTTTCCGACGCCGGCGATGACCTTCTGGTCCATGAGGAGGGCGGCGATCGTCGTACGGCTGCGGGTGATGCGGCGGTACGCGGTGTCCGGGTCGGCGTCGTCGCGGAGGGGGTCGGGGCCGAGGCGGTCGTGTATCGCCTGCTTCTCCGGGGGCGTGATGAGGGCGCAGGTGGTGGGGCCGCGGAGGTCGACGTACGTGGTGTCGTTGGCCAGGCGGAGGCGGACGGTGTCGGTGGGGGGCGGCTCGGGGGCCGGGCCGAAGGTGACCTTGCCGAAGAGGCCGAGGTGGATGTGGATCCAGTCGTTTGCGCGGAAGCCGAGGAAGAGGTGTTTGCCGTGGGCTTCCGTGTGGGTGAGTTCCGTGCCGGTGAGGAGGGTGGCGGCGGGGGTGAACTTGCCCTGGGGGCTGGTGGCCCGGGGAGTGGTGCCGAGGAAGGCGGTGGCGTAGTCCTGGGCGAGGCGGTGGATGGTGTGGCCTTCCGGCACGGTGCTCCCTGTTGTCGTTACGGCTTTGCCCACCCACCCGCCCAACACGGTCGGTTCCAGGGCTGAACCCGCCCGGGGCTCCGCCCCGGACCCCGGGGGCCTCGCCCACCCACCCGCCCAACACGGTCGGACAAGGGGCCGGACCCACGCGGGGCTCCGCCCCGCACCCCGGCGGGGACTGCGTCCCCTGCACCCCTCTCGGGGCCGGTGTCCCACACCCGGATCGGATGGGACTGCGGGCCCTGCGCCCTGCCCGAGTCGCCCCCCTGCACCGGACAGGGACTGCGGGCCCTGCACCCCTCCCGACTCGCGTGCCCCGCGCCCGTACAGGGATAGCAACCCTGCGGCCCTCCCAAGTCGCGGCCCCTCGCCCGGACAAGGGCTGTGGGCCCTGCTCCGCTCCCGAGTCGTGCTCCGCGTCTGGATCGGGTGTGGCCCCTCTCGGCGGTCGGACCGCCAGGCGGCGGTGGTTCCCCAGTCGCTCGGGTTCTACTGCTGCGGGTGGTGCGGCGGGATCGGGGGGAGGTCGCCCGTCGTTTCGTACGCTGCGAGCATGTCGATCCGGCGGATGTGACGTTCGTCACCGGAGAACGGGGTGTTGAGGAACACCTCGACGAACTTCGTCGCCTCGTCCTGTGTGTGCATGCGCGCGCCCACGGCGACGACGTTGGCGTTGTTGTGCTGGCGGCCGAGCGCCGCCGTCTCCTCGCTCCAGGCGAGGGCCGCGCGGACGCCCTTGACCTTGTTCGCCGCGATCTGCTCGCCGTTGCCGGAGCCGCCGATGACGATGCCGAGGGCGTCGGGGTCCGCGGCCGTCCGCTCCGCGGCGCGGAGACAGAAGGGCGGGTAGTCGTCCTGGGCGTCGTAGATGTGGGGGCCGCAGTCGACGGGATCGTGACCCGCCTCCTTCAGCCACTCGACGAGGTGGTTCTTCAGTTCGTAGCCCGCATGGTCCGAGCCGAGGTACACGCGCATGGGATGAGTGTGACACGGGTGTTTCGGGGAAGGCGCGCGGGGTGGCGCTCATGAAAACGTGAGGCGAATGTGAGCCGCATTACGGAAGCTCAGGAAAACCTCAAGTAACAATCCGGATTCAAAGGTTCTCCTATACGTTCGCCTCCGATTCACTGGACCGGCTCGTACACCACTCGTACGAGCTCCCGTACACCGTGATGCCGCGACACACCCCGTTCGTACGGCGCGTGCGGTTCCGTACGGAAGTACAGCCCCCGGCGCAAAGGAAATCCGTTCCATGACCTCGCAGCCGACGATGAAGAACACCGAGAACGATCGCGAAGGCCCCGGAGAACCCGGGGCGCACGGCTCCGGGCTGCAGGCCGGGCTCAAGAACCGACATCTGTCCATGATCGCCATCGGCGGTGTCATCGGGGCGGGCCTGTTCGTCGGGTCCAGCTCCGGCATCGCCACCGCCGGTCCCGGCATCCTGCTGTCGTACGCCCTCGTCGGCACGCTCGTGGTGCTGGTGATGCGGATGCTCGGCGAGATGTCGGCGGCCAACCCGACCTCCGGATCGTTCTCCGCGCACGCCGACCGGGCGCTCGGGCCCTGGGCCGGTTTCTCCATCGGCTGGCTGTACTGGTTCTTCTGGGTGGTCGTGCTGGCGGTGGAGGCGACCGCCGGAGCCGTGATCCTGGAGGGGTGGATACCCGCCGTGCCCCAGTGGGGCTGGGCGCTCATCGTGATGGTGGTGCTGACCGCCACCAACCTGGTCTCCGTCGGCTCCTACGGCGAGTTCGAGTTCTGGTTCGCCGGGATCAAGGTCGTCGCCATCGCCGCGTTCATCGTCATCGGCGGGCTCGCCGTCTTCGGGCTGCTGCCGGGCGTGGACAGTGAGCAGGCCGGGCTGAGCAACCTCACCGAGCACGGCGGCTTCCTGCCCAACGGGGCCGGGGCGATCCTCACCGGTGTGCTGCTCGTCGTCTTCTCCTTCATGGGCAGCGAGATCGCGACCCTCGCGGCCGGCGAGTCGGAGAACCCGCGGCAGGCCGTCACCAAGGCCACCAACAGCATCATCTGGCGAGTCGCCGTCTTCTACCTCGGCTCGATCTTCGTCGTGGTGGCCCTGCTGCCGTGGGACAGCAAGTCCATCACCAAGGACGGCTCCTACGTCGCCGCGCTCGACTCCCTCGGCATCCCGCACGCCGGGCAGATCATGAACTTCATCGTGCTGACCTCGGTGCTGTCCTGCCTCAACTCCGGTCTCTACACCGCCTCCCGCATGGCCTTCTCGCTCGGCCAGCGCGGGGACGCGCCGAAGTCCTTCGCCCGCACGACCTCCAACGGCGTGCCGCGCACGGCGATCCTCGCGTCCGTGGCGTTCGGCTTCGTCGCCGTGTTCTTCAACTACAAGTTCCCGGACTCCGTCTTCCTGTTCCTGGTGAACTCCAGTGGCGCGGTCGCCCTGTTCGTGTGGCTGGTGATCTGCTTCTCCCAGCTGCGCATGCGGAAGATCATCAAGGCGGAGGCGCCGGAGAAGCTCGTCGTGAAGATGTGGCTGTACCCGTATCTGACCTGGGCCACGGCCGCGTTGATCGTGTTCATCCTCGGTTACATGCTGACCGACACCGAGCACGACGGACGCTCCACCATCCTGCTGTCGCTGCTCGTCGCGGCGGTGGTGCTCGTCATCGCCTTCGTGAAGGAGAAGGTGCGCGGGGGGCGGCGGGCCGCCGCCGACGCCGACGCCGTCGAGACCCGGGACGAGGTCTCGACCGGCTGAGCCTTCGAGTGCTCGCCGTTCCCGGTGAACGGTGGGCACGGGTGGGCCTGCGGCGCGTGTTGCCCTCGGGGCGCGCGCCGCAGGCCCTTTTCGTTGCCCTACAGCACCGTGAAGCTGTCCTTGACCTTGTCGTAGGTGCGCAGGGCCTGTGTTTCGATGCCGGAGTCGTACCAGGTGTTGACCTGGTACGACTTGCCCTTCACGTTGAAGCCGAGCAGGCGGGCGTGCCAGTGGACGCCCTCCAGCGTGAAGGTGTACTCCCAGACCACCGCCGGGTGCCCGCGGAACGTCGTCTCCTCCAGGCGGACCTTGCGGTAGTCCTGGCCCTGGTGGGCGTTGCGCTCCGAGGTCTGCCAGGTCTCCAGCAGGTCGCCGCGGGCGAGGGAGGACTTGCCGACCAGTTCCTGCGTGCCGTCCGGGGAGGTGTAGTGCACCTCCGCGCCCGTCTTCACGTCCCGCCGCCAGCCGTCGGGGGTGGTCCAGGCGAAGCCGCCCGCCTCTCGGTGGGTGCCGGGCGGCAGGGTCTGCGGCCTGGCAGTGCCCTCGACGGTGGGTGAGGGGGTGGGGGACGCGGATGCCGAGGAGCCGGCGCGGGTGTCGTTGCCGCCCGGCGAGCCGGATGACGTCGCCAGCAGGATCCCTACGACGGCACCGGCGGTCGCGACGGTGGCCGCCACGGCGGCGAGTACGTTGCGGCGGTGGCGACGGGCTCCGGAGCGGGGCCGGAGCGTGGTGGGGCCGGGGAGTTCGCCCGGGGGCACGGGGGCGGGTTCCGGTGTCGGCGTGGAGCGGGGGCGGCGTTCGGTCTCCGTCCGCGCGCGGGTGAGGGAGACGGGGCTGCTCGTGCCGGGGTGAGTGGTGGTGGGGGCACTGCTTCCGGCCGGGCGGGGGTGCGCGGTGGCTTTCGCGTGTGCGGTGAGGGGTGTGGGGCCGCCCGGGTGTCGGCGGGGTGTCGGCTCCGGGACCGGCGCGGGTCGGCGGGGGTCCGGTGGGGCGGAGGGTCGCGAGTCCTGCGGTGGCGTGGTCGGGGGTGCTGCGGCCTGCTGGGCGGGCCCTTCGCGCAGGGGGTGTTGGTCGGGTTGGTCGGGTACGGCTTGGCTGCCGCGTACGCTCTCGGGCCGGGGCTCGGGATTCAGGTCCGGAACAGGCTCCGGCTCCAGTCCCGGCTCCGGCTCCGGCTCCAGTCCCGGCTCCGGCTCCATCTCCGGTCCCAACTCCGGCTCGAGCCCCGGCTCCACCTGCCGTCCCCACTCCGGCTCCGGTACGAGCTGGGACTCCTGTACAGGCCCCGCCTCCGGCGTCCCCACCACCACCGTGGGCGTCGGTGACGGGAACGCCACCGGTTCCAGGGCCGTTTCCAGGTCCTCCAGGGTCGGGCGGGTCGACGGGTCCTTTTCCAGCAGGGCCGTGAGGGTGTCGCGCAAGGGGCCCGCCGGGGCAGGCAGGTCGGGCTCCTCGTAGAGGACCGCGTGCAGGGTCGCCAGTGTGGTGTCGCGGGAGAAGGGGGAGCGGCCGCCCAGGGCCGCGCAGAGCGTCGCGCCGAGGGACCAGACGTCGGACGGCGGGCCCTGCGGCCGGCCGGAGATGCGCTCGGGGGCCATGTAGTCGGGCGAGCCGACCAGCATCCCGACCATCGTCAGCGCCTTGGCGTCCTGGATCGCGGCGATGCCGAAGTCCGTGAGGACGATCCGCCGCCCCCTGCCGGAGCCCCTGCCGTCCCGTCCGGACGCGGCCGGCCCGGACGCGGCCGGCCCCTGCGCGTCCTCCACCAGGACGTTCCCGGGCTTGATGTCCCGGTGCAGGACGCCCCGCGCGTGGACCTGCCGCAGTGCCGCGACGAGACCGAGCCCGACCCGGGCCGTCTCGCAGGGGCCGAGGGGCCCCTCCTCCGCGAGGATCCGCTCCAGGGAACGGCCCGCGACCAACTCCATGACGATCCACAGGCGTTCGCCCTCGTCGACCACGTCGTAGACCCGTACGACGTTGGGGTGGTCGATCCGGGCCGTGGCCCTGGCCTCGCGCAGGGTGCGTTCGCGGCGCGTCCTGCTGTCCTCGGCGTCATGGCCGTCGATCCGCATTTCCTTGACGGCGACCTGCCGGTCGAGTATTTCGTCGGCGGCTCGCCACACCCGCCCCATTCCCCCCTGGCCGATACTCTCGACCAAGCGATAGCGCCCCGTCACCAATATCCCTGGAACACCGCCGCCGTTCGCATTCCCCGGCAATTCGCTGCACCCCCTCCACGACGCCGCGACCGCCTCCAGTGAAACACAACGGTCACACTTCGCGCCGCACCAGGATAGTGCGGCGAAATCTTGTGGTACCTCTTTCAGTGCTGCGAATTCAGGCGCAGACCAGGGGGACGGCAAGGGGGGCGAACATGAGTTCTCGTCGTACGACGGGGGTCGCGGGATCGCTGGTCGTGGCATCTTTCTCGGCGGTGGTGCTGCTGTCCGGCACCGCCGCCGCGGAAGACGGAGGCCCGGCGAGCGGCAAGGGAGGAAAGGCCGTTGACGAGGCGCCGGCGGGAGTGCGGCTGACGACGTTGCTGCCGGAGAAGATCTCGGTCGACAACGGTTCCGAAAAGACGGCGATTACCGCCACGGTGAAGAACGAGGGAAGCAAGGACAGCGGGAAGATCAGGCTTTGGGTCGTCGGTTTCGACGGGCTCACGGTCAAGAACGTCCAGGGCTGTTCACCGATACCCGAGAACAATCTTCCGGAGGGTTCGAACAGCGGTTTCACCTGTCCGATCGACAATCTCGCGGCCGGTGCGTCGAATTCGTACGCGGTCGACGCGACGTACGACCTGCAGAAGGCCGGGAAGATCTGTCTGCCCGTCCAGACGGGCGACGGGAAGAAGACGTTCTGGCAGCAGGGCCCGGTGCCGTTCGGCACCACGAACCCGTCGCCGAACGCTCCCGCCACTCCCCTGCTGCTCGGCACCGACAACAAGCCGGCGGGTCCGGGCGGCAAGGAGCTGCCGAAGACCGGTCCGGCCCGTGATGTGCTGCCGCTGGGCGCGGTCGGCGCGTCGCTGCTCGCGGCGGGCGCGGCCGGACTGTGGTGGTCGCAGCGGCGGCGGCCGGCTCCGCAGGAGGGCTGAACGTGCGAGAGGCCCGCCGGGGAAGAGTCCCGGCGGGCCTCTCGTCGAAAACGCGGACGGCTAGCGCTTGTTCACGAACTTCCAGGCCGACGGCAGCACGCCCATCGCCAGCGCCGCCTTCAGCGCGTCGCCGATCAGGAACGGCGTGAGGCCGGCCGCGATCGCCGCGGTCGCGGACATGTCGCGGGCGAGCGCGAGGTAGGGCACGCCGATCGCGTAGATGATCGCCTCGCCCACGAGCATCGTGCCGGCCATGCGCCACACCGAGCGGTCGGCGCCGCGGCGGGCCAGGGCGCCCACGACGGTCGAGGCGAGGATCATGCCGAGGATGTAGCCGAAGGAGGGGGCGACGCCGGAGGAGGCGCCCGCGAACCACGGCACACCGGCGATGCCCGCCAGCGCGTACAGCGCCAGGGCGAGGAAGCCGCGGCCGGCGCCGAGGGACGTGCCGACGAGCAGCGCGGCGAAGGTCTGGCCGGTCACCGGCACCGGGGAGCCCGGCACGGGGACCGAGATCTGGGCGGCGAGGCCGGTGAGGGCGGCACCGCCGAGCACGAGGGCCACGTCCCTCACACGGGAGGCGGGGAGCAGGTCGGCGAGGACCTGTCCGGTGCGTACGGGAGTGGCGGCAGCGGTGCTCATGGGGACTCCGCGAGGGTGAGGGCCGGTCGGGACACGGTGACGCTATCCCAGCGCGCTCGCCCGGTTCACCGTCAGCGCTCGACAAAGGCGCGAACACCCGCTTGGTCGGCTCCGGACAAAGAGTGGGGGTTACACCGAGTACGGCGTGACGCCGGTCACGGAGGCAGGGAGGCTTCGCTCACGCCGTGGGCGGGCAGGCGGACTGTAGGGTTTCGCCAAATGCCTCCAGGCGGGGTGCCGCACGGCGTCCGCGCCGGGTGCCCACCCTCCGTCCCCGGGGCCTCACGGGCTGCGCTCCGCGCGTCCGCATGCTGGACAGCCGTCCCTCCCGGGCGCGGGGACCGCCGAGACTGGCGGCGTTTTTGCCCTCTCACGCCTCTCACGCATTGGACGAGCCGCGCCCATGCCCAGCAGCACCACCCAAGAGACGCCGACCGGCTCGGACGGCGTCTCCCTGTCCCACGGCCTGAAGCAGCGCCACCTGTCGATGATCGCCCTCGGCGGAGTGATCGGCGCCGGTCTGTTCGTCGGCTCCGGCGCGGGGATCGCCGCGGCCGGTCCGTCGATCGTGGTCGCCTACGCCCTCTCCGGTCTCCTCGTGATGCTGGTGATGCGCATGCTCGGCGAGATGTCGGCCGCGTATCCGTCGTCGGGCTCGTTCTCGGCGCACGCGGAGCGCGCGATCGGCCCCTGGGCCGGGTTCACCGCCGGCTGGGCCTTCTGGGTGCTGCTCTGCACGGCCGTCGGCCTGGAGGGCATCGGTGCCGCGAAGATCATGAGCGGCTGGCTGCCGGGCACGCCGGAGTGGGCGTGGGTGGCGCTGTTCATGGTCGTGTTCTGCGGCACGAACCTCGCGGCGGTGAAGAACTTCGGCGAGTTCGAGTTCTGGTTCGCGGCCCTGAAGGTCGGCGCGATCACCCTGTTCCTGGCGCTCGGTGTCCTGGCGATCCTCGGCGTCCTGCCGGGCACGGACTCGCCGGGCACGAGCCACCTCACGGACTTCCTGCCGAACGGCGGCGAGGGCCTGGTCATCGGTCTGCTCGCGTCGGTCTTCGCCTACGGCGGCCTGGAGACGGTCACCATCGCGGCGGCCGAGTCGGAGAACCCGGTGCGGGGCGTGGCGAGCGCGGTCCGTACGGCGATGTGGCGCATCGCGCTGTTCTACGTCGGCTCGATGGCGGTCATCGTCACGCTGGTGCCGTGGGACTCGAAGGAGGTCGTCGAGAAGGGCCCGTACGTCGCCGCCCTGGACGAGCTCGGCATCCCGGGTGCCGGCCAGCTGATGAACGTGGTCGTGCTGGTGGCCCTGCTGTCCGCGATGAACGCCAACATCTACGGCGCCTCGCGCATCGCCTACTCGCTGGTGGAGCGCGGCCAGGGCCCGAAGGGGCTGGGCCGGGTCTCGGGCGGGGTGCCGCGGATCGCCGTCCTGGCGTCCTCCGTCTTCGGGTTCCTGTGCGTGCTGCTGAGCTACTGGCGGCCGAACGACGTCTTCCCCTGGCTGCTGAACATGATCGGCGCGGTGATCCTGGTCGTCTGGATCTTCATCGCCGTGTCGCAGCTGAGGCTGCGGCGCCGGCTGGAGCGCGAGGAGCCCGGGAAGCTGGTCGTGCGGATGTGGGCGTTCCCGTGGCTGACGTGGGTGGCGCTGGCCGGCATGGCCGCCGTGTTCGTCCTGATGGCCCGGGAGCCGGACACGCGGGTGCAGTTGTACTCGACGGGCGGGATGACGCTGGCTCTGGCGGCGGTCGGTTTCGCCTGGCAGAAGGCGCGCGCCCGGCGGTAGGACTCCGATGTGTGAAAGGCCCCCGCGAGACACGCGGGGGCCTTTTCGCGTTCCCCGGGCACCCGTCTCCGCTTTCTTGCTGCTAGCGTGCAGTTGCAAGACTGTTGCAATAAGAGGTTCGGAGGGGAACCCGCCCATGCCCGTCTACACGCTGCCCGAGCTCCCGTACGACTACTCCGCGCTCGCCCCCGTGATCAGCCCGGAGATCATCGAGCTGCACCACGACAAGCACCACGCGGCCTATGTGAAAGGCGCCAACGACACGCTGGAGCAGCTCGCGGAGGCGCGGGACAAGGAGTCGTGGGGGTCGATCAACGGGCTGGAGAAGAACCTGGCCTTCCACCTCTCCGGGCACATCCTGCACAGCATCTACTGGCAGAACATGACCGGCCCGAAGGACGGCGGCGGGGAGCCGCTGGCGCAGGACGGCGTGGGCGAGCTGGCCGACGCGATCACCGAGTCCTTCGGCTCCTTCGCCCACTTCAAGGCGCAGCTGTCCAAGGCCGCCGCGACCACGCAGGGTTCGGGCTGGGGCGTGCTCGCCTACGAGCCGCTGAGCGGCCGGCTGATCGTGGAGCAGGTCTACGACCACCAGGGCAACGTGGGCCAGGCCGCCACCCCGATCCTGGTCTTCGACGCCTGGGAGCACGCCTTCTACCTGCAGTACCGCAACCAGAAGGTGGACTTCATCGAGGCGATGTGGCAGGTCGTCAACTGGCAGGACGTCGCCCGGCGGTACGAGGCCGCCAAGTCCCGGGCGGACGTGCTGCTGCTCGCCCCCTGAGGCCCTGAGGCCTCCCGTGAAGCGTCCTGCCTCGTGATCGTCTTCTCACCCTTCACGTACGGCAGGCGGAAAGAAGGAAACCCCCGCGAGTGGGGGTCCCCCCTACTCGAAGAGCTTGGGGGAGTGACTCGCGGGGGTTTCCCGTGCGCGGGGGCGGTCAGGGCTTGCGGCCCAGCCCTCCGTGCTGGCCGATCGGTTCCGTCGGTCCGCCCGGCTCGGGGTGCCACAGCGGGACCGAGACCACGCCGGGCTCCACCAGTTCCAGGCCTTCGAAGAACGCCTCGATCTGCTCCACCGGCCGCAGGAAGTACGGCACGGCGCCCGTCTCGTTGTAGGCGTCCTGCGCCTGCTCGTAGGCCGGGTCGGTGCCGCGGGAGCCCTCGTTGAGGGAGAGGTAGCTTCCGGACGGCAGGCCGGCCATCAGGCGGCGGACCAGGTCACGGGCCTGCTCGTAGTCGGCCACGTGGCCCAGGATGCCGCTGAGGATCAGGGCGGTGGGGCGACTGAGGTCGAGGGTCTTCCCGGCGGCCGCGAGGATCTCCTCGGGCTCGTACAGGCTGATGGGCTCGTACGCCGTCGCGCCCTCCGGGGTGGAGGTGAGCAGGGCGCGGGCGTGGGCGAGGACCAGCGGGTCGTTGTCGACGTAGACGATCCGCGACTCGGGGGCGAGCCGCTGGGCGACCTCGTGGGTGTTGTCGACGGTGGGCAGGCCCGTGCCGACGTCGAGGAACTGCCGTACGCCTGCCTCCCGCACGAGGTGGCGGATGCTGCGGCCGAGGAAGGCGCGGCTGCTGCGGGCGATGGTGACGATGCCGGGGAAGACGGCGGTGTAGGCGTCACCGGCCGCCTCGTCCACCGGGTAGTTGTCCTTGCCGCCCAGCCAGTAGTTCCAGATCCGGGCCGAGTGCGGCACCGACGTGTCGATCTGCGTCATGGGCCCATAGTGCTACGGCAGGTCCGGGTCGCACGGCACATTGAGTGAGAGGAGTGCGGCGGAACCGTCGGATTTCATGCGCAGTTCGCTGATCGCCGCGTTCCGCAACCGTGGGAGCACTCTGCGGTACTCCCGGGTCGGGATCGACAGCAGGGTGCACAGCACCAGGCGCAGCAGGGTGTTGTGGGCGACGACCAGGACGCGCCCGCCGGGGTGGGCGGCGGCGATGTCGCGCAGCGCGCGGACGCCCCGGGACGCTGCCGCCGTCGGGTCCTCGGCGCCGGGGAAGGAGTGCGCCACCGGGTCGGCCCGGTAGGCCGCGGCCCACTCCGGGTCCTCCGTCGCGAACTCGGCGAACGTGCGGCCCTCGACCACGCCGAAGTCGCATTCGCGCAGGCCCGGTTCGCGCTGCGGGGTGAGGCCCAGGGCGCGGCAGGCGGGCTCGGCGGTGGCGACGGCCCGGGACAGCGGGGACGTCCAGATCGCGTCGACGGGGTGGGCGGCGGCCCACCGTCCGAGGGCCTCGGCCTGGGCGCGGCCGGTGTCGGTGAGGGCGATGTCGCTGACCCCGGCGTAGCGGTTCTCGGCGTGCCAGACGGTCTGTCCGTGGCGGGCCAGCAGCAGGGTGGTGGTCATGACTCCCCAGTGTCCAGGTGCAGGCGGGTCCGGGCGTGGTCGGCGACCGGGGCGGGCAGCCAGCCGCGTTCCCCGAGGGCGTCGAGGAGGAGGGCGTACGGCTCGGCGAAGGCCGCCGTGCGGTCGGGGCGGGGTTCGACGACGGTCCGGACGCGGACCATGCGCTCGGCGACGTCCGCCAGCGCCTCGGCGCCCGACACCCCGTAGGCGGCCAGCGCGGCCATCCCCAGCGCGGGTTCGGTCTGTTCGGGGACGCGGGCCGGGCGGCCGAGGATGTCGGCGCGCAGCTGGTTCCAGTAGAGGCTGCGCGCGCCGCCGCCCGTGAAGGTGAGGGGGCCGCCGAGGGGTGCGCCGAGGTGGTGGAGGTAGTCCAGGCACAGGCGTTCCGCGAAGCCGACGCCCTGGAGCAGTGCGGCCCACCGGTCGGCGTCGTCCGCGGGGTCGCCGAGGAGCAGGGGCGTGGCCTCCGGGGCCCGGAACGGGAACCGCTCCCCCGGTGAGACCAGGGGGTAGGCGACCGCGCCCGACGGCTCGAAGGCCCGGGCCCGCTCGTCCATCGCTGCGGGGTCGGCGTCCGGGAAGTGCGCCGCGAGCGCCCCCGCCCCGACGCTGGAGGCTCCGCCGGGCAGCCACGTGCCGTCGGGGGCGCGGTGGTTGTAGACGACGCCGGTGGGGTCCCGGACCGGGTCGCGGGCCGCTCCCTTCAGCACGAGCGTGGTGCCGAGCACCGAGTTCCAGGAGCCGGGGCGCAGCGCGCCCGAGGCGATCTGGGCCGCGCAGCCGTCGGTCATCCCGGCCAGCACCGGCGTGCCGGCGGGAATGCCGGTGGCGTCGGCGGCGGCCGGGCCGACCTCGCCCAGGCGGGTGCCCGGGCGTACGACGTCGGGCAACAGGCCGTCGGGGATGCCCAGTCGGGCCAGGGCGGCCTCCGGCCAGGTGTCGTGGTCCAGGTCGTAGCCCGTCTTGAGGGCGTGGCTGGAGTCGGCGGGGGGCGGTGCGCCGATGAGGCGGGTGACGACGAGGTCGGGCTGGTGGGCGAGCCGGAGGCCGGGGCCGTACTCCGCCAGCAGCCACAGCGCCTTCGGCAGCGCCCAGGTGTCCTGGACCGCGAGCCCGGCTTCCCGCGCCCCGGCCGCCTCCGCCTTCGCGCGCCCGTCGTCGTACATCAGGGCGGGGCTCACGGGACGGCCAGAGCCGTCCGTCAGCAGCACCGTGCCGGAGGTGCCGCACACCGCGAGTCCGCCGACCGGCGTACCGGGGGGCGCGGAGCCGAGGGCGGTCCGGGACGCCGTGCACAGCGCCCGCCACCACCGCACCGGGTCCTGCTCGTGCCGCACTCCCTCGCGCCGCCCGGACAGCGGGGCCGAGCCGCTGCCGAGGACCGTGCCGTCGGCGGTGACGAACAGCGCGCGGACGCTCTGCGTGCCCAGGTCGATCCCCAGCCAGCCCGCACCCTCGTCCGCGCCGTTGTTCACCATCCGGAACCTCCCACGCCGTCGCAGCCGGATCTGTGAACTTCTCACTGTGCCTCGATATTTTCCCGTGCGCGAGGGATTGACGCCCAACTTCAGCCGTTCCACCCTCTGTTAACGAGTCGACTCGACGTGTTAACCAGGCTCCACGCGGAGGTACGGATGGACACGCACGTGCACGACCGCCGGCGCTTCCTCGCCCTCGCCGCCGGGGCCGCAGCCGCCCCGCTGCTCACGGCCTGCGGCGCCGGTTTCGGCGGGAACGACAGCAAGGGCGACGGGTCCGCCGCCGACGACATCACCGGCTCCTTCGACTGGAAGCGGGAGAAGGGCACAACCGTCAAGGCGCTGCTCAACAAGCACCCGTACACGGACGCCCTCATCGCCGACCTGAAGTCCTTCACCGCGCGGACCGGCATCAAGGTCGAGTACGACGTGTTCCCCGAGGACAACTACTTCGACAAGCTCACCGTCGACCTGTCCAGCGGGCGTGCCTCCTACGACGTCTTCATGCTCGGCGCGTACATGGTGTGGCAGTACGGGCCGCCGGGCTGGCTGGAGGACCTGGGGCCCTGGATGCGCAACTCCGCGGCGACGGGCGCCGAGTGGGACCAGGCGGACTTCTTCCCGAACCTCCTCCAGGCCGACCAGTGGTCCCTGAAGGCGGGCGCGCCGCTGGGCCAGGGCGGGCAGTACGCGCTGCCCTGGGGCTGGGAGACCAACGTCGTCGCCTACAACACCGAGGTGTTCGGCAAGCTCGGCCTGAAACCGGCCGAGTCCTTCGACGAGCTGACCGAACTGGCCGCCACCATCAAGCGGAAGGCGCCGGGCGCGGGCTTCGACGGCATGTACGGGATCGCCGTACGCGGCTCGCGGAGCTGGGCCACCATCCACCCGGGCTTCATGACGATGTACGCCCGCAACGGCCTGAAGGACTTCACGGTCGACGGCGGGAAGCTCACGCCCGCGATGAACAGCCCCGAGGCCGTCGCCTTCACCGAGGACTGGGCGCGCATGGTCAAGCGGGGCGGGCCGCCGTCCTGGACCTCGTACACCTGGTACCAGTGCTCCAGCGACCTCGGCGCGAAGAAGGCCGGGATGCTGTTCGACGCCGACACCGCCGCCTACTTCCAGGCGGTGAAGGGAGCGAGCCCCGCCTCCGGGAAGATCGCCTTCCACCCCGGCCCGAAGGGACCGGACGGCTCCCTCGCCACCAACATGTGGATCTGGTCGCTCGGCATGAACGCCAAGAGCAAGAAGAAGAGCGCCAGTTGGCTGTTCCTGCAGTGGGCGACCGGCAAGGAGCACCTGCGGAAGAGCGCGATCACGCACAACCACATCGACCCGGTGCGCAAGTCCGTCGCCGAGGACGCCGCCTACAAGGACAAGATGCGGCACCTGCCGGGCTTCCTGGAGACCTTCGAGACGGTCGTCGACCAGACGAAGATCCAGTTCACCCCGCAGGCGCAGTTCTTCGACGCGACGACCAGCTGGGCGGCGGCCCTCCAGGAGATCTACGGCGGCAAGGGCGCGCGGTCGGTGCTGGACGGGCTGGCGGACGACCTCGCCGGCAAGGTGGGCTAGCGATGCGGCTCGCGCTGCGCCCGTACCTCCTGATCGTCCCGGCCCTACTGCTGACCTGCGGGATCCTGTACCCTTTCGGGCTCGGGCTGTACTACACGCTGTTCGACTTCTCGGCGAGCAAACCGCAGCCGGACATGGTGCGGTTCGAGAACTACACGACCGTCTTCACCCAGGAGGCGTTCTGGAACTCGGCGTGGGTGACCGTGCTGTACGCGGTCGGGGCCGCGCTCGCGGAGACCGTGCTCGGCGTGGCCGTCGCCCTGCTGCTGCACCGCTCGACGCTCGTCGGCCGGGTCCTGGAGAAGATCCTGATCCTGCCGCTGATGATCGCGCCGGTGATCGCGGCGATCATCTGGAAGCTGATGCTCCAGCCGTCGGTGGGGGTTGTGAACTACCTGCTCAGGCCGTTCGGGCTGGGCGGGGTGCAGTGGACCGACACCCCGACGGGTGCCCTGCTGTCGTCGATCGCCGTGGACGTGTGGGTGTACACGCCGTTCGTGGCGATCCTCGCCCTGGCCGGTCTGCGGTCGCTGCCCGCCTCCCCGTTCGAGGCGGCGGCCGTGGACGGCGCGGGGTGGTGGTACACCTTCCGCCGACTGACCCTGCCGATGCTGTGGCCGTACGTCCTGGTCGCCGTCATCTTCCGGTTCATGGACTCGCTGAAGGTGTTCGACATCATCTACGCCCTCACCGAGGGCGGGCCGGGCGACTCGACCGTCGTGCTCCAGATCCGGGCGTACCTGGAGGCCATCCGCTTCCAGCGGTACTCCTTCGGGATCTCCTACACGATCGTGCTGTGGGCCGTGGTGTACCTGGCCGCGATGGTGCTGGTGAAGCACCTGGGGAAGATCCAGCGGAAGGCCGCGGAGGTGACCACATGAGGAAACACCTGGTGGGGTGGCTGTGCGACGCCGCTCTCGTCCTCTACTTCCTCTTCGCGCTGTTCCCGATCGCCTGGATGGTGATCCTGTCGCTGAAGCCGGCGGACCAGCTGTTCTCCACCTACTTCTCCTTCTCCCCCACCCTCGACGGCTACCGGACGGTCCTCGGCGACAGCGAGGGCATCCCGTTCGTGCGGTTCTTCGTCAACAGCCTGGTGGTGTCGGTGGGGGCGGTCGTGCTGTCGCTGGTGGTGGGCCTGCCGGCGGCGTACGCCTCGGCCCGGTGGCGGTTCAAGGGCTCGGAGAACCTGATGTTCACGCTGCTGTCGTTCCGCTTCGCACCCGAACTGACCGTGATCATCCCGCTGTTCGTGCTGTACCAGAAGCTCGGGCTGTTCGACACGTACGTCGGCATGGTGTGGGTGCTGCAACTGGTGACGCTGCCGCTGATCGTGTGGATCATGCGGTCCTACTTCGCGGACCTCACCCCCGAGCTGGAGCAGGCGGCCCTGCTGGACGGCTACACCCGTAAGCAGGCCTTCTTCAAGGTGGCCCTGCCGCTGGTCAAGCCGGGCATCGCGGCCGTGTCCCTGCTGGCGTTCATCTTCGCCTGGAACAACTTCGTCTTCCCGCTGATCCTCACCTCCAACGAGGCCCAGACGGTGACCGTGGGCGCCCTGTCCTTCCTCGGCGGGGACCGGCCCAAGTACAACCTCACGGCCGCCGCCGCGCTGGTGTCCGTCGTCCCGCCGCTGCTGCTGGCGCTGACGATCCAGCGGTACCTGGTGCGGGGCCTGTCCTTCGGGGCGGTGAAGTCATGATCCGGCTCAGCGGGATACGGAAGACGTACGGGAAGACCGTCGCGCTCGACGAACTCGAACTGGAGGTGCGCGAGGGCGAGTTCTTCTGCCTGCTCGGGCCGTCCGGCGCGGGCAAGACCACCACCCTGAAGACCGTCGCCGGACTCGAACAGCCCGACTCGGGCACGGTCGCGCTCGGCGGCGAGGACATGCGGGGCGTCGAGCCGTACGACCGGGGCGTGGCGATGTGCTTCGAGAGCTACGCCCTCTACCCGCACCGCTCGGCCTACGACAACCTCGCGTCGCCGCTGCGCTCGCCCCGGCACCGGCTGCCCGCCGCCGAGGCCCGGCAGCGCATCGGCGCGATCGCCGAGCTGCTGGGGATCTCCGGGCTGCTGGACCGGCCCGTGGGCCAGCTGTCCAACGGGCAGCGGCAGCGCGTCGCCCTCGGCCGGGTGCTGGTGCGGCCCGCCCGGGCCTTCCTGCTCGACGAGCCGCTGTCCCACCTCGACGCCAAGCTCCGCCAGCAGATGCGGGCCGAACTGAAGGCCATCGGGGCCGTGCAGCACACCACCACGCTGTACGTCACCCACGACTCGGTGGAGGCGCTGGCGCTCGGCGACCGGATCGCGGTGATCAGGGAGGGGCGGATCGTGCAGACGGGCACGCGGGAGGAGATCTGGTACCGGCCGCACGACACGGAGGTCGCGCGGGCCTTCGGCCGGCCCCGGATCAACCTGCTGCCGGGGGTGGTGACCGAGCGCGGGGTGCGGTCGGAGGGCGGGGTCGAACTGCCGGTCCGCGCACCGGTCGCGCCGGGCACGGACGTCCTCGTCGGCCTGCGTCCCCGGGACATCGCCCTGCACGGCGGAGACGGACACGAGCTGACCGGGACCGTGTACGTCACCGAGGTGCTCGGCCGGTCCGTCGAGGTCACCGTCCGCCTCGGGACCGGGGAGCAGCGGGTGTCGCTCGTGGCGCCCCGGGCCGACGCGGCGCGCCTTCGTCCGGACGATCCGGTACGGCTCGTGGTCCGGCCTGAGAACCTGCTGCTGTTCGAGGCCGACCGGCCGGAACGACCGGGACGACGGATAGAGACACAGCCATGAGCAGCAGCAGTGGTGGACAGCAGGGGCCCGCGGCGCGGCAGGCCGCCATGGCCGAGCGGGTGCTGGCCGACGGTTCGGCGACGGCGGCGGAGCTGGCCGAGCGGTTCGGGGTGAGCCTGATGACCATCCACCGGGACCTGGACGAGCTCGAACGGCAGGGCATCGTACGGAAGTTCCGGGGCGGGGTGACCGCGCAGCCGTCGGGGGTCTTCGAGTCGAACGTGCAGTACCGGCTGAAGACCATGCGGGCCGAGAAGGCCGCGGTCGCCGAGCGGGCGCTGCGGATGGTGGAACCCGGCATGGCGATCCTGCTGGACGACTCCACGTCGACCCTGGAGATAGCCAGGCGGCTGCGCACCGGCGAGGTGACACCGCTGACGGTCGTCACCAACTTCCTGGAGGCGATCAACCTGCTCGCCGACCAGAGGGGCATCCACCTGATGGCCCTCGGCGGCGACTACGACCCGCTGCACTCCTCGTTCCTCGGGGTGTCCTGCGTGGAGGCGGTCGAGCAGCTGCGGGTGGACGTGTGCTTCGCGTCGACGTCGGCCGTGCACGGGGGTTACGCCTACCACCAGGAACAGCACATCGTGTCCGTGAAGCGGGCGATGCTCGACGCGGCGGCACGGAACGTCCTGCTGATCGACCACACCAAGCTCGGCCGGGTCGCCCTGCACCGGGTCGTCCCGCTGTCCCGCTTCGACACGGTCCTCGTGGACGACGGGGCGTCGGCGGAGGCACTGCGGGACCTGGACGAGCACAAGGTCCGTTACGAGGTTTGCGCGACGAAGGGCAGCCATGACGGGTACGGGACTGGAGCTACGTGAGCTGCGGAAGACCTACCGGTCGCGTGGGCGGCCTTCCGTGGACGCCGTCCGGGGGATCGATCTGACCTTGCGGTCCGGGGAACTGCTCGGGCTGCTCGGTCCCTCCGGGTGCGGCAAGTCGACCACCTTGCGCATGATCGCCGGGCTGGAGTCCGTCACCGGCGGGGACATCCTGGTCGGCGGGGCGTCGGTCGTCGAACGGCCCGCGCAGCAGCGGAACATCGGGGTGGCGTTCGAGAACTACGCGCTGTATCCGCCGCTGTCGGTCGCGGAGAACCTGGCGTTCGGGCTGAAGGCCCGGCGGGGGGCCGCCCGCGGTTCCAGCGGTGACATCGAGCGCAAGGTGAAGGACATCGCCGAACGGGTCGGCCTGACCGACCTCCTCGACGCCCGCCCGGCCGGGCTGTCCAGCGGTCAGAAGCAACGCGTCTCCCTGGCTCGGGCCCTGATCCGGGAGCCGGACGTCCTGCTCCTGGACGAGCCGCTGTCCCACCTGGACGCGGCCCAGCGCGACACCACCCGCCGTGAACTCAAGCGCATCCAGAAGGACCTCGGCCACACCACGATCCTGGTCACCCACGACCAGGAGGAGGCCCTCTCCCTCGCCGACCGGATCGCCGTGATGAAGGACGGTGTCATCCAGCAGCTCGGCACGCCCTACGAGATCTACGACAGCCCGGCCAACGTCTTCGTCGCGGACTTCGTCGGCGAGCCCGCGATCACGCTGCTGCCCGGCATCGCCGACGGCGACGGTCACGCCCGTCTCTCCGACGCGGTGCGGATCGCGCTGCCCGTGCCGGTGGAGCGGGGCCGTGAGGTGGTGGTCGGCATCCGCCCGGAGGACGTCCGGCTCACCGCCGAGGGCGGGCTGCCCGCCCGGGTCGTCGCCCACGAACCCCTGCTGGAGTCGGGGCTGGCGACCCTCGCCCTGGACGGGGTCGAACGGCATCTGGTCGTCCTCACCGACCCCGAGGTCCGGCTCGCCCACGACGACCGGGTCCGGGTCGCCGCGGACCCCGAACACACCCATGTCTTCGACGCCGAGACAGGAGACTCCCTGCGATGACCTCCGAGAACAGCGTGCGTGTGGTGGCCGCCGGTGACCACTTCGTCCTGCCGTCGCTCATCACGCGGGCGGTGCGGCACGAGGTGGAGCGGGCCGAGGTGACGGAACTGGAACTCGGCTGGCCGCTGGAGCCGTTCGGGCCGGTCGCCGAGGTGCAGGAGGCCAGTGACGCCGAGGACCGGATGATCGAGGTGCTGGCCGGGGCGGAGGTGCTGGTCACGCAGATGGGGCCGGTCACCGAGAAGGTGCTGGCCGCCTGCCCCGACCTGAAGCTGGTCGTGGTGTGCCGGGGCGGGCCCGTGAACGTCAACCTGGACGCGGCCAAGCAGCGGGACGTGCGGGTGTGCTTCGCGCCCGGCCGCAACGCGGCCGCCACCGCCGAGTTCACCCTCGGCCTGATGCTGGCCGCGCTGCGCCGCATCCCCCAGGCCCACGAGCCGCTCGCCCGGCACGGCAGCTGGGAGGGCGCGACGTACTACACGTACGAGCGGAGCGGCTACGAGCTGGAGGACCTGCCCGTCGGGCTGGTCGGGTACGGGGCCGTCGGCAGCCGGGTCGCGCGCGTGCTGTGCGCCTTCGGCGCGCGGGTGATGGTCTACGACCCCTATGTGCACGGCGAGATCCACGGCCTGCGCGTCACGTCCCTTGACGAACTCCTGCGCGGCTCCCAGGTGATCACCCTGCACGCCCGTCTCACCCCCGAGACCCGGGGTCTGATCGGCGCCCGGGAGCTGGCGCTGCTGCCGCGGGGCGCGGTGGTGGTGAACGTGGCCCGGGGCCCGCTGCTGGACGAGACCGCGCTGTGCGACGCCCTGGAGAGCGGTCAGGTCTCGGCCGCCGCCCTCGACACCTACGAGCAGGAGCCGCTGCCGGAGGAGTCACGGCTGCGGGGATTCGCCGAACGCGTCGTGCTCACGCCTCACTTGGGCGGTGCGTCCCGCGCGGTCGCCGAGAAGGCGGCACGGATCGCCGCCGAAGAGGTGGGCCGCTGGGTGCGGGGAGAGCCGCTCGCGCACTGTCTGACCTGAGGACCCGGAGGAGAGCCGCATGTACGTCGGTATCGATGTGGGCACGTCCATGGTCAAGGCGGCGGCCTTCGACGACACGGGCCGGCAACTGGCCGTGGAATCGCGCCCGGTGGGTCTGTCGCTGCACGGCGGGTTCGTCGAGCAGGACATGGAGGAGGTCTACGGGGCGGTCGTCGGGGTGCTCGACGCGCTGACCTCCGCCGTGGCGGAACCGGTGGAGCTCGCGGGCCTCACCGGGCAGGGCGACGGCGTGTGGCTGGTGGACGGCGAGGGCCGGCCGGTGCGCCCCGCCGCCTCCTGGATGGACGGCCGGGCGCACGAACTGGTCGACCGGTGGCTGGCGGACGGCACCTTCGAGACGGTGTTCCGGCGGACCGGCAGCGCGATGTTCCCGGGCTGCCCGGGTCCGCTGCTGGCCTGGCTGGACAGCCGCGAACCGCAGGCGCTGGACGTCGCGAAGGCCGCCCTGTACTGCAAGGACGTGGTGTTCCACCGGCTGACGGGAGCGGGTCCGACGACGGATGTGTCGGACGCGTCGATGCCGTTCCTGGACCCGCGGACACGGACGTACGACAACCGGGTCGTCGAGCTGCTGGGCCTCACCCACCGCCGAGGCCTGCTCGCCCCGGTCAGCGACCCGGTCGCGACGGCCGAGGCTCGCGGCGAGGGTCTGCCGTCCGGCACCCGGATCGCCAACGGCCCCTACGATCTGCCGGCCTGCGCGCTGGGCGCCGGGGTGACGTCCCCGGGCGACGGTCTGCTGATCGTCGGCACCTGTCTGGCCAGCCTGGTCGCCACGACCGAGCTGGACCTGACCGGTGAGCCGGCGGGCCTGTACATCTCCACCGACCGGCCCGGGTACTGGCTGCGCGCCATGCCCGCGATGGTCGGCACGGCCGCGCTGGACTGGGTGCTGTCCACGACGGGCGTGCGGCACGACGAGGTGGACGGCCTGCTGGCCGGGACCCCGCCGGGCGCGAACGGCGTCCGTGTCCTGCCGTACTTCGCGCCCTCCGGCGAACGCGCCCCCTTCGTCGAGCCCCGGCTGCGGGCCGAACTCACCGGCGTCTCCCTGGAGTCGACCCGGGGCGATCTGGTCCGCGCCACCTGCGAGGGCATCGGGTACGCCGCCCGGCACTGCCTGGAGGCGGCGGGGCTGACCGGGGACCTGGCGGTGTGCGGCGGCGGCACCCGCAGCCCCGCCTGGATGCGGCTGCTGGCCGACGTGCTCGGGCGGCCCCTGCGGGTCGTCGAGGGCGAGGTGGGCGCGCGGGGAGCGGTGCTGGCGGCGGCCGAACGGTACGGGATCGGGCTGGACGCGAAGGCGTGGACGGAGCCGACCGCGGTCGTCGAACCGGACCCGGGCCGGGCCGCGTTCTACACGCGGGGCTACGAGGAGCACCTGACCCGGCTGACGCAGGCGCGGGCCCGGGCCCGCGCTTGAACCCGTCATCGCCGTCATCGGGGTCATCGGCGTCATCGACAAAGGGGAGTTGTATGCAGCTCGGACGGAGATCCCTCCTGCTCGCGGCGGCCGCGGGCACCGCCACGGCGGCCACGGCGGCCCCGGCGGCGGCCGCACCCCGCACGGGCGGCCCGGTGGTCATCGGCCACCGGGGCGCGGCCGGCTGGCGCCCGGAGCACACGGCGGCCTCGTACACGTACGCCGTGCAGACGGGCGCCGACTGGATCGAACCGGACCTGGTGCCCACGAAGGACCACGTGCTGGTGGTCCGGCACGAGAACGAGATCTCCCAGACGACCGACGTGGCACGCCGGCCGGAGTTCGGGGACCGCCGTACGACGAAGACGGTCGACGGCCGGTCGGTCACCGGCTGGTTCACGGAGGACTTCACGCTGGCCGAGCTGAAGACGCTGCGGGCGGTGGAGCGGCTGCCGGCGGTCCGCAACCGCAACACCGTCTTCGACGGGCGCGAGCAGATCATGACCTTCCAGGAGGTCGTGGACCTGGCGCGGCGGCTGTCGCGGACGCACGGCCGGACGATCGCCGTGTTCCCGGAGACCAAGCACCCCACGTACTTCCGTTCGATCGGCCTGCCGTTGGAACCGAAGCTGGCCTCCGTCATCCGCCGCAACCGGCTCGGGCGGCGCGAGTGCGTCGTGCAGTCCTTCGAGCCGACGAGCCTGCGGCGGATCGCCGCCGAGCGGCTGGGCGTGCCGCTGTGGCAGGCGCTGGGGACGACGGGCGGGCCGTACGACCTGCCCGGGACGACCTACAAAGAGATGATGACTCCGGCGGGGCTGGCGGAGATCGCGGAGTACGCGGACTGGATCGGGCCGGACAAGTCCTCGCTCGTCGGCACGTCCCTCGTCGCGGACGCGCACGCGGCTGGGCTGCGGATCGGGCCGTACACCTTCCGCGCGGAGAACCAGTTCCTGCCGGAGCGGTTCCGGCGCGGGAGCGGAGCGAACGATTTCGGGGACGCGTTCGCGGAGTACGCGCTGTACTACGACATGGGGGTCGACGCGGTCGTGACCGACTTCCCGGACCTGGCGGTGATGGCGAGGAGGGGCTGATGACGGTGAGCCGGGCGTGCCGGACCTGCGGCACCATGCAGGAGTTCCGGATCTTCAACGCGGTCGAGCGTGCGGCCGTCCGGGCGGAGAAGGGGGACGGTCACTTCGTGGACGACTACTGGCGCTGCACCGCCGTCGGCTGCCGGTGGTACCAGCGGTACCTCAACCGGGGCGAGGACGGCCTGCTCCCGGAGGAACTCCGGATCCAGGCCGCCCCCGCGGAGTGAGTCCTACAGGTTGGAGAAGTCCGGGCCCTTGGTGCGGGTGCGCTTGATCTCGTAGAAGCCGGGCACCGAGGCCACGGCGAGGGTGCCGTCCCAGAGGCGGGCGGCCTCCTCGCCCTTGGGGGCCGGGGTGACGACCGGGCCGAAGAAGGCGAGCTGCTCGCCGTCGGCGCCGGGCACGGCGATGACGGGGGTGCCGACCTCCTGGCCGACCTTGTCGATGCCCTCCTTGTGGGAGGCGCGCAGCTCGGGCTCGTAGCGGGTGCCGTCCCAGTGCTCCATGAGGGACTCGGGCAGGCCGACGTCCTTCAGGGCGGCGGCGACCGTCTCCTTGCCGGGCCCCTCCTCCTGGTTGTGGATGCGGGTGCCGAGCGCGGTGTAGAGGTCGCCGAGCACCTCGGCGCCGTGCTCCTGCTGCGCGGCTATGACGACCCGGACGGGGCCCCACGCCTTGGTCTCCAGCAGCTCGCGGTACTCCTCGGGCAGCTCGTCCAGCTTGTCCTCGTTGAGGACGGCGAGGCTCATGACATGCCAGCGGACCTGGATGTCCCTGACCTTCTCCACCTCCAGCACCCAACGGGAGGTCATCCACGCCCAGGGGCACAGCGGGTCGAACCAGAAGTCGACGGGTGTCTTGTCCGACATGTCTCTCCTCATGAGGAAACCGTTTCTCCGGGAACACCGCAGTTCGCCGCCGTCATTCCCGACTGACCCGCGTCAGGGGCACGTGGCAGGATCGGTGCTGTTCAGCCGTATCCCACGACGCTTGAGGAGTGCCGCCCGTGCCCGGTGAGAATCTGTCCCGCGACGAAGCCCGGGAGCGGGCCGCCCTGCTGCGCGTCGACGGGTACGAGGTGTCCCTCGACCTGCGGTCCGCGGTCGGCGAGGACGCGGGCGACGGGCCCCGTACGTTCCGCTCGGTCACCACGATCCGCTTCCGCTGCAACGAGCCCGGTGCGAGCAGCTTCGCCGACCTCATCGCGCCGAGTGTGACGGCCGTCTCACTCAACGGCCGTGACCTGGACCCCGGTGAGGTCTTCGACGGCTCCCGGATCACCCTGGAGGACCTGGCCGCGGACAACGAGCTGGTGGTCGATGCCCGGTGCGCCTACTCCCGGACCGGCGAGGGCCTGCACCGCTTCGTCGACCCGGAGGACGGCGAGGTGTACCTGTACACGCAGTACGAGCCGGCCGACTCCCGCCGCGTCTTCGCGAACTTCGAGCAGCCCGACCTCAAGGCGCCGTACCGGTTCGAGGTGCGGGCCCCGGAGGGCTGGACGGTGTGGAGCAACGGGGCGGGCGAGCAGACGGACGGGGTGTGGCGGTTCGCCGAGACCAAGCCGATCTCGACGTACATCACGTGCGTGGTGGCCGGGCCGTACCACTACGTGACGGACTCGTACTCCCGCACGTTCGCCGACGGCACCACACTGGAGATCCCCCTCGGCGCCCTGTGCCGCAAGGGCCTCGCGCCCTACTTCGACGCCGACGACGTCTTTCTGGTCACCAAGCAGGGCCTGGACTTCTTCCACGACCACTTCGACTACCCGTACCCGTTCGGGAAGTACGACCAGGCGTTCGTGCCCGAGTACAACCTGGGCGCGATGGAGAACCCGGGGCTGGTGACGTTCCGGGAGGAGTTCATCTTCCGCGGGAAGGTGACGCAGGCGTCCTACGAGGGCCGGGCCAACGTCGTGCTGCACGAGATGGCGCACATGTGGTTCGGCGACCTGGTCACCATGGAGTGGTGGGACGACCTGTGGCTGAAGGAGTCGTTCGCGGACTTCATGGGCGAGTTCTCGCTGGTCGGCGCGACCCGCTTCAAGAACGGCTGGGTCACCTTCGCCAACCGCCGCAAGGCCTGGGCGTACCGCGCGGACCAGCTGCCGTCCACGCACCCGATCACGGCGGACATCCGCGACCTCCAGGACGCCAAGCTGAACTTCGACGGCATCACGTACGCCAAGGGCGCGTCGGTGCTCAAGCAGCTCGTGGCGTACGTCGGCGAGGACGCGTTCCTGGAGGGCGCCCGGCGCTACTTCAAGCGGCACGCCTACGGCAACACGCGCCTCGGTGACCTGCTGTCGGTGCTGGAGGAGACCAGCGGCCGGGACATGGGCGCGTGGTCGCGGTCCTGGCTGCAGACGGCGGGGGTGAACTCGCTGACGCCGCAGGTGCTGCTGGACGCGGACGGCCGCGTCGAGGAGCTGGCGGTCGTGCAGGAGGCGGCCGAGTCCCATCCGGAACTGCGCCCGCACCGGGTGGCGGTGGGCCTGTACCGGGTGGCGGCCGGCGGGGCGGTCGAGCGGTACGCGCGCGTGGAGACCGACGTCGAGGGAGCGCGGACGGTCGTGGCGGACCTGGCCGGTGCCGACGCCCCCGATCTGGTCCTGGTCAACGACGACGACCTGACGTACTGCAAGATCCGCTTCGACGCGACGTCGTTGGCCACGCTGCGCGAACACCTGGGGTCGGTCACCGATCCCCTGGCGCGCGCCCTGTGCTGGTCGGCGCTGTGGAACATGACGCGGGACGCCCTGCTCCCGGCGCGGGACTTCGTGGAACTGGTGCTGCGGTTCGCGGGGCGCGAGTCCGAGATCGGCGTGGTGCAGATGCTGCAGGCGTGGGCCGAGTCGGCGGTCACGCACTACGCGGCGCCCGCCCGGCGCGAGGCCACCGCCGCGCTGCTCGCCGAGGGCGCGCGGCGTGAGCTGTACGCGGCCGAGGCCGGCAGCGAGCACCAGCTGGCCTGGGCGCGCTTCTTCGCCCGGACGGCCACCGCCGACGCCGACTTCACGCTGCTGCGGGAGCTGCTGGAGGGCACGGCGACGGTCGAGGGACTGGAGCTGGACCAGGAGCTGCGGTGGGTGTTCCTGGAGCCGCTCGCCGCGCACGGGACCGTGGACGAGAGGGCGCTGGCCGAGGAGCTGGCCCGGGACGACACGGCCTCCGGCAAGCGCCACCAGGTGCGCTGTCTGGCCGCCCGCCCGTCGGAGGCGGTCAAGGCGCAGGCGTGGGCGCAGGTCGTGGAGTCGGACGCGTTGTCCAACGCCATGGTGGAGGCGACCATCGCGGGCTTCTCCCAGGGCTCGCAGCGGGAGCTGATCGCGCCGTACGCGGAGAAGTACTTCGCGGCGATCGAGCGGGTGTGGTCCGAGCGGTCGATCCAGATCGCGATGCACGTGGTGCAGGGCCTGTTCCCGTCGCTCCAGCAGTCCCGGGACACGCTGGACGCCACGGACGCCTGGCTGGAGAGCCACCAGGAGGCCGCCCCGGCGCTGCGCCGGCTGGTGCTGGAGGCCCGGGACGATCTGGCACGGGCGTTGCGTGGACAGGCGTGCGACGAGGCCGCTGACCAGTAGCTTTGGCCTAAGATCCGGCGTTCCGCCTTCGTTACAAGACGCGTGCGCCGGGAGCCGTAACCTCTGGTCCGCACCCGAACGGACCAGGGGCTTTCGGCATCCGAACATCCGTCCTTTAGGGCCGTGTTGTCCGTATGTGTCGACGGAGCTGTAACAGCGGTTCAAGGGCGGCCCGGGCACGGGAAATTGCGGGGCATGACCCACAACACCCCGCTCTCCCCCCGCCCCCTGCACGACCTGTCCGGCCGTGGCCGCCCCCGCGTGATGACGACGGCCCAGCTCCGCTCGCACGGCGTGTCGACGGCCGAGACGAACGAGCAGTGCCGCCCCGGCGGGCCCTGGCAGCAGCTCCTCTCGGGCGTGGTCCTGCTCCACCCGGGCCCGCCGACCAGCGAGGAGCGGCTGTACGCGGTGCTGATGTACGCGGCGCGGGAGCGCGGCGGCGTGCCCGCCCAGCCCGGCGCGGGCCGGCCGCCCGCCCCCGCCCACCCGGCGGCGATGATCACGGGCCTGGCGGCGCTGACGCTGCACGGCTTCTCCTCCACTCCCCCGCTGCCCTCCCTGGACGCCATCGACGTCCTGGTCCCGCGCCTGCGGCGGCTGCGCTCGACGGGCTGCGCGCGCATCGTCCGCAGCGCCGCGCTGCCCGCCCCCGTGCAGGTCGCCGGCCTGCCGGTGGCACCGGCCGCCCGCGCGCTGGCCGACGCCGTGGCGGGCCTCTCGGACGCCGACGTCGTGCGCCGCCTGATGACGGAGGCGGTGCGCGGCGCCCACTGCGACGCGTCGGCGGTGGTCCGCGAGCTGAATCAGGCGCGGCTGCTGAGCCGTCCGCACGTGGTGGACGCGGTGGAGTCCCTGCTGGCCGAGGGCCGGGCGATCGCGGAGGACCGCCTGTACCGGATGGTCCGCGAGTTCGGCCTGCCCGACCCGGTCTGGAACGTCGACCTGCGTCTGCCCGGCGGCCCCTACCTCGGCGGCCTGGACGCGTACTGGCCCGACCATGCGGTGGCGGTGGAGCTGGACACGCGGGCGCCCCGGCAGGACGACAACGCACTGTGGTCGGAGTACGCCCGCAAGCGCGAGCACCTGGAGCGGCTCGGCATCACGGTCGTCCACATCACGCCGCGCAAGCTCCGCGACTCGCCGGAGCAGCAGGCGACGGTGGTGCGCACGGCGTTGATGGCGTCGGCCGACCGCGAGCCGGCCGCGTACGTCGTGGCCCTGCCCCGGTAGTGACGGACCGGGGCAGGGCCGGGAGGGGAGGAGGCGCCGCCGGATGCTGTCGGCGGCCCCTCCTCCACGGCGGGTGCTACCGGCCGCAGAACTCCGCCTCGACGACCGCGCCGGTACTCCCCGACCAGTCGCCGTTGAAGTTGACGGCCAGGGAGTGCCGGCCATCCTCGGTCGTCACCGCCATGGAGTGGGAGCCGGTGATGCCTCCGGCGTGTCCCCAGACGTGGACGCCGCAGCTGAGTTCGACATCGGCGAGACCGAGGCCGTAGCGGTAGGTGCGGGTGGCGTCGACCGTGGTCTTCATCTTCTTCAGTTGCTCGGGCGGGAGCAGCCGGCCGCGCAGGAGGGCCGAGTAGAAGCGGGTCACGTCGGCCGAGTCCGAGACCATCTCGCCCGCGCCGTAGGCCAGGCTCGGATTCAGTTCGGTGACGTCGTACGTCGGGCCGGTCGCCGTCTTGGCCAGCTTGGAGTAGGCGCGGCTGCTGGGCTTGGGCAGGGTGGTCCGGTCGCCGGGGACCGAGGTGGAGGTCAGGTGCAGGGGGTCGATGATCCGGCGCTTGATCTCGTCGCCGTAGGCGTGGCCCGTGGCCTTCTCGATGACCTGCGCGGCCAGGACGTAGTTCGTGTTGGAGTACTCCCAGGACGCGCCCGGCTCGAAGTACGGCTCGTTGCGCAGGGCGATGGCGAGCAGGTCCTCGGGGGTCGCCTCGTCGAAGCGGTGTTTCAGGAAGCCGTCCGCGGTCATGTACGTCTGCTGGAAGCCGCGGTCCTCCAGGTAGTCGAAGATGCCGCTGGTGTGGTCCAGGAGCTGGCGCAGGGTGATCCGGCGGCCGTCGTGGCCGTGGCCCCGGACCACGCCCGGCAGCCACTCCTCCACCGTGTCGTCGAGCGAGAGCTTCCCTTCCGCCTCCAGTTGCAGCACGACCGTGGCCACGAACGTCTTGGAGATGCTGGCGATCCGGTAGTGGTCCTGTGCCGAACGCGGCTTTCCCGTCCTCAGGTTGCCGACGCCTGCCGTGGCGGCCCAGGTGCCGTGGCCGCGCCGCACGGTCACCGTCACGCCCGGCACGCCGTCCGCGACCGCGGCCCGTATCGCCTTCCGGGTCGCGTCGCGGCCGCCGTCCGCCCCGGCCGGGGCCGCCGCGAGCGCGGGCGTCACCAGGGTCGCCGACAGTGCCGCTGCCGTCGCCGCCGTCAGGGTCGTCGTCCGTACACGTCTCTTCATGTGCACAGGGACCCCGCCCGCCCGGACCGGGTTGACCGGCACCGGGCGGTTGAGCGGGTTTCAGCCCTTCTTCAGGACCAGTTCGGTGTTGCGGTCCTCCGGGTCGCCGCCGAGGGTCGTGCTCGCGCCCGGGGCGTTGAGGGACAGTTCGCGGTAGAGGGCCGCGAGGCCGGTCTGGGACAGGTCGGAGAAGTCGGTGCGGTGCGGGGCCGAGGACTCCACCAGCGTGGTGAACAACGAGATCGTGCCGTCCTTGTTGTCGGTCAGCTCGATCACCCGGGCCAGCTGGGGGTAGTCGACGTGGGAGGCGGTGGAGATCTCCCAGAAGGAGCCGCCGGCGGACGTCGCGTGCGGGGTGATGACGTTCTTGTGGATGTGGCCGTTCACCCACGCGAGCACGTTGCGGTGGCCGCCGAGCAGGGCGAGCACCTCCTGCCCGGTGTGCCGGCGCTCGTAGGGGCGGGCCGGGTCGCGGCGGGTGTTCGTCATCGTCTTGCTGGTGTGGTGGCTGAAGACGACCGCGTAGGAGTCCTTGTTCTCCCGCAGGGTCCGGTCCAGCCACTTCAGCTGGCCCGTGCCGAGGGAGCCCTCGTAGTGGCCGCCGGCGTCGGTGGTGTCCAGGCTGATGCCGATGACGTCGTCGGAGATGCGGAAGGCGTAGTACTGGGTGCCCGCGTCCAGGTTCGCGGAGGAGTAGCCGTGGCCGGCCGGGCCGACGCCGCGGTAGGCGGGGTCCAGGTGTGCCTTGATGTAGTCGGTGGGCGTGAAGGGGGCGCGGCTCTCGTCGGGGGTCACCGAGCGCATGGCGCGGGCCTGGGACTTGAGGAAGTCGTGGTAGCGGACGCCTTCGGGGTCCCGGGCCTTCTTGATGAGGGTCTGCAGCCGCTGCGCCTCGGCCGCCGACACGTTCATCAGCTTCTTGCCGCCGACGGCGAGTTCGGTGAGGTAGGAGTCGCCGTGCGAGGCGTAGCAGCCCATCGGCATGGTGTCGTGGTTGCCGACGGTGGAGTACCAGGGCAGGTTGAGGCCGGGGCTCTGGACCTCCCGGACGGCCGCCTTGAGGAAGCCGTCGAGCTGCGGGAAGCCGACCTGCTTGTCGGTGTCGCGGACCGCCGCGTCGGGCTGCCAGTACAGCTTGAGGCCGCTGTTCTGGACGCCCTCGTACTGGCGCGGGTCCCCGGTGTTGGGGGTGATGCGCCCACCGCTCATGATCTTCAGGAACCACTCCAGCTCGGACTTGGCGTTGTTGTCCGTGTTGTCGCCGGTGGTCATCGCGAAGTGCAGCGGGGCGCCGGTGACGGGGGCGCCGCGGAGCGCGTTGATCCGCTCCACCAGGGCGATCGCGCCCTGCACGGTCAGCGCCTCGTGCGGCCGCCAGGCGTGCACGTCGGCCGAGCGCAGGTACTCCAGGCGCAGCGGGTGCTGGGCGTCGATGATGTGCAGGTCGGTGAGCTGCACGAACGCCGCGAGGGCGGTGCGGCGCCCGGCGCGGCCGGACTTGGGCGCGGCCAGCTCGGAGCGCACGACCCGCTGCCAGCCGGGCCCGTCGCCCAGCCGCCGGTATCCGGAGCCGGCGCGCGGGGTGGCGACGGACGCCACGGTCGTGCCCTTGGTGTAGGGGGCGAGCGGGGCGGCGGGTGCCTGGCGCGAGGAGGCGGCGACGGCGGACCCGGTGCTCTCCTTGACCGTGGCCGCCTGGCTGTCGCTGGGCCGCAGGGCGTAGCCGACGCCCGCGGAGAGGGCGACCGCTCCGGTGGCGGCGAGGACGGAACGACGGTGGATGCCCTGGCCGGAGCCGGCGACTGAGCGTGTGCGCGACATGCGCTTCTCTCCCCGAGTGCGAACGCGTCGGCAGTGGTCGCGGGGCGTTCGTTCACGTGAACACCCCGCTCGTACTGGATCGTTGGCAGCGGGAATGACCTGCGCGTAAACGCGGCGGCAACGGGCAGCGCCGATCACCGTACGTGGATCTTGGACTACCCTGCGCGTCGTCGGCCGCTCCGGGAACGGTCCGGAGCCGGTCACGCGGCGTTCACCTTCCGGGGTACTGCACCTACTCCAGGGCGCCCGCCAGCCGTCCGGTCACCGGCCGCTCGCGCCACATCCGCAGCGCGATGTCGACCATCGAGACCCGGACCAGACCGGGCACCGCGTCCAGGTCCTGCCAGGCCGCGAGGTCGGTGGAACCGTTCACCTCGTAACGCAGTTCGCCGCCGACGACGCGGCCCTCGTAGACGAGCCGGACGGCGTGGTGGTCGACGGCGGGTCCGAAACCGCCCCGGAAGACCCGGTGGGAGGAGTCCACGCCGAGCAGCCCGGTGACCTCGATGCGGTAGCCGGTCTCCTCCTCCACCTCGCGCCGCACGGTGTCATAGGGATCCTCGCCGTGCTCCATGCCGCCGCCGGGCACGACCCACTCGGGCGTGCCGTCCGGCGCGGGTGAGCGGGCGAGGAGGATCTGACCGTCCCGGACGCATATGGCGTAGGCCGCCACCCTCAACCTCTGTCGCATTACGGGACGTTAACCCGTGACACCCGACGAGCGGGCCGATTCGCCGTGTTCGGGCTCCATGTCCGTAAAGCGCATAGCGGGTTTTCCCCATGCGTCCATCTCGTTTCGGTCAACGATCCCCAAACTTCCGTCCCTTGCGTAAGGCTGTGCGATCGTCCGGGCTTGCTTTCCGGACGGTCGCGACCAGGCCCGATCGGACCCGGTCGCTCCCGCTCGTTCCTTTACCTACAAGGGATGCCGATGACCCTCACCCCCCAGCGTGACCCGATATCGGGCCGGAGACGCGTGGCGCGCATCGCCGTGGCCGCCGGCCTCGTCGCCGCGCTCACCGCGGCCGGGCCGATCCCCCTGGCCTTCGCCGCGGACGGCCCCGGCAGCGCCGCACCGGCGGACGCCGACGTCAAGTCCGCGCACGACAAGCTCGGTTCGGACGACGCGGACCTGCTCGCCGAGGCCAAGGCCGACGGCGACAAGACCGTCACGATGATGATCGCCACCGCGCCCGGCCGGACCGAGCAGGTCGCCGGGCAGCTGGACGCGGTCAAGGGCGGCGCGGTCGGCCGGACCGACGACAAGCTGGGCTACGTCCGCGCCACCGTCCCGACGTCCCGGGCGGACTCGGCCATCGCCGCCGCCGCCAAGCTCTCCTCCGTGCACGGCATCGACCTGCGCGAGGAGATCCCGCTGGACGACCCGACGCCGAGCGCGGACGCCGCCAAGGGCGCCCAGGCCAAGGGGACCTACCCGGCTCCGGGGAAGAAGACCCCGGCCGAGAACCCGTACAACCCGTCCTTCGAGACGGGCGCGGTCGACTTCGTCGAGGACCACCCGAAGGCGGACGGCCGCGGCATCACCATCGGCATCATCGACTCCGGCGTCGACCTCGGCCACCCGGCGCTGCAGAAGACCACCACCGGCGAGCGGAAGATCGTCGACTGGGTGACGGCGACGGACCCCGTCGTCGACAACGACAACACCTGGCGCCGGATGGACACCTCCGTCGCGGGCCCCACCTTCACCCACGACGGCACGAGCTGGACGGCGCCCGCGGGCTCCTACCGGATCAGCACCTTCAAGGAGTCGTACACCACCGGCGGTGACGCCGCGGGCGACGCCAACCGCGACGGCGACAAGACCGACGACTGGGGCGTGCTCTACGACCCGGCGGCCGGCACGGTCCGCGTCGACCTCAACGACAACCACGACTTCGGTGACGACACCGCGATGAAGCCGTACAAGGACGGCTTCCAGATCGGGTACTTCGGCACCGACGACCCGAAGACGGACGTCGCCGAGCGGCAGCCGTTCGTCGTGGAGATCCGCAAGGACGTCGTGTACAACGGCGCCGGCGCCAAGGCCGACTTCGTCAACATCGGCGTCATCGAGTCCGAGCACGGCACCCACGTGGCGGGCATCACCGCCGCCAACGGCCTGTTCGGCGGGAAGATGAACGGCGCGGCGCCCGGCGCCAAGCTGGTCTCCTCCCGCGCCTGCACCTGGTCCGGCGGCTGCACCAACGTCGCGCTGACCGAGGGCATGATCGACCTCGTCACCAAGCGCGGCGTCGACATCGTCAACATGTCCATCGGCGGCCTGCCGGCGCTGAACGACGGCAACAACGCGCGCACCGAGCTGTACACGCGCCTCATCGACACCTACGGCGTCCAGCTGGTGATCTCCGCGGGCAACTCCGGCCCCGGCGCCAACACCATCGGCGACCCGTCCCTGGCCGAGAAGGTCATCTCGGTCGGCGCGTCCGTCTCCAAGGAGACCTGGGCCGCCAACTACGGCTCGGTCGTGGAGAAGAAGTACGCGCTGATGCCGTTCTCCTCGCGCGGCCCGCGTGAGGACGGCGGCTTCACCCCGACCCTGGTCGCCCCGGGTGCCGCCATCAACACCATCCAGACCTGGCTGCCGGGCGCCCCGGTCGCCGAGGCGGGCTACACCCTGCCGGCCGGCTACGGCATGCTCCAGGGCACCTCGATGGCCTCCCCGCAGGCCGCCGGCGCCGCCGCGCTGCTGCTGTCCGCCGCGAAGCAGAAGAAGATCGACCTCAGCCCGGCGACCCTGCGCACGGCCCTCACCTCGACCGCCGACCACATCAAGGGTGTGCAGGCGTACGAGGAGGGCGCGGGCCTGATGAACATCGAGGACGCCTGGGACGCCATCCGCGACGGCGCCACCTCGCACGCGTACACGGTCAAGGCGCCGGTCGACACCGCGCTCGACCAGTTCCTGAAGACCCCCGGCTTCGGCACGGGCCTGTACGACCGTGAGGGCGGCCTGAAGGCCGGCCAGAAGAAGACGTACGAGGTGACGATCACCCGTACGTCCGGTGCCGACAAGGCGATCCGGCACGAGCTGCACTTCGAGAACAACGCGGGCGGCACCTTCCGGATCGTCGGCTCCGACGAGGTGAAGCTGCCGCTGAACCAGCCGGTGACCGTCAAGGTCCAGGCCGCGCCGAAGTCCGCGGGCATCAAGAGCGCGATCCTGGAGGTCGACGACCCGAGGACCGAGGGCATCGACAAGCAGGTCCTGAACACGGTCGTCGTCGCCGAGCCGCTGAAGTACACCTTCGCCGCCTCGGACTCGGTGCAGCGCAACAGCTCGGACCACTACTTCGTCACCGTCCCCGAGGGCGCCAAGTCCCTCGAGGTCGCGATGAGCGGGCTGAAGGACAAGAGCCAGACGCGGTTCATCTCCATCCACCCGTACGGCACGCCCGCCGACCCGACGTCGACGATCAACTGCTACCCGAACTACCCGAACCCGGCGAACACCTGCCGCCCCGACGTGCGTTCCTACGCGAACCCGCAGCCGGGCGTCTGGGAGATCGAGGTCGAGTCGCGCCGTACGTCGCCGCTGCTCGACAACCCGTACAAGCTGGACGTCGCCGTCCTCGGCGCGGCCTTCGAGCCGGAGACCGTGACCCTGCCCGAGGCGAAGGTCGGCACCCCGGCCGCCGCCTCCTGGAAGGTGACGAACGGCTTCGCCGCGCTCGACGGCAAGCTGGTGGGCGGCCCGCTCGGCTCGGCGAAGACGACCCGCCCGTCGATCAAGCAGGGCGAGACGCAGACCACGACGGTCGAGGTGCCCGCGGGCGCGAAGTCGCTGGACGTCACCATCGGTGGCGTCTCGGACGCGGCCGCCGACCTGGACCTCGCGGTCTACGACGCCTCCGGCGCGCAGGTCGGCAGCTCCGCCGACGGCGACTCCGACGAGTCGGTCTCCATCCCGTCGCCGGCCGCCGGCACGTACACCATCGAGGTCGTCGGCTACGCGGTGCCGGCCGGCACCACCGCCTACGACTACCGGGACGTGTTCTTCGCTCCGAGCCTGGGCAGCGTCGGCGTCGACGGGTCGGCGCCGGTGAAGCTCGGCACGGGCGCGTCGGCCACGGTCTCGGGCAGCGTCACCGCCGCGGCGGCCGCGCCCGAGGGGCGTGAGTTCTTCGGTCAGGTGCAGCTGGTCAACGCGCGCGGCACGGCCGCGGGCGTGGGCAGCGTGAAGATCGAGAAGGTCGTGCCGTAACCGGTCACGGCCATCGACGAGGGCGGGCGTCCGTACGGGCGCCCGCCCTCCGCGCTACTCCTCGCACGTGCGTGCCTCGGGCAGGGCGGCGGTGATCCAGGCCCGGTCGCGGGCGATCTCCTTCTCGTCCGTCGTCCACATGTCGGGCTCGGCGTGCCCGCGCGAGATGCCGACGAGGACGTGGTCGCCCGGCCGCAGCGGCGGGTCGATCCCGGCGTCCATGGGGAAGACGACCTGGTCCCTGCCCTTGGCGGGCTTGTAGAAGCGGTCCACGTCGAGGGTGACGCGGTTGCGGCCGGTGCCGGGGACGGCTTCGACCTCGGCGACGGTGCCCTCGACGACGAGCCGGGCGCAGGCGAGGTAGCCGGCGTTGCTGAGCTTGCCCTCCTCGGTCCCGTACTCGGCGCCGCTCTCCGCGCGGGCCCCGCTGTCGGCCGCCGAGCTGCTCGCCGTGTCGTTCCCCGCGCCGGCGCCGCTCTGCACGACGACCCAGCCCAGGCCCACGACCACGCCGGCGGCCGCGGCCGCGGCGAGGCCCCGCAAGGCCAGCACCAGGGGCCGGGGCCGGCGCCGCGCCGACAGCGGCGTCACCGCCGAGCCGCCGCCCGCCTCCGGCTCGGGCACCGCGCGCACCGGCCTCAGGGACGGGTCGGCTCCCTCCTCGTGCGCCAGGGCGTCCCCGATCAGCCCCAGCTGCTCCCGCAGCAGGGCCACGTCCGCGGCGGCCGCGCGGTGGGCGGCCATGAAGTCCGCGTCCCGGCGGGCCGCCGACGGCAGGGGGTCGCCGACGAGCACGGCCATCAGCGGATCCATGCCGTCGTACGCCTCAGGGCTCGGCCGGCCGTCGTCGTACGCGGCACCGCCGCGCTCGCCACCGTGGTCACGTCCGGCGTGGCGCCGGTCGTCGTCGTTCCGGGCGGTCACGTCACACCACCTCGTCCTCGTGCAGGCGGGCGCGCAGGGCCCGTACCGCCGTGTGCAGCCTGCTCTTGACCGTGCCCTCCGGGACGCCGAGCTGCTCGGCGATGGACCGGACCGGCAGGTCGGCGTAGAAACGCAGGACGACGACCTGCCGCTGGGCGTCGGGCAGCGCGTCCAGACCCTGGGCGACGGCGACGGAGAGCACGCTCGTGTCCTCGCCGGAGGGGTGCGCCGGCTGCCGCAGGGCGGCCAGCCGCTCCCCGAGCCGCTCCTGGCGGCGCTTGGCCCGGTGCCAGTCCATGGCGAGGTTGGAGGCCACGACCGCCGCCCACGCCGAGACGTCCCGCGGCGCCTCCCGCCCGCTCGCGGCCCGCTCCAGCAGGCGCAGGCGGACCTGCTGTACCCCGTCCGGCAGGTCCGCCTGCGGTACGCCGCCCAGCGCGAGCACCGCCCGCACCCGGCGCTCCTGGGCCGCGTCCAGCGGATCGGCCCCGCCCGGCTGACCGGCACCGGCCCCGCCCGGCTGACCGGCACCGCTCAGCGGATCGGCGCCGCCCGGCGGAGCCTCGCCGGCGTGCGCCTCCCGGCCGCGCCGGGCCCTTCCGCGCAGCAGCACAAGCCACCCCCCTCACCGTGTTTCTCCTACGACGCCGGCGCGGCCCGGAACGTTCGGCCGTCGTCGCGAGGAGTTCCGACGCGTTTCCGCCGGGACGGCAGAGGTGTACGTCACATTTCCGTGTGGCCGAGACCGACAGGGGCAGGCGAGCTTGCGGCGCACGACCCCCGCCGGATGAATATCTCCAGCTCAGCGGGGTCGACACCGCAGGTCCGCAACCATGGAACGGGACACGTCGTCCCACTCCCCGGGCAGACCGGGGAAAGAAGTGGACAGACGGGCCGTGGTCGGCCGCATGATGGAAAAGCCTCGGCCAAGCAACGAGCACGTGAAGAGACGCAGGAGAGGGAGTCACCGTGAGGGTCGGAATCGTCGGAGCCACCGGACAGGTGGGCACGGTCATGCGCAGGATCCTCAAGGAGCGGAACTTCCCGATCACGGAACTGCGCCTGTTCGCCTCGGCCCGCTCGGCGGGCACGGAGCTGGACGGCGTGACGGTGGAGGACGCGGCGACCGCCGACTACACCGGCCTGGACATCGTGCTGTTCTCCGCGGGCGGTGCCACGTCCCGGGCGCTGGCCGAGAAGGTCGCCTCCCAGGGCGCCGTCGTGATCGACAACTCCTCGGCGTGGCGCAAGGACCCCGAGGTCCCGCTGGTCGTCTCCGAGGTGAACCCGCACGCGATCGCGAACCGCCCCAAGGGCATCATCGCCAACCCGAACTGCACGACGATGGCCGCGATGCCGGTCCTGCGTCCGCTGCACGAAGAGGCGGGCCTCGAAGCCCTCGTCGTCGCCACGTACCAGGCGGTCTCCGGTTCCGGTCTCGCGGGCGTCGCCGAGCTGCACGGCCAGGCGCAGAAGGTCGTCGCCGACGCCGACCAGCTCACCCACGACGGCGAGGCCGTCGACTTCCCGGAGCCCGGCGTCTACAAGCGCCCCATCGCGTTCAACGTACTGCCGCTGGCCGGTTCGATCGTCGACGACGGCCTGAACGAGACCGACGAGGAGCAGAAGCTCCGCAACGAGTCCCGCAAGATTCTGGAGATCCCCGAGCTGAAGGTCTCCGGCACCTGCGTGCGCGTCCCGGTCTTCTCCGGCCACTCCCTCCAGGTCAACGCCCGCTTCGCCCGCCCGATCTCCCCGGAGCGCGCGACGGAGCTGCTGAAGGACGCCCCGGGCGTCGAGCTCTCCGACATCCCGACCCCCCTCCAGGCCGCCGGCAAGGACCCGTCCTACGTCGGCCGCATCCGCCGCGACGAGACGGTGGACAACGGCTTGGCCCTGTTCGTCTCCAACGACAACCTCCGCAAGGGCGCGGCCCTGAACGCCGTGCAGATCGCGGAGCTGGTGGCGGCGGAACTGAAGGGCTAGCGGGCGTCCCTCTGGTCCCTGCGCACCTCGTACAGGAAGCAGCCGTACTCGACGGCCCGGACGTGGACGAGCGCCACGGCCGGGTCGTCGAACGCTTCTGCGAGGGCCTGCTCGAACGCTTCCGTGCATGTCTGGTCGACGGCATCCGGTGTCCCCACCAGTTCGCCGCCCAGGATGTGGCCCTCCGCGGAGTAGCGGCGGACCGTGCGGTGCGCGTTGGTGAAGGGGAGCGCGGTGCCGGCCGGGCCCCCGCACTCCTCGGCGTGGATGAAGACGGGGCCCTGCTCGTCGTAGGCGCCCGGGGCGGCGCCCGTTTCCGCCGCCCAGCGGCGCAGGGGCGCGTACGAGACGAGGGCGATGCGTTCGCCGGGCTCGCTGCGGCGCAGGCAGCAGCGGAGCGGGGCGCCGCCCTCGGGGTCGGTGAAGTGGGTCGTGGGGCGGCCCGCGTCGTCGGTCGTGCGCAGTTCCTTCAGGGCCCGCGGGTCGATGGGGCGTGCGGTGTACGTCGTCGTCGGCATGCTCATCAGACTCGCTCGCGCGGGGACCGGTCACCGGCGGTTTCCGGACGTCGCGTTCCCGCGCCCAGCGCCGCCGGCAGGGCCAGCAGCGCCAGTGCGCCCCCGGCCACCAGCACCGCCGTGGGCCCCAGCGCGTCCGCCGTGCGGCCACCCGTGAACGCCCCGAGCGCGATCGCCGTGTTGAAGACCCCCGCGAACAGGGCCGACCCGGCCTCGCGTGCCCGGGGCGCCGCCGCCGACAACCAGTTCTGGGCGGAGACCGAGACGCCCCCGTAGACCAGGCCCCACAGCACGAGCAGCGTCGTGGAAGCGGCCAGGGAACCGGCCGCCGGGATCAGCAGCAGTACCACCGTGCCGAGCCCGGCCGCGATGGCCGGCAGGGTCCTGCGGGGGTCGCGGGCGGCCAGCGCGCCGCCGACGAAGGTGCCGGCGACTCCGGCGAGGCCGTAGCCGAGGAGGAGGGTGCTGACCGTGCCCGCGCCGAGGCCCGGTATCCGGTCCAGCACCGGGCGGACGTAGGTGTAGGCGGCGAAGTGGCCGGTGACCAGGAGCAGCACGGCCAGCAGGCCGCGCGCCACGCCCGCCGTGCGCAGCAGTCCCGCGAAGGTGCCCGGGCGGACCGGGCTGCCGGGCGGCAGCGGGGGCAGAGCGAGGTACAGGGCCGCCGTCACGGCGAGCGCCAGGCCCGCCAGCGCCGCGAAGGCCCAGCGCCAGGCCGTGAGGGAGCCGAGCAGCGTGCCCGCGGGGACGCCGAGCACCGAGGCGACGGCGATCCCGCTGAAGATGAGCGCGGTCGCGCGCCCGGCCCGCTCCGGCGGCAGCAGCCGCGTCCCCAGCCCGGCCGCGATGGCCCACACCCCGCCGATGCACACCCCGACCAGGGCGCGCGCGAGCAGCAGGACGGCGAGGTGCGGGGCGAGGGCACAGAGCAGGTTGGCGGCCGCGAGGAGGAGCAGCAGGACGCACAGCACGGTGCGCCGGTCGGCGCGGCGGACCGCGAGGGGCAGCAGGGGTGCGCTCGCCGCGGCGACCAGGCCGGGCAGGGTGACGGCGAGCCCGGCCGTGCCGGCGGAGACGTGCAGGCCGGCGCCGAGCGGGGTGAGCAGGCCGACCGGGAGCATCTCGGTCGTGACGACGGCGAAGGTGGCGGCGGCGAGGGCCAGGACAGCGGGCCAGGGGCGGGCCGACGGGGTGGCGCCGGTCCGCTGCGGGACCGGCGCGGAGGTCGTGGAAGGCATGCCTCCACCCTTTTGCGGCGGCCGCCCCGGAACAACGGCGAAGTCCTCACCCTTCCATGAGCGGGACTGATCGATCCGAACGGGAGGGGAAACCGCCGTGGCGGGGCTGGAGTTGCGCGAGCTGGAGTGCTTCCTGGTCCTGGCCGAGGAGCTGCACTTCGGCCGGACGGGTGAGCGGCTGTACGTCTCGCAGAGCCGGGTGAGCCAGTTGGTGAGCGCGCTGGAGCGCCGGGTGGGCGGCCGGCTGGTGCACCGCACCAGCCGCCGGGTCGCGCTGACCCCGCTCGGCGAACGGTTCGTCCAGCGGCTGCGCCCGGCGTACGGCGGGCTGCGGGAGGCCGTGGAGGACGCGCGGGCGGCGGCCCGGGGGGTCGAGGGCGCCCTGCGGATCGGCTTCCAGGGGACGGCGGACGCCCGGCTGGCGGCGGCGGTGCGGGCCTTCCGGTCGGCGCACCCCGAGTACGCCACGGACCTGGTGGAGATCCCGCTCGCCGATCCCTTCGGCGGGGTGCGGGAGGGCGTGGTGGACGCGGCGGTCGTCCTGCTGCCGGTGCGCGAGCCGGACCTGGTGCTGGGGCCGGTGTTCTCGCGGCGGCCCCAGACGGTGGCGGTCTCCCAGGACCACCCCTTCGCGTCCCGTACGGCGGTGTCGGCGGCGGAGGTGGCGGGGACCGCGCTGGTCACGGCCGGGCCCCCGGCGCCGGCGTACTGGCGGACCGCCCACGCCCCGTCCGAAGTCCCGGGCCCGGCGGTCAGCACCCTCCAGGAGGGGCTGACCCAGGTCGCCGCCGGGCACGCGGGGATGCTGCTGTGCCGTCCCACGGCCGCGTACCACCGGCGTGAGGACGTGGCGTTCGTACCGGTGGAGGGCGTTCCGGAGTCGGCGCTCGGCCTGGTGTGGCACCGGGACGGGGAGTCGGCGGCGGTGCGCGCGTTCGCCCGGACCCTCGCCGACCGAGGGGTCTCCCTAGGAGAAGCCCCGGTCGTCGCCTGACGCCCGGCCGCCGTGGAAAGATGGCGCAACCCACCCATAACGAGGAGATGACCGCGTGCCTGGCACAAACCTGACCCGCGAAGAGGCGCAGCAGCGGGCGAAGCTGCTCGCCGTTGACTCGTACGAGATCGAACTCGACCTCTCCGGCGCGCAGGAGGGAGGCACCTACCGGTCCGTGACCACGGTGCGCTTCGACGTCACGGCGGACAACGGCGCCGAGTCGTTCATCGACCTGGTCGCGCCGACCGTGCACGAGGTGACGCTGAACGGGGACTCGCTCGACCCCGCCGAGGTCTTCGCGGACTCCCGGATCGCCCTGCCCGGCCTGCTCAAGGGCCGCAACATCCTCCGGGTGGTCGCCGACTGCGCGTACACCAACACCGGTGAGGGCCTGCACCGCTTCGTCGACCCGGTCGACGACCAGGCCTATCTCTACACGCAGTTCGAGGTGCCAGACGCCCGCCGGGTGTTCGCGAGCTTCGAGCAGCCGGACCTGAAGGCGACCTTCCAGTTCACCGTGAAGGCGCCCGAGGGCTGGACCGTCATCTCCAACTCGCCCACTCCCGAACCCCAGGACAGCGTCTGGGTCTTCGAGCCGACGCCGCGCATCTCCACGTACATCACGGCGCTCATCGTCGGCCCGTACCACTCGGTGCACAGCGTGTACGAGAAGGACGGCCAGTCCGTCCCGCTCGGCATCTACTGCCGGCCCTCCCTCGCCGAGTACCTGGACTCGGACGCCATCTTCGAGGTGACCCGGCAGGGCTTCGAGTGGTTCCAGGAGAAGTTCGACTACGCGTACCCGTTCAAGAAGTACGACCAGCTGTTCGTGCCGGAGTTCAACGCGGGCGCGATGGAGAACGCGGGCGCGGTGACCATCCGCGACCAGTACGTGTTCCGGTCGAAGGTGACGGACGCGGCGTACGAGGTGCGCGCCGAGACCATCCTGCACGAGCTGGCCCACATGTGGTTCGGCGACCTCGTGACCATGGAGTGGTGGAACGACCTGTGGCTGAACGAGTCGTTCGCCACCTACACGTCCATCGCCTGCCAGGCCGCCGCGCCCGGCTCGCGCTGGCCGCACTCGTGGACGACGTTCGCGAACTCCATGAAGACCTGGGCGTACCGGCAGGACCAGCTGCCCTCCACGCACCCGATCATGGCGGACATCCGCGACCTGGACGACGTGCTCGTCAACTTCGACGGCATCACGTACGCCAAGGGCGCCTCCGTGCTGAAGCAGCTCGTCGCCTATGTGGGCGAGGACGAGTTCTTCCGGGGCGTGCAGGCCTACTTCAAGGCGCACGCCTACGGCAACACGCGCCTGTCCGACCTGCTGGGCGCGCTGGAGGAGACCTCCGGCCGCGACCTGAAGACCTGGTCGGGGAAGTGGCTGGAGACGGCCGGCATCAACGTGCTGCGCCCGGAGATCGAGACGGACACGAACGGCGTCGTCACCTCCTTCGCCATCCGCCAGGAGGCCCCGGCCCTGCCCGCCGGCGCCAAGGGCGAGCCGACGCTGCGCCCGCACCGCATCGCCGTCGGCCTGTACGAACTCGACGACGACAGCGGCAAGTTGCTGCGCGACGAGCGCATCGAGCTGGACGTCGACGGGGAACTGACCGCCGTCCCGCAGCTCGTCGGCAAGCGCCGCCCGGCCGTGATCCTGCTCAACGACGACGACCTGTCGTACGCGAAGGTCCGCCTGGACGAGCAGTCGCTGGCGTTCGTCACGGAGCACCTCGGCGACTTCGAGTCGTCCCTGCCCCGTGCCCTGTGCTGGGCGTCGGCCTGGGACATGACCCGCGACGCGGAGCTCGCGACCCGCGACTACCTCTCGCTGGTGCTGTCCGGCATCGGCAAGGAGTCCGACATCGGGGTCGTGCAGTCGCTCCAGCGCCAGGTGAAGCTGGCCATCGACCTGTACGCCGACCCGGCCGCCCGCGAGGCGCTGCTGGCCCGCTGGACCGACGCCACGCTGGCCCACCTGCGGTCGGCGGCGCCGGGCAGCGACCACCAGCTGGCGTGGGCGCGGGCGTTCGCCGCGACGGCCCGCACCCCCGAGCAGCTGGACCTGCTGGACGCGCTGCTGGACGGGTCGCAGACCATCGAGGGCCTGGTCGTCGACACGGAGCTGCGGTGGACGTTCGTGCAGCGGCTCGCGGCGGTCGGCCGGTTCGACGAGACGGAGATCGCGGGCGAGTACGACCGGGACCGCACGGCCGCCGGTGAGCGCCACGCGGCCACGGCCCGCGCGGCCCGGCCGACGCCGGAGGCCAAGGCGGAGGCGTGGGCGTCGGTGGTCGACTCCGACAAGCTGCCGAACGCCGTGCAGGAGGCGGTCATCGGGGGCTTCGTCCAGACCGACCAGCGCGAGCTGCTCGCCCCGTACGCGGACCGCTACTTCGAGGTGGTCAAGGACATCTGGGAGTCCCGCTCCCACGAGATGGCCCAGCAGATCGCGGTCGGCCTCTACCCGACCGTCCAGGTCTCCCAGGAGACGCTGGACAGGACGGACGCCTGGCTGGACTCCGCCGAGCCGAACGCGGCCCTGCGGCGCCTGGTCTCGGAGTCGCGGGCCGGTGTGGAGCGCGCGCTGCGGGCGCAGCGGGCGGACGCGGCGGCCGGGCAGTAGCCCGGCGGCTGTCACGACAGCGGTGGGGCGTCCGGCGGTGCCGGGCGCCCCTTCGTTTTCGCCTTCCGCGGCCGGAGACCGCTGTGGCCCTACCGCCGCAGTGCCTCGTCCGTGGCGCCCTTCGCGTCCGTCCGGGTGTTCCGCTCGGGGAAGCGGAGGGTGCGCGCCTTGCGCGGGGTGACGAACTGGCCCGCCACCGTCGCCCCGAGGGCCAGCCCCATGCCCACCAGCTGCACCGGGGTGAGCGCCTGCCCGAGCGCCGCCCAGCCGACCACGGCCGCGGTCAGCGGGGAGAGCGGGCCGAGGAAGGTGACTTGGGTGGCGGTGAGACGACCGATGCCGCGGAACCACAGCCAGTACGCGACCGCCGTGTTGGCGACGGCGAGGTAGAGGTAGCCGCCGACCGCCGGGCCGTCCAGGGCGGGCGGCGCGCCCTCGACCAGGAGGGCGAGGGGCGCGATGAGCAGGCCCCCCGCGGTGAGCTGCCAGCCGGTGAGGGCCAGCGGGCCGACGCCCTCGGGGCGTCCCCACCGCTGGGTGAGCACGGTGCCGGTCGACATCGACGCGGTGGACGCGAGGGCCGCCAGCAGTCCCAGCGTGTCCAGCTGCCCGGCCGCCCGCAGCACGACCAGGCTGACGCCGAACGCGGCCGCGACGCCGGTGAGCAGCGTGCGCGCCGAGGGCCGCTGCCCGAGCAGCAGCGCCGAGAGGCCGGCCACGAACAGCGGACCGGCCGAGCCGACGACCGCCGCCAGACCGCCGGGCAGCCGGTACGCGGAGAGGAACAGCAGCGGGAAGAAGGCGCCGATGTTCAGCGCGCCCAGCACCGCCGCCTTCCACCACCAGGCGCCGCGCGGCAGCACCCGGGCGAGGGCGAGCAGCAGCAGACCGGCGGGCAGGGCCCGCACCAGGGCGGTGAACAGGGGGCGGTCGGCCGGGAGGAACTCGGTGGTGACCGCGTAGGTCGTGCCCCAGGAGACGGGTGCGAGAGCGGTGAGGGCGATGAGAGCGGGGCGGGACGCGGCCATGGGAAGCACCCTTCGAGTAGGTCAGTAGAAAGTAGCTTAGCGCTAAGCAACTTTCCGTCAAGCTACTTTCTTGCGGGTGACCGAGCGGCGGCCGATACTCGTGCCATGAGCGAACGCCCGGAGCAGCGCAAGGACCCCGTCGACGCGATCATCGAGCAGTGGGCGAAGGTCCGGCCCGACCTGGACACCACCGCCATGGAGGTCTTCGGCCGGGTCAACCGGTTGTCGATCGCGATGGCGGACCGGGTGACGAAGGCGTACGCGGCGTTCGGGATCTCCCGCGGGGAGTTCGACGTCCTGGCCACCCTGCGCCGCTCCGGAGAGCCCTACACACTCTCGCCCCGGCAGCTCTCCGCCACACTGATGCTCACCACGGGCGGCATGACGGGCCGCCTCGACAAGCTGGAGCGCGCGGGCCTGCTGCGCCGCTCCCCCGACCCGCACGACCGACGCGGCCTGCACGTCACCCTCACCGACAAGGGCCTGGCCCTGGTCGACGAGGCGGTCGGCGTGGGCCTCGCGGCGCAGACGGAGGCGCTGTCGGCCCTGGACCCCGAACAGGCCGGCCACCTGGCCGACCTGCTGCGCAAGCTGCTCCGGTCCACCGAGGGGTAGGGCGCCGACCGCGCCGCTTCACCGCAGGTGGGCGGCGAGCTCATCCCACGTGGGCGGCGAGGGCCGTCTCGATCGTCTGCTCGTCCGCCGATTCCGCCGCCCACGCCACATACCCGTCGGGCCGCACCAGCACGGTCGTCCGACGGCCGCTCGCCCAGCGCTCGACGGCCAGCCGGTCCTTGTACTCGGCTCGCGCCCCGGCCCCCTCCGGGGTGATCAGCACGAACCGGCCACCACGCAGGGCCTCGTGCAGACGCGTGCCGCCGGCCAGGGCGACGTCGGGTGCCCGCCGGCCGGTGAAGCGGTGGGAGCCCCGGGGCGCGGGGTAGCGGTAGCCGATGCCGGTGACCTGGCCGAGCGCCTTGCGCCGCACCGGGCCCACCGTGTCGATCACGGAGGCGACGGCCGTGCGCAGGGCGATCGTCCAGGGCCGCTTGGCCATGGCGGCCCGCACGATGCCGCCGCTGCTCAGCAGCACCGACCGGCCGACGGGGTGGCGCTCGGCCTGGTAGGTGTCGAGGAGGGCGTCGTCCGCGTGCCCCTGGAGGACGGCGGCCAGCTTCCAACTCAGGTTGGCGGCGTCCTGCAGGCCGGTGTTCATGCCCTGGGCACCGGCCGGGGTGTGGACATGCGCCGCGTCCCCGGCGAGGAAGACCCGGCCCGCGCGGTAGGCCGGGGCCTGGCGTTCGTCGCTGTGGAAGCGGGACATCCAGCGGGGGTCGTGCATCCCGAAGTCCCGGCCGAGGGCACGCCGGGTGGTCGCCTTGATCTCGTCGAGGCCGACGGGCGCGTCGTCGGGGAGTTCACGGCCCCGGTCCCAGCAGATGACGCGGTGGTAGCCGTCGCCGAAGGGGACGAGGAAGGCGAAGGCGTCGCCGACGGCGTTGAAGGTGAGCAGTTCGCCGGGCTGTTCGGTGACCCGTACGTCCGCGAGCATGAGGGAGCGGATCACCGAGCGGCCGGGGAAGGGCAGCCCGACCGCGTTCCGCACGGTGCTGCGCATCCCGTCGGCGCCGACGACGTACGCCGCGCGCAGCGACTCCGTACCGCCCCCGGGCTCGCGGACCTCGACCGTCACGCCCTCGGCGTCCTGCGTCAGCCCGGTCACCTCGGTCTCGTGACGGAACCGCACCCCGGCCTCGGTCGCCCGCCGCTCCAGCACCTCCTCCACCTCGTACTGCGGGACGACCAGGATGTGGTTGAACCGGGAGGGCAGCGCGGACAGGTCGAGGGAGAGGCGGCCGTAGAGACGGAACCGGGCGAGCCGCCGGCCCACCCGCTCCAGTTCGTCGGCCATCCCCCGGGCGTCGAACTGCTCCAGGGTGCGGGCGTGCAGGACGAAGGCGCGGGAGAGGTTGCTGATCCGGTGCGGGCGCTTCTCGATGACGGTGACGGGGACTCCGGCGATGGCGAGGTCGCCGGCGAGGAGCAGACCGGTGGGGCCGGAGCCGACGACGATCACGGAGCGGGTGGTGCCGTTCATCAGGGCCTCCCTGGGGCCAACGTGCGTTGGTCAACACGCGTGGGCCAACAGATGGTTGCCGACGGTCGGCCGCTGACGCCTGGCGTCAACGCTCGATGGCCAACAACTGTTTGCCAACGCTCGTTGACCAACGTACGGCGGGCACCCAGTCGCGTCAACGGTTGTTGGCCTACGCGTGTTGGCCTAGGCTCGCCGGCATGCCCGACAGCACGTCACCCAGCAGCCCTCCCACCCCCGTCCCCGCCCCCTCCCCCTCGCACGCCCGACGCTCCGACGCCACCCGCGCCGCCATCCTCGACTCCGCCCGCGAGCGTTTCGCGGCCGACGGGTACGAGCGGGCCACCATCCGTGCCATCGCCCGGGACGCGAAGATCGACCCGTCGATGGTGATGCGCTACTTCGGCAGCAAGGAGGGCCTGTTCGCGGCGGCCGTCGCCGTCGACATCAGGCTGCCCGACCTGGGCACGCTGCCCCGGCAGGAGGTCGGCCGCGTCCTCGTGGCGCACTTCCTCGACCAATGGGAGGGGAACGAGGTGCTCACCGCCCTGCTCCGGGTCGGTGCCGGCAGCCAGGCCGGGGCCGAGCGCATGCAGGGCGTCTTCCGCGACCAGGTGATGCCCGTCGCCCGCCGGGTGTGTCCGGATCCCGAGCAGACCGCGACGCGCGCCGCGCTCACCGCAGCGCAGTTGCTGGGGCTCGCCCTCACCCGGTACGTCCTGCGGCTCCCGCCGGCCGTGGCGCTGCCCCGCGAGGAGATCGTGGCGTGGCTGGGGCCCACGGTGCAGCGCTATCTGACGGCCCCGCACCCGTAGGGCGAAAGACGAGGGCGCCGTCCGCGGCACACGTACGGCGGATCGCACGTACGTACGCTGCGAACGGCGCCCTCGGAAAGCCGTGCGGCGGCGGCCCGGGCGAAGTCCCGCGTCAGGCCTTGGCGTCGACCTTGGCGTCGGCCTTGGTGTCGGACTTGGTCCTGATGTTGGAGCTGGTCGGGTCCTTCTTCTTGTGCGACTTGTCGCCGATCATCACCAGTCCGGCGATGACCAGGTACAGCACGATCGGGGCCACGACGAAGAGGCCCAGCGTCTCGATGACGCTCAGGCCCGGGCCGGGGTCGTCACCGTCGTCGCGGGTGAGCGCGCTCGCGGGGGACGACATGAGCAGCATCATCAGCGTCGTACCGGCTGCCAGGGCGCCGGCGCGCAGGGCGTTCTTCTTGTCCACGGTGTCAAAGTATCCAACGCCGAGTGGGGACGCGCGTCCGGGGTGCCGTAAGAGCCCGGCGTCCGGTGCCGGCGTCCGTGTCGGCGTCCGGTATCGGCTTCAGGTGCCCGCGTCTCTGAGCACCTCCATCAGCGCGTGCAGCCGCGGTGAGGCGGCGAGGTCCTCCAGCGTCACCGGGCGCCCCTGCGCGTCGGCGATCGGCAGGCGCCAGTTCGGGTACTGGTCCCACGTCCCCGGGAGGTTCTGCGGGCGGCGGTCGCCGACGCCGTCCGGGAGCCAGACGCCGACCATGCGGGCCGGGGTGCGCAGCAGGAAGCGGTGGACGGCCTGGATCTCGGCCTCCTCCGAGGAGGTGTCGGTGCCGCCGCCGGTGCCGTGCAGCAGGCCGAGCTCGGAGAGCAGGGACAGCCACTCCGCCGTGTCGGCGGCGGCCTCGGCGCGTTCCGCCTCCAGCGGGCGGGTCAGCAGGCCGAGGCTGTCGCGGAGCTCGACGTGCTCGCCGGTGAGGCGGGCGGCGGTGGAGGGCAGGTCGTGGGTGGTGGCGGTGGCGAGGCAGTCGGCGCGCCAGCTCTCGGGCGGCAGGGGACGGCCGTCGCCCTCCCAGTCGCGTTCGAACCACAGCACGGACGTGCCGAGCACGCCGCGTTCGCGCAGTGCCTCGCGGACGCCGGGTTCGACGGTGCCGAGGTCCTCGCCGATGACCAGGGCCCCGGCCCGGGAGGCCTCCAGGACGAGGACGGCGAGCATGGCCTCGGCGTCGTAGCGGACGTAGGTGCCCTCGGTGGGCGGGTGGCCCTGGGGGACCCACCACAGTCGGAACAGGCCCATGACGTGGTCGATGCGCAGGGCTCCGGCGTAGCGGAACAGCGCGCGCAGCAGCTCGCGGAAGGGGGCGTAGCCGGATGCCGCGAGGCGGTCGGGGCGCCACGGGGGCAGGCCCCAGTCCTGGCCGCGGGCGTTGAAGGCGTCCGGTGGGGCGCCGACCGACATGCCGGCGGCGAAGTAGTCCTGCTGCGCCCAGGCGTCGGCGCCGCCTGGGTGGACGCCGACCGCGAGGTCGTGCACGATCCCGACCGGCATCCCGGCCTCGCGGCCGGCGCGCTGCGCGGCGGTCAGCTGGGTGTCGGTGAGCCATGCGAGCCGGGACCAGAAGTCGACGCGGTCCATGAGGCCGTTGCGGGCGCGGGTGGTGTCGGCCGAGCGGGGGTCGCGCAGGCCGGTCGGCCAGCGGTGCCAGTCGGAGCCGTGCACCTCGGCGAGCGCGCACCAGGTGGCGTGGTCCTCCAGGGCCTGGCCCTGCTCGGCGAGGAAGTCGCAGTAGGCGGCGCGTCTGCCGGGGCCGAGGGGGACCGCGCCGAGCAGTTCCAGCGCCTCCCGCTTCAGCTCCCACACGGCGTCCCGGTCGATCAGGGCGCCCTTCTCCAGGACGGCCGCACGCAGCCGGCCGGATCTCTCCAGCAGCGCGCGCAGCCGCTCGGGGTCCTCGACGTAGGCGGTCTCGGCGACGTCCTCGATCCGCAGGTGGACGGGGTCGGGGAAGCGGCGGGAGGAGGGGCGGTACGGGGAGGGGTCGGTGGGGGCGCCGGGCACGGCCGCGTGCAGCGGGTTGACCTGGACGAACCCGGCGCCGAGGGACCGGCCGGCCCAGCCGGCCAGCTCGGCGAGGTCGCCGAGGTCGCCCATGCCCCAGGAGCGGCGGGACAGCAGGGAGTAGAGCTGGACGAGGAGTCCGTACGAGCGTCCGGTGGGGGTGGGCAGGCGGGGCGGGGCGACGATGAGGTGGGCGTCCGCGGTGCGTCCGTCGGGGGCGGTGGCGGTCAGCCGGTGGACGCCGGGCGGGAGTTGGTCGGTGGAGCCGCGCGTCTCGCCCTGCTCGGTCTCGATGCGCAGCCGGCTGCCCTCGGGGAGTGCGGCGAGGGCGGCCGGGGGGCTGCCGCCCCAGCCGACCACGGTCGGCGGCAGCAGCCTCTCGGCCTGTTCCCGCTCGCGGGCGGCGAGCGCGGCGCGGACGGCGCCGGGCGTGCTCGCGTCCACGCCGAGGGCGGCCAGGGTCAGGGTGACCGCGGTGGCCGAGGCCGCGACCGTGCGGTCCGGGGACGGGCTGTAGGAAGTGGCCACGCCGTGCAGGGCGGCGAGGCGGGACAGGTCCTCGGAGGGCGCGTCGGCCGGCCGGGGTGCGGTCATCTAGGGCCTCGTGAAGTCCGGGACGAAGGCCGGGGGCTCGCTGGTCAGGGGGGCGGCTTCGGCGAGCGGCGGCTCGCTGGTGAGGGGCTCGGCGTCGGGCAGCGGGGGCTCGCTGGTCAGCGGGGGTTCGGTGCAGGTGCTCTCGGAGCTGAAGACGCAGTAGTGGGGGTCGTCGTAGTGGGGGTCGTCTAGGTCGGCGGACGGGTCCGCCACGGGTTTGGACGGGGCCGGGAGCGGAAGGAAAGTCATCGCAGCCACGGGGGCCTCCTTGTCTGGTACGGCATTCGACGGGTTATCGCAGCCCTACCCAGTCGACGCGAAGGCAGACGCCCCAGGCCGAACATCGTGCTTCTGCTCACATCCCGCTCCCCTCCACTCTGACCATATTCCGTCAAATCCGGTCAGAGCGGCCACTCTCGTTGACACTCTCACCGGCCGGGTGGTGGGCTCGTTCTGCCGGTCGAACACCTGTGGAGGGGGCCTGTGGGACTGCGGCGTGGGAAGCGTGCGGCGGCCCTGGCGGTCGCGGTCGTCGCCGGCAGCCTCGGCGCCCCGCCCGCCGCCGTGGCGGCCCCGCCGCCTCCCGGTGCGACCACCGCGCCGACGTCCGACACGGCCGGGGCGGGCCTCTCCGTGTGGCCGCGCCCGCAGTCCCTGCGCGCGAACGGCGCCCCCGTCGCGGTGCCGGACGAGGTGGCGCTGATCAGCGACGGGCGAGCCGACCGCCCTGCCGTCGAGGCCCTGCGCGAGCTGCTGCGGCAGGCCGGGGCGCGCCGGATCACGGACTCCGCCGGGCCCGGGGCCCTGGTCGTGCGCGCGCGGACCGAGCCCGTCCGGCGGGGCGACCGCCACGCCCTGCCCGCCGGGGGATACGAGCTGTCCGTGGGTCCGGGCGGCGTCAGCCTCACCGGCACCGGCGAGGACGGGCTGTTCCACGCCGTGCAGACGCTGCGGCAGCTGCTGCGTCCCGACGGCGGTTTCACGGCGGCCGTCGTACGCGACTGGCCGGGCACCGCCGTACGCGGCATCACCGAGGGTTTCTACGGCACCGCGTGGACGCACCGGCAGCGGCTGGCGCAGCTGGACTTCATGGGGCGCACCAAGCAGAACCGCTACCTGTACGCCCCCGGCGACGACCTGTACCGGCAGGCCCGCTGGCGCGAGCCGTACCCGGCGGAGCAGCGGGCCGGGTTCCGGGAGCTGGCCGAGCGGGCGCGCCGCAACCACGTCACGCTCGGCTGGGCGGTGGCCCCGGGGCAGGCGATGTGCTTCGCGTCGGACGCCGACGTGCGGGCGCTGACGCGGAAGCTGGACGCGATGTGGGCGCTGGGGTTCCGGGCCTTCCAGCTCCAGTTCCAGGACGTCAGCTACAGCGAGTGGCACTGCGAGGCCGACGCCGAGCGGTTCGGCTCCGGTCCCGAGGCGGCGGCGCGGGCGCAGGCCCGGGTGGCGAACGCGGTGGCCCGGCACCTGGCGGAACGGCATCCCGGGGCGGCCGGGCTGTCCCTGATGCCGACCGAGTACTACGAGGACGGCACGACCGACTACCGGCGGGCGATGGCGGGCGCGCTGGCCGAGGGGGTCGAGGTGGCGTGGACGGGCGTCGGGGTGGTGCCCCGCACGATCACGGGCCGTGAACTGGCCGCCGCGCGGGAGGCGTTCCGGCACCCGCTGGTCACCATGGACAACTACCCGGTCAACGACTACGAGCCGGACCGCATCTTCCTCGGCCCCTACCAGGGCCGTGAGCCGGCCGTCGCGACCGGCTCGGCCGCCCTGCTCGCCAACGCCATGCAGCAGCCCGAGGCGTCCCGCATCCCGCTGTTCACCGCCGCGGACTTCGCCTGGAACCCGCGCGGCTACCGGCCGGGCGAGTCCTGGCGGGCCGCGATCGCCGACCTCGCGGGCGGGGACCGGCGCCGCGAGCAGGCCCTGGCCGCGCTCGCCGGCAACGACGCGTCGTCGGTGCTGGACGAGGAGGAGTCGGCGTATCTGCGGCCGTTGACCGAGGCGTACTGGCGGGCGCGTACGGCGGGCGGCACCGGCGGCGACGACGCCGCCGCGCGCCGGCTGCGCGAGGCCTTCACAGTGCTGCGCGAGCTGCCCCGGCGGCTGTCGGGCACGGGCCTCGCCAGGGAGGTCGGCCCCTGGGCGGAGCAGCTGGCGCGGTACGGCGAGGCGGGCACGACCGCGCTCGACATGCTGGACGCGCAGCGCGCCGGGGACGCGGCGGCGGCCTGGACGGCGTACCGCGGGCTCGGCGGCCTGCGGGCCCGGCTGGAGTCGGCCCGGGTCGAGGTCGGCGGGGACGTGCTGGACCCGTTCCTGCGGCGGGCGCAGAAGTCGTACGCCGCCTGGGCGGGTATCGACCACGAGCCGCCCCGCGATCCCGGCGACGGCCGCACCCTGCGCTTCCCGCACCCCCGCCCCCTGACCGCCGTGACGGTCCTGACCGACCCCGGCACAAAGGGCACCGCCGAGGTCCACGTACCCGGCCGGGGCTGGCGGACCGTCGGCCGCCTGTCCGCCTCCGGCGCGAGCGAGCTTCCCCTCCGCGACGAGACCCGCCGAGGCCCCGGCCCGGAGGTGACGGGACCGGACGCGGGCGAGCAGCCCGTGCCCGGGCGGGACCGGCGGGGTGTCGGCGGGGCCGCCGGATCCGCCACGAGCGACGACCCCGCACCGGGGAACGCCGGGCGGGAGCCCGCGACGGC
>JJOH01000100.1 GCA_000696115.1 Streptomyces olindensis
GTACACGCCGTCGCGGGCGCAGTCGTCCGCGAGGGCGTCGGGGTCCCACATCTCACCGATCAGCAGGGCCCATGTTGGGGATGACGACCTGGTGCAGCGGCTGGAAGGCGCCGTCGAACTCGTTCGGCCGTACCTCGAAGCCCCACGTGTCGGTGGCGATCGCGGCGATCTGGCTCGCGTGCAGCCAGCCGGCGGTGGTGAAGGACAGGCCGGGCGAGTCTCCGCCCGCGTAGTCGCCCCAGCCCTCGCGGCGGGCGCGCGCCAGCCGCCCGGTCCGGACGACGACGATGTCCCCGCGGCCGACGGCCACGCCGTGCGCCTCGGCCGTCGCGGTCAGGTGGTCCTCGGTGATCGCGAAACCGTCCGGCAGTTCCCCGCGTTCACCGCCGATCACCCGGCCGACGTCGAGGAGGACTCCGCGCCCGGCGACGTACGGGGCCATGTGCTCGATGCCGGTGACCAGATCGCCGTCGGAGGTGACGACCTTCTCGGCCGCCCGCCCGTTCCACGCCTTGCCGTGGTCGAAGATGTGCCCGAGCCCGTCCCACTGGGTGGAGCACTGCAGGGGCATCGCGATCACGTCGTCGGCGCCGCCGATGCCGTGCGGAAAGCCCTGGTTGCCCAGCGCCGCGTCCGTTCCCGTGTCCAGCATGGTGTGGACGGGGTTGGTGCGGCGGCGCCAGCCCTTCTGCGGCCCGTTCATGTCGAACCGCTGCGACAGCGAGAAGCTGACACCCCGGCGGATGAGTGCCGCACCCTCACGGCGCTTGGCCTCGTCGAGGAAGTTCAGCGTGCCGAGCACGTCGTCCTCGCCCCAGCGCCCCCAGTTGGAGTACCGCTTGGCGGCCTCGGTGATCGCGCCCTCGGCGTCCGCGGGGTCGGGCGGGGCCGTCACGACGCGGTCCCCTGGGCGACACAGCGGGTGCGCTGCACGCCCAGACCCGTGATGGAGCCCTCCATGACGTCGCCGTCGCGCAGCAGCCGTCCCCAGTGCATGCCGTTGCCGGCCGGGCTGCCGGTGAGCACCAGGTCGCCGGGCAGGAGTCGGGAGGTCTGGGAGATGTACGACACCAGCCGGGCGATGCCGAAGAGCATGTCCTTGGTGGACTCGTCCTGCATGGTCTCGCCGTTGAGCTTCAGTGTGACGCGCAGGTCACCGGGGTCGGCGATCGACGCGGCGGGCACGATCCACGGGCCGAGCGGGGTGAAGCCGGGAGCGTTCTTGCAGCGCAGCCAGTCGGTGCCGATGGCCTTCATGTCCCGGCGGAAGACGGTGGCGCGGTCGGTGAGGTCGTTGGCGATGGTGTAGCCGGCCACGTACTCCAGGGCCTCCTCGGCCGTCACCCGGTAGGCGGGCCGGGCCATGACGGCCGCCAGCTCCAGTTCCCAGTCCGGTTGTTCGGCCCAGTCGGGGAGTCCGACGTCGTCGAAGGGGCCGGTGATCGCGCTCGGCAGGCCGATGAACACGTACGGCAGGTCCTCGGCCGCCCGCCGGTCCATGACCGCGGCGATCTCCGCGCGCGCTTCCTCGACCGTGCGGGGGTCGTCGGGGGAGCGGTGGGCGACCTCCAGGTCGATCACGTGCTGCCGGTAGTTGGCGCCGGACTGGAAGACCTGGCGGGGCTCGACCGGCGCGTGCACCCGCAGGTGCTCCAACGGCCGCCAGTCGGCCGTCTCGTCGGCCGCGAGCGCGTGCAGGCGAGGGAGCATCTCGTCCCACCGCTCGAAGCCCACGAGACCGGGGAATGCCGCCTGGTCAGGGGCGGAGAGGACGCCAAGGGCGAAGGGTCCGGAGAAGGACGCGGAAGCGGCTGCGGGTTTCACGGGAATGCTGCTGCCACAGCTCCCCCAATGCCGTTTCCTGTTCCTGCCCAATGCCCTTGCCTGGTGCACCTCACGGTCACGAGCCTCCCGCCTGGCAATGGCGCCTCATCATGGTCCGCGGCCAGCCTGCGCAGCCGGGGCAGACATCCGCACCCACGGGCGCTGACGAGCGCTGCAGCCGTAACGCGTGACCGCCGCATGCAAGGGTTACGGCAGACCCACCAGGCCCCAGCCGCGACGGGCCGTCTCCCGCGCCACCTCGGCCCATTCGCACAGCAGCGCGGTAAATTCCTCGAAGGTGTCCGGGCGTCCTGCCCAGCCCTCGCACTCCGCGCTGAACGGCCCGCGCAACTCCTCCAGACGCGGCTCCACCCGCTGCCAGGCATGGACCTTGCCGGGTACCACCTCCGGCGGGCAGACGAGAAGAATGCGCGGGTGCCAGCGGTCGGTGGCGGGCGGGAAGACCCCCCCCGCCGGTCAGCGCAGGATCAACGGCCGGATCCGCGTCCCAGATCAGGCCGCCCAGGAAGCAGTCCATCGCCTCGCGCACGGCGGTGTCGACCAGTGAGCGCATGTCGGCCCAGGCGTCGCCTGCGCGGGCATGCGGCCTGTAGGAGCCGCTGGTGCTGTAAAAGCGGTACTCGGCGCACCACACCGACTCCTGATCCGGCGGCCACACCCAGCCTTTGGCCAAGCCGTACGTGGAGAGGTACTCGTCATCGAGATCCGTCGGCCACATCGTCTCGTCCAAGACTGGAATCCGGTCCTCGACGGAGATGGCGCGCAGCCGCTCCCAGTCCACCATGCGCAGGTTGAGATCCAGACCCATTGCGGCAGCATAGGAGGAACCCCCGCAGCGAGCTGTAGCGATGATCACGCAGGTGGCCATGGGCATCGCGCGAGCGGTATCGAACACATGGCGCCCCGTTCATCCGACCTGGCTACAGCTCGAACTCGAGGTCCAAGAGGTCGGTGAGCTCCACTTCGAGGCCATGGGCGCGGCGGCCGCTGTCGCGGAAGTAGACCTCGCCGAGGGCCTCGGCGGCGATCTGGCGGAGCTGGTCCTCGGTGAGACCGGCCTCCTGGGCCTGGAAGAGACGGGCAGCGTGGCCGGGCGGCAGCGCGAGGGTGAGGTGACGCACACGGGCGTCGTCGGTGCTGCCGGGGGCGGCGGTGTAGCCGAAACGGGCCTGGACATCGATCATGATGCCGCCGGTAGTGGCCGCGGCCTGCTTCGCCCTGGCTCTCACCTGCGGCTGCCAGCGCACGCGGACCTCACGCTCGAGGCGGTCGGCGAGCTCCGGCCGGGGGGTTTTGATCTGGTTCTTCACATAGCGTTCGACGGTGCGCTGGCTGATGCCGAGCAGTTCGGCCACGCGCCGGGTGCTGCCCTGGTGCTGGCGGACCAGGTAACGCATCTGCGCCCCCGCTTACTTCGGGATCGGGCGCGTGAACGCGCCCTGCACCGCCTTGTCGAGTTCTTCGCCGATCGTGACCACCGACCCTGCCCCCTCTACTCTCCGGTGTCCTTGGCGGTGACCTCGCCGGTCTTGATGTAGCGGGCGAGGTTGGCGACATGGCCGTCGGCGCCGAGCTGTTCGCTGGGTGCCCTCGTGCTTGGCCATCCTGGGTGACACCCCCAGCCGGAAGCTGCCCGGCACCGTCTTGCCGTCGGCGTCGTAGGGCAGGACATCCAGCGGGCTGGGTCCGTCGGCGGCGTACACGGCGCAGTCCGAGAGGGCCGCGACCGGGTAGCGGCCGGTGGCCGTCGCCAGGTTGAGCATCTTGCGGTGCATGTTGGTACGGGCTCGGGAGATGACGGCCGCGCGGATGTCCGGGCGCCACGTCGGACGGGCGAGGGCGGGCCACGCCTGCCCCGGCTTCCAGCCGCCGCCGCGGGCCTTTTCCTGCAGCTTGCCGATGCCGCCCTTGACGGTCATCTTGACGGCGTCCACGACGATTCCCAGCTCCGCATCACGCTGCTTGTAGCCGTCCATCGCTTCCAGGAACTCGGCCGGGGCCAGCTTCTCGCCCACGCCCAGATCCGCCATGGTGTCGACGTAGGCGCCTCGCAGCCGCTTGTACCAGCCGTCCAGGAACCGGCCGCTTTCCGGCCGCACCCAGGCTTCCAGCGGGGCGACGTCGTAGCCGAGCTCGACGGCACACGCCACGGTGGGGGTGGCGTACCAGGCCGGGCCCTCGGGGCGTTCGCCGGTCGGTGTGAACGGGCTGGGCAGCAGCGTGGCGTCGAGCTCACGCCACTGCTTGCCGACCTTCACCCGGGCGAGGTCGACGTGGGAGAGGTCGACCAGCCAGGAGCCGGGCAGCGTCGCGTCGAAGATCGGAAAATGCATCCGATCAGTGAACTCGCCGCCCTCCTCTGCTCGTTGCCTGAGCCGGGAAGCGTCACCCCCGAGGACTGCTTCGCCGACGCCTGTGAGCAGAGCGAACTCCAGCGCACGCAGTACGCCGACAATCTGGAAGCCGCCGCCCTGGCCACGGACGAAGACCCCCCGATCCTCGCCCTGGAACAAGCCCGGACACAGAAGGAAGAGGCCGACCGCCGCATCCGCCTGCTCCTCGCATACGCCCGGGAGTTCCAGCCGGCACGCCGCTATCCCCTGCGCGAGCTCTCCCAGGCCTCCGGCTACACGATCTCCGGCGTGACCACCGCCTACGGCACACCGGAGACCACGCTGGTGCAGCGTCAGCTCCACCGCAGCCCCGTTCCGCGCAAGGACGCTTCATGAGCGACAGCCAAGCTTCCCGCAGGCCCCGCCGGGCACACAGGGAACTGCGGCACGTCGGCTGCCGCAGCCCTCGGACCGGCCGCCCTACCGCCTCCTGGCCGATGTCCTGCGCCAGCAAATCCTCACTGGGCAACTGGGACCCGGCGACCAGGTGCCGCCTACTCGCCTCCTGGAAGAGGACTACGGGATCGCCAACATGACCGCCCGCGCCGCTGTGCGAGTCCTGCGCGACGAAGGCCTCGTCCACGCCGTCCACGGCCTGGGCACCTTCGTCACCAACCCCCTCCCCGATGCCGCCCGAGCCGCAACCGCGAGCGCCGATCAGACCCACATGCCGGTGGAGGAATACGCCGAACTTCTCCGCCGCATCGACCAGCTCACCGAAGTCCAGGACGCCCTGCTGCACCTGTTCGGACAGGCAGCCCGTCTCGCCGACCAGCCGGCAGCGCTAGGGGACGGCACCGGCGGCGAGCCCAGTACCTCGACGGCCCTCGGCAGCGGCATCACGCTGACACGGCCGCCCTGAGCGGGGCGACCCGGGCGGCGAAAGCCGCGGTCGCCCGCCCCGTAGCCGTTCGCCGAGGGAAAGGCAGGGCCCCGCCGCTTGTCCACGCCCCGCCGTAGGGTGCCGTGCATGGCCCGTTCCTGGACACGACTGCACGAGCACCTCGGTGTGCCGCCCGGGCCCCTGGACTTCGACATGGTCGCCAAGGCTGCTGCCGACCGTCTGGCCAGTCCTTGAGCCAGTGGACGGGAAGGTGCTCCATCTCAGCGGCCGCGGGGCCGGGATGCTCGTCGTCGGGGACCCAGCTGTACTTGCCGACGGCCAGATCGTTATAGACCTCCATCGAGTCGGGTCCGCTGTAGGCGGCCCGCCGCCCGAGCTGGTCAGCGCGCCGCACCGCCCGGGCCGTCGTCACCATGGCCGTGGGCCTGGCGCTCGGCCCGTCGCCTTCGGCGTCCGCCGGCAGGTAGGGGTAGGCGCCGCGCAGCAGCGCCAGCATGTCCAGCTTGTCCGGCTCGGCGGTGCCCGCGACAAGGTCCGATCCGAGGATGACCCGTTGACGGTCGTCGCGGGTGTGGTCGGCGGCGTGCCGGGTGGCGAAGCGGGGGACGGCGAGCACGACAGCGTGGTCGGGTTCGATGCCGTAGCCGGCCAGGCGGCCGCCGAACGGGACAGCGGGGCCGTGCTGCTCGTACTGGGCCAGGTAGGCCAGTTCCGCATCCTGCTTGCGGGTCAGCGGCCAGCCGCTCACCCGCACCAGCTGCCACCCCTCGCCGCCTTCACCCGTGGCTGCCCCCAGTGCCTCCTCCAGCCGGTCGCACCGGTCCAACACGTACTGCTGCCACCGGTGCTGGAACTCCGCATCCGCCCACTGCGCGGGAGAAACAAACCCGGTACCCGTCACGAGGGCCGGCTCCGGCAGCGCCGTCACATCACGCACCCGCCCCCCGCCCCAGACGGCTTCCACCGCCCGCATCGCCGCCGCACGTGCCGCAGTCGCCTCGCCGCCCTGGTCCCGGACACCGCTCCACGCCTGCCGGACGGCCGCCCACACGTCGAACGGCTCCGCCCACCGGGACCGCAGCACCGCGGCCGCCAGTTGTAGACCCTCCTGCTGCACGGTCCCCGTCGGCGGCCACCGCATCGCACGCCCCGCTGACCGCCGTAGCGGAGCGCGCCGCGGGCGCCGCCGCCCGCCAACTGGCCAGCGCAGCCTCAGAACGCTTCAGTACTCCCGACCACGCCTGAAGCACCTGCCGCGCACCTGCACCCACCGAGGCGTCAGCCGTCCACGGCTCAAGCCTTCCGCGCACGTCTGCATCGTGATGGCGGGCCGCTTCCCACAGCACCCCCGCATAGCCCTCCCAGGACCGCGGGCCCGCCTCCTGCTCCTCCAGCCTGCGCACCCGCCCGTCCGCCACGACGACTTCGGCCGCCGCCCGCCACAGCGCCTCCTCGCCCGGCTCCACACTCACCACCCGGGCGCAGTGACGACACACCTGCTCACAGACATCCAGCAGAACGAGCGGACTGCCCGGCAGGTGCTCCGCATACCGGCAATGGCTCCGCCACCCCGAGGCCTTGGCGGGAACGTGCCATTTCCCGCCGCCCGCACGCCCGACGACCACGGTGATCTGCCGCACCGGCCCGACGTCCACGCCAGCGGCCACCAACTCCTTCTCCCGCAACACCGGAAGCCCTCGGTCACGCCGCACGACAGCCCGCCCCCCTTGTCGCCTATTCGCTCTCGTTGCTCACTGTGACACAGGCGCCCGACCGGCATGCTCGCTTACTCAAGGGCGTCGCCCTCCCCAGCAAGGACCCGGCAATGACGCGGCGCGCGGGTCTGTACTCACGACGCTTCCATGGACGCCCCGCGAGGTTCTTCCCGCCGTGGCTAACCCGCCCCCCAACAGCGAGGAGACGAAGACCCGCAAACTGTGCCTCGACATCTCACCGAACGGTCCTGCTTCCCAATAGGCTCTCTAAGCCGAATTCAGAAGCCGCCGGAACACGACGACAGACGGGCGCGGTAACCGGCTTACTCACCAACTTCGTTAGGGACGGAAGCACAGGGGGAGCAGGATGACGGGGGAGATCCGGCAGAACACAGACCGAGCCGTGAAGGGCAATCAGCTCTCCTCGCCCGGCGTCGAGGTGCCCGGGCAGCACCCCGGGCCGCCTACATCCGGTTCGGAGCCGCAGATCGACTTCCCACCCGTCCTCAACGGACTGGACTACCTCGCCAGCGTGGTGGAGCACCTGTCCGACGATGCGACGCCGCGCGACCTGAAGTACGCCGTGCTGCACCTCCAGGCCGGCACTGAGGTCCTGCTCAAGGCCCGCCTCCGGCAGGCGCACTGGACGCTGGTCCTACAGGACCTGTCCGCCGAGCTCCGCAAGAGCAGGAAGACTCCGGTGAGCGAGCGGTTCGCCAGCGGAAACTTCGTCAGCTGCGGCATTGACGAGACCCTCAAGCGGCTACGTGAGGTGGTGGGACTGGACCTGGACAGCGAGCATCTTGCCGCCGTCGCGAAGCTGGGTCAGACCCGCAATGCCCTGCAGCACTACGGGCTGACGCAGTCCGCGCCGGCGGTGGAGACCCAAGCCGCCACCGTGCTGGACTTCCTGCTCGCCTTCCTGCACGAACACCTTCTGCCACACCTGGACGCGGCCGAACAAGCCCAGGTGGAGACGGCCATGGATGACATCCGGCATCGACTGGGCACGATCACCGAGCTGATCAATACTCGGATGAACGGAATCAAGGAGGAATTGGCTCCGTACGCGGACGTAACGGTCGACTGCCCGGACTGCGGTATGCCAGCGCTGGTCGCCGGAACCCCTGTTGCTTGCCGGTTCTGCTACCGCACGTGGACCGACGCCGAATCGGCCACCGCTGATTACGTTTACGCCGATATGGTGCGCCGGGCAGCACTGGACCCCCGAGACAACGAGGAAGCACTCGTCCACTGGTGTCCCAGGTGTGACACCCCGACCATCATCGATGTTCATCGCGACTGGTCGTTTTATCTATGCCTGGGCTGCGCTGCTCTCTTTGAGACCCTGACCTGGTGCAAGAAGGGCTGTGGTTCCCTGATCGATCCAAAGACGAACGACTTCGACATCTGCCCCGCCTGCATGGCCCGGCTACGCGAAGGGACCTGACGATGCCCCAGGTCACCGCAGTGCCTGACCCCCGACGCTCCACCGTCCCGCGCATCCGCATCGTGCGCAACCTGCGGGTCCTGGTGGTCGCGCCCGCCGCTCCCCGTGCTGTCAGGCGGACGCCCAGCGTGTCGCCGCCCGCCTGACTTACCTGCCCCGCGTGACACCCCTGCCGTCCCGGACCCAGCCGGTCCTGATCGCGCCTCCCGGGGCTGCGGACAGCGCGCTCGGCACCGACGCGAACGTCCTCTACATCTGCACCCACTCCTACCCCGGACCCCAGCCCGAAGGATTCCTCGACACTGACCTGACAACCCGGCACCGACCCCTGACCGCCAACGCCCCCACCCTGGACACCTGTTGGGGTGCCAACCCCGCCGTACGCCAGGCCCTGGCCGCCCTGCGTCCCGCCCACCTGCCCCCGCTGGCGCTGCTCGCCCCGGCCCACCGGGCTCCCTTCGACCACCACGTGCTCGCCGGCCCGCTACTGGAGGCCCTCCTCACCGGCCCTCGGACCGACCGGTGGCCAGAGCGCCTCACCGCGGCGAAGACCACCGCTCTGGCCACCGCCGAGATGACCGCGCACACCCGGCGAGACTGGGCACGCTGGCAGATCCACCCTATCCCCGGAACCGACCCACCCCGTAGGCCCAGAGCAGCTCCTGGCGGTGAGCTGCATGCACATCGCCTGCGACCCGTGCGGTACGTGCCCGCCGGTGGTGGCCGACCACCACCAGCCCGGCCCCCACCGCCGCCCGGGCCAGCACTTGAGGCTCGACCCCGCACAGCTCGGCGAGCACACCCCGCCCGGCTTCGTTGAGCACGACGTCGGCATCGGCTCTCACACCGCCGCCGTCCTGCCGGGCGGGGGAGCTGCGGCACGTCCACAGCCGCAGCACGCAGGCGGCAGGAAGACCGTAGCGGTCCGCAGTCCGCGAGCGTGATCGCGGCATGCTCCGCTTGCCGACCGGCTCCCGGTGCACCTCGGAGCTCTGACTCACGGCCCGTGGCAATGGCCGGTCCCTGCTGGGTCAGGCTCGGATCAGGGGTTTCGGGTACCGGCAGCACGGGGTCACTGCCCCAAGCCGTGCGCAGCCGGTTCGTCTGACGCCTGGAGGGGAGTGGCCGTCTGATGGGCCTCGAGTGATGGACTGTGACCGGTTTGGCGGGGCTGGGGGATGTGCATGCGGATGCGGCCTTTGCCTGCTCTCTTGGCCTCGTACATGGCTTCATCGGCTTGGCGCAGGAGTTCGTCCGGTGTGACGCCCGGGAGGGCCAGTGTCATGCCGATGGAGGCGGAGACGAGTGCCTTGTTGCCTGCGATCTCGTAGGGCTGTGTCAGGGCCGTCAGGATGCGCTCGGCGACGTCTTGGGCATGTGCGGGGTGCCTCCCGGCCTCTCCCTCCAGGAGGGCGGCGAACTCGTCACCGCCGAGGCGTGCCACGGTGTCTTCAGCCCGTACGGATGCCTGGATCCGGCGGGCGGCGTGGATCAGGAGAGCGTCGCCCACCGCGTGTCCGGCCGAGTCGTTGACAGCCTTGAAGCCGTCCAGGTCCATGAAGAGCACTGCGGGCGGGGCTGTGCGCGTGGTTCGCTTGCGCAGGGCATGCGCGACTCGGTCGGCGAACAGGGCCCGGTTGGGCAGTCCGGTGAGCGCGTCGTGGAAGGCCAGGTGCTCGAGTTGTTTCTGCTGGGTGACCCTGTCGGTCACATCGCGACTGCTGAAGATCATTCCCTCGGTGTGGTGGCTGACCGTCGACTCGACGTGGCGCCAACGTCCGTCGGCGTGGCGGACCCGGCACGACACGCGGCGGCCCGGACCGCGGATGCCTGATGCGGCTTCCTGCCGCAGCGTCTCGACTGCTTGCATCAGCGGCGTCAGGTCGTCGGGGTGGCAGTACAGGGGCAGACGGGCACCCAGCAGGTCCTCAGGCCGGTAACCGAAGACGTGATGAGCGGCAGGGCTGACGTAGAGCACGCGGCCCTCCAGGCTGACGATGGTGATCACGTCGCGGGTGCCGTCGACCAAGGCGCGGTAAAGCGCCTCCCGGGTGGTGGCTTCGCGAGTGATACGCAGGTGATCGGCGTGGATGACGCCCTGCCGGATACCGAGCGCGATAGGCAGCAAACCCGCCAGGACCAGCAGAACCATGTCGGTGCGGCCTCCTACCATGGCGTGAGCCGTCAAGGCCAGAACGCAGATGGCCACGGGCACGAAAGCGGCCACGACCCCGACAACGGGCATGATGCGCTGGTCGACGTCCACGACGCTGGTGCCTCCGGCCAGCCATGGGGCAACGGCGATGAGGAGCAGGCCAGTGATCGAGCAGGCCGCCGCGCAAGGAACGCCGTACCAGGTGCCGGGGGCCGGCATGAGGATGCGCAGCATGTCGCTCGCGGTCAACACGATGAGGGCCAAGGCGGCTACCGTTGTCGCTGTGCGCTCAGGACGCTTCAGTGAGTAGCGCAGTGCCACCAGAAGTCCAAAGACCAGGACGTCCGTCACCACACGTGCCAGATCCAGCAAGGACCCGAAGGCATCGCCGCTCTGGTCGGCACGATGCAGCAGCAGCACCCAGCCCAGTGTGAGCAGGGAGCCGGCGAGCACCCATCCGTCCAGAACTCGCCGCAGCCAGACCAGCCTCGCCCCGCGGTCCGTAACCGCGATCACCAGTCCGGCGATCGCGACCACCAGACACAGGACGATTCCGGTGACCGCCAGCACTTGGAGGACGACGTGGAGCCCACCAGCGGGCCCTCCTCGAGAGGAAGGGAGCTGACTGACGACGACGTGGTGAAGGCCACCCGCTGCCACAGAACCCGCGAAGAGTGCTAGGCGAAGACGCACCCTTCCGGTAACCGTTCTGGCACGCCCAAGCAGCGACAGGGCGGCCAGACCATGTGCAGCCGGCACTCCGACGCCGACTGGAAGGAACAGCACCGCCGTCCCGCTCGCGCTCATTGCGGCGGCAAGCACGCATCCCAGCCCCAGAGTCTTGCACCACCCACATGCTGCCCGTGACCAGCCGATACGAACGGCGTGCAACGAGCCCCCCCAACCGGTCTGTCCCGGCCTCATGCGAACCCCCGACGGTCATCGAGCCCAAAGAAGGCAGGCACACCGTGTCCGTACTGCTTGTGCCGGATAAGAGCGTAGGAGGATGTCTAACGCCTATCCTCATGAAAAGCGGTGAGTTCACCTGAAAAACGGACGAGCTCCCAAAGGCTGACACCCTGCCAGTTGGAGGTCATCTGCAGAAGCTGCCTGATCACTCCGCGCCCTCTGGGCGCCGCGCTGCGCTACGCCCGCGCCAACGATCCGACGTTCCCCGGCTCGGTCGGCAATCGCGGCACCGAATTCCTCTACCGCGTCGGCGACCTCAAGCGCTGGGCACGCAACCGGCCCCGCGCCGCCTCCGGCACCACCGACCTCGACTGATCACCCCGGCCACCGACGTCTGCGAACCGGCCCTGTCCGGTCCGGCCGACGAATACACCTCACGCTGAACGGGCTGTTCAGGCAGCTCGCACCGCCTCTGCGGGCCGGGGGGGGGAGGGGGGCCGCCTGCGTGGGGTAGGCCATCTGGCGGGTGAGGCGCCGGGTCATGAGCGTGATCGCGGCGAGGGGGAGCATCCCTTCTGAGTGTTCGGGCCGGATCTCGTAGTCGCCAGGTCGGCCTCCGGCGAACCGGTCTACAGCACGCCGTGCAGGGCGTTCTCCTTGCAGCCGTCGTCTTCCTCTGGTTCCAGACACTTCACTCGGAGATCCCGCGCGCCGAGGGCGAGTGTGGCACCGTGGTCTTCAGGCCTGGTCCGTCACTCCCCCCGTGGTGGCGGACCAGGCCTCATCGCGTGCCAGGGGCCAGCACCTCGTGCGGTGAGGAGGTCTGGGCGACGGCCTGCCGCAGACCGGCGTACAGACGCAGCCGAACGCCAGGCTGGCCAGGATCCCGGAAGGTGCTCTCAGAGATCGCGGTCGCCCACGTCCGGGCGATCGCCTTCTGGACGGCGAACACGGTGTCGTCGTCCAGGCCCGACACCTCGATGACGCCCTGGCCCGGCTCAGCCACATGTGCTTCTTGGATCGGCTCCACGTCTGTCAGTACGCGTTCGTACACGCCGGGGTTCTCTGCTGGCTCGGGATTCACCCGACCGAAGGAAATGTCAGTGCTGGCATCTACCGTCAGGAGCATGACCCCTTCGCCGAACTCCCGTGAAAGTGCATGGGTTTTGGAGGCCACCATCCGGACCGCGCCGGCCGCCGATCCTCACTGGCAGGAACAGCTGGACAGGCTCCGCCCGATCGCAACGTACGACCGCGAGACCCAGACCTGGCATGCACGCCTCGGCGCGCTCGACCTGGCGGGTGTGCAGCTGCTGCAGACCCTCTTCGACGCCGCGCACATCCATGGCACCGAGGTGCGCCTCGCGCCCGTGGCCGTCCCGGCGTACTGGAATGGCCCCACCTTCCCGAGGGACTCGGAAGTGGGATCTCTTCTGGAGGCGCAGGCCGACCCGGGGCGGCTGCTCGGCCAGCTGCCTCTCGCCTGAGTGGCCCGCGGCGGGCGAGGCCTTCGAGCTGGCGGCACTGGAGGCCGCGGGCGCAGGCGTGGCTACCATCGCCCGCGACTGTCGCGCTGATGTCGCACGGCGAGGGCGGCGAAACAGAGCACGTGGTGCCCGTAGCGGGCACGGGCGCGATCGGCGACGGCCTCGATCGCGAGGGGTTTGTCGTCCTGCGTGTCGAGGGTGAGCTGTCGTGTGGCCCGGTGGGCCGGGCGAAGGGCGTCGGCGCGCAGTGCGATGCCGCGGACCCGGGCGCGCTGGAGCCCGAGGGATTCGTAGACCGCGTACGCCGCGCGGGCCAGGAGCACGGTGTGCTGAGTCGCTTCGGGCAGGGCACGGCTGCGGCGGGTCGAGCTCTGGTCGGCACAGCGGATGGTGCAGGTCAAACCGCTGGCGGTTTGGCCGGCGTCACGCAGGCGGGCACCGAGGTCGTCAGCGAGGGCGAGCAGGGCGCGCCGGTGCTCGGCCGGGTTGAGCTCGTCGCGGACAAAGCGGTGTTCGGCGCTGATGCTCGCCGGAGTCGGGGTGGGATCGACGACCTGGGCGTCGCGGCCCTGGGCGTGCTCGTGGAGGGCGCGGCCGGCCCGGACGCCGAGCAGACGTTGCAGCGTGAGCTGGGGGACATCGACGACGTCGCCGACGGTGTCCAGCCCGTACTCGCCGAGCGTCGTGGCCGTCTTCGCGCCCACACCGGGCAGCTCCCGGACCGGGCGCGGGCGCAGGAAGGCGGCGATCGCCTCGGGGGAGTCGTCGACGACGGTGCGCTGCCCGGGCGGGGTCAGTGCGCAGGCCATCGCGGCGAGCATCCGGTTGGGCGCGCAACCCGCCGAGCTGCGCAGGCCGAAGTGGGCGAGCACGCGCAACTGGACCAACTCGGCCAGCCCGCGGGCGTCCCGCTTCCAGTACGGAATCGCCCCGGTGATGTCCAGGGCAGCCGAGTCCGGTTCGATCATCTGCACGCGGGGCGTGACGTCCTCCAGCAGGCGGCGCAGCCGCTCGGGGAGTTCAGTGTCGTGGCCGTCCGCAACGTCGAATCGAAGGTGGAGGAGGTGGCGGCCGCTCATCGTGATCACCCTGCGCTTCCCGGGCTGCGGTGGCCGAGACGCCGCAGGTCCGCCGATCGAGTGCCGGCGGGCTGGAGGTCGGCGTACGGGTGGAGCCGGGCTCCGGCGGTGCCGTCGGCAAGGGTGCATTGCGGCGGCGCCGGTTGTGCCGGGGTGGGGGCGGGGTCGGTGCGACCGAGTAGATCGAGGGCGGCTTGGGGGCCGTGGTCGCGGCGGGCCTGGGCCACCTCGTCCAGGTCCCAGACCATCTCGCCGACCACCGTGCGGCGCGCGCCACGGGCCTCCACGGTCCCGCGTACCAGGAGGAGGCCGGAGTGGAACACGGTGTGCGCGACCCGCTCGTGGCTGTCCTCGAAGAACGCGATGTCGACCAGGCCGGAGCCGTCCTCCAGCGTCACGAAGATGACTCGCTTGCCGGACGCAGTCGGCGGGGTCTGCGTGGATGCCCTCACGCCGGCGACGAGCACGTTCTGGCCGGGGATCATCGAGCGCAGGTGCGTGGCGTCCGTGGCGCCGAGCTCGGTGAGCAGCCGGAAATGGTGCTCCATCAGGTGGTGCGTGACGTCGATCGAGAGGGTTTCCAGCTCCGCGGAGAGTTTGTCCCGGCTGGTCATCTCCGGAAGACCGCTCGGGGCGGCGGTTACCAGCTCCCCGTCCAAGGGCAGTTGCCCGCCGGTGGCGGAGCGGGCGCGGGACTGCCGGTGCAGCTCGGCAGCCTGCAGCAGCAGATCCCGCCGCGTGAGATCGCCCGCGAGCGGGCCGAGCGCGCCGATGCGGATCAGGCGCTGCGCGATCGGCAACGACGGGCGGGCGCGCTGCCACAGGTCCTGCAGGCCGGTGTAGGGCTGGCCGGCCACGAGGCGGGCGACCTCCGCTTCGCTGATGCCTTTGACGGTGGAGGCGGCGAGCCGTACGCCCCAGCCCTGGTCGGTCTGCTCGACCACGTGTGCCGCGCGTGAGTGGTTGATGTCGACGGGCAGGATCGGCACTCCGTGGGGGCGGGCGTCGGCGACGAGGACCCGGCGCGGCCACATCCCCGGGTCGTGCTCCAGGAGCCCCGCGTACAAGAACGCCGGGAACCGGGCCTTCAAGAAGGCACTCTGAAGTGCGGGAACAGCGAAAGCGACAGTGTGCGCGCGTTCTTCGCGATGCGGGTGTCTCATGAGACGGGGATCGCCGTGGATGGTCAGGGTCGTCATGTTCACCCGATCCGGGGTTGTGTGAGCTGTGCGCAGGCGGCCAAGGTCTCGGCCAGCGTGGTGAGCACGATCACGCCGTGTCTGGCGAGTGCGATGGTTGCCGGTGTTTGCCAGTCCTCGACTCCGGTGATGCCGCCGGCGAGGAACACCGCGGGTGGGTGGTCCGGCGCCGGTTGATAGGTGTCCGGGCACTCGTAGTAGTTCGGCAGGAGTGTGGGGTCGCCGTCGGGTATGTCCGTGCGCAGAGTCATGCGGATGTTCCCTTTGGGTGTGGCTCTTCCGCAGGAAGCGCTGAGCTGCCTGTTCGTTGATCGGGGCTATGGTCGGATCGCTGTCCTCCTACCGTGACGGTGGAGGAAGCGGTGTTCGATGGTGCCGTTGATCGAGGAGTTGGAGGCGGGAAGCCGCAGCCCGGCGGTGCACGGTGCGCACAGGCAAGGTGTCACTCGAACGCGTCGACGCAGTCACCAGCCTGACGGTTCACCAGGCGACAGCCGCTGACTTGGCGGAAGGCCATACACGGGCACTGGGCAATCGAGAATTGTTGAGCACCATGTCAGAGATGTGACGTTCGGAGAGGACGTCTCGCGGGTGCGTACCGGCAACGCGCCTCGGGCGGTGGCCTCCCTGCAACCCTCGGACTTACGTGATCATTCCCCGCCGATCGCGAGAACGACGGAGCCCTGGGGGTCCTCACAGCCACCTCATGGCAACGTTGCCTCCGTAGCAACCGGGGAAAAGTAGCAGGACGTTCTCCTCGTCCAGGAACACGAAGGCTCCACCGAACTGCTCTGGCTGATCCGCCGCCCTGAAAAGTTACAGGTGTCACGGGAGTTGGTGTCCGTGGTGTGCTGTCGTCGACCGGTTCGCGTCCCAAAGGCACACCGTGGATCATTGGGAGGAATCATGCATCGAGGCCGTCCGTCGCGCGCCGGGGCAGCGCTCTCTGTAGGGGTGGTCACGGCGGGACTGCTGGTGGCGTGGCCGCCGCTGCGCCGGTCGCGTCGTATCCGACGTGCAACGGCGCGAAATCCGTCACCTATGGCCCATCGGATCGGGCGGTCCCCGCACACGGTGCCGCCCGATCCGGCACGCCCGTCTGGTTCGCGCGCAGGCGCATGATCTCTACACGTACTCGGCGGCGAAGCCGTGGCGTGTTCGTGAAGGCCGTCAGGTCCTCGATAGGGCAAGGGGGAGAAGCACTTTGAGACGGGGACTCTTCGTCCGCGCATCCGTGTCCCTGGCGCTTGCCTCCGCTGTCGGCTGTACGCAGGGGAACGCGGCCGAGCAGGACACCGCAACCCGACAGAGTGTCGCGGCCCAAAGGCGGGAGCTCACTGACTCCGAGCAAATCCTGGTGGACCAGGCCAGGGAACTGCTGGTCAAGGACTGCATGGAAGCCGAGGGTTTCCGGTACTGGCCGGGGCCGGTCGCGGGTATCGAGGACCGTCAGGGTTCCGGCTACGTGCTCGACGACGTCGGCTGGGCGCGCAAGCACGGCTACGGCACGCGGCTGCAGAAGAAGGTCGAGGCGGCGCTGCAAAGCGACCCGGACCACGCGTACGCCAACGCGTTGCCGGAGGCCGAGCGCGTGCGCTACTCCAAGACCCTCGACGGCAACCCGGTCGACGGCATGCTGACGGCCGAGCTGCCTACGGGCGGCTCCATCCAGACCCCGCGCCACAGCTGCCAGACGGAAGCGAAGGAGGAACTTTACGGGGACTTCCCCGCCTGGTTCCGGGCAGAGAAGGCGGTCACCAACCTCGCTGGCCTGTACGTGCCCGACCTGAAGAAGGACGAGCGCTTCACCACGGCGCTGAAGGCGTGGTCGGCGTGCATGCGCGAGCGCGGCCATGACTACCCCGACCCGGCCCGGATCCGCGAGCAGCTGCCCCACCTCACCAAGGGGCTCAGTGACACGGAGGCGCATGCCGCCGAGGTGAACCTAGCCGTGGACGAGGCCGAGTGCGCCACGAAGGAGACCTCCCTGGTGCGCACGGCACGCGCCTTGGAGCGCGAGTACCGCGGTCGGCTCCGCGAGTATCGCGACGACATCGCCAACCACCAGCATATGCAGCTCAGGGCCCTGGAGCGGGCCAAGAACCTCTACACAAAGGCCACCTGCGCCCCGGACAACTGATGCCGGACTCACTGAAACACCTGCATTCCCATGAAAAAGGAGCACTCATGCGTAAGATCCCTGCCCTGTTCGCGACTCTCACCCTCGCCGGGCTGGGGGCGCTGGTCCCCACAACCAGCGCCCAGGCGGCCTCCGCGGCATGCGATAACGCCTGGAACGGGGCGGCGTCGGGCTGGTTGTACGCCTACAAGAACATCCACTGCTCCGGCGGAGTTCTCGGCAGGGACGCCAGCAACGATGAGAACTGGGGGGACGGCCGCGGTGAACTCAGGTACGTCGCCAACCAAGCGAGCTCGCTCGTGCACAAGGGCACCTCTGGCATGGCTGTCAAGGTGTACGACGGAACCAATTACACCGGCGCGAGCGCGTGTCTCGCGAAGTCCGAGCTCTACGTCAGCGACCTCACCGATGACCACCTCGTCGGCGGAGGTCCGGGCTCCGGCCGGATTACCGCGAACGACACCATCTCCTCTCACAAGTGGGTGTGGGAATCCGCTTGCGGCGGCGCCTTCCTGCGTTGACCGCACTAACGCCGCCATAGCGGCCAGCACCGCAGTGACAAGCGGGCCCGTCCCGGAGGGATCCCTTTCGGGACGGGGGTACTTGTGAGCTCTGGGCAGGGTGGCACGCCAAGTGAGTAAAGAACTGCCGCATCACCTGCTGGGAGGGCGGGATGCGCAACCGAAGTCGCTGCGGTGCCTGGGCGGTTGAACAGGTCGACGGGTGTCCACCCCAACACCGAAGTTCTGGGCGCTCTCGCTGGCGTACCACTGCTCAAGGAACGCAAAGTACGCGTCGATCTTGCAGATCCTTTTTGCCCGGGTCGTGCCATGGGCCCGCTTGCTGGGGTCGGCGAAATCGGAGTGCGACACGTTCCAACCCCAGAAGCACAGAGGCTGCGCGGGAAGCATCGTCTCGTCATCGAGATAGATGGGGGTGCCGTCCGAGACCGCCCGGCATTCCAGAAGGCGAGCCGCTTCCTCGCCGCTAAGGTCCCGGCCCGGGAATCGAGAGCACCGCGACGCGCAACCTGAACAGTTGCAGGTACCCCAGCACCCGTGTCCGGAAGAAAATCAGGTGTGCCCGACCGGCACGTACCCACTGGGACAACATCGGGGAGCTGATTCCTTGTGCGCGTTCGAGTCAAGATGACCAAGCGGATGGCCGTCGTGGCGACAGCGGCCGCCGCGCTCGCCACCGCTGGGCTGGCCACGGCCCCCACCGCCTCAGCCTACGACTACAACGGATGCGGATGGCCCCGCGTCTGCTTCTATCTGACCGACAGTGACTGGAACAACGGCAAGCCCACGGCCGCATACCAGGACGTCACCAGTTCCTTCCAGGACCTAGGGTCCAAGAGCCGGGGCGCCAACTATGTCAGGAACACCCGCAATGATGACCGGGCCCTTGTGCGCTACAACGATCAGTACGGCGTGACGTACTACGCGTGCCTGCCCCCGAATACCACCTTTCACCCCAGGGACACCTCCACGGTGACCGGCATCCGGATCGACACCCAGTCCACCTGCCCGTCGAGCTGACAGGGGCCGCCGGCCCCACAGGGCTGAACAAGCGCTGACAAGAGCGAAGCCCCGGCCGCCCCCGTCCCGACCAGGATCAGTCCCGCTTTCGGTGATGAATCCCTCGAGTCGGCGGGTCCGTCTCCCGACCGCGTGGTGCGCGACCTACCGAGCCCCGCTCGACGAAGAGAATCGGGGAGCTGATCTGGGTGGCCATTGCGCTTCCTCTGCCCGTACGGGCCACGAGGGGTGGTGGAGAGCCGGCACAAGCCGAATGCTGGCGTGAATCGTACGGCACCAAATGCGCGCCTGGGAAACGGATTTGACAGAGCGTCGGCGGTCGCTCCGGAGCCGGTCGAGGGCTCGGCAAGGCCGCCCCTGGGTGTCAGCAGCGCCTTGCCCGTGGCCCCAGCCCAGCAGTTCCACATTGAGTGCCCGCACGAGCCAGGGCAAACGGGACAGGGCTACTTGTGACAGCCCCGACACACAGGACCGGGGTCAGAAACAGCCTCTGACCCGAGCACCACATGCTGATGCCCCGGCCCGCGACAGCGGGACCGGGGCATCAGCATCAGCAGTCCGAGGCGCCCTGCGGCTCTCAGCGAGTGCGCGTGTCCGTGCAGCACTTGATCCGTTCGCCGTCGTGGCCCATCAGCACCGCCAGTTGCTGGCCCGCCCACAGGGCGAGGGGCAGGGCTACTTCCCGCGCGTCCTCCACCTCCTGGCCCTCGCGCAGGTACAGCAGATAGGGCGCCGCGATCCGGAGAAGGCGCGTCTGTGAGCCAGGCCCGGCCGGGCGGGCGGTGAAGTCCTCGGCAACGACCGACATGATCTCCACCGTGGTGGGGCCGGCCGGGTGCGCGTGCTGCTGTGCCTGGCTCACCTGGTCACCGTGGTCACGCAGCCAGGCCTCGAGCCGGTCCCGGTCCTGGCCTAATTGCTGGTACAGGTAGGCGATCAGTTCGCATGCCAGCCACTCGGTCAGCAGCAGTGAGTCCTCCCGCAGACAGTCGGCAGCGTGCCAGCGCTTCAGCGCGGCGGTCAGGGAGTCGTACATTTCCCAGTTGGCGGGCGGCTGGCCTTCCCCGTCACGGTGAGCGGCCAGATCGAGTGCGGTCGCCCGGATCAGCGAGAAGGCAGTGCCGCGCGGCTCGGGTCGGATGGCGGTCTCAGGCATCGCTGCCCTCCTGTACGGCAGTGGTGGGGGTGAAGACGTCCGGGCGGCCCGCCATGTAAGTCACGACCGCGTCCGGTACCTCGCGGCTGGGGACCGGGCCGGCGACGGAGGCGGGCTCCAGGGCCTCCTGATCTGCCAGAAGCTGAGCCAGAGCCTCGCCTGCCCCGGCCGGGCCCGTCACGGCCACTCGCACCTCGTACGCGCCACTGAGACCCTGCGAGGGCGTCTGGCGCACGCCGTGGCTAGGGTGCGTTTCAGAAGTGGATCTTGATGTGTCAAGATCCACTTCGTGGGGCGGCATGATCTGACGAATGCACAGTGGGCGAAGCTGGAGCCCTTGCTCCCGGTCGGCAAGAAGCCTGGGCGGCCACCGGTGCACACCAAGCGGCAGTTGATAGACGGCATCCGCTGGCGCACCCGCGCCGGTGCTCCGTGGCGGGACGTGCCCGAGCGGTACGGCCCGTGGGAGACGGTCTACGGTCTGTTCCGGCGCTGGCAGCGAGACGGCACCTGGCACCGCATCTTCGAGCAGCTGCAGTCCCGGGCCGACGCCGAGGGACTGATCACCTGGGAGGTCTCGGTGGACTCGACCATCGCCCGCGCCCACCAGCATGCGGCTGGTGCCCGCAAAAAGGGGATCGGCAGATCGAGCCGCCAGGTGGTGTGCTCATCGAGCCCGACGACCACGGGCTCGGACGTTCCCGGGGTGGGCTGCCCACCAAGCTGCACCTGGCAGTCGAGCAGGCCCAGAAGCCGATGGCGCTGGTCATCACGGCTGGACAGCGCGGTGACTCGCCGCAGTTCCAGGTGGTCCTGGGCCGTATCCGGGTGCCCCGGCTCGGGCAGGGCCGCCCGCGCACCCGGCTGGACAAGGCGCGTGCCGACAAGGCGTACGGCTCCCGCGCGAGCCGCGACTACCTGCCCCAACGTGGCATCCGCCGCACGATCCCGGAGAAGCACGACCAGGTCGCCAATCGCAAGAAGCGCGGTTCCCACGGCGGTCGCCCGCCGAAGTTCGACAAGGACGAGTACAAGCAGCGCCATGCAGTGGAGTGCGGAATCAATCGCCTGAAACGGCACCGTGCGGTCGCCACGAGATACGACAAGCTCGCCGTCCGCTACGAAGCGACGGTGCTGGTCGCAGCCATCAACGAGTGGCTGTGACCAGCACTTTCAAAACGCACCCTAGCTCGCCTCATGAAAGCGCGATGCTAGGGCGCATAGGATCCAACGGATTATCCCCACTCCAGAGACACAGTAGCGGGTTGACTGCCGGACCACTCCTGTGCTGGGAGCGCGCCACCCCCGATTCCCGCAGGCCCCAGTGTGAGGCTGAATTTGTCCTGGGAAAAATACATTCCCAGCTGGTCACCCTTCTTCAAGGGAGTTCCATAGTTGTATGTTCTGTCGCCGAAATCGATGACGAGACTCACGGACCCTGCACCGTCAGGGACCGGAACGTAGACGGTGGCTGGTTTGTCAGCGGGGGGAATGGCCATTGCCTCACCCTATCTCTGCGGGATCCTGGAGCGGGCACAGCGGCATCCGCTAGTACTGGATGCGCTTCTACTGATCAAGCAAAGCAGGAAATCCAGCGCGTCACACCTGGGACTCCGCCAATCGGGCGATCAAGCCACTTCGTCTCTACGCGACCAGGGGATTGACAGGGCGGCATATGGGCAAGAAGCGAAAGGGCCGCAAGCATCGGACGGTGAACCGGACTCCCCGTCCCGGACCGGTCGTGGCGCCCCGCCTCGATGGCAGTTCCCGTACCGAGCGGTGCCCTCCAAGAACTCGTAACACGATCTTGTTGCGGTGCGCCAGTCGGGCGTGACCAGTACGACGATTCCGCCGTTCGTGAGTTGTGGGGAACCGGCCGTGGATCGTGGACGAGGACTTGTGAGCGCTGATCGAGCCGTTGCTGCCGCCGTGGCCGCATCAGGCGCCCGGCCCGAAGCCGGTGGACGACCGGCTATGCCTGCAGGGCATCTTGTACGTGCTCTACAACGACGTCAGCTGGCAACTGCTGCCGCTGGAGCTGGGCTTCGGCTCCGGACAGACCTGCTGGCGCCGCCTGGGCCGGTGGCATGAAGCTGGTGTCTTCGACCGGTTACACCGCCTCCTGCCCGCCGAGCTGCACGCGGCCGATGCTCTGGACTGGTCGCGGGCCTGCGTGGATGCCCCCCACATCCGCGCGAAAGGGAGCGAAGGCGCCGGCCCGTCACCGGTCGACCGCGCGAAGACGGGCAGTAAGCACCATCTGATCTGCGACGGGAAGGGTACCCCGTCCAAGGTCATCACCACGGCGGCCAACGTCAACTACGTCACCCAGACTCTGGCCCTGGTCGACGGCATCCCGCCCGTGGCCGGCAAGCCCGGCCGCCCGCGCCACCGGCCCGACGCCGTGCTCGGCGACAAGGGGTACGACAGCAACCCCAACCGCCGCGAGCTGCGCAAGCGCCGCATCCTGCCGGTGATTTCCCGCAAGGGCGCCCCGAACATCAAAGACCTGGGCAAGCTCCGCTACGTCGTCGAGCAGACCTTCTCGCTCCTGCACCACTTCAACGCCTGGCCGACCTGCACGTCGCCTCGTCTCCTTCGCCTGCGGCCTCATCTGCTGGAGACGCCTCAAGAGGGCCCGGTCATGATCATGTTACGAGCTCCAAGGGCGAGCACGTCCGGAGCGACTGGGCCACCACACGGCACGCAGATACGTAAACCTCAGTGACCGCAGGTCGGGCGCCGAGGTCTACTGACCGAAGCGCCGGATAAACCGTTCCCGAAACAGGTCCGGGTCCGGTGATTAATTTTTATCGTTGAGAGTGGTGCTGTTCCACCATTGTTGCTCGCATGCGCTGAAGCTCAATTGGAATTTATGTCCGTCGCGCCGACGTGTGACTGTGGAATCGTAGGGGTGATCTTCAATGAATGGGCTTTGTTCCTCATAGCGGGAGGTGGGGGGATAGGCATCCTGCATATAGTCGCGGACGCCGTGAACGGTGATCTGGGGGAAGTCGTCGAGGGTGCCTTGCAGAAGTTGGTTCGGGGTGTGGGTGATGGCGCGTACTTCGTCCCAGTCCGGGGCCTCTGGGAGTCGGTGTGCGAGGAAGGTTTCCTCATCGGAGCCGAAGAGTAGGCCGCTGAATTCACTCGAGTAGCGATCTGTGCCTATTGGGTGCGGGTAGCTCGCGCTCAGGATGTTGACTTGGACCGGTAGGGGCCTGCCCTCGTCGTACATTTTTTGGAAGTCACGGTTTCCGTTGGTCGTATCGTAGAAGACGCGCTCGATATAGGCCACAAAGGAGGTGCGGTATCCGTTGAAGAGGTCGGAGAGGGGGAATTCCGCGGTGGGTTCGGTGTTCAGTGAGTGGTAGAGCCTGAATCCCCAGGGAATGCACGAGGGGTTGTTGAGCTCGTTCAGGTAGATGTTCTGCACGTAGTCGCTGAGCTGGATCCGGAGCACCATTTGGTACGCGTGCGGCGGCGCGTTGAACAGTGACACGTGATAGGCGAAGAATGTCCTGCTGCCGGACCGGCCGTGACCATGCAGGGTGAAGCGGTGCGTGCCGGTGGGTGTCGGGGGCATCGTCTGTCGGGATTCGGGTGTGTTCATCGCATTGTCCTTTCCCGTTGGGGTTGGCCTCTCATGGCGCGTGAGGGATGTCTGCGGCTTGTGCGGCTTTTGAGTGTGGGGCTGAGGTGACCGGGCGGGGCGTGGTGTGGCGGCGTTGCCAGAAGGCGTGGTCCGGCCAGCGGGATTCGCAGCGGTGGATGTCACGGTGGGCGTGGGCGTAGGCGTGGAAGGTGTCGCGCAGGCGGGTGGTGTACGCGGTGAGCGCGTCGGGTTCGCCGTGCAGGTGAGCGTCGACGGCCTGCCCGGCGCTCAGGCCGGAGTACAGGGCGGTGAGCAGGCCCTGGGAGGAGAGGGGGTCGAAGGTGATCGCGGCGTCGCCGGCGGCGATCCAGTGGTCGCCGACCACGGGTTGCAGCCGTGTGGTGGAGGCGGCGCACCGGCGCGGGGCGGCGCCGGGCAGGGGTGGGCGGCCCTGTGCGCGCCTGGCCGTGTGGCGGGTGGTGGCGAGGAGGTCCAGCAAAGGCTGCGGTGTGACAAGGGCAGCGGGGGCGAGGTCACTGTCGGTGAAGTAGGTGATGAGGCGGTGGGCCGGGTTGTGTGGCGCGGTGTGCCACCAACCGTCGGGGACGGCTTCGACGACCGAGGCCTCCTCCAGGTCGGCCTCGGCGGGGGCCAGCCTCAGATGGATGGCGATCAGCCGGTCGTAGGGGATGCGGCGGGCGCCGCGACGGGCGGCGAGCGCGGCGCGCCGGCCGGTGGCGTCGATCAGCCATCGGCTCCACGCGGTCCTGGAGGTGGCGCCGGTGATTGTGGCCACCTCCCAGCCGCCGGCCGGGCGGGCGGTCGGGTGGGTGATGGCGACGTTTTCGGCGACGTGGGCGCCTTGGTCCCGGGCGCGCCGGCGCAGCATGCTGTCGAAGGCGGGCCGGTGCAGGTGCCAGCCGTGGCCGTGGGGGTCGTCGAGGAAGCTCAGCTGGTGGAGGCGTGCGGAGCCCCAGGCGGAGAGGTTGGCGTGGCAGGGCCGGTGGTCGGCGTCGAGCGCCCGGACGTCGACGCCCAGGTCGTACAGAAGGAGCCGGGCGGCGGGCACGAGGGACTCGCCGGTCTTGGGCGGTCCGGTGCCGGCGTCGGCGAGCAGCACGCTGTGGCCCGCGCGGGCCAGGGTGATGGCGGCGGCGGCCCCGGCCGGGCCGCCACCCGCCACAATGACGTCGTAGCCACCCTGGGCCGCTTCAATGGGGGCGCGGCGGCGGGACGCCGGGGCCGGGGTCATCGGCGGTTTCCGAACGGGTCGGCCTTGGCGACGTAGCCCGCCGAGATCTGCTTCTCGTCGAACTCGGTGTTCTCGGCGACCCTGCGCGCGGTGGTCCGGCTGACCTGCGCGTTCTGCGCGTCCTCGGCCCCGGGGACGCCGGCCTCGGGCACATGGACGTTGACGAGGTTCTGATCGTCGGGGACCGGCGGCAGGGAGGGGTCCGGGGTCGACTCCACCAGGATCTCCTGCGGGAACATTCCGTCGCCCACGGTGTAGGGGTGGGTCTCGACGATGCCGAGTTTCGGCCACATGCTGATCATGTCCTGCATCCCCTTCCTCTTGTCGGGATCCAGGAAGCGGTACCAGACGGCGCGGTTCTCGAAGGCCTGCTGCCGTTCGTCGTCGTCGGCGCTGGCGTAGGTGACGGTGTCGAAGTCGTCCTGCGTGAGTACGTGGTTGGGCACGCGCGCCGGCCAGAACGTCGGCAGGTAGGGGCTGTAGCGGGGGCCGATGTGCTCGCGCAGCTCATAGCCCGCGCGGCAGCTGGCGGTGTCGGTCTGCCAGGGCAGCCCCATCCACCGGGTCAGATCGCCCGGGCCCTGCTCGTGCAGAGGGCCGGTCGCCGACAGGGCCCGCCCCGGTGGGAGGTAGTCGCCGTAGTCCGGCCCGGGTTGCCCGTCGGCGCGGTGGCGGATGCGGAACGGCTCGCTGTAGAGGGTGTCGTGCCGGATCGGCCAGGTGACCTCGCAACCAGGGTGGAAAGCGTCGGCCAGACAGTATTCCAGGGCCGCCCGGTCCAGCAGGCCCGGCTGCTGGCCGACCGGCGCTTCCTGCAACGACGAGTAGGTCGGGTACGGCGTCGTGTCGTCGAACGTGCCTGCCACCCACAGCTCCAGGATCTGCTCCAGGGTCGCTGTCAGCCTGCTGTACTGGCGGGGTGACTGCGCAGGCGTGGACATCGCGTCCCCGTACAGCCAGGGCCAGGGCAGCGGCGACAGGCCGTCGCGGTCGTAGTTGCGCATCTGGTAGTACACGCGGCGCCGCAGCTCCCGGTACTGCGATTTGTTGCTGCCCAACCCCGCGGGCAGGTCGGCGGAACTGAAGTCGTTGGGGCCCCTCCAGCCGAACTCGGCGGCGAAGCCCTGGTTGACCCACTGGTGCCGGCTGAAGCGCAGCAGCAGCGGCTCGACATGTTCGGCGAAGCTGATCTGGTTGGGGAACGGCAGTGCGCCGCCCTGCACGAACACGTCGTACAGCAGGTCATGGAGCGTCACGATGCCCTTGACGTCCGGGGCGTAGTTGGGCGGAGCCACCACCACCCACGACGGCCTCACCTCGACCTGCTTGCGCCCCACCGTGACTGTGGCGGTCACCGGGCCGTCCGAGATGTCGTCGTGCCAGCCGTCGTTGTTCCCGAACGTGGTGAGCTCGGACGGCCGTGTGGTGAACGACGCGGAGGTGCCCCTGCCGCCCAGCACGACCAGCCGCCCCTCTTCGTCGGTCCGCAACTCGCCCAGATACACCGGGGTGTTCTGGCCGTTGGCCGAGATCGTCCCGTTGAACTGATGCTGGGCGTCGCCTTGGCTCCGCCCCTGGATCGTCCGTGGGCCTGGATCGATCCGCAGTGCGTCCCGTGAAATCTTCGCGTTGCGACGGCCGTAACTCTCCTTGCCCAGGCGTTGGGCCTCGGGAACATCCAGCGCGATCGTGAACTGGTACCACGCAGCTTTGGTATTGGCCAGATGGGCCGTCCACTCGACGCTGGCGCCGTCCAGCCCGTCCAGGACCTCGCCGGTGACCTGGTCGTGCTCGTCGTATCCGTAGACGCGGAAACGCGCCGCCTGCCGCTTGATTTTCGCCGTGCTGTTCGCGTCCTTGTAAAAGCCTGGATCCTTGGGCTTCTCATCCGGCGTCTCAGGAGCGTAGAAGCACTCGTCGCCGTTGCCAACCCGCGCTATCCCGATCGCTGGATGAATCTTACAATAGGCGATCTCAGACATACTGCCATCTCCTCGGAACTCTCAGTCTGTTCGTCCGAGCGTTATGAGGGCCAGAGGTCACACCGACGAACTACCGAGCGGCGCCGTGCCTACTACGGGATGGGCTCGGGATCGTGGGCCGTCACGGTGGCTGCTTGCGTCGCCACGCCGCAAGCAGGTGTGCAAGGAGGCATCGCGTAAACCACTGTAAGCCAACACTCACGCACCTGCACGACGAGCACAGAAAGTGCTCACGGGCTTGCCGACTTGCCCTTGGAGCTGAGACTTGAGACTTTGGATCCAGGTGAGTTGGACGCGGAATTCTGCGTCTATCTCCTGACCAGAACGCTCAGCGAGGCACGCGTTTCTGATCCTGATTCCGCACGTCACGTCAATGCGGCGGGGTATCACCACCGGGAGGAGACGACATGTCCATCGCCTCTCGGGCAGCTGTCAGCAGCACGGCGCTGCTGGCCCTGCTGCCCAGTCCCCTGGCGGCGAATCCGGCGACTGCGGCTGCATCCCACGTCTCAGTCGACCAGCGCGCCGGGAAGGCGTGGGTTCTCCGCACGGCCCAGGATCGGAACCAGGTCGTCGACGTGTGGAACGGCTCTACAGCAGACGGCGCGGATGTGGTCCTGTTCCCGTTTGTCGGTGGAAACAACCAGAAGTGGGAAATGATTCCTGACAAGGGTGGCTGGTTCCAGCTCAAAGACCTAAATGCGGGAAAGTGTCTGACCAGCGATGATGTCAAGGACAATGCGCTGGTGACCAACGACACGTGCCAGGACCTTGCAGGCCAGCTCTGGGCGCAAGTCGGCATCGAGAACACCGGCAAGTCCACACTGGTCAACAAGGGCAGCGGTAAGTGCATGGAACAGGGGCCGAAAGCTGGCCCCCAACAACTCGCCCTGCTCGAGCAGTTTGCGTGCACCGGGAAGCAAACGGAGCTCTGGGAGATCACGGCGGCCCCCTGAGCGCCACCGCCAGACCAGGGCCGCGTCGTTCAGGTGACGTGTCCTGGTTGATCACATGATGCCGAGGGTGGTCAGTGGACGGTTGGCGTCGCGGGTGTTGTGACGGAGTCCAGCGGCGATGTGCGTCTGGTCGGCGAGTCGGAGAGCGCCGATGGCCAGGTTGCGCAGGGATGCCATGGCACGTGGAGCGGTGCCGGTACGTACGCGGGAGATGTCCTCTGCGTACGTGGTGTCCCTGACGTGGTGGATCTTGTTCTCGATGCCCCAGTGGTCGCGGACACGGCGGGCGATCTCGGTTGCGTCGGCCTGCTCCGCGGTCAGGTCGGTCATCGCGTAGAGGCGTTCCAGGGTGACCTGCCGGTGGTGACGATCCGTCCGCGGCGCACGATCTCGGTGCGGTCGATGATCCGCCCCCAGGGGGGGGCGGCATGTCGGTGCGGTTCCACTCCGGGATATCGATGAAGCAATGTGCCGGGTTCGAGGACGAGCTGGGTGACGGGGGCGGTGCGCGCGTAGTCGCGGGCGCGGGTGAGCTGAGTGGCTCCGGTCTGCCCGCGGGGTGTGAGTGCACTCAGCCAGGCGCGGCCGGCGGGGCGTTCGGCCACGTCGTCGCCCGGCGGGGGCGCTGCGGGGGAGAACCGCATCAGGTAGGGGCCTTTGTCGGGCAGGGGCATCACAGGCTCCGCAAGGCGACGAGTTCCCTATTCAATGAGCGTGTTGATCGCGCTTTGAAGGGATAATACATCCGTACGTCATGGCGAGTCCTCTGGGTCCAGGACGACTGGTCACCCGACAGGATGAGCAGGGGCCTTCGGCCGTGGGCCGAGCGCCTGGCGGAGCAGGAACTCGCTTCCGGCACGGTGGTCGGTGATGCCGTTTTTCTGTCGCCAGAATATCGAGTCGATCCGGGCCTGAGCCGCTACACCAGATCATTCGCGTTCCGCGCCCATCCGTTCGAAACCCGCCGCAACTATGCGACGGATCTGACGTTGTGGCTGGAGTTCCTGTGGCGGCGGAGCAAAGGGTGGCGGGAGGCAACCTCGCGGGACCTGGACGACTTCGAGTTCTGGCGCCGGCTGGCTCCGCAGAACCCTGTGCGGGTGGGCGGTTCGAAGCGGAACCGGGAGCGGGCGGCCATCACCGGTCTGTACCGGTGGGCCGTGCGGGAGGGCCTGGTGAGGGTGTCGCCGACGGCGGGGCGGCAGGCTGCTGGCCGGGCCCGGGATGCGCGGCCGAGCAACGTGCACTGGCTGACGCCGCGGACCTGGAAGCTGTGGGCGGACATCGGGCTGCGCGGCCGCACTGCCGACGGCGGGCCGGTGCATGGCTGGGCGGGCCGGCTGGAGGACCGCAACACGGTGTTTGTCGAGCTGCTCACCACGTCGGGTCTGCGCCGGCAGGAGGCCGCGTCGCTGTTGACGTTCGAGGTTCCCGTGCAGCGGCTGGCCGGCGGGCGGTACTGCCACGGGACGGTCGCGTCGGAGTCGACGCGGGCGAAGCCGCTCACGGACCTTCTACACGCCGGTGCGGGTGGCCGCCGGGATCGGTGACTACGTCGATTCCTCCCGGGCATGGGCGGTGCGCTCCGCGCAGCGGCGGGGGCTGTACGACCGGCTGCCGGTGCGGTTGGTGACCGCCGTGACGCGGGTCCGGTCGCCGAAGGTGCGGTGGAGCGGTCCGGACGGGTGCGGTGAACGGGCGCTGGAACTGTTGACCTGGCAGGAGCGGATGCTGCTGTTCACCGAGGGGCCGCAGGGGCCAGAGCCGCTGTGGCTGAACGAGCAGGGCCTGCCGCTGAAGCCGCACTCGTGGAACGGCGTGTTCGCCACCGCCAACCGGCGCTGCCGCGCCGAGCTGACCCCGTCGGAGTCGGTCGCGGACCCACACCGGGTGTACGCGCCGTACGCGACGCCGCACTCCGCCCGGCATTCCTTCGCGTTGTTCATGCTGGTCGTCCTCAACCACGTCATGGACCACCGCTACGGGCCGACTCCGGCCGAGCGGCAGGATTTCCGTCTGCTGTACGGCGATCCGTGGTTTCTGGTGCAGGGGCTGCTCGGGCACGCCACTCGGGAGGTGACTGTGGATCGCTATCTCGCGCCGGTACGGCATCTGCAGCTGGAGTCGCTGCTGTCGTCGGCGTCTGCCCCGTTGGAAGGGCAGATGGCGGACATGGACGTAGTGTTCGCCCGGCTCGCGCACGAGGCGAGCGGGATCCAGGACATCGACGTCGCGATGGCCCCGGCGGGGGCGGCGTGAGCGGGCGAGGCCGCAAGGCGGCGATGCCCGGCCCGGAGGTGCCCTTCCCCGCGGCTGGGGGAGGAGCCGGTCGGGCTGCTGGTGGAGTACCGCAACCACGACGGAGCCGTCACCGTCTACGACTTCTCCCGTCTGCCGGTGCCGGCCGCCCTTCAGCGCTCCCTGGCCGTGCTGTTCGCCGCACGGTGCCGGGCCGGTGTCTGGGGTTCGCACGCCACGTCCACGACGGCCTTCCGGGAGGTGGGCCGGTTCTGCGGCTTCTTGTCCGGACTGGACGACTGCCCGCCGGATGTGGACAGGCTGACGGCCGCGCAGCTGGAATGGTGGCATCTGGCGAAGGTGTCCACCCCCGGTGGCAGTTCGGATGTGCGCAGTATCAGCGCCCTGCTGCGCGAGGACGTCCGGCTTCAGGACGGGCCGGTCGCCGAGGCGCTGGCCCGCCGCGTCACACCGGTGCGCGGCGAGGTGGCCTCCTACGGCGATGACGAGTTCACGGCCATCAAGCGCGTGGCCCGCCATGAGTTCCGTGCCGCGGTGCTGAGCATCGAGGCGAACACCCGGGCCCTTGAGGCCTGGCGGGCCGGCGGGACGCAGCCCGGGAGCCCGGAGCACGCCCTGGGCGAGGTCCTGGAGGTGATCGCCCGCACCGGGGACGTGCCGCGGGAGATGCTGCCGTCCGGCAAGGAGTTCGTGCCGGCGAAGATCCGGTGGGCGCTCGGCGGGGCAGGGGGCAGGCCGTGGCGGCGGCTGTTCCTGTCCCGCACGGAGGCGGTCTCCCTGGGGGTGCTGCTGATGGCCGAGTTCGGCTGGAACCTCGCCGTCATCGACCGCCTGCGCGTCCCGCGCGCCGAGCCGGACCCCGGCCGCGACGGCGCGCCCGTCTACCGCATCCCCGTCGAGAAGCGCCGGCGCGGCCCGGAGCGCTGGCACGAGACGGAGAACGCCGCCGACCTCGGCCCGCGCACCCCGGGACGCCTGATCACCCAGGCCCTCGCCGCGACCGTCCACGCCCGGGCCGCCGTGGCCGCCCACGATCCGGCCGCCGACTATCTGCTCGTCTCCCGTACCGCCCTGCGAACCATCAGCAGTGCAGATCGCGAGCGCCTGCGGGTCGGCCCGTTCGTGATCGGGATCAGCTACGACGACGTCCGCTGGTGGCACCGGCGGCACGGCCTGTCCGGCTCGCCGTTCCAGCGGGGACGGCGCACGGTCGTCGTCCGCGGCGGCCGCGGGCCCGCCCAGCACTCCCAGCGCACCTACGACGTCACCTACGTCCTGGCCGATCAGCGCACCCGCACGGAGGCGCGGCCCGTCATCGCCGCCGGCGCCGAGGCCGCCCTCCAGCACGCCCGCGCGGCCTTGGCCGCCAGCCTCGCCGAGACGGCCGACCCCACCGACCAGACCACCGCCACCGCCGACTGCCACGATCCCGTGTCGAGCGCCTGGCCCGACGGGAACGGGGGCTGCGCGGCCTCCTTCCTGCTGTGCCTGGGGTGCGCGAACGCCCGCGTCCACCCCGGCCACCACCCCCGGCTCGCGCACCTCGACCGGGCCCGGCCAACCTGCGCTCCACCACGGCGCCGACCACCTGGGACACCCGCTGGGCCGAGCACCACGAACGCCTCCAGGACCTGTGGCAGCGCCTGGGCCCGGCCGCCCGCGGCCACGCCCTGACCGCCGTCACCGACACCGACCGCGCCATCGTCGACCACCTCCTCGCCGGAGACCTCAACCCGTGAGCACCGCACCGGACACCACCCCACCACCGAGCACCGTGCACCCGGGCGCCCCGGTGGTGAGCGCCGAACGCATCCAAGCACCCCAGCACGCCGACCTCAACAGCCGCTACCGCCACCCCGTCTGGTCGCTCGCCCCGCTGATCGCCCACCCCAGCCGGGGCCTGACGGCCATCCACTGGCACCCCTGCCCCGCCCCGCTGCTGCCCGAGCTCAAGGAGGCGGCCTGGCAGCTCATCAACAGCGACCTGCCCGCCACCTACCTGCGCTCTCGCGGAGCCGCCATGCGCTCGCGGCTGGCCGCCTCCACCATCGCCTCCACCGTCACACAGTGGATCGACCTCGCCCGCTTCCTCCACCGTCGCCGCATCTGCACCCTCGCCGACGCCGACACCGCGGCCCTGCACGCCTACGGCCTGCGTCTCAAGGCAGACGCCACCGACCGCCGCACCGCCCGCGGCAAACTGCGCGCCATCTCCCGCCTGTACGCCTACGACCAGCTCACCACACACCCGACGGGGATCGCGAGGCCTCCCTGGGACGTCGAGGAACTCGCCGACGACTACCTGCCCCAACAGCGCGGTGGCGGCGGCGAGAACACCACCGAGCCCCTGGCCACCGCCCACGATCGCGTCGCTGCTGACCTGGTCACTGCGCCTGGTCGAGGACCTCGCCGACGACATCCTCGGCGCCGCCTCCGCCGCCAAGCGCCTCGCGGCCGACGCCCGCACCAACCCCACCACCGGCAGCGGAGCAGCTGCGCTGGAACAGCTCTTGCTCCCGCTGCTCACCAGCGGCGCCCCGCTGCCGGCGACCACCAGGCGCGGGCGGCCCGCCGTCGCCCGCACCTACCTCGCCGGCATCACCGGCGCCTCGCTCCACCAGGTCGACCGGATGACCCGCGAGCACCGTCTCACCGCCGCGAACCCCGGACCGTGCCCCCTGCCCGTGGCGGTCACCGGACAGATCGGCGGGCGGCCCTGGCGCACCGGCCTCGACTACGCGGAAGCCCCCGCCCTCCTGCGCCACCTCGTCACCGCCGCGTTCGTCGTCATCTCCTACCTGACCGGCATGCGCCCCGAGGAATCTCTCGCCCTGAACTCCGGCTGCTGTCCAGACCCCCAGCCCAGCACGGCCGACCATCCTCCCTCCTGGAACCTCATCAACGCCCGACACTTCAAGTCCGCCCGCGACCCGGACGGCAACCACCCCTCCGCGGGCATACCCCGGCCCGTCCCCTGGGCCGCCATCGCCTCGGCCGTCACCGCCATCCGTGTCCTGGAACGCCTCACCCCGCCCGGCCGGGCGCTCTTTGCCACCGACCACCACGCCCACACCCGCCGCGACCGCGTCCTGGGCACCGTCGGCCTCAACCAGCGCATCACCGAACTCCTCACCTGGATCCACCACCAAGCCACCACCCGGGGCACACCCCACGAAACCGTCCCGCCCGACCCGCACGGCCCCGTCACCTGCTCCCGCCTGCGGCGTACCCTCGCCTGGCACATCGCCCGCCAGCCCGGAGGCCTGGTCGCCCTCGCCGTCCAGTACGGCCACCTGCGCACCCCACTCACCCTCGACACCACCACCGCCAGCGGCTACGCCACCCGCTCCCGCCGCGGCATCCACGACCTCATCGACATCGAGACCGCCCTCGCCACGGCCGAGACCGCCGCCGACCTCCACGAGCGCCACCCCCACGGCGAAGGCGTCTCCGGACCGGCCGCCCGCCACGCCCTGCGCCAGGCCGCGACCACCCACCGCTTCGAAGGCACCACCATCACCCCCGCCTTCGCCCGCAAGTTCCTCGCCCGCGACGGAGCCGTCCTCTACGACAACCCCCACGCCCTCCTGCTGTGCCGCTACGACAGCGCCACCGCGCTGTGCGAACGCGGCACCCACACCCACACCCCGGCCCTCGACCGCTGCGTGGCCGGCTGCCCCAACATGCTGCGCACCGACCAGCACGCCGCCCAACTACGGCACCGGGCCGACCACCTCACCCACCAGGCAGAGCACCTGCCCGACTCGATCGCCGAACGCCTGCACACCGCCGCCGCCCGGCTGCGCCACCACGCGGACACCCACGACGCCACCCGCAACACCCGGGAGCCCACCTCGTGACCCCACCAGCCGACGAACGCCAGCGCATCCGCGACGCCATGGACTGCATCCTGGGCGGCACCCCCACCCACTCCAACGGCGCCCTCACCGTCGTCGCCCGGGCCGCCGAGGCACAGGTCCCGCGCAACGCCCTCACCCAGCGCCACCCCGACCTGCGCAACGAGTTCTACGCCCGCGTCCAGGACCGCGGCGCCACCCCCGACGTCGAGCTCCGGCTGCGCGCCGAGATCGCCCGGCTCAAGAAGACCATCGCCAACAAGAACCGCGAACTCGCCCAACTCCGCACCGACACCACCGGCCTGATCCGGTCCCTGAACCAACTCACTGACGAAAACGACCAGTTGCGGCAGGCACATCAGCTCCCCACGGCCGAGGTGATCCCCCTGCGCCCTCCCTCCCCCCGGTTCTGAGAGCGCTCCGGCACGCACTGAGGCCCGTGCATCGTGAAACGTGCAGGTGAGGTGGGCTGGTGTGCGGACGAGTTGCCGTGCTCGTACTGGTCGGCGGCGGGTGTCCATGGTGAAGATCGTCTGCCCTGTCGGCTGAGGCGGTTCTCGGGTTCCGCTGCGCTTGTCGCGCGCCGAGCTGCAGCGGGACGGGCGGATACCAACCCTCACCGGGCCATCCGCAGGGCCGCAGTCCCGGTCGCGTCAGATCACGACGGCTGCATCGCCGCCGCCGAGCAGGACGACGTGCACCTCACCGACAGCAGCGAGGCCCTGCGCGTCCTGATCACGGAGATCAAGGCGGGCAGGGCCGATCATCTGCTGGAGCCCTGTCGGCGGACTACTGGCAGGTCCGGTAGCGGTATCCCGCCTGTACGTGATTCCCGTTCCGGTCGTCGAAGGTGTACTTGCCTTCCGAGTTCCGCTTGATCCTGAATGTGTAGGATTCGCCCCGGAACTCCAGGTACAGGTCCTTGCCACGAGCGGTCGAACCGCCGGTCTTCACGAGTCGATTTCCCATGTAGTAGAAGATTTCCTTGGTGGCGTCGGAGCTGCTCACCTTCCGAATCCGGTAGTTCAGATCCTTGGTCGCCTGCGCTGTCTTCGGGCCGAAGATGCCGTCGGCCATCCTGTACGTGAACTTGCTGCCGTCCCTGTCGTACTCAGCCCCCATGGCCCACAGAATCTTCTGCCAGAAGCAGGTGGCGTTGGAGTTCTCGAAGGTGTACGTGTTGAGCATCCCCTCGTCGTCCAGATCGTCGCCGTACCCGTCGTATCCGCGGATCCATCCGTCCGATGTCTTGGCCTCGGCAGGAACAGTGGATGCGGTCAGCGCAATACCCAGGACGGCAAGGCTGGCAAGCATCTTCTTCTTCACGTGCTCCCCCATGGATTGTGTGCGCGCCGCGGGTGCGGCAGGTGTGTCTGGACAGCCTGAAGGTCTTTCGGCGCACTGGGAACCTATAACCATTCAGGTTGAGCCCCGAGGGCTCTTTGACAGTCGGGCAGCCCGAGGGTGTCAAGCCCCGGGCTTTGTGGAGCGTGAGTTTCAGGTCGAGGGGCAGGTGGACTGGGTCCGGATCTTGATGCCGCTCATCCTGACGTCGTCGCTGAAGTGGAACGGTAGTGTTGGGGGGCAGGCACCAGTAGTAGGTCACGCTGTACTTGTCGTAGACGCGCAGGTAGACCCGGTCGTCGTTGCGGGTGTTCCGGACATAGGTGGCGGCGTAGCTCTTGGATCCGAGGTCCTGGTAGGAGCTGGTGACGTCCTGGTACGCGGCCGTGGGCCGACCGTTGTTCCAGTCACTGTTGGTCAGGTAGAAGCAGACGCGAGGCCAGCCGCGCCGTTGTAGTCCCCGGCCGAGGCGGTGGGGGCGGTGGCCAGCCCAGCAGTGAGCGACTCTGTCGGGAATCTTGAAGACGGGCAGTTAATGATCGTGACGTTGCGTCAGGCTCGTGGGATGTCCCGCCGATGTTCCCCAGGAGCCCGACATGTCCCTCCCGTCTCACTCCGGATCGGAGATCCCGCCGCTGACCGCGCGGGTCGAGGGGGCCAGTAACCTTCATGGCACCACCGCGATGTGGATCCGCGACCGCCTCGACGGCCTGTGGAACGATGAGGACTTCGCCGCCTGGTACCCGCGCGACGGCCGCCCCGGGCTCTCGCCCGCGCAGCTGGCCACCGTCTGCGGACTGCAGTATGTGATGAACCTGTCGGACCGCCAGGTCGCCGAGGCGGTGCGCTGCCGCATCGACTTCAAATACTCGCTGGGGCTGGAGCTGGACGACCCCGGCTTCCACCACAGCGTCCTGTCCGACTTCCGCGACCGGCTCACCGAGGGCGACCGCGCCGACCGCCTGCTGGGCCTTGCACTCACCCGGATCCGGCGGGCCGGCCTGCTCAAGGGCCGCGGCAAGCAGCGCACCGACTCCACACACATCCTGTCCGCCGCACGGGAATCAACCCGCCTGGAGCTGGTTACCGAGGCGGTCCGCGCCGCCTTGGAGGTCGTGGCCCGCCATGCGCCGGACGTACTGGATGAGCTGGTGAGCGCCGAGTGGGCCGAACGCTACGGGCGACCGGTGCGACTGTGCTCCCAGCCCAGCCACCCCGTTGCCCGGCTCGAGCAGGTGGGCGCCGACGCCCGCGAGCTGCTCGAGCGCCTCTACGCATGCTTCCCCGGCGGCGCCCTTCCGGCGCAGGCCGAGGTGCTCCGGCAGATCCTGGTGCAGCACTTCCTGGTGGACGGGCGCGGAAGGCTGCGGCCGCGCAACGAGCGCGACGGCCGACCGCCCGCGCGGGTGCGGATCGAGTCGCCGTACGACCTGCTTGTCGAATGGGGAGATCTCGAACAGATAGGCGGCGCACCCCAGGAGGCCCACAGCCACTACAGCGCCAACAGCGATGGGGATTTTCACCTGTGTGGTGTTCACGTCTCAGTCGTCCTTCTCGAGCTGCCTGAGGTACGCCCTCGTCCTAAAATGCGGCATGGACGTTCTCGCCAGCGTTGCTGAACCCTGCGCGCGGTCGCTGCGGAAGGGACCATCATGCGGGTGATCAACTGGTAGCCGAAATCCTGCTCCTCGGGGTCGGCCGAGCCAGCCCCCTGCCCGCGGTAGCGGCGCAGGCCGGTCAGCACGTGGGTGTCGCCGGCCGCCGTCGCGACCGCGTGCTCGACAGTGAAACCCCAGCCCCCGGCTTCGGGCTCGAGACGGTGGACGTCCAGCAGGGACGCGGGCGCGGTGATCGGCAACAGTGTCAAACCGGCATACTCTCTCTTACTGTCAGGCCATAGAGGGGTGGCCTTGTGACCTGTAGCTGGGGGAGCTTGAGGGTGTCGCGGCGGTAGAGGAAGAGATCCATGACGCGGCCACCGTCCCAGAAGACGCCGTCAAGGACGCTGTGGACGACCTGGACGTCGACCGCATCGACGGGTCGGCCCCCCAGCCCAACGCCGACCTTTCCCACCAACTCGAAAGTGCCGTCCTCCGCCACGGCGAGCAGGACTCGGGCGTACCCGCACAGCCAGCCCGACAGGGTGAGCAGGATCTTCCCGCCCGGCCGGGCCTGCGCCAGCAGGGCGGGCGGCACCGCGGAAGGAGCAGGCCGCCACGATCTGGCGAACTTGGCCTCGGGCCAGTACCCGTACAGGTCGTCCGCCACCGCCAGCGTCGGCGTGTACCCGCAGCCCTCAGAGGGCGCTCGCGGCCTGCTCCAGGCGGTGGGGGTCGACCTCGGTGCTGGTCGTCGGCGGAGCCGAGACGCTCGCACGCGAGCGCGGTGGAGTAGCCGGTGCCGGTGCCGATCTCCAGCACCGTGTGCCCCTCGCACACGTCGGCGTCCGCCCACAACAGCGGTTCTGGTCGTACGGCTTCTACGCCGCCTCGAGGCCGGGCAGGTGGACCGTGTGTGTGGTGGTGGGGGGAGAGAGAGCATCACCCGCATGTCCCACCAAATGATCTACCTCGGGCATCCCCAGGACGCCCTCGGTCTCCTCGGCGTCGCCGCGAAGAAGGCGAGCATCCCCGCGACCAGGGCGCTGGGCGCCTCCCAGACGGGCGGGTGCACGCCGCCCTCGGCGACGAGCAAGGTGCCGAGCGGCACCTTGGTGCCGCGGACGAACTGGTCGCGGACGGCCTCGGCGACGTCCCTGCGTGGGTGGACTACTTCGACGCCGCCGAGCACGTCGGCACCCGCGCGGTCTCCGCCCGCGACCTCACCGGCATCAGCCGGAACCGCCGCGCCAGTGACCACTTCACCGACGCGCTCGCGTTGCGCAGGCCCGGCTTCGACCGGGTGAAGGTCATGGACCGCATCGGCCTGGCCGCCGCGCTGTTCGCCGAGGGCGAGCCGGAACACGGCGCCGCCGCAGCCCACCAGGCACTGGACGAGGCCTTCCGCCTCAACACGGAGCTGGACGCCGCCGGCCCGCGCCGGACCGGTGCGGTGGACGACGTCCGCACCCGCACGAAGGACCTCGCTGCGGCCCGGCCGACCACCGTGGCCGCCTGAGACCATCGACTCCACGGGCAAGCACTTCCTACCCGGACCGCCGAACCAGCCATCCCGCGCCGTCCCGCGCATGGACGACGGCGACCCGCTGGCCGCGTACCACAAGGGGCGCCGCCCGCCCATGGACGTCTGGCGCCGGCAACGCCCCCCGGCGGCCGCACCATCGCCGTGCCCGTCGACTTCACCGGCGGCGTGCGCAGCCGCTCCAGCTCCGAGACCCGCCTGCCCTCCGGCACCATCAGCGGCTCCGCCAAGGCCGGCGCGAGCGCCGCGTCCGCCCGGACGGTCACCCGGGCCACCGCCTCGTACAGGCGCATGGAGCTGGTCTAGGTCCGCTGGGGGGTTCGCAGAACCCGTTCTGGGCGATGGAAGAGGAACCGCAGAACCTCTACGAGATCGCCGAGACCGTCTTCAACGACGAACGCGACGGCTACACCGAGGAGTTCGAGGAGCTCACCGAGGTCTGGGGCGAGGACCTGCTCGTCCTCGACAAGGCCGAGCTGGTCGAAGGGTGGCGGGGCTTCGGCCTGGGACCGATGATCGCCGCGAACGCGTTGCGCCGCCTGGCGCCCGGCTGCCGCGCGGTGATGGTGCATCCCGCTCCGATCGACACAACGGGCATGAGCAAGGACGAGTGGGCCCGAGCCCGTGACCGTCTGCGCGAGCTCTGGTCGACGCTCGGGTTCGTCCCGTACGGCGACACCCCCTACATGATCTTCGCAACCTGCTGGGCCGACCCGGAG
>JJOH01000101.1 GCA_000696115.1 Streptomyces olindensis
GCGCGGCCGGCAGCCCGAACAAGGACCGCCGCAATGGAGCCGGATACGCCTACCTGCACACCGCACTGGACGACCACTCCCGCTTGGGCCTATACCGAAGACCTGCCCGACGAGAAGGCCGCCACCCTGCGCGGCCTTCCTGCGCCGGGCCACCGCCTGGTTCGCCGGCCAGGGCATCACCGTCGAACGCGTGCTGACCGACAACGCGTGGGCCTACACCAAGAACACCTGGCGCGACACCTGCCACCAGCTGGGCATCAGCCCACGCTGGACCCGGCCCTGGCGGCCACAGACCAACGGCAAGGTCGAACGCTTCCACCGCACCCTGCTCGACGAATGGGCCTACCACCGGCCCTACACCTCAGACGCCGAACGCCAGGCAGCGTTTCCCGACTGGCTGGACTGGTACAACTACCACCGACCCCACACCGGCATCAGCGGCCAAACACCAGCCAGCCGCGTCACCAACCTGCCCGAACAGCACACCTAGGTCCTGTCGGGCCCGAGCCGCGCGCGGGAGCTGTCCGCCGACCGGGCGGTTCCGCGCCGCCGTTCGGGCGGGTTTCCGGCGACATCGGCGCCAGGTCCTTCCATTCCGGCAAGGTCTCAAGTCCATGCGACTCTGCACGCCCGCTCACCTCTGTCTGGCGGCGACCGCCGCCGTCCTGCTCACTGGTGGTCAACCGGCGTACGCGGACGACCCGGCGCCCGCCTGTGCCGCGCCCGACGACCACACCTTCCCGCTCACCACCCGCATCCACGGCGGGCCCGACTCCTACACGGCCGGGGGCGGATTCGGGACCTGGTACGTCGAGCTGACCAACACCACCGACCGGACCTGCTCGGGCATCCACCCCGTCGTCGTGCTCGTCGACGACCGGCGCGCCCTGGAGCCGTCCCAGCCGCGGCTGGAGTTCTTCGAGGGCGCGCGGGCCCGTCCCGTGCGGTTCGAGAAGACCGGCGAGGACGAACTCGTCGGGGCGTTCGCGGACGACGCGGGAGGCTTCGGCGGGTTCACCGTCGGCCCGGGCAGGACCGTCACGGTGAAGGTGCGGCTCGCGGTCACCTCGGACGCCGTCGCCAACGACGTCACCGCCAACGCGGCCGTCGTACAGCGGCACGACGACGACGGCGACTGGGTGGGGCAGTCCAACGACTACCGGTTCGCCGTCGAGGGCGGCGGGGCGGGGGACGACGGCGGCACCGGCAACGTGCCGGAGGGCGACGCCACCGCCCCGCCCCGCGAGGACCGGTTCCCGTTCGCCGAGGAGCTGGCCCGGACCGGATCCGGCGGCCGGGTCGCCGCGGCCGCCGCGGCCCTGCTGCTCGCCGGGGGCGGGGCGCTGCTCCTCGCGCGCCGCCGTCACTGAACCGCCGTCCCGCCTGTCGGGATGCCATGAGCGGCCCATTCCGCAAGATCCCGCCACTGTTTAGGCTGGGGCGACGCAGGACCGCGTACGGCAGGGAGATCCCGCACATGGCAGACCGCAAGCCCATCGAGTCGTGGCTCACCGACATGGACGGGGTGCTCATCCACGAGGGCGTCCCGATCCCCGGCGCCGACGCCTTCCTGAAGAAGCTGCGCGAGTCCGGGAAGCCCTTCCTGGTGCTCACCAACAACTCGATCTACACCCCGCGCGACCTGCACGCCCGGCTGCGCCGCATGGGCCTGGAGGTGCCGATCGAGAGCATCTGGACCTCGGCCCTGGCCACGGCCCAGTTCCTGGACGACCAGCGGCCGGGCGGCTCCGCGTACGTCATCGGCGAGGCCGGGCTGACCACCGCGCTGCACGACATCGGCTACATCCTGACCGACCACGAGCCGGACTACGTCGTCCTCGGCGAGACCCGCACGTACTCCTTCGAGGCCATGACGAAGGCGGTCCGGCTCATCCTCGGCGGCGCCCGCTTCATCTGCACCAACCCGGACGAGACCGGCCCGTCCACCGAGGGCCCGCTGCCCGCGACCGGCGCGGTGGCCGCGCTGATCACCCAGGCCACGGGCAAGAAGCCGTACTTCGCGGGCAAGCCGAACCCGCTGATGATGCGGACCGGGCTGAACGCCATCGGGGCGCACTCGGAGACCAGCGCGATGATCGGCGACCGCATGGACACCGACGTGCTGGCCGGCATGGAGGCCGGGATGCAGACGTTCCTGGTGCTCACCGGCCTGACCCGGCCCGACCAGGTCGACGGCTTCCCGTACCGGCCGTCGCAGGTCGTGGACTCGATCGCGGACCTGGTCGACCGGGTCTGAACCCGGCCCCGGCGGACGGCGTCCCGGGACCCAAACCCGTCGTCACCCGTACGGAGCAGCCGCCGCGTCCCTGCGGATGCGGTCGGCGACCGCGCGGGGGAGGCTCCAGGCGTCTGGAGGTTCACGATGGGTTCCCTGAGAGTCACTCTCTGCACGACCGTCCTGGCCGCGGCCGCCCTGACTCCGGCGGCGTACGCGGCGGACACGGGGGGCGTCTCGGTGATCCCGGCGACTCCCGCGCCCGGCAGTGACGTCACGCTCCGCGTGACCGGCTGCGCGCAGCGGACGGCCGTCGCCGCGTCGGCGGCGTTCGTCGCGGACGCCCGGCTCACCGTCACCGTCACCGACGGCGACCGCGAGCTGGTCGGCGAGAGCCGCGTCCGCTCCACGCTCACGGCGGGGACGTACGCCGTGAAGGTCACCTGCGGGGACGCCGAACGGACCGGCACGCTCACCGTCCGGGACGGCGACCGGCGGCGCGCCGCCGTTCCGGGAGCCGGCGGGCAGTCGGCCGCGTCGGGGGACGGCGGGCACTCAACCACATCCGGGGACGACGGGCAGTCGGCCGCATCGGGAGCCGGCGCCGAATCGTCCGGGCCCGAGGCGTCCGGGCCCGAGGTGTCCGGGCCCGAGGACTCCGAGCTCCAGGCGTCCGGGCCCGAGGACTCCGAGCTCCAGGCGTCCGGGCCCGAGGACTCCGAGCTCCAGGCGTCCGGGCCCGAGGCGTCCGGGCCGCCGAGCCCGCACGCCTCCCCCGTCGCCCCCGTGCAGGCGGGCGGTGGCGGCGCCGCCGACCTGGTCGCCGCCGAGGAACGCGGGGCCGGGCCGGGCACGGCCCAGGGCGTGACCGGCCTGGTGCTCGCGGGAGTGGCCGCGGTGGTCGTCGCGCTGGGCGGTGTCCGCCGGAGCCGCAGAACGGACTGACCATGTCCGACCAGGAACAGAGGTTCTCCGCGGGCACCGGCCGCCTGCTGGCCGGCGTGGCCTGGGTGGTGCTGCTGCTCGGGCTGTGGCTGTGGGGCCGCGAGGTCACCGACGTACGGCACGGCATGTCCGCCCCCACCACGGGCGACATGGCGGCGGCCGGCCGGCCCCCGGACGTGAAGCTGCCCCCCGCCCACCGCCCCCTCGCCGACGCGCTGCCGCAGCGCGTCGACATCCCCGGGCTCGGCGTCCAGGCACCCGTCGTGGCGCGCGGCCTGGACGCGCGCGGGGCGCTCGACCCGCCGCCGTACGACCAGCCGGGCGTGGTCGGCTGGTACGCGGGCGGCGTGGCCCCCGGGGCGCCCGGCACCGCGCTCCTGGTCGGCCACGTCGACACCGACACCCGCCCGGCCGTCTTCTACAAGGTCAGCGCCATGCGGCCGGGCCAGACGATCCGGGTGATCCGGGCCGACGCCAAGGTCGCCGAGTTCACCGTCGAGTCGGTCCAGGTCCTCACCCGCGACCGCTTCGACGCCCACCAGGCGTACGGCCCACGCCAGTCGGGCCGGGCCGAGCTGCGGCTGGTCACCTGCGGCGGCAGCTTCGACCGCACGACCCGCAGCTACACGGCGAACGTGGTGGTGTCGGCGTACCTCACGGGAACCGGCCTGTGAGGCGCCCACCCAGCCCGGTCGACGGCCCGCTCCCCCTGAAGCCGCCGACCGGGCCGGTCCTCGACCGCGCGCGCACGGGCCGCGGGAGTGACCCGGCGAGCTGCGCGGGAGGCCGCGGGAGCACGGTGGGTGAATCTCTGGCCGGAGGCCGGGTCCGGCTGAGAAGACTCTAGAACCAAAGGGCCGCCCGGGCCTAGAGGTTGAATAACGCCAAGTCCCGACACGGTGGCTCTGCGTCATCCGCGCAGGTCGGGTTCGGCCTCGTGGGTGCCGCGGGACGTATGTCAGGATTGAGACTTGGAACGGTGCACCCAAGGGGGAGTTGGATGTACGGCAGCAGGGGGGAAGGGGCGTCCGCGGGGAGGCGGATGTCCGCGGTGGTGCTGGGGGCGGCACTGCTGATCACGGGCTGTTCCTCGGACGACGGGGGAGACGAACCGGACAAGAGCGCCGGATCGGGCGCAGGGATCACGCAACAGCCCAAGGAGACCGCCCCGTTCTGGGTCAACCCGGACGGCACCGCGGCCCGGCAGGTCGCCGCCCTGGAGAAGTCCGGCAAGAAGCAGGACGCCGAGGAGATCCGCAAGATCGCCGAGCAGCCGGTCGCCGAGTGGATCGGCCCGGACAACCCCCAGGAGCAGACCCGGGGCTTCACCGAGGCCGCCGACAAGGCGGGCCGTACGGCCCTGCTCGTCCTCTACAACATCCCGCACCGCGACTGCGGCCAGTACTCCCAGGGCGGCGCCGCCGACGGCAACGCCTACCGCGAGTGGGTCGACGGCGTGGCCGCGGGCATCGGCGACCGGCCGGCCACGGTCATCCTCGAGCCGGACGCCCTGCTCCACCTCGTGGACGGCTGCACCCCGGAGCAGTTCCACGAGGAGCGCTACGACCTCCTCAAGGGCGCCGTCGCCAAGCTGAAGTCCCTGAAGAACACGAAGGTCTACCTCGACGCGGGCAACGCCGGCTGGCAGAACCCCGACCAGATCTTCGAGCCCCTGAACCGCGCGGGCATCGCCCAGGCCGACGGCTTCTCGGTCAACGTCTCCAACTTCTACTCCACCGAGGACTCCATCGCCTACGGCAAGCAGCTCTCCGCCAAGGTCGGCGGCAAGCACTTCGTCATCGACACCAGCCGCAACGGCAAGGGCCCGTACACCGAGGGCAACCCGGACGAGCGCTGGTGCAACCCGCCCGGCCGCGCCCTCGGCGAGACCCCGACGACGAAGACGGCCGACCCGCTGGTCGACGCCTACCTGTGGGTCAAGAGGCCCGGCGAGTCGGACGGCGAGTGCAAGGGCGGTCCGAAGGCGGGCCAGTGGTGGGAGGACTACGCGCTGAAGCTGGCGAAGGCCAGCTCCTAGCAGACGTCCTCGACCTGGTCGGGGTCGACCGCCACCCCCCTCTCCCTCTCGGTCAGTTCCCGCTGCGCGAGGCTGCACAAGCGGTCGGCCCACCGGTCGGGGTCGAGGGGGACCACGGAGGTTCGTGACCCGTCGATCATGGTCAGGTTCCTGCCGTCGGTGCTCGGGGAGAGGACCGATCCGTAGCCGACGTAGTAGCGGTAGGTGTCCTGGCGGTCGGTCACGTCCCAGACGACCTGTTCGCCGGCGGCGGTGGTGGTGTGGAGCCCGCGGTTGCCGAGGAAGCGGCCGAGATAGTAGACGCCGTTGGTGGTGAGGGTCTGTTTCCAGACCTTCTTCCGCACGTCCCACAGGTGCACCGAGCCGCCGGCATACTGCACGGCGAGCAGCTTTCCGTCGGGGGAGAGGCTGAAGGAACGGATCGGCCGGTCGCGTCCGCCGTCGGGATCCTTCTCGAACCACTTCGTGAACTCGCCGGTGGTGAAGTCCCAGACCCCGACCTCCTCCAGCGTGCGCACCAGTGCCTGCGGTTTGCCGGGGACGGCGGTGGCGAAGGTGCCCGCGGCTTCGTTGGCGAGTTGCTCGGCTGCCTGGGCCCTGGGCTGGTAGGTCTCACCGTCCGGCTTGCCGGTGTCGAGCCGCCAGCGGGAGACGTACGACAGTCCCGAGATCACGGCATGGTCGTCGTCGGAGAAGCTCAGGTTGATCCAGGACGGGACGAGCCCTGTGGTGGGGTCCGGGCCGGAAGCCGTGATGCCCTCGGGGGCGGGCAGTTCGAGGACGTGCTCCTCCCTGAGCGAGTTGCCCTCGATCCGCCAGACGAGGACCGTCCGCTCGTCCTGGGCGATGGTCAGCATCCGCCGTCCGTCCGGGCTGAAGGCCGCGTACATACGGGCCAGCGGCCGGGACGGACGCGCGGTCGCGAGGAGGCGGTGGTCGGCCAGGTTCCACAGCTGGAGTCCGGTGCCCTTGGAGTCGACGACGGCCATCCTGCCGCTCGGCCCGTCCGGTGTGCGGATGCGGTTGAGCAGGGCGTTGGTGTCGAACGAGGTGGGCGGCCGGACCCGTACGGTGACGATGCTGCCGCCGACCGCGACGGCCGCGCGCAGGTCATTGGGAGGCCCGGCGAGCGCGACCGCGGGGGAGTTCCCCCTCCCGGTGACGTTCTGGTCCTCCGGAGCGGCGGCGGGGGCGTCGAACGTGGCCGGCCAGCCCTTCTCCAGGTCGACGACGAGGAACCGCGTCCGGCCGAGGTCCGTGCCGATACGGCCGGTGGGGTTGACGAGGTAGCGCCCCGAGGCGTCCAGCCGGGGCGTGTTGAGCGGGCACAACCCCTGGAAGCTGCTGTTGCTCCAGTTCCGGAACCGCTTGGGCGATGAACCCAGCCGCCACGCCTCGAGCACCCCTTGGGTGGTGCAGGTGACCAGGACGGCGCCGTTGCCGCTGACCGTCGCGGAGGCCGTGACCTGCTCGCCCCAGGGGCGGTTCAGCGTGCCGCTCTCGAACTGCCAGGAGACCAGCCGGCCCCGCACGTCGTCCACGGCGGCGTCCTTGGGCACGATCCGCGCCACCACCGTGCCGTCCGCGCCGAACCAGGCCTGTGCCGCGTCCCAGTCCTTCGGCGGGACGAGCGTACGGCCCGTGCGGCGGCCGTCCTCCGCGTTCCACACGAGCACGCCCTCGCGGGGAATCGCGGCGAGGATCCGCTTCCCGTCCCCGTCGAAACGCAGGTCATGGACTCCGCGCGGATTCTCCTCGACCGCCTCGCCTTCCCGCAGGGTGATGAGCCGCGGGACATCAGAGGAGGACGGCACCCCGAGGGAGATCACGCCCCAGTCGGTCGCCCGGGCCACGGTCCGGCCGTCGGGTGAGACCGCGATACGTTCGTTGTTGCTTCGCTTCGTGAACTTGACGGGCTTGGGCCGGGCCGTGCCGCGCAGGTCCATTTTCACGAAGTCGCCGTTAGCCAGCACGGCGTACGCGAACGTGCCGTCCTCCGTGAGCGCCACGTCCTCGACCTCGTTACGCCCCTCCATCACCACCCGCTCCACATCCTGCAACCGCAAGTACTGCGCCAGCAGCGCGGAACGGGCGTCCGGCCGCGCCTCCGCCCGGTACGCCCCGACCGTGTACAGCGAAGACACCGTCAGGGACGCGCCGTCCAGACTCGCGGCCTGCTGCGCCAGCCGGTCCGAGGCCAGCCGCCGCTGCTCCGTCAGCAGGTTCAGATACAGCACGGACACCACGGCCGCCGCCACCACGGACAGGACGGTGACGACGGCCCACAGCATCCGCAGATACCGCTTCCGGCGCTCGGATCTCGCGGCCTCGGCCGTCTTGCGCTCCCGCAGCCGGACACTCGCCTCGATGAACTCCCGGTCCTCATCGGTCAGTTCGCCCGGACGGTCGGCCAGCCACCGCTCCGCCACCGGAAGCGCCGGATCCTCCAGCAGCAGCCCGTCCGGCCGCCCGGCCCGCCACCAGCGGCCCCGGTCGTAGCGGAGTTCGCCGCGCCAGGTGAGGAACGTACGGTCGTTCTCCACCTGCTCGGCCAGGGGCTGCCAGTGCTCGATGAGGGCCTCGTGGGCCAGCTCGACCGTCTCGCCGCGCTCGGGGTCCGCGCCGAGGACGAGGACCCGGGCCTCGGCCAGCTCGCAGGCGATGGCCCACCGCTCCTCGCCCGCGTCACGGCGGGCGAGCCGGGCGCGCAGGGCCGTGCCGCTGCCGGGCGGGACCTGGACCAGCGCGCGCAGCAGTCCGGTCGCGGCCTCCGGCGTCGCCCCGCGCAGCGCCCGCTGCCACGCCGAGTCGGCCCGGCTGCTCAGCACGCCGCCCAGGCCGCCCAGTTCGCGGTAGGTGTCGAGGCGGAGCCGACCGCCGACCTGCCGGTCCCACAGGGTGGTCAGGACGAAGCCGAGCAGCGGCAGGGCGCCGGGGCGGCCCGCCGCGTCCTCGATGAGCCGGTCGGCCAGTCCGCTGTCGTACTCCACGCCCGGGAAGGCCCGCAGCGGCAGCCTGACCACCTCGGTGAGCTGCTCGCGGGTCATCAGGCCCAGCTGGTGCGCGGGCGCCCCGCCGACCAGGCGGCTCAGCTCCGGGTGGCGCAGGGCCGCGTCCTGGAAGTCGGTCCGCAGCGCCACCAGCACCGCCACGCCGGGGTGGCGGGCGGCGTCGAGGAGCGCGTCCACCAGGGCGCGCAGCTCCTCCTCGGGGCGCAGCAGCAGCGCCTCCGCCTGGTCGACGGCCAGCACGAGCCCGCGAGCGGACCGGTGCTCGCGCAGGGCCTCCCGGACCGAGGTGGCGTCCGGCAGACGGCCCTCCGCGCGCAGGGTGACGACCTCCACGTCCCGTTCCTTCAGACGGGGCAGTACACCCGCCATGAGCAGGGAGGACTTGCCGGAGCCGGACGGGCCGGTCAGGGTCACGCAGCCCTCGGGCGTCCCGTGCGGGCACAGCAGGCCGGTGACGGCGTCGACGTCCTCGTCCCGGCCGAAGAAGTGCGCGCTGTGCTCCTCGGTGTACGGGCGCAGTCCGGGGAAGGGGGAGGAGGGCGCGAGGAGTTCGGTCAGGGTGGGCAGTTCGTCGAGGATCGTGCGGGTCGGGATGCAGAAGCTCTGCCCCCGGTGCGCCGGCGAGATCGAGGCGACGATGCCGACGACGGCACCGAGGTCGGCGTCCCACACGGCGGCGCCGCTGAAGCCGGGCTGGATCGGGTCGCTCTGGCCGTCGAGCGGGGACATCTGCAGGCGGCCCGTGCTGGTGCGGGCGCGGAGGCGGGCGGTGTGCCAGCCTCCGCCCGTGTCGTCCCTGGGCAGTCCGAAAACGATGGCCGGATGGTCCCAGACGTCCCGGGGCGCCACCATGACGACGGGCCGGGCCTCGGGCAGCGGGCGGGCCAGCGACAGGACGGCCACGTCCCCGGTGCCGTTCGCGCGCACCGGCGCCCAGTCGCGGACGACGGCCTCCACCGACTCGCCCTCCCGGAGGACGAGGGTGACGCGCACGAGCCCGTCGGGCCGCTCCTGCCGCCGCTCCGGCAGGCCCAGCGCGTCCAGCACGACATGGGCGCAGGTCAGCACCAGGGTGGGCGCGATGACCGCCCCCAGGCCGCCGATGTGCCCGTCCGCGCCCATGACCTGGACGGTCGCGGCGGCCAGGACCTCCTCGGCCACCGGACCCGACGTGGTCGACTCGGTCATCTCCCGTTTCCCCCGCCACCGTTGACCACACGTGCCGATCTCGTACCGAGAGCACACCACGTGCCCTGTGCAGGTCAAGCCCGTTTCCCGTCAACGGCCCTCGCGGGAGGACATGCGAAAGGGGCGCCCTCCACACCGGAGAGCGCCCCAACCGATCGACGTCTAGGGCACCTTGACCCACTGCGCCTTGCTCGGCGTCCCCCGGTCGTCCGTCACGAACAGCATGTACCAGCCCGCCTGGACCAGGTTCCGGTTCTCCGGCATGGTCACCGTCAGCTTGTCGCCGGACGCCTCGAAGTCCAGCGCGATGGACCGCTGGTCGACGTCCGTGACGTGCGTGGCGGCGCTCGGCCGGATCAGCCGGACCTTCTTGACCTTCGCCGCGTCCGACGAGGTGAACTTCCCCGTCCCGCCGCGCTCGATGGTCTGCGGCCCGCCCGACAGCGAGGGCCGGTCGCCGTCGCCGTAGAGGTACGGCGGGGTGTAGATCTCGATGCGCTGCTCGAACTTGCCCGGCTTGGTGTTGGCCTTGTCGGCGTACAGCGAGTCGGAGCCGAAGAACATCACGCGCCCGTCGGGCAGCAGGATCGACCCGGAGTGGTAGTTGCGGCCGACCAGCGGGTCGGCGACCCGCTTGAGTTCGTTCTTCTCCGTGTCGTACAGCCGCGCCTCGAAGATGTTGGAGTCGCTGCGGCCCCGGTAGTCCTCCGAGCCGCCGGAGATCAGCACGCTGTCGTCGGGCAGGATCGAGGCGTTCGGGTAGCGCGTGCCCTTGTCGAGCGAGGGGCCGTCCACGAAGCGCGGGTCGTCGTCCTTCAGGTCGACGATCCGGGTCTTCTCGCTGGACTCCTGGGACTCGCCGACGCCACCGCCGCCGATCACCATGTACTTCTCGTCCTGCGCCGGCGGCAGCAGCACCGTGCCGGACGTCTCCATCAGCTTGGGGTCGCTCAGCCCGGGCACCTTGGTGAACTTGTTGCTGTCCACGTCCCAGATGCCGGGGTCGCGGCCCACGTTGTCCGGCCCGTAGCCCGCGTTGGAGCCCGAGTAGAAGACCTTGCCGTTCTGCATGAGGAACAGCGCCGGGTAGGTCGGGAACTGCCGGACCTTGTCGGTGTAGGTCCACTTCTTGGTCTTCGGGTCGAAGATCTCGTTCTTGCCCGGGACCAGCTGGCCGATGTCGTCGAGGCCGGAGACGCTGAGGATCCTCCCGTCGCTCAGGGTGGTGAGCGTGGGGTACCAGCGGGCCTCCTTCATCGGGTCGACCTTGATGTACTTCTCGGCCACGGGGTCGAACTCGAAGGCGTCCCGGATCCCCTGGAAGTCCTTCTTGTCGAGGGCGAGCTTCTGCGCGATGCCGTAGGTGTTGCGCGCGTCGGCGCCCTTCAGGCCGTGCACGCGGTAGTTGTCCTGCGTGCCTGTCTCGAACTTCTTGCCCCGCTTCTGCGCCTCGACGTAGATCCGGCCGAGGCCGGGGTCGTTGCGCAGGAACTTGCCGGTCGCCTTGTCGAAGACCTTCTTGGCGCGCGGCACGAGCACCGGGTCCTTCGAGACGAAGGTCTTGCCGTTCTCCTTGCCCGTGAACTTCGTGCCGGCGGGCAGCGTGATCGGCTTGTCCGGGTTCTCGTTGTGGACGATCATCAGGCCGCCGGCCTTGGTGACGTCACCCTTGAGCTTCTCGTACCGCTTGGTGCCGCCCGCGATCAGCAGGTTGCCGTTGGCGAGCTGGGTGTGGCCGGTGCAGAACAGGTCGCTGGGCGTGGGGACCTTCTTGATCGTGCCCTTGACCGGGTCCCAGATGCGGGTGTCGAACTTCTTCGCGTCGAAGTTGTCCTGGTTGTTGCCCGACCCCGCGACGAGCAGCACCTTGCCGGTGCGCAGCAGCGCCGCGTGGATCGTGTTCTGCCGGTACTCCTCGGGAAACTCGATGATCTCCCACTTGCCGTTCGCGGCCTTGTACTCCGGCTGGTTGATCTTGTACTGGTGGTATTTCTCGGTGCTGAAGCGGTAGAGCCACGGCCCGTTCATCCCGGCCAGCGCGAGTACCACCGCCGTGCCGATCGCGAGTCGACGGGCCCGGCGGCGGCCTGCACGGTCGTTCATTCCTTACGTCCCCCAAGTCCACCAAGGGCGATCTGCATGGTCTGGTCGGTTCCCCCGACCTCCCCGTTGCCGCCAGGGGTGGCGGCCCAACTGGGCTTGTTCTGCGGGGCGTGCGGCGCCTGCTGCTGCGGGATGGGCAGCGGCTGCGTCCGGTGCGGCCCGGCAGGGTCCTGCGGCTGCTCCGCGGCGTGGCGGCCGGGCTTCTTCGCGTCCTGCCGCAGCTGCCAGCGCCAGGCGAAGATCGGCGAGGCGGTGATGAGCAGCGCGAACGTCGCCCAGATGATCATCGCGGGGTGGGAGTTCCCGAAGACGAAGCCCGCCGCGATCGAGGCGGCGAAGATCAGGATGAAGTACCAGTGGTAGCGGAACGTGGCGAACCAGCGGTCCGGGCTCGCCGAATCGCCCTTGGGGGTGACCACGAACTTGCTCTTGCGCCGCAGCACCGAGTCGATCAGCGCCTTCGCGTACAGCGGCGCCGACAGCGCGGACATCACCATGCCGGCCACACCGCCGGAGCCCTCCGGCTCGTGCGGCGAGACGTTGTGCCGGCGGTTCCAGACGTAGAGGCCGATCTGCAGGGCGGAGGCGTTGCCGTAGAGCATCAGCCAGACCGCCGGGTCGATGTTCACACCCGAGGCGCCCAGGCCCAGGAACAGCGCACAGCTGAGCGCCGCCAGGATCCAGTTCAGGGCCGACATCGGATAGAAGATGATCATCATGGTGTAGTTGAAGAGCTTGCTCGGCGGCAGCGAGTACCAGCCCTTCCAGTACTGCCCGATGATCGTCTCGTACGTCCCTCGCGACCAGCGCATCTGCTGGGTGAAGAAGTCCGTCCAGGCGCTCGGGCCCTCACCGACCGCGAGCACGTCCGGCGTGTACACCGAGCGCCACTTCTTCCCCGTCGCCGGGTTCTTGTGGCGGTGCATCTCGAAGCCGGTCGCCATGTCCTCGGTGATCGAGTCGTACAGGCCGCCGATCTGCTTCAGCGCCTTGATGCGCACGGCGTTGGAGGTGCCGACGAACATCGGGGAGCCGTAGCGGTTGCCGGCGCGCTGGATCAGCGCGTGGAAGAGGAACTGCTGCGACTCGGCGGCCTTGGTGATGGGGTTGTCGTAGTTGCCGTAGACCTGCGGGCCGATGACGAAGCCGACGTCCGGGTCGCGGAAGAAGCCGAGCATCCGCTCCAGGTAGTTGGGCAGCGGCACGTGGTCGGTGTCGACCGAGGCGAAGAAGTCGTAGTCGTCGCCGTGGGCTTCCAGCCAGGCGTTGTAGTTGCCGTGCTTGGTCTTGGCGCGGTGCGGGCCCTTGGCCTGGTTCCACTTCGCGACGCCCTTGCGGGAGAAGTGGTGCACGCCGAGGCGCTCGCAGACCGCCTTCACCTCGGGGTCGTCGCCCTCGTCGAGCAGCCACACGTGCATGAGGCCCCGGTGGCGGATCTTCACCGCGGCCTCGAGCGTCTTCGTCACCATCTCCAGCGGCTCCTTGCCGGGCACGAAGGAGGTGAGGAAGGCCACTCTGGTGCCGACCTCGGGCACCACCGGGATCGGGTCGCGGGCGACCAGCGTGGCGTGCGCGTTGGACAGCACGTTCATGCAGCGGAAGAACTCGATCAGGCCGATCGAGACGAGCATGACGACGTCGAGCGCCGGCAGCCAGTCGAAGGCCGGGTAGTCGCGCTCGGTCCAGTGCTCGGGCTGCAGCAGCCAGAACAGCAGCACCAGGGACAGTACCGGGGCCGCGGCCAGCATCAGGGCGACCCGGATGCGGTGCGGCTCCTGCGAGATCAGCGAGCGGTACTGCACCTTGTACGGCTTGCCCGGATCGGGCTGGGTGAGGGGACCCGCGAGCCGGCTGTAATGCTCGTAGTCGTATCTCGGCAGCGTCTTCTTGATCCGCCGGAATGTCCCCGTGGTGCTCATCCGATGCGTCGGCACCCTGAGCTGGGTGGTCTGGGACGGGTCGTGGTCCTGCCGGGCGCCCGTCGGCCTCGACGTCATGAGTCATCCCCCCACACGCGGAACAGCCGCGTGTTTCGTCGCTTCCTACCGTCTGCGACAGGTCCCCCTCGACCTTCACAGACGTATCAGTGGTGGGTCGCTGTCACCACGTCATCCACACCCTATAGACACGGCAACGCGACCTTCCGGTTGCATGATGCCCCCCTCGGCATCGCTTCATGAACGGGGCCCCTACCCCCGCTCGATCCGCAACCGGCTCCGAATCCCCCCAACTGCCGCGAAACCGCAGCATCTTGAAAAACCAGATAACCAGGGTTCTACGGCGTTCATCATGATCGCAAGATGCGAAACGCGGTGTTTACCGGTCATACGCGTTCATTGTGGCGGGTGTGGGGACTCTGTGGAGCCGGTGTGGACAGGCGGGCGCGGATGTTGCCGAAGTGCTCCCTTATGGCCTCCTCCGCCCGCATCGAGTCGCCGGACCGGACCGCGTCGAGGATCTCCCGGTGCTGCCGGCAGGTCACCTTCGGGTCCTGCGGCTCGCCCCCGAGGTCCGTGCGGACCCGGTGGAAGGCGTCCCAGAAGGCTTCCAGGACCTCGCTCAGCAGCACGTTGTCCAGCCCCCGGTAGAGGGTGGCGTGGAAGGCCCGGTCGGTCTCGGCGAGGCCGGCTCCGCGCGCGGCCTGCTCTTCCATACGGTCGACGAGCGCGTCCAGTTCAACGAGGTCCGCGCGCGGTATCCGCCCCGCGAGCCGGGAGACGAGCCCGGTCTCCACGGCCTCGCGGAGTTCGAGCAGCTGGAGCAGGGAGTCCTCGCCCCGGTAGTGCCCGGCGACCGTGCGGAAGGCGAGGCCCTCGATCATCGGTGCGAGTGACATCGGGCCGACATACGTCCCGAACCCGTGCCGGATCTCCACGATGCCCATGGCCTGGAGCGCCTTCAGCGCCTCCCGCACCGAGTTCCGGCTCGCGCCGAGATACTCCATCAGCTCGGGCTCGGTCGGCAGCGGGGCCCCGGAGGCCAGCCGGCGGTCGATGATGAGCTTCTTGATCCGCTCCTGGAGGTCACGCGCTGCCATGGCGAGAGGGTATCCGGCCAATCGCACGGTGGGCCGGGTTCCGGCCATACAAGGGAGGCACGCGGGGGCAGCGGGCATACAAGAAGGCCCCTCGCTTCCACGAGGGGCCTTCCGGTCGGTGCGATCGAGCCACGCCGCGCTTCGGTCCCGGGGCGCCGTGACGCCGAGGGGAGGGGGTGTGGGTGGCGGAGCCCCCACGGCGCGCGGCGGAGCCGCGCAGAAACGACGATGGCGGCTTGCGTTCGCGTTGTCTGCGAACACAAGCCGCCACCGGCATCGTGCGCCGCCAGGGACTCGAACCCCGGACCCGCTGATTAAGAGTCAGCTGCTCTAACCAACTGAGCTAGCGGCGCCTGCTGACGTCGTAACTCTACAGGACGTCCGAGGGTGCTCCCGACCACCGCCCTGGGGCCGGGGCGGCTCCCGGAAGGCCCCCGCGTACATCATTCGGACCGTCAGCATGCGCGTGCGGAAGACAGTTGCGAAACTGACGACGCGCGCCCGGACGTGCACGGGTGCCGCATTTTCCGCCGGAAGTGTGAGGGGAATCGCATGGAGTCTCCGGTATTCGAGGAAATCGACCCCGCGAGCGACTGCGACTGCCCCGGCTGCGTCCACTGGCGCCGCGTCCTGCCGCATTCCCCGGCCGGCCGCACCACCGCCCACCCGGCCGCGCACCGCGCCCTCGCCCTGGCCGCCGCGGCGTCCGCCGCACTCGGCGCCGGGCATGCCGCACCGGCCGCCGCCGCCCCGCACGCCCCTCACCGCCAGGGCGTTTCCGCAGGTGAGGAGCCTGAGACCCCACAGGGCGAGAAGGCCCCGCTGCACGGCCCCGGAGGCCGGCCCGCCAAGCCCGCGGCCGACCCCAAGCGCTCCGCCATCACCCGCGCGGAGATCATCAAACGGGCCAAGACCTGGGTCGCCGCGAAAGTGCCGTACAGCATGACCGCCTACTGGTCCGACGGTTACCGGCAGGACTGCTCGGGCTATGTCTCGATGGCCTGGCAGCTGCCCCGGAACGAATGGACGGGCAATCTCGCCCAGTACGGGGAGCGGATTTCCAAGGAGGAACTCCAGCCGGGCGACATTCTGCTGTTCCACAATGCGTCCGACCCCGACAAAGGCTCGCACGTCACCATTTTCGGCGGCTGGACGGACTACACGCACAGCTACTACATCGCCTACGAGCAGACCCGCCCGCACACCCGCCGGCAGTCCACCCCGTACGCGTACTGGAGCGATTCCGACCAGTACGTCCCCTACCGCTACAAGAACGTCGCCCTTCAGGAGCCGGAGCCCGAGCCCGAGCCGGACAGCGGGAAGCCCGGCGCCCCGGCGGCCACGCCCTACCCGGGAGCGGCGTATTTCGGCCCCGGCGCGCACAACAAGTACGTCACGCTGCTCGGCCGCATGCTCGTCGCGCGCGGGGCCGGGGCCGCCTACGCCTCGGGTCCGGGACCGCGCTGGACGGACGCGGACCGGCGGGCGACCCGGGCCTTCCAGCTGGCCCAGGGCTGGACCGGCGCGGACGCGGACGGCCTGCCCGGGCCGCGCACCTGGGAGCTGCTGGTCACGGGCCGGGGCAAGGACGTGAAGGACGGGGCGGTCGGACCCCCGCCCTCCTCGCACGGTGTCCCCGGCTATCCCGGTCGGGCGATGTTCCGGCCCGGCGCCAGCAACACGTACGTCACCCGGCTCGGGAGGCAGCTGGTGCGCAAGGGATTCGGCAGGTTCTACACCGTCGGGCCGGGGCCGCGCTGGGGCGAGGCGGACCGGCGTGCCGTCGAGGCCTTCCAGCGCACCCAGGGCTGGCGGGGTGGCGCGGTGGACGGCTACCCGGGGCCGGAGACCTGGCGCCGGCTCTTCTCGTAGGCCCGGCCGACGGGTCCCGAACCCCGGTCGGGCCCTTCCGGCGGGTCCCGCACCCGGCACCGGGAACCATCAGTGACGCATCTGGCGCGGAGGCTGGAGGCACGCATGAGTACGACCACTTCCCACACGTCCGAGCCCGACGGACCGGCCGAGGGGCCGGCCCGGCCCACCCGGCTCATCCAGAACGAGGCCACCACCGAGATCCCCGTCCACCTGCTGTTCCGTGACGACCCCGACCCGGCCACGGTGGCGCTCAAGCCCGCGGTGGTGAGCCGCAGGCAGGGCACGGGGGAGCAGCCGCGCCTGCGGCGCGCGGTCGCCGCGGCACCGCGGCCCGTGCCGCAGGTCGACCCCGACCTGGTGGAGCGGCCGGCCCGGGTGCTGCCCGGTGCGGCGGGCGTGCTGGCCGGGGCGTGCGGGGCGGCCGGCTGCGTGGCCACCTCCTGGTGGGCCGGGGTGCTGCCACCGCTCGCCCTGGAGGCGCTGCGGCTGCCCGCGCACGCCGGGGCCGGGCTCGGCCCCGCGCAGTGGGCGGCGTACGCGGGAGCCGTGGCGCTCGGGCTGTTCGGGTTCGGCGGGCTGGCCCGGGGCCGCACCGGGCGGGCCTGGGTGCTGGACCTGTTCGGCCGCTACCGGGGGACCGTCCGGCGCTCCGGCCTGCTGTGGGTCAACCCGCTGCTGCTGCGGCGCCGGGTGGACGTGCGGCTGCGGCACTGGCGCAGCGAGCCGGTGCCCGCGGCCGACGGAGGCGGTGTCGCGCTGCGGGTGGTGGTCCTGGTGGTGTGGCGGGTGCGGGACACCGCGCGGGCCACGCTGGGGGTCGAGGACCACGAGACGTACCTGCGCGAGTGCGTGGAGGCGGCGCTGGCCCGGGTGCCGGTGGAGCTGCCGGGCGCGGCGAAGGGGGCCGGGGACGCGGCGGCCGAGGCACTGACCCGGCTGGTGGCGGCCGACGCGGCACCCGTCGGGCTGGAGGTGTTCTCGGTGCAGCCGGTCCGGGTGGAGTACGCCCCGGAGGTGGCCGCCGCGATGCACCGCCGCCGGATCGCCGCGCTGGACGCCCAGCACCGGGCGAGCGTGCTCACCTCGGTCGTCGACTCGGTGGAGGACACGGTGACCCGGCTGACCATGCGGGGTCTGGTCGAACTCGACGACTACGAGCGGAAGGTGCTGGTGAAGGACCTGACGGTGGCGTTCTGCGCGGGCCGCGGAGAAACAACCCCGTGATTGGTATGGACATGTTCATCTCACGTCCCTACATTCAAACTTGGTCTAGACCTACCTGCACGTCAGCTCACTGAAACCCCCACGTCTCCAGGAGCGGCAGCATGCGTACAAGGACCAAGTTGTCCGCGGTCGCGGTGGGACTGGCCACGACCGGAGCCCTCGCACTCTCCTCCGGCGGCGCCAGCGGCCACGGCTACACCGACCTCCCCATCAGCAGGCAGAAGCTCTGCCAGAACGGCACCGTGACCAACTGCGGCGCCATCCAGTGGGAACCGCAGAGTGTCGAGGGCCCGAAGGGCTTCCCGGCCTCCGGTCCCGCCGACGGACAGATATGCAACGCCGGCCTCGGCCACTTCAGCCAGCTCAGCGCACCGCGGACGCCGTCCGGCGGCGCCTGGCCCGCCACGAAGGTGACGGGCGGCCAGAACTACACGTTCCGCTGGCAGTTCACGGCCATGCACGCCACGACCGACTTCAAGTACTACATCACCAAGCCGGGCTGGAACCAGAACCACAACCTGTCCCGGTCCGACCTCAACCTCACGCCGTTCTTCACGGTGCCGTACAACGGGCAGCGCCCGCCGTCGACCCTCTCCCACACGGGCAGGCTGCCGTCCGGGCTCAGCGGACGGCACGTCATCGTCGCGGTGTGGACGATCGCCGACACGGCCAACGCGTTCTACGCCTGCTCGGACGTCACCTTCTGAACCTCTGAGGTTCTCTTGAGTCACCGGTGCGGCCGGCGTGGGTACGTTCCTGCCACGCCGGCCGATCGGGGCCGGCGCATCGACTGCGGGGGATGCGCGATGCACCTGATCTTCTACGTCGTGCCCGGCCTGATCACGGCCCTGGCGGTCTTCATGGCCTACCGCGTGGTCCGGCGCTGGCTGCAGATCCGGGGCGCGTGGAACAGCGGCCTGACGGCCGAGGCCCGGTGCCTGCGGGCGTTCACGGCGGTGAGCGGCGGCCACGGCGACACCTCGGTCCGCACCACGTTCCACCACGTCTACGAGTTCATCGCCCACGACGGCCGGGTCATCCGCTTCGAGGAGGAGGGCGGCCCCGCGACGACCGTCGAGGGCGACTACGTCACGGTCCACTACACCGACGGCCGCCAGGTCGTGGCCACGGCCCAGCCGCCGAGCCGGGTGAGGCAGGCCATGACCACCGTCGGCATCCTGGCGTTCCTCGGCGTGGTCGTCGTCTTCTGCGCCGGCTTCGTCACCGCGTACGGCCAGACCTTCGGCCCGTACGGCGACTCCGTCTTCAGCGTCGACAGCGGGACGTCCGTGGCGCCCTGACCCTCTACATCTGACGCGCCGTCAACTAACGTGCGCGCCCATGGACTCCAGGGCGAGCACGGTCGCGGAACTCGTGGCCGCCCGGTGGGGCGACCACCGGCCGGGGCTGTGGTGCGGAGAACTGGTGCTGACCCACCACGAGGTGGCGGCCGGGGCCGCGGCCCGGGCGGCCCTGCTGGCCGAGTGGCTGCCGCCGGGCGCCGCACCCCACATCGGCGTACTGCTCGACAACACGCCCGAGTTCCCCCTGTGGCTGGGCGCGGCGGCCCTGGCCGGGGCGGCGGTCGCCGGCGTCAACCCCACCCGCCGGGGCGCCGAACTCGCCCGCGACATCCTGCACACCGAGTGCCGGATCCTGGTCACCGAACGGGCCCACCTGCGGCTCCTCCAGGACCTGGACCTGCCCGGCGTCCGCCTGCTGGTGACGGACGAGGCGGACTGCGCCGAACTCCTCGCGCCCTACGCGGACGCCCGGCCGGACGCCTCCCGCGCCACGCCCCGCGACCGCCTCCTGCTCTACTTCACGTCCGGCTCGACCGGCGCGCCCAAGGCCGCGCTCTGCTCCCAGGGGCGACTGGCCGCCGCCGGACACGCGCTGGCCGGGCAGTTCTCCCTGGGCCCGGACGACGTCCACTACCTCTGCATGCCGATGTTCCACGGCAACGCGGTGATCGCCGGCTGGGCGCCCGCACTGGTGACGGGGGCGGGAGTGGCGCTGCGCCGCCGTTTCTCGGCGTCCCGCTTCCTGCCGGACGTGCGCCGGTACGGGGCGACGTACTTCACGTACGTCGGCCGGGCGATCCAGTACGTGCTGGCCACCGAGCCGGGACCGGACGACCGGGACAACCCGCTCCGGCTGGGGTTCGGCACCGAGGCGGGCGCGGTGGACGCGGCGGCGTTCGCGCGGCGGTTCGGGGTGCGGCTGGTGGAGGGGTACGGCTCGTCGGAGGGCGGGGCGGCCGTGCAGTGGTCGCCGGGGACACCGCCGGGGGCGGTCGGCCGGGCGGCGCCCGGGCTGGTCGTCCTCCACCCGGAGACCCGCGAGGAGTGCCCGCCGGCCCGCTTCGACGCGGCGGGACGGCTGCTCAACGGGGACGAGGCGATCGGCGAGCTCGTCAACCGGGGCCCGAGCCCCTTCGAGGGGTACTGGCGCAACCCGGCGGCGGAGGCGGAGCGGCGCCGGGGAGGCTGGTACTGGACGGGCGACCTCTTCTACCGGGACGGCGAGGGCTACCTCTACTTCGCCGGCCGCACCGACGACCGCCTCCGCGTCGACGGCGAGAACCTGGCCGCCGCGATGATCGAGAACATCCTCGCCCGCTACGAGGGTGCCGCCGCGGTCGCCGTGTACGCGGTGCCGGACCCGGTGACCGGGGACCAGGTCATGGCCACGATCGCCGGCAGCTTCGACCCGGAGGGGTTCACGGCGTTCCTGCGCGCGCAGCCCGACCTCGGGACGAAGATGGCGCCCCGGTTCGTGCGGGTGGTGGAGCGGATGCCGGTGACGGCGACGAACAAGATCCACCGGGCGGCTCTGCGCAGGGAGGGTGTCCGGTGCGCGGATCCCGTGTGGTGGCGGCCGCCCGGAGCACCGACGTATCGCCCGCTGACCAGGGAAGACGTCGAAGGGCCCCTTGCTCCCACAAGAGGCCCTTCGGCAGGGGGTGTGGGTGGCGGAGCCCCCACGACGCGCGGCGAAGCCGCGCAATAACAGAGATGGCGAGGTGGTTCGCGCTTTCTGCGAACATGCCTCGCCATCGTCATCGTGCGCCGCCAGGGACTCGAACCCCGGACCCGCTGATTAAGAGTCAGCTGCTCTAACCAACTGAGCTAGCGGCGCATGACTCCCGCCGACCGCAGGAACCGTGTTCCGCGGTGGGCGACGCAGAAAATAGTACCTGCTCCCGAGGGGTGCTCCGAACCACCCGGCGCGGCGCTAGATCGCCATGGACAGCAGGACCGGCGCGGCGTTGCGGTTGAGGGTGTCCGCGGCCTGGCGCAGGCGGTGGGCGTGCTCGACCGGGAGGGACAGGGCCAGGCAGCCCACGGTGGAGCCGGCTGTGATGGGGACGGCCGCGCAGACCGTGCCGACCGCGTACTCCTGGAGGTCCAGGACGGGCACGGTGGGCGGCTGGGCCTCCAGCCGGGAGAGCAGCAGCCGGTCGCTGGTGATCGTGCGCGAGGTGAGGCGGGCCATCTTGTGCCGGGCGAGGTGGTCGCGGCGGCCGGCGTGGTCGAGCTGGGTGAGCAGGCTCTTGCCGATGGCGGTGGCGTGGGCCGAGGAGCGGAAGTCGACCCACTCGTTGACCTTGGGGGTGGCCGGGCTGTCGGCGTACTGGGTGACGCTGATCTCGCCGTCGACGTAGCGGCTCATGTAGACGGCGGCGCCGACCGAGTCGCGCAGCCGGTCGAGGGTGTGCTGGAGCTTGTCGCGCAGGGCCTGCTCGCGGTGGTGGGCGGAGCCGAGCCGGGCCAGGGTCTCGCCCGCGACGTAGGCGCCGTCGGCGATCTGCTCGACGTAGCCCTCGCGGCGCAGCATGCGCAGCAGCGCGGTCAGCCGCTCCGGTCCGATGCCGGTGCGCCGGGCGAGCTCGGCGTCGGTGACGCCGGAACTGTCCCGCGCCACCGTCTCCAGGACGCGCAGGGCTTCCTGGGCCGAGTGGTAGGGGGTGGTCGGCTCGTGCGTCAGCGCCACGGTGGTCTCCCCTGCGCTTGCTCTGAGGGCCGTAATCCGGTCAGTGAACCTTTCTCAGGTTAACCGGCAAAGAGCCTGTGCGGAGCGGGGGTTGACAAGATTCCCGGGCGTCCAGACCGGGGCATCGACCCGCTGGCATATGCCAGGAGCATGCCCCGGCCCGGCGATCCGGTACTCCGCCTGGTCACCGCCCGTAGTTACAGCACTGCGCTGAGAAACTCCCGCGTCCGGTCCTTCTCCGGCTCGCTGAAGATCTTCTCCGGCGGACCCGCCTCGATGATCCGACCCGAGTCGAACATCAGTACCTGGTCGGAGATGTCCCGGGCGAAGTTCATCTCGTGGGTCACGCAGAGCATCGTGATGTCGGTGGAGCGGGCGATGTCCCTGAGCACGTCGAGCACGCCCGCGACCAGCTCCGGGTCGAGCGCGGACGTCACCTCGTCGAGCAGCAGCACCTGCGGGCGCATCGCCAGCGCCCGGGCGATCGCCACCCGCTGCTGCTGGCCGCCGGACAGCTGCGCCGGGTGCTTGTCGAGGTGGTCGGTCAGCCCGACCAGCTCCAGCAGCTCGCGCGCCCGCTCCTCGGCGGCGTCCTTGGACATGCCGAGGACCGTGACCGGCGCCTCGGTGATGTTGCGCAGGACCGTCATGTTCGGGAACAGGTTGAACTGCTGGAACACCATCCCGATCTTCTTCCGGACCTCGCGGACCTGCTTCTCGGGCGCCGGGAACAGCCGCTCCCCGTCCACGGTGATCGTGCCCTCGTCGGGCTTGGTCAGCGTCATCAGCAGCCGCAGGATCGTGGTCTTGCCGGATCCGGACGGGCCGATCAGTGTGACGTGCTTGCCGGCGTCCACGGAGAAGTCCAGATGGTCCAGGACCGTGTGGTCGCCGAACCGCTTGGTGACCTGCTCCAGCCGGATCAGCTCGCCGCCGCTCCTGGTCGGGTTCTTCTCGGGGTTGGGGAGAGTGTCAGTGGACAAGGCGTCGCTCCAGAACTCGCAGGGCAAGGGAGGCCAGGTAGGAAATGACGATGAAGGCCACTCCGATCACCGTCAGCGGCTCGGTGAACTGGAAGTGCTCCTGCGAGAACAGGCGCGCGTGGCCGAGCATCTCCAGGACGGTGATCGCCATCAGCATCGGCGTGTCCTTGAGCATCGCGATGACGTAGTTGCCGAGCGCGGGCACGACCCGGCGCACCGCCTGCGGCAGGATCACCGCCGTCCACGTCCGCCGCAGCGGCAGGTTCAGCGCCGTCGCCGCCTCCCACTGGCCGGCCGGCACGGCCTCGATACCGGCCCGGTAGACCTGCATGGTGTACGTCGAGTAGTGCAGCCCGATCGCGAAGACACCGGTGGTCAGCGCCGAGAACGTCAGGCCCCACTCGGGCAGCACGTAGAAGAGGAAGAACAGCTGCACCAGCAGCGGGGTGTTGCGGACGAACTCCGTGACCGCCCCGACCGGCCAGGTCACCCAGCGCGACGGCACCCGCATCAGCAGCGCCCACACCAGGCCCAGCACGAAGGAGATCAGCGAGCCGAGCACCAGGATCTGCAGGGTGACCAGCAGGCCTTCCCAGAAGTCCGGCATGAAGTCGGAGACCGCGCTCCAGTCCCAGTTCATCGGACCGCCTCCACCACGACCGGCTCAGGCGCCCGGGTCTTGCTGTCGGGCTTCTTCCCGACACCCGCCTTGAGCTTCTTCTCCAGACCGCGCATGACCCGCGTGAGCAGGAAGGCGATCACGAAGTAGATGAGCAGGATGTACGTGTAGATCTCCGCGCTCTCCTGGAGCGCCAGACGCACCAGGTTGCCGCTGAACGCCAGGTCGCCCATGCCCATGATCGACACCAGGGCGGTGCCCTTGAGCAGTTCGATCAGCAGGTTGGAGAACGGCGGGATCATCTCCGGCACCGCCTGTGGCAGCAGGATCAGCTTCATCCGCTGCCACGGCGTGAAGCTGAGCGCGATTCCGCCCTCCTTCTGCGCCGGGTCGACCGCGTTCAGCGCGCCGCGCACGATCTCCGAGCCGTACGCCCCGTAGGTCAGGCCGAGCGCCAGCGTGCCCGCCCACAGCGGCACCAGCTGCCAGCCGAAGGCCGGGGGCAGCACGAAGAACACCCAGAAGATCATCACCAGCGCCGAGGTCCCGCGGAACACCTCGGTGTAGAAGCCCGCGAGGAAGCGGACGATCCACAGCCGGTGGGTGCGCGCGACGCCGACCACGAAGGAGACGGCGGCCGCCAGCAGAGAGCTGCAGACGAGCAGCTGGATCGTCACCCAGACGCCCTTGAGTACCAGTTCCCAGAGTCCCGAGGTCATCCGCCGCACAGCTCCTTCGCGGTCAGATCCGTCATCTCGGCCTCGGTGAAACCGAACGGCTTGAGGATGCGGAAGAGTTCGCCGCTCTTCTTGAGCTTGCGCAGCTCCACGTTGAAGGCGTCCCGCAGGTTCGTCTCGGTCGGCCGGAACGCGAAGGCGCCTCCGTCGACGTGCGGCTTGCCGCCCACGAGCGGCTTGAAGGGCTCGGTGGCCTCCGCCTTGGCGGACTTCTTCACCACCTCGCGCACGGTGAGCGCCGTACCGGCGAACACGTCCACGCGCCCCGCCTCGACCGCGTTCAGGCCCGCGACCTGGTCCGGGACAATGAGGATGTCGCTCTCCTTGTACCCCGCCTCGACGGCGTACTGGATCTCGGCGTAGCCGGTCCCGGTGGCGAACTTCGCCTTCTTCTCGACGACGTCCTGGTAGCTGCGCAGCCCCTTCGGGTTGCCCTTGCGGACGATGAACGCGTCGAGCATCTGGTAGTCCGGGTCGGAGAAGATGACCTGCTCGCAGCGCTCGGGGTTGACGTACATCCCGGCGGCGACGACGTCGAACTGCTGGGAGTTCAGGCCCGGGATGAGCGAGCCGAACTCGGTCGGCACGGGCTGCACCCGGTCGACGCCGAGACGCTTGAAGATCACCTTGGCGAGTTCCGGTGCCTCGCCGGTCAGTTCGCCGTTCTTGTCGATGAATCCGAACGGGATCTCGCCGGCGATGCCGAGCCGGACGACGCCCGCCGCCCGGAGCCGGTCGAGGAGGTCGCCGCCCTCGACGTCCGAGGCGGTGGCGACCCGGCTGCATCCGGCGGCGCCCACTGCGCCGAGCGCCGCGACCCCCGCGAGCAGCGACCGGCGTGTGGGCCCGGATATGGCCTGGGGTAGGGGTTCGGGTTTTCTCGATGGGCTTCTGCGTGGTGGAGCCATGGGCGCGCGGCTACCCGACCGCATGCGAGTTATGCCGATCTTTTCAAGCCCCGCACTCTCCCCGCGCGCCCTTGACCGCGGGGGCGGGGGGCACTCCCATGGAGGGCATGGCTGATCGCTACATCGAAGTCTCGCTGGTCAAGCGCGACGTGACCTGCACGGCCAGGCTGCTGGACGACCGCGCGCCGATCACCTGCGCGGCCGTCTGGGATTCCCTGCCGTTGGCCGGCGACGTCTACCACGCGAAGTACGCGCGCAACGAGATCTACGCCCTTTTCCCGCCTTTCGCCGCAACCGAGCCACCCCTGGAAAACCCGACCGTCACCCCCATTCCGGGCGATCTGTGTTATTTCACCTTCGCCGGTGCGGAGTTGGGGACCACGTCCTACGGCTACGACCGCGAGGTCCGCGCCGGCACCACGCTCGTGGACCTGGCCCTGTTCTACGAGCGCAACAACCTGCTGCTGAACGGCGATGTCGGCTGGGTGCCGGGCATCGTCTGGGGCCAGGTCGTCGACGGCCTGGACGCCATGGCCGAGGCGTGCAACGACCTGTGGCGGTCGGGAGCGGCGGGGGAGACGCTCAGCTTCCGGAGGGCGTAGGCCGGCCGGCCGTCGCCACCCCGGCCTCGTACAGCGCGTGCGCCGCCCGCAGCACCAGATCGTCCCGGTGCCGGGCGGCCACGAGCTGCAGTCCGATCGGCAGCCCGTCCCCGTCGGCGCCGACCGGCACGCTCGCCGCGGGCTGCTGCGTCATGTTGAACGGGTACGTGAACGGGGTCCAGCCCGTCCAGCGCCGGTGGCCGGATCCTTTCGGCACCTCGGTGCCCGCCTCGAACGCCGTGATCGGCAGGGTCGGGGTGACGAGCAGGTCGTAGGTGTCGTGGAAGCGGCCCATCCGGCGGCCCAGGTCCATCCGGACGTCCACCGCGGCCAGATACTCCAGCGCCGAGTAGCGGGCGCCCCGCGCGCAGATCTCCCGCAGCCCCGGGTCCAGCGCCTCGCGCTGCCGCGGGCCCAGATGCTGCGTCACCCGGGCCGCCCCGCTGAACCACAGGGTGTGGAAGGCCTCCACCGGGTCGGTGAGGTCCGGATCGGTCTCCGTGACGTACGCGCCGAGCTCCGCCAACCGCTCCACCGCCCGCCGCACCGCCGTCGCGACCGCCGGCCGCACCGCCACCTGGCCGCCCAGCGACGGCGAGTACGCCACCCGCAGCCCGCGCACCCCGCCCGCCAGGCCCTCCGCGTACGCGCCGGGCGGCGGGGCGAGCGCCGACCAGTCACGCGAGTCCGGGTGGCCGATGACGTCCATCAGCAGCGCCGCGTCCGCCGCGTCCCGCGTCATCGGCCCGACGTGCGCCAGCGTGCCGAAGGCGCTCGCCGGATAGAGCGGCACGCGCCCGTACGTCGGCTTCAGCGCGAAGATCCCGCAGAACGACGCCGGGATCCGCACACTGCCGCCGCCGTCCGTGCCCAGCGACAGCGGTCCCGCGCCGAGCGCCACGGCCGCCGCACTGCCCCCGCTCGACCCGCCCGCGGTGCGCGCCGGGTCCCAGGGGTTGCGGGTCACACCGCTGAGCGGCGAGTCCGTCACGCCCTTCCAGCCGTACTCGGGCGTCGTCGTCTTGCCGAGGAACACCGCCCCGTGCTCCCGCAGCCGCGCCACGGACGGCGCGTCCTCGTCCCAGCGCCCCGCCGGATCCACGGCCCTCGACCCGCGCAGGGTGGGCGTCCCGCGCAGCAGCAGGATGTCCTTGACGGTGACCGGCACCCCGTCCAGCAGCCCGCGTGGCTCACCGCGCCGCCAGCGCTCCTCCGACTCCCGGGCCCGCTCCAGCGCATCCTCGGCGGTCAGCCGGACGAAGGCGTTCACCTCCGGCTGGATCGCCTCGGCCCGCTCCAGCGCCGCCCGCGTGGCCTCCACGGGACTCCACTCGCCCTTGCGGTAACCGTCGAGGAGCCGTACGGCGGTCAGCTCGGTGAGCTCGGTCATCCACCCTCCCAGGAACGTCAGTGGCCGGGTACATACCCACGCTGCTTGTCGACCACGTTCACCAGCGGCTTGCCGGCCTCCCACAGCTCGTACAGCTCCACGAACTGGGCGCCGAGGTCGTCCCGCCAGCCGATCGTGTCGCCGCTCATGTGGGGCGACACGATCAGGCCCGGGAGCCGCCACAACGGGCTGTCCGGCGTCAGGGGTTCGTCGGCGAAGACGTCCAGCGCGGCACCCGCGATCCAGTGCTTGGCCAGGGCGTCGGCGAGGTCGTCCTCGACGACGAGCTGGCCCCGGCCGATGTTGACGAACCGGGCGGACGGCTGCATCACGCCGAAGCGGCGGGCGTCGAACATGCCGTGCGTCTGCTCCGTGAGCGGCGCTGCCGCGATCACCCAGTCGGCGCGGGACAGCAGCCGGTCCAGGTCCTCCGGGCCGTGCACGCCGGTGCGCGGGGTGCGGCCCACGAGCGCGGTCGTGATGCCCAGCGCCTTGAGCGTGCCGGCGATCGCCCGGCCGATCGGTCCGGAGCCGACCACGACGGCCCGGGTCCCGGCGACCTTGTGCGACTCGCGGTGCCGCCAGGTCCGCTCCCGCTGGAGCTCCAGCGTGCGCGGCAGATCCTTGGCCATCGCCAGGACGAGCGCGGCGACGTACTCGGCGATCGGCTGGTCGAAGATGCCCCGCGCGTTCGTCACCACCGTGTCCGAGGCGGCGAGTTCCGGACACATCAGATGGTCCACCCCGGCGCTCGCGGTGTGCACCCAGCGGGGCCGCGGGCCCTCGCCCGGCCAGGCGTCCCGCACGGCGCGCGAGGTGAAGTCCCACACCAGCAGTACATCCGCGCGCGGGAGGTGCTCCGCGAGCCCCGCCGCGTCGGTGTGTTCGATACGGGCGCGGCCGGTGAGGCGGCCGAGGCGGGGGAGGGGTTCGGCGTCCAGGACGAGCAGGGTGGGGGTGGGCATGAGCAGCCGTTTCTCCAGCCGTTCGGCGGACCGGCCGACCCCTCGGGGCTGCCGGTGACGACGAGTTAACCCGGTGTTGACCAGGGAGTGATCCGGGCGGATTGACCACGCTCGCACCCGAACCTACCGTCGTCAACACGGGCGTTCCCACGATCCGTTGCACACTCGTTGCCCAGCGTGAGGCCGGTGCCTGCCATGGACGTCTCATTTCTCGGCGGGCCCAGCCCGCAGCGCGGGGTCGGCGTCGTCGCCCCGTTCGACTTCGCACTCGACCGCGAGCTGTGGCGCTGGGTGCCGGACGGGGTCTCCCTGCACATGACACGCACGCCGTACGTGCCGGTCGAGGTCAGTCTCGACCTCGCCCGCCTGGTCAGCGAGCACGAGACGCTGAGCGAGGCGGTCCGCACGCTCACCGCGATCGCCCCCGAGGTCGTCGCCTACGCCTGCACCTCGGGCAGCTTCGTCGGCGGCGTCATGGGCGAGCGCGCGATGTGCGAGGCGATGAGCCGGGCGGGTGCCGTCCCCGCGATCACCACCTCGGGCGCGCTCCTGGAGGCCCTGGTCGAGCTGGACGTCCGGCGGGTGGCGCTGGTGACGCCGTACACGGTCTCGGTCACGCAGTCCCTGGAGGCCTACGTCGCCCAGGCCGGCGTGGCGATCTCCGGCTGCGCCTTCATGGGGCTGACCCGGCACATCTGGAAGGTGCCCTACCGGGAGGTCGTGGACATGGCGCGCCAAGCTGTCCGCGGCGACGCCGACGCGCTGTTCATCAGCTGCACCAACCTGCCCACCTACGACGTGATCCCCCAGCTGGAGGCGGAGCTGCGCATCCCGGTGATCTCGGCCAACCAAGTGACGATGTGGGCGGCGCTGCGGCGACTGGGTACCCGTGCCGTGGGGCCGTATCAAGCGCTGATCAATCCGGCGGCGCGGTCCGGCCCCGTACCGCCGGGGGCGGACCCCGGTCCCGTAGTGCCGGAAGAAGAGCAGCAGCAGGAAGGCTGGACATGACAGCACTGGGATTCCTCTACCCGGGCCACTCCGCCGAGGACGACTATCCGCGCATCGAGCAGTTGCTGGGCAGCGACATCCGGGTGGACCTGGTGCACACCGACATCGGTGAGGACGCGCACCGGGTGGACGCGCTGCTGGAGATGGGCGCGGCCGGGCGGCTGGCGGCCGGCGTCCAGGAGCTGCGGCACGCCGGCGCCGAGGCCGTGGTGTGGGCCTGCACGAGCGGCAGCTTCGTCTACGGCTGGGACGGCGCCCAGGAACAGGTGCGCACCCTGGCCCAGACGGCGGGCATGCCCGCCTCCTCGACGTCCTTCGCGTTCGTGCACGCGGTACGGGAGCTGGGGGTGCGGCGGGTCGCGATCGGGGCGACGTACCCGGAGGACGTGGCCCAGCTCTTCGCGCAGTTCCTCCGCTCGGACGGCGTCGACGTCGTGTCGGTCAACAGCTCCGGCATCATCACGGCGGCCGAGGTCGGCACCTGGGGCGAGGCGGAGCTCCTCGAACTGGCCCGGAACTCCGACCACCCCGACGCCCAGGCCCTCCTCCTGCCCGACACGGCCCTGCACACGGCCGCGCACATCCCGGCCCTGGAGAAGGAACTCGGCAAGCCGATCCTCACCGCCAACCAGGTCACGGTCTGGGAGGCCCTGCGCCTGGCGGACCGGAGGGTGAACGCGCCGGAACTGGGGGCGCTGTTCACGAGGGAACCGATCGTGCAGGTGTGAGCGCACTCGACACGGCTTCGGACCCGGCGCCCGGAATCGGTCCCACCTCTTCGGCGGGACGGATCCGGGCGCAGCGGGGCGAACTGACCGCCGGAAGGTGAGGAACCCTCAACTCCGGTGCCTCACGGGGCGCTTGAGTTGACCGAAAGCGCGTTCCCCTTCCGTCGTCCACCCCGTGCACACTGGCCACGTCCGCAGCCAGTCGTGCCGTGAAGGACCCCCCGATGGCCGAAACGGGCCCGTTCAGATCCCCTGCAAGCGCTGTCCAGATCTCCGCCCGCCTGCTGTGCTGGAGCCTGGCCGCGGCCATGATCACCGCCGCGGTGGACGCCTCGCTCGGTCCACGGGCCGGTTGGTGGGGCGTCGCGTGGCTCCTGCCCTGGTGGCTGTTCGGTGCGACCGCCCTCGCCTGGACCGTCCTCCGGGCCCGCGAGAAGACCGACCCCCCGACCCCGCCCGGCTGCGCGCGGAGCGACTGGGAACAGGCCGCCTGACAGCTCCCGGGTGCCGCGGCCGGGAATAAGCGGAGACAGTCCCCTGTTAACGCCGGAACGACAGCACACGGCCCACAGCAGGAGGCACCCCACCGTGGCGGCAGACGAGATACGCGGCGCAGCGCAGGGCAGCGCCCCCGTCCCCCTCTCCGTACTGGACCTGGTCACCGTCGGGGCCGGCCGCACCGCCTCCGACGCGTTGCGCACCAGCGTCGACCTGGCCCGTCTCGCGGAGAGCCGCGGCTTCCACCGCTACTGGGTCGCCGAGCACCACTCCATGCCCGGCGTGGCCTCCTCGTCCCCGGCCGTGATCCTGGCCCACCTCGCCGCCCACACCGACCGCATCCGCCTCGGCTCGGGCGGCGTCATGCTGCCCAACCACGCCCCGCTGGTGATCGCCGAACAGTTCGGGACGCTGGAGGCCATGGCCCCGGGCCGGATTGACCTCGGCCTCGGCCGCGCGCCCGGCACCGACGGCGCCACCGCCGCCGCCCTGCGCCGCACCGACCGGCTGAACGAAGGCGCCGACGACTTCCCCCAGCAACTCGCCGAGCTGATCCGGTTCCTCGACGACGACTTCCCCGACGGTCATCCCTATCGCCGCATCCACGCCGTCCCCGGCCCGGTCCAGGCCACCTCCCCCGGCGGCGTCCAGTCCCCGCACCGCCCGCCGGTCTGGCTGCTCGGCTCCTCCGGCTTCAGCGCCCGCCTGGCCGGCGCCCTCGGACTGCCTTTCGCCTTCGCCCACCACTTCTCGGCGCAGAACACCATCCCGGCTCTCGACCTGTACCGGGAGTCGTTCCAGCCGTCCGCCGTGCTCGACCGCCCGTACGCCCTCATCGGCGTCTCCGCGCTCGCCGCCGACGAGGAGAAGGAGGCCCGCCGCCAGGTGCTGGCCGCCGCGCTCAGCATGGTCCGGCTGCGCACCGGCCGCCCCGGCCTGGTGCCCACGCCGGAGGAGGCCGAGGCGTACGAGTTCAGCCCCGTGGAGCGCGACTTCGTCGACTCCTGGAACGCCAACGTCGTGCACGGCACCCCGGACGAGGTCCGCTCCGGCCTGGACGACCTCGCCAAGCGCACCGGCGCCGACGAGCTGATGATCACGGCCAACGCCCACGGCGGAGACGTCCGCGTGCGCTCCTACGAACTCATCGCCGACGCCTACGGGTTGCCGACGCCCGCCTGAACGCCCGGCGTGCCCAGCAGCTCGGAGATACGGTCCGGCGGCACCGGACGGGAGTAGAGCCAGCCCTGTCCGGTGTCGCAGCCGATGCTCCGCAGCCGCGTGGCCTGGGCCGAGGTCTCCACGCACTCCGCGGTGACCGTCAGGCCCAGCCGGTGGGCCAGCTGGATCATCGCCTCGACGACGACCTCGTCGGCCGGGTTCGCCCGGGCGGCAGCCTCCCGATCGTCGTACTGGAAGCCCCGCACGAAGGACCCGTCCAGCTTCAGCACCGACACCGGCAGCCGGCTCAGGTACGCCAGGTTCGAGTAGCCCGTGCCGAAGTCGTCGATGGCGATGCGGACGCCCATGTCGCTGAGGGCCTTCAGCGCCTGCAGCGGTCGGCCCGCCGAGCCCATCACCGCCGACTCCGTCAGCTCCAGCTGGAGCAGATGCGGCGCGAGGCCCGTCTCGGCCAGGGTCTCGGCCACGTCCGCGACCAGGTCGGAGTCCCACACCTGACGGACCGCCACGTTCACGCTGACGAAGATCGGCGGCTCGTCCGGATGGTCCAGCTGCCAGCGGCGGGCCTGCCGGCAGGCCGTGCGCAGCACCCAGCGGCCCAGCGGAACGATCGAACCGTCCTCCTCCGCCAGTCCGATGAACCGATTCGGCGTGAGGACGCCGAACTGCGGATGGTGCCAGCGGACGAGCGCCTCGACCCCGTGCAGCCGGTCGTCCTCCATGCCGACCAGCGGCTGGTACTCCAGTTGGAACTCGCCCCGGTCGATGGCCGGGCGGAGCGTGGAGGCGAGCGCCTGGCGGGTCATGCGGTGGGCGTTGCGCTCCGGGTCGAACAGCGTCCAGCGGGCCTTGCCGTCGGCCTTCGCCCAGTACAGCGTCGTGTCCGCGGCCTGCATCAGGGCGGTCGGGGTGGTCCCGGCCGCGTGCCGTTCGACCACGCCGATCGACGCCGACACCGACAGCCGCTGGCCGGAGATGTCGAACGGGTCCTGGATCGCCCGCAGCACCGACTCGGCCAGCTCGGCCAGTTGCTCGGTGCCGGTGGAGTCCTCGACGAGCAGCGCGAACTCGTCACCGCCGAGGCGCGCCACCAGCGGGATGCTGGTCCGGGAGTGACCTGCCTCGTCCGCGCAGCGCGTCAGGCGCTCGGCCACGGCGGCCAGCAACCGGTCGCCGATGCGGTGGCCGAGGGTGTCGTTGATGGCCTTGAAGCCGTCCAGGTCCAGGTAGCACAGCCCGATCCGGCCCGTGCCGCTCTCTTCGTACGACTCGGCCTCCAGTGCGGCCGACAGGCGTTCGAAGAACAGGGTGCGGTTGGGCAGCCGGGTCACCGGGTCGTGCATCTGCAAGTGCCGCAGCCGCCCCTGGAGTTCGCGGCGCGAGCTGATGTCGGCGACGGACAGCAGGACGGCCCGGTCCTCGGCGGGCAGCGGCGCGACCGTCACCTGCACCCACAGCGAGTGCCCGTCGGGGTGCTTCAGGCGGCGCGTGCAGCGCAGCCGGGACTGCCGGCCGCGCAGCACCTCGCGGTAGGCGTGCCAGCTGCGGGCGTCGGAGCCGAGATCGACCAGGTCGGCGGCGACGGCCCCGGCGAGTGCGTCCGGGCTGCTGCCGAGCAGCGCGGCGAGCGCGTCGTTGGCGCTGACGACCACGCCCTCGCGGTCGACGACGGCCATGGCGAGCGGGGCGGCCGTGAAGACGGAGCGGTAGGGCGGCTGCGGCAGGGGCTCGGTACGGGGAGGCGTATCAATCTCACTCTCTGTGACGATCGGCCGGTCGAGGTCTGCCGCGGGCGCCGGCCCTTCGGAGGTTCCGCTCACCGCTCGCTCCCGCATGTATTCGATCTCTGTCCGTGCAGGAAAGGTCAGGAAAGTGTGCCGATCATAGAGGCTGGCCCCAGGGGCTTCCAGCCGGTGTCCAGTCTCCCCGGCCGGTCCGCGCTTCTGCCAGATCGTTTCTGCTCACACCTGGACGACCTCTTCAGGCCTCCGACCAGTTGTGACGTTCCGTGAGTGCTTCGGGGGTGTCGGCTTCCGCGAATTTTCGGCCCACTCACCCAACCGGTGCAGGCAAACAGGGCGCGGTACGACAAATCACCACAGGCTGGGTGCGGTGTCCCGCGAACCGTACCCGGAGGTATCCGTGCCGCGTCCGTTCCCGCGCGCCCGACTGCGCAGCACCGCGGCCGTGTTCACCACCATGTCGGCGCTCGCCGCCACCTCCCTCGGCACCGGCCCCTCGGCCGCCGAGCCCGACTCGGCCGCGCCCTGCGCCCTGACCCGCACCGACGCCCACCACTCGGAGGGCCTGGACACCTGGAACACCGCCTATCCGCGCCCGGCCCGGGCCCTGGACGCGGTCATGGTCTTCCTGTCCTTCCCGGACGCCCACCCGCTGACCACGCCGCAGGAGCTGACCGCCGACCACTTCCCGGCCACCACCCGCTTCTTCGAACGCGCCTCCTACGGCCGCTTCACCCTGCGCCCGCACCCGCTGAGGTACTGGATCCAGATGCCCCGGCCGTCCACCGCGTACGACATACAGCGCGACTGGAGCCCCGAGCACCGGGCCGCCTACCTGCGCGACGCGCTCGCCGGGGCCGACCCGAGGGTGGACTTCTCGCGCTACGACGTCGTGTACTTCGTCGCCGACCCGGACGCGCCGGGTGTGGACTCCGACGCGACGAAGGTGGTGAACCTCACGAGCCCGATGCGGGCCGACGGCACCGATCTGCGCCGGGTCGTCACGGTGTTCGAGCAGCATCCGCCGGACCGGCTGGTCCTCGCCCACGAGACCGGGCACGTCTTCGACCTGCCCGACCTGTACCACCGGCCCGCCGACGGCAAGGGCGACTGGGACACCCACGTCGGCGACTGGGACCTGATGGGCAGCCAGTTCGGACTGGCCCCCGATCTCTTCGGCTGGCACAAGTGGAAGCTGGGTTGGCTGGATTCGCGGCAGGTGCGGTGCGTGCAGGACGCCGGTCCCGCCCGGCTGACGCTGGAGCCGCTGGCCGCGGGGCCCGGGGTGCCGGTCGCGGGCGCCGCCGGGGCGCCGGCCTTCGGGCTCGGGCGGGGCACGAAGCTCGCCGTCCTGCGGACGGGCCGCGACAGCGTGCTCGCCTTCGAGGCGCGGGGACCGGCGGGCAACGACGCGGCGGCGTGCCGGCAGGGGGTGCTCGTGTACCGGGTGCGGGGCGGGACCCAGTCCGGGGGCGGGCCGATCGAGGTGATCGACGCCCACCCGCGCACGGAGGCCTGCTGGGAGGACTCGGTCTACCCACCGCTCGCGGACGCCCCGATCGCCCTCGGGGAGAGCTTCACGGTGCCAGGGGAGGCGGTACGGGTGGAGGTGGAAGGACGCACGGCTTCGGGGGCCTGGACGGTGAAGATCACGGTGGGCCGCTGAAGGGGTGGGCTGCGACGCCGAGTGAAAGGGGGTGTGGGTGGCGGAGCCCCCACGGCGCGCGGCGAAGCCGCGCAATAACAGAGATGGCGAGGTGGTTCGCGCTTTCTGCGAACACGCCTCGCCATCGTCATCGTGCGCCGCCAGGGACTCGAACCCCGGACCCGCTGATTAAGAGTCAGCTGCTCTAACCAACTGAGCTAGCGGCGCCTGCTGACGTCGTAGACCTTAGCACCCTGGTCGGGAGGAGGAAAAATCGATATCCGCACGGCCGAGCGGGCCGCTCGCACGGCCGCCCACAGCAGGACCTCGGGGCCCGGCAGCCAGGGCTGACGGGTGTCGGGGGCGACGAGCCAGCGGGCGGTGGAGCGGGTCGCGGCGGGGGTGAGCGGGGACGCGCTCTGCGTGGGGGCCGGGACGGTCACCGCGTCGCCGGTGCCGTGGCACAGCAGCGGGGGTACGGCGTCCGTGCGGCAGGCCTCCCGGGCGTCCCCGCCCCGGGTGCCCCACTCCTCCCACTCCAGCAGCACCGGCAGCCGCTGGGCCGTGCCCGGGGCGGCGAACAGCAGCATCCTGCCGCGCAGCTCCGCGACCGGGCCCGAGCCGGGGCCGTCGTCCCACAGCCGGTCCAGCATCCGGCGCCCGAACAGGGCCGGCGCGCTGACCACGTCGAAGACCGACCCGCAGGGCAGCACGACCGGCGCGTCCGGCCGCTCCTCCCAGAGGGCGAGCGTGCTTCGCGGATACGTTCCTGCCGAGGCGAGCCAGGCGGCTCCGTCCGGGGTGACGTGGGAGGCGTTCCATGCGCTGCTCATGCGTCCAGGTGTACCGGGCGTGAGCGTGCGATTCCCGAGGGTTGCGGGAAATCGGGACAGGAGCGGGTGGGAGCGGGTATCTTGCCCGCCTGGCATATGCCGGGTGATCGGGCGGAGGGCCGTTCTAGACCGGGTCGCCCGGCCCGCGGCCCTCGGCGTCGCCCCGCATCAGGTCCCGTCCGAACTCGACCATCTTCTTGGCGTAGTCCTCGGTCCACTCGGCTCGCTCGGCGATGTCCGCCGTCGTCAGCCGGTCGAACCGCCGCGGGTCGGCCAGCTGCGCCGCCGCGATCGCCTGGAACTCCACGGCCCGGTCCGCCGCCGCCCGGAACGCCAGCGTCAGCTCGGTCGCCCGGGCCAGCAGCGCCCGTGGGTCGTCGATCGACTCGAGGTCGAAGAAGTGCTCAGGGTCGGAGGCCGCCTCCGCGGGCTCGAAGAGCAGGGGCGCGGGGCGTAGCCGCGGTTCGTTCCGACGCGGCGTGGGCTCCGCCATGTCTTCTCCTCCTCGTACGTCGCGCACGGCCCTCCCGGTGGAGTGGACCACCGTCCATTGTCTCGCGGGCGCGCAAGTGGGCATCGCGACGGTGGATACGTCCGCCCCACCACCCCGCGTTCGCTACGGCTGCCAGGACACGCGATGTTCGGCCGGCGTCATGGCCGCCACGCGACCCGGTGCTCGGCCAGGTGTGCCAGCACCGCGTGGTTCGCCTCCCACCCGTCCGGGCTGTGTTCATCGGCCGCCTCCGGCGGCGTGCCGGCCTCCGGCCGGCGGGCGGGGGGCGGCTGGGGGTGGGTGGTTTCGGTGGTGCGGGTCATGGCCGCCACGCGACCCGGTGCTCGGCCAGGTGCGCCAGCACCGCGTGGTTCGCCTCCCACCCGTCCGGGAACTTCACCACCGTCCCCAGCTGCACCGGCTCCGTCGACGGATAGTCGTCCAGGAGGTCGGTCACGCCCGCCCGGCACACCACCACGCACGCGTGCCGGTGGCGGGAGGCCAGGACGCAGAGGCGGCCCGTCTCCAGGTGGAACGCGGTCGCGTCGGGGCGGCCGGAGAGGGGGTGGAGGACCACCGTCACGTCGTACTCGCGGCCCTGCAGCCGGTTCGCCGTGTCCACGACCACCTCGGTGACGCCGAGGTCGGCGAGGGCGGCACGGACCGCGGCCGCCTGGTCCCGGTGGGCCGTGCCCACGGCGATGCGGTCGGCCGTGAGGGGGGAGGGGTCCGGTGAGCGTTCCGAGGTCGCCGCGCCGCCCCGGTCCAGCATGCGGCGTACGACCGTGGCCACCGCCCGGACCGCCTCCGGGTCCGTGCGCGGGGTGTGTCGGGCGGGCAGTTCCAGCAGGCCCCAGCCCGACGCGGCCGCCTCGTCGATCACCCGGTCGGGGCCCGAGCCGTCCGACGGCACCGCGAAGGACAGGCCGCGGTCGCCGTGGCCGGTGCCGCTGCGGAACGGCGTGTAGGGGTAGAAGGCGTCCGAGACCAGGGGCGCCGCCGACGCCGGGAGCCGCCAGGACACCGGCAGGCGGTGCTGCGGCAGGTCCGGGTTGTGCGCGAGCAGCGTCGTCACCGCCGAGGCGGACGGATCGTAGGAGAGGCCCGCCCACTGCTCGCTGCCCACGATCGCGAACGGGTCGAGCTGCCCCGGGTCGCCCACGAACAGCGCCCGCTCGAACAGCCCGGCCACCGCGAGCAGCGCGTCCGAGCGCATCTGGTACGCCTCGTCGACGATGGCGTGCCGCCACGGCTCGTCGACCTTGACGTGCGCCCACTTCGCCGCCGTCGAGATCACCACGGCCTGCCCGGCGAGGTCCGCCGCCTTGGCCGACTTGCGTACGTTCTCCAGGCCGTCGAGCGCCTTGTCGTACGGGTCGGCGTCGTTGCTGTGCAGGCGCCCCACGGGCAGCTCGGGGTTCTTCTCGGCGAGCCGCAGGACGAGGTCGTCGACCTGGGCGTTGGTCTGCGCGACCACCATCAGCGGGTGACCGGCCTCCGCCAGCTCCAGGGCCGCCCGGACCACGAGCGTGGACTTGCCGGCCCCGGGCGGGGAGTCCACGACCACACCGCGCGCGGTGCCGTGAAGGGTGTCGTGGAGGATCGCGTCGGTGGCCTGTGCCGCGGCGGCCGAGGGGTCGAACACCGTGGTCACAGCACATCCTCCTCGGTCACCGGGTCGGCGGCCTCCAGGGTCGCCTCGCCGGGCGGCCCGCCGTGCGTCCACGGCGTCTCCTCCGGGTCGGGCAGCTTGGCGCCGCCCCGCTGCTCGTGCTCGAAGAGCGTGAAGCAGACCCGGTCGCCCTTCTCCGGCACCGAGCCCGGCTCGGGCTCCTTGCCGCGGCCCATCTTGTCGAGGATCCGCAGCACGACGCAGGCCCCGTCCTCCTCGTCCGCGACGAACTCCGCCGACTGCGGCTTCCCGCCCAGCGAGCGGTACACCTTCGTGCGCTCGCCCAGGTGCGGCCGGTCGTCCGTGCGGACCGTGACCAGGGGGCGGGGGCTGGGGCGCTTGCCGTCGCTGTACGCCATCACGACATCGGTGACCTCGCCCGCGAACGCCTCCCCGGCCAGCCGTCGGCCCGCCATCACCAGCGGGTCGTCGAGGGCCTCCTGCGCCTCCAGCCGGGCCTGTTCGCGTTCGCGCGTCGCGAGCTTGTTGGCCGCGGTGACGGCGTCGTCGCGGCGCGGCTGCGGGGGCTCGCCGGCCAGGACCCGGTCGCGGTGGCCGGTGAACGACCAGCGGTCGCGGGTCCACCGCTCCTCGACGTGCGCTCCCTCGGGCAGCTCCCGCAGCAGGTCCAGGCCCCGCCAGACCGCGTCCCAGGTGGGCCGGGTGCGGCTGTGCACGAGGTCGCGGATCTCCTGCTCGGCGGAGGTCAGCGCGCCCAGCCGTTCGTCGGCCTCCAGGCCGTCCTCGGCGGCGGCCAGGGCCGTGCGGGCGCGGTCGTAGCGCTCGATGGCCGGGGCGAGCAGCTTGTTGTCGAAGGCCGGGTCGGTGGCCGGACCGGCCGGGGGACACGTCAGCTGCCCCTGGGCGTCCCGCTCCAGCTCGGCCTTCAGCGCGGCCTCGGCGCCGGTCATGCCCTCGGGCGGGTCGATCCAGGCGAGCAGCGCCCCCAGGTGCTGGTCCTCCAGCGAGGACTGCCCGGTCGCCCAGTGCCGGCCCAGGACGTCGGTCATCGCCAGCAGCAGCGAGGAGCCGGGCACCCGGGCCCGCTCCCCGAAGTGCGTCAGCCACCGGCCGAGCAACGGCACCCGTGGCGGCGCCGGGTAAGGGGCCTCCGGGTCCTGCTCGGCCGTACGCCGGAACCGCATGGACCGCCCGAGCAGCCGCACCAGGTCGATGCCCGCCCGGCTCGGCACGATCAGCTGCGGCGCGTCCGCGCACAGGTCGACCTCGACCTTGACCCGCTTGCCGGTCTCCGGGTCGGTCTCCGTGCGCTCGGCGGCCTCGACGACCTCCGCGTACGCGTCGACGTAGGGCAGCACCACGTCGGCCAGGTCGGCCAGGAACGCGAACCTCAGGTCGCGGTCGCGGGGCTGCGGGACGACCAGCAGGCGCGGCGCGTCCCGGTCGGTGCCGACCAGCGCGCCGAGCGGGGCACCGGCCTCACCCGCGGTGATCAGCGGCACGAACACCAGCGGACGGTCGCCGAGGTGCCGGTGCCGGACGGTGGCGGCGGGCTGGGCGCGGCCCGTGCTGACCGCTTCGAGGCGGGCCAGGGTGGAGATCAGCGACACGCCGCCTCCAGGGCCTCGGCGCGCAGGGCCGCCGCGCGGCGCAGGGCCGCCACCGCCGGGTCGTCGGGGTCGCCCGCCTCACCGCGGGCAGCCGCGAGGACGTCCTCGACGGTCGTCAGGCCGCCCAGTTCCGCCCGCACCGGGCGGCCGAGGGACGTCACCGCGCCCGTCTCGCGCGACCGGGTCCGGCAGTGGAAGGCCAGCTCGCACGCGGACAGGCACTCGGGCGCGTACGTCGCCGGGACCGACTCCACGGCCGCCGTCAGCTCCTCGGCGGGCAGCTCGGGCGAGAAGCACGTGCCCTCGGGGAGCGCGTCGGCGATGTCCTCGATGCGGGTCAGCCGGGCCAGCTGGCGGGCCGTCACCGCGCGCTGCTTGCGGATGTCCACCGCGGACGCGGCCGGCTGGTTGGAGAAGTCCCGGGGGCAGACCAGCAGGATCCGGTGCCGCACGCGCGGGGCCGCGACCCTGTCCTGGGCGCCGCGCCCCTCCGGCTCCGCGCCGAGACGCGCCGCGACCTCCTCCAGCGCCAGCACGTACACCGCCGCCTGCCGGGCCGCCGCCCCCACCTTCGCCGGGTCCGCCGAACCGTCCAGCAGCGGGAACGACTTGATCTCCACCACCGTCCAGCTGCCGTCCGGATGCACCACCACCGCGTCCGGCTCCAGGAACGCGGGGGAGCCCGCGACGTCCAGCGCCAGCATCGGATGGTCGAGCAGGGTCCACGCGCCCGGGTGCGCCGCGGCCTCCCGCAGCTCCAGCGCCGTACGGGCCGTGCGGCCCTGCGGGCCGGTCGCGGTCAGGTCGGGCACGCGCGCGTCGGCGGGTGGTTCGGCCGAGCGGTCCAGCTTCTCGTGCACCAGCCGCAGCAGCTCCGCACCGCCGTCGGCCTTGACCTTCGCCTCGAACGCGTTGCCCCGCGTGAGCGCGAACTGCGACTGCCCGAAAGTCGACGGGGAGCCCAGCGCGCTCGCCAGGGCCGCCTTGTTCACCCCGGCGCCGTCGAGGATCGCGCGCCGCGCGCACCCGGGGTTGGCGGCCAGGGCCGCCAGGGCGCGCGCGTCCAGTGCCTTCGCGGGTACGTCGGGGCCGCGCAGCTCAGCGAGCCGGTGCCGGAGCGCCGTCCCCCGCGTCCTTGGGGGAGGCACTCGGCTCGGCTCCCGCTCCGAGCCGCGCATCGCGCTGCCGTGGAATTCGCTCACCCGCGGAAGTCTGGCATCCGGCACTGACAATTGAGGAACCTGCGCCGGAAGAGGCCGCCGCGACCGGCGCGACCCGCGGCAGGAGCTGTGCCCCGACCCGGTCCGCCGTCCGCATCACGACCGGCGCCAGCAGCAGTCCGACGCCCATGACGGCCGCGCCCGCGACGGCGTCGAGGAAGTAGTGGTTGGCCGTGCCCATGACCACGATCGTCGTGATCAGCGGGTAGGCGACACCGGCCGCCTTCGCCGTGCGCGTGCCGCCGTAGCGCCACAGCATCACTCCGCACCACAGGGCCCAGCCCACGTGCAGACTCGGCATGGCCGCGTACTGGTTGGTCATGCCCCCCATGCCGCGCGGTGCGCTCGCCGCGCCGCCCCACCAGCCGTAGGAGCTGTACTGGGCCATCGTGTCCACGAAGCCGTGGCTCGCGTCGAGGAGCCGGGGCGGGCAGGTCGGCAGCAGGGTGAAACCGATCAGGCCTATGAGGGTGGACGTCATCAGCCAGGTCCGCGCGGCGCGGTAGCGCACGGCCCGGGAGCGGAAGAGCCAGACGAGGATCGCCGGCGTGACCAGGTAGTGCAGGGACGCGTACCAGAAGTCCGCCGGTATGCCTATCCAGGCCTCGCGCGTGAAGAGGCGGTTGAGTGGTTGCTCGAAGTTGATGCGGAGCGCCTTCTCGAAACGCAGGAGCGCCAGACCGTGGTCGACCGCACCGGAGACGTCGCCCCGGGCGAGGAGCCGGCCCGCCGTGTAGCACGCGTACACCAGCAGGATCAGCGGCAGCTCGGTCCACCAGCGCAGCCTGCGCGCGGGGGCCGCCTCGGTGCCCGGTGTCTCGGCGTGCGGCATCCGATCGCCCTCCCCCTTCGTCGTCACGCGGCGCCCGGCCGTCCGGTCGTGCCACTTTACGGCGTACGTGTGCGCCCAGGGGGCGCTCTCCGGACCTCAAAGACGCAGAGATCGCCCCCCGGGTTGCCCGTGGACAGGGTGCGCGATGATGGACGCGTTCCGCTTGCGTTTTTCTTCCGGAAAGGTTCCCCATGGCTGCGCGCATCCTCCTGGCCCGCCACGGACAGACCGAGTGGTCCCTGTCCGGCAAGCACACGGGCAGGACCGACGTGCCGCTTCTGGAGGAGGGCCGGCGCGGCGCCAAGCTGCTCGGCGAGCGCCTGCACCGGGCGCCCTACGACGGCCTGCCCGGTGTCGAAGTGCGCACCAGCCCGCTGGCACGCGCGCGTGAGACGTGCGAACTGGCCGGATTCGGGGACCGCGCGCGGGCCTGGGACGCGTTGCTGGAGTGGGACTACGGGGCGTACGAGGGCATGACGCCGGCGGACATCCAGGCCGTCCGGCCCGGCTGGCTGATCTGGCGCGACGGCGTCCCCGAGGGCGAGACGCTCGCCGAGGTGACGGCCCGGGCGGACGAGGTGGTCTCCTGGGCCCGCTCCGAGGACCGCGACGTCCTGGTCTTCGCCCACGGGCACGTCCTGCGCTCCATCGGCGCGCGCTGGCTGGGCCTGCCGCTCGACTTCGCGGCCCGGATACGGCTGAACCCGACGTCCCTGTCGGTGCTGGGCTGGGCGTACGGGGAACCGGCGATCGAGAGCTGGAACGACCTGGGCCACCTGGTCTGAAACGGCCTGGTCACGTGGTCCGAGTCGAGCGCGGCGACGCGGCGTGCCGGTCCAGGAACGCCGACACCCCCGACGCCCTCCGGTGCGGCAGCAGCACGCGCGCGGTGGCCGCCAGCATCGTCTGGACCCGGGACGACTGGACCTCCTCCAGCAGGTCCAGCACCCGCATCCCGGCCACCGCGGCCTCGTCCGGCCGCCCGCCCCGCGCGAGGTCGTCCGCCAGCTCCGCCGTGTACAGGGCGATGTTCCGTGTGAAGTGCGGATCCTGGAGTTCCGCCGCCCGCCGGGCGTGCCGTGCCGCCCGGGGCCAGTCGCCCAGCGTGGACCAGCACTGCGCCTCCAGGCACTCCAGTTCGGCCTCGCCGTAGAAGCTCATCCACTCAGGGTCGGCGTCCGAGGGGCCCCGCTCGAAGAGCGCCTGGGCCCGGGCCAGGGCCTGCTCGCAGCCGACGCGGTCGGCGAGACCGGCCCAGCCGCCCGCCTCGCGCAGCGCGAGCAGCGACATCAGCCGGGCCGACCCCACGGGCCGGGCGACGCGCTGCGCGGCCTGGGCCGCCCGGACGGCCTCGCGCGGGCGGCCCGCGTCACGCGCGAGGAACGCCGTGTTGCAGAAGGCGTGCGCCTCCAGTCCCGGGTCGCCGGTCATCCGGGCGGTCGCCAGGGCCTCGGCGTAGTGGGAGCGGGCGTCGTCGAAGCGTCCCGAGTCGTGGGCCAGCCAGCCCACGGAGATGGCCAGTTCACCGGCGCCTGAGTAGAGCCGGTCGGCCGTCGTCTGCCGGGTCGTGCCGGCGTCGAGCAGCGCGTAGGCGGCACGCAGCGGGGCCGCCGCCCGGCGGTAGAGGCCGTCGGCGCCGTGCCGGTCGTCGAGCAGGCGGATCCGGCGGACGGCTTCTTCCAGGGCACCCGCGTCGCTCGCCCCGGCACGGCGCACGGGGCGCTGTGCCGCCGCGGCGTCGAAGGCGAGGCCCACGGGCCCCAGCGAGGCGGCGGCCACCGTGGCGCCCCCGCCGGTCATGAATGCGCGACGTAGCACGTCGCTCTCCTCGTAGGTGTCGTGCGGGTGGTACGGGTCGTACGGGTTCTGCGTGTCATACGGCTCGGACGCCCCACTGGTCTCACTCGTGACGTTCGTGAGGTTCGTGGTGCGCGTCAGGGGCGCGTTCTCGATGCCGCGCGCCCGGCGTCCGCGTACCGACGAGCGGGGCGCGAACCCGAGGTCGGTGAGCGTGCGACCCGGGAACATGTGCAGGAACACCCGTTCATAGGCGTAGTTGGGGCAGCGGATCTCACCCGCCTCGACCCGCCCGATGTAGCGCGCGTCACAGCTCACCTGCTCGCCGATCTCGAGGCCGGCCCGGCGGATCGCCGCGGCGAACTCGGACGGCGAGCGCTGTCCGCGCAGCTGCCGGAAGGCGAGGTTCGGCCGTGTCGGCCGGTTGGGTTGAGACGAGGTCACCGCTGACGACGCCATGGCCGGGTCCTCTCGTGCGAACCGTCGAACCATGCCGGATTCGGGGTGACTTGTGCGTGTTGTCAGCATGGCCTGCCCTGTGTCCGGCGGGCAAGAACGTACCTGCTGTGTCGGAGCCACCACGCTGGGTTTGGCTACAAACCGGATATCTCATCCGTGATCTGCCATGAAGTGCCATCCTTTGCGGCTGACTTCCTCCGTAGCCGTTGACGGCCTCACGCGTTGAACCCTGCGGACCGGGAGGCCCCCGACTCCCGACCGCTCGTCCAAGCAGGGGTTTTCGTGGTGGAGGCCGGGATGGAGACCAGCCGGATCAACGATCATCGAACGCCGCCGAGCACACCGGCGGCCGGCTGCGATGTGGTGACGGTGCCGGCGCGGCAGGGGCTGGAGGCGGTCGACATCCTGCGGCGCGGGACAGCGGAAGCGGTGGGACCCGTCCTGCACCACGACGGGGGCGCCACCCTGGGGTTCCTGGTACCGCCGGGCACGGCCGCGGCATGGGACGTGCCCGGGAGCACGTGCACGGAGACCGACGGACGCGGACTGACCCTGGCGCCCGAACCCCCCGTGGCGGGCTCGGACTGGCTGCTCCCGCCCGGGGAGGCGGACCTCGCGACGGACCCCGCGGTGCTGCGCCGGGCCCTCGGGGAGGCGGCCCGGACGATCAGGGCGGCGGACGGCTGCCGCTGAGGCGCCGGGCCCCGGGCGCCGGTCGGCGCGGAGCGCATGCCCTGCTCGACGGCTCGCCCCTGATAATGCCCCCATGGGAAAGTCCAGGAGCGGGCGGCGCCGAGCCGGTGCGGAGGCCGTCGTCGAGAGCGTCGACGGCGGGCTCGCCGAGCTGATCCCCGACCGCGAGCGGGCCCGGGCCTGGACCCTCGTGATCGACGGGGCCCCGCAGTCGCACGTCGACCTGGACGACCCGGCGTACCTGTCCTTCGAGTACCAGCGCCGGCTCGGGCATGTCATCGACCTCGTCGCCCCGCCGGGCCGGCCCGTGCACGCCGTGCACCTCGGCGGCGGCGCGCTCACCCTCGCCCGGTACGTCGCCGCCACCCGGCCCCGCTCCACCCAGCAGGTCGTCGAACGGGACGCCGCCCTCGTGCAACTGGTCCGCCGCGAGCTGCCGTTGGACCCGAACGCGCGGATCCGGGTGCGGTCCGTCGACGCCCGCGAGGGACTCGCCAAGGTGCCGGACGGCTGGGCCGACCTCGTCATCACCGACGTGTTCAGCGGCGCCCGGACACCGGCCCACCTGACCTCGACGGAGTTCCTCGACGACGTCCGCAGGGCCCTCAAGCCCGGCGGTGTCCACGCCGCCAACCTCGCCGACGGGCCGCCGCTGACCCACCTGCGCGGCCAGATCGCCACCGCCGCCGCCCGTTTCGAGCAGCTCGCGCTGGTCGCCGACCCGACGGTGCTGCGCGGCAAGCGCTTCGGCAACGCCGTCCTGGTCGCCTCCGACCTCCCGCTGCCCGTCGCCGAACTGACCCGCCGCGCCGCCTCCGACCCGCACCCGGGCCGGGTCGAGCACGGCAGGACGCTCACCCACTTCACCGGCGGGGCCGTGCCCGTCACGGATCTCGCTGCGGTGGCCTCCCCGGCGCCGCCCGCGTCGGCGTTCCAGTAGCCGAGTGGGGCTCACGGGCCCCGGGTCCGGCGCTCAGTAGGTCCCGATCTCCACGCGCGGCGGCCCGTCGTGCCAGGTGCAGAACACCGACACCCGGTCCGCGCCCGAGGAGAACTCCACGCGGATCCACGACTCCGTCTTCCACACCTGCATCGACCAGCCCGCGCCGGGAGTCGCCGAGACGAGGGAGGCGGACGTCCTCCCGAGGTCGAACACCGCCCGGCCGCCGTCGGTGTCGTAGCTCCTGACCCGGCCGGTGGCGGCGGGAGAGGGGCTGGGGGGCGTCCGAGTGGGGGCGGGGGTCGGCTTCGACGTCGTCGGCGGGGCGCTCGGGGGCGTCCGCTTAGGCGGAGGCGTCCGCTCCGTCGGCGTCGCGAGCGGCTTGGGCTCCCGCGGGGCCGCGTCGGCGGCCTTGATGGGCAGGGCGCGCGGCGGGTCGTAGGCCGTGCCCGCCATCACCGTGTGGACGCCCCACCACGACAGCGTGACCGCCGCGCCCGTGGCGAGCAGCCAGGCCAGCAGGTGTACGAGTCCTCTGCGCATCGCGGGCCATCCTGCCTCACGCGCCCCACGCGCTGTCCAGAACGGGCGTCACGCAGGGGCCCGTTGTCCACAACCGCGGAGTTGTCCACAGGCCCGCACCCGGCTGTTCGAGATGGCGTACGGTGCGGCGCATGGCAAGTGTGCTCGTGGTCGAGGACGACCAGTTCGTACGCTCGGCGCTCATCCGGCACCTGACCGACGCCTCGCACGCGGTGCGCAGCGTCGGTACGGCACTGGAGGCGCTGCGCGAGGTCGCCCATGTCCGCTTCGACGTGGTGATCCTGGACCTCGGACTGCCCGACCTCGACGGGTCCGAGGCCCTGAAGATGCTGCGCGGCATCACGGACGTGCCGGTGATCGTCGCCACCGCCCGGGACGACGAGGCGGAGATCGTCCGGCTGCTCAACGCGGGAGCGGACGACTACCTGACCAAGCCCTTCTCCGTCGAGCACCTCTCCGCCCGCATGGCGGCCGTGCTGCGCCGTGCCCGCTCCGGCTCCGGGGAAGGGCAGCCCTCCCCGGTGCTCCGGGTCGGCGGCCTGACCGTCGACCCGCTGCGCCGCCAGGCCGAGTTGGACGGCGCCCGGCTCGACCTCACCCGCCGCGAGTTCGACCTGCTCGCCTTCCTGGCCCGCCGGCCCGGAGTCGTCGTCCCCCGCAAGGAACTGCTCGCCGAGGTCTGGCAGCAGTCGTACGGCGACGACCAGACCATCGACGTCCATCTGTCCTGGCTGCGGCGGAAACTGGGGGAGACGGCCGCCAGCCCGCGCTATCTGCACACCCTCAGGGGCGTCGGTGTGAAGCTCGAACCGCCGGGGGCGGAGGCGCCGCGATGAGGTGGGCGCTGGTCAAGGTGGCGCTGGCGGTGACGACCATGGTCGTGCTCGCCTTCGCGGTGCCGCTCGGACTCGTCATCCGCGAGATGGCACGGGACCGTGCCTTCTCCAACGCCGAGCGGGAGGCCGCGGCCGTCGCCCCCGCCCTGTCCATCACCACCGACCACGACCAGCTGGAGCGGGTCGTCGCCGCCGCCGGATCCGATGCCGGCATGGCCGTGCACATACCGGCGGGCGACGGCCAGGAGGCCCTGGAACTCGGGCGGCAGCGCGCCGCCGACGAGGACATCGCGGCCGTCCGGAAGCTGGGCCGCGCCTCCACCACCGGCGTCCCCGGCGGCTCGACGCTGCTCCAGCCGGTCGCGCTCAGCACCGGCGAGATCGCGGTCGTCGAGGTGTACGTGCCGCAGGCCGAGGTCACCAACGGCGTGGGCACGGCCTGGGCGGTGCTCGCCGGAGTCGGTGTCGCGCTCGTCCTCGGGTCGGTCGCGGTCGCCGACCGGCTGGGCGTGCGGATGGTCCGGCCCGCCAAGCGCCTGGTCGACGGGGCGCGTGAACTGGGGGAGGGCAGGCTCGGCGCCCGGGTGCCGGAGGAGGGCCCGACCGAGCTGCGGCTGGCCGCCGTCGCGTTCAACTCCATGGCCGACCAGGTCGTCCAGCTCCTGGCGAACGAGCGGGAGCTGGCGGCCGACCTCTCCCACCGGCTGCGCACGCCCCTGACCGTGCTGCGGCTCAACACCGCCTCGCTCGGCGAGGGACCGGCCGCCGACCAGACCCGGAGCGCGGTCGAGCAGCTGGAGCGCGAGGTTGACACGATCATCCGCACGGCCCGGGAGGCCAAGCCGCAGACGGCCGCGGCCGGTCCGGGAGCCGGGTGCGACGCCGCCGAGGTGGTGCGGGAACGGATGGCCTTCTGGTCGGCGCTCGCGGAGGACGAGGGCCGTACGTGGCGGGTGGCCGGGGCCGACCGGCCGGTGCGCATACCCGTGGCCCGCGCCGACCTGGCGGCCGCGCTCGACGCGCTGCTCGGCAACGTCTTCCGGCACACCCCGGAGGGCACCGCCTTCGCGGTCGACGTGCACAACGCCGAGGACGCGGTGATCGTCCTCGTCTCCGACGCGGGCCCGGGCATACCCGACCCGAAGGCGGCGATGGCGCGGGGCCGTGGCTCCGGGAGCGACGGCTCGACCGGGCTGGGCCTGGACATCGTGCGCCGGCTCGCGGAGTCGACCGGCGGGGACCTGCGCATCGGCTCCTCGGTGCTCGGCGGGACCGAGGTGCGGATCTGGATCCAGGTGGACGGCCGTGCCCCCGCGAGCCGGGGACACCGGCAGCTGCGACGCCGACGGCCCGGCAGGCCGGCCGCCGCCTTCAAGCACTCCTGACTCGTCGGGCGCACGGGTCGGTCACGTTTCGACAAATGCACGGAACGGCTCTTGACGCATGACCGGACATACGGCTGTTATTGCGCCACCGTGTTCGGTCAAGTTGATTTCTGGTCGATTGCGACTGGATTTCACGCCACACCCTCATGACCGAACCCTGCCCTCAGGAGCCGTTCATGCACGACCTCTCCCTCCCCGGACCCTCCCTCCCCGCCCCCGGCCGCCGCACGGTGCTGCGTGGCATAGGCGGTGCGGCCCTGCTCGGCGTGGGCATACCCCTGCTGTCCGCCTGCGGCGGCAGCGGCTCCGCCGCCGACCCGAAGACGGTCAGCCTGGGCTCCAACTCCTCGGACGCGGTGCCGAAGAAGGCGTTCGCGGAGATCTACGCGGCCTTCACGAAGAAGTCCGGGATCAAGGTCGACGTCAACACCAAGGACCACAACACCTTCCAGGAGCAGATCAACTCGTATCTGCAGGGCACGCCGGACGACGTGTTCACGTGGTTCGCGGGCTACCGGATGCAGTTCTTCGCGGCGAAGAAGCTCGCCACCCCGATCGACGACGTGTGGCAGAAGATCGGCGGGAACTTCCCCGAGGCGATGAAGAAGCTCTCCAAGGGCGAGGACGGCAAGTACTACTTCGTGCCGCTGTACACGTACCCGTGGGCGGTGTTCTACCGCAAGAGCGTCTTCGCCCAGCACGGCTACGAGGTGCCCACCACGTGGGACGACTTCGTCGCCCTGTGCAAGCGGATGCAGAAGGACGGGCTGGTGCCGATCGCCTTCGGCGACAAGGACGCCTGGCCTGCGATGGGCACCTTCGACCAGATCAACTTCCGCACCAACGGCTACGACTTCCACGTGGAGCTGATGGCGGGCAAGGCGTCCTGGACGGACGCCAAGGTGCGCAAGGTCTTCGACCACTGGACGGAGATCCTGCCCTTCCACCAGGAGGGCGCGGTGGGCCGTACCTGGCAGGACGCGGCGCAGACGCTGGTGGCGAAGAAGGCGGGCATGTACCTGCTGGGCACGTTCGTGGGCCAGCAGTTCACCGACAAGGCCGATCTGGAGGATCTGGACTTCTTCGCCTTCCCGGAGATCGACCCCGCCTTCGGACAGGACACCGTCGAGGCGCCGACCGACGGGTTCATGCTCTCCAAGGCCCCGAAGAACAAGGCGGGCGCGGTCGAGCTGCTGGAGTACCTGGGCACGCCGGAGGCCGAGGAGATCTACCTGAAGTCGGACCCGAACGTGGTGGCGGCCTCCACCAAGGCGGACACCTCCTCCTACAGCGCGCTGCAGAAGAAGGCCTACGAGATGATCTCCGGCGCGAAGAGCCTGACGCAGTTCATGGACCGTGACTCCCGGCCGGACTTCACCTCCACGGTGATGCAGCCCGCGCTGCAGAACTTCATCCGCAACCCGAAGAACATCGACAGCATCCTCTCGTCGATCGAGCGCCAGAAGAAGACGATCTTCGCCTCCTCCTGACCGGAAACGGAGAATCGACGACTCGGATCCGACATGACCGCCACCCCCGCGAAGGCTCCGGAGCCGGCCACCACGCCGGTTCCGGGGCCCGCCCCCACGTCAGAACCCGCCAAGGCGCCCCACGGGCACAAGCGGCTGCTCACCCGCCGTGACCGCATCACGCTCGGCCTGATGGCCGGGCTGCCGACGATCCTGCACGTGGCCCTCGTCTGGGTCACGGCCCTGGCCTCGATCGCCCTGGCCTTCACCACCTGGGACGGCATCGGCTTCGACTCCATCCAGTGGGTCGGCCTGCAGAACTTCAGGGAACTGTTCACCAACAACCCGCAGTTCTGGCCCGCCGTCGAGCACAACGTGATCTGGTTCGTCGTGCTCATCCTGCTGCCCACGCCGTTCGGCCTGTTCCTCGCCGTGCAGCTGGACAAGCGGATCCGCTTCAGCCGCGTCTACCAGACCGCGTTCTTCCTGCCGGTCGTGGTCTCGATGGCGGTGATCGGCTTCGTCTGGCAGCTGGTCTACAACCCGGACACGGGCCTGATCAACAGCCTCATCGGCGCCAACAAGCCCGGCCACTACATCGACTGGATCGGCGACCCGGACCTCAACCTCTGGGCGATCCTCGTCGCCGCCTCCTGGCGCCACACCGGCTACATGATGATCCTCTACCTGGCCGGCCTGAAGAGCGTCGACCCCGCCCTGCGCGAGGCCTCCGCCCTGGACGGCGCCAACGAGTGGCAGACGTTCAAGAACGTCATCTTCCCCACCCTGCGCCCGACCAACACCGTCGTCCTGGTCGTCACGATCATCGAGGCGCTGCGCGCCTTCGACCTGGTCTTCGTCTTCAACAAGGGCGCCCAGGGCACCGAACTGCTGTCGATCCTGGTGACCAACAACATCATCGGCGAGTCCAGCCGCATCGGATACGGCTCCGCCATCGCGGTCGTCCTGCTGGTGATCTCCCTCGCCGTGATCATCCCGTACCTGATCGCGACCTTCCGGAAGGAGCGGCAAGCGTGAGCACCGTGAGCGCACCGGTCAAGCAGCGCACCCCGATCCGCCCCGCCCGGATCCTGCTGCACACCTTCCTCGTCGTCACGGCCCTGGCCTGGCTGGCGCCGCTGCTGTGGGCGCTGCTCGCGGCGATGCGCCCGTACGGGGAGACCAGCGAGAAGGGCTATGTCTCCTGGCCCGACAAGCTCAGCCTCGACAACTTCACCAACGCCTTCACGCAGTCGGACATGCTGCACTACTTCGGCAACACGCTGCTCATCGCCGTGCCGGCGGTGCTGCTGACGCTGCTGCTGTCGTCGATGGTCGCCTTCTACGTCAGCCGTTTCGACTTCCGTCTCAACCTGGCGCTGCTGCTGGTCTTCACGGCCGGCAACCTGCTGCCCCAGCAGGTGATCATCACGCCGCTGTACCGGCTGTACCTGCTGATCGACCTGCCCGGCATCACCATGAGCGGCAAGCTCTACGACTCCGCGCTCGGCCTGGTGCTGATCCACGTGGCGTTCCAGTCGGGCTTCTGCGCGTTCGTGCTCAGCAACTACATGCGCTCGCTGCCGCACGAGCTGACCGAGGCCGCGCTGGTCGACGGTGCCTCGGTGTGGCGGCTGTACTGGCAGATCGTGCTGCCGCTGTGCAAGCCCGCGATGGCCGCCCTGGCCACCCTGCTCTCCATCTGGATCTACAACGACTTCTTCTGGGCCATCGTGCTGATCTCCACCGGCGAGAACATGCCGATCACCTCGGCGCTGAACAACCTCTCCGGGCAGTACTTCACCGACCCCAACCTCGTCGCCGCCGGCGCCCTGCTCACCGCGATCCCCACCCTGATCGTGTACTTCGTGCTCCAGCGGCAGTTCGTCAGCGGCCTGACCCTGGGCGCCAACAAGGGCTGACCCGCCCGCATCCGAAAGAGACCACCGTGCACCACCCCTTCACCCCCGTCGCCGCCGTGCCGGTGGACCCCCGCAAGGCCAGGGTCCACGAGGAGGGCTGGCAGTCCTGGAGCCCCAGCGGCGCCTACGCCCTCGGCGCGACGCCGTACCGCCCGACGAACGCCAACTGGGCGACCGTCTGCTACCGCCCGGGCGTCACCGTCCCCGCCGGCACCTTCCAGGGCGAGGGCCTGCTCGCGCTCGACCCCGGCGACGGCTCACCGGTCCGGCTGTGGGCGGCGGCCGAGCCGACGCGCGAGGTGCCGTCGATCCGGCTCGCCGTGCGGGACGGGGTGGCGGAGATCGGCGCGGACGGCCCGGTGAAGGAGTGGACGGGCCCGGACATCCAGTCGGTGCTGGGCGAGTGGGCCCGCGGCCTCGGACTCGACGCGCCGCGCCCGGCACCGACCGTCTGGTGCTCCTGGTACGAGTACTTCACGGCCGTCACCGAGGACGACATCCACGAGAACCTCCGCGCGATGGACACCCTCGACCTGCCCGTCGACGTCGTCCAGATCGACGACGGCTACCAGCGGGCCCTCGGCGACTGGCTCACCCTCTCCGGCCGCTTCCGCTCCCGCGCCGGAATCGCCGAGAAGATCCGCTCCCGCGGCCGCCGCGCCGGCATCTGGACGGCCCCGTTCCTCGTCGACCCGGCGAGCGACCTGGCCGCCGAGCACCCCGACTGGCTGGTCCGCGACACCGCCGGCGGCTTCGCGCACGCCGGCCGCAACTGGGGCCACGACCTGCGCGTCCTGGACACCACCCACCCCGGCGCCGCCGCGTACCTGACCGAGGTCTTCACCACCCTGCGCGCCGAGGGCTACGACTACTTCAAGGTCGACTTCCTCTACGCCGGCGCCCTGGACGGCGTACGCCACGCCGACACCGACGCGCTCACGGCCTACCGCTCCGGCATCCGCCTGATCCGCGAGGCGATCGGCGCCGACTCGTACCTCCTGGGTTGCGGGGCGCCTCTCCTGCCCTCCATCGGCCTGTTCGACGCGATGCGCGTCAGCCCGGACACGGCCCCGCACCGCCGCCCCGAAGCCGACGACTACTCCCAACCGGGCCAGGACCCGGCCGAGTTCACCGGCGCCGCCCGCCAGTGGCAGCACGGTCGCCTCTGGACCAACGATCCCGACTGCCTGATGGCCCGCCCGGCCGTCGAGACCCGCGAACGGTGGGCGGCCCACGTGGAGTCCACCGGCGGACTGATGGCCTCCAGCGACCGCCTGCTCTCCCTGGACCCGTGGGGCGTGGAGACCACGCGCCGCCTCCTCACGAAGGCGTGACCAGCGGGGCGCGGCACTCCCCTAATCGTGCCGCGCCCCGTCCCCCCTCTCCCGGTGGTCAGACCGCCGAGACCTCGGGCAGCGTCCCCGTGCGGGCCGCCCGCCCGTACCAGCGGGCGCTGGTCTTCGGCGTGCGCTCCAGCGTCGCGTAGTCCACGTACACCGCGCCGAAGCGCTTGCCGTAGCCGTACGCCCACTCGAAGTTGTCCAGCAGCGACCACAGGAAGTAGCCGCGGACGTCCGCGCCGTCGGTGATCGCGCGGCGGACCGCCGACAGGTGGCCGTGGAGGTAGGCGACGCGCTCCGGGTCGTGCACCCGGCCGTCGGAGTCGATCTTGTCGTCGTAGGCCGCGCCGTTCTCGGTGATGTACAGCGGCAGGCCCGGCGCCTCCCGGGTGTAGCGCATGATCAGCTCGTGCAGGCCGGTCGGGTCGATCGTCCAGTCCATCTCGGTGCGGTCGCCCGGCGTCTGGTGGAAGGCCACGTCGTCGGCGGCCGGCCACGGCGAGTGGTCGCTCGATCCGTGGCCGTCGGCGCGCGGCCCCTTCGCCTTCGGGTCGGCCGCCGAGACCAGCGTGGGTGTGTAGTAGTTGAGGCCCAGCGCGTCCAGCGGCTGGTTGATCAGCGCCAGGTCGCCGTCCAGGACGTGGTCCCAGTCCGTGAGGCTCGCCGTCGCCACGTACAGCGACTCCGGGTAGGCGCCGTGCAGCATCGGCCCGTGGAAGACCCCGCTGGCCAGGTCGTCGATCTTCCGGGCCGCCGCCAGGTCCGCCGGGTCCTGCGAAAGCGGCCGGACCACCGCGGAGTTGAGGCTGACCGCGACCGTATTGCGGGCCGGCATCACCGACCGCAGCGCGGACGCGCCCAGCCCGTGCGCCAGGTTCAGGTGGTGCGCGGCCCGCAGCGAGGCCGCCGGATCCGTACGGCCCGGGGCGTGCACTCCCGAGGCGTAGCCCAGGAACGCGCTGCACCACGGCTCGTTGAGCGTCATCCACTGCTCCACGCGGTCGCCCAGCGCCTCGCCGACGATCTGCGCGTACTCCGCGAAGCGGTACGCCGTGTCGCGCTCGGGCCAGCCGCCCGCGTCCTCCAGCTCCTGCGGCAGGTCCCAGTGGTAGAGGGTGACGGCCGGCTTGACGCCCTTGGACAGCAGCTCGTCCACGAGCCGGCGGTAGAAGTCCAGGCCCTTCTGGACGGCCGGGCCCCGCCCGGTCGGCTGCACCCGCGACCACGAGACGGAGAAGCGGTAGGCGCCCAGGCCCAGCTCCGCCATCAGCGCCACGTCGTCGCGGTAGCGGTGGTAGTGGTCGACAGCGATGTCACCGTGGTCGCCGCCGGCCGTCTTGCCCGGCGTATGGCTGAAGGTGTCCCAGATCGACGGCGTACGGCCGTCCTCCCGCACCGCACCCTCGATCTGGTACGCGGAGGTCGCCGCGCCCCAGAGGAAGGCGGGGGGGAAGGTCACCGGGGTGGCCGGGTTCTCGGAGTCAGGCATGGAAGCGCTCCCATTGGGGGTCGTGGAGACCGACAGGTGGAGGGGGAGGAGAGAGGGGGAGGGGAGAGGGGGAGGAGGGGGAGGAGCAGGGGCCGGGGCGGCGCTGACCCGGCCCCCTGGACGAGCGGGCGAGGGCGTCAGCCCTTGACGGCGCCCTGCATGATGCCGCCCACGATCTGCTTGCCGAAGATCGCGAAGACCAACAGCAGCGGCAGCGTGCCCAGCAGCGCGCCCGCCATGATCAGGGACTGGTCGGGCGTGTAGCCGCGGCCGAGGCCCGCGATCGCGACCTGCACGGTCGGATTGCCCATCTGGGTCAGCACCAGGAACGGCCACATGAAGTCGTTCCAGGTCTGCACGAACGTCAGCATCCCGAGCACGGCCATCGCGGGTCGCGCGGCCGGGAACACCACGTGCCACACCACGCGCCAGCTGCTCGCGCCGTCCACCCGGGCCGCTTCGATGATCTCGTCCGGCAGCGCCTGGATCAGGTACTGCCGCATGAAGAACACACCGAACGCGCTCACCAGCGACGGGAAGATCACCGCCTGCAACTGGTCGGTCCAGTCCAGCTTCGCGACCATCATGTACAGCGGGATCACGCTCAGCTGGGGCGGCACCATCATCGTGCCGATCACGATCAGCATCAGCGCGCCGCGGCCCCGGAACCGCAGCTTGGCGAAGGCGAAACCGGCGATCGTCGACAGGAAGACGATGGTCAGCGAGGAAACCCCCGCCACGATCGTGGTGTTGAGGAACGCCTCGCCGAGGTTGGCGTCCTTCCAGGCGATCTCCAGCTTGTCGAACAGCCCCGAGCCGAACCAGAACGGCGGCGGTGTCTGCGCGAGGCGCTGGTTGTCACGCGAGGCGGCGATCGCCGTCCACACCAGCGGGAACAGCGAGACGATGGTGAACACGATGAGGATCGCGTACGCGATCGGGCCGCCGTGCAGCTGCCCGCCCGCCCGGGCGGACTTCGGCAGACGGGGGCGTTTGGACTTGTTCGCGGGCGCCGCGCCGGGCGGCGGCGCGTCGGGGGGCGTCACAGTCGTCGTCACGGCCGGAACTCCTTAACTACTGGCGCGCAGCCGGCGCGAGATGACGTAGTTGACGATGCCGATGACGATCAGCATGAGGAACATCGTCCAGGCGATCGCCGAGGCCCGGCCCAGGTGCTGGGCGACCCAGCCCTGCTCGTACAGGTACAGGCCGAGCGTCTGGAACTGGTGCTCCGCGCCGCCGGACGTGCCCTTGTTGGCGTCGAACAGCAGCGGCTCGCCGAAGACCTGGCTGGCGCCGATCGTCGACACGACACAGGTGAACAGGATCGTCGGGCGCAGCGCCGGCAGCGTCACGTGGATGAACTGCTGCCAGCGGTTGGCCCCGTCCAGGGCCGCCGACTCGTACAGGTCCTGCGGGATCGCCTGCATCGCGGCGAGGTAGATCAACGCGTTGTAGCCGGTCCAGCGCCAGATGATGATCGTCGAGACGGCGATCTGCGAGGGCCACTTGTCGTTCTGCCAGTCGACCGGGTTGATGCCGACCATGTCGAGCGCCCAGTTGATCATGCCGTAGTCACGGCCGAAGAGCAGCACGAACACCAGCGAGGCCGCGGCGATCGACGTCGCGTACGGCGCGAGCATCGCGACCCGGAAGAACGTCGAGGCCCGCAGCTTGTAGTTGAGGATGTGGGCGATGCCCATCGCCATCAGCAGCTGCGGGACGGTGGAGATGATGCCGATGGTCAGGGTGTTCTTCGCCGCGTTCCAGAAGAAGTCGTCGTCGAAGATCCGGGTGTAGTTGCGCAGCCCGACCCAGTTCATGTCGGTCGGCGCGGTCAGCTCCACCTGATGCAGCGAGGCCCATCCCGTGTAGAGCAGCGGGAACAGGCCGAACGCGAGGAACAGCAGGAAGAACGGCGAGACGAAGGCGTAGGGGCTCCAGCGGATGTCCCGCTGCCAGCGCCGGGACAGCCGGTCCCGGCGCCGCCGCGCCTTCTCGGCGTCGGCGTCCCCGGGCGGGCGGCCCGGGGCCGCGCCCCCCTTCGCGGGGGGCGCGGCGGTGTCGTGACGGGTGGCCATACGGGTCACTGGTCCAGCTTGTTGTCGATGGTCTTGATCGCCGAGTCCCAGGCCTCCTTGGCCGACTTGCCCTTCGTCACCAGGATCACGCCGTTGTCCGTCAGGCCCTGCATGATGATCTGATCCTTCGGGCCGATCACCTGGACCGGGGCGGCCTTGGCGGCCTCCGCGAAGATCGGGCCGATCTTCTGGTCACCGGTCATCTCGTTCGTCGCGCCGGTCACTTCGGGCATGGTGTAGGTGGACGGGGCGCTCGGGAAGCTGGCCTGCACCTTGAACAGCTTCGCCTGCTGCTCCGGCGCGGTCAGCCAGGTCACGAACTTCTGGGCTTCCTTCACGTTCTTGCCGCTCTTCGGCACGGTGAGGAAGGTGCCGCCCCAGTTGCCGCCCTTGGGCGCCTCGGCCACGGCCCACTTGCCGGCCGCGTCCGGCTTGGAGTTGCCCTTGATCGTGCCCAGCATCCACGGCGGGCAGGCGATGGTGGCGAACTTGTTGTTGGCGATCGTGGAGTTCCAGCCCGGCTGGAACTGCGTCTGCGACTGGACGAGGCCCTTCTCGGCGGCCTCGGAGGTCAGGTCGAAGGCGGCCTTGACGGCCGGGTTGGTCTTGTAGATGACCTTCCCTGAGGCGTCGTAGAACTTCTCCTTCTCGCTGCCGATGATCGCCTGGATCAGACCGCCGGGGGAGTCCATGAAGAAGGTGCCCTTGGGAGCCTTCGCCTTGTAGCGCTCGCCGACGTCGACGAGCTTGGCCCAGTCGCCGGCCCACAGCTTGCCCACCTCGGCGGGGTCGGTGGGCAGGCCGGCCTGCTTGAAGAGGTCCGTTCGGTAACAGATCGCCATGGGGCCGACGTCGGTGCCGAGGCCGATGGTCCTGCCGTCCTTGGTGGTGGCCTGCTGCCACTTCCAGGGCAGCCACTTGCTCTTGTCCACGCCCGGAGCCTTCGACATGTCCTCGAGCTTGTCGGCCTGGGTGGCCGTGACCTCGGCGATGTTGGCGACTTCGACGGCCTGGACGTCCAGCAGACCGCTGTTGGTGGTCAGGTGGTTCAGCAGCGCCGGGTAGTAGTTCTCGTTCCGCTCGACGACGTTCTCGGCGATCTTGATCTTCGGGTTGAGCTTCTCGTACTCGGCGTAGAGACCGGCTTCCTTGAAGCCCATGGTGCCGAAGAGCCCCACCGAGATCGTCGTCTTGCCGCCGCTGTCGCCGTCCGAGGAGCCTGAGCCGTTGCTCTTGCCGTCGTCGGCACAGCCGGCCAGCAGCCCGGCGCCCAGCGACGCGGCGGCCGCGAGGACCATCGCCTTGCGGGCGGTTCGGATGCGTGCTCGCATGTCGTCCTCCTGTTGCCCTGACGTGCCGACCCCCCGGCCAACTGCATGGTTGGACCCGTTTTTGCTCGCTGCGGCTCGGGCGGGGAACGTGCGGGTTGTGTATGTGTCAGGTAGTGTGGGAGCGCTCCCACCAGTGATGTGTTGAAGAGTCCCCGGTAGCGGCGGGGGTGTCAAGGGACCGGGCAGCGAGATATGCGTTCAGTTATCGGGACGTTAACTGGACCCGGGTCGGACCCCGTTGCGACCCCGGTCGTCGGTATCCGGCCAGCCGGCGGCGGCCGGACCGGCTCGTCGGGCCGAAGCGGAACGCCGAGGACGGCGAGCCGCCGGGAGCGGTCACTACAGCTGACGGGCCTGTTAAATTCCAGGCCAGTCGCAGAGTGCGGGTGTGGAGGGGAAGGCGGAGCCCATGGCAAGCCACGGAGCGCGGGGCCGAAGCGGTGGCCGGCCCACCCTCGAAGAGGTGGCGGCGCGCGCCGGTGTCGGCCGCGGCACGGTCTCCCGGGTGATCAACGGTTCGCCCCGGGTCAGTGACGCGACCCGCGCGGCCGTCGAGGCGGCGGTCGCCGAGCTCGGCTACGTGCCGAACACCGCGGCCCGCGCCCTCGCCGCCAACCGCACGGACGCGATCGCGCTGGTCGTGCCCGAGCCGGAGACCCGGTTCTTCGCGGAACCGTACTTCTCGGACATGCTGAAGGGGGTCGGGGCCGCGCTGGGGGACACGGAGATGCAGCTGCTGCTGATCTTCGCGGGCAGCGACCGTGAACGCCGCCGCCTCGCCCAGTACCTGGCGGCGCACCGGGTGGACGGCGTCCTGCTGGTGTCGGTGCACGCCGACGACCCGCTGCCGGACCTCCTCGCCCAGCTGGAGATCCCGGCGGTGATCAGTGGTCCGCGATCGTCGGCGGAGACGCTGCCGTCGGTCGACTCGGACAACTACGGCGGTGCCCGGCAGGCCGTGGAACACCTGCTGTCCCGGGGCCGCCGCCGGATAGCCCACATCACCGGCCGCCTCGACGTGTACGGCGCCCAGCGCCGCATCGACGGCTACCGCGAGGCCCTGATCGACGCGGGCCTCGGGGCGGACGAGGCGCTGATCGAGCCGGGCGACTTCACGGAGGAGGGCGGCCATCGCGCCATGGCGGCGCTGCTGGAGCGCGACCCGGGCCTGGACGCGGTCTTCGCCGCCTCCGACGTCACCGCGGCCGGTGCCCGCCAGGCGCTGCGCGAGGCGGGGCGCCGCATCCCCGACGACGTGGCGCTCGTCGGCTACGACGACTCGGCCATCGCCCGCCACATGGAGCCGCCCCTCACCAGCGTGCGCCAGCCCATAGAGGAGATGGGCCGCCGGATGATCGACCTCCTCCTCACGGAGGTCGCCGACCGCCGCCCCCTCGCGTCCCGCGGGCTGGAGCGCCGGCAGGTGGTCCTGGCGACGGAGCTGGTGTCCCGGTCGTCCTCGTGACCGGTCGGCTCAGCGGTCCACGCCGACGCGTGCGGCGGGGTGGGGGGTGCTCCGGCCGTCGGCCTGGTGTCGGACGAGCGGTCCGTGAATCGGTCCCGTGCCGTGGGACAGGGGCAGGCCGGTGGCGTGGTGGGCGTGGGAGATGATCTCCGCGGTGATGGAGACGGCTGTCTCCTCGGGGGTGCGGGCGCCGAGGTCGAGCCCGATCGGTGAGCGCAGCCGGGCCAGCCGGGCCTCGGGCACACCGGCTTCGCGCAGGCGTCGCAGGCGTTCGTCGTGGGTGCGCCGGGACCCCATCGCGCCGACGTAGCCGACGGGCAGGTCGAGGGCGAGGCGCAGCAGGGGGATGTCGAACTTGGCGTCGTGAGTGAGGACTCAGATCGCGGTGCGGGCGTCGACCCGGGTGCGTTCCAGGTACCGGTGGGGCCAGTCGACCACGACCTCGTCCGCCTCCGGGAACCGGGCCGCGGTGGCGAAGACCGGTCGCGCGTCGCACACGGTGACCCGGTAGCCCAGGAAGTGTCCGATCCGGCAGAGGGCCGCGGCGAAGTCGACGGCACCGAAGATCAGCAGGCGTGGCCGGGACGCGTGGACGTGGACGAGTACGGACAGCTTCTCGGGGCAGGTGTCCGCGTCGCCGCCGATCTCGACGCGAGCGGTGCGTCCGGCTCGCAGGAGGGCCACGGCCTGTGCCGTCACCGTCCGGTCCAGCGCGCCGGCGTCCAGGGTTCCGTGGGCCGCGTCGGCGTCGCCGAGGACACACAGGGTACGGCCGAGGAGTTCCTCGGGACCGTCGACGACCTGTGCCACAGCGGTGGGCCTGCCCCGGCGGGCCTCGTCGAAGGCGGCAGCCAGGTGGGGCTGCGCCGCGGGGTCGACGCGCTGGACCAGGACGTCGAGTTCGCCGCCGCAGGTCAGTCCGACCGCGAAGGCGTCGTCGTCGGAGTAACCGAACCAGGCGCGCCTGGGCGCGCCCCCCTCGTCGAGTACCTGTCGGCACAGCTCGTAGACGGCGCCCTCGACGCAGCCACCGGAGATGCTGCCGATCGCGTTGCCGTCCGGATCCACCGCGACCGACGTACCGGTCGGCAGGGGTGCGCTGCCGTGGACGCCGACGACGGTGGCCAGGGCGAAGGGGCGTGCCGCGCGGCACCAGCGGTGCAGTGTGTCCGCGATGTTGAGCATGGGCCTGTCTCCGTGGGGGTGGGGAAGGGCCGCCACCGCGCTCCACGGGGGCGGGAACGCGGCTGCGGCCCTGGGAGGTCCGGCAGCCGGACGGGGGGACCGACCGCCGGACGGGCAGGGAGTGCCCTGGGCGCCGGGCTTCTCCTCGCTGGCCTGCCCAGGGGCGCCCGACGGCTCAGATCAACGCCTCCGCGGTGATGGGCAGTTCGCGGATGCGGCGGCCGGTGGCGTGGTGCACCGCGTTGGCGATGGCGGCCGCCACACCGACCTGGACGACCTCTCCGATCCCCTTGACCTTGAGCGGGTCGGCCTCGGGGTCCTCGCCCTCCAGGTAGATCGCCTTGAGGTCGGGGATGTCGGCGTTGACCGGGACGAGGTAGTCGGCGAGGTTGGCGTTGACGATCCGGCCGTCGCGGTGGTCGGTGACCGTGTGCTCCAGCAGGGCCTGGCCGATGCCGCCGACCATGCCGCCCAGCGCCTGGCTGTCCGCCAGTTTGGGGCTGATGATGCGGCCGACGTCGTACACCCCGAGCATCCGCCGCACCCGGACCAGACCGAGGGTGGCGTCGACGCCCACCTCGGTGAAGACCGCGCCGTAGGAGAAGTACGAGTGCCGCGCGGGCTCCGGCGCCCCGGCGTAGGCGCCCTCGGCCTCGAGGTGGGTGAGCCTGTTGCGGGTCAGCAGCCGCTGGTAGGTCTCGCCGCGGGCCGGGTTGCCCTGTACGTGCAGTCGGCCGCCGCGGACGACGACGTCCTCCGCCCTGACGCCGTACAGCGGCGACTCCTCGTCCTCCACCGCCAGCTTGATCGCCTGGCCGCGGACCTTGTCGCACGCGTCGAGGACGGCGGACCCGACGACGGTCATGGTCATCGAGCCGCCGTGCGGCGGGGTCGGCGGGTAGCGGGAGTCGCCGAGCCGGAAGGTCACCGTGCGCATGGTCAGCCCGAGGGCGTCCGCGGCGACCTGGGTCTGGGCGGTGTAGGTCCCCGGGCCCATGTCGCTGGTGGCCGCCTCGGCGACGGCCGTACCGTCCGCGTCCAGGCGGACCCGGGCCTGGCCGGGGAAACGCCCGGGGTCGTACACGGCCGCGGCCATGCCCGTCCCGACCAGCCAGTCGCCGTCCCGCGTCGAGCGGGGCTTCGGGTTGCGCCGCTCCCACCCGAACTCCCGGGCACCGACGGAGTAGCACTCGCGCAGTCGACGCGTGGACCAGGGCAGCCCGTTGGACTCGTCCTCGGCCGGCTCGTTGCGCAGGCGCAGTTCGATCGGGTCGACACCGAGCCGGTGCGCGAGTTCGTCCATCGCCGACTCGATGGCGAAGGACGCGTTCGCGAAGCCGGGGCCCCGCATGTACAACGGGGTGTTCACGTCCAGCGGCACCTTGCGGTACTCCTGGCTGACGTTGGGCGTGCTGTAGAACATCTGGCCGGCACGCATGATGGCCTCGTCGAACTTCTCGTACGACGACGTCTCCGCGTCCATCTCGTGCACCATGGCGGTCAGCCGGCCCCGCCGGTCGCTGCCGAGGCGCAGGCGGTAGTCGTAGGAGGGCCGGAAGCCGGTGCCGAAGTACATCTGCCTGCGGGTCAGGACGACTTTGACGGGACGTTTCGTCTCGCGGGCGGCGAGCGCGGCGACCACGGTGTGCGGCCAGCAGCGCAGTCCGCTGCCGAAGCCGCCGCCGACGAACGGCGAGATGACCCGCACCGACTCCACGGGCAGGTCGAACACCGTGGAGAGTTCGGTCTGGGTGCCCACCACCCACTGGGTCTTGTCCCACACGGTCAGCTTGTCGCCGTTCCAGCGGGCGATGGTGGCGTGCGGTTCCATCGGGTTGTGGTGGTTGCGCGCCATGCGGTAGTCGAGGTCGAGTCGTACGGCCGCTGTGCGCAACGCCGCCTCGGCGTCACCCCGCGCGTACCTGGTGGGCGCGTCCGGCTTCGCCTCGGCCATGTCGGTCGAGGGCTTCTTCGCGTCGTAGCGGACCTCGACGAGGCTCGCGCCGTGCTGCGCGGCCTCCAGGGTGGTGCCGATGACGACGGCGACCGGCTGGCCGTGGAAGAGGACCTTGTCGTCCTGGAAGACCCGCAGCCGTCGGCCCTCCGGGTTGTTCGATCCAAGGTTGTCGCGGTACGGCAGCCGCGGCGCGTTGCGGTGGTGGATCACCCGCAGTACGCCGGGGTGCTGCTCGGCGGCACCGGTGTCGACGGAGGTGATGCGGCCCGCGCCGATGCTCGCGTCGACGATGACCGCGTGCAGGACACCCTCGACGTCGTGTTCGGCGGCGTACAGGGCCTGGCCGGTGACCTTCAGACGCCCGTCCACTCGGGACAGCGGGGCGCCGACGGCGGCTTGGGGCTGGGGACTCACTTCGCACCTCCCACGACGCGCAGCTGACGCTCGACGGTCCGTTTGAGCAACTCGGGTTTGAACCGGTTGTGCTGGAGGGGGCGTGCCCCTTCGGCCGCCTTCTCGGCGGCGGCCGCCCACAACGCCGCCGAGGGGCGTTCACCGACCAGGTGCCGCTCGACGGCGGGCAGCTTCCAGGGCACGGTGCCCACTCCGCCGGCGGCGGCCTTCGCCTCGCGGATCACCCCGCCGCGCACATGCAGCGCGACGGCCGTCGACGTCAGGGCGAACTCGTACGACTGCCGGTCCCGGACCTTCAGATAGCCCGACTTCAGCGGACGCGGCAGCGCCGGGATCTCCACCGCCGTGATCAACTCGCCCTGCCGGAGGGCCTGTTCGCGGTGGGGCGTGCTGCCCGGCCGCAGCAGGAAGTCGGCGAAGGCGATACGGCGCTCCCCGTCCGGGCCCAGCAGGTGCACCGTCGCCTCCAGGGCGGCGAACGCCACGGCGACGTCGGAAGGGTGCGTGGCCACGCAGGCATCGGAGGTGCCGAGGATCGCGTGGGTGCGGTTGTGGCCCTTCAGCGCGGCACAACCCGAGCCCGGTTGACGCTTGTTGCAGTCGGCGGTCACGTCACGGAAGTACGTGCAGCGGGTGCGCTGCATGATGTTGCCGCCGATGGTCGCCATGTTCCGCAGCTGGGCGGAGGCGCTCAGCTCCAGCGACTCGGAGACGACGGGGTACAGGGCGCGCACCTTGGGGTGGGCGGCGGTCTCGGCCATCGTGACCAGGGCGCCGATCCGCAGGCCCCCGCGCTCGGTGGCTCTGACCTCGCGCAGCGGCAGCCCGCTGATGTCGACGATCGTTTCGGGACGCTCGACGGTCTCGCGCATCAGGTCGACGAGGGTGGTGCCGCCGGCGATGTAACGGCCCCCGCGGCGACCGGCGTCGAGGGCCTCGCGGGTGTCGGCGGCGCGGGTGTAGGAGAACGGATGCATGGCTCACTTCCCCGCGCTCTGCTCGACGGCGCGCACGATCTTCACGTAGCAGCCGCAGCGGCAGATGTTGCCGCTCATCCACTCCCGGATCTCCTCCGGGGAGCCCGTGTGGCCCTCCTTGACGCACCCGACGCCGGACATGATCTGGCCGGGGGTGCAGTAGCCGCACTGGAAGGCGTCCTCGTCGATGAACGCCTGCTGAAGAGGGTGCAGCCGGTCGCCGTCGGCCAGGCCCTCGATGGTGGTGATCTCGGCGCCCTCCAGGCGCACCGCGAGGGTCAGGCAGGCGTTGTGGCGCTGCCCGTCGACCAGCACCGTGCACGCACCGCACGCTCCGGCGTTGCAGCCCTTCTTGGCACCGGTGAGACCGAAGTGCTCGCGCAGCAGGTCCAGCAGCGAGGTGCGGTTGTCGACCGTCACCGTCCGCCGGGTGCCGTTCACCGTCAGGGACACACGGCCGGCCGGCGGCGCGGCCGCTGCCGCTTCCTCCGAGCCGACGAGGAAGGACCCTCCGATCACGCCGCCCGCGACGGCGACGCCGCCCACCGCTGTGGTGGTGGCGATGAAGGTCCGTCTGGTGGGCGCCGAGGAGGGCTCGCCCGGTTCATTGGGGGGTGGAACAGCAGACACAGATTCAGTGGACATGGGTACGCCTTCGCATCGCTGGGCGGATCAGCCCCGACCGCGGCAGGGCAGGAGGGGTGTTGCCGTTCGCGGGGGACGTTTCGTGTGCCGCCATGAGGCGGGGTGGTGACGGATGCCCGGGGAGAGGGTGCGGACGGGGCCGGCTCTCCGGCCTCACACCTCAGTGGGCGGTGAAGCCGCCGTCGACGGGGAGGGCTGTCGCGGTGACGAAGCCGGCCCCGGGGCTGCACAGCCACAGCACGGCCGCCGCGATCTCGTCCGCTCGCCCCAGTCGGCCGATGGGCTGTTCCTTGAGGATCCCGGCCATGGCCTCGGCCTGGTTCTCGACCATGTCGGCGACCATCGGGGTGTCGATGACGCCGGGGCACACGGCGTTGATGCGGATGCCCCGGGGCGCGTACTCGACCGCGGCGCTGCGGGTGAGGCCGATGACGCCGTGCTTGGAGGCGTGGTAGGCGGCGCGCTCGGGCAACCCGACGAGCCCGCCCAGGGACGAGCAGTTGACGATGGCGCCGCTGCCCTGCTCGCGCATCTGCCGCAGTTCGTGCTTCATCGCCGCCCACACGCCGCGCAGGTTGACGGCGTTGACCCGGTCGAAGGAGTCGGCCGTCTCGTCGGCCGCGTCGGCCGGCGGCACCTGGATGCCGGCGTTGTTGAACGCCATGTCCAGGCGGCCGTACTCCGTCACCGCGCGCCGCACCGCCGCTTCCACCCGCTGTTCGTCGGTGACGTCGCAGACGACACCGGTCGCCCGCCCGCCGCGGCCGGTGATCTCCTCGGCCGCTGTCTGGACGGCGTCGGGGTCGCGGTCGGCCAGCACCACGGCGGCGCCGGAGTCGGCGAAGGCGCGGGCGGTGGCCAGGCCCATGCCGGAGGCGGCGCCGGTGACCAGGGCCACCTGCCCGGAGAAGTCGTAGGTGGGGTTCATGGTGGTTCTCCCGTAGAGATCGAAATGAGGAATCGGTGCATGAGGGGTCAGGGCTTCAGCAGCGTCTTGATGGCGCGGCGCTCGTCCATCGCCTTGAACCCCTCCGCTGACTGGTCGAGCGGGAGGGTGAGGTCGAAGACCTTGCCCGGGTCGATCTCGCGGTCCCAGATGAGCCGGATCAGCTCGGGCAGGAACCGGCGCACGGGAGCCGGGCCGCCGTGCAGGTGGACTTCGGCGAAGAACAGTTCCTCCCCGGGAAGCTCCACCCCATGGGCCACACCCACATACCCCACGTGCCCGCCGGGGCGGGTGGAGCGGATGGCCTGCATCATCGATTCCTGCGTACCGACCGCCTCGATCACACTGTGGGCGCCGTATCCGCCGGTGAGCTCCTTGATCCTGGCCACGCCCTCGTCACCGCGCTCTTCGACGATGTCGGTCGCCCCGAACTCGCGTGCGAGCTTCTGCCGCGACCCGTGCCGCGACATCGCGATGATCCGCTCCGCGCCCAGCTGCTTCGCGGCCAGCACGGCGAGCAGGCCCACGGCTCCGTCACCGACCACGGCCACGGTCCTGCCCGGCCCGGCCTGGGCGGCCACGGCGCCGAACCAGCCCGTCCCGAGCACGTCGGAGGCGGCCAGCAGCGAGGGGATCAGGTCGTCGTCCGGCGTCCCGGGGGTGGCGACGAGGGTCCCGTCGGCCAGCGGCACCCGCAGGTACTCGGCCTGTGCCCCGCCGGCGCCGACGAACTCCGCGTGAGCGCACCGTGACTGGTAGCCGGCCTCGCAGATCTCACAGGTGTTGTCCGAGGCGAAGAACGAACCGACGACGAAGTCACCGACCGCGAGGTTCTTCACCTCGTCGCCGATCTCGGTGACCACCCCGACGTACTCGTGCCCCATCGGGGTCGGCTGCGTCACCTCGTTGACGCCACGGTAATCCCACAGGTCAGACCCGCACACGCAGGTCGCAGACACACGGATGATCGCATCCGTCGGCGCGATGATCGCCGGGTTCTCACGTTCTTCCACCCGGACATCGCCCGGGGCATACAGGACAGCTCCACGCACTTGCGGCATTCCTTTTCACACGGATCTTCTGCGGTGCCCGGCCACCGTCCCGCGCCTCGCGGACGCGTTCCAGGCACTCTCAGGGACCCCCACGCCAGGAACAGCCGCCCTAGCCTTGGAGCCATGGAGTTTCAGCAGGAGATCCGGGGCTTCCTCATGAGCCGCAGAGCGCGGATCACGCCCGAGCAGGCCGGGCTGCCCCACGTCGGAGGCAACCGCCGCGTCAAAGGGCTGCGGCGCGAGGAGGTCGCGATGCTCGCCGGCCTCAGCGTCGAGTACTACACCCGTATGGAGCGCGGCCGGCTCGGCGGCGCGTCCGAGAGCGTCCTCGACGCGATCGCCCGTGCGCTGCAACTCGACGACGACGAACGCGCCCACCTGTACGACCTGGCCCGCAGCGTCGCACCCGGCTCACGCCGCAAGCGCCCCCAGCGCACCTCGCCCATCACCGCGTCGGTGCAGCTGGTCCTCGACTCCATGAGCGTGCCCGCCGTCGTACAGAACGGCCGCCTCGACCTCCTCGCGGCCAACGACCTGGGCCGCGCCCTGTACGCCGACCTGTTCACCATGGGCCGGCAGCCACCGAACTTCGCCCGGTACGTGTTCCTCGACCCGCGCGCGGAGGCTTTCTACGCCGACCTCGACGGAGCGAAGAACCTGCTGGTCGCGGTCCTGCGCGCGACCGCCGGGCGGGACCCGCTGGACCAGCAGGTGACCGAACTCGTCGGCGAGCTCTCCGCCCGCAGCACCGATTTCAGCACCCGCTGGGCCAAGCACAACGTGCGCCGCCATTCGCGCGGACGCAAGGTCGTGCACCACCCGGTCGTCGGCAGGATGGAACTCGCCTACGACGACTTCGCACTGCCCGGCGACCCGCACGTCTCCATCACCACCTACACCGCGGATCCCGGTACGCCCAGCGCCGACGGTCTCACCCTGCTGGCGGCCTGGGCCGATACGCGGAAGCAGCCGCAGACGGCCGACGACGACGCGCTCCCCGACCGCCCCCGTCACCCTTAGTGCTGTGGGGAGTTGGTGGCTGCGCTCGCCGTACTGAGGGCCAAGGAGCGGGCCGCCACGACCCCACGGCGTACCAACGGACGCGGCGGCGAACCAGACCTTCGCCCGGGCGAGAAAAGTGTCGCGCGCCTGCCACGTTGCTGCCTTTCAGTCCTGCGGTGCGACGCGGATACGGTTCCCGTCAGGATCGGCTGCGAGGAAGGTCAGCCCGAACCCCGCATCATGAGGCTCGCGCAGGATCGTGACCCCCTTGGACTTCCACTGCTCAAAGGTCGCCTCGAGCTCGTCGGGTCCACCGTCGATGGCCAGGCAGACCTCACTGGTGCGCGGGACGTCCGGTGACAGATTCTCGAACTGGCCAGACCACAGACCGAGGTCAGCGCCTGGCCCGAGGTCGAAGGTGATGTATCCCGGAGTCTCGAACGAAGGGCTCATGCCGAGGAGGTCACCCTGATGCTGCTCCTCACATCGAGGGATGCCGCGACCACACAGGAACTCGCCTCAGCGCTCGGGGTGTCCCTGCGAACCATCACCCGGGATCTGAACTGGCTCCGCGACGCCGGTCTGCCGGTGACCGCACACCGGGGCCGCCTCGGAGGCGTGACCATGCTGCCCGGCTCCGGACTCGACCTCACGCGACTCACACGGGGCGAGCGTGAACATCTGGCGCTCACCGGGCTGGACGAGAAGCAACGTGCGGAGCTCGACGCATCGGTCGAAAGCCGGCGCGCGCTCTCCAAGATCGCCGCTGTACAGCCACGTCGAGTTGATGAACTCCTGCCGCTCACCGACGTCGTGCACATGGACAGCCGTCCCTGGCGTCAGGCACAAGCTCCCAGCACGACTCCGGCTTCATGATCGGCCCAGTGCGGCGAGGTCGCCGGCTACGGATCGAGTACGACAGCCCACGCGAGTCATGCCCACGCGACCTGGTGGTGGATCCCTACGGGCTGTTCGCCAAGGCCGGCGTCTGGTACCTCGTCGCCGACTGTGCCCGAGTGCCACGGATGTACCGACTCGAACGGATCACGAAGTGGAAAGAAGTCGACCAGCCACGACGGATCCGCGAGGGCCAGCATCTGGCCACCGTCGCCGCAGCGCTCATTGATCAGTGGGAACACGACCACGCGATAGAGGTCAGCGCCACCATCGACCAGACCCAGATCGAGCGAGCGCAACGGATCTTCGGTCTACGACTCGTCCCGGACGACCATGAAGAATCCGCCACCGGCCGCAAGGCTTCGAGCGATTCGAATGATCGTTTTCCGCTGTCCGGACAGCGGGGCAGGTGGTTCCCGTCGTGTTCCCATGACCTCGGGCATGACGAAGGGCTGACCTGTGTTACCAGGCCAGCCCTTGATCATTCAGGGTGAGTGACGGGACTCGAACCCGCGGCATCCTGGACCACAACCAGGTGCTCTACCAGCTGAGCTACACCCACCATGACCGGCTTGGAGATCAGTGATGTCCCCGACCGGCCGAGAAAAAGTGTACAGGGTCCGAAGGGGTGCTCGCGCACGGCTTTCGCGGCGCCCCTCGACGGGCCCCCGTCCCGCCTACTCGGCAGGCAGGACGTGCTTCGCGGCGATCGCCTTCGCGGTGTCCGAGTCGGGCCCGGGCTGCGGGACGAAGAGGGCCTCGCGGTAGTAGCGCAGCTCGGCGATGGATTCGCGGATGTCGGCGAGCGCGCGGTGGTTGCCGTTCTTCTGCGGGCTGTTGAAGTAGGCCCGGGGGTACCAGCGGCGGGCCAGCTCCTTGATCGACGACACGTCGACGATCCGGTAGTGGAGGTAGTCCTCCAGGGTCGGCATGTCACGCAGCAGGAAGCCGCGGTCCGTGCCGACGGAGTTGCCGCACAGCGGGGCCTTGCCCGGCTCCTTGACGAACTCCCTCACGTACGTCAGGACCTGCTCCTCGGCGTCCTTCAGCGTCGTGCCGTTCTCCAGTTCGGCGAGGAGTCCGGACGCGGTGTGCATCTGACGCACCACCTCCGGCATCGTCTCCAGCGCCCGCTCCGGCGGCCGGATGACGATGTCCACGCCGTCGCCGAGCACGTTCAGCTCGGAGTCGGTGACGAGGGCGGCCACCTCGATGAGCGCGTCGTCCGACAGCGAGAGGCCGGTCATCTCGCAGTCGATCCACACCATGCGATCGTTCATGTGTCTAACCTTACGGCGTCGCTCCGCGGGTCGGCCGTGCGTGCGGGTGCGGTTGTTCGCCCTCGCCGGACGGGCCAGAGGTGGCCGAGCGCCGCTGTCGGCCGCTGGTGTCGTGCCCGAACGCCGGGCGGACCGAGTGGTCAGGTCGGTCCGCCCGGCGGTTCGAGGTCACGTCATGTTCCGCTGCGCTGTCCCGGCAGGCTCGCCGACAGGGCCGGGGACGGCCCGGCCGCGCTCGCCGCCGCCGCACGGCGGGACTGGAGCGGGACGGGGTGCTCAGGGTGCAGCGGGGCCGGCGCCTGGCCGGGATGCCCCGGGTGGCCGCTGTGACCCAGGTGGCCCGACGCGCCGCCGGAGCCGGGGCCGCCCTGGCCACCGTCGGTGTCCTGCGGCCGCTCGCCCTGCGGGCGCCGGGCGCGGTACGCCGCCCGGTACGCGGCCGGGGACGAGCCGAGCTGACGGCGGAAGTGGCCGCGCAGAGCCACCGGTGAGCGGAAGCCGCAGCGGCCCGCCACCTCGTCCACCGAATAGTCCGATGTCTCCAGCAGGCGCTGCGCCTGGAGCACCCGCTGCGTGATCAGCCACTGCAGCGGAGCGCTCCCGGTCAGCGAGCGGAAGCGGCGGTCGAACGTACGCCGGCTCATGTACGCGCGTGCCGCCAGCGTCTCCACGTCGAACTGTTCGTGGAGGTGCTCCAGCGCCCAGGCGACGACCTCGGCGAGCGGGTCGGCGCCGATCTCCTCGGGTAAAGACCTGTCGAGGTAGCGCTCCTGCCCGCCGGACCGGCGCGGCGGGACCACCAGGCGGCGGGCCAGGGCTCCGGCCGCCTCGTTGCCGTGGTCCGTCCGCACGATGTGGAGACAGAGATCGATTCCGGCCGCCGTGCCCGCCGATGTGAGCACGTCGCCGTCGTCCACGAAGAGTTCCCGTGGATCGACGTGCACCGACGGATAGCGCTTGGCCAGTGTCGGCGCGTACATCCAGTGTGTCGTCGCGGGGCGGCCGTCCAGCAGGCCCGCCGCCGCGAGGACGAAGGCGCCGGTGCACAGCCCGACGATGCGGGCGCCCTCCTCGTGGGCGCGGCGCAGCGCGTCGAGCGCCTCGTCCGGTGGCGGAGAAGTGATCGAACGCCAGGCCGGTACGACGACCGTGCCCGCGCGCGAGATCGCTTCCAGGCCATGCGGTGCGCTGAGTTCCAGGCCCCCTGTGGTCCGCAGTGGGCCGTCCTCACCGCCGCACACCAGCAGTCGGTAGCGCGGTACGCCGGCGTCCTGGCGGTCGATCCCGAACACCGACAACGGTATGGAACTCTCGAAGATGGGGCCGCCGCTGAACAGCAGCACCGCGACGATCTCCTTGCGGCGTCGCCCGGAAAGCTTCCGGGCCGCGGCTTCCGGCGCGGCAGTGGAGTCGTGGCTCATACTGCTAAGCCCCCCTCGGTGGTCGCGGCTCCTCGGTTGTGTCGCTCCTGCACGTTTCCCCTCGGTCCTGCACGAGTCCCCCGCCGTAGACAGTCAAGATCGAATCTACTGTGTCGCGTCACGCCGAAGTGGCCGGTTCGGCACTCGGCACATTGTCGACTTGGCAACTTGGCGTGAAGCATTCGATCACGAAGCGTTGCACTCGTGGGGCGTGCAGGGAAGTGCGCCTTGTCGCAGTGGCCAATCCACGTAGGGTGCGCAGACCCCCTGAGGCCCTTTCCGTGCAGGTCGAACGGGGGTTGGGGGGTGGTTCCGCAGGGTGATGCACAGGTGCGAGAAGTTGGCTGAAAAGCAGCGTGCGTGTGCGCGGAAACCGGTCAGCCGACCGGTGTATCTCCGCCGGTGTGTCGTCCGCCACGGTGCGACCCCGTTCCGGTGCGGTGGTGCCTGCCCCGGTGGGGCGCCCGGTCCTCGGCCGCGAGGCGGACCGCGCCGCGCTCGGACTGGCGCAGCAGGACCCGGCAGGCGGCCGTGACGGCGGCGAGCCCGAGGGCCGTGCCCGCGGCGCCGGCGAGGGAGGTGCCGTAGCCGAGGAGCACGACCGGGACGAGCAGGCAGCTGAAGGCCGCCCAGCGGACCACGTCCGTCGCGGTGTCCCGCGGCGGCGGGGTCGCGCGGTCCGCCTCCGGGGCGGGGCGAGGTCCGGACATGCGTGCTCCCTGTGGCGTGACTCACGGGGTTCAACGCGTGGCCGGGACGTCGGTCACTGGCCGACCGGATCACCCCCACGGGTAAGTGAATCCTGTGCAAACCGCCTGTACAGCGCAGCAACCATTGCGTTACGGGCGTCGCCTCGTGCATGCTCCCTGGAACCCGCACGCACGGCGGGCGGGATCTGGGCTAAGGAGGCGTGCCGCCGTACCCTTGGGGGTATGGGGTTGGGAAGACCATTCCCGGACACAGCTCTGCCGCTCACTGCTGCACTCGTCAGCGAGCCCCGCTCGCGGGCCCACCCATAAAGGATCACAACGCCGAGACAGCCATGGCCGGTCACGAATTCTTCGAACCCGCGGACCGCAAGCGGCCCGTCGCCGATCCCACGGCGGCCGAGCCCCTGGCGGCGGAAGAGCCACGCCATTCCTGCGACCCCGCCTTCAAGCACGGGGTCGTCGTCGGCTTCGACGGCTCCACGTCCAGCGAGCGCGCCCTGGCGTACGCGATCGGCATGGCCCATCGCTCCGGGTCGGGCCTGATCATCGTCCACGTGGCCAACCGGCTGCCGACCACGGTGTGGGCCGGCTGCGAGCCGCCCGTGTTCGTGGACGTGCCGGACCACCGCACCGAGGTGCTCGGTCTGGAGCTGGCCTGTGCGGACTACCTCGCCGAGGTGCCCTGGATCCTGGTCGAGCGCGGTGGCGACATCTGCCACGAACTCGAAGAGGTCGGCCGGGAGTACGAGGCCGACGCGATCGTCGTCGGGTCGACGCACGGCATCGTGGGCCGGATCTTCGGCTCCGTCGCCGGGCGGCTCGCCAAGCGGGCGCAGCGGCCCGTGGTCGTCATTCCCTGACGGGTCCTGACAGCCAGTCCCTGAAGGACAGTCAACTTCCTTCCTCTTCTTTCGTGTACGCGTAAATCTACTCGCGCGTAGAGGTGTTTGTGCCCTTGTGAAGGGCATATACGGGACACCGCACAACTGCACATGCACGAAGGGAGCCCGCCGTGGACAAAGACGTCTCCGCGGGAAGCGGAATCACGACCGTGGTCGGTCGACTCGCCCTCGCCCTCACCCTGTTGGCCTTCGGCCTGGGGCATACCGCTGTGATCGACGGCGTGACAGCCGCTGACGCCGTGTCCATCGCCCAGTACGTGGGCGGCATCGCGCTCTTCGTCGCCGGGCTGGTGGCCCTGCGGGAGGGTGACTTCGCCGGCGGTACGGCGTTCTCCGTGCTCGGCGCGCTGTGGTTCACCTGGGCCGTGACCGAGGGCGCGGGCGGCAACGAGGCAGGGCTGTTCCTGCTGTTGTTCGCCCTCGTGGCGCTGTCGCTCACGCTGGCCGGTGGGGACCAGCTCGGTCAGGTGATGTACGGGCTGTTCTTCGTCGCCCTGCTGCTCATGGCGATCGCCGAGTTCGCCGGCAACGACGGGCTCACCAAGGTGGGTGGCTGGTTCGCTGTCGCCGGGGGTGCGGTGGCGTGGTACGCCGCGACGGCGGCGCTGGCGCACTGGCCGACCGTTCTTCCGAGGCGTGCTGCCGGCCGGGGGGTGACGGCCACCGGCTGAAATGGCAGCCGACGCCGGGGTATTGGGCGGCCCCGGCGTAGAAACGGACCCCCTGTGCTTGGTGGCAGCACGTGGGGGTCCGTCCTCTTTTTGCGCCTGAACCGGCGCCGCTCTCGCGGACGTGGTTGCTCGCCGCGGGGGTTCCTCAAGCGTCGCTTCGGTGGTCAGGCCTTACTCCACCGTCACCGACTTGGCCAGGTTCCTCGGCTTGTCGATGTCGCGGCCGAGCGCCAACGCCGTGTGGTAGGCGAGGAGCTGGAGCGGGATGCCCATCAGGATCGGGTCGAGTTCGTCCTCGTTCTTCGGGACGACGATCGTGTCGTCGGCCTTCTCCTGGTGCTGGTGGGCCACCGCGAGGATCCTGCCGCTGCGGGCCTTGATCTCCTCCATGGCAGCGCGGTTCTTCTCCAGGAGGTCGTCGTCGGGGACGATCGCGACCGTGGGGAGGGCCGGCTCGATGAGGGCCAGGGGGCCGTGCTTGAGCTCGGAGGCCGGGTAGGCCTCGGCGTGGATGTAGGAGACCTCCTTGAGCTTCAGGGAGGCCTCGCGGGCCACCGGGTAGCCCCGGACGCGGCCGATGAAGAGCATCGAGCGGGCCTCGGCGAACTGCAGGGCCAGCTTCTTGACGTCCTCCTCGTGCTCCATGATCTCGGCGATCTGCGCGGGGAGCTTGCGCAGGCCCTCGATGATGCGCTTGCCGTCGCGGACCGACAGGTCGCGGGTGCGGCCGAGGTGCAGGGCGAGCAGGGCGAAGGCGACCGTGGTGTTGGTGAAGCACTTGGTGGAGACCACGCAGACCTCCGGCCCGGCGTGCACGTAGATGCCGCCGTCGGCCTCGCGGGCGATCGCCGAGCCGACCACGTTCACCACGCCCAGGACGCGGGCGCCCTTGCGCTTCAGCTCCTGCACGGCGGCGAGGACGTCGTAGGTCTCACCGGACTGGGAGACGGCGACGTAGAGGGTGTCGGGGTCGACGACCGCGTTGCGGTAGCGGAACTCCGAGGCCGGCTCGGCGTCGGCGGGGATGCGGGCCAGCTCCTCGATCATCTGGGCGCCGATCATGCCCGCGTGGTACGAGGTGCCGCAGCCGAGGATCTTCACGCGGCGGATCCGCCGGGCCTCGCGGGCGTCCAGGTTCAGGCCGCCGAGGTGCACGGTGGAGAAGCGGTCGTCGATGCGGCCGCGCAGCACGCGGTCCACGGCGTCGGCCTGCTCGTGGATCTCCTTGTGCATGTAGGTGTCGTGGCCGCCCATGTCGTAGGAGGCGGCCTCCCACTCGACCGTGGTGGGCTCGGCCGTGGTGCGGGTGCCCTCCGTGGTGTAGGTGCGGAAGTCGTCGGCCTTGAGGGTGGCCATCTCGCCGTCGTCCAGCGTGACGATCTGGCGGGTGTGGGTGACCAGCGCGGCGATGTCCGAGGCGACGAACATCTCCTTCTCGCCGATGCCGAGGACGACCGGGGAGCCGTTGCGGGCGACCACGATCCGGTCGGGGAAGTCGGCGTGCATGACGGCGATGCCGTACGTGCCCTCGATGAGCCGGAGGGTCTCGCGGACCTTGTCCTCCAGCTTGGTGGCCTGGGAGCGGGCGATGAGGTGGGTGAGGACCTCGGTGTCCGTCTCGGAGAGGAACTCGACGCCGTCCGCCTCCAGCTTGCGGCGCAGGTCGGAGGCGTTGTCGATGATGCCGTTGTGGACGACGGCGACCTTGCCCTCGGCGTCCAGGTGCGGGTGGGCGTTCACGTCGGAGGGGGCGCCGTGGGTGGCCCAGCGGGTGTGGGCGATGCCGGTGGTGCCCTTGAAGCGGGCCGGGACCTTGGCCTCCAGGTCGCGGACGCGGCCCTTGGCCTTGACCATCTTCAGGCCGGAGGTCTTCGGGGACGTGACGACGATGCCCGCGGAGTCGTACCCGCGGTACTCCAGGCGCTGCAGGCCCTCCAGGAGCAGGGGGGCGACGTCACGCTTCCCGATGTAACCGACGATTCCGCACATGTATACGTATTCCTAGCCGTAGACGATGCGCCGCAGCTGCCGGAGTGAGAGTTCCGGCGGTGCCACCGCGCGATACTTGAGGTCCGCCTCGATCCGCTCGAAGATCGCCGCGTTCACCAGGCCCTGGGCCTGGAGCTCGCGGTGGCGGCGACGGACGTACTCCTCGGTCGTCTCGTCGAAGTAGGCGAGCACGTCCTGGATCACGCGCAGCGCCTCGCCTCTACTGAGGGGCGTGGACCGCGTCAGATGATCTACGAGTTCGTCGTGCACTCGCTAGATCCTGGGGCACCGGCGGCGCTTTCGCAAGAATTCTGCCCGGTTTCGGGCAGGAGTCTGTGGAAAGCCGACCGACATCCCGTTGCCCGAGGCGTCGATTTTTTGGACGCGATGGACATTCCTGGTAGGGGCGCACCCGGTTCTCCCGGCGCACCATGATCAGAGACGGTGCCGTTACGTCGCCGTCAAGCTCGGCCAGAACCCCGTCTTCCACCTGCACGCCGGTGACATCGCCTACGGCGACCCGGCCGGCCAGGTCAAGACCTCCGACACCGGCTTCGACTCGCGCGGCCGGTAACGCCCCCGGGCCGTTGCCTCAGCCTCGGGCCGTCACATCCGCTTGAGGACCGCCTGTTTGGCCGCCGTGAACTCGTCGTCCGTCAGCACGCCCGTGCGGTGCAGTTCACCGAGCTCGCGCAGGCGGCGCAGCAGGGCGTCGTGGTCGTCCTCGGCGGGCGCGACCGGAGGGGAAGGCAGTTCCGGTCGCGCCTCCCGCACCTCGGCGGCGGCCTGGGCCGGGTGCGGAAGCCTGGCCTGGACCGCCGCCGCGACCAGTGCCATCAGCGGGTCCTTCTTGAAGCCCCACAGCTCCACGGCGTTGGGGTCGTACTTGGGCGGGGTCTTGGTGGGGGCGTTGCGCACGACGAAGCGGAGGTGGCCGTTCTCCAGGCCGGCCGCCGGGTGCCACTCCACGCCCGTGATGTCGCCGAGCGCGAGCGTGCGGGGGCCGGCGGCGGCCTTGGCGTCCTCCGTCTTCCAGTTCCACTCCAGGCGTATGCGCTCGCCGTCGAAGCTCGCGGTGCCGTCGCCGGCGGAGACCGAGAGCGGCACGGACGGTCCCGGCAGCAGGTACTCGGTCACCGGGTCCGTCGGCACCTGGTCGAGCAGCAGCGCGTTGCGGACTTCGTCCGTGAAGTACTCGGCGACCCCGTATCGGTCGGACTCGACGATCAGCTGGTACGGGTCGTGGGGCTCGGTGAGCCGCCCGCCGGTCGCGTGCAGCAGGGGATCGGCGCCGTCCCGCAGGCGCAGCCGCAGCCTGCCGCTCTTCTTGCCCTGCTCGAACGAGACCCCCGCCAACGCCCCCAGCGGGACGACCAGTTCACCCAGCTCTCTGCGCAGCAGGCTGACGTTCTTGTCCCGCCCGGGGGTCAGCCGCAGGGCGTCGCCGTCGAAGATCCACGAGCCGTCCTTCTGGATGATTTCCGCCATGGGGTGGATTGTTCCATCAGTCTCCCGGGATAGTGGTCCAGACCTCTTGGAGCTCCACGGCTCACGGAAGGGACGGTTTTTTGAGAGACGGTTCCGTAAGACAGCACAGCAGAACGCTTCGCCTTCTCGGATCCCTGCTGCTGGTCGCGGTGGGCGTCTGCGTCACCAAGGCCTCCCCGGCGCAGGCGGCGGCACCCACACCCCTCGACCGGGTCATACCGGCCCCCGCCTCGGTCGCCCCCGGCGGCGCCCCGTACCGCATCACGCGCGGTACGCACATCCGCGTCGACGGCTCCCGGGAGGCGCGGCGCGTCGCCGAGTACCTCGCGGACCTCCTGCGGCCCTCCACCGGCTACCGCCTCCCCATCACGACGTACGGCCAGGGCGGCATCCGACTGCGCCTCGCCGACGGTGACTTCGGCGCCGAGGGCTACCGCCTGAGCAGCACGCCCCGGGCCCTCACGATCAGCGCCGGGACGCCCGCCGGTCTCTTCCACGGCGTGCAGACCCTGCGCCAGCTCCTCCCCGCGGCCGTCGAGAAGGACACGGTCCAGCCCGGCCCGTGGCCGGTCGCCGGCGGCACCGTCGAGGACAGTCCCCGCTACGGCTGGCGCGGCGCCATGCTCGACGTCTCCCGGCACTTCTTCACCGTCGACCAGGTCAAGCGCTACATCGACCAGCTCGCCCTCTACAAGATCAACAAACTGCATCTGCACCTCAGCGACGACCAGGGCTGGCGCATCGCCATCGACTCCTGGCCGCGGCTGGCGACCTACGGCGGTTCGACGGAGGTCGGCGGCGGGCCCGGCGGCTTCTACACCAAGGCCGACTACAAGGAGATCGTGCGGTACGCCGCCTCGCGCTACCTGGAGGTGGTGCCCGAGATCGACATGCCCGGCCACACCAACGCGGCCCTCGCCTCCTACGCCGAGCTGAACTGCGACGGCGTGGCACCGCCGCTGTACACCGGCACCGAGGTCGGCTTCAGCTCGCTGTGCGTCGGCAAGGAGATCACGTACGACTTCGTCGACGACGTGGTCCGGGAACTGGCCGCGCTCACCCCGGGCAGGTACCTGCACATCGGGGGCGACGAGGCGCACTCCACCAGCCACGAGGACTACGTGAAGTTCATGGACCGGGTGCAGCCGGTCGTCGCCAAGTACGGCAAGACGGTCGTCGGCTGGCACCAGCTGACCGGGGCGACCCCGGCGAAGGGCGCGCTCGCGCAGTACTGGGGGCTGGACCGGACGAGCGCGGAGGAGAAGGCGCGGGTCGTGAAGGCCGCGCAGGGCGGGACGGGGGTGATCCTGTCTCCGGCGGACCGGGTGTATCTCGACATGAAGTACACGGAGCAGACACCGCTGGGGTTGTCCTGGGCGGGGTACGTCGAGGTACGGCGGTCCTACGACTGGGACCCGGGGGCGTATCTGCCGGGGCTGCCCGCGGGGGCCGTGCGGGGTGTGGAGGCGCCGATGTGGTCGGAGACCCTGGAGAACTCCGAGCACATCGAGTACATGGCGTTTCCGCGGTTGCCCGGGGTGGCCGAGTTGGGGTGGTCGGCGGCGGGTTCGCGGGACTGGGAGCGGTACAAGGTGCGGCTTGCTGCGCAGGCTGAGCGGTGGGATGCCCTGGGTGTTGAGTGGTATCGGTCGCCGCAGGTGCCGTGGGGGGTCGCTGGGCAGTGATGCGGCTGCGGGTGCGTGGGGGCTGGTCGCGCAGTTCCCCACGCCCCTGAAGAGACTGCGCAGTTCCCCGCGCCCCTGAGAGTTCCCCTCTGCCTGAAAAGGACGGGCCCCCGGTGGACCGTACACCGGGGGCCCGTCTGCTTCCGGGTCAGAAGCCCGCGATGGGATTCTTCAGGTTGCCCACCAGCTGGAGGGCGCCCGACGGGTCCGACAGGTCCACCATCTGCTCGTTGTTGCGGAGCTGGAGGCGGTTCAGGCAGGACAGGGCGAACTCGGGGGCGAACATGTCGTACTGCTTGAACTTGTCGGCGAGTTCCGGCATCGACTCCTGGTAGGCGCGGGTGACCTCCGCGACCGTGCGCCAGAAGTCGTCCTCCTCCAGGATTCCCTCGGTGGCGAGGTTCGCCGCGAGGAAGCGGAAGAAGCAGTCGAAGACGTCCGTGAAGATCGACAGGAGTTTCTTGTCCTCCGGGACCTCCACGCGCAGCCGCTCGACCGTCGGCGGCAGCACCGCGTCCGGGTCCATGACCGCGATCTCCTCGGCGATGTCCTTGTAGATCGCCCGCTGCACGACCCCGTCCTTCAGCACGAGGATGACGTTCTCGCCGTGCGGCATGAAGACCAGGTCGTAGGCGTAGAAGCTGTGCAGGAGGGGGGTGAAGTACGCCTGGAGGTAGCGGCGCAGCCACTCCTTCGGGGCGAGGCCCGACCGCTCGATCAGCGCGCCCGCGACGGACGCCCCCTGCTCGTCGACGTGGACCAGCGAGGCCATGGTGGCCGGCTGCTCGCCCTCCTGGAGGGACGGCACCGGGCTCTCCCGCCACAGCGCGGCGAGCATCTTGCGGTACGGCGAGTAGCGGTCGGTCGCCCGCTCGTACTCCAGGTGCCGGTAGCCGACGGCCGCGCGCTCGCGGATGATCGACAGGCCCGTGGACTTCAGCACCGGGTCGCCCTCGATGAGCTGGGCCAGCCAGTCGTTGATCGCCGGGGTGGCCTCCATGTAGGCGGCCGAGAGACCGCGCATGAAGCCCATGTTGATGACGGACAGGGCGGTTTTGACGTAGTGCTTCTCCGGGCTGGTCCGGTTGAAGAACGTCCGGATGGACTGCTGCGCCAGGTACTCGTCGTCGCCCTCGCCCAGGCACACCAGGTGCTTGCGGGCGACCTCGGCGGCGAAGGTGACGGAGAGCTTGTTCCACCACTGCCAGGGGTGGACCGGGATGAACAGGTAGTCGGCGGGGTCGAGGTCCTGGTCGCGCAGGACGGCGTGGAAGCGCTCGACGGTCTCCGCGCCCAGTTCCTCGCGCAGGAAGGACTCGTACTCGATGCCGACGCCGGCCGTGAACGCGGCCCGGGAGCGGTGTGCCGCCAGCCAGACCAGGCGGACCGGGCTCGCCGTCTCGGGGGCGTACGACAGGTACTCGTGGATGCCGAAGCCGAGCCGCCCGTTGTTGGCCACGAAGCAGGGGTGGCCCTCGGTCATCGAGGTCTCGATGGTCTGGAAGTCGGCGCGGGCCAGCTCGGCCGCCGTGGTCTTCGGCTTGGTGAGCTTGTAGCAGGTGCCGGAGAGCGTGGAGGAGATCTCCTCCAGGTAGACGGGCAGGATGCTGTCGCTCAGGCCCAGGGACTTCTGCAGCTCGATGAAGAAGTCCAGGGCGGCGAGGGGGGCTTCGGTGCCGTCCCGGTGGCGGGTGATCGACTCGGCGTCGACCTGCCAGTGGTCGAGGGCCCGGACCGTCGCGGCGAAGGTGTACCGGGTCAGACCGTCGTCGCTGCGGACGACGTACGTGCCCTCGCCGGTGGCCTCCGGCGTGATGAGGCGCTCGTGCGCGAACTCGGCGAGCGCCTTGCGGATCAGGAGGCGGTTGGCCCGCGCCCAGCGGTGGGGGGACAGATGCGCTACGGCGTCGGACAGGGTCATACGGCTACTCCTCGGGCGGCCAGGAACTGTGCGCGCGTGCAGAAGCTGAGCAGCGCGCGCTTCTCCGGCTTCTGGATCTCGCGCTCGGGTACGAACCCGACGGCCTCGTTCAGGGCGTGCACGGCCTTGTTGTCCACGTCGGGCTCGACGACGACGCGCCGCACCGCCGGGTCCTCGAAGAGGTGCTCCATCACGGCGGTGATGACGGACCGGGTGAAGCCGCGCACGGGCGTGTCGGTCGGCGGGGTGAGGAAGTGCATGCCGATGTCGCCCGGCTGCGGCTCGTACAGGCCCACCAGCTCGCGGTGGGCCGGGTCGTACTTCTCCATCAGGAAGGCGGGGACACCGTCCTGGAGGCCGAGCTCGGCGTGGTGGTGCTCGTCGGCCGCGATCTCCATGTAGGCGCGCTCGACGTCCTCCAGTTTCGCGTCCTGCATCATCCAGAAGGCGGCCTTGGGGTGGGTGACCCAGGCGTGCAGGAGCTCGGCGTCCTTCAGCGGGTCGAGGGGGCGGAACGTGAAGGTCATACCGAGAACTCCTGGAACGCGATCGTCTTCTCCACCGGGTAGTACTCGGTGCCGAGCAGCTCGCGGATGATGTACGCGTTTCGGTACGGGCCCATGCCCAGGTCGGGGCTGGTGATGCTGTGCGTGTGGACCCCGGCGTTCTGCAGGAAGACGCCGCGGCCGGTGACGTCGATGGCGTAGTTGCGGGCCACGTCGAAGTTGCCGTGGGAGTCGTAGCGCAGGCGGTCGCGGACCGGCTTGAGGAACTCCGGCTCGGCGTAGCGGTAGCCCGTGGCCAGGATCAGGCCCTCGGAGGTGAGCTCGAAGTCCTTCTCCTGCTCCTCCTGGCGGAAGGACAGGGTGTACGTGCCGTTCTCGTACCGCGCCGCGTTCAGCGAGGAGTTGGTGAGCAGCCGCGTCGGGACCGGGCCGCCGAGGTTCTTCTGGTAGAGCAGGTCGAAGATCTCGTTGATCAGGTCGCCGTCGATGCCCTTGAACAGGCCCTTCTGCTCGGCCGTGAGGCGGTAGCGGGTGGCCTCGGGCAGCTCGCGGAAGTAGTCGACGTACTCCGGGGACGTCATCTCCAGCGTGAGCTTGGTGTACTCCAGCGGGAAGAAGCGCGGGGAGCGGGTGACCCAGTTCAGCTTGTAGCCGTGGACGTCGATCTCGCCGAGCAGGTCGTAGTAGATCTCGGCGGCCGACTGGCCCGAACCGACCAGCGTGATGGAGTCCTTCTTCTGCAGCTCCGCCTTGTGCTGGAGGTAGCGGGAGTTGTGGATGAAGTCGCCGCCCAGGTCCTGGCAGGCCTCGGGGATGTGGGGCGGGGTGCCGGTGCCGAGGACCAGGTGGCGGGCGCGGTAGGTGTCGCCGGCCGTGGTCCGCACGACGTAGACGTCGTCCTCGTAGGTCACCTCCGCCACCGTCGTGTTGAAGCGGATGCTGCTCAGCTTGTTCGCGGCCCAGCGGCAGTAGTCGTCGTACTCGACCCGCAGCGGGTAGAAGTTCTCCCGGATGTAGAACGAGTACAGCCGGCCCTTCTCCTTCAGGTAGTTCAGGAAGGAGTACGGGGACGTCGGGTCGGCGAGGGTGACCAGGTCCGACATGAACGGCGTCTGCAGGTGGGCGCCGTCGAGGAACATCCCCGCGTGCCACTCGAAGTCGGGCTTCGACTCCAGGAAGACGCCGTCGAGTTCGGCGATGGGCTCGGTCAGGCAGGCCAGGCCGAGGTTGAAGGGGCCGAGCCCGATGCCCACGAAGTCATGGGTTCTGGTCGGGTTGTCAGGACGCGCGGTCAAGGGATTCTCCCAGGTACTGCTCGGCGTGGCCGGCGATCAGGTCGAGGACGGCGGCGATGTCGGACGCCTGCGTCTCGGGGTTGAGCAGGGTGAACTTCAGGTAGTGGCGGCCGCCCACCTTGGTGCCCGCGACGATGGCGTCACCGGAGGCGAACAGGGCCTTGCGGGCGTAGAGGTTGGCGCGGTCGATCTCGGCGGGGTCGGTGACGTTCGCCGGGATGTAGCGGAAGACCAGAGTGGACAGGCTCGGCTCGACCACCACGTCGAAGCGCGGGTCGGCGGCGAGCAGCTTCCAGCCCTCCCGGGCCAGCGCGCACACCTCGTCGAAGAGCTGCCCGATGCCGTCGGCGCCCATGGTGCGCAGCGTCATCCACAGCTTGAGCGCGTCGAAGCGGCGGGTGGTCTGCAGGGACTTGTCCACCTGGTTGGGGATACGTTCCTGCACCATGCGGCGCGGGTTCAGGTACTCGGCGTGGTACGTGGCGTGCCGCAGCGTGGCGGCGTCGCGGACCAGCACGGCCGAGGAACTGACCGGCTGGAAGAAGGACTTGTGGTAGTCGACGGTGACGGAGTCGGCGCGCTCGATGCCGTTGATGAGGTCGCGGTGCTTGAGGGAGGCGAGGAGGCCGCAGCCGTAGGCGGCGTCGACGTGCATCCAGGTGGTGAACTGCTCGCACAGCTCGGCGATCTCGGGCAGCGGGTCGATCGAGCCGAAGTCGGTGGTCCCGGCGGTGGCGACGACGGCCATGGGGACGAGGCCGTCCTCGGCGCAGCGCTCCAGCTCGCGGGCGAGGGCGACGGTCTGCATGCGCTTGTCGTGGTCGACGGGTATGGAGACCACGGCGTCCTGGCCGAGCCCGAGGAGTTTCGCGGACTTCTTCACGCTGAAGTGGCTGACCTCGGAGGCGAAGATGCGCAGTTTGGCGAGCGTGTCGGTCTTGGCCTCCTCGCGGGCGAGCAGCAGCGCCTGGAGGTTGGACTGGGTGCCGCCGGAGGTGAACACGCCGTCGGCGTTCTCGCCGAGGCCGATGCGGGCCGTCGTCCAGTCGATCAGTTTCCGCTCGATGAGCGTGCCGCCGGCGGACTGGTCCCAGGTGTCCAGGGAGGAGTTCACGGCGGACAGGACGGCCTCGCCGAGCACGGCCGGGATGACGACCGGGCAGTTGAGGTGGGCCAGGTAGCGGGGGTGGTGGAAGTAGATCGCGTCCCGGAGGTAGACCTCCTCCAGTTCGTCGAGCACCGCGGTGGTGTCGTGCAGCGGCTGGTCGAGGTCGATCTCGTCGATGCGGGGAGCGAGGGCGTCGACGGTGACGCCGGTGAACGGCCTTTCGGTGGCGGCGAGTTTGGCGGCCACCCGCTCGACTCCGTCGGTCACGGAGCGGCGGTACTGCTCCGCGGTGGTGTCGTTGAGCAGGTGCGAGCGCATGTGGGGGTCCTCCGGTGGGGACAGTCCGGTGCGGGACAGGGGCGGGCAGAGCCGCGATCTAACTTAGGTAAGCCTAACCTAAGTTGATCGATCGAGAGCCGGGCCCTGCCGTGACCGTGGTCACTCGGATCACGTCGGTCGGTTCGGTTGTGCGGCTATCCCTCGGCCCGCAACTGCTCCTCGCTCACGCCGCGGCGCCAGTAACCGACGAACGTGACCCGCCGCCGGTCGATCCCGCGCTCGCGCACGAAGTGCCGGCGCAGTTCCTTCACGCAGCCGGACTCGCCGGCGATCCAGACGTACGGGCCTTCGGCGGGCGGGAGTTCTGCGTCACGGAGGGCGTCGAGGGCCATGGGGGAGTTCTCGTCGCCCTGCTCCTCCCGCACGAGCCAGGTGATCTCGGCGTCCGCCTCGGTCACCAGGTCCTGGATGTCCCCGGCGTGCGGCACCTCCAGCCAGACCCGGGCGCGGGTGCCGGCCGGCAGGGACTCGACGATGGCAGAGGCGGCCGGGACGGCGGTCTCGTCGCCCCAGACGACCACCAGGTCGGCGTCCTCCGGCGGGCGGAAACGGATCGCCCGGTTGTCGGCGACGGCCGGACCGAGCAGCAGGACCCGGTCACCGGCGGCGGCCCGGGCCGCCCAGCGGGAGGCGGGCCCGGCCTGAACGGCGGCGCCCGGCTCGATGCCGTGCAGGGCGAAGTCGATGTCGATCTCGTCCGGGTCGCGGCGCAGGGCGCGCAGCGTGTACGAGCGCATCACGGCCCGTACGTCGTCCGGGAGTTCCCGCCAGCCCTGCCACCAGCCGTCGCCCAGTTCGAGCGGGACGACCGGCTCGGGCTGCCCCGGGTGCGGCAGGAACAGGGACAGGGACTGGTCCCGCCCGTCGGAGTGGAAGGCGTGCAGGTCGGGCCCGCCGAAGGTGACCCGGACCAGAGACGGCCCGAGCCGCCTCGTCCGCACGACCTGGAGGGAGAAGAAACGGAACGGGGCGGCTACGGCGGTGGTCATATAAGGCTCCTGAGTTGTCGTCAGGCGGTGGGGGCGCGGCCTCAAGGGGGGCGCACCTCAAGGGGCGCGGGGAACGCGCGCAGCCACACACGGCCCGCACGCGCGATCCCCGCGCAGCCCTCGGGGCGCTCAACGCCTAGCTGACCTTCTTCGCGGTCTCGATGGCCTTCGCCAGGTTCTCCACCAGCGGCACGCACTTGTCGTACGACAGGATCGGCTCGGGCGAGCGCGCGATGACCTGCCCGGCCTTGACCGCGGGCAGCTTCTTCCAGGTCGCCTCGGTGATGTCCGCCGGCTGGATCGTCGAGGAACGGTCGTCCATCATGATGATGTCCGCCGGGTACTTGTCGACGTTCTCCCAGCTCAGGCTCTCGAACCAGCCGCCGGTCTTGGCCTTGGCCTTCTCCGGCGGCTCGACGAAGTTCACGCCGAGGGCCTTGAAGTACTCCAGGTCGACGGAGAAGTTGGTGCCGGAGACGTAGAAGAGCTCCTGGCTCGCGGAACCGGCCATCACCTTGATGTCGGGGTGGGCCTTGGCGGCCTTGCGGAGGCGCTCGGAGGCCTCCTCGAAGCGCTTCTTGGCGTCGGTGGCCTTCGCGGCCTTCATGTCGCCGCCGAGGGACTCGGCCAGCTCCCACATGCGCTGCAGCGGGGCGGTGAGCTGGCGGTCGTAGACGGAGATGCCGACACTCGGGGCGAGCTTGGCGATCTTGTCCTTGGAGGCCTCGGGGACGTACCAGAGGGTGCCGGCCGAGTCGAACATGGTGCTGATCAGCACGTCGGGGGCGAGGGCGGCGTACTTCTCGACGCTGAACTGGTCCCAGGTGTTGCCGAGGATGGTCACCTTGCTGATGTCCATGTCGCCGGCCTGGACGTCGGGCTTGCCGGCCTGCGTCTTGGTGGGGCCGAAGACGCCCTTGACGGAGACGCCGTAGTCGTGGAGGGCGGCGGCGACACCGGTGAACGCGACGATGTTCGCGGGCACCTTGTCGAGCTTGACGGTCTTGCCGCGGTCGTCCTTGAAGGACCAGGGGCCGGACTTGGCGGACGCCGTCGATTCCGAGCCGCCGTCCTTGGAGTCCTCGGTGCCGCACGCGGTCACGAAGGCGCCGAGTCCGAGTGCGCCACCGGCAGCGAGGAGGCCGCGGCGGGAGAAGCGGGCGGTTCTGGCGTTCGACATGGGTGGGTCTGCTTTCGTACGTACGGAGCCACTGCGGGCGCGGCTGTTGGCCACTTGGCTGGAATCAGGCTTAGGTTAGCCTAACCTCAGATCTTGTCCAGGGGGGCCCTCGTATCCGTGCCCGGGGGAGAGGGCGAGGATGCCCTGTGGGGCAGTGATCCGGATCACGAGTGCGCCGCGCGCCGACGGGCCCGCCTATGGCATGAGGCGGCGCTTCACGGCCCGGACCAGGTCGGTACGGGCCACCCGCAGCGCGAACCCCGCCTCCCGCTCCCGTACGGGCTTCGCGTACCAGGGGAGGCCGCGGCGGCGCCATCGCGCGGGGGCGAGGTTCGCGGGCATCGGCGGCAGGTCCGACGCCCAGGGGCCGAGCCGCAGTTGGCCCCGCCACAACCCGGCCCGCAACCCGGTCACCGGTACCCGTACGACGAAGTCGCCGCCGGACTGCGAGGCCGGGCGGGCCGGGAAGACGGCGGTGCCGCCTCGCCCGTCCTCCAGGTGGACGGCGAGGGCGCCCTCCGGGACGGAGGCGAGGGTGCACCGGCCGGCGAACTCCAGCTCCGTGGCCGCGCCCGGGGCCCACCGCGGGCTGCGCAGGCTCAGCTGCGGCAGCACCGCGTGTTTGCGTTCGCCGATGTCCAGCGTGAAGTTGCCGTGGGGGTCGGTGGTGTAGAGCGTGACCGCGCGGGTTTCGTCGCCGTGGCCCACGATGTGTGTCGTCGCCGCCCCGGAGACCTCGGCGTCCCGTCTGCTGCCGATGCGCACCTCGCGGGAGATGCCCTGGGCGCCGATCGCCAGGGAGATGTCCCAGAGCCCGTCGGGGAGGGGTGATCCGCCGCCGGCGGTCGTGATGTCGACGGACGCTTCGAAACCGGCCCTCTCGTAGCGGAAGCGCCCCTTGTCCTCGTCCGCGCCGAGTCCCGGTGTCTTCGTGTGGGTGACGGGCAGCCGGTACTCCGTGCCGCTGTCCCGCTCGCGCAGGACGAGTGCGGTGGAGACGTCGTCGGTGGCCACCCGGTGCAGGTAGCCGTGCCCGGCCAGGTGCAGCACGGTGCCGCGCAGTTCGGCGCGAGTGACGCGGTGGCGCACCCCCAGCTGGCGGGTGACGTCGTAGCAGGAGTCGGGGATGCCGCGGGACGGGTCGCGGAGGTAGGGGTAGCGGGCGTAGGCGCGGCCCTGGTCGACGAGGACGGGGGTGGCGACGCCGCTCCGGGCCGACTCACCCTGGAAGCGGACCAGTTCGAGCAGCTCGTCCAGCATGGTGTGGCGGACGAGGTGCAGACGCAGCCGGGCCATCGCCGACAGCCGGTCGTTCAGCCCCTCGTGCCACAGCGGGTCGATGACGTCGGCGAGGCGGGACAGGCCCTTCTCCTGTTCGGCGCGGGGCTCGCGCACCAGGTGGTCCAGGAGTTGCTGCACCTCGACGGTGAGATGACGGTGGGCCAGGTGGTCGCGGCCGGGGCCGGGCGGCACCTGCTCCAGGAGCAGGTCGACGACGCGGGGCAGGAAGCGCAGACGGGGTTCCGAGCCGCCCGTCCGCAGCGTGATGTTGCCGCTGTCCTCGCGCTCGACCCAGAACAGGCAGTCGTAGTCGGCGAGTACGGATATGCCGTTCGCGTGCAGATAGGCGGGGCCGACGAAGAGCTGGTCCTCGCCGATCGTCAGATCCGTCGGGAATCGCAGTTCCAGCCGCTCCAGCAGCTCGCGCCGGAAAAGCTTCATGGGGTTGAGCGTCCAGTACACGCGGGACGAGAAGACGTCGGTGCGCGGCTGGTTGCGCCGGAACATCGACGTGGGCGCCCCGCGTCCGCCGACCCCCACCATCTTGCCGAGCACGATGTCGGTGCCGTTCGCCTCGGCCATGGCGACCATGCGTTCCAGGGCCTCGGGGCCCAGGTGGTCGTCGGCGTCCAGGAAGAAGACGAACCTGCCCCGGGCCTGGTCGAGGCCTTTGTTCCGAGGTGCCGAGGGGCCGCCGGAATTCTCCTGGTGGAAGACGCGTAAGAGCCCCGGGTATTCCCGCGCGAGCCGGTCGAGTTCCTCGCCCGACCCGTCGGTCGAACCGTCGTCGACGGCGATGATTTCCACCGCGTCCCGGCCGATGCTCTGCTCGGCGACGGAAGTGACGCAACGCGTGAGATAAGGCATCGCATTGTACGCAGCGATCACCACGGAAACGGCAGGGCCGGCCAACGTCATGCTCCCCCGGAGAAAACGAGGCACGCCCCCTCAAGCGGCTCGGTCAGGCCGCGCCGGTGGTCAATCGGCGCAGGGGAAAGTGCCCTATGTGCCGTGAACGTACCATGAGGGAGACGTGCCCACGAAGTGAAGATCCGGGGAAGTGTCGGCTCGGAGGGCCTTTCGGCCGGATGTCAGCCCACGAGCCCCAACTCCCGGGCGATCAGCATGCGCTGGACCTCGCTCGTGCCCTCGCCGATCTCCAGGATCTTGGAGTCGCGCCACATGCGGGCGACCGGGTACTCGTTCATGAAGCCGTAGCCGCCGTGGATCTGGGTTGCCTCGCGGGCGTTGTCGACCGCGATGGTGGAGGAGTGCAGCTTGGCGAGGGCCGCCTCCTTCTTGAAGGGTTCGCCGGCGACCAAGCGGGCCGCCGCGTCGCGCCAGGCCAGGCGGGCCGTGTGGGCCTTCATCTCCATGTCGGCGATCTTGAACTGGATGGCCTGGTTGGCGGCGATCGGCTTGCCGAAGGCGTGGCGTTCCTTGGCGTACTTGACCGATTCGTCGACGCAGCCCTGGGCGAGGCCCGTCGCCAGGGCCGCGATCGCGATGCGGCCCTCGTCGAGGATGCGCAGGAACTGGGCGTAGCCGCGGCCCTCCTCGCCCAGGAGGTTCGCCGCCGGGACGCGGACGTCCGAGAAGGACAGCTCGCGGGTGTCCGAGGCGTTCCAGCCGACCTTCGAGTACGGCGCCGCGATCGTGAAGCCCGGGGTGCCGGACGGGACGATGATCGAGGAGATCTGCGGCTTGCCGTCCGGGCTGCGGCCCGTGACCGCCGTGACCGTGACCAGGCCCGTGATGTCCGTGCCCGAGTTGGTGATGAAGCACTTCGTGCCGTTGACGACCCACTCGTTCGTCGACGCGTCCAGCCGGGCCGTCGTACGCGTCGCGCCCGCGTCGCTGCCGCCGTCCGGCTCCGTCAGACCGAACGCGCCCAGCAGTTCGCCCGAGCAGAGGCGGGGGAGCCACTCCCGCTTCTGGGCCTCGGTGCCGTAGCGGTGGATCGGCATCGCGCCGAGCGAGACGCCGGCTTCGAGGGTGATGGCCACCGAGGAGTCGACCCGCGCCAGCTCCTCCAGGGCCACGCCGAGGGCCAGGTAGTCACCGCCCATGCCGCCGTACTCCTCGGGGAACGGCAGGCCGAACAGGCCCATGCGGCCCATCTCCCGGACGATCTCGTACGGGAATTCATGCCGCTCGTAGAAGTCGCCGATCTTCGGCGCCACCACCTCGTGCGCGAACTCCTCGACCGTGCGGCGGAGTTCCTCCAGCTCGGGGGAGAGACGGTAATCCATCGTGATCAGTGCTCCTCGGTGTCCTCGTGGGACAGGGCTCGGACGGTGCGGGACGGGCTGGGTCGGCCCAGGCGGGCGGCCATCCACGTGCTCGTGGCGACGAGGCGGCCGAGGTCGATGCCGGTGTCGATGCCGAGGCCCCGCAGCATCCACACGAGGTCTTCGGTGGCGAGGTTGCCGGTCGCCGACTTGGCGTACGGGCAGCCGCCCAGGCCGCCCGCCGAGGCGTCGACGGTGGTCACGCCCTGCTGGAGGGCCGCGAGGGTGTTGGCCAGGGCCTGGCCGTAGGTGTCGTGGAAGTGGACGCCGAGGGCGGACGGCGGGATGCCCGCCTCGTCGAGGGCCGCGAGGAGCGCGACCACATGGCCCGGGGTCGCCACGCCGATCGTGTCGCCGAGGCTCAGTTCGTCGCAGCCCATGTCCGTCAGGGCCCGGCAGACCCGCACCACCTGCGGGATCGGGACCGGGCCCTCCCACGGGTCGCCGAAGCACATGGAGAGGTAGCCGCGGACGTGGACGCCGTCCGCCTTCGCCCGGGTCACCACCGGCTCGAACATCGCCAGGGCCTCGTCCACCGTGCGGTTGAGGTTGGCCTTGGCGAAGGACTCCGTGGCGCTGGCGAAGACCGCGACCCTGCTCGCTCCCAGGGCCAGGGCGCGATCCAGGCCCCTCTCGTTCGGGACGAGGACCGGGAGGGCCACCGGGAGGTCGGCGACCTGAGGGAACAGCTGCTCGGCATCGGCCAGTTGGGGGACCCACTTGGGGTGGACGAAGCTCGTCGCCTCGATCGTCGTCAGGCCCGCGTCGGCCAGGCGGCGGATGAACTCCGCCTTGACCTCCGTCGGGACCGTCGCCTTCTCGTTCTGCAGGCCGTCGCGCGCTCCCACCTCGTGGATGCGGACCCGGGTGGGGAGGTCCCCGGCCGGGACGGCCATCGGGAGTCCTGGGGCTGTCATTCCGCCGCCTCCTCGTGGGGTGCGATGACCGCCAGGACCTCGTCCATGGCGACCGTGCTGCCGGGCGAGACGTCCAGCTCGGTGACCTTGCCCGCGTGCGGCGCGGAGATGACGTGCTCCATCTTCATCGCCTCCACGACGAGCAGGCTCTGACCGGCGCTCACCTCGTCGCCGACGGCCACCTTGACGACCGTCACCGTGCCGGGCATCGGGGCGGTGAGGGAGTCGGCGCCCGCGTGCGCCGCCCGGGTCAGCGACGCCGCGACCGGGTCGTGGTCGCGCACGTGCCAGGCGTCGCCGTCGCGCCCGAGCCAGTCGGCGGCGCGGTGGAAGGTGTGCCGGACGCCGTCCAGGCTCACCGCGACCCGGTCTTCGGTGACCGTGGCCGTGCCGCGCGGGGTGTACTCCAGCGGGTCCTGCACCCGCAGGTGGAAGGCCGGTGGCTTCGGCTCGCCGCCCAGGCGCCAGCCGCTCGGCACCGAGAACGGGTCCGTCCAGCCGCCCGGCTCGGGCTTCAGGGCCTCCAGGCGTACGGCCGCCGCCGCCTCGTAGACCTCCGCGGGGACCTCCGTGGGGACCAGCCCTTCCACCTCCCGCTCCACGAGGCCGGTGTCCATGTCGCCGGAGACCACCGCCGGGTGGGCGAGCAGGCGGCGCAGGAAACCGGCGTTCGTCTGCACGCCGAGCGTGACCGTCTCCGCCAGGGCCGCCCGGAGCTTGCGCAGGGCGGTCGCGCGGTCGGGGCCGTACGCGATGACCTTGGAGAGCATCGGGTCGTAGAGGCTGCCGACCTCCGTGCCCTCCGTGAGGCCCGAGTCGGTGCGGATGCCGTCGCCCTGGGGCTCGCGCAGCCTCAGGACCCGGCCGCCGGAGGGGAGGAAGCCGCGGGCCGGGTCCTCGGCGCAGATCCGGGCCTCCACGGCGTGCCCGGTCAGCCGTACGTCCTCCTGCGCGAAGCCGAGGGGCTCCCCGGCCGCGACCCGCAGCTGCCACTCGACCAGGTCCAGGCCCGTGATCAGCTCGGTCACCGGGTGCTCCACCTGGAGGCGGGTGTTCATCTCCATGAAGTAGTACGACGACGGGTCCGTGCCCGGGACGATGAACTCCACCGTGCCCGCGCCCCGGTAGCCGCAGGAGCGGGCCGCCTGGACCGCCGCCTCGCCCATCGCCGCACGCGTCTCCTCGTCGAGGAGCACGCTCGGCGCCTCCTCGATGATCTTCTGGTGGCGGCGCTGGAGGGAGCACTCGCGCTCGCCCAGGTGGACCACGTTGCCGTGGCCGTCGGCCAGGACCTGGATCTCGATGTGGCGGGGGCGGTCGATCCAGCGCTCGACGAGGAGCGTGTCGTCGCCGAAGGAGGCGCGGGCCTCGCGGCGGGCGGAGGCGATCTCGTCCTCCAGGCGGGTCAGGTCCCGCACCAGGCGCATGCCCTTGCCGCCGCCGCCCGCGCTGGGCTTCAGCAGCACCGGCGCGCCCAGCTCGCGGGCCGCCTCCGCCAGGTCCGGGTCGCGGCCCCCGGGGACGACCGGCACGCCCGCGTCCCGGACCGTCTCCTTGGCGCGGATCTTGTCGCCCATCAGCGCGATCGCGTCCGCCGGCGGACCGATGAAGACCAGGCCGGCGTCGGCGCAGGCGCGCGCGAAGGCGGCGTTCTCGGCGAGGAAGCCGTAGCCCGGGTGGACGGCCTGCGCGCCCGTGCGGGCCGCGGCCTCCAGCAGGCGCTCCACCGACAGGTAGCTCTCGGACGCCGGGGCCGGGCCGATCCGCACCGCCGTGTCCGCCTCGCGGACGTGCCGGGCGTCGGCGTCCGCGTCGGAGAAGACGGCCACCGAGCGCACGCCCATCGACCGCAGCGTCCGGATGACGCGTACGGCGATCTCGCCACGGTTGGCCACCAGCACTGTCTCGAACATCGTCGTCCGTCCCCTCACATCCGGAAGACGCCGAACTGGGGGTCACCCAGGGGCGCGTTGGCGCACGCGGTCAGGGCCAGGCCCAGGACCTGGCGGGTGTCCAGCGGGTCGATCACCCCGTCGTCCCAGAGGCGGGCCGTCGCGTAGTAGGCATTCCCCTGGCGCTCGTACTGCGCACGGACCGGGGCCTTGAAGGCCTCCTCGTCCTCCGCCGGCCAGGACTCGCCGCGGGCCTCCAGTTGGTCCCGCTTGACGGTCGCGAGGACCGAGGCGGCCTGCTCGCCGCCCATGACCGAGATCTTGGCGTTCGGCCACATCCACAGGAAGCGGGGGGAGTACGCCCTGCCGCACATGGAGTAGTTGCCCGCACCGTACGAGCCGCCCACCACGACCGTCAGCTTCGGTACGCGCGTGCACGCCACGGCCGTGACCATCTTGGCGCCGTGCTTGGCGATGCCGCCCGCCTCGTAGTCCTTGCCGACCATGAAGCCCGAGATGTTCTGCAGGAAGACCAGCGGGATGCCGCGCTGGTCGCACAGCTCGATGAAGTGGGCGCCCTTCTGGGCGGACTCGGAGAACAGGATGCCGTTGTTGGCGACGATGCCCACCGGGTGGCCGTGGATCCGGGCGAAGCCCGTGACCAGGGTCTGGCCGAACTCGGACTTGAACTCGGCGAAGCGGGAGCCGTCGACGACGCGGGCGATGATCTCGCGCACGTCGTACGGGGTGCGGGAGTCGACGGGGACCGCGCCGTAGAGGCCCTGCGGGTCGACCTTGGGCTCGACGGGCGCGGTGACCTCCCAGGGGAGGGGGCCCCGGGCGGGGAGCGTGGAGACGATCGTGCGGACGATGCGCAGGGCGTGCGCGTCGTTCTCCGCGAGGTGGTCCGTGACGCCCGAGACGCGGGAGTGGACCTCGCCGCCGCCGAGCTCCTCCGCTGTGACGACCTCGCCCGTGGCCGCCTTCACCAGGGGCGGGCCGCCGAGGAAGATCGTGCCCTGGTTGCGGACGATCACCGCCTCGTCGCTCATCGCGGGGACGTACGCGCCGCCGGCCGTGCACGAGCCGAGGACCGCGGCGATCTGGGGGATGCCGGCGCCGGACATGCGGGCCTGGTTGTAGAAGATGCGGCCGAAGTGGTCGCGGTCCGGGAAGACCTCGTCCTGCATGGGGAGGAAGGCGCCGCCGGAGTCCACCAGGTAGACACAGGGGAGGCGGTTGTCGAGGGCGACCTCCTGGGCACGGAGGTGCTTCTTGACCGTCATCGGGTAGTACGTGCCGCCCTTGACCGTGGCGTCGTTGGCGATGATCACCGCCTCGCGGCCGCTGACCCGGCCGATGCCGGCGATGACACCGGCGGCCGGGGCCTGGCCCTCGTACATCCCGTCGGCCGCGAGCGGGGCCAGCTCCAGGAAGGGCGAGCCCGGGTCGAGGAGGGTGTCGACGCGGTCGCGGGGGAGCAGCTTGCCGCGGGCCGTGTGGCGGGCGCGGGCCTTCTCGCCGCCGCCCTGTGCGGCCGCGGCCAGCTTGCTGCGCAGCTCCTCCACGAGGGCGCGGTGCGCCTCCTCGTTGGCCCGAAAGGCCTCCGACGCGGGGTCTGCCGCGCTCGTGAGCTCCGGTGCCTCGTGCATCCTGCGGTCCCCTCACCTTGTTAATGAGCGTTAACGCATTTCCTTCAGGTTAACGAGCGCTAACCTCCCTGTCTAGAATTGATTTCATGGCCACCAGAACCGACGCCCCCACCCGCCGTGAGCAGATCCTCAAGGAGGCCGCGCGGCTGTTCGCCGAGCGGGGCTTCCACGGGGTCGGAGTCGACGAGATAGGCGCCGCGGTCGGGATCAGCGGGCCCGGGCTGTACCGGCACTTCGCGGGCAAGGACGCGATGCTCGCGGAGTTGCTGGTGGGGATCAGCGGGCAGTTGCTGACCGGGGCGAAGCGGAGGGTTGCGGAGGCGGACGGGGGTGCGGGGGCTGAGGTGGTCCTCGACTCGCTGATCGAGGGGCATATCGACTTCGCGCTGGACGACCGGCCTCTGATCACCCTGCACGACCGGGAGCTGGATCGCCTCCGGGACAGCGACCGGAAGATGGTGCGGCAGCTGCAGCGGCAGTATGTGGAGCTGTGGGTGGCGGTGGTGCGGGAGGTGTATCCCGGGTTGGGGGAGCCTGCGGCTCGGTCCGCTGTGCACTCGGTGTTCGGGTTGCTGAACTCGACGCCGCACCTGGGTAGGGGTGGGGTGTTGCCCGGGCGGGCGGCCACGGCGGAGTTGCTGCATCGGATGGCCCGGGGGGCGTTTGCGGCGGCGGGTTCGTCTGTGGCGGACTGAGCCGGGTTTTCCTCGCCCCGCCGCCCCCACCCATCTCTTCCCGCTCGCGGCTCCCGCTTGGAGTGGGCCTCCAGGGCCCACCCCGGGCCGCGCTCCCCAGCTGACAGAGGGCGCGAGTGACGAGCGTTACCCCGCCACCACCCTGGACGGTCGTTGATACTCGCCGGTACCTTAGGGTGAGCAAGCGCTTAGACAGCTGAGGTCCGTGGAGGTGGCGGCGTGCGCCGTACGGTGTTCAACGAGGATCACGAGGCGTTCCGGGAGACCATCCGCGCCTTCATCGAGGCCGAGGTCGTCCCGGTTTACGACGAGTGGTTCGCGGCGGGCCAGGCGCCCCGCGACTTCTACTACAAGCTCGGTGAGCTGGGGATCTTCGGGATCAACGTCCCGGAGGAGTTCGGCGGTGCCGGCCTGGAGACGCACAAGTTCGAGGCCGTGCTGTACGAGGAGACCGCTCGTGCCGGTGTCCAGTTCGGCGGCTCCGGCGTGCACGTGCTGCTCGCCCTGCCCTACATCAAGATGCTGGCGACGGACGAGCAGAAGAAGCGGTACCTGCCGAAGTTCGTCACCGGCGAGGAGATGTGGGCCATCGCGATGACGGAGCCGGGCACCGGTTCCGACCTCGCGGGCATGAAGTCCACCGCCAAGCTGAGCGAGGACGGCACGCACTACGTCCTGAACGGCGCCAAGACCTTCATCACGGGTGGCGTGCACGCCGACCGTGTGATCGTCTGCGCCCGCACCTCCGCCCCGACCGCCGAGGACCGCCGCCACGGCATCTCCCTCTTCGCCGTCGACACCAAGTCCGAGGGCTACTCCGTCGGCCGCAAGCTCGACAAGCTCGGCCTGAAGACCTCCGACACCGCCGAGCTGGCGTTCGTCGACGTCAAGGTGCCCGTCGAGGACCTCCTCGGCGAGGAGAACAAGGGCTTCTCCTACCTCGGCCACAACCTCGCCTCCGAGCGCTGGGGCATCGCCTTCGGCGCCTACGCCCAGGCCAAGGCCGCCGTCCGGTTCGCCAAGCAGTACGTGCAGGAGCGCACCGTCTTCGGCAAGCCGGTCGCGCACTTCCAGAACACCAAGTTCGAGCTGGCCGCCTGCCAGGCCGAGGTGGACGCCGCCGAGGCCGTCGCGGACCGCGCGACCGAGGCCCTCGACGCCGGTGAGCTCACCCCCGCCGAGGCCGCCTCCGCGAAGCTGTTCTGCACCGAGGTCGCCCACCGCGTCATCGACCGCTGCCTCCAGCTGCACGGCGGCTACGGCTACATGAACGAGTACCCGATCGCCCGCCTGTACGCGGACAACCGCGTCAACCGCATCTACGGCGGCACCAGCGAGATCATGAAGTCGATCATCGCGAAGGACATGGGGCTGTAAGCCGGCCGTAGTCATTGGCCGGTACAACAGTTCTCATGAGCCAGGCACTTCAGGACCTCCTCGATCTGCTCGACCTGGAGCAGATCGAGGAGGACATATTCCGCGGCCGGTCCCGGTCCGCCGTCGTCCCCCGGGTCTTCGGCGGGCAGGTCGCGGCGCAGGCGCTGGTCGCCGCCGGGCGGACGGTCCCCGAGGACCGGCCCGCGCACTCGCTCCACGCGTACTTCCTGCGCCCCGGCGACCCGGGCGCGCCCATCGTCTACACCGTCGACCGGATCCGCGACGGCCGCTCCTTCACCACCCGCCGGGTGGTCGCCGTCCAGCACGGCAAGCCGATCTTCCATCTGTCGGCGTCGTTCCAGGTGTACGAGGACGGGCTGGACCACCAGGAGCCGATGCCCGCCTCGCCCGATCCCGCGACGCTGCCGACCGGTGAGGAGCGGCTGCGCGGGTACGAGCACCTCGACCCGGTCGTGGTGGAGAAGTTCCTCGAGGCGCGTGCCGCCGTCGACCTGCGGTACGTCGACGAGCCGCCGTACGGGAAGTTCGGCGAACCCCGCGAGCCGCACTCGCAGGTGTGGTTCCGCACCAACGGCAAGCTCGCCGACGACCCGCTGCTGCACGTCGTCCTCGCCACGTACGTCTCCGACATGACACTGCTCGACTCCGTGCTGCTCGCGCACGGCCGGGGCGGCTGGGCCGTCGGGGACGTCGTCGGGGCCTCGCTGGACCACGCGATGTGGTTCCACCGGCCGTTCCGCGCGGACGAGTGGCTGCTGTACGACCAGGAGTCCCCGTCCGCGTACGGCGGCCGGGGACTGGGCCAGGCCCGGATCTACACCCAGGACGGGCGGCTGGCCATCACGGTCATCCAGGAGGGCGTGGTCCGCGTCCCCCGCGAGCCGGGCTCGGGACCTAGCTGAGCCCCGCCTCCGCCAGCAGGTACGCCGTCATCGGGTCGTAGTGGCGGGGGCTGACCACGTGGTCGTCCAGGGGCACCGTCACCTGCACGGTGCCCTCCGCCTCGGCGATGAAGAGGGCCGGGTCGTTGCAGTCGGCGTAACCCATGGAGTCCAGGCCGTGCTGTCCCGCGTAGCCGGCCCAGCCGTGGTCGGCGACGACCAGGTCGGGCAGCGGGCGGCCCTCGCGCTCCAGGCCCGTCAGGATCGCCTTCATGGGCTCGCCCGAGTGGGTGTGCCAGAGGGTGGCGCCGTGCTCCAGGACCGCCACGTCCGCGAACTGCATGACGTAGCCCTCCTCCGTCGTCAGGCCGTCCGGGATGACGACGATCTCGCAGCCGGCCGCGCGCAGGGCCGCCGCGGTCGCGCGGTGCACGTCGAGCAGGCCGCCGGGGTGGCCGGTGGCGAACAGGACCCGCTGCTGCCCGTCCGCCGCCTTGCGCAGCCGCCCGGCCATCCGCTCCAGCCCGGCCACGGTCAGCTCCGGGTCGATGGTGTCCTGGCCGTACCGGTGCTCGGGGTCGTCGTTCACGCCGACCCGCTCCGCCATCACCGCGAGGACGTCCTGCTCGTCGCTCCAGCGGTCGCCGAGTTCCAGGCCGAGCCAGTAGTGGCGGTCGCCGTTCGCGAGCTTGCGGTAGTGGGAGAGGTTGTTCTCGCGCGGGGTGGCGACGTCGCCCGCGATGCGCGTCCTGACGAGGTGCTCGACGAGTTCGGCGCGGCTGGGTGTCCCGGGTATCGGCATGGCACCCATTGTGAGGCAGCCTCCCACGGCCAACCCTGGCGTATCGCACGCTGGGACGTGCGTCACGTACTCAGTGGGGCCCCGCTCACGTACTCAGACCTGCCGCAGCGCGAACCAGAGTTCCATGCGGACGTCCGGGTCGTCGAGGTCCGTCTCCAGCAGGGCCGCGCAGCGGGCGATGCGCTGCCGGACGGTGTTGCGGTGCACGGACAGGGCGACGGCCGTACGGTCCCAACTGCCGTGCAGGGAGAGCCAGGCGCGCAGGGTCTCGGTGAGCGCGGGGTGGGCCGTCACCGGGGCGAGGAGCGCGCGGGCGTGGTCCGCCGCCTCACCGGGCGGGACCAGGTCGGCGAGGGCGGGGCGGGCGCCGTGCCGGAACAGCGGCGCCCGGGTGGCGCGGGCCCGGGCCAGGGCGCGGGCCGCCTGGGTGTCGGCGGCGGGCCACTCGGCGGGCGTGACGGCGGCGCTGACGCCCAGGGTCCAGCC
>JJOH01000102.1 GCA_000696115.1 Streptomyces olindensis
CAGGCTGATCTTCCCCAAGAGTCCATATCGACGGGATGGTTTGGCACCTCGATGTCGGCTCGTCGCATCCTGGGGCTGGAGTCGGTCCCAAGGGTTGGGCTGTTCGCCCATTAAAGCGGTACGCGAGCTGGGTTTAGAACGTCGTGAGACAGTTCGGTCCCTATCCGCTGTGCGCGTAGGAGTCTTGAGAAGGGCTGTCCCTAGTACGAGAGGACCGGGACGGACGAACCTCTGGTGTGCCAGTTGTTCTGCCAAGGGCATGGCTGGTTGGCTACGTTCGGGAGGGATAACCGCTGAAAGCATCTAAGCGGGAAGCCTGCTTCGAGATGAGGACTCCCACCCACTTGATGGGGTAAGGCTCCCAGTAGACGACTGGGTTGATAGGCCGGATATGGAAGCACGGTAACGTGTGGAGTTGACCGGTACTAATAGGCCGAGGGCTTGTCCTCAGTTGCTCGCGTCCACTGTGTTAGTTCTGAGACAACGAACAGTTGTCGGCTTTGAGCAGAACAAACAATTGAAGAGTGTGCTTGTTCGCTCGAAACCATTAGGGTTTCGGTGGTTATAGCGTAGGGGAAACGCCCGGTTACATTCCGAACCCGGAAGCTAAGCCTTACAGCGCCGATGGTACTGCAGGGGGGACCCTGTGGGAGAGTAGGACGCCGCCGAACAATCTTTGGAAGGACCCCTGGTCACCAGCGTTCAGCTGGGACCAGGGGTCCTTTTTGTTTTTGCACTGCGCGCTGGGCACCCGACTGCGCGAGAATGACTTGCGGTACCGAAGACAGGAGTCACCATGTCCACCAACTCTCCCGACGACCGACCGGAGCGCGACCAGCGGCGACGGGAGGGGGCCCGGAGCGACCGCGGCGGACAGCGCGGGGACCGTGGAGACCGTGGCGGCTTCCGCCGCGACGACCGTGGCGACCGCGGTGGCTTCCGGCGTGACGACAACCGTGGTGGCGGGTACGGCCGGCGCGACGACCGCGACCGCGGGCCCCGCCGAGACGACCGCGACCGGGGCGGGTTCCGCCGCGACGACCGTGGCGACCGTCCCACCTTCCGGCGCGACGACCGCGGAGAGCGCCGTGACGACCGCCGTGACGATCGCCGTGATGACCGTGGCGGCTTCCGGCGTGACGACAACCGCCGTGACGACAACCGCGGCGGTGGCTACGGCCGGCGCGACGACCGCCGCGGCGATGTCCGCCGGGGAGACGACCGTGGACCGCGCGGTGGTTTCCGACGGGACGACCGTCGGGACGACCGTCGGGACGACAGGCGCGATGACCGCCGTGACGACAGGCGCGAGGGCGACCGCGGTGGATTCCCCCGCCGCGACGACCGTGGCGAGCGCCGCGACAACCGTGACCGTGGCTTCCGCGGTGACGACCGCGGCCGTGGCTTCCGTGGCGATGACCGTGACCGTGGCTTCCGTGGCGACGATCGCGGGGACCGTGGTGGATTCCGGCGTGACGACCGGCGTGACGACCGGCGTGATGATCGCCGTGACGACCGCGGCGGCTTCCGTGGGCGCGACGAGCGCCGCGCGGACGATCGTGGGGACCGCGGCGGCTTCCGGCGCGACGACAGCGGTCGGGGCGGGCGTACCGGCTACCGCCGCGATGACGGCCCTCGAAGCGATCGCAGCGAGTTCCGGCGCGACGACAACCGCGGCGAGCGCGGCGACCGCGGCGGCTTCCGAGGCCGGGACGACCGCGGCGGGCGCGGGCCCCGGCGCGATGACCGCGGCGGGCGGCCCGGGGGCTTCCGGGGCCGTGACGACAGGCGCGGTGCCGGGCGATTCCGTGAGGAGCGCGAGCGGGACAGGGAGCCGATCAAGCGGCTGCCGATCCCCGAGGACGTCACGGGCGACGAGATCGACAAGGACGTGCGGCAGGAACTGCAGAGCCTGCCCAAGACGCTCGCGGACGACGTCGCCAGGAACCTGGTGATGGTCGCGCGGCTCCTCGACGAGGACCCCGAGGGCGCCTACGCCTACTCCAGGATCGCGCTGCGGCTGGCCTCACGCGTCGCCGCCGTCCGCGAGGCCGCCGGGTTCGCCGCGTACGCCAACCAGAAGTACGGCGAGGCGCTGGCCGAGTTCCGGGCCGCCAAGCGGATGACCGGGAACATCGACCTGTGGCCCGTCATGGCCGACTGTGAGCGCGGGCTCGGGCGGCCGGAGAAGGCGCTCGACATGGCCGGGGCACCCGAGGTGCACAAGCTCGACAAGGCCGGGCAGGTCGAGATGCGGCTCGTCGCGGCCGGTGCGCGGCGGGACATGGGGCAGCTGGACGCGGCCATCGTGACGCTGCAGAGCCCGGAGCTGGCCGCCAACTCCGTGCAGCCCTGGACCGCGCGCCTGCGGTACGCCTACGCCGACGCGCTGCTGGCCGCCGGGCGGGAGAGCGAGGCCCGGGAGTGGTTCGCGAAGGCCGTCGAGGCCGACCGGGACGGCAGCACGGATGCCTCGGACCGGCTCGCCGAGCTGGACGGCGTGGAGTTCGTCGACGCCCTCGCCGATGACGACGAGGAGGGCGAAGACGCTGCCTCTGAGGGGTCGGATGAGGCGGAGGAGAAGGACTGACGTCGGGTGACGTGAAGGGGGGCGGGTCCCGGTCGGGACCCGCCCCCCTTCACGTGTCAGGCGCCCTGTTCGGGGTTCAGAGGTCCAGGGCGCGCAGTACCAGGCCCGACGCCGGCTTCGGGCCGAACGACGTGGACTTGCGCGGCATCGTCACGCCCTGCCGGGCCAGGTCGCGGACGACCTCCTCGCGGACCGGGTGCATCAGGACCGCCGTACCGCCGTCGCGTTCCGCCTTCGCGACCGTGGCGGCCGTGTCGTGGATGTAGGCGATGTGGGCGGGGGAGTCCTCGGGGATCCGCCAGACGTGGTCGAGGAGCGTGGCGTGCAGGACCGTCGCGTCGAGAGTGCGCCACGCGGCGGGGCGGTCGGCGGGGACCGTGCGGGCCAGGAGGTCCGGATCCGGGTGGTCGACGAGGTGGAAGGAACCGTCGCCGGCCAGCAGGAACGCGTTGCCCGCGCAGGCCGCGTCCGCCAGCGCCTCCAGGGCCTCCGGCAGCGGGACGTCGAGGCGGCGGACGCGGAAGCGGCCGTCCAGGGCGGCCACGGCGGCGTCGACCGGCAGGCCGTGCAGGAGGCGGTGGATGGCGCGGACCCGGAGGGGGTAGCGGGCCGTGTCGACCAGCAGGACCAGGCCGTGGTCCCAGGGGCTGGGGGAGGGGTGTTCCGTGCGGAGGCGGCGGTAGGTCGCCCAGCGGTGGTGGCCGTCGGCGATGAGGGCCTGGTGACGGGCCAGGTCCGTCTGGATCGTGGCGACGTCGGCGGGGGCGGTGACCGACCACAGGCGGTGGCTGAAGCCGTCCTCCGTGGTGGTGGCGAGGAGGGGAGGCCGGTCGGCGGTGCGCTCGATCAGGTTCGCGGTGGCGGTCGCCGAGTCGTCGCCGCGGTAGGTCAGCAGCAGCGGTTCGAGGTTCGCGGAGGTGGCCCGCATGAGGTCGGCCCGGTCGGCGACGACGTGCGGCATGACGTCCTCGTGCGGCAGGACCACCTGCTCGTCCGGGTCCGACACGCGCAGCGCGCCGATGATGCCGCGTTGCAGCATCCCGTCGCCGTCGCGCTGCTCGTAGACGTAGAGGCCGGGTTCGGGGTCGGTGGTCAGGACGCCCTCGGAGAGCCAGCGGCGCAGGGTGACGGCGGCCTGTTCGTTGCGGGCGCTGGGTGTGGCGGCCTGGGGGAGGATCAGGCGGACGATGTTGTACGGGTCGGAGGACTCCAGGTGGTGCAGGCCGTCGGGGCGGACCACGACGTCGTACGGCGGGGATGTGACGGCGGCAAGGCTGCCGACCCGGTCGGGGTCGTAACGAAGGCCTCGGAACGGGGTGAGTTCCAGGCCTCGGTGCGCCGTTGCCGCCGAGTGACCTGCTGTGTTCATCCCGGCATCGTACGGGTGTCAGTGGCATGGGGGATGATCGGGGGAAAGCCGTCGAACGAGGAGCGATGCGGGATGAGCCGGAGCGTCAGGACGAGGCCCGAGGGCAGTGGGCAGGCCCTGAGCGAGGCGTATGACACGGCGCTGCTCGATCTGGACGGTGTGGTCTACGCGGGCGGGAGCGCGATCGCGCACGCGGTCGAGTCGCTGGCGGCGGCCCGGGCCGGCGGCATGCGGCTGGCGTACGTCACCAACAACGCGCTGCGCACTCCGGACACGGTGGCCGAGCATCTGACCGAGCTGGGGATACCCACGGGCGCGGACGACGTCATCACCTCGGCGCAGGCGGTCGCGCGGCTGATCAGTGAGCAGGTGCCGCAGGGCGCCCGGGTGCTGGTGGTCGGCGGGGAGGGGCTGCGGGTGGCCCTGCGCGAGCGCGGGCTGGTGCCCGTCGAGTCGGCGGACGACGATCCGGCGGCGGTGGTGCAGGGCTACGGCGGACCCGAGCTGCCCTGGGGCCGTTTCGCCGAGGCCTGCTACGCCGTCGCGCGCGGTGTGCCCTGGTTCGCGTCCAACACCGATCTGACGATTCCGAGCGGGCGTGGCATCGCGCCGGGCAACGGCGCGGCGGTCGAGGTCGTCCGGATCGCCACGGGCGCCGAGCCGCAGGTCGCCGGCAAGCCGCTGCCGCCGATGCACCGCGAGACCATCCTGCGGACCGGGGCACGGCGGCCGCTGGTGGTGGGGGACCGGCTGGACACGGACATCGAGGGCGCGTTCAACGGCGACGTCGACTCGCTGCTCGTCCTGACCGGCGTGACCGACGGCGCGCAGCTGCTGGCCGCGCCGCCGCGGCACCGGCCGACGTACGTGGACGCCGATCTGCGCGGGCTGCTCGGCGGCCAGCCGGACGTGGTCGCGGCGGGCGACGGCGGGTTCCGGTGCGGAGGCTGGACGGCGACGGCCGGCACGGACCGCCTGGAGCTCGACGGCGACGGCGAAGCGCTGGACGGGCTGCGCGCCTTGTGCGCGGTGGCCTGGACGGCCGCCGGTGACGGCGGGTGCGAGCTGGACGGGGCCAAGGCGCTGGCCCGACTGGGGTTCTGACGGCCGGTTGGGAGCGGCGGTCGGCGGGCACGCTGGTACGAGGTGCCCGCGGAGCGGCCGTGATCCGACATCGTGATCCAATGCGAGGGTAGGCTAACCTAACTGCGTGTTGGTCGAGAGTCCCCCTGAACAGCGCGCGGAGACCGCCCCCGCGCCCCCGACCCGACGGGCGGTACGGGCCTTCGGGCTGCTCCTGTCCGTCGCGATCCTGGTGCTCGTCGCGCTGGCGAGTATTGCGATCGGAGCGAAAGAGCTGTCCCTCGGGCAGGTCTGGCACGGCTTGTTCGAGGATTCGGGGACGTACGGCGATGTCGTCGTCGCGGAGCGGCTGTCGCGGACCGTGCTCGGGCTGCTCGCCGGTGCCGCGCTCGGCCTGGCCGGGGCGGTCCTGCAGGCCCTCACCCGCAACCCGTTGGCCGATCCCGGACTGCTCGGCATCAACGCGGGCGCGTCCGCCGCGGTCGTCACGGCCATCACGTTCCTCGGGATCACCTCGCTCAGCGGCTACGTCTGGTTCGCGTTCTTCGGCGCGGCCGCGGTCGGGGCGCTCGTCTGGTTCCTCGGTGGCAGCCGGGGCGCGACCCCGGTACGGCTCGCGCTCGCCGGTACGGCCATCAGCGCCGCGCTCTACGGCTATCTCCAGGCCGTGATGATCATGGACGACGCGGCGCTCGGCAAGATGCGCTTCTGGACGATCGGTTCGCTGTCCGCGGCGACCGACTCGGTCATCACGCAGGTCCTGCCGTTCCTGCTGGCCGGCATGGTCCTCGCGCTGGCCCTCGCCCGGCCGCTCAACGCCATGGCCATGGGCGACGACACCGCCAAGGCGCTCGGCGCCAACCTCAACCGGACGCGGGCGCTGTCCATGCTGGCCGCGACCGTGCTCTGCGGGGCCGCGACCGCCGCCTGCGGGCCGATCGTGTTCGTCGGGCTGATGGTGCCGCACGTCGTGCGTTCCTTCACCGGGCCCGACCTGCGCTGGATCCTGCCGTACGCGGCGATCCTCTCGCCCGTGCTGCTGCTCGGCGCCGACGTCCTCGGCCGGATCGTGGCCCGGCCCTCGGAACTCCAGGTGGGCATCGTCACCGCGATCCTCGGCGGACCGGTGTTCATCTTTCTCGTACGACGGCGGAGGACGGCACAGCTGTGAAGACCACCAACCGTGCTCTGCGGACACCGGGCGGGCTCTCCGTACGCCTGGACGTACGGGCCCTCACCGTCGTGCTCCTGCTCCTGGTCGCGGCGCTCACGGCGAGTGTCGTGCTCATCGGCACCGGCGACTTCCCGATCCCGGCCGCCGACGTGCTCAGGACGCTCGTCGGCGACGGCAACGCGGGCCAGGAGTTCATCGTCAACGAACTGCGGCTGCCGCGGGTCCTGGTCGGGCTGCTGGTCGGCGCCTCGCTCGGACTCGGCGGTGCCCTGTTCCAGTCCATCTCCCGCAATCCGCTGGGCAGTCCGGACGTGCTCGGCCTCGGCCAGGGCGCGGCGGCCGGCGCGCTCACGGTGATCGTGCTGTTCTCCGGAAGCGCGAACCAGGTGGCTGTCGGCGCGCTCGTGGGCGGCCTGGTGACCGGGCTCGCCATCTACGTCCTCGCCTGGAAGCGGGGCGTGCACGGCTACCGGCTGGTGCTGGTCGGCATCGGCGTCTCCGCGATCGTCACCGCGGTCAACGGCTATCTGCTCACCAAGTCCGACCTGGTGGACGCGGCCCGCGCGGTCGTGTGGATGACCGGCTCCCTCGACGGCCGTGACTGGGCCCAGGTCTGGCCGCTGCTCGGGCTGTGCGCCGTGCTCGTGCCGCTCGTCCTCGTCAACGCGCGCGGGCTGCGGCTGATGGAGATGGGCGACGACGTGTCGTACGCCCTCGGCGTGCGGGTGGAGCGCGTCCGGCTGCTGCTGATGGTGGCGGCCGTGCTGCTCACCGCGTCGGCGACGGCCGCGGCCGGGCCCGTCAGCTTCGTCGCGCTCACCGCGCCGCAGCTCGCCCGGCGCCTGACCCGCTCGCCCGGCCCGAACCTGCTGCCGTCCCTGTGCATGGGCGCCGCCCTGCTGGTCACCGCCGACTGGGCCTCGCAGCGGGCGTTCGGCGCCGAACAGCTGCCCGTGGGCGTGGTCACCGGTGTGCTCGGCGGTGTCTACCTGCTGTGGCTGCTGGTCACCGAACGCAGGGCGGGCCGGATATGAGCACCGGCACCGGCGTGGGCACGACCGCCGAGCGCAGCATCAACAGCGGGCTGAACAACCAAAGGAGCACCGTGAACCGTCTGTCCGCCGAGAACGTCACCCTCGCCTACGACCAGCGGGTCATCGCCGAGCAGCTGTCGGTGGAGATACCCGACAACTCCTTCACCGTGATCGTCGGCCCCAACGCGTGCGGCAAGTCGACGCTGCTGCGGGCGCTGTCGCGGATGCTCAAGCCGAGCGAGGGCCGGGTGCTGCTCGACGGGCAGGTCATCCAGTCGATGCCCGCGAAGAAGGTCGCGCGCACCCTCGGCCTGCTGCCCCAGTCGTCCATCGCGCCCGACGGCATCACCGTCGCCGACCTCGTCGGCCGGGGCCGCTACCCGCACCAGGGCATCCTGCGCCAGTGGTCCACCGAGGACGAGCGCGTCGTCCAGGAGTCCATGCGGCAGACCGGAGTCGCCGAGCTCGCCGACCGCTACGTCGACGAGCTGTCGGGCGGCCAGCGCCAGCGCGTGTGGATCGCCATGGCGCTCGCTCAGCAGACCCCGCTGCTGCTGCTCGACGAGCCGACGACGTACCTGGACATCCAGCACCAGATCGACGTGCTCGACCTGTGCGCGGAGCTGCACGAGGAGCAGGGGCGCACGCTCGTCGCGGTGCTGCACGACCTGAACCACGCCGCCCGCTACGCCACCCACCTCATCGCCCTGCGCGAGGGCAGTGTCATCGCCCAGGGCGCGCCGAACGACATCGTCACGGCCGAGCTGGTCGAGGAGGTCTTCGGGCTGCGCTGCCAGGTCATCGACGACCCGGAGACGGGCACGCCGCTGATCGTGCCGGCGGCGCGGAAGGCACGGATCAAGGACGCGGCAGGGCCGGAGTCCGGGGCGGGCGCGGAGAAGGTCGCCGCGACGGAAGCCTCCTGAGGGGAGCGTCACGGGGGCTTCTGGGGCCGGGCATCACGGGGGCTTCTGGGGCCGAGCGCCACGGGTGCCACGGGCGCCTCTGAGGCCGGGCGCTACCGGGTGCTTCCTGACGCCGGGCGCTACAGCAGCTTCCTGAGGCGGAGCAGGTCCCGCAGGCCCGCGTGGAGTTTCACGCGACCCGAGCCCCAGGCCGTGGCGAAGTTCAGCTCGCCGTCGACCAGGGCCACGAGGTCGTCACCGGTCATGGCCAGTCTGATCTCGGCCTTGCCGGGCGGCGGCCCCTGCACCGTGTCCTGCACCTCGATCCGCCCGCCCCGCATACGGCCGACGAAGGTGACGTCCAGGTCCGTGATGTGGCAGCTCACCGAGCGGTCCAGGGCCGCGGCCTCGCGGGCGTCCCCCTCGGCGCGCTGCATGTTGTCCGAGAGCTTGTCGAGTGCGCTGCGGCACTCCTCGATCGTGGCCATCGCGCTCGACGGTACCGCAGCGGTTCGCGGTAGCGTCGGGGCATGGACGACGCAGTTCCCGAGACCCCGGCGGTGGCGGAGGAAGAACCCGCGTACGACCCCGCCGCCCCCGCTCCCCTGAACGTGCCCCGCGCCCCCACCGGCGACGCCGACGTGGACGCGGCCCTGGACCGGCTCGGTGACGCGGACCACCTCGCCACGGACGGACACCTCGAGGTGTACGAGGATGTACACCGGGGGCTGCGCGACGCGCTCACCGCGCTCGACGCCCGCCCGGGACCTCCGGCGCCCCCGTCGCAGCACGGACCTAGGAGCTGAACCGAACGTGGCAGGAGTCGCACGCCGCCGTCTGGACGCGGAGCTGGTCCGCCGGAAGCTCGCGCGCTCGCGTGAGCATGCCGGCCAGCTGATCGCCGCCGGGCGCGTCTCCGTCGGCAAGACCGTCGCGACCAAGCCCGCCACGCAGGTGGAGACCGCGGCGGCGATCGTCGTCGCGGCCGACGAGAACGACCCCGACTACGTGTCCCGAGGCGGGCACAAGCTCGCCGGCGCGCTGCGGGTGTTCGTGCCGCAGGGCCTCGCCGTCGAGGGGCGCAGGGCGCTCGACGCCGGCGCGTCCACCGGCGGTTTCACCGACGTCCTGCTGCGGGCGGGCGCCGCCCACGTCGTCGCCGTGGACGTCGGATACGGACAACTCGCCTGGTCCCTGCAGAACGATGAACGCGTCACCGTCAAGGACCGTACGAACGTACGCGAGTTGACGCTTGAAGCGATCGATGGGGAGCCTGTGGATCTTGTCGTGGGGGATCTGTCCTTCATCCCGCTCGGGCTGGTCCTGCCCGCCCTGGTGCGGTGCGTGAAGCCGGACGCCGACCTGGTGATGATGGTCAAGCCGCAGTTCGAGGTGGGGAAGGAGCGGCTGGGCAGCGGGGGAGTCGTGCGCAGCCCCCAGCTGCGGGCCGAAGCGGTCCGCGGGGTGGCCGAGAAGGCCTGGGGACTGGGGCTCGGCGCCAAGGGCGTGACGGCCAGTCCGCTACCCGGGCCGTCGGGGAATGTCGAATACTTCTTGTGGCTGCGGGCCGGGGCACCGGAACTGGACCCGGCCGACGTCGACCGAGCAGTGGCGGAGGGGCCCCGTTGACCGAGAACCGAGCTCGTACTGTTTTCCTCCTCGCCCACACGGGACGGCCCGCGGCCGTGCGCAGTGCCGAGCTCGTCGTGAAGGGGCTGCTGCGCTCCGGACTGGGTGTGCGGGTCCTCGAGGACGAGGCGCGGGACCTGCCGCTGCCGGACGAGGTGGACCTGGTCAAGGAGGCGACCCCGCAGTGCCTCGACGGCTGTGAGCTGCTCATCGTGCTGGGCGGTGACGGCACGCTGCTGCGCGGCGCCGAGTTCGCGCGGGCGTCGGGCGTGCCGATGCTCGGTGTCAACCTCGGGCGGGTCGGGTTCCTCGCGGAGGCCGAGCGCGACGACCTCGACAAGGTGGTCGACCGGGTGGTGACCAAGGCGTACGAGGTCGAGGAGCGGATGACCGTCGACGTCGTGGTGCACCGCAACGGGGACATCGTGCACACGGACTGGGCGCTGAACGAGGCGGCCGTGCAGAAGGTGTCCGCCGAGCGGATGCTGGAGGTCGTGCTGGAGATCGACGGGCGGCCGGTGACCGGGTTCGGCTGCGACGGGATCGTGCTGTCGACTCCGACCGGGTCGACCGCGTACGCCTTCTCGGCGGGCGGGCCGGTGGTGTGGCCGGAGGTCGAGGCGCTGCTGATGGTGCCGATCTCCGCGCACGCGCTGTTCGCGAAGCCGTTGGTGACATCGCCGGATTCTGTGTTGGCTGTGGAGGTTCTGCCACACATTCCGCCCGGGGTCCTGTGGTGTGACGGGCGGCGGACCGTGGAGTTGCCGCCGGGGGCGCGGGTCGAGGTGCGGCGGGGGGCTGTGCCGGTACGGCTGGCTCGGCTGCACCATGCGTCCTTCACCGACCGGCTGGTGGCGAAGTTCGCGCTGCCGGTTTCCGGGTGGCGGGGGGCTCCTCATTAGCGTGGTTGCTCGTTACTAGCGTGGTTGCCCGTTGTCGGCGGGTGCGGGCCGTCTGTGGCTGGTCGCGCAGTTCCCCGCGCCCCTGAACCACGATCCACTCTCGTGGGTGACAAGGGCAGGCCAGTCGCAATCCGTGGCCCGGACCTCGTAAGGTCGTGTCCGTGTTGGAGGAGATGCGGATACGGTCGCTCGGTGTGATCGACGACGCTGTTGTCGAGCTGTCGCCGGGGTTCACCGCGGTCACCGGTGAGACGGGTGCGGGCAAGACCATGGTGGTCACCAGCCTGGGGTTGCTGCTGGGCGGCCGGGCCGACCCGGCGCTCGTGCGGATCGGGGCCGGGAAGGCCGTCGTCGAGGGGCGGATCACCGTGCCCGAGGACGCCGCGGTCGCCGTACGCGCCGAGGAGGCCGGGGCCGAGCTCGACGACGGGGCCCTGCTGATCAGCCGTACCGTTTCGGCCGAGGGGCGCTCCCGGGCGCACCTGGGCGGACGCAGCGTGCCCGTGGGCGTGCTGGCCGAGCTCGCCGACGAACTGGTGGCCGTGCACGGGCAGACCGACCAGCAGGGGCTGCTCAAGCTGTCCCGGCAACGGCAGGCGCTCGACCGGTACGCGGGCGACGCGGTCGCCGTGCCGCTGGCCAAGTACGGCGAGGCGTACAAGCGGCTGCGGGCCGTCTCCGCCGAGCTCGACGAGATCACCACGCGCGCGCGGGAACGGGCCCAGGAGGCCGAGATGCTGCGCTACGGGCTCGACGAGATCGCCGCCGTCGAGCCCCGGGCCGGCGAGGACACGGAATTGGCCGAGGAGGCCGAGCGGCTGGGGCACGCCGAGGCCTTGGCGTCCGCCGCGGCGGCCGCGCACGCCGCCCTGGCGGGCAATCCGGAGGACCCCGAGGGCGTCGACGCCGGGACGCTCGTCGCGGGCGCCCAGCGGGCCCTGGACGCCGTGCGGTCGCACGACCCGGCGCTGGCCGCGCTCGCCGACCGCATCGGGGAGATCGGGATCCTGCTGCGCGACGCGGCGGGGGACCTGGCCGGGTACGCCGACGACCTGGACGCCGACCCGCTGCGGCTGGCGGCCGTCGAGGAGCGGCGGGCCGCGCTCACCGGGCTGACCCGGAAGTACGGCGAGGACATCGCCGCCGTGCTGGCCTGGGCGGAGAACGGCGCCGCCCGGCTGACCGAACTCGACGGCGACGACGAGCGGATCGGGGAGCTTACCGCCGAGCGGGACGCGCTCCGTGCCGAACTGGGCGGGCTCGCGCAGGCGTTGACGGACGCGCGGACGGAGGCCGCCGAGCGGTTCGCCGCCGCCGTGACCGCCGAGCTGGCCTCGCTGGCCATGCCGCACGCGCGCGTGTCCTTCGACATCCGGCAGACCGAGGACCCCGACGGCGTCGAGGTCGGCGGGCGTCCCGTCGCCTACGGGCCCGCCGGAGCCGACGAGGTCGAACTGCTGCTCGCCCCGCACCCGGGCGCGCCGCCCCGGCCGATCGCCAAGGGCGCCTCCGGCGGTGAGCTGTCCCGCGTGATGCTGGCCGTGGAGGTGGTGTTCGCGGGGACGGATCCGGTGCCGACGTATCTCTTCGACGAGGTCGACGCCGGGGTCGGCGGCAAGGCGGCGGTCGAGATCGGCCGACGGCTGGCCCGCCTGGCGAAGACCGCGCAGGTCGTGGTCGTGACGCATCTGCCCCAGGTGGCCGCCTTCGCCGACCGGCAGTTGCTGGTCGAGAAGACGAACGACGGGTCCGTGACCCGCTCCGGCGTCAAGGTCCTGGATGGGGAGGACCGGGTGCGGGAGCTGTCCCGGATGCTCGCCGGCCAGGAGGACTCGGAGACGGCCCGGGCGCATGCCGAGGAGTTGCTGGCGACGGCCCGGGCGGACAGGTAGCCGGAGGGTGGACCAGGCCGGGCGGGTCGCCCAACTTCACTCGTGTGGGTGACCCGGCCCGGCGCATTCCCCCGATGCCGCACCCCATGGTCGCGCCGCCGGGTTTCCGGCGTTCCCTGAACCCCCGTATGTCCTGGCATCCTTGGCGGAGTACGCCGTGGGAAACCGCGCCGTGACCGCCCGACCCGAACCAGGAGCCCGGCCACGTGACCCCCGTGAGCAGCCAGCCACCGCCTGGCCAGTCCCCGCTGCGCACCGTGCAGGTGCTGGGCGGGGGCAACGCCGCCAGCAGTGCGCATGTGCGCTCGCTGGCCGCGGGGCTCGTCGCGAGGGGCGTGAAGGTCACGGTGTGCGCCCCCGTCGAGGCGGATCACGCCTATGACTTCAGCGGGGTCGGAGCGGACCACGTGCACGTGCCGCGCAGCAGCGACCCGGTGTCGGTGGCGGCGTTGCGGGCGGCCTGCGCCGACGCCGATCTGGTGCACGCCCACGGCCTGCACGCCTCCTTCCGTACCGTGCTCGCCCTCAGCGGGCGGCGCGTGCGTACTCCGCTGGTCGTGACGTGGCACGACCGGGCGCACGCCGACGGTGCGCGTGCCCATCTGCTGAAGGTGCTGGAGCGGCGGGTCATGAAGGCGGCCACCGTCGTGCTGGGCACGACGTCGGCGCTGGTGGACCGGGCCCGGCGGACGGGCGCGCGGGACGCGCGGCTCGCGGCCGTCGCGCTGCCCGGCCCCCGCAGCCCCGTGGAGCCGGACGACCCCGACCGGATGCGGCCCAAGGTACGCGCCGAACTCGGCGCCATCGGACGCCCGTTGCTGATGGCCGTCGGCTCCCTGGAACGCCACCGCGGGTACGACGTGCTGCTCGACGCCGCACGCGCGTGGCGCCGCCTCGACCCGGTTCCCCTGGTCGTGATCGCGGGGGAGGGGCCGCTGCGCGGCGAACTCCAGGGGCGGATCGAGGAGGAGGGGCTGCCGGTCCGGCTCATCGGCCGGCGCGACGACATCACCGACCTGCTCGCCGCCGCCGACCTGGCGCTGCTGCCGAGCCGCTGGGAGGCGCGCTCCGTCCTCGCCCAGGAGGCCCTCCACGCGCGCGTGCCGCTCGTCGCGACCGACGCCGGCGGTATCCCCGAACTCGTCGGCGACGCCGCCGAACTCGTGCCGTACGGCGACGCGAAGGCCCTCGCCGACTCCGTCGTACGCCTGCTCGGCGACCCCGCCCGCCGGGAGCTGCTGAAGGACAAGGGCGCCCGGCAGGCGGCGAGCTGGCCGACCGAGGACGAGACGGTCGCCCAGGTCCTCAGCGTCTACGACGAGTTGACCCGGCTCCGGCCCCTCGCCTAGCCGCCCTGGGGGACGTGCCTGCGGGCCCGTAGCGCCAGGCTCAGGGCCAGTACCGTCTGCGGATCGTCGAGGTCCGTGCCCAGCAGTTCCCCGATGCGCGCCAGCCGGTTGTACAGGGTCTGCCGGTTGAGGTGGAGCTCCCGGGCCGTCTCCGCCTTGCGTCCCGCGTGGGCGAGGTAGGTCGTCAGGGTGGGCAGCAGCGGCGGCCGGGAGCGGCGGTCGTGGTCCAGCAGCGGGCCGAGCGCCCGGTCGACGAAGGCCGCGAGGTCCGGGTGGTCGCGCAGCCGCCACAGCAGCAGGTCGATGTCCAGGCGGCGGGCGTCGTACCAGGGCCGGTCCGGCAGGCCCTGGGCCGCGGTGGCCGTCTCGGCGGCGTGCCGCAGACCCGAGGCCGCCGCCGTCCAGCCGCCCGCCACCCCCACGACCACCACGGGCCGCGGCCCGCCCGGCCGCAGTATCCCGGCCCGTTCCACACCGGTTCGCAGCGCCGCCGCGACCCGGTCCGCGACCGTCGCCCGCTCCGACTCCGAGCGCAGCCCGAGCAGCACCGGCACCCGGCCCTCCACCGGCCGCACCCCGAGCAGCACCGGCACGCCCACCGCGGCCAGCTCCTCGGAGACCGCCCGGGCCAGCACCGCCCAGCCTCCCCCCGGCGACAGCGCGTCCCCCAACCGCATGACCACCGGCAACAGCGGCCCCTCACCCGGCCGGAAGCCCAGCACACGCGCCTGCGCCGGGGCGTCCTGAGCCGTGACCCGGCCCTCGGCGAGGTCCGTGAGGAAGTCGCCGCGGCCGCGTGCCGCCAGTTCCTCCTCCTGCCGCGCCTGCATCAGCACCACGGCCAGGATGCCCGCGGCCCGCTCGGCCGCCATCCGGTGCACGGGCGCCAGGGGCGTCCGCACGGGCAGCAGGACGAGACGCGCGCGGACGCCCCCGCTGCCGGGCCCGCCGCCCGGCACGTCCACGAGGACCGAGCCCGCGAGGGGCGGCTCGTCCCTGTGCTGCCCGCGCAGCCCCTCCCACACCTGGAGCGGGTCCGCGCCCTCGGGACCGGCCCCGGCGGCGTAGAGCAGCTGCCCGTCCGCCGTCTCCAGGAAGACCGGGTTGTCGCCGAAGTCGGCCAGGATGCCGAGCACCTGGGGCACCCCGCCGCCGCCCAGCACCGCCCCGGTGCACCGCCGGTGCACCTCCTCGGCCCGCTGGAGCAGCGCGTAGTGGCCGTTGACGATCTCGGTGTGGATCTCCTCCGTGACGGTGACGAACGGCACCTCGCGGTGGAGTTGGACGAGCGGCAGCCCGGACGAGCGGGCCGTGTCGACGAGGGCCGCTGGCAGCCGGGTGAAGCGCGGGCCGAGCTCCACGACCAGGGCGGCGATGCCGCGCTCGGCCAGCGTGCGCACGAACGCCCGCTGCTCGGCCGGACGGGTGCCGAGGCCGTAGCCCGTGGTCAGCAGCAGCTCCCCGCCCTTGAGGAGGGAGGCGATGTGGGGCACCTCGCCGGCGTGCACCCAGCGCACGGTCCGCCCGAGCCGGTCGGCGCCCGCCAGCACCTCGGGCAGCCCGCCGCGCAGCCCCGGCAGCTCCAGCGCCCGCTGCACGGTGATCCCGGCGCCCCGCGTGTCGTAGCCGCTGTCCGTCCCGCTCTCCATGGGCCGGACGCTACCCGCGCGGGTGCCTCCCGGACATCTCTGCGGCCGCCCGGGGACGATCACGCCCGGGATTACCGCGTGATCGACCGGGTACGGGCGCCGTCATGGACATCAGTGTGGTCGCCGTGGGACGGGAGGACGACAGTCCGGTCGAGGAGCCGCTGCGGGTGGCGGTGCTCGCCGACCGGCTCGGCTACCGGGAGGTGTGGGCGGGCGAGGGACCGACGTGGGACTCGTTCGTCCTGGCGACGGCGATCGGCGCGGCCACGCGGCAGGCCACGCTGACGGCCGGGCCGGTGCCGGTGTCGGTGCGCGACCCGCTCACCGTCGTCCGGGGCGCCGCGTCCACCGCGGCCGTCACCGGCCGGCCCGTCGGCGTGGCCCTGGGCACCTCCAGCAAGCGGGTCGTCGAGGGCGTGCACGGCCGGCCGCGCACCCGGCCCGCCGCGACCCTGGAGGAGTCGGCCGCGACGGTGCGCGCGCTGATGGACAGCGTGCCGGGCGAGCCGGTCGTGCCCGGCAGCGGCTTCCCGCGCCGGCTGCCGCCGCCCGGGGGGATGCTCACCGTGGCGGCCTTCGGGGAGCGCGCGGTCGCCACGGCCGTCGCCCACGCCGACCGGATGCTGCTCGACCTCGTCTCCCCGGAGCAGGTCCGCGTGCTGCGGGCACGGATGCTCGCGGCCGCCGAGCGGGCGGGCCGTACGCCACCGCGGCTGGCCGCCTGGCTGCCCGCCGCCGTGGACCCGGAGCCCGAGTCGCTCCGGCAGATCCTGCGCAGCGTCGTCGGCTACCTCACCGTGCCGGGCTACAGCGACGTGTTCGTCGACGCCGGGTTCGCCGAGGTCGTCGAGCTGGCCGCCAAGGGCGCCGACCCGGACACCCTGCTGCGGGCCCTGCCGCCCAGGGCCGCGGGCACGGTCGGCCTCGTCGGGGACGCCGACACCGTCCGCGCCCGCGTCGACGCCTACGCCGAGGCCGGTCTCGACGAGATCGCCCTGGTTCCGGCCACGGCGGGTGACCCGGCGGGGGAGCGCACGCTCACGGCCCTCAGGCCGCGGTGACGCCCGCGCGGGCCACCGGTCCGGTCGACCGTCCGGTCAGCCGCCGTAGGCGCCCGAGGCGGTCAGACGCAGTGCCGTGTCGATGAGCGGCACGTGGCTGAACGCCTGCGGGAAGTTGCCCACCTGGCGCTGCAGGTGGGGGTCCCACTCCTCGGCCAGCAGGCCCAGGTCGTTGCGCAGGGACAGCAGCTTCTCGAACAGCTTGCGGGCCTCGTCCACGCGGCCGATCATCGCCAGGTCGTCGGCCATCCAGAACGAGCAGGCGAGGAACGCGCCCTCGTCGCCGGGCAGGCCGTCGACGCCCTCGTTGTCGCCCTGCGTCGGGTAGCGCAGGATGAAGCCGTCCGGCGTGGACAGCTCCCGCTGGATCGCCTCGATCGTGCCGATGACCCGCTTGTCGTCCGGCGGCAGGAAGCCCATCTGCGGGATCAGCAGCAGCGAGGCGTCCAGCTCCTTCGAGCCGTAGGACTGCGTGAAGGTGTTGCGCTCCTTGTCGTAGCCCTTCTCGCACACGTCCCGGTGGATGTCGTCGCGCAGTTCCTTCCAGCGCTCCAGCGGGCCGTCCGCGTCACCGGACTCGATCAGCTTGATCGTGCGATCGACGGCGACCCAGGCCATGACCTTGGAGTGCACGAAGTGGCGGCGCGGGCCGCGCACCTCCCAGATGCCCTCGTCCGGGTCCTGCCAGTGGTCCTCCAGGTAGCGGATCAGCTTGAGCTGGAGCAGCGAGGCGTAGTCGTTGCGCGCGAGGCCCGTCATGTGGGCCAGGTGCAGGGCCTCGGTGACCTCGCCGTAGACGTCCAGCTGGAGCTGGTGCGCGGCGCCGTTGCCGACGCGGACCGGGGTGGAGCCCTCGTAGCCCGGGAGCCAGTCCAGCTCCGCCTCGCCGAGCTCGCGCTCGCCGGCGATGCCGTACATGATCTGCAGGTTCTCCGGGTCGCCGGCCACCGCGCGCAGCAGCCACTCGCGCCAGGCGCGGGCCTCCTCGCGGTAGCCGGTGCGCAGCAGCGAGGACAGGGTGATCGCCGCGTCGCGCAGCCACGTGTAGCGGTAGTCCCAGTTGCGGACGCCGCCGATGTCCTCCGGCAGGGAGGTGGTCGGCGCGGCGACGATGCCGCCGGTCGGGGCGTACGTCAGCGCCTTCAGCGTGATCAGCGAGCGGACGACGGCCTCGCGGTAGGGGCCGTGGTACGTGCAGTGGTCGACCCACTCGCGCCAGAAGTCCTCCGTCGCCTCCAGGGACTGCTCGGGCTCGGGCAGCGGCGGCGGTTCCTTGTGCGAGGGCTGCCAGGAGATCGTGAACGCGATCCGGTCACCCGGAGCGACCGTGAAGTTCGCGTACGTGGTGAGCGACTTGCCGTAGGTCTCGGCGGATGTGTCGAACCACACGGAGTCCGGGCCCGCCACGGCCACCGTGCGCCCGTCGTGCTTGTGCACCCACGGCACCACCCGCCCGTAGGAGAACCGCATCCGCAGCGCCGAGCGCATCGGCACGCGGCCCGAGACGCCCTCCACGATCCGGATCAGCTGCGGGGCGCCGTCACGCGGCGGCATGAAATCGGTCACCCGGACCGTGCCCCGCTGGGTGTCCCACTCGGACTCCAGGATCAGCGAGTCGCCGCGGTAGCTGCGCCGGGCGGCGGTGGGCGGCGCCTGGTCGGAGGCGTACGCGGGGCCGAGCCGCCAGAAGCCGTGCTCCTCGTTGCCCAGCAGGCCGGCGAAGATGGCGTGCGAGTCGAAGCGGGGCAGGCACAGCCAGTCGACTGTCCCGTCCCGGCAGACCAGGGCAGCGGTCTGCATGTCTCCGATGAGTGCGTAGTCTTCGATGCGCCCGGCCACGTGCAACTCCAGTCGAACGGCCACGTCACCCCACGAGGGGGCTGTCGCTAGTGCGGTCAAGGGGGGTTTTCAGCAAGTCTTGCAATGCGTCGTTGAGCGGTGAAGCAAAACAGGTCACTCAGCCGTCATGCAAAGCGCCAATTGTTGCTCAACGAACTGACGAGCTCACGTTGTTCCGGTACTTACGGGCGGTGGGTGGTGCCGTTGGGCCGGGCGGGCTCGGCAGCGAGTGTCCGAGCAGGATACGACGCACGCAGATGATGTGTGTGCCGCTCCGGGCAAGGCGAGTACGCCGAACGAGTGAGCAACGGGTGAGAGACCGGTGACGGCGATCGTCTCCGTGTCGGCGCGTGCGCGGAGCGTGGCCGGAAGCCTTCCCCTCGCGGCGCTGATACGCTGGTAGCCCGTGGACCGGTGGGCCCCTTCCCGACAGGGAACCCCCGAACCGCAGCGACGGCACCCCGGAGATTTCCGGCGGGCAGCCGCACCGCACCCCCAGACCGCGACCACGGGAGCCCCGTCTTGGCCATGCCGCCCGCCGCTTTTCGTAACTCGACGACCAAGCACATCTTCGTCACCGGGGGTGTCGCCTCCTCGCTCGGCAAGGGCCTGACGGCCTCCAGCCTCGGCATGCTGCTCAAGGCCCGCGGTCTGCGCGTCGTGATGCAGAAGCTCGACCCGTACCTCAACGTCGACCCGGGCACGATGAACCCCTTCCAGCACGGTGAGGTGTTCGTCACCAACGACGGCGCCGAGACCGACCTGGACATCGGCCACTACGAGCGCTTCCTCGACCGCGACCTGGACGGCTCCGCGAACGTCACCACCGGCCAGGTGTACTCCACCGTGATCGCCAAGGAGCGGCGCGGCGAGTACCTGGGCGACACCGTGCAGGTCATCCCGCACATCACCAACGAGATCAAGCACCGCATCCGCCGCATGGCGACGGACGAGGTCGACGTCGTGATCACCGAGGTCGGCGGCACGGTCGGCGACATCGAGTCGCTGCCGTTCCTGGAGACCGTCCGCCAGGTCCGTCACGAGGTCGGCCGTGACAACGTCTTCGTCGTCCATATCTCGCTCCTGCCGTACATCGGCCCCTCGGGTGAGCTGAAGACGAAGCCCACCCAGCACTCGGTTGCGGCCCTGCGCAACATCGGTATCCAGCCGGACGCGATCGTGCTGCGCTGCGACCGCGAGGTGCCCACCGCGATCAAGCGGAAGATCTCGCTGATGTGCGACGTCGACGAGGCCGCCGTCGTGGCCTGCCCCGACGCCCGCTCCATCTACGACATCCCGAAGACCGTGCACGGCGAGGGCCTGGACGCCTACGTCGTCCGCAAGCTGGACCTGCCGTTCCGTGATGTGGACTGGACGACCTGGGACGACCTGCTCGACCGCGTCCACAACCCCGACCACGAGATCACCCTCGCGCTGGTCGGCAAGTACATCGACCTGCCCGACGCCTACCTGTCGGTCACCGAGGCGCTGCGCGCCGGCGGTTTCGCCAACCGGGCCCGCGTGAAGATCAAGTGGGTCACCTCCGACGACTGCAAGACCCCGGCCGGAGCCGCGGCCCAGCTCGGCGACGTCGACGGCATCTGCATCCCGGGCGGCTTCGGCGACCGCGGCGTGCTCGGCAAGGTCGGCGCGATCAAGTACGCCCGCGAGAACAAGATCCCGCTGCTCGGCCTCTGCCTCGGCCTGCAGTGCATCGTGATCGAGGCCGCGCGCAACCTCGCCGACATCTCCGACGCCAACTCCACCGAGTTCGACCCGGCGACCGCCCACCCGGTCATCTCCACGATGGCCGAGCAGCTCGACATCGTCGCCGGTGAGGGTGACATGGGCGGCACCATGCGGCTCGGCATGTACCCGGCGAAGCTGGCCGAGGGCTCGATCGTGCGCGAGGTGTACGACGGCAAGGAGTACGTCGAGGAGCGGCACCGTCACCGGTACGAGGTGAACAACGCCTACCGCGCCGAGCTGGAGAAGAGGGCGGGCATCCTGTTCTCCGGCACCTCGCCGGACGGGAAGCTCGTCGAGTACGTCGAGTACCCGCGCGACGTCCATCCCTACCTGGTCGCCACGCAGGCGCACCCGGAGCTGCGCTCGCGCCCGACGCGTCCGCACCCGCTGTTCGCCGGGCTGGTCAAGGCCGCGGTCGAGCGGAAGACTTCGAAGTAACACACCAGTTGTACGGTGGCCGGGGTGCATCCCTTCAAAGGGTGTGCACCCCGGTTTCTTTTCGGCAGGTCGTGTTGGTACTGGAAGGACAGGCATGACGATCAAGGACACCCCGGAGGAGTGGGAGATCCGGGCGACGGAGACCCCCTTCGTGGGCAACAAGACCTCCGTGCGCACCGACGACGTGGTCATGCCCGACGGCACCGTGGTGCGCCGTGACTACCAGGTCCACCCCGGCTCCGTGGCCGTCCTCGCCCTCGACGAGGCCGACCGCGTCCTGGTCCTGCGCCAGTACCGCCACCCCGTGCGCCACAAGCTGTGGGAGATCCCCGCCGGACTGCTCGACGTGCCCGGCGAGAACCCGCTGCACGCCGCGCAGCGCGAGCTGTACGAGGAGGCGCACGTCAAGGCCGAGGACTGGCGGGTGCTCACCGACGTGTACACCACCCCCGGGGGCTGTGACGAGGCGGTCCGGATCTTCCTCGCGCGTGATCTGTCCGAGGCGGAGGGCGAGCGCTTCGCCGTCGAGGAGGAAGAGGCCGACATGGAGCTCGACCGGGTGCCGGTCGAGGACCTCGTCCGGAGCGTCCTGGCCGGCGAGCTCCACAACAACTGCCTCGTCGTGGGCGTCCTGTCCCTGGTCGCGGCCCGCGGCGGCGACGGCCTGGACGCACTGCGCCCGGCTCAGGCACCGTGGCCGGCTCGTCCGTTCGAGGTCTGAACGCTCCGGGGGGTCCCCGGCCCCGCCTCGACAGCAGCAGTGTGAAGATCGGCTGATCCGATCGAGCGATGTATCCGGCCCGCCCACCGTGCGCCGCCCGGAACGTTGCAGAGCGTGAACTAGGCTCTGCAACACGCCCGAACCGGAGTCCCGGCGGGCTTGCGTGTGCGGTGGGACGGGAGTGTGGCCCGTGACGGATCAGGTCGTGGAGACAGGCGACGTGCGGCTGACCGGACGCGCTGCCGAGGAGAACCGGTTCCTGGGGCGCACACGGGAGTTGAAGGAGCTGCGCGCCGACATCGAGCGCGCCGGCCTGGACACGCTGGCGGGCCGCAAACCGCCCCGCGCGCGCGTCCTGCTCATCGCCGGCCGGCCCGGATCGGGCCGCAGCGCACTCGCGGAGGAACTCGTACGGCAGGTCGCGGACCGTTACCCGGACGGCGTGCTGCGTGCGCGGCTCACCGACCCCGACGGCACCCCCGTACCCGTCGAGCGTGCCGCCCGCGACCTGCTCACCGCCCTCGACGAGGACGCCCCGGCCGGGGCCGCCGAGGACGACCTCACCGACGCCCTGCGCACCGCCCTCGCCGCCCGCCGGGCCCTGCTCCTGCTGGACGACGCGGCCGACGCCGAGCAGGTCGACGCCCTGCTGCCCGACGCCCCGGACTGCCTGGTCGTCGCGGTCTCCGAGGGCCCGCTGACCGGTATCTCGGACGTCCGCCCCTGCACTCTGGGCGGCCTGGACGCCAAGTCCGGAGTGGAGCTGCTGTCCCGGCACACCGGCTCGGTCCGCATCACCGTCGACCCCCGGGCCGCCGAGGGCCTCGCCGAGGAGTGCCAGGGACAGCCGGCCGCGCTGATGCTGGCCGCCGGCTGGCTCGCCGCCCGCCCCAAGGCGGCCGTCTCCGACCTCGCCAAGCAGCTGCGCGCGGCAGAACCCGAGGGCACGGCCCTGACCCGGGTCTTCCGCCTCGCCCACGCCGGCCTGCCCGCCACCGCCGCCCGGATGCTGCGCCTGCTCTCCCTCGCCCCGGCCGGGCTGGTCGACCCGCAGACCGCCTCCGCACTCGCCGGCTGCTCGGTCGGCACCGCCCACACCACCCTCGACGACCTCGTCGCCCTCGGCTTCCTGCACGCCGTGAACTCGCCGCTGCCGCAGTACGAGGTGCCCGCCTGCCTGCACCCCCTGCTCCGCACCTTCGCCCGCCACCACGAGCGCCCGGCCGAGCTCCAGCTGGCCCGCGCCCGCATGCTGGAGCGGACCGTACGGCTGCTCCAGGCCTGCCGCGCGATCACCGAGACCGACAGCCCCCAGGCGCGTCAGAAGCTCCTCGACATGCCACGCGCCCTGCGCTTCCCCACCCCCCGGGCGGCGGCCGACTGGCTGCGCCTGACCCGGCCCGCCCTGCTGGCCTCGGCCCGGCTCGCCGTCGCCGACGGGGAGCTGGACACCCTGGCCCGGCGGCTGATGTCCCAGCTGGTGCGGGCCATGGTGGCCCACCTCGGCACCCGGGCGGCGGCGCCCGACCTGTACGACATCCACAGCCTGGTCCTCGACATCGCCGAGCGCCGCGACCTGCCCCGGGAACGGGCCGCCGCCCTGCTGAACCTCGGCGACCTGGACGCCCGCACCGGCCGCACGACCGACGCCCTGGCCCGCTACCGGGCAGCGCTGGACGCCGGACGCGAGGTGAACGACCCGTATGCGACCGGCCGCGCGATGGAATCCGTAGGCGGCGCGCATCTGGAGCTCGGTGACTTCGACCGGGCCGCCGACTGGTTCGGTCGCGCCCTGGTCGAACGGCTCGCCCGGGGCGAGCGGGCCGACGCCGCCCGGCTGTACGGGCGGATCGCCGCCGCCCACACCTTCGCCGGCCGCTACGGCGAGGCCCTGCGCAACTGGCGCTCGGCGATCTCCGGGCACCGCAAGAACGGTGATGTGGCCGCCCAGGCGCGGGCGTTGAGCGAGCTGGCGCGGGTGCAGGAGTACGCGGGCCGGCCCGAGGAGTCGCTGCGCACCTGCCGGGAGGCCGTGGAGTGGGCCCGGCGGGCCGAGGACACGCGGTTGCAGGCCGCGCTGCACCTGCGGGTCGCCGACACCCTCGAACACCTCGGCGACCCCGCCTCGGCCGGGCTGCACCGGGGCGCCGCCGAGCGGCTCCTCGGCGACTCAAACCTTCAAACGGAACCCGACGCCTGCGAAATCCGTACCGCATCGGCTGAAGATTGATGCAATGAAAGGCTAGACAGCGGGAACACCTTCATTAGACTGGCTCTGCCGCACGTTCTCCTGCGGTCTCTCCCGGTGTGCCCGTGCGTGCCCGGGTATGTCTAAGAAATACCCCCCATACCCTCTGAGCCAAGGACCGTGATCGACGTGAAGGTCGGCATCCCCCGCGAGGTCAAGAACAACGAGTTCCGGGTGGCCATCACCCCTGCCGGTGTGCACGAGCTGGTGCGCCACGGCCACCAGGTCGTCATCGAGCGCGGCGCCGGCGTCGGCTCCTCGATCACGGACGAGGAGTACGTCGCCGCCGGTGCGCGGATCCTGGACACCGCCGACGAGGTGTGGGCCACCGCCGACCTGCTGCTGAAGGTCAAGGAGCCCATCGCCGAGGAGTACCACCGCCTCCGCAAGGACCAGACGCTCTTCACCTACCTGCACCTGGCCGCCTCCAAGGAGTGCACGGACGCCCTGCTGGAGTCCGGCACCACGGCGATCGCCTACGAGACGGTCGAGCTCCCCAGCCGCGCGCTGCCGCTGCTCGCCCCGATGTCCGAGGTCGCGGGGCGGCTGGCCCCGCAGGTCGGCGCCTACCACCTGATGCGCGCCAACGGCGGCCGGGGCGTGCTCCCCGGCGGTGTCCCCGGCGTGCCGGCCGGCCGGGCGGTCGTCATCGGTGGCGGTGTCTCCGGCTGGCAGGCCGCGCAGATCGCCATCGGCCTGGGCTTCCACGTGACCCTGCTCGACAAGGACGTGAACAAGCTCCGCGAGGCGGACAAGATCTTCGGCACGAAGATCCAGACCGTCGTCTCCAACGCCCTGGAACTGGAGAAGGCCTGCCTGGAGGCCGACCTGGTCATCGGTGCCGTCCTGGTCCCCGGCGCCAAGGCCCCGAAGCTGGTCACCAACGAGCTCGTCTCCCGGATGAAGCCGGGAAGTGTCCTTGTCGACATCGCGATCGACCAGGGCGGCTGCTTCGAGGACTCCCGCCCGACCACCCACGCCGAGCCGACCTTCCAGGTCCACAACTCGGTCTTCTACTGCGTCGCGAACATGCCCGGCGCGGTCCCCAACACCTCCACCTACGCGCTGACCAACGCCACGCTGCCGTACATCGTCGAACTGGCCGACCACGGCTGGGCGGGCGCGCTGCGTCGCGACCCGGCGCTGGCCAAGGGCCTCAACACGCATGACGGCAAGGTCGTTTACCGCGAGGTCGCGGAGGCGCACGGCGTGGAGCACGTGGAGCTGTCCTCGCTGCTCGGCTGAGCCCCGCCCCACCCCGCCCGGACACCCGGGCAGCCGGTAAGTCGGCTAAGTCACCTCACGGCAAAGGCGATACGTCAACACGGCTCGTCAACGCCGCGCACCCGGCCGGACCTTGCCCGACAAGGTCCGGCCGGATGTGTGTATGGTCACTTCGCGATTCTCGAGCAACTCGCCTCGAACGTAACCCTTCAACCGATTCGCACACCGGTGAAACCTGCCGTGCGACGGCCGTACGCCCTTGACAGCGGGATGTTTCATTGCCGACACATCGGGCCGGGTCCGGCGGATTGTGTTGCTGCGGACGCCCGACACGCCATAGAGTCGCCAACCGTCGGCATGGTGCCACGCTGACCTGTCTAGAAGTTTCCTGGTCACCAAGGAGGTAAGACGACTTGTGAATGAGTCGACATTTACTCCCGGGGGTGCTCAACCAGGAATGCCTGCACGGGGCCAGGGCTCCGCGGGGTTCGAGGCTGTCGGCTCCGTCGCTGTGCGCACCTTCGCAGCCCACCAGAGTCAGCAGGCGACTCACACAGCACACCAGAAGATGGATGGCCATCACGTGAACGCCATGGCCGGCGACGGAAGTGGCGCGCCCCACAACCACTTCGCCGACTACGACGAACTGCCCGAGGGGCACTTCTACGACCCCGACGCGGAGTACGAGCCCGACCCCGAGTACGCGGCCACTCTCGCGCCCGACGCGGCCAGACAGCGCCGGGAGCGCATCGGCCCGACCGGGCGCCCGCTGCCGTACTTCCCGATCCCGGGCCCGCTGACCGACCACGGACCCGCGAAGATCATCGCGATGTGCAACCAGAAGGGCGGCGTCGGCAAGACCACGTCGACCATCAACCTGGGTGCCGCGCTCGCGGAGTACGGACGCCGGGTCCTGCTCGTGGACTTCGACCCGCAGGGCGCGCTGTCGGTCGGTCTCGGCGTCAACCCGATGGAGCTCGACCTCACCGTCTACAACCTGCTCATGGAGCGGGGGATGGCGGCCGACGAGGTGCTGCTGAAGACGGCGGTCCCCAACATGGACCTGCTGCCCAGCAACATCGACCTGTCGGCGGCCGAGGTCCAGCTCGTCTCCGAGGTCGCCCGCGAGTCGACGCTGCAGCGCGCCCTGAAGCCGCTGCTGGACGACTACGACTTCATCGTCATCGACTGCCAGCCCTCGCTCGGCCTGCTCACGGTCAACGCCCTGACGGCCGCGCACAAGGTGATCGTGCCGCTGGAGTGCGAGTTCTTCGCCCTCCGTGGTGTGGCCCTGCTGACGGAGACCATCGAGAAGGTCCAGGAACGGCTCAACCCCGACCTGGAACTCGACGGGATCCTCGCCACGATGTACGACTCGCGCACCGTGCACAGCCGTGAGGTGCTCGCGCGTGTCGTCGAGGCGTTCGACGACCACGTCTACCACACGGTCATCGGGCGCACGGTCCGCTTCCCGGAGACCACGGTCGCCGGTGAGCCGATCACCACGTACGCCTCCAACTCCGTCGGTGCCGCCGCCTACCGCCAGCTCGCCAGGGAGGTGCTCGCCCGGTGTCACGCCGAGTGAGTCTGCCGGGGGCCGACGAACTCTTCCGTACGACTGGGGGGATGGGGCTGCAGTCGTCCACGCCCAGGCGCCAGGCCAACGGCGACGCCCGGGTGCCCGCTCCGGCGGGCGAGGGCGACGCGGCGGCGGCAGCGGCCGCGGAGGACGCGCCGCAGTCGGTGCCCGCGCAGGGCGGTGACGGCGAGGGCGCGGAGCACGTCGCGGCCGACGCGGAGCCGGCCGAGGCCGGGGAGTCCCGCAGCCGTTCCGCGGCCGCCGAGCGGTCCGGAGCCGGGCGTCGGCAGGCGGCGCAGGAAGGTTCTGCCGCCGCTGCCGCGGCGGCACCGCGCAAGCGCGGGCGGGCGGCCACGCGCCGCCCCAGCGGCCGTGAGCGGCACGACGAGAAGATCACGGTGTACGTGTCGGCCGAGGAGCTCATGGACCTGGAGCACGCCCGTCTCGTGCTCCGCGGCGAGCACGGCCTGGCCGTCGACCGCGGGCGCATCGTCCGCGAGGCGGTGGCCGTGGTCCTGGCCGACCTGGAGACCCGCGGGGACGCCAGCATCCTCGTACGCCGACTGCGCGGGCGGTAGCGGTAGCCTGCGGGGGCCATGACCTCGAACGCTTCCCCACCTTCCCCCGGCGGCCCGCCCGGCCGTCGGCGCGCGCTGGGGCGCGGGCCGGGGGCTCCGCGGGTGGCTCCGCCGGGGGAGCCGACGGATGCAGTGGAGCCGGATGTGCCGCCGACGGGCGTGGACGAGCCCGAGGCGCCGCCGGCGGCGACGGCCACGGCCGGATCTGAGGTGCTGCCTGCGGGCACCGCCGGGTCGCGGGCGCCGTCGGCGGAGGCCGCGGACACCGGCCAGTCGGGTGGGCCGTCGGCCGGGACCGGAGCTGCCGAGTCCGGCGTGGGCCTCGCGGGCGTCGGGGCCGCCGAGTCGGGGAGTGGGGCGCACCACGTGTCCGGGCCTGGGCCCGAGGCCGACCGTCCGACGACGGGGCGTGGACATCCCGCCCCGGCAACGGTGGCAACGGCTGAGTCCGCCGCCCCGGCCGCCGAGCCCGTCACGACCGGGTCCCCGCGCGAGGCGTACGCCCCCGGGGCCGGCATCGACGCCGAGCGCCCCGCCCCCGAGTCGGGGGACGCCGGCGAGTCCGCCGCCGGGCGTGCCGAGGGCGACGACGGGGTCTTCAAGGTTCGGCTCGCCAACTTCGAGGGGCCCTTCGACCTGCTGCTGCAGCTGATCTCGAAGCACAAGCTGGACGTCACCGAGGTCGCGCTGTCCAAGGTGACCGACGAGTTCATGGCGCACATCCGGGCCATGGGGCCGGACTGGGACCTGGACGAGACGACCGAGTTCCTCGTGGTCGCGGCCACCCTGCTCGATCTGAAGGCGGCCCGGCTGCTGCCCGCCGCCGAGGTCGAGGACGAGGCCGACCTGGCGCTGCTGGAGGCCCGGGACCTGCTGTTCGCGCGGCTGCTCCAGTACCGCGCGTACAAGCAGATCGCCGACATCTTCAGCGGGCGGCTCGACGACGAGGCCCGTCGCTACCCCCGTACCGTCGGCCTCGAACCGGAACACGCCGAGCTGTTGCCCGAGGTCGTCATCAGCATCGGGGCGGAAGGGTTCGCCAGGCTCGCCGTGAAGGCGATGCAGCCGAAGCCCAAGCCGCAGGTGTACGTCGACCACATCCACGCCCCCCTGGTCAGCGTGCAGGAGCAGGCGCAGATCGTCGTCGCCCGGCTCAGGGAGCTCGGCGAGGCCAGCTTCCGGGCGCTCGTGGCGGACACCGACGACACCCTGACCGTCGTGGCGAGGTTCCTCGCGCTGCTGGAGCTGTACCGCGAGAAGGCCGTGGCGCTGGAGCAGGAGGCCGCGCTCGGGGAGCTCCTCGTGCGGTGGACCGGCGGGGACGGGGACGAGACACCGACCGTCACCGACGAGTTCGACCGGCCGCCCGAGCCGCCGAAGGAGGAGAAGAAGGCGTGAGTCAGGAAACCACCGAGGTCCCGGCCGGGCTGCGCGACGTCGCCGGTCTCGATCTCAAGCCCGCCCTCGAAGCCGTCCTCATGGTCGTCGACGAGCCCGCGACCGAGGAGCACCTCGCGAAGATACTGGAGCGGCCGAAGCGGCAGATCGCGGACGCCCTGCGCGAGCTGGCCGACGAGTACACCGTCCAGGGCCGCGGCTTCGAGCTGCGGTTCGTCGCGAACGGCTGGCGGTTCTACACCCGCGCCGCGTACGCACCGGCCGTCGAGCGCTTCGTGCTGGACGGCCAGCAGGCCCGCCTCACCCAGGCCGCCCTGGAGACCCTGGCGGTCGTCGCCTACCGCCAGCCGGTCAGCCGCAGCCGGGTCTCGGCCGTGCGCGGAGTGAACTGCGACGGTGTCATGCGCACCCTCCTCCAGCGCGGACTGATAGAGGAGGCGGGCACGGAACCCGAAACAGGTGCGATCCTGTACAGGACGACGAACTACTTCCTGGAGCGGATGGGCCTGCGCGGTCTGGACGAGCTCCCGGAGCTCGCGCCCTTCCTCCCGGAGGCGGAGGCGATCGAGGCCGAGACCCAGGAGGGCGTACCGTCGTTCGACCCGGACGCGCCCGACGACGACGCGCCGGGCCGCCCGGTGAGCCCGGGGACCGACGACGAAGACGACCAGACGGAACTTTGATGCGAAGCAGCGGCAGCGGCAAGAGCGGCGGGCGCGGTAACCACCGCGGCGCCGGCAACAACAGGGACCAGAAGCAGGGGCAGGGCCGCCCCCGCAAGCCCCGCCCCGAGGAGCGCCGCTACGACGTGGGCCCCGGGGCGACCAAGGACGGCCCCAAGGCCGGACGCGGCGGGGCCGCCCGGGGCGGCGCCAAGGGCGGGCCCAAGCAGCCCCAGAAGCAGGGCCGCACGGCCCCGGCGCGCCCCCGTGAGTACGAGGCGCAGATCGAGGAGCGCAACCGCGACCGGTACGCCGGGAAGAAGGAGGTCAAGCTCCCGAAGACCTTCCCCGGCGCCGAGCAGGAGGGCGAGCGGCTGCAGAAGGTCCTCGCCCGGGCGGGCTTCGGCTCCCGGCGTGCCTGCGAGGAGCTGATCGACGAGGCCAGGGTCGAGGTCAACGGCGAGATCGTCCTCGAGCAGGGCAGGCGGGTCGACCCCGAGAAGGACGAGATCAAGGTCGACGGGCTGACCGTCGCCACCCAGCGCTACCAGTTCTTCGCGCTGAACAAGCCCGCCGGTGTCGTCTCGACGATGGAGGACCCCGAGGGCCGGCAGTGCCTCGGGGACTACGTCACCAACCGCGAGACCCGCCTCTTCCACGTCGGCCGGCTCGACACCGAGACCGAGGGCGTCATCCTGCTCACCAACCACGGCGAGCTGGCGCACCGCCTGACCCACCCGAAGTACGGCGTGAAGAAGACCTACCTCGCGCACATCGTCGGCCCCATCCCGCGCGACCTGGGCAAGAAGCTCAAGGACGGCATCCAGCTGGAGGACGGCTACGCGCGCGCCGACCACTTCCGGGTCGTCGAGCAGACCGGCAAGAACTACCTCGTCGAGGTCACCCTCCACGAGGGCCGCAAGCACATCGTGCGCCGCATGCTGGCGGAGGCCGGCTTCCCGGTCGACAAGCTGGTGCGGGTCGCGTTCGGACCGATCACCCTCGGCGACCAGAAGTCGGGCTGGCTGCGCCGGCTGTCCAACACGGAGGTCGGAATGCTGATGCAGGAAGTGGACCTCTAGAACTGGAAGTCGACCTCCAGAACTTGTGAGTGACACGCACCCCCTTTTATAGTCGTGATGACCATTAAAGGGGGTGCGGGTCATGGACGGCTACGACAAGTACGCCCATGAACCCTTCGCCGTCACGGTCGACCTCGCCGTCCTCACCCTCCGGGACGGCGCCCTGCACGTGCTGCTCGTCGAGCGCGGGCAGGAGCCGTACGCCGGACACCGGGCCCTGCCCGGCGGGTTCCTCCAGCCGGACGAGTCCGCGGAGACGGCCGCGCGGCGTGAACTCGCCGAGGAGACCGGCCTGTCGGACGTCTCGGGGCTGCACCTGGAGCAGTTGCGGACGTACAGCGAGCCCGGCCGCGATCCCCGGATGCGGGTCGTGTCGGTCGCCTTCGCCGCGCTGCTGCCCCACGCGCCCGAGGCCCACGGCGGCGGCGACGCCGCGCGGGCCGACTGGGTGCCCTACGGCACCGCGGGACCGCTCGCCTTCGACCACGACCGCATCCTGACCGACGCCCACGACCGCGTCGGCGCCAAGCTCGAGTACACCTGCCTCGCCACCGCCTTCTGCCCGCCCGAGTTCACCCTCGGCGAGCTCCAGCGGGTCTACGAGACGGTGTGGGGCACCGAACTCGACCGGCCCAACTTCCGGCGCAAGGTGCTCGCCACGCCGGGCTTCGTCGAACCCGTCCCCGGCACCGCGCGGCTGACCGGCGGCCGGGGCAAACCCGCCGCGCTGTACCGCGCCGGTACCGCCACCACCCTCCATCCGCCTCTCCTCCGGCCGCCCCGGGAAGGACGCCCCACATGACCACGCTCGTTCACAAGCAAGCCGCCACCGGAGCACTCACGGGGCTCGCCCTCGGGGACGCGCTGGGATATCCGACCGAGTTCAACGACGTGCCGACGATCCTCGCCAAGCACGGGCCCTGGCGGGAACTGCCGCTGCCGAAGCACGCCTACGTCTCGGACGACACGCAGATGACGCTGGCGGTGGGGCGGGCGGTGCGCACGGCCATGGACCGGGGGCTGCTCACCCCGTCCGAGCTCGCCCGGACCCTGCGTGAGGAGTTCCTCGACTGGTACCAGTCGCCGGAGAACAACCGGGCTCCCGGCGGGACCTGCCTCAGGGCCTGCGCGCTTCTGAAGGACGAGGCCCGGCCCTGGCAGGACGCCAGCCAGATCAATTCCAAGGGCTGCGGCGCCAACATGCGCGTCGCACCCCTGGGGCTGGTGCCCGGGCTGAGCGACGAACAGCGGGCGGGCGCCGCCCAGTTGCAGGCGGCGCTGACCCACGGGCACCCGACCGGCCTCGCCGCCTCCGACCTCACCGCGCACGCCGTACGCCTGCTCGCGCAGGGCACCGAGCCGGCCGCGCTGGTCGGGATGCTCCGGTCGTACGCCCTGGAGAACCGCAGCCACTACCACGAGCGCTGGCTCGGCGACCTGTGGCGCCGCGCCCAGGACCCGACCCCCGAGCAGTTCATCGCGCGCGGCTGGGACGAGTGCCTGGAGATCCTCGACCGCCTCCAGCACGCCGTGCGCACCGTCTCGCCCGAGAACGACCCGTGCCTGGCCACCGGCGAGGGCTGGATCGCCGAGGAGGCCATGGCGACCGGGCTGCTGTGCTTCCTGCTCTTCCCCGACGAGCCGGTGACGGCGCTGCGCCGCGCCGCCTGCACCGCCGGCGACTCGGACTCGATCGCCTGCCTGGCCGGGGCCTTCGCCGGTGCGCACCTGGGCGCGGAAGCCTGGCCGGGCGACTGGGCCGACCGCATCGAGTACCGGAGCGACCTGCTGACCCTCGGGGCGCTCTGGGACGCCTGACGCCAGACGCCAGACGCCTGACCCTGCCGTGTGCCGTGTGCGGTTACAGGGCCGAGGCCCGGCGGCAGTGGGTGAGGAAGTCCTCCACGCGCCGCCGGTCCGGTTCCGCCGGGAGCGGGCTGCGGCCGACGGCCTCGTCGGCCTCCCGCTCCAGGCGGGCCATCCGGGACTCGACCTCGGACCAGGGCACCTCGCCGCGCTTCACCGCGAGCAGCGACTCCCGGTGCTCGCCGACGTCGACCGTCAGGGCGCCCGTGCGCAGCAGGTCCCGGGCGCTGAGGAGCAGGCGCAGCAGGTGCATCGCGTGCTTCCAGCGAGGGGCGCCGTGGGTGCGGACGTCGGCCTCCAGCTTGCGGCGCTGGCTGTGCGAGTACCGCGTGAACGTCTCGTGGACCCGCCGGGACAGGAACGCCCCCCGCAGGGCGAGAAGCTCGCGGCCGGTGTCGTCGGCGTACTCCACGAGCGGGGAGTGCAGGCACTCCAGGATGTTCGGATTGGCGCGCAGGGCCAGTTCGCAGAACCGCTCCAGCTCCCAGCTGAACCGCTCCTCGCCCGGCCCCTCGACGTGCGTCGGCGGCTTGTCGAAGCGCCAGAACAGGGGCGTGGGGGCAAGGAACACGCCCCGGCGGTCGGTGTCGCTGCCGTCCGTCGCCAGCCCGAAGGCACGCGACCCCATCACACAGGCGTAGATCGTGTGGTCGCGTACCAGGGTCTCGGGCTGCATGCCCGGGAGCGTACGCGGAACCCTCAGGCCAGCCGCACCGAATTTCCCTCCACGGTGATCTGCTCGGCGGGCAGCGGCCGGGTCGCCGGGCCGTTGGCCACCGAGCCGTCGACGACGCGGAACCGGCTGCCGTGGCAGGGGCAGTTGATCGTGCCGTCGGACACGGAGCCCACCGTGCAGCGCTGGTGGGTGCAGATCGCCGAGAACGCCTTGAACTGCCCCTGTTCCGGCTGGGTCACCACGACCTCGTCGTCCTTGAAGATCTTGCCGCCGCCGACCGGGATCTCGTCGATGGAGGCCAGTTCCTTGCCGCCTCGGGCCGTCTCCGTGCCGGTGGCCCCCTGGTCGGTGGGGGTGGCCGTCGACGCGGAGCCGTTGTCGTCACCGCCTGAGCCGCAGGCCGCCACGAGCGCCGCCGCGCCCGTGGCGCCCGTCGCGAGGAGGACCGTGCGGCGTGTCGTGCTGGGGGTCATGTCGTCACTCCGAGGATGCCGAAGACGGATAAATCGGAAATAGCTGCATCCTGGCACCGAACCCGCCTCAGGAGAAGCAACCTCGGCGTCTCACCCGGCGGGCGCCGCGCACCCGGTCCGCGCGGGCTGACTAGGCTTGACACAGAGAGCGACAGGTACGTCAGCGAGGAGCAGCGCCGTGGCGGTACGAGCGGTCCGGGGGGCCGTCCAACTCGAACGGGACGAGGCCGGGCACATGGACGAGCAGGTCGGAGCCCTGCTCACGGCCATCCTGGAGCGCAACGACCTCACCGCCGACGACCTGATCAGCATCTGGTTCACGGCCACGCCCGACCTGCACAGCGACTTCCCGGCCGCCGCCGCGCGCAAGCTCGGCATCGTCGACGTCCCGCTGATCTGCGCGCAGGAACTCGACATCCAGGGCGCCATGCCGCGCGTGGTCCGGGTCCTCGCGCACATCGAGTCCGACCGGCCCCGCGCCGAGATCGCCCACGTCTACCTCGGCGCCGCCGGTGCCCTGCGCAAGGACATCGCCCAGTGAGGACCGCACTCGTCATCGGCACCGGGCTGATCGGCACGTCCGCCGCCCTTGCCCTGTCCCAGCGGGGTGTCACGGTGCACCTCGCCGACCCCGACCCCGAGCAGGCCCGTACGGCGGCCGCGCTCGGCGCCGGCACGGACGAGGCGCCGGACGGGCCCGTCGACCTGGCGATCGTCGCCGCCCCGCCCGCGCACGTGGCCGATGTGCTCGCCGACGCCATGAGCCGCGGCCTGGCGCGCGGCTACCTCGACGTCGCCAGCGTGAAGGGCGGACCGCGCCGCGAGCTGGAGGAACGCGGCCTCGACCTCGCGGCCTACATCGGCACGCACCCCATGTCGGGCCGGGAGAAGTCCGGCCCGCTCGCCGCGACCGGCGACCTCTTCGAGGGCCGCCCCTGGGTGCTCACCCCGACCCGGGACACCGACACCGAGGTGCTGAACCTCGCCCTGGAGCTGGTCTCGCACTGCCGTGCCGTGCCGGTGGTGATGGACGCCGACGCCCACGACCGGGCCGTCGCCCTCGTCTCCCACATGCCCCACCTGGTCTCCAGCCTGGTCGCCGCGCGCCTGGAGCACGCCGAGGAGGCCGCCGTACGACTGTGCGGGCAGGGCATCCGGGACGTGACGCGGATCGCCGCCTCCGACCCCCGGATGTGGATCGACATCCTCTCCGCCAACCCCGGGCCGGTCGCCGACCTGCTCACGGAGGTCGCCGCCGACCTGGAGGAGACCGTGCGGTCCCTGCGCGCGCTGCAGTCCTCCGACGACCACAAGCGCCGTGAGGGCACCGGCGGCATCGAGGACGTCCTGCGGCGCGGCAACGCCGGACAGGTCCGCGTCCCCGGCAAGCACGGGTCCGCGCCGCGGGTCTACGAGGTCGTGGCGGTGCTCATCGACGACCAGCCGGGGCAGCTGGCCCGGATCTTCGCGGACGCGGGCATGGCGGGCGTCAACATCGAGGACGTTCGGATCGAGCACGCGACGGGGCAGCAGGCCGGTCTCGTGCAGTTGATGGTGGAGCCGAAGGCGGCGCCGGTGCTGTCCGCCGCGCTGCGGGAGCGGGGCTGGGCGATCCGGCAGTAGCCGGAGCGGGGCCGGGGGTGGCTCATCCCCGCTGTGCCGGACGAGTGACGCGCACCCAGTAACCTTGTGCGGGGCAGTCGCGCCCCCACCCCCGCCAGCCCGGTCCAGGAAGGTCCCCACTGTGGAAAGCGCCACGCCAGTGATTGTCGCCATCGACGGCCCCTCCGGCACGGGCAAGTCGAGCACCTCGAAGGCCGTGGCGGCGCAGCTCGGGCTGAGCTACCTGGACACCGGCGCCCAGTACCGGGCGATCACCTGGTGGATGGTGAACAACGGCATCGACATCGACGACCCCGCCGCGATCGCGGCCGCGGCCGGCAAGCCCGAGATCGTCTCCGGGACGGACCCGCAGGCCCCCACCATCACCGTGGACGGCGTCGACGTGGCCGGCCCGATCCGCACCCAGGAGGTCACCTCCAAGGTCAGCGCGGTCAGCGCGGTGCCCGAGGTGCGGGCGCGGATCACCGAGCTGCAGCGCTCGATAGCGGCCTCCGCCGAGCACGGCATCGTGGTCGAGGGCCGGGACATCGGCACGACCGTGCTGCCGGACGCCGACCTGAAGATCTTCCTCACCGCCTCCGCGGAGGCGCGCGCCGCCCGCCGCAGCGGTGAGCTGAAGGGCGCCGACGTGCACTCCACCCGCGAGGCCCTGATCAAGCGCGACGCCGCCGACTCCAGCCGCAAGACCTCCCCGCTCGCCAAGGCGGACGACGCCGTCGAGGTGGACACCACCGAGCTCACGCTGGCCCAGGTCATCGAGTGCGTCGTCACCCTCGTCGAGGAGAAGCGGGCCGGGAAGTGACCGAGCTGCCTTCGACGCGGGGCGCCGAGGTCGGGCGGCGCATCGGCGTCGGCCTGATGTACGGGCTGTGGAAGCCGCGCGTGCTCGGCGCCTGGAAGGTGCCCGCGACCGGCCCGGTGATCCTCGCGGTCAACCACTCCCACAACATCGACGGGCCGATGGTCATGGGCGTGGCGCCCCGGCCGACGCACTTCCTGATCAAGAAGGAGGCGTTCGTCGGCCCGCTCGACCCGTTCCTGACCGGCATCGGCCAGCTGAAGGTGGACCGCGACACCACCGACCGCACGGCGATCACCCGGGCGCTCGGCGTCCTGGACAACGGCGGCGTGCTCGGCATCTTCCCGGAGGGCACCCGGGGCGAGGGCGACTTCGCCTCGCTGCGCGCGGGGCTCGCCTACTTCGCGGTGCGCAGCGGCGCCCCGATCGTGCCGGTCGCCGTGCTGGGAAGTTCCGACCGGCCCGGACGGTTGATTAAGGGGCTGCCTCCGCTGCGCTCGCGCGTCGACGTCGTCTTCGGCGAGCCCTTCGAGGCCGGCGACGGCAGCGGCCGCCGCACGCGCAAGGCGCTCGACGAGGCGACCGGGCGCATACAGAAGCAGCTGGCCGCCCACCTGGAAAACGCCAGGCGCCTCACCAGGCGCTAGGCGACACTTGAGTAGTGGATCAGCCCGCCGCACAGCGGGGTACTCCACCGACCACCACGATGAACGACGAGGTACGGACTTCATGAACGACCACATCCAGCCCGAGGGCGCGCACGAGCACGACCACGGGGCGCTCGGCGACGCCGAGTACGCGGAGTTCATGGAGCTCGCCGCGGAGGAGGGCTTCGACCTCGAGGACGTCGAGGGCGCCATCGAGGCGGCGGGCCACGGCCCGCTGCCCGTGCTCGCCGTCGTCGGCCGCCCCAATGTCGGCAAGTCGACCCTGGTGAACCGCATCATCGGCCGCCGCGAGGCGGTCGTCGAGGACAAGCCCGGCGTCACCCGCGACCGCGTCACCTACGAGGCCGAGTGGGCGGGCCGCCGCTTCAAGGTCGTCGACACCGGCGGCTGGGAGCAGGACGTCCTCGGCATCGACGCCTCCGTGGCCGCCCAGGCCGAGTACGCCATCGAGGCCGCCGACGCCGTCGTGTTCGTCGTGGACGCCAAGGTCGGCGCCACCGACACCGACGAGGCCGTCGTCCGGCTCCTGCGCAAGGCCGGCAAGCCGGTCGTGCTGTGCGCCAACAAGGTGGACGGCCCGAGCGGCGAGGCCGACGCGGCCTACCTGTGGTCGCTGGGCCTCGGCGAGCCGTACCCGGTCTCCGCGCTGCACGGCCGCGGTACGGGCGACATGCTCGACCAGGTCCTGGAGGTGCTGCCCGAGGCGCCGCGCGAGACGTTCGGCGGGGGCGGCATCGGCGGCCCGCGCCGCATCGCCCTGATCGGCCGCCCGAACGTCGGCAAGTCCTCCCTGCTGAACAAGGTGGCGGGCGAGGAGCGCGTCGTCGTCAACGAGCTGGCCGGCACCACCCGCGACCCGGTCGACGAGCTGATCGAACTCGGCGGCGTCACCTGGAAGTTCGTTGACACGGCGGGCATCCGCAAGCGCGTCCACCTCCAGCAGGGCGCCGACTACTACGCCTCGCTGCGCACCGCCGCCGCCGTCGAGAAGGCCGAGGTCGCGGTCATCCTGATCGACGCCGCCGAGTCCATCTCGGTGCAGGACCAGCGCATCGTCACCATGGCCGTCGAGGCGGGCCGCGCGATCGTCCTGGCGTTCAACAAGTGGGACACGCTCGACGAGGAGCGCCGCTACTACCTGGAGCGGGAGATCGAGACCGAGCTCGGCCAGGTGGCGTGGGCGCCTCGGGTGAACGTTTCGGCGCGCACCGGGCGGCACATGGAGAAGCTGGTCCCGGCGATCGAGACGGCCCTGGCGGGCTGGGAGACCCGGGTCCCGACGGGACGGCTGAACGCGTTCCTCGGCGAACTGGTCGCCGCCCACCCGCACCCGGTCCGGGGCGGCAAGCAGCCGCGCATCCTGTTCGGCACCCAGGCGGGCACCAAGCCGCCGCGGTTCGTGCTGTTCGCCTCCGGCTTCATCGAGGCGGGCTACCGGCGCTTCATCGAGCGCCGCCTGCGCGAGGAGTTCGGCTTCGAGGGGACGCCGATCCACATCTCGGTGCGGGTGCGCGAGAAGCGCGGCAAGAAGAAGTAGCCCAGCTGGCATTGGAAGGGGCGGCCCCGTCGGGGGCCGCCCCTTCCACTGTGCGGTGCTCGCTCAGACGCCGCTGCGCCGGCCCGGCGGCAGCGCGGCGGGCACGTGGTGCATCCCCGTGCCGCCGTGCGAGTCGATGGTCCCGACCCGCTGCCATTGCGGCTGCTGCCCGGCGGCGTGCCGGGCGCTCTGCGCCCCCGCGCTGTAGGCACTGTACGAGCTGCCGTGTGAACTGCTGTACGAGCCCGTACCGTGCGACATGTTCCCGAAGGCGGTGAAGCCCAGCTTCTCCTCGCCGCTGCGGTCGCCGGGCAGTGCGCGGAAGGACTTGACGTACTCGGCGTAGAGCGCGTCGTAGATCGGCGTGGCCGATGGGCCGCCCTGGGAGTCCTGAGCCGACCGCGCGGAGGGGATCGACGAGAAGGACTGGCGGCGGGGAACGTCGTATGCGTGCACGTATGTCCAAACGACCCCGCGGGTCAAGGGATGCGGCCCCGGTTACGGCTTTCGCGGGGCTGCGGCCCAGGCGGGTGACTCGCGGCTCAGGTGCCGGCCAGCGGCAGCGCCGCACCGACCAGCTGGCCGTTGGCCGCCGCCTTGTCCAGCGCGTCCCGCAGCAGGTCCTCACGCGGCTGGCGGCCGATCGAGCCGACCGGCGCGGCGAACATCAGCACCTGCTGGTGCTTGTTGGCGGCCGCCCGCCAGCCCTCGGTGACCTGGAGCGGCTGGTGTGCCTGCCACCACGCCACCGGCTGGCCGCCGTTGCTGCCCGGCTGGAGCACCGCGTGCAGCCGGCCCACGGCGAGCAGCACCGACCAGCCGTGCAGCACCGGCGGTACGGCGGACAGCTCGCTCAGGGGCATGAACCCCTGCTCGATGAGCAGCGGCAGGAAGTCGTCGCCGCGGCCGGTCGTGCCGGGCCGGGCGATGGGCGCGGTCGGCTCCACCACCAGGGCCGGGTGCAACTCCCCGCCGATCAGGACCAGTCCGCTGGTCACGCCGAGCACCGCCTGCTCGGGCACCACCTTGTCGGGCTCCAGGTCGACGGTGTCGCCGGTGATGGACTTCACGGCGCCGCGCAGCTGCTCCTCGGTGACCTGGACGACCTGCGAGGGCAGGCAGCCGGCGTGGGCGAAGGCGAGGACGGCGGTCTCGTCCCCGATGAACAGGACGGTGCTGGTGCGCTCCTGTTCCGAATCGCCCGGAGTGCGGCAGGACGTGCAGTCGTAACTGCCCGGGGCGGTCTCTCCGGCGAGCAGGCGGTCGGCTTCTTCGTCGCCGATCTCGGCGCGTACCTCGTCGCTGACGTCGAGCATGCGCGGCACGGGTGGCTCCCTCGGGGATGTGGTGCGGGGCGGGGCCGGGTGGCTCCCCGGTCCGTGGTCCGGGTGGGTCCCGGCTCATGAAGAAGACAACGGGCGATCTGTGGCGGGAGTCACGCCCCAGAGCGAACGGAATCGAACCATCCTGCGCACAGGGTCACGGTCGGTCCGGAATCGCGCACTCAGTGTCAAGTGGCCGCGCTGTGAAGGGCGTTGGATCGGTGAACTGGGTCACAGGCCATCGCGTGGGCTGGTCGACAAATCCGGAAATCCGCGAATGAAGTGGGTGTCCGGAAATAGCCGTTACCTGAGGTATCGGCGAACTGGCCTGCCGTAACAGGCGACTGGTTGATGCCGGACCGCCGACCTCCTTAGATTCCTCGGCCGTGTGCAGCGAGCACCGCTCGGGTACGTCCGTCGACCGCACGGTTCTCCGGAACCGGGCGCAGCACCGCACCGGCGGACGGGGCGAGCGCGACCTCCGCGCCCCATGGCGCGGGGAGTGGCGTTCCGCCTTGGGGGACCCCGGGTGTTTCGAGAGGGAACCACATGTCCGAATGTGCCGATACCACTCGCCACGACGCTCGGAAGAACCAGGTTCGTACGACGGCGGTCCTCGCCGGGGCGGCACTGCTCGCGCCCCTCGGACTGCTGGCCGCGACCGGAAACGCCGCGGCGGCCGACAGCGGAGTGTGGGACCGCATCGCCCAGTGCGAGAGCGGCGGCAACTGGCACATCAACACCGGCAACGGCTACTACGGCGGGCTCCAGTTCGCCGCCTCCACCTGGCGGGCCTACGGCGGCACCGCCTACGCGCCCACCGCCGACCGGGCGAGCAGGTCCCAGCAGATCGCGGTCGCCACCAAGGTCCAGCGTGCCCAGGGATGGGGCGCCTGGCCGACCTGCTCGGCACGCGCCGGGGCGAGCGGCAGCGCACCCGCCGCCGACCCGGTGAACACCACCGAGTCCGTACCCTCCAAGCCGTCGAAGCCCTCCAAGGCCTCGACGGCACCGGCGCGTGCCGCGGAACACCCTGACCGCGGCTCGGCCCGCGGCGACTACACCGTCCGCGAGGGCGACACCCTCAGCGGCGTCGCCGCCCGGCACGGGACCACCTGGCAGCGCCTCTACGCCGCCAACAAGGCAGCCATCGGCGACGACCCCGATGTGATCGTGCCCGGCCTGCGCCTCGAGATCTGAGCCGCTGCGCCCCTCGCCGGGACACGGGCCCCGTCCGGTCGGACCGATCGGGCGGGGTCCCGGCGCTCCGGGTCAGTGCGCGAGTTCACCCGCCTCCCCGGCGAACACGACGGCTCCGCGACGTAGTTCGTACACCAGGACCGGCCGGTCCCGCAGCGCGGGCGGCAGCCGCTGCTCGGCGACCACCACGCACGCGTCGAGCCCGCCCAGCAGCTCGTAGGTGCGGGCCGCGACCGGGGGCGACATGCCCTGGGCGGGCTCGTCGACGAGCACCACGCGCGCGCGTGCCAGCAGCGCCCGGGACAGGGCGAGCATGCGCTGCTCCCCGCCGGACAGGGTGCCGGCGCGGCGCTCCAGCAGGGGCCGCAGCTGCGGATAGGCGTCCAGGGCCGCGTCGTGGTCCGGGGCGGTGAGTGCGAGGTTCTCGCGCACGGTGAGCGAGCCGAACACGGCCTGCCGCTCCGGGACCAGGCACAGTCCGCGCCGGGCCCGCTCGTACGCCGGTACGCGGGTGACGTCGGCCCCGTCCCACACCACCGCGCCGCCCGACAGGGGGACGGTGCCCGCCAAGGCGCGCAGGACGGTCGTACGGCCGGAGCCGTTGCGGCCCAGCAGCACGGTGAGACCCGGGCCGGGGGCGGCGAGGGTGACGCCGTGCAGGGCCTCCAGCGGGCCGTAGCGCACGCGCGCGTGGCGCAGGGAGACGGTGGTCATCGGCCGGCTCCCGCACTCCCGGGCGCGACGCACCGGCGGGTTCCCGGTTCCGGGGAGTTCCGGGTGCTCATCGGCCCGCCCCCGTTCCCAGGGCGTCCAGCACCCGCCCGGGCGGACCGGAGGCGACGATCCGGCCCGCGTTCATCACGTGCACGACGTCGGCGAGGCCCGCGACCAGGTCCAGGTCGTGCTCGACGACGAGCAGGGCCGTGCCGTCGGCGGCCAGGGCCTTCAGGACGCGGGCCAGGGTGGCGACTTCGGCGGTGTCGAGGCCGGCGGCGGGCTCGTCGAGCAGCAGCACGCGGGGGCCGCCGGCCAGGACACGGGCCAGTTCGACGCGGCGCAGCGTCCCCGTGGGCAGCCCGGCGGCGGGCAGCGCCCGCACCGGCCCGTCCAGTCCCAGCAGCCTGAGCGTCCGCTCCACGGCGCCCCGGTCGGTCACCCGGCCCTGCTCGGCGCCGACCCGGACGTTCTCGGCCACGGTCAGCGAGGGGAAGACGGCCAGTTGCTGGAAGGTCCGCGCGATCCCGAGGCGGGTGCGGGCGTGCGCGGGCAGCGCGGTGATGTCCCGCCCGCCGAGCCCGCACCGTCCCGCGCGCGGGCCGCAGCGTCCCGGCCAGACAGTGGAACAGGGTGCTCTTCCCGGCCCCGTTGGGGCCCACGACCGCGGTGATCCGCCCGGGGGAGAGGTCCAGGTCGACTCCGTCGAGGGCGGTGAAGCCGCCGTAGCGGGCGTGGAGCCGACGGGCGGTGAGCAGGGGAGCCGACGGAGTGGGGGGCGTGCGGGGGACCGGGGAGGCCGGTGGCCGCCCGCCGGTGCCGGGGGCCCCGCCCGCCGTCGCGCCCGTTGCCGTGGCCCCCACCGGCACCGGCGCCCTGCGGGGCTCCCGCGGTTCCGCCGGGCGCAGCAGGCCGCGGGCCCGGACCCCCGTCGGGGTCAGGGCCGGTGTGCGGCGCGGGCGCAGCCGGTCCGCCACCGTGCGCAGGGCCTCGTACGGGCCGCCGGGGAAGCGGCCCACCAGGATCGCCAGGACGCCGATCAGGGCCGCGGCGACCCCACCGCGGGTGCCCGCGTCCAGGCCGACCAGGAGGGCGGCGGCGGCGAGGGCGCCGAGGGTGCTGTCGGCGCCCAGCACCACCACCGCGGCGAACCACAGCAGCCCGCGCACCGGGTCGTACGCGGCGGCGTCGAAGGCGCGCAGGCCCATGCCGAGCATGCCGCCGCCCAGCGCGGCGAGCGCGGCGCCCGCCACGAAGGCGCCCAGCTTGAGGGACGGCACCCGGACGCCCGCCGCCTGCGCGCCCGCCTCGTGGTCCCGCATGGCCGCCAGCGCCCGTCCCGTCCGGCCCCGGCGCAGCGCGTGCGTCGCCAGCAGCGCGACCGCCAGCAGGACCAACTCCAGGACGTAGTAGGCGCGGTCCCCGTCGAAGCCCGCCGGGCGGCCCAGCGACAGGCCCGCCGTGGCGTACGGCTGGGCGAAGACGAAGCGGCTCACCCCCACGCCGATCGCGAACGTCGCCAGCGCCAGCGCCAGGCCCCGGCGGCCGATCGCCGGCCAGCCCGTCAGCAGGCCCAGCGGCGCCACCAGGACGACCGCCACCGCGAGGGCCGCCAGCTCCGGCAGGGCCGGCAGGCCCGGGAAACGCCCGGCCGCCAGCAGCGCCATGAACAGGGCGCCCAGCCCCGCGTAGGCCGCCTGCCCCAGTGAGATCTGGCCGCCGCGGCCGGTGACCACCACCAGGGACAGCAGGATCACGGCCAGCGCCGGCACCTGGACCGACGTGTGCAGGTCCCGGCCGGCGAGGCCCAGTGGCAGCAGGAACAGCACGCCCGCCACGATCCACACGCCGGGCGGCGTCGGCACCCGGGCGGTCGCCGTGCGCGGCAGCGCGTCGCGGGCGCCGACCCCCGGCAGCACCAGCGCCGCGACCAGCAGCGCGACGACGAACAGGTTCGTCGTCGCCGCCTGGAGCAGCGGCTCGCCCCACCCGGACGGGTGCAGCCGCGTCAGCTGGCTCTGCGCCACCCCGATGCCCAGCGCCACCACCACCGCGACCGGCAGACTCCGCATCCGCGCGGCCACCGCGACCGCCACGACCTCCATCACCAGCAGCGGCAGCCCGTACGGGTCGAGCCGCACGTACGGCGCCAGCAGCACGCCCGTCAGGCCCGCCGTGAACGAGCCGAACGCCCAGCCCGCCGCCGCGACCCGGTCCGCGTCGATCCCGCCCAGCACCGCCAGCCGCCGGTCGTCGACCACGGCCCGCAGCTCCCGCCCGAACCGCGTCCAGCGCACCACCGCCGCGACCCCGGCGGCCAGCACCAGCACCACCGCCAGCTGCCCCCACGGCTCGTCCGGCACCAGCTCCGGCGCGTCGTCCCGCGCCCCCTGCCCCCACAGCAGCGCCGCCCCGCCCACCAGCAGCACGAACACCCCGATGGACGCCACCAGCGTCTGCGCCGGGTCCGAGCCCAGGACCGACAGGGGCCGGAAGACGAACCGCTCTAGGACGACACCCAGGCCCGGCGCCAGCACCAGCAGCGTCACCGTCGCCCCGAGCCACAGCGGCCAGCCCCACTCGACCACGCACTGCCGCAGCGCGTACGCGCACACCATCGCGATCGCGCCGTGCGCGAAGTTGAGCACGCCGGTCGCGCGGTACGTCACGATCAGGCCGATCCCGGTCAGCGCCGCCGCGCTGCCGACGGAGAGGCCGGCGAGGGTGAGGTCGTACGTGAGCGAGGACATCAGTCGGTTTCTTCGGCCGGCTCGCAGATCGGGCAGGGGCCCAGCTCACCGCTCGCCACCGGCTTGGAATCGACCGGGACCGCCTCCGCCTTCCCCGCGACCAGCGGGCAGTCCGCGCGGTGGTACAGCGTGCCGCCCGGCACCATCAGCAGGTCGCCGCTGACCGCGAGCGGCCCCGACACCGCCTGCCCGGTCCCGGTGTCCGCCCGGTCGTCGCCGGGCCCGGCCGCCACCAGCAGGCCGTACAGCTCCTCCACGCGCGCGGCGGCGACCGAGCCCCGGCCGTGCGCCAGCAGCACCGCCCCGGCGATGATCAGCGCGGCACCGGGGACCGTGCAGGAGGCCAGGTAGGGCAGCTGCCGTTCGGCGTGGCGCTCGCCGGAGACGCCGTACCAGCCGACGACGCACAGCACCGCGCCGGCGGCCAGCGCGGCCCAGCCGGCCCACAGGACGGGATGCACGGTCCTCAGTCGGCTTGTCCGCATTCGCTGGCTCCCACACGTCGGTCATGGCTGGGCACGCGCCTGGCTGCCTGTTCAAGTCCGCCGATCGCTTGCACTATGCCCTGTGGAAGCTGACCCTGAAAGCACCGGGCGCGCATCGCCCGGACCGACACCCGGTGGTGAGCCAGATGGTTCTCGGCAGCGACCTCAGGCGGGGGAACGCGACGGGGGGCCCGCGCACCGCGGGACGGGGCACGGCGATCACGGCCGCCCTCGTACTGGCCCTCTTCCCGGCCCTCGCGGCATGCGGCGACGACAACGGCGGCGGAGACGGCGCCACGCCACCCACACCGACCGCGGAGCGCACCACGAGCGCCCCGGCCAGCGCCCCCGCGGACCGGGCGGCGGCCGAGGCGGAGATCAAGCAGAACTGGCAGAAGTTCTTCGACCCCAAGACCTCCGCCCAGGACAAGGTCGCCGTCCTGGAGAACGGCGACCGGATGGCCCCCGTCCTGGAGGCCTTCAGCGGTGACGCACGCGGCGGGCAGGTCCAGGCCCAGGTCACCAAGGTCGAGTTCACCTCGGCGACCGAGGCGGACGTGACGTACACGCTCACCCTGAAGGGCGCCACCGCCCTGCCCGACGCCTCCGGGACGGCCGTGGAGCAGGACGGCACCTGGAAGGTGTCCGCCAAGACGCTGTGCGCGCTGGTGCAACTGAGCGGCAATGCGTCGCCGGTACCGGGCTGCTGAGGCCGTCGCCGCGGCGCTGCTCCTCGCCCTGAGCGCGGCCTGCGGCAGCCGGCTCCCGGAGAGCGACTTCGAACACGACGACCGCACGCCCGCGCCCCAGGACGCCGCGCCCCTGCGGGTCGGCATCATCACCAGCGCCACCAGCCCGGTCGGCGGCGCCGCCTTCACCGGCCCGCGCGACGGGGCCAAGGCCTGGTTCGACCGGCTCAACGCGCGCGGGGGCATCGACGGCCGGCGCGTCGAGGTGCGCCTGTGCGACGACGGCGGCAGCGGCGTCGGCAACAACGAGTGCGTGCACCGACTGGTCGAGGAGGACGAGGTCGTCGCCCTGGTCGCCACCACCGCCCTCGACTACGCGGGCGCCTCGCGGGTCTCGCGTGCGCGCGTGCCCGACATCGGCGGCCAGCCCATCGGCGCCGCCTACGACACCTACCCGCACCTCTACGGCATCTACGGCAGTCTCGCGCCCAGGAACGGCACCACCGGCTGGGACGGCACCCTGTACGGCGGCACCGAGGTCTACCGCTACTTCAAGCGTGAGCACGGCGCCCGCACGGCGGCCGTCGTCTCCTACAACCAGTCCGCGTCCGCCGCCTACGCCCGGCTGGTCGAGCGGGGCCTGCGCGCCGAGGGCTACAAGGTCGTCACCGAACAGGTCGACTTCGCCCTGCCCAACTTCCGCGCCGTCGCCGCCGACCTGAAGGAGCAGGGCGCCGACCTGGTGTTCGACGCCATCGACGGGCACGGCAACGCCCGGCTCTGCCAGGCCATGGACGAGGTCGGCGCCGACGTCACCGCCAAGGTGACCAACGTGCAGAACTGGACGTCCACCGTCCCCGACGACTACAAGGACGCCCCGCGCTGCCGCAACGCCCTCTGGGCGACCGGCTCCAGCCGCAACTTCGACGACACCGGTCACCCGGCCGTACGGGAGTTCCGCGAGGCGACGAAGGACCTGAGGACGCACTCCCAGTGGCAGTTGGAGGGCTGGGCCGCCGCCCGCTGGTTCACCGACGCCGCGCGGTCCTGCGCGCGGACGGGCATCACGCGCGCGTGCGTCGACGCCTACATGAACCGCAGCCAGGGCTACACCGCCGGCGGCCTGCTCCTCCCCGTCGAGTTCGCGCGGCTGGCCGAACCGCCGAAGACCGGCGACACCTGTCTCTCGGTGGCCCGCTGGCAGGACGGCAGGGGCTGGGTGAGCCAGGGGGACATGAACCGCACCTGCTTCACCGTCCCGCAACTGGCATACCAGCCTTGAGGACAGCGGCTGTCCGCAAGGGCTGGCAGACTCGCCCCATGTTGGAGACCTCGGCACGTCTGCTGCGTCTGCTGTCCCTGCTCCAGGCCCACCGCGAGTGGTCCGGCCCGGACCTGGCCGAGCGGCTCGGCGTCAGCGCCCGCACCCTGCGCCGGGACGTGGACCGGCTGCGCGAACTCGGCTACCCGGTCAACGCCAGCCCCGGCACGGGCGGCGGCTACCAGCTGGGCGCGGGCGCCGAACTGCCGCCGCTGCTGCTGGACGACGACGAGGCCGTGGCCGTGGCGGTCGGGCTGCGCACGGCCGCCGGGCAGGGCATCGAGGGCATCGGCGAGACCTCCGTCCGGGCCCTCGCCAAGCTGGAACAGGTGCTGCCCGACCGGCTGCGCCGCCGCGTGGGCGCCCTCAACGCCTTCACCGTGCCCATGCTGCGCGGCCCGGTGCCCTCCGCGGTCGACCCGGCCGTGCTGACCGAACTCGCCCACCTGTGCCGGGACGCCGAACGGCTGCGCTTCGCGTACGAGGGCCATGACGGCACCTCGTCCCGCCGCACCGTCGAACCGCACCGCCTGGTGTGCACCGAGCGCCGCTGGTACCTGGTCGCCTGGGACCTCGACCGGCGGGACTGGCGCACGTTCCGCGTGGACCGCCTCACGCCCAAGCCGCCGCACGGCCCGCGCTTCGTTCCCCGCGAGCCGCCCGCCGAGGACCTCGCCGCCTACGTCTCCCAGGGCGTCTCCACTCGCGTCTACGCCGCCCATGCCGTCGTGCGGCTCCTGGCGCCCCTAAAGGAGGCCGCCGCGCACATCTCGCCCTCCGCCGGAGTGCTGGCGGCCGAGGGCCCGGACACCTGCCTGCTGCGCTGCGGCGCGGGCAGCCTCGACGTGATGGTCATCCACGTCGTCATGCTGGGCTTCGAGTTCGAGGTGGTGGAGCCGGTCGAGCTGGTCGACGCGATCAGGAGGACTCGCGACCGGCTTGATGGGGCTCTGGCTCGGGCTGCGCAGTCACCGCCGCGTACTGCGGATGGTGCAGGTCGAACGCCGGTGACTCCGAGCGGATCCGGGGCAGCGTCGTGAAGTTGTGCCGGGGCGGCGGGCAGGAGGTCGCCCACTCCAGGGAACGTCCGAAGCCCCAGGGGTCGTCGACCTCGACCTTCTCGCCGTACTTGGCGGTCTTCCACACGTTGTAGAGGAAGGGCAGCGTCGAGATGCCGAGCAGGAACGCGCCGATGGTCGACACGGTGTTGAGCGCCGTGAAGCCGTCCGCCGCGAGGTAGTCGGCGTAGCGGCGGGGCATGCCCTCGGCGCCCAGCCAGTGCTGCACCAGGAACGTGGTGTGGAAGCCGATGAACAGCGCCCAGAACTGGATCTTGCCCAGCCGCTCGTCGAGCATCTTCCCGGTGAACTTGGGCCACCAGAAGAAGAACCCGGCGAAGATCGCGAAGACGACGGTGCCGAAGACGACGTAGTGGAAGTGCGCGACCACGAAGTACGTGTCCGTCACGTGGAAGTCCAGCGGCGGCGACGCCAGGATCACCCCGGTCAGCCCGCCGAACAGGAACGTCACCAGGAAGCCCGTCGCCCACAGCATCGGCGTCTCGAAGGACAGCGAGCCCTTGAGCATGGTGCCGGTCCAGTTGAAGAACTTCACGCCGGTCGGCACCGCGATCAGGAAGCTCATGAAGGAGAAGAACGGCAGCAGCACCGCGCCCGTGGCGAACATGTGGTGCGCCCACACGATCATCGACAGGCCGGTGATCGCCATCGTGGCGCCGACCAGCGTCAGATAGCCGAACATCGGCTTGCGGCTGAAGACCGGGATGATCTCCGTGATGATGCCGAAGAACGGCAGGGCGATGATGTACACCTCGGGATGCCCGAAGAACCAGAACAGGTGCTGCCACAGGATCGCCCCGCCGTTGGCCGCGTCGAAGACCTGCGAGCCGAACCGCCGGTCCGCCTCCAGCACCAGCAGCGCGGCCGCCAGCACCGGGAACGCCATCAGGATCAGGATCGACGTGAACAGCGTGTTCCAGGTGAAGATCGGCATCCGGAACATCGTCATGCCGGGGGCGCGCATCCCGATGATCGTGGTGATGAAGTTGACCGCGCCGAGGATCGTGCCGAAGCCCGACAGCGCCAGACCCATGATCCACAGATCGGCCCCGATACCCGGCGTGCGCTCCGCGCTGTTCAGCGGCGCGTAGGCGAACCAGCCGAAGTCGGCCGGGCCCGACGGCACCAGCAGCGAGCCGAGCACGATCAGCCCGCCGAACAGGAACAGCCAGTACGAGAACATGTTGAGCCGCGGGAAGGCGACGTCGGGCGCGCCGATCTGCAACGGCATCAGCTCGTTCGCGAAGCCCGCGAAGGTCGGCGTGGCGAACAGCAGCAGCATGATCGTGCCGTGCATCGTGAACAGCTGGTTGAACTGCTGGTTGTCGATGATCTGCAGCCCCGGACGGGCCAGCTCGGCCCGCATCAGCAGCGCCATCACGCCGGCGACCAGGAAGAACACGAACGACGTGATCAGGTAGAGATGGCCGATCTTCTTGTGGTCCGTCGTCGTCAGCCAGTCGACCACCACCCGCCCGTGCCGCTTCCTCGGCGCGGGCCGCGCCGCCGCCTGTACGGTCTGCGTCCCCATCGCTCGCTCGCCCCTTCGCTCATCGCGTACCGGGCCCGCCGAAGCCCGCGCCACACGTACCCGCGAGCCCCCGTCATGATGCTCGCGTCACCGCGGGCTCCGACAGGGGGCGTACCGGCCTCTTCACGCCTAAGTCCTGCATTTCCGGTGCGGCGTACGGCCCCGCGGACCCGGTGCGGGACCGGAATGGAACGAGCCCCGGGCGAACCTCTCCCGGGCCTTTTCGACGGGCTTTTCCATCAGCTCATGCGGCAGCCGGGAATTACGATCGAATGCCTGCGGAAGGCCTACGGAACCGCTCGTCCGTGTGACCGGCACGCCACGAAACACCTGTCGTGATCTTGTGACAGAAGCGTGACAGGAGACGGACGGTGACCGTCTCGCCGCCCCGGACTTCCCCGGTCGCCGGGCAGGACATAGCGTGGCCGCATGGCACCGATTCCGACACCTTCCGCGGAACCCGACGACAGCCCGGACACCTATGTCGGCCTGGCGGCCGACCGGGCCGAACGCCTGGCGCGCGAGCGCGGCTGGGCGACGGTGCGCGCGCTGCCGCCGGGGGCGATCATCACGATGGAGTACCGCGTGGGCCGGCTGAACTTCGAGGTGAGGGGCGGCCGGGTGGCGCGGGCCTGGAAGGGCTGAAGACACGGCGAAGGCCCCGGTCCCGCTCGGGAACCGGGGCCTTCGCCCTGCCTGGCCGGGTGTGCGCACCGACCCGGTCGTCCGCCGTGGTCAGCCGCCCGTGAGCGGTCGGGCCGAAGAGGTCGAGCCGCGCGGATGCCGCTCCGGCTGTGGCGGCCGGCGGCTGCCGGCCGGGGTGATCGGCGTGCGTTCCGAGCGGGCCGTGTGCGGGCCCGGCGCCAGGTAGACCGGGGCCCGGGGCGAGCGGGCGGCGACGTCCTCCCGGTCGGCGGGCAGCGGCGTGACCACCACGGGCGGGGTGCTGACCGGGGCGGTCGCGGCACGGCTCCGGCGCTCCCGCCAGCGGTCGCGCAGGTCGAAGATGCGCTCCTCGGACCGGGCGATGAGCGGCTCGAACCAGGGCAGGGCGAGCAGGATCAGCAGGCCGGCGGCCCAGCCGAGCAGCACATCGCTCAGCCAGTGCGTACCGAGGTAGACGGTGGCCATGCCCACGCCGAGCGAGGTCACGGCGGACACGGCGGACAGCCAGCGGCGCGCTCTCGGGGTGGAGGCCAGATAGGCCAGGATTCCCCAGGTCACCACGGCGTTGGCGGTGTGACCGCTCGGAAATATATCGCCGCCGCGCCACATCTCGTTCGAGCCGATCACGGTCGCGTAGTGCGGTCCCAGGCGGCCCATGCCGTACTTGGCGGCGCCGACCGTCACGTTCAGCAGCAGCAGCGAGACGCCGAGGGCGAGCAGCGGGCGCAGGGTGTGCTGACGCCAGGAGCGCCACCCCAGCCAGGCCGCGACCATCACGGCGGTCGGGCCGCGCTGGCCGAGCACCACGTAGTAGTCGACGAACCAGTGGATCTCCGACCACTGCTGGTACGGCCGGAAGAACATGACCTGCCAGTCGAGCCGGACCAGCCAGGACGTGATGATCACGGCCCACACGATCGCCCCGTAGAAGGCCAGGGTCGCCGCGAAGAGCACGATGCGGTGCCTGCTCATCTTCGGCACATCGATGTGGGCCGGTCGTTCCGGCTCACGGTCCAGCCGGGCGAACACCCGGTCCAGACGGGTGAGCTTCGGTTCGGTACGCACCCAATCGACGTTACAGCGAGTGAGCTCAGATCCCGGTCGAATCAACGGCTTTGTGATGACGATGTGATGTGGGATTCCTCTCAGGAGGAGGTTTATTTCCAGCGAATCTGCAATCGTCGGGCGCTGTGGCCTTCAATTCCTTTGATCATTCCGGAGGCGGGTTTTATTGCGCTTTTGAATTCGTTCACCGGAGCATGGGCCGGAATTCTCCCGGCGCTCACAGCGGGTCAGGGTGGACCGGAGCCGTTCAGCCAGAACCCCCCGTACACCGCCGAGACGACCGCCACGGGCCCGAGCACCCACGCCGACCTGCGGATACTCAGTTTCGCCAGGGCCAGGGCGAGCGGCAGCAGCAACGGGAAGGCGGGCATCAGCAGGCGCGGTTTCGAGCCGAAGTAGCTCGACGCGCACAGGGCGAGGGCGGTGACGACGCCGGTGTAGACCAGCAACGGGAGCGGCTGGCGCTGACGTACGCCGACCGCATACAGCCAGATGACTGACGCGACCCCGAGGACCAGCCCCGCGCCGGCCAGGGCCGAGGGGAACGACGTGAACTTTTCGGCGACGAACCGGGCGAAGGCGTAACCGCCGTCGAAGCCGTTGCGCCAGCCGGCCTGGACGTCGAGATAACCCAGCGGGCCCTTGCCCGTGCGGTGGCCGACCCAGAGCACGTACCCGGCGGTGCCGAGGGGGGCGAGGAGCATGCTGGCGGCGCGTGCCGTGCCGCTCGCACCGTCCGTGCGCCGGTCCCGCGCGAACGAGGCCACGGCCGCCACCCACACCGCCGCCACCACGGCCATCCCCACCGGACGGGTCAGTCCCGCCGCCAGGGCCAGCGCGCCCGCCGTCACCCAGCGGCCGGTCAGCACCGCGTACAGCGACCACGCGGCGAGCGCCGTGAACAGCGACTCGCTGTACGCCATCGACTGCACGATCCCGACCGGCAGAACGGCCCAGAGCAGCACCGCGCACACCCCGGCCCGGCGGCCGTAGACGTGGTCCGCCACCGCGAAGATCCCCCACGCCGCGGCGAGCGAGGCGAAGAGGCTGACGAGGAAACCCCCGTCCGCGTACGACAACGGGGACACCGCGGCCACCAGCCGCTCCAGCCACGGCAGCAGCGGGAAGAACGCGAGGTTCGAGTGCACGTCCCCGTTGGCCAGCCGCACCTCGTAGCCGTAGCCGAGGTCCGCGACCCTGGTGTACCAGAGCGCGTCCCAGCGGGCGGTCAGCAGCGTGTACGCGCTCTTGTCCCGCGCCGCGCTCCACAGGGCCAGTGTGATCAGGCCCAGGGCGCGTACGGCCGCGTACCCGAGGAGCGCCGGGGCCGCCCGGCGCAGCGCCCCGGCGCGGGACGGGGCCGCGCGCGTCTCAAGATCGGTCACGGGCCCGATTATCGACCGGGGCGGGAACCGGCCGGTCGGCCGGGGCGTGGTCGACGAGGGGATGAGTGACGTACGCCACATCCCCCGTCCGAAGCTGTGAGAGGTCCGCCACTGGGCTCCGGCGCGGACTCGCGTACTCTGACGTGTCACTCGCTTTTCGTTTGCGCGGGCCGGGGACCACCGCTCCTCCCCGGCCGAGTCGCGGGGGCGTCCCCCACCCCGTGAGCCCGCCGATCGCGAGGAACATCTTGGAGGTACGTACATGTCCGGGACGACCACGGCCGCCGCTGCGCTGCGCCGTCGGGCGGCCGGGGCCGGTGCCAACCGCTGGGTGGTCCTGGTCGTCCTCTGCGTCAGCCTGCTGCTGGTCGCCGTCGACGCCACCGTGCTGCACGTGGCGGTCCCCGCCGTCACCGAGGACCTCAAGCCCGGCGGGATCGAGCTGCTCTGGATCGTCGATGTCTACCCGCTGGTCTGCGCGTCGCTGCTGATCCTGTTCGGCACGCTCGGCGACCGCGTCGGGCGCCGGAGGGTCCTGCTCCTCGGGTACGCGCTCTTCGGCGTCGCCTCGGGGCTCGCGGCCGTCGCGGACAGCGCGCAGCTGCTGATCGTGGCGCGGGCGCTGCTCGGGGTGGGCGGCGCGATGATCATGCCGGCGACCCTGTCGATCCTGCGGCAGGTCTTCCCCGACCGGCGTGAGCGGGCGCTCGCGATCGGCGTCTGGAGCGCCGTGGCCGCGGTCGGGGCGGCGGTCGGGCCGCTGCTCGGCGGCTTCCTGCTGGAGCACTTCTGGTGGGGCTCGGTCTTCCTCGTCAACATCCCGTTGATGCTGGTCAGCCTCCCGGTGGGACGTTTGCTGCTGCCCGAGTCGAAGGGCGACGGCGACGGGCCCTGGGACGTCGTCGGCGCGCTGATGGCGGCCGCCGGTCTGTTCGGTGTGGTGCTGGGCGTCAAGCGGCTCGGGGGCGGGGAGCCGGTGGGGAGCCTGTTCACCGTGCTGCCGCTGGTGGCGGGCGCGGCGCTGCTCGTGGGGTTCGTGCGACGGCAGCGGCGGCGGAAGCATCCGCTGGTCGACCTCAGGATGTTCGCCCGGCCGGCGTTCAGCACGTCCGTCGGGTGCATCGTGCTGGCGATGCTCGCGCTGGTGGGTCTGGAGCTGATCGCGGCGCAGTACCTGCAGCTGGTGCTCGGGCTGTCGCCGCTGGAGACCGGGCTGCGGCTGCTGCCGCTGACGTTCGCGGCGATGGCGGCCGGGCTGGCCGGGGCGCGGATGCTGCGGCGGTTCGGGCCGCGGCGGATGGTGTGCGCCGGGTTCTGTCTCACCGCGTTCGCCGTGGTGCTGCTGACGGCCCTGGGCCGCACCGACGACTGCGCGCTGATGCTGACCGGGTTCGTGCTGCTGGGCTTCGGTCTGGAGACGACGCTGTTCGGGGCGTACGAGTCGATGCTGAGCGAGGCCCCGCCGGAGCAGGCCGGCGGGGCGGCGGCGATCGGGGAGACGTCGTACCAGCTGGGGGCGGGGATCGGGATCGCCCTGCTCGGCAGCGTGATGAACGCGGCGTACGCGCCCGCGCTGTCGGGCGTGCCCGGGGTGCCGGAGTCGGCGTCCTCCTCGGCGGGGCACTCGCTCGGGGAGGCCTACGAGGTCGCCGCGCGGCTGGGCGGTGCGGCGGGGGCTGCCCTGCGGCACGCCGCCCGGGACGCGTTCGTGCACGGGCTGCATGTGACGTTGCTGGTGAGCGCGGGGCTGTTGCTGCTCGGCGCGGTGATGGCGTTGCGTTTGCCGCGGGTCATGCAGTGCGAGGGCAACGGGCCGGTGGAGGTGCCCGCGCAGAGGGACGCCGCGGAGTCACGCGTCTCGGTGTAACGCCCTTCCGCCCACCCAGGCGCCGCCCGTATCTGCTGACTCAGGGGTGGAGGTCGCCTGTGGGGGCGGGGCGCCGTCGGCGGCTTGCGGCCGTGGTGGACTGCGATGCCCTCACCCTGTGACCTCGCCCTCACACTTGGCAGCTACGGGTGGTGCGGGGGTGGGCGAAGGTCGTAGCGTCTGGGTTAGCGGTGCTAGTTAAAGAGTCCCCGGAGGGTGCCCCCATGTCCGAGTCGTCCAAGCTGCCTCCCTTCGATCCCGCCGACCCCCTCGGGCTGGACGACCTGCTGGAACCGGAGGACCTCGGCATCAGGGACACCGTGCGGTCCTGGGCCGCCGACCGGGTCCTGCCCCACGTCGCCGAGTGGTACGAGACGGGGGAGCTGCCGGGCATCAGGGAGCTGGCCCGGGAGCTCGGCGGCATCGGGGCCCTCGGCATGTCCCTGGAGGGGTACGGCTGCGCCGGGGCGAGCGCCGTGCAGTACGGGCTCGCCTGCCTGGAGCTGGAGGCCGCCGACTCCGGCATCCGCTCCCTCGTCTCCGTGCAGGGCTCCCTCGCCATGTACGCCATCCACCGCTTCGGCAGCGAGGAGCAGAAGCAGCACTGGCTGCCCCGGATGGCCGCCGGCGAGGTCATCGGCTGCTTCGGCCTCACCGAGCCCGACCACGGCTCCGACCCCGCCTCCCTGCGCACGTACGCCAAGCGCGACGGCACCGACTGGATCCTCAACGGCCGCAAGATGTGGATCACCAACGGCTCGGTCGCCGGAGTCGCCGTCGTGTGGGCGCAGACCGAGGACGGGATCCGTGGCTTCGCCGTCCCCACCGACAGCCGCGGCTTCTCGGCACCGGAGATCAAGCACAAGTGGTCCCTGCGCGCCTCCGTCACCAGCGAGCTCGTCCTCGACGACGTACGGCTGCCCGCCGACGCCGTCCTCCCGGAGGTCACCGGCCTGCGCGGACCGCTCAGCTGTCTGTCGCACGCCCGGTACGGAATCGTCTGGGGCGCCATGGGCGCGGCCCGCAGCTGTTTCGAGGCCGCGGTCGACTACGCGAAGTCGCGGGAGCAGTTCGGGCGGCCCATCGGGGGCTTCCAGCTCACCCAGGCCAAACTCGCCGACATGGCGGTGGAACTGCACAAGGGGATTCTGCTCGCCCATCATCTGGGGCGGCGGATGGACGCCGGCCGCCTGCGTCCCGAGCAGGTCAGCTTCGGCAAACTCAACAACGTGCGGGAGGCGATCGAGATCTGCCGCACGGCCCGCACGATCCTGGGGGCCAACGGGATCTCGCTCGAATATCCCGTCATGCGGCACGCGACGAACCTGGAGTCGGTGCTCACCTACGAGGGCACCGTCGAGATGCACCAGCTCGTGCTGGGCAAGGCGCTCACCGGGCTCGACGCCTTCCGGTAGACCCCGGCCGGTGAACCGCGGGGGCAGGGCCGGTGAGCGGCCCTGCCTCAGCTCTGGTTGAAGAAGCCGTCCGTGCGGTGCGCGGCCGGGTCGCCGTTCACGATCTCCGTGTGGGCGGGGGTCAGCAGGAACACTCGGGTCGACACTCTCTCGATCGAACCGCGCAGGCCGAAGATCAGCCCGGCCGCGAAGTCGACCACGCGCTTGGCGTCGCCGGCCTCCATGGCCGTGAGGTTCATGATGACCGGCACGCCCTCGCGGAACAGCTCGCCGATGGCGCGGGCGTCCCGGAAGCTGTCCGGGGTCACCGTGCCGATGCGGCGGCCCTTCTCCTCGGCGACGTCCGAGGCCACCTTGACGCGCGGATCGGTGACCCAGGCATCCCCGGGCTCGGTCCCGTCGGAGTAGTCGTCGTCGTAGTAACGCTCGTCTTCGTTGTCGTCGACGAGGCCAAGCCAGGCACTTGCCTTGCGTACCGATCCCATGGACGCCTCCTCTCACAGCGGTCTTTCTGCTTTCCGCATCCCTATGGTCGTCCATGATGCGGATGGCGCGCCAAGTGGATAGACGCCGCGCGGGGGGTTTGTGACGGTACTGGTGCACAGCGAATCCGTCGAGAGTCCGTGTGTCCCAAGGGTCGTTTCCCAAACGGCTGCTGACTGTGAGTGAAATACGATTCTTCTCGGCGTACGGGTGACGGGCGGGGCGTACGGGTGAATGCCCGGGTCGGTACGATGCCGCAGCTCAGCGTCGTAACGAAGCTCGGGGGAGCGCCGTGTTCGGAATCGTCAGGCCCTGCAGGCACCGCCTTGGTGAGAAGCTCACCAGCCAGTGGATGGCGCATTTGTGCGGGCTGTGCCTCGCACTGCGTGGCGACCACGGACAGTTCGCTCGAATAGTGACGAACTATGACGGGCTCCTTATATCGGTTTTGACGGAGGCTCAGGCGGATCCCGGTGCGGTCGGGCGGCGTACGGCCGGGCCGTGCCCGTTGCGCGGCATGCGCACCGCCTCCGTCGCGCACGGCGAGGGGGCCCGGCTGGCGGCGGCCGTGTCCCTGGTGCTGGCCTCCGCGAAGGTGCGCGACCACGTCGTCGACGGCGACGGGCTGTTGGCCCGCCGGCCGGTGGCGCGCGCCGCCCGCCGGGTCGCCGCGAGCTGGGACGCGGCCGGCGCCCGTACCGGCACCGCCGTGGGGTTCGACACCGCCCTCCTGGTCGACGCCGTGGAGCGGCAGACCGGCATCGAGGCGCTGGCCGGGCCCGGGACGCCGATCCTGACGGTCACCGAACCGACGGAGACCGCGACGGCCGCGGCCTTCGCCCACACGGCGGTCCTCGCCGGCCGGCCGGACAACGCCGCGCCGCTCGCCGAGGCCGGACGCCTCTTCGGGCGGCTGGCCCATCTCCTGGACGCCGTGGAGGACCTGCGGGCTGACGCCGCGTCAGGCGCCTGGAACCCGATCGCCGCGACCGGTACCCCACAGGCGGAGGTCCGGCGGCTCGCCGACGACGCGGTGCACGGCGTCCGGCTGGCGCTGCGGGAGGCGGAGTTCACCGACGGGCGGCTGGTCCACCGGCTCCTCGCGCACGAGCTGCGCACCTCCGTCGACCGCGCCTTCGGCACGACGAGCTGCGCCCACACCGCCGGCCCCCG
>JJOH01000103.1 GCA_000696115.1 Streptomyces olindensis
GTGGCACGGTCGCAGGCGGCGAGTGCGGGCAGGTGGTGCCGGACGAGGATGCGGTGGGCGGTGGAGGCGGCGATGCCGCAGCGGGCGGCCAGCCGTAGCGGTCCGATGCGATGCTCACGCCGCAGGCGCACGACCCGTTGCTCAAGAGTGTCCGGGGTGCGGCGGGGCTGGTGGTGAGGTCGGCTGGAGCGGTCTTGCATCCCGGCGGGCCCGTGCTTGCGGTAGCGGCCTGCCCAGCGGGCAGCGGTGGTGTGGCTGACCTGGAAGCGTTCCGCGGCCCGCCGCAGCGGCCAGCCGTCGTCGACGACACACCGGGCCAGACGCAGCCTGCCGGTCGCGGTCAGCGGGGCGTTACGGTGGAACAACGAGGGCCTCCTGGGCGTCGGTGCAGACTTCGCAATCCACACCGAACCCAGAGGCCCTCGCCTCGTTCAAGGACCGCTCAAGGCCTGTCGCCTGTCACCAACGTCCCGGGACAGCACACCTAGGGTCTACGACCCTTCGAACGTCTCTCTGATCCGGCCTACTTCAGGCCGCTGTCGATCGCGGTCGCCAGTTCTCCGCCTGCGGTGTCGCCGCTGAACTCCCAGAAGAACGCGCCGCCCAGGCCCTGGTTCTTGGCCCAGCTCATCTTGCCCGCGATGGTCGCCGGGGTGTCGTACGACCACCAGTTGCTGCCGCAGTGGGCGTACGCCGTGCCCGCGACGGTGCCGGTGGCCGGGCAGGAGTTCTTGAGGATCTTGTAGTCCTCGATGCCCGCCTCGTAGGTGCCGGGAGCCGCGCCGGTCGCCGAGCCGCCGGGGGCGGACTGGGTGACGCCGGTCCAGCCGCGGCCGTAGAAGCCGATGCCGAGGAGCAGCTTCTTGGCGGGGACGCCCTTCGCCTTCAGCTTGGCGATCGCGTCGGCCGAGTTGAAGCCGGCCTGCGGGATGCCGGGGTACGAGGTGAGCGGGGAGTGCGGGGCGGTCGGGCCGTCCTTGTCGAAGGCGCCGAAGTAGTCGTAGGTCATCACGTTGTACCAGTCGAGGTACTGGGCGGCGCCGCCGTAGTCGGCCGCGTCGATCTTGCCGCCGGAGGAGCCGTCGGCGGTGATGGCCGCGGTGACCAGGTAGTTCGGGCCGAACTCGTTCCGCAGGGCCTGGGAGAGGTTCTTGAAGGCCGCCGGACCGGACGTGTCGCAGGTCAGGCCGCAGGCGTTCGGGTACTCCCAGTCGATGTCGATGCCGTCGAAGACGTCAGCCCAGCGCGGGTCCTCCACGACGGCCTTGCAGGACTTGGCGAACGCGGCCGGGTTCTGCGCCGCCTGGCCGAAGCCGCCCGAGTAGGTCCAGCCGCCGAAGGAGTACAGCACCTTGATGTGCGGGTACTTCGCCTTCAGCTGGCGCAGCTGGTTGAAGTTGCCGCGCAGCGGCTGGTCCCAGGTGTCGGCGGTGCCGCTGACGGACTGGTCGGCGGTGTAGGCCTTGTCGTAGGCGGCGTAGGTGTCGTCGACGGTGCACTGGCCGTTCTTGACGTTGCCGAACGCGTAGTTGATGTGGGTGATCTTCGACGCGGTGCCCGACGTCACGAGGTTCTTGACGTGGTAGTTGCGGCCGTAGACGCCCCACTCGGTGAAGTAGCCGAGCTTGATCTTGTCGCCGGTGGGCGGCTCGGTGGTGCCGCCGGTGGTGCGGACGCGGACGGCGCCGCTGACAGGGCCGGTCTGGTCGGCGGTGTCACGCGCCTGCACGGAGTAGGAGTAGTCCGTGCCCTTGGTCAGGCCGGTGTCCGTGTACGAGGTCGTCGTCACGGTGGCGACCTTGGTGCCGTCGCGCAGGACGTCGTAGTTCTTGACGCCCTTGTCGTCGGTGGCGGCGGACCAGGTCAGCTTCACCGAGGTGTCGGTGATGCCGGAGGCGGTGGGGGTGCCGGGGGCGCTCGGGGCGCTGTCGCCGGGCTCGGTGGTGCCGCCGTCGCAGCTGCCGCCGTTGAGCTTGCAGTTGGCGGGGGAGCCGGAGCCGGAGCCGTTGAAGCCGAAGGAGACGGAGGCCCCGGGGGCCAGGGTGCCGTTCCAGGACTTGTTCTTCGCGGTCCAGTGGGTGCCGGAGGAGGTGACGTCGGCGTCCCAGGCGGAGGTGACGGAGGTACCGGAGGGGAAGTCCCACTCGACGGTCCAGGAGTTGATGGTGGTGGTGCCGGTGTTCTTCACCGTCCACTTGCCCTCGAAGCCGGAGCCCCAGTCCTGGGTCTTGGCGTAGGTCGCGGTGGCGGACGTCGCGGCCTGGGCCGGGCTCGCCAGGCCGACGAGGCCGGCGAAGGGGAGCAACAGGGTCGCGAACCCTGCCGCGGCTCTGTGTCTGAAGCGCATGCTGCGCCTCCTCGATGGAGTTGTGGGGGCGTGACTGAGCCTCACGCCCACTCATGGTGCCGTGAGAATAGAAAGGTCTGGACCACCGGTCAATAGGTCTGGACCACTACGCCCGAGTCGGGTCAGATCCCCAACTCCTGTGCCAGCACCGCCGCTTGCACCCGACTGCGCAGCTCCAGCTTCGCCAGCAGGCGGCTGACATGGGTCTTCACGGTCGCCTCGGCCATCTCCAGCCGCTCGGCGATGCCCGCGTTGGACAGGCCCTCACCCAGGCAGGACAGCACCTCGCGCTCGCGTCGGGTCAGCCGGTCCAGGACGGCCGGGTCGGCCGCGGGTTCCCGCGCGGGCTTCGCGGCGAACTCCGCGATCAGCCGCCGGGTGACGGCCGGGGCGATCAGCCCTTCCCCGCGCGCCACCGTCCGCACGGCCTCCAGCAACTCCTTCGCCTCGGTGTTCTTGAGCAGGAAGCCGGACGCGCCCGCCCGCAGCGCCCCGAAGACGTACTCGTCGAGATCGAAGGTGGTCAGCACCAGCACGTCCGCGAGCCGCTCCGCGACCACCCGCCGGGTCGCCGACACCCCGTCCAGGCGCGGCATCTGAACGTCCATCAGCACCAGGTCCGGCCGCAGCTCGCGGGCCAGCGCCACCGCCCGCTCGCCGTCCGCCGCCTCGCCGACCACCTCGATGTCGGGCGCGCTGCGCAGGATGAGGACCAGGCCGGCGCGGACGGCGGACTGGTCCTCGGCGACCAGGACGCGGATCATTCGGGTTCTCCTTCGGTCACGGGCAGGGTCGCGCGTACGACCCAGATCTTGCCGTCCGGCGAGTCCTCGGGGCCGGCCTCGAACGTGCCGTCCAGCAGCGCGGCGCGTTCCCGCATGCCGACCAGACCGGCGCCGGAGCCGGGGGCGGTGGGCCCGTCCCGGTCGCCGTAGGGGCTGGTCACCGCCACGGTCAGCAGCCCGTCCCGCTGGGCGAGACAGACGGCGACCCGGCCGGGACCGGCGTGCTTGAGGGCGTTGGTGAGGGACTCCTGGACGATGCGGTAGGCGGCGAGTTCCACGGGCGCCGGGACGGCCGTCTGTTCGGCCTCCAGGGTGACGTCGAGGCCGTTGGCGCGCGCGCCCTCGACCAGGGCGCCGAGTCCGTCGAGGGTGGGCGCCGCGACCGGCTCGGTGTCGCCGCTGGAGTCGCGGAGGATGCCGATCAGCCGCCGCATCTCGGACAGTCCCGCCACGCTGTTCTCGCGGATCACCACCAGGGCCTCCTGGGAGGTCTTCGGGTCCTCCAGGGAGAGCGCGGCGGTGGAGTGGATCGCGATCGCCGACAGGTGGTTGGCGACCATGTCGTGCAGTTCGCGGGCCATCCGGGCGCGCTCGGCGGTGACGGCCTGGGTGCGGTCCATCTCGGCGAGCAACGCCGTCTGCTCCGCGCGCAGCCTGGCCGCCTCGGCGGCGTCGCGGTGGTTGCGGACGATCAGGCCGGTGGAGGCGGGCCCGAAGGTGACCAGGCCGGTGACGACGCCGATCAGCAGCGCCTCGGGCTCCCGCCACACCGCGAACGGCACCACGGCCGCGGCCAGGGAGAGCAGCCCGGTGATCCGCGGGATGCGGTGGGCCGAGGCGGGCGGTCCGTACAGGACGGCCGCGTACATCAGGTCGGTGTACATCAGGATCGTGACCAGGTTGCCCTGGGTGACGAGGTCCAGCACGAGCGCGGGCGTGCCGATCAGCAGGGCGACGCGGGGGGCGCCGCGGCGCAGCAGCTCGCAGCCGGCCATGACGAGCAGCGGCAGCAGGACCGGCCAGCGTCCCGGCAGGAGCACGTACGGCTCGGTGTGCGGGCGGGTGGCCAGGCCGACGCCCCACAGCAGCAGTCCGCCGAGCAGACCGCCGAGCGCGACATGGACGTCGAAGCGGCGGGGGCGGGGCAGTGGTGCGGCCATGGCACCATCCAACACGGCCGCCGGGCCCCGCGCGTGCTTCCCGCGACGGGTCCTGGACTGCATCTTTCGATGTACCGCGGGTTCGTCAGTCGCGACGACGATTCCGGCCGAGCCGCCCGGGAGCCTGGACGGGTGACCGAGAGGAGCGAACCGTGATCGTCGCCTTGATCGCCGCCTGTGAGATCGGCTTCTGGGTGCTGCTGGCCGCCGGCCTGGCCTTCCGCTATCTGTTGCGCATGCCGCGCACGGGGCTGGCGCTGCTGCTGTGCGAGCCGCTGCTGGAGGTCGTGCTGCTGGTCGCCACCGCGCTGGACCTGAAGAACGGCGCGGAACCCAACTGGACGCACGGGCTGGCCGCGCTGTACATCGGCTACACCGTCGGGCACGGCCACCGCACCGTGAAGTGGCTCGACGGTCACGCCGCCCACCGCTTCGGCGGGGCCCCGCCGCCCCGGAAGCCGCCGCAGTACGGCATGCCCCGGGCCCGTCACGAGGGCAAGGTCTGGATGGGCACGGTGGTGGGCGCCGCCGTCGCGACCGCGCTCCTCCAGCTCGCCATCTGGTACGTGGACGACCCGAGCCGCGTGACCTCCCTGGAGAGCTGGCGCTATGTGGCCTGGCGTGCGGCCGGGATCCACGGACTGGTCGCGCTGAGTTATCTGATCTGGCCGCGGAAGGCCCCCGCGGGGGAGCCCGGAGTTCCGCTGGAGAAGGAGCGGGTGCGCCGCTAGGCCGGACCCCGGCAGGGGGCCGGAGACGTCAGCGCTCCCCGCCCGGAACCCACAGCACGTCCCCGGCCCCCTTGTTCGCCGTCCTCGCCAGGATGAACAGGAGGTCGGAGAGGCGGTTGAGGTAGGTGGCGGTGAGGGGGTTCATCGTCTCGCCGTGGACCTCCAGGGCCGCCCACGTCGAGCGTTCCGCCCGGCGTACGACCGTGCAGGCCTGGTGGAGCAGGGCGGCGCCCGGCGTGCCGCCCGGGAGGATGAAGGAGCGGAGCTTCTCCAGCCGCTCGTTGAAGCGGTCGCAGTCCGCCTCCAGCCGGTCGATGTAGAACTGCTCGACCCGCAGCGGCGGGAACTCGGGGTTCTCCACCACCGGCGTCGACAGGTCCGCGCCCACGTCGAACAGGTCGTTCTGGACACGGGTGAGGACCTTGACGATCTCCTCGTCCAGCCGGCCGAGGGCGATCGCCGTGCCGATCACCGCGTTCGCCTCGTTGGCGTCGGCGTACGCGGCGATCCGCAGGTCGGTCTTGGCGACCCGGCTCATGTCGCCGAGGGCGGTCGTGCCCTGGTCGCCGGTCCTGGTGTAGATGCGCGTCAGATTGACCATGCGGCCAGCGTAGTTACGCCCCGGCCGTTCGGAACACGCGTGTGCCGACTGTCACGGACAGGGCGGCGAACGCGACGGCCACGAGGACGCCGTACAGCATGTGCGCGCTCGCGTACGAGCCCACGTACGCGTCCCTTACCGCGTCCACCAGATAGCGGAACGGCATGAAGTGGGACAGCACGTCCAGCCAGTCCGGCCCCAGGGTCATCGGCAGCATCAGGCCGGACAGCAGCATCGACGGCAGGGTCAGCGCGTTGATCGCCGGGCCGAAGGCCTGCGGAGTGCTCATCCGCATCGCCAGCGCGTACGACAGCGCGGCCAGTGACACGGTGAGCAGGGCGACGAAGGCGAAGCCGATCAGGACGCCGGCGAGCGGTGCCCGCAGGCCCATCGCCACCGCCGCCAGCACCAGCAGCACGGCCTGGAAGACGAACACCGTGGCGTCCCGCAGCACCCGGCCGAGCAGCAGGGCCAGCCGGCTCACCGGGGTGACGCGCATGCGCTCGACCACCCCCTGGCCCTTCTCGATGATGATCGCGAACCCGGCGAACGAGGCTCCGAAGAGGCCGAGCTGGCACAGCAGCCCGGGGACGAGCACCTGCCAGGAGCTGCCCCGCTCGCCGAGCGGCAGGTCGGTCAGCAGCGGACCGAAGAAGAGGAGATAGAGGAGCGGCATCAGCACGCCGAAGAGCAGCGCGAAGCGGGACCGCAGGGACTGGCGCAGGTAGCGGCCGTAGATGAGGGCGGTGTCGTGCAACAGCATCAGGAGTCCTCTGCGTCCTATACGGCGACGGGGGTCTGGTCGGTGGGGGCGGTGCTGCGGCCGGTGATGGCGAGGAAGGTGTCCTGGAGCGTGGCGTCGATCGAGCCGCCGTACCGCAGTTTCAGCGCGCTCGGCGTGCCGTCGGCGACGACCACGCCCCGGTCGACGACGACCAGCCGGTCGGAGAGGGCGTCGGCCTCGTCGAGGTAGTGGGTGGTCAGGAAGACCGTCGTGCCGTGCTCGTCGCGCAGGCGCCGGACCAGGTCCCACAGGTCGGCACGGCTGCCCGGGTCGAGGCCGGTCGTCGGCTCGTCCAGGAACAGCACCTCCGGGCGGTGGGTGAGCGCCATCGCGATGTCCAGGCGACGCCGCTGCCCGCCCGAGAGCGCGGCGCACTTGCGGTCGAGCAGCTCGGTGAGCCCGAGGTCGCCGGCCAGCTCCTCGGCGCGCTCGGCGGCCCGCGCCCTGCTCAGCCGGTACAGGCGCCCCTGGGTGACCAGCTCCTCGCGCACGCTGATCTGCGGGTCGACCCCGCCGGACTGCGCCACGTAGCCGCAGGCCCGCCGTACTCCGGCGGGATCGGTCGCCAGGTCGTGGCCCGCGACGGTGGCGGCGCCGCCGGTCGGTGCCAGCAGGGTCGTCAGCATCCGCAGGGTCGTGGTCTTGCCGGCCCCGTTCGGGCCGAGGAAGCCGAGGATCTCGCCCTGGCGGACGGTCAGGTCGATGCCGCGCACGGCCTCCACGGGGCCCTGCTTGGTCTGGAAGGTGCGGGCCAGACCGGCCGTACTGATGATGGTCATGACACCAGAAAAACAGAGCCTCTTAAATTTTGCAATGACTCCAATTTTTTAGTCGACCCAAGCTAGCTAGGATTCGGACATGGCAGAGGGACTCAGGGAGCGGAAGAAGCGCGAGACCAGGCAGCGCATCTCGGACATCGCCACCGGGCTGTTCCTGGAGCGCGGCTTCATGGCGGTGACGATCGCGGACGTGGCGGACGCGGCCGACGTCTCCGTCAACACCGTCTACAACTACTTCCCGGCCAAGGAGGACCTCTTCTTCGACCGCTCGAAGGGGGTCGTCGACCGGCTCTCGCGCTGGGTGCGCGGCCGGGACAGGGGTGAGTCGGCCGCCCGAGCTGTGCTGCGGGAACTGCGCGCCGAGATCGAGGCCGTCTCTCCCCGGATGGGCCTCATCGAGGGCTACGACCGCTTCATGCGCTGCATCGACGAGGCGCCGCCGCTGCGCTCGCGGCTGTGGCGCATCCAGCAGGAGGTCCTGGAGAACCTGGAGACGACCCTCCGCGAGGAGACCCGGGCCGCTGCCGACGACCCCCTGCCCGGGCTGATCGCCGGTCAGATCTGCTGGGTCCACGGCACCGTCTTCGTCGTGATCGGCCGTGAGATGGCCCAGGGGCGCAACCCGGACGAAGTGTCCCGGGAGGTGCTCGGGCTCCTCGACGACATCGAGGATCTGTTGAGCGAGAAGGTGCTCAACTACGCCGTCCGAGGCGCGGAATGAGACCTGCCGGTGTGATGTCCGTCATGTGAGACGTGACGCGCATTACTTACCGGTCACACAGGCCCTCACGAGCGCTAGTGTCCGCCCGAGAGGCAGACATAAGCAGCGTGTCAGGGGAGTCGCACAGTGGCAGGGAAGCTCGCCGTCATCGGAGCCGGCCTCATGGGTTCCGGCATCGCCCAGGTCTCCGCACAGGCGGGCTGGGACGTCGTCCTGCGTGACGTCACCGACGAGGCGCTGAAGCGGGGCACCGACGGCATCAAGGCGTCGTACGACAAGTTCGTCGCCAAGGGCAAGCTGGAGGCGCACGACGCCGACGCCGCCCTCGCCCGGATCACCGCGACCACCGACCTGGACGCCGTGGCCGACGCGGACGTCGTCGTCGAAGCCGTCTTCGAGAAGCTCGAGGTCAAGCACGAGATCTTCCGCGCGCTCGACAAGCTCGTGAAGGAGGAGGCGATCCTCGCCTCCAACACCTCCGCCATCCCGATCACCAAGATCGCGGCCGCGACGGAGCGTCCCGAGCGGGTCGTCGGCACGCACTTCTTCTCGCCGGTGCCGATGATGCAGCTGTGCGAACTCGTCCGCGGCTACAAGACCAGCGACGAAACCCTCGCCAAGGCCCGGGAGTTCGCCGAGTCGGTCGGCAAGACCTGCATCGTCGTCAACCGCGACGTGGCCGGCTTCGTGACGACCCGTCTCATCTGCGCCCTCGTCGTCGAGGCGGCGAAGCTGCACGAGTCGGGCGTGGCGAGCGCCGAGGACATCGACCTCGCCTGCAAGTTGGGCTTCGGCCACGCCATGGGCCCGCTCGCGACGGCGGACCTGACGGGCGTCGACATCCTGCTGCACGCCACGAGCAACATCTACACCGAGTCCCAGGACGAGAAGTTCGCGGCTCCCGAGTCGATGCGCCGGATGGTTGACGCCGGTGACATCGGACGCAAGAGCGGGCAGGGCTTCTACAAGCACTGAAACCGCACACGCCCCGGGGCCATCACACCCCGGGGTGAATTCGGTATCGGTTCGCTTACAAGAAGCAACCTCTGCGTCCTCCACACAGTCAGAGGTTGCATCACCGGCATCAGAACGCGGAGCACGAGACGCACGCACGGGGAGCGCATATGCACATCAGGGGCGACCACGCCGAGCTGGTCGTCGGGGGCCGCCTCGACGTCCGGAGCGCGGCGGACGCCCGTACGGTCCTGCACTCGGCCGTCGACGACGGAGTCGGCGACCTGGTGCTGGACCTGTCCGAACTGGACTCCTGGGACGCCACCGGACTGGGCGTGATCATGGGGGCCCACCGGCGGGCCGGCCGCTGCGGCCGCCGCCTGGTGCTGCGCGGCGTACCGCCGCAGATGCAGCGCCTGCTGGTGGCCACCCGCCTGCACCGGATCCTGGCGATCGAGGGGGGCATCGGGGTGGAGACGCTACCTCGCGTGTGACGCCGTGTACGGGTGTGAACCGGGCGACCGGGGAGACCCGGACGGACGTCGTCGAATCGTGCGACGCGCACAATCCTCACGAGACCGTGACGTTACGGACGGCGCGGTACCCCGGACTGTCGTAGATACTGTGCGAAGGTTTAGGGTTCGGCTGCCCGCTGCCTTGCCACCCTTCGAGCGGGCCCGGACCAGAAGCGACAGCGCGGTGTGCAGCAAGGCCGGGAGGGGCTTTTCCAAGCACACACACGCTTTTGGGGGGCTTGACCTATGGACCCGAACACCCGGGGACCCGAGGAGTACGGCCGCGAGGGCGACGGCCAGGGGCCGCGCCAGCGCCCGCCCCGGGACTCCCTCACACCCGACTTCGGACAGCACGCGCCCGCGCTCGCCCGCACGGTGCAGCTCGTCTCCGGCGACTTCCTGCTGACCGTCAACCCCGTCGACGGCAGCGAGATAGAAGTCTGCCCGCCCACCGAGCGGCCCGCCCGGCCCGTGAAGCTCACCACGGCCGAGCGCGCCGAGGCCGAGCGCGCGTCCCGGCCGCCCGTGCCGCCCGGCCCCGCGCTGCCCGCCCTGCCGCTGCTGGCCCGCCAGGACGAACGCGAGCGCCTGGTGCGCCCTGCTCGCCCGCGGCCGTTCCGTCCGCCTCACCGGCCCGGCCGGCTCCGGCCGCACCCGGCTGCTCGACCTCGTCGCCGACGACTGTTCGGACCTCGCCCCCGACGGCGTCGTCCGGCTCAACGGCTTCGGCCGCACCGCCGACGACCTGCTGCACGACCTCTTCTACGCGGTGTACAACGCCCCCCTGCACCGCCCGGACCGGGAGGAACTGCTCTCCTGTCTCCGTGAGATCGGCGCGGTCGTCGTCCTGGACGACCTGGAGTTCGGCGGCGCCGCGCTCGACGAGCTGCTGGAGGCCACCCCCGAGTGCGCCTTCCTGCTCGGCGCCACCCCGGACGTGCCGGCCCCCTCCGCCGAGGCCGCCGTCGAGGAGGTCGCCCTCGGCGGCCTGGACCGCGCGGCCGGGCTCGACCTGCTGGAGCACGCCGTCGGCCGGCCCCTCACCGAGGAGGAGTCCAACTGGGCGGGCGACCTCTGGTTCGAGTCCGAGGGCCTGCCGCTGCGCTTCGTGCAGGCCGGCGCCCTGCTGCGGCAGCGCGACCGGCTGCGCGCCGGTGAGAGCGCCGTCGACGAGTTCGGCGTCTTCGCGGACGCGCCCCCGGCCGACGCCTACGACACCACCGGCGACGAGGTGCCGCTGCCCTCGCTCGGTGAGGCCGCGGCGCCCGCACCGCTGCTCGCCTCCCGGCTGAGCGCGTCCGCCCGCGCCACCCTGCGGTTCGCCGTCGCCCTCGGCGGCGAGGTCCCGCACCAGGCGCATCTGCCCGCCCTGGTCGGTGACACCCACGCGGACGCCGCGCTCGGCGAACTGGCCGCCTGCGGGCTCGTCTCCCCGGTCGGCGCCCGCTACCGGCTCGCCGCGGGCGTGCCGGCGCAGCTGGAGGCCGCCGGATACGCCGACGAGGCCGAGGCCGGCGCCCGCAGCGCCGCCCAGCACTACTCCTGGTGGGCCGGGCACCCCTCGGTCACCCCGGAGCGCGTGTGCGCCGAGGCCGACGCGATCCTCGCGGCGCTGGCCGTCCTCGGGCCGGTCACCCACCCGCCCGCCGAGGGCGAGGAGAGCGCGGCCGTGCACCTGGCCCGCACCGCCTCGCCCGCGTTCGCGGCCGGACTGCACTGGAGCGCCTGGGAACGGGCCCTGCGGGCCGGCGTCGAGGCCGCCAGACTCGCCGGGGACGTCGCCGAAGAGGCCTACTTCCACCACGAACTCGGCATCCACGCCCTGTGCGGCGGCCGGCTCGACCAGGCCCGCGCCGAACTGGAGGCCTCCATCGGCCTGCGCGGCGCCCTGGCCGACAAGCGCGGCACGGTCGCGGGCCGCCGCGCCCTCGCCCTGGTCGCCGACCGCTCGGGCACGCCCATCGGACTCGGGCCGACCGCGGGGGAGGAGGTGCCCGACGCGCGGTACGAGGAGTCGGCGTCCCCGCCCGGCGGTGTCCCGGCGGCCTTCCCGACGCTCCAGCAGCCGTCCTCCCCGGCCCTGGTCACCCACCGCAGCTCCCCGGCGCCCTCGCGCAAGGCCCGGGGCGGCCTCAGGGGCCTGGCCCGCCGCAACCTCGTGGCCGCCGGGGCGGGTGCCCTGCTCGTCGCCGTGCTCGGCACGGTGGTGACGCTCGGCGCCACCTCCGACAACGAGCCGGGCGCGCCGTCCGAGCAGGTCGGCGTCAACCCCTCGGCCAGCGAGGGCGCGGGCGGCGGCAGCCTGGGCGCCGATCGGCCGGTGAACGACAGCGACGGCGACACCGGCGCGGCGACCAGCCGCCCGACGGACCCGGGCCCGGACGGCACGCTCGGCACGTCGGACGACCCGACGCCGACGGGCTCTCCGAGCGGTTCGGCGGACCCGAGCGATCCGGCGACGACATCGAAGCCGCCGTCGTCCTCGAAGCCGCCCACCACATCCAAGCCGCCGACGACGTCCAAGCCCCCCACGACGTCCAAGCCGCCGACGTCTCAGCCGCCCACCTCGCAACCGCCGACGTCCCAGCCGCCCACCTCGCAGCCGCCGACCTCCCAGCCGCCGGCGTCGTCGCCGTCCACCTCGGACTCGGCCAGCGGCCCGGCGCCGACCGCCCCCACGAGCACCTCGGCGAGCGCACCGGAGAGCAGCGGCGCGGCGACGCCGAGCAGCTCGGACCAGGTGATCTGAGACCCCGCACACGCGAGGGCCGGGTCCGTTCCGCGGACCCGGCCCTCTTCGTCGTGTACGGCGGTGCTGTCAGAACAGCCGCAGCTTGTCGTCCTCGATGCCGCGCAGCCCGTCGTAGTCGAGGACCTGGCAGCCGATGCCCCGGTCCGTCGCGAGGACGCGGGCCTGCGGCTTGATCTCCTGGGCCGCGAAGATGCCGCGGACCGGGGCGAGATGGGGATCGCGGTTCAGCAGCTCCAGGTAGCGCGTCAGCTGCTCCACGCCGTCGATCTCACCGCGCCGCTTGATCTCCACCGCGACGGTCCTGCCGTCGGCGTCCCGGCACAGGATGTCGACCGGGCCGATGGCCGTCGGGTACTCGCGGCGGATGAGCGTGTAGCCCTCGCCGAGTGTCTCGATGCGGTCGGCGAGCAGCTCCTGGAGGTGCGCTTCCACGCCGTCCTTGATCAGGCCGGGATCGACGCCCAGTTCGTGCGAGGAGTCGTGGAGGACTTCCTCCATCGTGATGATGAGCTTCTCGCCCGCCTTGTTGACGACGGTCCAGACGCCCTCTTCCTCGCCGGTGCCCTCCTTCAGCGTGCAGGGCGGCGACATCCAGTTCAGGGGCTTGTAGGCCCGGTCGTCGGCGTGGATCGAGACGCTGCCGTCCGCCTTCACCAGAATCAGGCGCGGGGCCGAGGGAAGGTGGGCGGTGAGCCGCCCGGCGTAGTCGACGGAGCAGCGGGCAATGACGAGACGCATGGTCGGCAACGCTACTCGACGGGCGCCTGTCCACGCGATTCGCCCTGGAAAACACGTGTTCGGTAATGGCCGATTGTGTGCAGGGTGTGCTCACCGGGAGTGCCTCATCTGCGCATTCTCCTGGTGCCGTCACCGTCGGTTGCTTACCGTATGAACGGGAGGTCGCGGCGCGTGTACGCAGCGTGTCCGGTGTCGTGGGCTCCCTCATCTGTCAGGCAACCCCTGCTCGTTGGGGGTGCGAGAGGAGAACTCATGTCGCTCGACGTCTCACCGGCCCTACTCGAACAGGCCGAGCGAGGCGAGGTCGACGAAGCGGAATTCGTCGACTGCGTCCGGACCTCCCTGCCCTATGCGTGGGAGATGATCAGCTCCCTGGTGGCCCAGCTGAAGGTGGACGGCGGTGCGTTCGCCGACAACCAGACGCCTCCGCCGGACGAGCAGGCACGCGGCCAGCTGCTGCGTGCGCTTGCGAGTGACGCGATACGCGGCGCGCTGCAACGGCACTTCGGTGTGCGGCTGGCCTTCCAGAACTGCCACCGGGTGGCCGTGTTCCCGCTTGACTCCTCGGTCGACGAGACGCTGGGCCGTTTCACCTCGGTCCGCAGCCAGGTGCTGAACCAGTCGCCCGAATTTCGGGACTGCTGACGCGGCGCCGCTTGCTTGCCGCTCCGTACGCGGGAGGTGCAGTTCTGTACCGGAGCGGCAAGCCCCCAGGAAGTCACAGCGCCCTCAGACGAGTTGGGGCAGCACCTCGGCGCCCAGCCGCCGTACGTTCTCCTCGGTCGCCGCCAGGTCCCCGGAACCCTCGACGAGCAGGGCGAAACGGGAGATGCCCGTTCGCTCGCTGGTCGCCGCCAGCCGGTCGGCGCACAGCCGCGGCGTGCCCACCGGGTGCAGTCCGCAGAGCAGTTCGGTGTAGGCCAGCGGGTCGCGCATCCGGCGCGTGCGCCCGTCGACCGTGACATGGGCCTCCAGGCCCTGCTTCAGCCAGCCCGGCATCGCCTTGATCAGCGTCTCCGCCGCGTCGACCCTCCTGTCCGCGATCTGGCAGACGCCGGCCGACACATGGGACGCGCCGAGGATCTCCTCCGGCGACCGGCCGCACGCCCGCGCGTGCTGCCGCCACAGGGCGACCATCTCGGCCTTCTCCTCGTCCCCCACGTGCATCCCGAGGAGCATCGACAGCCCCCGCTCGGCCGCCAGGCGCACGCTCGTCGGCGAGGTGCAGGCGACGACGAGCTCGGGCCCCTCGACCTCCGTCAGGGCCTCCGACGGCCGCGGCACCACCGGGACTTCACGGAAGCGGAAACGCTCCCCGTCGGCCGCCACGGACGGGTCGCGCAGCCAGCGCACCAGGACGTCCAGGGACTCCGGGAACCCTTTCTCGTACGCCTCCAGGCCCGCGCCGAACACCTCCAGGTCGACCCACGGGCCGCCGCGGCCGACCCCGAGTGTGAAACGGCCGCCGCTCGTGTGGTGCAGCAGCGCGGCCTGTTCGCCGACGGTGACGGGGTGGGTGGTGGGCAGCACGCTGACCGCCGTGCCGACCCGGATGCGGCGGGTGCGGCCCAGCAGTAAAGCGGCCAGGGTGATGGCCGACGGGCACGTGCCGTACGGCACGAAGTGGTGCTCGGCCAGCCAGACCGTGTCGAGCCCGGCCTCCTCGGCCACCTCGGCCGAGCGGACCGCGCGGTGCAGCGCCTCCCCCTCGCCCTGCCCGGGGAACTGGGCCGCCAACACGAAACTTCCAACGCGCATTGCTTTCCTGCTTCCTTGGCTCCGACACGGAGCTCCCCTACAGCGCATAACCGTCTGACACGTGCCGAGGACACGGCCGAGCGGAGTATTTTGCGGATTGTCTGCAGAATGGGGTGCTCCGCGGGGAGCCCGGGGGAGCGCCCGCCTCGCCCCGAAGCGGGACTTGTGGCGATTGGTGCCGTACGCGTACCCCGGACCGCGCCGCGTAGGCTGGACACGGCCCGAGCTTCCTGTATAGCCCCGAGAGGTGTCCCGTGTCCCCGCGTCGCAACCGACCCAAGGGCGCCGCTTCGTCCGGCCGGAGCGCCGAGGACGACCGCCCCGGCCGCTACGGCGGCTGGCAGTCCTCGGAGAACTGGCAGGGCGAGAACTGGAGCGTGCGGCACGTGGCCGGCGCGAGCGCCCAGGGCAAGTCGTACCGCTGCCCCGGCTGCGACCAGCTGATCCCGGACGGGGTGCCGCACGTGGTGGCCTGGTCGGAGCACGCGGGCGTCGACGACCGCCGGCACTGGCACAAGGCCTGCTGGAACGCGCGGGACCGCCGCACCCCCGGGGTGCGGCGGTCCCGTAACGCGCCCAGATTCTGACGGAACTCAGACGTCCCGCTTCTCCAGCAGGGCGAAGGCGGCGGCGAACGCGACGGCCGTCGCGCCCAGGATGATCCACAGCGGGTCCCAGCCGGACGGGCCGGACTGGCTGAGGGAGTTGGAGTAGAAGACGCTCAGCTGGTTCGGGATGGAGTACTCGAACAGGGCCTGGCGGACGTCCTCCAGCGACTGCGAGAACATGAACAGCGCGATCACCAGCGGGGCGAGCACGGCGCCGATCATGATGGTGATGGCGCCCGCCGAGTGCCGGATGATCGAGCCCACGGCGAGCGAGAGCAGGCCCAGCAGCGCGACGTAGGCCGCGATGCCGACCGTGCCCTTCAGCCACTCCCCGCCGGAGGGGTCCTTGGCGCCGCTGCCCTCCAGCATCGCCACGTGCAGGAAGGCGACGAGTGACGCGGACACCAGCGTCACCACGAACGCGACCAGGAAGAACACCACGGCCTTCGCGGTCAGCACCCGGCCGCGGCTCGGGCACGCCACCATCGTGGTGCGGACCATGCCCGTGCCGTACTCCGAGGCCGTGGTCAGCACGCCCAGCGTGATGATGCACATGCTGCCGAGCAGCAGGCCGAAGAAGCCCAGGCCGATCGGGCTCTCGCCCTCCAGGGCCGGGTCGGAGTTCGCCACCACCACGCCGGTCAGCGTCCCGATGCCGATGACGAGCAGGACGAACACGCCGAGCGTCCACATCGTGGAGCGCACCGAACGGATCTTCGTCCACTCGGAGGCGATGGCGTGCCCGAGGTGCGTGCGGACGACCGGGATCGGCGAGGTGTAGCCGGAGTGCGGGGAACCGGGCGCCGCGTGCCAGGCGGGCGCGGCCTGCGGCATCTGGGGCTGGGGGCTGCTCATCGGGCGTCCTCGGGCTTGGTC
>JJOH01000104.1 GCA_000696115.1 Streptomyces olindensis
TCCGCCGACGCACCCGTGTCATACGACCGGCGATCCGAACCCGCACCCGCCATCACACACCACTCCCCGAGAAACGAAACACAACCAGAAACCGAACCGGCGCAACACCCACAGCGCTCACAGCGCTCACACGCCGACAGCGCTCAAACGCCGGAAGAACTCAGCGGAAACGCGCGGCGTCGAAGTTCGCCGCCGACATCTGCTGACGCGCGTTGTCGCCCTGCTCCTGGTCACCCGAGGAGAACGCCGAGTCCATCCCGGACTGACCGCCCAGGATCGCCGACAGCGACGAGTTCAGATCCGACGCGATACGGTCCGCCCGCGCCTTGAACTGGTCGAACATCACACGACCCGAACCGTTGAACTTACCCTCCAACGGCTGCGCCGCCGCCACCAACTGCCGGACCAGACCACCCAGGTCGTCCGTCGAACCACGCGTATCACGCTGCAACGTCGACAGCGTCTGCGCGCCCATGTCGAACTTCATCGCGTCAACTCGCCTCCCCCTGCTTCCCATTGGTTTCTGTGAGCGTTTCCGCCCCCACCATGTTCACAGTTTGCGATAACAGTCGCAACAGCCTCACCGTCACAGCCCCGCCACAGCATCCCCATCATCGTCGAGGGCCTTGCTGAAGACCGTCGAGCCTTGCGCGACCGTCATGCCCACCCGCTCGTACAGCGTCAGGGCGCCGGTCGCCGAGTGGGTCCAGAGCGCGCACGAGCGCCGGCCGCGCAGCCAGAAACCGTGGAACGCCTCGCGCAGGAGTGAGCGGGCGATGCCGCGGTCGCGGTGGTCACGGCGTACCGCGACGCGGTCGATGTAGCCCTCGTCGGAGTCCGGCACGTACAGCGACAGGACCGCGCCTACCATCCGGCCGTCGGCGAACGCCACGGGTGACAGCGCCGGTGCGAACGTGGGGCGTTCGACCGTCAGGCGGGCCCACTCCACGTAGGGCTTGCGGCGCTGCTGCCACTCGTCGAAGGCGTCTTCGGTGAGCCGGTACGCCGCCCGCTCGTCACCGGGTCTGAACGGTCGCACCGTGATGCCGGGCGGTGCCTCGGGGACCTCGGGTTCGCCGGGCATGTCGATCCGCAGCAGCCACTGGGTGATGTACGGCTGGTACCGGCGGGAGAGCAGCAGCGCGGCGGCCGTCCGGTCGCCGTCGGGGAGCGTCTGGGCCAGCCGTGCGCTGCCCGCCCGGCGGGCACGTGCCTCGGCCCAGGTGAGCAGCGCGCTGCCCAGCCCCTTCCCACGATGGCCGGGCTGGACGTCGATCATGCTGCGGCGGCCTCCGTGCACCCAGGCCCAGCCGGCCGGTACTCCCCCGGCGTCGTGTACGAGCAGCGTGTCGGACTCCGGGTCCAGGCCGGGTCGCGCCAGGTCGGCGGCGATGCTGTCGGCTGCCGTGTCGACGCGCCCGTGCAGGTCGCGCTCGCAGGTGGCGACGAGGCGGTGGATCGCGGGGACGTCGGTGAGGGTCGCCGGTCGGCTGCGGTAGCCCGGCGGGAGCCGCAGTCGTGGAGGAGCGGACATGCACCGGATCCTGCGCCGATCTCGCTCGTGCTGTCGACCGGCTTTTCTCGTCTTTGGCCCCGTCGTGACTCGCCGATTTCCGGTTGCACGTTCTCGGCCGCTCGGGTCGACGTCCCCTTGACTCAGACGAATTGACTCCGACGAAAGACGAAAGCAGGGCCGATGACCACGCAGACCCTCCCCGTCGACCATGAGCTCGTCCGGGCCGCGGCGGACGTCGCCCGTACGCGGTGTCGGGGCGAGAGGCACACCATGGCCGCCGCGGGGCGTGCCCCGGACGGGCGGATCGTGACCGCGGTGAACGTCTACCACTTCACCGGAGGGCCCTGCGCCGAGCTGGCGCTCATCGGCGTGGCGGCCGCCCAGGGGGTGTACGAGCTGGACACCGTCGTCGCCGTGGGCGACCGCGGCCGGGGGGTCGTGCCGCCGTGCGGGCGTTGCCGGCAGGTTCTTCTCGACTACTTTCCCGCCGTCGAAGTCATCGTCGGCACGGGTGACGGGGTCCGGGCCGTTCCGGTCAAGGAGCTGCTGCCCGAGAGTTACGTCTGGGCCGATCAGCTCGGCGGCGTCGAGTGAGCGCCATCCTGCCCCCGGTCCTGCGCACTCGCCGCCTCCTCCTCACCCCCTACACCCCGGGACACGAAGACGGCTTCGTCGCCCTGTTCGAGGACGCCCGGGTGTCCCGGTGGATGGGGGACGGTCCCGCCCGGCGCGGTGGGCTGCTGGTCGGGCACGCCGAGATCAAGCGGACCAACCAGGTGGCGGCCACGAGATCATCTACGCCCTGGCCCCGGAGGTCTGGGGCGGCGGGCTCGGGACGGAGCCGGCGGAGGCGCTCGTGGCGTACGGGTTCGAGGCCCTCGGGCTCACCGAGGTGCACGCCACCGTGGACGCGCGGAACGAGGCTTCGCCGCGGCTGCTGGGCAGGCTCGGGTTCGCGCACGTCCGGACGTCGAGGAGGACGACGGCGGACTCACCCGTGTGCTGACCTGCCGTAACCCGGCGAGGGGCGCCGCCCGGGGACGACAGTAAGAATCCGGCAAGAAAATCTTGCCCGCCCGTGCAACCCTTCCCGCCCTGTGAGGGTCGTACTTGGTGTCAGGACTTCTGGAGGGGGATCCGGGGGGATCGCGGGGGTTCCTGACGGGAGGGGAAAAGCCGAGGGGCCCGGTCGACGGATCGGGCCCCTCGAAACATCTCGGTGGACGGCGGTCAGAAGAAGACGCCGCAGTGCAGCAGGACGTTGGCGTACGGCCGGGCCTCGCCCGTGCGGACGATCAGCCGGGCGTCCACCGACAGTTCCTTGAGTCGCTCGTGCGGGACGAGGTCCAGCGCGGGGAAGTGCCCGTGCAGGAGTTTCGAGGCCTGCGGGTTGGCCCGCCGTACCTCCTCCGCCGCCGTCGCCCCCTCGACGACCAACTCGGCCAGCAGGCCGTCCAGCACCTCGGCGAACGCCGGCACCCCGGCCCGGAAGGCCAGGTCCACCACCCGGGGGCCGTCGGGGATGGGCATGCCCGCGTCGCAGACGAGTACCCCGTCGCCGTGGCCGAGTTCGGCCAGTGCACCGGCGAGGTGACGGTTGAGTATTCCGGTCTTCTTCATCAGGCCCCACCCCGCTCTCCGGATGCGGAGTCGCTGTCCGACCTGCGGCCGGGGGTCCGGGGGTTGTCCCCCGGGTCAGCACAGCACAGCTCAGCGACCTCCTCCGCGGTCGGGAAGGACGCCTGCGCGCCCTCCTTGGTCACCGTCGCCGCGCCGACCCGCGCCGCGTACGCCGCCGCCTCCGCCAGGGGCTCGCCCGCCCCCAGCCGGTAGGCCAGCGCGGCGGTGAACGCGTCGCCCGCGCCCGTGGTGTCCACCGCGTGCACCTTCACGGACGCGACACGCAAGACGCCCTCCGCCGACGCCACCAGCGCGCCCTCCGAGCCCAGCGTCACCACCACCGACCGCGGGCCCTTCGCGAGCAGGATCCGCGCCCAGTCCTCGGGGGTGTCCCCGACGGCCGAGTCGCCCAGGATCACCTTGGCCTCGTGCTCGTTGACGATGAGCGGGTCGCAGGCCGCCAGCACCTCCGCCGGGAGGGGGCGCGGCGGGGAGGGGTTCAGGACGAAGCGGCTGTCCGGTGCCAGGTTCCGTACGACCTCCACCACCGTTTCCAGCGGGATCTCCAGTTGCGTCGAGACCACCTTGGAGCTCTGGAACAGGCACCCGGCGGCGCTCACGTCCTGGGGGGTCAGCCGGCCGTTGGCGCCCGGCGAGACGACGATGCTGTTGTCCCCGGACGGGTCGACCGTGATCAGGGCGACGCCGGTCGGTGCGTCGCCCACCAGGACGCCCACCGTGTCGACGCCGGCCTCCCGCTGCGAGTCCAGCAGCAGCCGCCCGTGGTCGTCGTCGCCGACGCGGGCCAGCAGTGCCGTACGGGCGCCGAGCCGGGCGGCGGCGACCGCCTGGTTCGCGCCCTTGCCGCCCGGGTGGACGGCCAGGTCGGAGCCGAGCACGGTCTCGCCGGCACCGGGCCGGCGCTCCACTCCGATCACCAGGTCGGCGTTGGCCGACCCCACGACCAGGAGGTCGTAGTCGTACATGAGTTGTCTCCCCACGTGAGTGACATGGACGGGCGGTCCCACCAGCCGTGCGACCGCCCGCCGTTCCCCGATGTCAGCCGCTGAAGCCGGCCACGTTCTCCTTCGTGACCACCTTCACCGGCACCTTCACCGTCTGCTCGACCTCCTTGCCCTGGAGCGCCTTCAGGGCGTTGTCCACGGCGATCTTCCCGAGTTGGGACGGCTGCTGCGCCACGGACGCGTACAGCGTGCCGCCCTCGACCGCCTTCAGTCCGTCAGGCGTGCCGTCGAAGCCGACGACGTGGACCGACTTGCCGGCCTTGGAGCCCAGCGCCTTGATCGCGCCGAGGGCCATCTCGTCGTTGGCGGCGATGACGCCCTGAACGTCCGGGTGGGCCTGGAGCAGGTTCGACATCACGTCGAGGCCCTTGGTGCGGTCGAAGTCGGCGGGCTGCTGGGCCACGACCTGGATGCCCGGGTAGGCCTTCAGCCCCTTGGCGAAGCCCTCGGCGCGCTCCCGGGCCGCGGACGTGCCCGCCTGGCCTTGGAGGATGACGATCTTGCCCTCGCCGCCCAGCTTCTCGGCGATGGACTTGGCCGCGAGTTCACCGCCGGCCACGTTGTCGGAGGCGACCAGGGTGTCCACCGCCGCGTTGTTGACGGTCCGGTCCACCGCGACGACCGGGATCTTCGCCTGGTCGGCGGCCTTCACCGAGTTGCTCGCGGCGTCCGAGTCCACGGGGTTGACGATGATCGCGCCCAGGTTCGAAGTGGTGAAGTTCTGCAGCTGGTTGGCCTGCTGGGAGGCGTCGTTCTGGGCGTCCGTGACGGTCAGGTCGACGCCCAGCCGCTTCGCCTCGGCCTGGGCGCCCGCCCGGATCTGCACGAAGAAGGGGTTGTTGAGGGTGGACAGCGACAGGCCCATCTTCGGGGTGGACGCGGAGGAGGAGCCGTTGTGCAGGAAGGACGTGGCGCCGACGATCGCGACCGTGACGACGGCCGCGAGCCCGTACGTCGCCGCCTGCCTGCCCTTGCCCCCGCCGGAGGCACCGGCCGCCACCGGGGTCGCCCCCGCCTTGCGCCGCAGCGTGTCGAAGAGCACCGCCAGCGCGATGACCACGCCGATGACGACCTGCTGCCAGAACGCGGAGACGTTCAGCAGGTTCAGCCCGTTGCGCAGCACCGCCAGGATGAGCGCGCCGATGAGCGTGCCGGACGCCTTGCCCGTGCCGCCCGCGAGGGAGGCGCCGCCGATGACGACCGCGGCGATCGCGTCCAGCTCGTAGCCGTCGGCGGCCTGGGGCTGCGCGGAGGAGAGGCGGGCGGCGAGGACGACACCGGCGACGGCGGCGAAGACGCCCGAGAAGGCGTAGATCGCGAGCTTCTGCTTCTTCACGCGCAGGCCGGACAGCCGCGCGGCCTCCTCGTTGCCGCCGATCGCGTACATCGAGCGGCCGATGTAGGTCCGGCCGAGCACGAACGCGGCGAGCAGGCCCATGACGACCATGACCAGGACCGGCACCGGCAGCCAGCCGCCGAGGGTGTCGCCGAGGTGGGAGACCGAGTCGGGGAAGGCGATCGGGGAGCCCTCGGAGATGACCAGGGACAGGCCGCGGGCCACGGACAGCATGGCGAGCGTGGCGATGAACGGCGGCAGCTTGCCGTAGGAGATCAGGACGCCGTTGACCAGGCCGCAGACGATGCCGGTCGCTATGGCGAGGAGCACGGCGAGGAAGACGGGGACGCCAGCCGAGGTGGCGCTCCAGGCGAGGACCGTGGCCGACAGCGCGGCGACCGAGCCGACCGACAGGTCGATGCCCGCCGAGACGATCACGAAGGTGACGCCGAAGGCGAGGATGGCGGTCACGGCCGCCTGCACGCCGACGTTGAGGAGGTTGTCCGTCGTCAGGAAGTCGCCGGACAGGGCCGACATCGCGATGACGAGGACGATGAGCGCGGTGAGCGCGCCGTTGTCGAGCAGGAGGCGGCGCAGGCCTCCCGAGGCGCCACCCGCGCCCGTCGTGCTCTTGAGCGTGTCAGTGGCCACGGGAGGCCTCCTTGTCGGTGCTGGGGTTGCTTACGGCGAGTGCCATCACGGCGTCCTGGGTCGCCTCGTCGGCGGAGAGTTCACCGGCGATCCGGCCCTGGGCCATCACCAGCACCCGGTCGCTCATGCCGAGCACCTCGGGCAGGTCGCTGGAGATCATCAGGACGGCCGCGCCGGCGGCGGTGAGTTCGTTGACGAGCTGGTAGATCTCGACCTTGGCGCCGACGTCGATGCCGCGGGTCGGTTCGTCGAGGATCAGCACCTTGGTGTCGGCGAGGAGCCACTTGCCGATGACGACCTTCTGCTGGTTGCCGCCGGAGAGCGTGCGCACGTGCTGGCCGAGGCCCGCCATGCGCACGCCGAGCTGCTTCGCGATCCGCTCGGCGGCCTCGCGCTGGGCCTTGAGGTCGACGAGCCCCGCGCGCGTGGCCGACCTCAGGGTCACCAGACCGAGGTTCTCCTCCACCGACGCGTCCAGCACCAGGCCCTGGCCCTTGCGGTCCTCGGGGATGAGTCCGATGCCCGCGCTCATGGCCGCGTTGACGTCGTACTTGGCGATCGGGGCGCCGGAGACCTTCACGGTGCCCTTGTCGTACGGGTCGGCCCCGAAGACCGCCCGGACGACCTCGGTCCGTCCGGCCCCGACCAGGCCCGCGATGCCGACGACCTCACCGGCGTGCACCTCGAAGCCGACGTCGTGGAAGACGCCGTCCCGGGTGAGGCCCTCGACGGTGAGCAACGCGGGCCCCTTGTCGGGTCGTTCGCGCGGGTACTGCTGCTCGATCGAGCGCCCCACCATGAGCCGGACCAGCTCGTCCTCGGGGGTGGAGGCGGGCACCTGCCCGACGCTCCTGCCGTCGCGGATGACCGTCACCCGGTCGCCGAGGGCGGCGATCTCCTCCAGGTGGTGCGTGATGAAGACGATCCCGACGCCGTCCTCGCGCAGGGTGCGCACGATCGCGAAGAGCTTCTCGACCTCCTCGGAGGTGAGGACGGCGGTCGGCTCGTCCATGATCAGCACGCGTGCGTCCAGGCTGAGCGCCTTGGCGATCTCGACCATCTGCAGGCGGGCGATGCCGAGTTCGCGGACCCGCGCGCGGGGCGACACGTTCACGCCGACCCGCTTCAGCAGGACCTCGGCGTCCGCCTCCATCCGCTTGCGGTCGATCATCCCGAAGCGGCGGGGCTGCCGACCCAGGAAGATGTTCTCGGCGACCGTCAGGTCGGGTACGAGGTTGAACTCCTGGTAGATGGTGGCGATCCCGAGCCGCTCGGAGTCCTGGGCGCTCTGGATGCGCGTCTCCTCGCCGCCGACCAGGATCCGCCCGGCGTCGGGTGTGTAGGCGCCGGAGAGCATCTTGATCAGCGTGCTCTTGCCCGCGCCGTTCTCACCGAGCAGCACGTGCACCTCGCCCCGGCGCAGGTCGAAGTCGACGCCGTCCAGCGCGACCACACCCGGGAAGGTCTTCCGTATGCCCTCGATGCGCAGCAACTCGTCCGGGTTGCTCACGACGTGCTCCTTTGCACTGGGGTGGGGTTCTCGCCGCAGGAGCGGCGCACGACGAGCCGGGCGGGGAGGGTGACGGATTCGCCCGGCCGTCCTTCGATGCGGTCGACCAGGGCCCGTACGGCGGCCCGGCCCAGTTCGCCCGTGGGCTGGGCGATCGCCGTGATCGGCGGGTCGGTGTGCACGAACCACGGGATGTCGTCGAACGCGGCCAGCGCGATGTCGTCCGGCACGCGCAGTCCGCGCGCGCGTACGGCGTCCAGCGCGCCGAGCGCCATCAGGTTGTCGGCCGCGAAGACGACCTCGGGCGGTTCGGCCAGGTCGAGGAAGCCCTCGGTGACCCGGCGCCCGCTCTCGGCCTGGAAGTCGCCCTGCCCTATGAAGGCGTCGGGGAGTTCCAGACCGCACGCGGCGAGCGCCTCGCGGAAGGCCTCCACGCGCTCCCGGCCGGTCGTGGTCGCCGCGGGACCGGCGATGATCGCGAGCCGCCGGTGCCCGAGCCCGTGCAGATGCGTCACGAGGTCCCGCACGGCGGCCCGCCCGTCCGCCCGGACGACCGGCACGTCCACGCCCGGGATCCAGCGGTCCACGAACACCATGGGCGTCCCGGCCCGCGCGGCGTCCAGCATCAGCGGCGAGCCGCCGTCCGTGGGCGAGACGAGCAGGCCGTCGATGCGGCGGTCCAGGAGGTTGCGCACGTGGTGGTCCTGGAGGTCGGGCCGCTCGTCGGCGTTGCCGATGATGACGCTGTAGCCGAGCGCGCGGGCCTCCTCCTCGACGGAGCGGGCCAGCTCGGTGAAGTAGGGGTTCATCACGTCGCTGATGACCAGGCCGAGGGTGTGGGTCTGGTCGGTGCGCAGGGAGCGGGCGACGGCGTTCGGGCGGTAGCCCAGGGTCTCGACGGCGGCCAGCACGCGGGTGCGTGCGTCGGCGCTGACCGACGGGTGGTCGTTCAGGACGCGCGAGACCGTGGCGACGGAGACGCCCGCCTCGGCGGCGACGTCCTTGATACTCGCCATCGCCGCTCCACCTCCTTGTGGAAACGGAACCCGTCACGGGTTCGTGGAATCGATTACATCGACGGGTGGATGGAATCGATTACACACCGGTAAATCAAGACCCCCGCGGTACCTCTTGACCGGATCGTGATGTCGCGGGCGGTCTCTCGACGGTCCAGGCTGGAGAGGGAAAGCCCTTTTCCCCAGGCCCGGCGGGCCGGAGCGGAGGAGTCATGACGGCGGCGACCCGGAACGACGTGCCCGTCGCACTCGAGGGCGACGGAGTGGAACTGCGGATCATGCCGATCGGGGGTGGCATGTCGGTCGGCTACATCACCCTGCCCCAGGGCACCGACATGGGCCCGGCCCTGAAGGGCATGCCCGACGACGCGTGCCAGTGCCCGCACTGGGGCTACCTGCTGAAGGGCCGGATCAGGATGCGCACGGCCGCCGGCGAGGAGGAGTACGTGGCGGGGCAGGCCTATTACTGGGGTCCCGGACATGTGCCGGTGGCCCTGGAGGACAGCGAGTTCGTGGAGTTCTCGCCGAGTGAGGACTTCCAGCGGGTGATCGACCACGTGGTGGCGCAGGCCGGGTGAGCGGGGGGAACCGCCGGGCCCGGACCGATGAGTTTCGCCGGCCCGGGCGGTCTTCCCTCTCGTCGACCACAGGAGGAGCGCTGTGTCCCAGCTGCTGCGTGTGCAGAACTTCAACGTCTCGAGTGACGGATTCGGTGCCGGCGAAGGCCAGAGCCTGGAGCGTCCGTTCGGACACGCCGACCCGGGGACGATGTTCGCCTGGGCCGGCGCGACCGCGAGCTGGCCGAACCGCACCGACCCGGGCGGGAGCCGCGGCCTGGACGACTACCTGGTGCGCGACTTCCACCACAACATCGGCGCCGAGATCATGGGGCGCAACAAGTTCAGTCCGCACCGCGGCCCGTGGCAGGACCACGAGTGGAAGGGCTGGTGGGGCGAGGAACCCCCGTTCCACACGCCGGTGTTCGTGATGACCCACTACGAGCGGCCCTCGTTCACCCTCTCCGACACCACGTTCCACTTCGTCGGCGGCGACCCGGCCGAGGTCCTGGAGCAGGCGCGCGAGGCGGCCGGCGGCAAGGACGTCCGGCTCGGCGGCGGGGCGGCCACCGTCCGGGAGTTCCTCGACGCCGACCTGGTGGACACGCTGCACGTGGCGGTCTCGCCCGGCGTGGTCATCGGGTCCGGGTCACGGCTGTGGGAGTCCCCCGAGGAGCTGCTCGACCGCTTCCACTGCGATGTGGTGCCGAGCCCGAGCGGGGTGGTCCATCACCTGTTCTGGCGCAAGTGACGGCAGGTCAGGCGCCCTTGCCCCAGTCCAGCCGGTCGGCGAGCCCGGCGGCGGTGAAGGCGGCGGCCAGTTCCTCGCGGCCTTCGGTGAAGTGGGCCCAGCTGTCGTAATGGACGGGGACGACCCGACGGGCGCCCAGGATCTCGGCGGCCTCGGCGGCCATCGCGCTGTCCAGGACGAGGACCTGGTTGTCGAAGAGCACGGGGAAGCGGGGAGCCCCGGCGAAGAGGACGGCCGTGTCGACGGGGGCGAAGCGGTCGGCGATCTCACGGACCGCGTCGAGGGAGGCGTTGTCGCCGCTGACGTAGACGGTGGGCAGCCCCTCGCCGGTCAGGACGAAGCCGACGACCTGGCCGGTGACCGGCTCGACCTCCTCGCGGGGGCCGGGGCCGTGCAGCGCGGGGACGCCGGTCACGGTGACCGTGCCGCCGTCGGGCCGGTCCAGCTCGACGGACTCCCAGTCGGCGAGGCCCTTGGCCCGCTCTCCCAGGCTCTCGCCCAGGCGCTTGCCGCCGCCGGGCGTGGTCAGGGTCAGGGGTATGCCCGCGAGCAGGGCCCGGCCGCTGGTGTCGAGGTTGTCATCGTGCTCGTCGTGGGAGAGCAGCACGACGTCGACGGGGCCGAGGTCGGCGGGGGTGGCGGCGGAGGGCGCGGTCTTGGTCAGGATCCGCTCGCCGTCGCGGAAGTAGTCGCCGGGAGCGTCGAAGGTCGGGTCGGTCAGGAAGCGCAGACCGCCGTACTCGAAGAGGGCGGTCGGGCCGCCGAAGACGCGGACGGGGAAGCGGCCGGCCGTCACGGGAAGAGAGGACACGGAGACACCTCACGGATAGACGTGGTTGAACCGTGAGAAGACCGTAGCTGCTTCTCACGGATGGAGGCAACCCGTACCATGAGAAGCATGGAGGAGTCCGTGACCGAGCAGCCCGCCCCGCCGCCCGCCCAAGGCGAGCAGGAGCACCCCTCCCTCGCCCTCGCCAACACCGCGATGGCGCTGCCCGGCGGGCACACGATCGACCTCCTGGGCACCCCTGCGCAGGCGAACCACTGGTTGACGGAGCGCGGCCTCGCCCCGGTCGACGCCGGTATGCGGGAGATGTGCGCGGCCCAACTCCGCTCGCTGCGCGAACAGATCAGATCGCTGTTCGCCTCCCGCACCGAAGGGCTGCCCGCCCTCCCCGCAGCCGTCTCGGCCATCAACGACGCGATGACCCGGGTCCCCATCGCCCCGCTGCTGCGCTGGGACGACGAGACCGGCCCCTACCGCACGGCGCCCCACCCCACCACCGCGATCGTCGACCTGGCCCTGGCCACGCTCGCCGCCGACGCCGCCGATCTGCTCACCTCCCCCGACGCCGAACGCCTCACCGCCTGCGGCTCCCCGCCCTGCAACCGCTTCCTGCTCCGCCACGGCCGCCGCCAGTGGTGCTCGACGCGCTGCGGCGACCGGGCGCGGGCGGCTCGCGCGTACGCGCGCCGCAGCAAGCCGGACTGACGCCCGGCCGGACGGCGCCTGACCGAGGGCAGGGCTAGGGGGTGTCCGCAAAGTCCCGCCCGCCCTCCGGGCGGACGACGGGAGCTTGCGGACACCCCCTAGAGCCCGATGATCAGCAGCGCGGCCCCCACTACCTCGACCCAGAAGTAGAACCAGGACGGGAAGAACTCCGACGGGCGCTCCACCGCACGGGCCACGAGCCGCCCGAACGCCATCCCCGCCAGCGACACCGCCACCGTGAGTACCACCCCCGACCGCAGATCGCCGGTGGCGCCGAGCGCCGCCCAGGCCAGGAGGGCGCCGACAGCGACGCCGAACCCCCCGTAGACGGCCCGGACTTCGGCACGGGCCTCCGGGACGGTCAGTTCGATACCGAAGGGGCGGATGAGTGCGCGGGGGGCGACCAGGCCATAGAGCCCCATACCGAGGAAGAACAGGGCGACGGCGCCGGTGCAGAGGGATGACATGACGGAGACGGTGCCGCCGGTGTGCGCGGGCGCTCAATTACCTCCCGGGTCATGCCCGGGGCGGCGAACGCCGTGCCCGGGCCCCGGGGTCACGCCGGTACGGCCGCCAGGTCCGTGTCGTCGAAGGGTGGGTAGGTTTCGGCGCCCGTGCGTTCCGCCGCCTCGATGTATCTGGTGAGGGCGTCGCGGGAGCGGGCGAGCCGGGCCATCTGGTCGTCCAGTCGTCGTAGTCGTGACCGCATCGCGGCCAGCAACTCGGGGCAGCCGGGCAGGGTCGGGGCCTCGCCGACCGCGCAGGGCAGCAGGTACGCGATGTCCTCGGAGGACAGGCCGGCGCCCAGCAGGTGCCGGATCTGCTTCACCCGCAGCACGGCGCTCTCGTCGTACTCGCGGTAGCCGTTCGCGCCGCGGTCCGCCTCCAGCAGCCCCTGCGCCTCGTAGTAGCGCAGTTGGTGGGTGTTGACGCCCGTCCGCCGGCTCAGTTCCCCGATCCGCATCGAAAGCCCCCCTTGACCTTCACACCGGTATCAACGTTGACGATGCTGTCATGAACAAGGACAACGCACCCCGAACTCCCGTATCTGTCATCGGACTTGGGCTGATGGGTCAGGCCCTCGCCGCAGCGTTCCTGCGGGCCGGTCACCCGACGACCGTGTGGAACCGGACGGCGTCCAAGGCCGACCGGCTGGTGGCCGAGGGCGCGCGGCTCGCCCCCTCGGTCGGTGACGCCGTCGCGGCGGGCTCCCTGACGGTCGTCTGCCTCACCGACTACCAGGCCGTGCGCGACCTGCTCGGCGCGGACGGTGTCGACCTGGACGGCGCGACGCTGGTCAACCTGACCTCGGGCGATTCGGCCCAGGCCCGGGAAGCCGCCCGCTGGGCCGGGCAGCGCGGCGCCCGTTACCTGGACGGCGCCATCATGGCCGTGCCGCCGGCGATCGGGACCGCCGAGGCGATGATCCTGCACAGCGGCGCGGAGGCGGACTTCCAGGAGCACGAGGCCGCGCTCGGCGCACTGGGCACCGTCACCTACCTCGGCGCGGACCACGGGCTCGCGTCCCTGTACGACGTGGCCGGTCTGGCCATGATGTGGAGCGTGCTCAACGCCTGGCTCCAGGGCACGGCGCTGCTCAGGACGGCCGGTGTCGACGCCGGGACGTTCGCGCCGTTCGCCCGGCAGATCGCCGCCGGGGTGGCCGAGTGGCTGCCCGGTTACGCCGAGCAGATCGACAGCGGCTCGTTCCCGGCCGAGGTGTCGGCCCTGGAGACCGACGCGCGTGCGATGGCCCACCTGGTCGAGGAGAGCGAGGCGGTGGGCGTCAACGCCGAACTGCCGAAGCTGATCAAGGCGATGGCCGACCGTGCGATCGCCGCCGGGCACGGCAAGGAGCAGTACCCGGTGCTGATCGAGGAGTTCGCCAAGCCGGGCGGCGAATGACCGACCGGTTCCGGAGCACCGGCCGCCGCCCCGCCCCCAGCCCGGGGCAGGGCAGCGCGCCTGGTGCCGGGCCGTGGCTACCGGGTGTGCTCGACGAACCGCGCCGCCGTCTCGGCCAGGACCTCCTGGCCGTCCCGGGCCCACAACCCGTCGTTGAACAGCTCGACCTCGATCGCGCCGGTGTAGCCGGCGGCCTCCACATGACCCTGCCACTCGCGCATGTCGATCGCGCCGTCGCCGATCTGCCCCCGGCCGGTCAGCACGCCCTCCGGGAGGGGGGTCGTCCAGTCGGCGAGCTGGAAGGTGTGGATGCGGCCGCCCTCGCCCGCCCGGGCGATCTGCGCGGGAGCCGTGTCGTCCCACCAGATGTGGTACGTGTCGACCGTGACGCCGACCTGGTGCGCCGGGAAGCGCTCCGCCAGGTCGAGGGCCTGGGCCAGCGTCGACACCACGCAGCGGTCCGAGGCGTACATGGGGTGCAGCGGCTCGATCGCGAGGCGGACGCCGTGCCGCTCCGCGTACGGGCCCAGTTCCGCCAGGGCGTCCGCGATGCGCTCCCGCGCCCCGTACAGGTCCTTCGAACCGGCCGGGAGGCCGCCCGAGACCAGGACCAGGGTGTCCGTGCCGAGCGTCGCCGCCTCGTCGATCGCGCGGCGGTTGTCGGCCAGGGCCTCGGCCCGCTCCCCCGGGTCGATCGCCGTGAAGAAGCCGCCCCGGCACAACGTTGTCACCGTCAGCCCCGCGTCGCGGACCAGCTTCGCCGTGGCCTCCAGGCCGTACGACTGCACCGGCTCGCGCCACAGGCCGACGTTGCGGATGCCCAGCCGGCCGCAGCCGTCGACCAGTTCCGGCATCGACAGCTGCTTCACCGTCATCTGGTTGATGGAGAAACGGTCCAACCCGGTCGTGCTCACTGGTCCACCCCGTACACGCTCAGCAGCGTCTTCATCCGCTCCTCCGCCAGCTTCGGGTCCGGGAACAGGCCCAGGCCGTCGGCGAGTTCGTACGCCTTCGCGAAGTGCGGCAGCGACCGGGCCGACTGCAGGCCGCCGACCATCGTGAAGTGCGACTGGTGGCCCGCCAGCCAGGCCAGGAACACCACGCCCGTCTTGTAGAAGCGGGTCGGCGTCTGGAAGAGGTGGCGGGACAGCTCGACCGTCGGGTCCAGCAACTCCCGGAATCCCTCGACGTCCCCCGTGTCGAGCACCCGCACCGCCTGCGCCGCCAGCGGGCCCAGCGGGTCGAAGATGCCCAGCAGGGCGTGGCTGAAGCCCTGCTCGTCGCCCGCGATCAGCTCGGGGTAGTTGAAGTCGTCGCCCGTGTAGCAGCGGACGCCCTGCGGCAGCCGGCGGCGGATGTCGATCTCGCGCTGGGCGTCCAGCAGGGAGACCTTGATGCCGTCGACCTTGTCGGGATGCGCGGCGATGACGTCCAGGAACGTACGGGTCGCCGCGTCCAGGTCCGTGGCGCCCCAGTAGCCCTCCAGTGCGGGGTCGAACATCGGGCCCAGCCAGTGCAGGATGACCGGCTCGGACGCCTGCCGGAGCAGATGGCCGTAGACCTCCAGGTAGTCCTCCGGCCCCTTGGCGACCGCTGCCAGGGCCCGGGAGGCCATCAGGATCGCCTGCGCGCCCGACTCCTCGACGACCGCGAGCTGGTCCTCGTACGCGGCGCGGATCTCCGCCAGGCCGTACGGGTGGCCGACCTCGGTGACGGACAGCTGGTCCGTGCCCACGCCGCAGGCGATCAGGCCGCCGACCGACTTGGCCTCGGCCGCCGACCGGCGGATCAGTTCCGCCGCGCCCGCCCAGTCCAGGCCCATGCCGCGCTGTGCGGTGTCCATGGCCTCGGCGACGCCCAGCCCGTGCGACCACAGGTGGCGGCGGAAGGCCAGGGTGGCGTCCCAGTCGACGGCGGCGGGCGAGTCCGGGGAGACGTCCGCGTACGGGTCGGCGACGACGTGCGCCGCCGAGAAGACCGTGCGGGACGTGAAGGGGGTGCCGGGCGTCACGACGAGGGGCTCGGTGCGGGGCTCGTACGTCCGCAGCGCCCCGCCGCTGTCCGGGAGTCGGATGGTCACAGCGAGATCTCCGGGACGTCGAGGCGGCGGCCCTCGGCCGAGGACTTCAGGCCCAGCTCGGCGAGCTGGACACCGCGGGCACCGGCCAGCAGGTCCCAGTGGTAGGGGGCGTCGGCGTAGACGTGCTTGAGGAACAGCTCCCACTGGGCCTTGAAGCCGTTGTCGAAGTCCTGGTTGTCCGGGACCTCCTGCCACTGGTCGCGGAAGACCTCCGTGGCGGGGATGTCCGGGTTCCAGACCGGCTTCGGGGTCGCCGACCGGTGCTGGACCCGGCAGTTGCGGAGTCCGGCCACCGCCGAGCCCTCCGTGCCGTCCACCTGGAACTCCACCAGCTCGTCGCGGTTGACGCGGACCGCCCAGGAGGAGTTGATCTGGGCGATGGCGCCGCCGTCGAGCTCGAAGATGCCGTACGCGGCGTCGTCGGCCGTCGCGTCGTAGGGCTTGCCGTTCTCGTCCCAGCGCTCCGGGATGTGGGTGGTGGCGATGGCCTGGACGGACTTCACGCGGCCGAACAGCTCGTGCAGCACGTACTCCCAGTGCGGGAACATGTCGACGACGATGCCGCCGCCGTCCTCGGCCCGGTAGTTCCAGGACGGGCGCTGGGCGGCCTGCCAGTCGCCCTCGAAGACCCAGTAGCCGAACTCGCCGCGCACCGACAGGATCCGGCCGAAGAAGCCGCCGTCGATGAGGCGCTTCAGCTTCAGCAGGCCGGGGAGGAAGAGCTTGTCCTGGACGACGCCGTGCTTGATGCCGGCCTCGTCGGCGAGGCGGGCGAGGTCGAGTGCGCCGGCGAGGCCCGTCGCGGTCGGCTTCTCGGTGTAGATGTGCTTGCCCGCGGCGATGGCCTTCTTGAGCGCCTCCTCGCGGGCGGAGGTGACCTGCGCGTCGAAGTAGATGTCCACCGTCTCGTCGGCGAGGACCGCGTCCAGGTCGGTGGAGACGTGCTCCAGCCCGTGCTGCTCCGCCAGCGCCTTGAGCGCGTGCTCGCGGCGGCCGACGAGGATCGGCTCGGGCCACAGCACGGTGCCGTCGCCGAGGTCGAGGCCGCCCTGCTCGCGCAGGGCGAGGATGGAGCGGACCAGGTGCTGGCGGTAGCCCATGCGCCCGGTCACGCCGTTCATGGCGATACGCACCGTCTTGCGTGTCACGTCGTTCCCTTCGTACGCGGTCGTCGCGCCGCGTACGCCCCACCGGTCGCCCGGGGGCCGGTGAGCCACCCGTGGACTGGTGAGCGTTACAGCAAGCGCTTTCTACATACGGAGAAGCTAGCCTCTGAACCGCGGTCCGGACAAGACCGTGACCAGGACGAGTTGTTCGAGGGGGCGAACAACCGGGGCTCGGGGGCTTAAGGTCTGCACAAACCATGGCCATAGGTCCGTCGGAACCGCGGTCACAGGTATGGGTGTGTAGGCAGGCGGACGATCGAGATGCGCGACCGGAGGACGACGAGATGACGGTGACCCTGGCGGATGTGGCGGCCCGCGCACAGGTCTCCCCCGCGACGGTGTCGCGCGTGCTGAACGGGAACTACCCCGTGGCCGCCTCCACCCGGGAGCGGGTGCTGAAGGCCGTGGACGAGCTGGACTACGTGCTCAACGGGCCCGCGAGCGCCCTGGCCGCCGCCACCTCCGACCTGGTCGGAATCCTGGTGAACGACATCGCCGACCCGTTCTTCGGGATCATGGCGAGCGCGATCCAGGCCGAGATCGGCGGGCCGGGCGGCCGGGCGGGCGGGGAGAGACTCGCGGTGGTCTGCAACACGGGCGGCTCGCCGGAGCGGGAGCTGACGTACCTCACGCTGCTGCAGCGGCAGCGGGCGGCGGCCGTGGTGCTCACGGGCGGCGCGATCGAGGACGCCGCGCACAAGGCGGCGATGGACGCGAAGGTGCGGAAGCTGGCGGACGCCGGGACGCGGGTCGTGCTGTGCGGGCGCCCGCCGGCGCCGGAGACCGGGGCGATCGCGCTGACCTTCGACAACCGCGGGGGCGGGCAGGAGCTGACCGAGCACCTGATCGGGCTGGGGCACCGGCGGCTGGGGTACATCGCGGGGCCGGAGGAGCGGACGACGACCCGGCACCGGCTGGAGGGGCACCGGGCGGCACTGGCCGCGCACGGCATCGAGGAGGACGCTCGGTGGACCGTGCACGGGCGCTACGACCGACGCTCCGGCTACGAGGCGACGCTGGAGCTGCTGCGGCGGGACCCGTCGCTGACGGCGGTCGTCGCGGCGAACGACTCCGTCGCGCTGGGGGCGTGCGCGGCGCTGCGGGACTCCGGGCTGCGGATTCCGGAGGACGTGTCGGTGGCGGGGTTCGACGACCTGCCGTTCAGCATCGACGCGGTGCCGTCGCTGACGACGGTGCGGTTGCCGTTGGCGGAGGCCGGGGCTCGGGCCGGGCGGATCGCCATGGGGCGGGAGGAGGCGCCGCCCGGGGGGATCGCGTCGGTGCGGGGGGAATTGATGGTGCGGGGGTCCTCCGGGGTGCCGCGGGTTTCGTAGTGCTGGGCGGTTGCTGCCCGGGCAGTGCTGGGGGCTGCCGCCCCCAGGCCCCCGCTTCGGCCTGAACGGCCTCGTCCTCAAACGCCGGACGGGCTGGATTGCGGCTGACCGGCACCGCCTCGGACGCCGACAGGCCGGATCTTGACTGACCGGCATGCCCATCGGACGCCGACAGGCCGGACAGCGGCCGACCGGCATCGTCCTCAAACGCCGGACGGGCTGGATTGTGGCTGACCGGCACCGTCACCGGACACCGACAGACCGAACAACGGCCGACCGGCACCGCCACCGGACGTCAACAGGCCGGACAGTCACTGACCGGCGTCGCCATCGGACGCCGACGGGTTGGGTGGCGAGGGAACACTGTCATCCTCAGGCGCCCTGCCCCGGCTCGCCGCGCTCGGCGACCGCGTCCTGCTCGGCTCGGACTTCCCCGACATCCCCTACCGCTACCTGCACCAGCTCCACGCCCTGGAGCGACTGGGCCTCGGGCAGCAGTGGCTGCGGGCCGGGTGACAGGGCCGTTCGCAGCCACTCCGGCCTCCGGGGGCAGCAACTCGTCCCACCGATCGGTGTGTTCGTCGTACACCGCCGTCGTCTTCGAGGAACCATGGCCCGGACGCCGGCGCCCCGGGTGTGACGGACGTGTCCGCGGCCGGGGCGATGAGTTTCGCGTCGTAGGCCGGTCTGCAATGCCGGATCGAATGTATTGATCGCCTGTGCGAGGAAGCGGAGTGAGTCCCATGCGTATCGTCGTCACCGAGTTCATCAGCCTGGACGGTGTCGTGCAGGCCCCGGGCGGGCCGCAGGAGGACACCGACGGGGGCTTCGCGCACGGCGGGTGGTCGCACCCGTACTTCGACGAGGAGGTACTGGGCGGCGCCTTCGACGCGGGGCTCGCCAGAGCCGAGGCGCTGCTGTTCGGGCGGCGGACGTGGCAGACCATGGCGGCGGCCTGGCCCGAGCGGGCCGGGGACCGGTTCGCGGACCGGATGAACTCGCTGAAGAAATACGTCGTGTCCAGCACCCTCGGCGAGGCCGACCTCACCTGGAACAACACCGAGCTCATCCCCGGCGACCAGGCCGTCGCCCGCGTCCGGGAGCTGCGCGAGAGCGAGGGCGGCGACCTCGCGATGATGGGCAGCCCGACGCTCGTGCGGACGCTGCTGTCCGAGGGCCTGGTGGACGAGCTCCAGCTCGTCGTCATGCCGGTGCTCCTCGGCGGCGGCAAGACGATCTTCCCGGGGGACGGGGCCATGCGCCCGATGGAGCTGGTCTCCACCACCACCGCGAAGACCGGCGCGCAGGTGTGCGTGTACCGGCCGGCCACCACCACCGAGGGGTAGCCCCCGTGTCCTGGGCGGCCTAGGCTCACCTCATCGGAATCTCTGACTGAGTCAAAGACCGGGGTGGTGGTCGTGACCGTCCAGGACATCCGCTCCTTCAACCGCTTCTACACGAACGTCATCGGCGCCCTCGACTACGGCCGCCGGCTCTACGCCCCCTACACCCTCACCGAGTCCCGGGTGATCTACGAGCTGGCCCACGCGCCGCGCACGGACGCCGCCGACCTGCGGGCCCAGCTGCACCTGGACGCCGGATACCTCAGCCGCATCCTGAACCGGTTCGAGGAGGACGGGCTGATCGAGCGCGGCCCGTCCGAGACGGATCCGCGCCGCCGTCGCATCACGCTCACCGCGCGCGGCCGGGAGGCCGCCGCGCTCCTCGACGAGCGGGCGCGCGAGTCGGTCGGGGCGCTGCTGGACACGGTGCGGGCGGCGGACCGGCCGCGGCTGGCGGAGGCGATGGCGACCGTCCGGGCGATTCTCGGCGGCGGCCGGGCCCCGCGCCCCGAGGACGTGGTCCTGCGCGAGCCCGCCCCCGGCGACCTGGGCTGGATCGTGCAGCGCAACGCCGCGCTGTACGCCGCCGAGTACGGCTGGAACGCCGACTACGAGGGGCTGGTCGCGAGGATCGTCGCCGACTACGCCGAGGACCACGACCCGCACCTGGAGCGGACGTGGATCGCCGAGCTGGACGGCCGGCCGGTGGGGTGCGTGATGTGCGTTCGGGACGAGGCGCCCGGGGCCGCGCGACTGCGCCTGCTGCTCGTCGAGCCGGACGCGCGCGGGCTCGGCATCGGCGACCGGCTGGTGAGGGCCGTCGTCGACTTCGCCCGCGAGGCCGGCTACCGCGAGGTCGTCCTGTGGACCAACGACGTCCTCACTGCGGCCCGCCGCATCTACCAGCGCCACGGCTTCGTCCTGGTCGCCGAGAAACCGCACCGCTCCTTCGGCCGGGACCTGACCGGCCAGGACTGGCGGCTGGATCTTCACGCAACGCCCGAGGGACGAAAGGGAGTCGCGGACGGGGGTGCCGGGTAGGGTCCGTCCACATGAAGCTGGCGTTCTCCACCCTCGGTGTCCCCGGCCTGCCCCTGCCCGACGTGCTGCGCCTCGCCAGTACGCACGGCTATCACGGCGTCGAACTGCGCACCCACCCCGAGGAGCCGGTCCACACCGGCCTCGATCCGGCCCAGCGGGCCGAGGTGGCGGCCGAGTTCAAGGGGGCGGGCGTCGAGATCCTGGGCCTCGCGGGGTACGCGCGGGTCGCCGCGCCGGGCGACGACGAACCCGTCCTGGCCGAGATCCGCGCCCTCCTCGACCTGGCCCACGACCTCGGCGCCCCGTACGTCCGGGTTTTCCCCGGCGGCGACCCTGACACGCAGAGCCCGGAGGAGGCGGACGCGACGGCCGCCCGCCGCCTGGGCACGGCCGCCGAGTACGCGACCGACCGCAACGTGCGCGTACTCCTGGAAACCCATGACTCGCACCGCACCGCCGCCGACGCCATGCGCGTCCTCGGGCTCGTCGGCCACCGCCAGGTCGGCGCGCTCTGGGACGTCATGCACACCTGGCTGGGCGGCGAGCAGCCCTCGGAGACGTACGCGGCCCTCTCCCCCCACCTCGGCTACGTCCAGGTCAAGGACATCGCCTCCGCCGACGACACGACGCCCCTGCCCCTCGGCGAGGGCGTCCTGCCCCTGGCCGAGTGCGTGGAGATCCTCTCCCGGCACGGCTGGGACGGCTGGCTGTGCTGGGAGTACGAGAAGCGCTGGTACGAGGACGCGGCGCCGCTGCCCGATCTGCTGGGGCCGGGGCGCGAGCACCTGAGCAGGCTGCTGAACGACTCGGCGTGAAGCGCGTGCAGCCTCACGCCCCTGCCGAGACCCCGTACGCCGGGTGACGCGTGGCCGAAAGCAGCGGCTCACCCGCCCCGTTGAGTCGCCTCCGCCTCCCGCGTACCGATTTCCGGGAATCCGGGCCGAGTCGGGAACCCGGGCCGGACTCGGGCCGTCCAATCCCAGGCCGCCGGAGAGTCACCTCGGTGCGGTGTCGGCCCTCGCTGCTGGCTGCGATCGCTGACCACCCTCTCCGCCGTACCGCGGCCGGCGGCACCGCCGCCATCGGCGCGCCCCCCTCCAACCGCGCCGGTGGCGGCCCCTCCCCGGTTACTGTGCATTCCCTTGACTGGCAGAAACTTCCCGGTTATTGGTGACCTCTTGGAAGTTTCCTTCAGATTTCCTTCAGCGGATCCGAGCGGATCACCTCCGGAAGGAGCCCACGTGCACGACACCGGCACGGGAAGCACGGGAAACACCGCACAGCCCTCCAGACGTACCCTCCTCGCCGCCGGCGCGGGCGTCACCGCCGCCCTCGCGGCCGCCGGGCCCGCGTACGCCGCCGGCGCCCCGGACGACCGCCGGCTCCGCGCCCTCGTCTCCCGCATGACGCTGGAGGAGAAGGTCGGGCAGCTCTTCGTGATGCGGGTCTACGGCCACTCCGCCACCGCCCCCGACCAGGCCGACATCGACGCCAACCTCAAGGAGATCGGGGTCCGTACGGCCGCCGAGCTGGTCGCGACGTACCGGGTCGGCGGCATCATCTACTTCGCCTGGGCGCACAACACCCGCGAGCCGCACCAGATCGCCGACCTGTCCAACGGCATCCAGAAGGCGTCCCTGGACCTGCCGCGCGGACTGCCCGTGCTCATCTCCACCGACCAGGAGCACGGGATCGTGGCCCGGGTGGGCAGGCCGGCCACGCTGTTCCCCGGCGCCATGGCCGTGGGCGCGGGCGGCTCGCGGTCGGACGCCCGGACCCTGGGCCGGATCGCGGGTGCCGAGTTGCGGGCGATGGGGATCCGGCAGGACTACTCCCCCGTGGCCGACGTGAACGTCAACCCGGCCAACCCGGTCATCGGCGTACGGTCCTTCGGCGCCGACCCGCGGGCGGTGGCCGCGCTGGTGGCCGCCGAGGTCGGCGGATACCAGGGGTCCGGGGTCGCCGCGACCGCCAAGCACTTCCCCGGGCACGGGGACACCAACGTCGACAGCCACACCGGCTTCCCCACCATCACGCACAGCCGGGAGCTGTGGGAGAAGCTGGACGCCCCGCCGTTCCGGGCCGCCATCGCCGCCGGCATCGACTCGATCATGACCGCGCACCTGATGGTCCCCGCCCTGGACGACTCCGGCGACCCGGCCACCCTCTCCCGCCCGATCCTCACCGGCATCCTGCGCGAGAAGCTCGGCTACGACGGTGTCGTGGTCACCGACTCCCTCGGCATGGAGGGCGTCCGGACCAAGTACGGCGACGACCGGGTGCCGGTGCTCGCGCTGAAGGCCGGCGTGGACCAGCTCCTCAACCCGCCCGACCTGGACCTCGCGTGGAACGCCGTGCTGACCGCCGTGCGCGGGGGCGAGCTGACCGAGGCCCGGCTCGACGCGTCGGTGCTGCGGATCCTGCGCCTCAAGGAGAAGCTCGGGCTGTTCCGTTCGCCGTACGTCACCCAGGACGGCGTCGACCGGACCGTCGGGACCCGGGCGCATCTGGCGGCGGCCGACCGGATCGCCGAGCGGACGACCACACTGCTCGTCAACGAGGGGCGGCTGCTGCCGCTGTCGCGGCGCCGGTACCCCAAGGTGCTCGTGGTCGGGGCCGATCCGGCCTCGCCGTCGGGGACGACCGGGCCGCCCACCGGAGTCCTCGCGGGCGCGCTGACCGGACTGGGCTTCACCGCCACGGCCCTGTCGACGGGCACGGCACCGTCCGCGGCGACCATCGCCCGGGCGGTCGCGGCGGCGCGGGACGCGGACGCGGTGGTGGCCGCCACGTACAACGTCGGCGCGGGCAGCGCGCAGAAGACGCTGGTCGAGCAGCTCGCGGCGACCGGGCGGCCGGTCGTGGCGGTCGCGATCCGCAACCCGTACGACGTGGCCCAGCTGCCGTCCGCCGCGGCCTGCCTGGCCGCCTACTCCTGGACCGACGTCGAACTGCGGGCCGCCGCGCGGGTCATCGCGGGGCGGGTGGCGCCCCGCGGGAAGCTCCCGGTGGCGGTGCGTCGGGCGGATGATCCGGAGCAGGTGCTGTACCCGATCGGGTACGGGCTGACGTACTAGACGTACGCCACGGACCGGGCGCACCACCCCCAAGGTGCGCAAACCGCCCCGTGAGCCTGGCGTGCGCCCACCCGGAGAGTCACGCTGGGCCAGGGCCTGTCGTTTGTGATCTGGACGACGGGCCCTGGCAACTCGGGGGGATGGCGATGCGCGGGAGAAGTTCGGCGGGGGTGGTGTGCGGGCTGCTGGTGCTGCTCGGAGCGCTGCTGACCGGGTGCCAGAGCCCCTCGGCGGGCGTGGCGGAGGACGGCCGGCTGGGCGAGCCGGCGAGCGGGAGGGCCACCACGGTGTCGCCGCCGCCGACCCGGCCGTCCGGGTACGGGGCGGTGTTCCTCGCGGTCGACGAGTGCAGTTCGTTCGGCACGACGAGCTTCACCGAGGTGCCGTGCTCCGGGGAGCGGGCGGCGGCGCGGGTCGTGGCGCGGCACGACGGCGCGGTGCGGGACGGGCCGCGCTGCCCGGCGACCACCGACTTCGTGCTGCACATCAGCGAGCAGCGGCCCGCGTCCGACGAGGACGGCGACGGGGCGGTGCCGCAGGGGTACGCGTGCATGCGCAACCTCCAGCCGCCGCACCCGGGCGACCCGGGCGGCGGGGGCGGTCCGCGCACCATCGTCGGCGACTGCGTCTACAGCTCCGGCGACGGGCAGGTCCGCGAGGCGGCCTGCGACGGGAAGGGCGAGCAGAAGCCGGAGTACGAGGTGGTCCGGGCGGTCGCCGAGCGGGCCGACTGCCCCGCCTCGACCGCCCTGTACGTACGGCTCGGCGGAGACCGGCCCGTGGGATGCGCCCGGGCGCTGTGAGCGGTCTCCGCCCTCGCCCGCCTCAGCGCATCAGCCCTCTGCGTGACAGTCGTCGCCGGGCCTCGGCCATCTGGTCACGGACGTGCTCGGGGGGTAGTTCCGCCGCCAGTCGGGCCAGTTCTTCGAAGGTCGACAGATAGGTTCCGTTGCCGCCCTCGCCCCGCAGCTCCCTCTCCCGCTCCACGAACGGCCGGACGGCCTTCCAGACCGAGACGATCCGGGTGCGCAGGACGGTGACCAGCAGGGTCTGGTCGAGCAGACCGAAGACGGCGAGGTTCGCGAACGACTGGTAGTAGTAGACGACGCTGCAGAAGGCCGCCTTGGCCTCGGCCGGCAACCCGCGCACTCCGTTCTCCGGGTCGTGCTCGGCCCCCAGACGGGTGCACACGTAGTCGTGCTGCTCGTGGAACTCCGCGGACCGGAACTCCCTGAGCAGGTCGACCAGCACCGATATGTGGTTGGCGTGCTGCGCGGTGCGGGCCTGCCGTGCGCTGAACACGATGGAGGTCACCACTGCGACGACGGCGATGGCCGTGGTCACGACGTTGAAGACGACAGAACTGTCCATCCGGTCACCGTACGGAGCATTCACCGCGAGCGCAGGAACACCCGAACCGCCCCTCGGCCGGGAGGCCGAGGGGCGGTCGAGTGCGGGCGGCATCCGGTTACGGACGCAGCGTCATCTCGCGCTGCACGTCCCGCTTGTCCAGCTTGGCGTCGAACTTCGCCAGCGGCTTGGCCGCCCGCGGGTTCTCCTGCACCGCGCTGGGGGCGACACCGGCCCAGTCGAGGATGCGGGCGGTGGCGAGCGCCTTCTGCTCGGGCACGAGGCCCGCGACGTTGGCGCCGTGGTTCATGCCGGGGGCGGTGAAGACGTAGGAGTCCTTCGCGCCCTTGCCGAGGCGGAACGGTTCCGCGCTCCACGGGTCGTTCTGCCCGTTGACGAACAGCATGTGGCGGGCGTTGTGCCGGACCCAGGTGTCGATGTCCCGCATCGCCTGCGGCTGGAACTTCATGGGGATGTCCCGCGGGACGAAGTTCCGCGGCGGCTGGTAGCCGTAGCGGATGTACTGCTTCTCGATGTGCGGGAAGCCGATCGTCGGCGCGCCGAGCTGCGTGCCGGCCTGGTAGTAGTACGGCGTGTAGGTCGACAGGCCCTGGTCGGCGTAGGCGGAGAAGCCGGCGATCGTGTCGACGGAGGTCCAGATCTCGTCGTCGGTGGCGTTCTTGGCGTCGGCCGGGATCTGGTCGCAGTCGGACAGCAGGCTGTACTGCCAGAAGCCCCACACGTAGTCGAGGACGGTGGCCTCGTAGGCCTTGTCCAGGCTGCCGATGGTGGTGAAGGTGAGGCCGTTCTCCTCCGCGTAGGCGGCGTACTTCTTCTCCAGCGGCTCGCGGCGGACCAGCGCCTCGCGCTGCACGCCGTTCAGCCGGTCGCGGCACTCCTTGGTGCCGACGCGGGCGAAGAACCGGTCGTAGGCCGAGTCCTCCTTGTTCACCACGTCGTTGGGGGCGACGTAGGCGACGACGCCGTCCATGTCACGCGGGTAGAAGCGCTCGTAGTAGGTGGCGGTCATGCCGCCCTTCGAACCGCCCGTGGAGATCCACTTCTTGCCGTAGATGCCCTTCAGGGCCTTGAAGACGCGGTGCTGGTCGCTGGCGGCCTGCCAGATGTCCAGCTTGGTCCAGTCGGCCGGCTGGGGCCGGGACGGGGTGAAGAAGCGGTACTCCAGGGAGACCTGGTTGCCGTCCACGATCTGGGTCGGCTCGCTGCGGCGGGGCGTCGTGGAGACGTTGTAGCCGCTCGTGAAGAAGACCGTCGGGCGCGAGACGTCCTTGTGCAGCACGGTGATGCGCTGCTGGAACGTGCCCTTGGAGGGCTTCCGGTGGTCGACCGGCTGCGTGTAGTTCAGGACGAAGAAGCGGTAGCCCGTGTACGGCTTCTCCTCGACCAGGCTCATGCCCGGTATGGAGAGCAGCCTTTCCTTGATGTCGGTGGTGCCGTCGGTGCCGGTGGCGTCGGCGGCGGTGGCCGCTCCCGCCGTGCCCAAGGTGCCTATGAGCACCGTGAGCGCCAGCAGCCATCTGAGCGCCTTGCGCATGCGCACTCCCCTGTGAGACAGATGTGCGCCGGAAGCTAGCGGACCAACTCGCCCAAGCACCAGGGGACATAGGGAAATCCCTGTGCGCGGGCGCACTTCACAGGGTGCCGGGCGTCAGCACAGGATCCAGCCGGAGCTGTACTTCCCCCGGCCCACCTTGCCCTTGAGCCACACGCAGCGGCGCCCGGCGTGCACGGTCACCGGGCCCGCGTGGTAGGCGTACGTGCCCTGGTCGACGACCGGCAGGTTGCCGCGGGCCTGCACGCTCACCGACATCGTGCGCTTCACGCCGGGCTTCTTGGTGAGGGTCACGGCGCAGACGTAACCGCCACGCTTGTAGACGAGCACGGTCCCGGTGGAGAACGGCAGGGTGCGGACCTTGCGGCCGGGACAGTAGGCGGAGGCGGCGGCCTGCGCCTCGCCCGGCGCCGCGACCGCGAGCAGGCCGGAGGCGGTCAGCACGGCCAGGCCGAGCGCGAGCCGTCGGCGTATCGCTCCACTGTCCACTGTCGTCCTCTCGTACCGCGTCGTCCGCGACCATCGGCGTACGCGTGTACGGACGCATGACGTATGTCGGACGGTTGCACGAGCGTTACGGAAACGCGGTCCGGGGTCCGGGGGTCTCAGCGGGACGCGCCGACCGGCTCCTCCGGCTCGGCGGCGCCGATGAACGTGCGCCACAGCTCCGCGTACCGGCCGCCGCGCGCGAGCAGCTCCTCGTGCGTGCCGTCCTCGGCGACCCGGCCGTGGTCCATGACGACGACCCGGTCGGCGCGGGCGGCGGTGGTGAGGCGGTGGGCGACGACGAGAGTCGTGCGGCGGCCCGCGAGGCGGTCGGTGGCCTGGTTGACCTGGGCCTCCGTGGCCAGGTCGAGGGCAGCCGTGGCCTCGTCGAGCAGCAGCACGTCCGGGTCGACCAGCTCGGCGCGGGCCAGGGCGATCAGCTGGCGCTGCCCGGCGGAGAGGTTGCGTCCGCGCTCGGCGACCTCGTGGAGGTAGCCGCCCTCCAGGGTGGCGATCATGTCGTGCGCGCCGACCGCGCGGGCCGCCGCCTCCACCTCGGCGTCGGTGGCGTCGGGCCGGCCGTAGGCGATGGCGTCGCGGACGGTGCCCTGGAAGAGGTACGCCTCCTGCGGGACGACCCCCAGACGGTGCCGGTACGAGGTGAGGTCCAGGGTGCGCAGATCGGCGCCGTCGACGGTGACCCGGCCGGCGGTCGGGTCGTAGAAGCGGGCCACGAGCTTGACGAGGGTCGACTTGCCGGCGCCGGTCTCGCCGACGAACGCGACGGTCTGCCCGGCGGGGATGCGCAGGTCGACGCCGCCGAGGGCCTCCTCGTCGTCGCCGTAGGCGAAGTGCACGTCCTCGAAGGCGATCTCGCCCCGCAGGGACAGGACTTCGAGGGGTTCGTCGGCGGACTTCGTCGACGTCGGCTCCCGCAGCAACTCCTGGATGCGGCCCAGCGAGACGGACGCCTGCTGGTAGCCGTCGAAGACCTGGGAGAGCTGCTGCACGGGGGCGAAGAACAGGTCGATGTAGAGCAGGTACGCCACCAGGGAGCCGATGGCCAGCGTGCCGTCGTCGACCCGGGCCCCGCCCACGATCAGCACGGCCGCCGCCGCCACCGAGGACAGGAACTGCACGAACGGGAAGTACACCGAGATCAGCCACTGGCCCCGGATGCGTGCCAGGCGGTAGCTGTCGCTGCGCTCGGCGAACCGCCGCCCGCCGTCCCGCTCGCGCCGGAAGGCCTGCACGATCCGCAGCCCGGAGACCGACTCCTGGAGGTCGGCGTTGACCACCGACACCCGCTCGCGGGCCAGTTCGTACGCCTTCACGCTCGCCCGACGGAAGAAGAACGTGGCGATGATCAGCGGCGGCAGCGTCGCGAAGACGACCAGCGCGAGCTGGAGGTCGATCACCAGCAGGGCGATCATGATGCCGAAGAAGGTGACGACCGAGACGAAGGCCGTGACCAGGCCCGTCTGCAGGAACGTCGACAGAGCGTCGACGTCGGTGGTCATCCGGGTCATGATCCGGCCGGTCAGCTCCCGCTCGTAGTAGTCGAGCCCGAGACGCTGGAGCTGGGCGAAGATCTTCAGGCGGAGCGAGTACAGGACCCGCTCGCCGGTGCGTCCGGTCATGCGGGTCTCGCCGATCTGGGCGGCCCACTGCACGACCACCGTCAGCAGCGCGAGCAGGGACGCCGCCCACACCGCGCCGAGCGCGGCCTGCGTGACGCCCGAGTCGATGCCGTGCCGGATCAGCACCGGCAGCAGCAGGCCCATGCCCGCGTCGGTGGCGACCAGGGCGAGGCTGACCAGCAGCGGCAGCCCGAAGCCGCGCAGCAGGCGGCGCAGGCCGTAGGACTCCTCCGGCTGGACGGCCCGGGACTCGTCGATGTCGGGCACGTCGGTGGCCGGGGGCAGCGCCTGGACCTGGGCGAGGAGTTCGGGGGTGGCGGGGCTCTCGGCGAGGGCCAGGTCCTTGCGCTCGCGGTCACCGCTCCACAGCCGCGGGGTGACGCCGCGCTCGGCGTCGAACTCGGCGTCCAGCTCGTCCCGTACGGAGGTGTCCTCCTGGGGGCAGGCCGGCTGGGTGTGGCCCGGGGAGACCGCGCCCAGTTCGTCGGGGTCGGTGAGCAGGCGCCGGTAGAGCGCCGAGCGCTCCTGGAGTTCCTCGTGGGTGCCGATGTCGGCGAGCCGTCCGCCGTCCAGGACGGCGATGCGGTCGGCGAGGTTCAGGGTGGAGCGGCGGTGGGCGATCAGCAGGGTCGTGCGGCCCCGCATGACGCTCTTCAGGGCCTCGTGGATCTCGTGCTCGACGCGGGCGTCCACGGCGGAGGTGGCGTCGTCCAGGACCAGCAGGCGCGGGTCGCTGAGGATGGCGCGGGCGAGGGCGACGCGCTGGCGCTGCCCGCCGGAGAGGGTGAGCCCGTGTTCGCCGACGGTGGTGTCGTAACCGTCGGGGAGGTCCCTGATGAACCGGTCCGCCTGGGCGGCGCGGGCGGCCTTCTCGATCTCCTCCTGGGTGGCGTCCGGGCGGCCGTAGGCGATGTTGTTGCGGACGGTGTCGGAGAAGAGGAACGAGTCCTCCGGGACCAGTCCGATCGCGGCCCGCAGCGACTCCAGGGTCAGTTCGCGCACGTCGTGCCCGCCGACGAGGACGGCACCGCGGGTGACGTCGTAGAAGCGCGGCAGGAGCAGGGAGACGGTGGACTTGCCGGAGCCGGAGGAGCCGACGACGGCGAGGGTCTCGCCGGGGCGGATCTCGAAGGAGAGCCCGTCGAGGACGGGGCTGGTTTTGCCGTGGGCGCCCTCGTAGCCGAAGGAGACGTCGTCGAACTCGACGGTCGCGGGGGCGTCGGCGGGCAGGTCCTTGTGGCCGTCGCTCAGGGACGGCTCGGTGTCGATCAGCTCCAGGACGCGCTCGGTGCCGGCACGGGCCTGCTGGCCGACCGTGAGGACCATGGCGAGCATGCGGACGGGGCCGACGAGCTGGGCGAGGTAGGTGGAGAAGGCGACGAACGTGCCGAGCGTGATGTGCCCGCGCACCGCCAGCCAGCCGCCGAGGGCCAGCATCGCGACCTGGCCGAGGGCGGGGACGGCCTGGAGGGCCGGGGTGTACACGGAGTTCAGTCGGATGGTGCGCAGTCGGCCCGCGAAGAGCCTGCGGCCGACCTCCCGGAGCTTGCCGGTCTCCTGCTCCTCCTGCCCGAAGCCCTTCACCACGCGCACACCGCTGACGGCGCCGTCGACCACGCCCGCGACGGCGGCGGCCTGGGCCTGGGCGTACCAGGTGGAGGGGTGCAGCCGCGTGCGGCTGCGCTTGGCGATCCACCACAGGGCGGGGGCCACGGCCAGGGCGACCAGGGTGAGCGGCACGGACAGCCACGCCATGATCACCAGGGAGATCAGGAACAGCATGAAGTTCCCGATGGTCATCGGGAGCATGAAGAGCAGGCCCTGGATCAGCTGGAGGTCGCTGGTGGCACGGCCGACGACCTGGCCGGTGGACAGCTCGTCCTGGCGGCGGCCGTCGAGCCGGGTGATCGTGCCGTACATCTCCGTCCGCAGGTCGTGCTGGACGTCGAGGGCGAGGCGGCCGCCGTAGTAGCGGCGGATGTACGTGAGGACGTAGACGACCAGGGCGGCGCCGACGAGGAGGCCGGCCCAGGTGGTCATGGACCGGGTGTGCTCGGTGATGACGTCGTCGATGATCACCTTGGTGATCAGGGGGACGAGGGCCATCACGGCCATGCCGGCGAGGGAGGACCCGAGAGCGAGTACGACGTCCTTCGGGTGGCGCCACGCGTAGGCCCACAGTCGTCGTGCCCATCCCCGTTTCGGTGTCACGCCGGTGCCTTCCAGTCGTCCTGCTCTGCCGGAAGGCACCAACGTCTTCGGGGGCGGATTTCATCCCGCTGTGACAGTCCCTAAAAGAAAGGCGTTGTCCTTACCCGCAAGTAGCAGAAGCGGGTCGTCTGGGCCGGGTTCTCGTTGTCGTCGCTGGCGAGCAGGACCCTCAGCGTGTTCTTCGTGCGGCCCGTGATCGTCATGGCCTCGATGTTGTCCAGCAGCGGGTTCGGCTGGGGCTGCTTGGCCGTGGCGCCCAGGGTCGGGCAGGTCACGAGGTCGGTGAGCAGGGTCTTCCGCATGCCGTTGCGGGGGTCGGCCAGGTAGAGGCGGACCGTGTTGCCCACGCCGGCCGTGAAGCCGCGCTCCAGGACGAGGAGACGGCCGTCGGGGGTCGCCCGGATCTCGGGGACGCCCAGGCCGGGGTCGGTGCGGTAGGTGTACTGCACGCCGAGCCGGAAGTGGGAGCCGTGGCGCTTCCAGGTCTGGAGGCGGACGGTGTCGGCGGGGTCGCCGGAGAGCGGGTACTCCATGGACGCGACCAGCGTGCGGCCGTCGGGCAGCAGGGTCAGGCCCTCGAACGTGCCGTTGGGCCGGCCGCGGCCCGCGGGGGCCACGCGCAGGTCGTCCGGGACCGGCAGGCGGTCGAGGATCTCGCCGGTGCGGGAGTAGCGGCGTACCGACGGCTCGGTCTCGGAGGAGACGAGGTACGTGCCGTCCCGGTCCACGACCAGGCCCTCGGAGTCGAGCGCGGCCCCGTTCTCGTCGGAGAGGGGGAGCACGGACCGGGGCTTGAGCGTCCGCGCGTCCAGGCGGAACAGGGACGAGCGGTCGGAGAGGGCGGCCAGGGAGCCGTCCCGGTCCACGGCGAGGGCGGAGAAGTTGCCGACGACGGTGTTCTCGTACGTCGTCTTGTCGAGCGCGTCCGAGAAACGGTCGATGGACACGGACGGCGAGCAGGCGTGGGACGTCGACGCCTGGGCGGGGCCGGCGGCGGTCAGGCACGTGGCCGCCGCCAGGCCCGCCGTGAGGAGGGCGAGCTGGGTTCTCAGAGGCATGGGCGTCACCGTAGGGCGGGCCGGTGACGCCGGGTGGGCGATGGGGTGAAGGTCAGCTCGCGGCCAGGTCGCGGTGGATGACCTTGGCCACGGCCTGGATGGTGGCGATGCCGTAGTTCATGGTGCTGTTGCCGTGGGTGAGCACGGTCATCGTGTAGTCGTGGCCGCCGCCCTTGAACGCGCCGATGCTGTGCACCCGCCAGCCGTTCGTGGAGCGCTGCAGCCAGCCGTTCTTGACGGCGACGGTGACACCGGCGGGCACGCCGTACGGGGTGCCCCAGCGCTGGGACGAGACGACCTGGCTCATCAGCTTGAGGATGTAGGCGCGGGAGTTGTCGCTCAGGACCGTGTTCTTGCCGGTGATGAGCTTCAGCAGCTTCTGCTCGTCGGTGACGGTGATCTGGGTCAGGCCCCAGTAGCCGTTCGCGCCGGGCTTGGTCTGCGTCATGCCGGCCGCGGCGAGGAAGCCCTTGATCTTCGTCATGCCGAGCTGCTTCCACAGGGTGGAGGTCGCGGCGTTGTCCGACTTGGTGATCATGGCCTTGGCGAGGGTGTTCTCGCGGTCGGTGAGATACCGGTTCGTCTTCTTCGCGTCCCACAGCAGCGTGGCGAGAACGGTGACCTTGACGACACTGGCCGAGTCGTAGGCGGAGCTCGCGCGCAGGGTGCAGGTCGTGTTGGTGCTGCGGTCGTGGAGGCCGACGGCGACGGTGCCCTTGCGGGTGGCGAGCGCGGCGGTGATGTCCTTCTTCAGCTTGTCGGCGAGGCCGGCCCTGGCCGAGGTGCAGGTCACGGCCGGCGTGGCAGCGGCGGCGGGCGTGGCTGCGGCGACGAGGGGCACGAGCACGCCGGTACCCACGGCCACCGCCAGCACTCTCGCGCGGCGGGATATCCCAGGAGTCATGCACCCCTTGACACACGGGCGCGGGGTAAAGGTTGTAGGCATGGGTGAAGGCTTGTACGAGTCGTTACCTCGCGCGGTGCGGTTTCACAGGAAAGGGCCAGCTTCGGCACAGCGGCCACCAACCGGGGCTGTCCACGATGCCCGGGTGACATCTGCGACCGAAACCCAGCTCCGCACCGCCGAGCCCCCTCCGGCCCCGCCTCGGGACACCGCCGCCGCCCCGCGCTGGTCGCTCCCCGTGCTGCTCGCGATCCTCGCCCTGGCCGCGGTGCTGTACTCCTGGAACCTGTCCGGGTCCAGTCTCAACAGCTTCTACAGCGCCGCCGTGCTGAGCGGCACGGAGAGCTGGAAGGCGTGGTTCTTCGGCTCGTTGGACGCCGGGAACTTCCTCACCGTCGACAAGCCGCCGCTCGCCCTGATGGTCATGGGCCTGTCGTGCCGCCTCTTCGGCTACGGCACCTGGCAGATGATGGCGCCGATGACCGTGGCGGCCCTGGCCACGATCTGGATCCTGCACTCCTGCGTGAAGCGGGTGTTCGGGCACGCGGCGGCGGCCGTGGCGGCCCTCGTCCTGGCCCTGACGCCCATCACGGTCGCCATCAACCGGGACAACAACCCGGACACCCTGCTGGTGTTCCTGATGGTGTCCGGCGCGGCCCTCGCGCTGCGCGCGACGCGGAACGGGCGGCTGCTGCCGCTGCTCGGCTCGGCGGCCTGCTTCGGGCTCGCCTTCAACACCAAGATGCTCCAGGGGTACATCGCGCTGCCCGCCGTGTTCGTGGTCTACCTGTACGCGGCCCGGCCCGCGTGGGCGAAGCGGATCGTGCACCTGCTGGCGGCCGGCGTGGTGCTGGCGGTGTCCAGCTTCTGGTGGGCGGCCGCGGTGTCGCTGGTGCCGGCCTCCGAGCGGCCGTACATCGGCGGTTCGACGGACGGCACCGCCTGGAACCTGATCATGGGCTACAACGGCCTCGGCCGGATCCTCGGCGGTGAGGGCAACGGCGGTGGCGGCGGGGGCGGAGGCGGCGGCTTCTCCGGCACCGCGGGCCTCGGCCGGATGTTCAACGAGATCCTCGGCGGCCAGATCTCCTGGCTGCTCCCCTTCGCCGGCATCGCCCTCGTCGGCGGCCTGGTGCTGTGCGGCCGCGCCCCGCGTACGGACCCCGCCCGGGCCGCGCTGGCGCTGTGGGGCGGCTGGACCGTCCTGCACTACCTGACCTTCGCGCTGGCCGAGGGCACGATGCACCCGTACTACACGACCGCGCTCGCCCCGGGCATCGCGGCGCTGTGCGGGGGCGGCGGGGTGCTGCTGCTGCGGGCCTTCCGCCGCGACCGGCGGTGGCTGTGGGTGCTGCCCCTCGGGCTGGGCGTCACGGCCGTCTGGGCGGCGGTGCTGCTACGGCGGGCCTCCGGCTGGAACACCTGGCTGTGGCCTTCCGTCCTGGTCGTCATGGCGCTGGCCCTCGCGGGCCTGTTCGTCTTCCGCTCCGGCGGCTCGGGCCTCCGGCTGCGGTTGCTCGCGGCGTCGGTGACGGCGGCGGTCGTCGCGGCGATGGCGGGCCCTGCCGCGTACGCCTGGTCGGTGCCGTCCGGGTCGGGCGGCGGTGGCATGGGCGGTACGAACCCGACCGCGGGGCCGTCCACGGGCAGTGGCTTCGGCGGGCCCGGGGGCGACGGCGGCGGCCGGGGCTTCCCGGGGGGTGGGACGCCGCCCGGCGGTCAGAACGGGCAGGGCGGGCCGGACGGCCAGAGCGGTCAGACCGGCCAGGGAAGCCAGAGCGGCCAGGTTCCTCAAGGGGCGGGCGGCATGCCCCAGGGCAGCACCTCCGGCACCCGGCAGCCCGGCGGCATGGCCGGTGGCATGGGCGGCGGCGCGAGCAGCGAGCTGATCGCGTACCTGAAGAAGCACCAGGATGGCGCCAAGTGGCTGCTGGCGGTGTCCAGTTCGCAGAGCGCGGCCCAGCTCATCGTCAGCAGCGGCGAGCCCGTCATCTCCATGTGGGGCTGGTCCGGCAGCGACAAGGCGATGACGCTCGCCCGGCTCAAGGAGCTGGTGAAGAAGGGCGAGCTGCACTACATCCAGCTCGGCGGCGGCATGGGCGGCGGTCCGGGCGGTGGGTCCACCGTCAGCTCCGAGGTCACGGCGTGGGTGCAGAAGCACGGCACGGCGGTGAAGGAGAGCGACTACAGCAAGGGCACGAATACGGAGCTGAGTTCGGGAGCGGACTCCGGCTCCTCGGCGCAGTCGAACCAGTCGAACCAGTCGAACCAGTCGACGATCTACCGCCTGGACGCGTCCGACGTCAGCTGACACCACGTCACCGGACCGGTGCGCCCGGTCGAACGGCCCCGACCCCTCGGTCCGGGGCCGTTCCCCTGTCCCCGATCATGGACACCGGGTGTCCGGCGGACGGGTGAAGGGAAACGAGCGGTGGGCTACTGCCTGGAGATGAGCACCGGCGACATGCGGACGGTGGTGCGGCTGCTCACCGCCGTGGAGCGAACCGAGCAGCAGGAGCGCACGCTCGCCCGGGTGCGCACGGAGTGCGAGCGTACCGACGCCCGGTTCCTGGAGCAGGGCATCGACCTGGACGTCTCCATCCGCCAGGCCCTGGAGGAGCTGATCGACGGCACCCCGAGCACCGACCTCTGCCCCTCGTACAGCTACGCCTTCTACCAGGTCGTCGCCGCGCACTTCTCGGATCCCACCGACCTCGGCGACTGGCGGCGTCCGGCGTGGTTCTACGCCATGGACGACGAACTGGCCCGGCACGGCGTCCCGTCCGACCTGCTCCCCGGCACGTTCCTGTTCAGCGGCCCGCCCCTGCGCCTCCCCCACCCCGGCGACGCGGTGCCCGCGATCGGCACCCTGCCGGCCCAGCGGGCCGCCGCCCTCGCCGACGCGTACGCATCCGTGCTGGACCGGCTGGATCCCGAATTCCGCGCTGCCGCACGCCGGTTCGCCGAGGTCATGCGGTTCGAGGCGGAGGAGTGGGAGCGTTCGCGGAAGCTCGGGATGAACCCGGACACGCTGCTCTTCTGGTTCCACTGACCTCTGCTCGAACCCTTGACGACGCCTTTCCCACCGGGATACTTGCGGTCGACAGCGCGCCAACTGCCGTGTCGGGCAAGGGCTTTCGTTTCATCCGCTCCGATGTGGACCGCGGTGTCGCATGTCCGAGATCCCGAACGCTGTGCGAAGTATCGAAGACTTCGTGACGGCCACCCCCACAGGAGGATCCGCAATGAGCCCACGCAAGGCACTCGTGGCCGCCCTGACCGCCGCGCTGCTGGCCGCCCCCGGCGTCGCCCAGGCCGCCACCCCCCAGGCGGCGCCCGCCCCGGCCCGGGAACGCGCCGCGGCGGCCACCATCACCTGGTCCCTCGTCCGCGCGAGCAACCCCACCGCGGACCAGCGCTCCGCCTACGACCTCATCACCAAGGCCATGAACGCGGCGGTGGCCCGCTACAACAACCTCAGCGACCTGGGCAAGACCATCACCGTCCGCTACGAGCCGGGCGTGCCCACCGCCGACGGCAGCACGAACGGCACGATCCGCTTCGGCAGCAACCGCAGCTACATGAACGAGCGGACGGCCCTGCACGAGATTTCCCACACCCTCGGCGTGGGCCTGAGCGGCGGCTGGTCCCGCCTCGGCGGCAGCGGCACCTGGACCGGCGCGCAGGCCACCGCGCTCGTCAAGCAGTACGACGGCTCCGGCGCCAAGATCTCCACCGGCGGCGGCCACTTCTGGCCCTACGGCCTGAACTACGACAACGAATGGTCGAACACGGCGGCCGACCGCCACGTCCACATCGTCGCCGCGATGGTGCGCGACGGGCTGTAATCACCGGGTCCGGCGCTCACCCCAGGTGCGTCGGCGCGAACATCCGCAGTACGGCGGGGAGCAGGACCACCGAGGGCCCGGGCGTCTCCAGCGCCTTCGCGAGGTCCTGCTCCAGGCTCTCCGGGGTCGTCCGGACCCCGGGGACGCCGAAGGACTCCGCCAGCGCCACGAAGTCCGGCCGGGTCAGTTCCGTCGCGGTGGCCTCGCCGAACGCGTCGGTCATGTACTCGCGCAGGATGCCGTAGCCGCCGTCGTCGACGATGAGCCAGGTGACGTCCAGGCCGTACTGGCGGGCCGTCGCCAGCTCGGCGACGGAGTACAGCGCCCCGCCGTCGCCGGAGACCGCGAGGACCGGCCGGGTCGGGTCGGCCACCGCCGCGCCGAGGGCCGCCGGGAAGGCGTAGCCGAGGCCGCCCGCGCCCTGGGCGGAGTGCAGGTGATTGGGGCCCTTGGCGTCGAAGGCCGACCAGGCCCAGTAGGCCAGGATGGTCATGTCCCAGAAGGACGCGGAGTCGGCCGGCAGCGCCCTGCGCACGGACGCCAGCACGTCCTGCTCCAGGGTGAGGTCCTGGGCGGCGATGCGGTCGGTGACCTTCGCCAGCACCTCACGGACGCGGTCCGCGGCCGACGCGTCCTCGCGGGGCGACACCGTCTCCAGCAGGGCCTGGAGCGCCAGCCGGGCGTCGGCGTGGATGCCGAGGGCGGGGTGGTTGGACTCCAGCTTGCCGAGGTCGGCCTCGATCTGGATCATCCGGCCGCGCGGCTTGAACGTGTGGTAGTTCGAGGAGAGTTCGCCGAGGCCCGACCCGACCACGAGCAGGACGTCGGCGTCCTCCAGGAAGTCCGTGGTGTGCCGGTCCTCGATCCAGGACTGGAGGGACAGGGGGTGCGTCCAGGGGAACGCGCCCTTGCCGCCGGGGGTCGTGACGACCGGGGCCCGGAGCCGCTCCGCCAGCTGCTTCAGCTTGCCCGAGGCGTCCGCCCGTACCACTCCCCCGCCCGCGATGATCGCCGGGCGAGCGGCCCTCGACAGCAGGTCGGCGGCCACGGCGGTCAGTTCGGGGCGGGGCGGCAGCTCCTCGGGGAACGCGTCGCCGCCCGTCACCACCGGGATCGCCGTCCCGGCGAGCAGCACGTCCTGCGGGATCTCCACCCACACCGGCCCGTGCGGGGCGGTCAGCGCCGACTTCCAGGCCGCCTCGATCGCGGAGGGGATCTGGGACTGGGTGCGGACGGTGTGGACGGACTTCACCACGCCCCGGAACGAGGCCGCCTGGTCGGGGAGTTCGTGCAGGTAGCCGTGGCGTCCGCCGCCGAGGCCCGCCGTGGGGACCTGGCTGCTGATCGCCAGCACGGGCGCGGAGGCCGCCGCGGCCTCCTGGAGCGCGGCGAGGGACGTCAGCGCGCCCGGCCCGGTCGACAGCAGCAGCGGCGCTGCCTCGCCGGTGATCCGGCCGTAGGCGTCGGCCGCGAACCCGGCGTTGTTCTCCACCCGCAGGCCGATGTAGCGCAGGTCCGAGCGGCGCAGCGCGTCGAACATGCCGAGGGCGTGCTGGCCGGGCAGGCCGAAGACGGTCGTCGCGCCCAGCCCGGCCAGGGTCTCCACGACCAGGTCTCCGCCGTTGCGGCCGGGAGGAGGGTTCAGGGCGGCCTCCGTCTGGGCGGGCGTCGGGCGGAGCACCAGGTCGTGGTCGTGGGTCACTTGGCTTCCGAGTCCTTCCGGGCCGCGGCGATCTGGCGGGACATGATCGTGGTCAGTTCGTACGCCGTGTGGGAGGCCGCCACCGACGTGATCTCCGCGTGATCGTACGCGGGGGCCACTTCGACGACGTCCGCGGAGACCAGGTTGCAGGAGGCCAGGCCGCGCAGGATCTCCAGCAGCTCGCGCGAGGTCATGCCGCCGGCCTCGGGGGTGCCGGTGCCGGGGGCGTGGGCCGGGTCGAGGCAGTCGATGTCGATGGAGATGTACAGCGGCCGGTCGCCGATGCGCTGGCGGAGCTGGTCGGCGACCTCGTCGGCACCGCGCCGGTAGACGTCGGCGGAGGTGACGATGCCGAAGCCCATCTTCTCGTCGTCGGTCAGGTCCTGCTTGCCGTAGAGCGGGCCGCGGATGCCGACGTGCGAGAGCGCCTCGGTGTCGAGGATGCCCTCCTCCACCGCGCGGCGGAACGGGGTGCCGTGCGTGTACTCGGCGCCGAAGTAGGTGTCCCAGGTGTCGAGGTGGGCGTCGAAGTGCAGCAGCGCCACCGGGCCGTGCTTCTTCGCCACCGAGCGCAGCAGGGGCAGGGCGATGGTGTGGTCGCCGCCGAGGGTCATCAGGCGGGCGCCCGTGCCGAGCAGGTCGTCCGCGGCGGCCTCGACGGTCTCGACGGCCTCGTTGATGTTGAACGGGTTCACGGCGATGTCGCCGCCGTCCGCGACCTGCGCGAGGGCGAACGGGGAGGCGTCCTGCGCCGGGTTGTACGGCCGCAGCAGCCGGGACGCCTCACGGATCGCGTTGCCGCCGAAGCGGGCGCCCGGCCGGTACGAGACACCCGAGTCGAACGGGACGCCCACCACGGCGACATCGGCCCGGCCGACCTCGTCGAGCCGGGGCAGCCGGGCGAAGGTCGCGGGGCCGGCGTACCGCGGGATGCGGGAGGAGTCGACGGGCCCGCGCGGAGTCTCGTTGCTGCTCATGAAGAAATGCCTTCTTTCCTACGCTTCATCGCGTATGTACTGCTTGCTCTACGACTCTACTGGGGAGCCGCGACCGGTTCGGACGCGAGTTCGGGAGACCGCCCCGCGAGCCGCTCGCGCCAGGCGGCCAGCACGGCGGCGTCGGTGGCGGGGGTGGCCAGGGAGACGATCACGTACGCGGCGAGCGAGGCGAGCAGGCCGTAGTAGACGGGCTCGTTGGCGAGGATGCCGTGGGTCGCCATCAGCACGACGACCGCGACTCCGCCGACCACCACGGAGGCGAGGGCGCCGTACACCGTGCCGCGCTTCCACACCAGGCCGCCGAGGATCGGCACGAGCAGTCCGCCGACGAGGAGGTTGTAGGCGACGGTCAGCGCCTCGACGACGTTGTCGATCGCGATGGCCGTGGCGATGACGGCGAGGCCCATGAGGAGGATGAACGCCCGGTTGCCCTTGACCTCGTCGTGATCGTCGGCCGGTGCGCTCCGGCCGATCCCCCGCAGCCGGGACCAGATGTCGTTGTTGGCGACGGTGGCGCAGGCGATCAGCGCGCCGGAGGAGGTCGACATCACGGCGGCCAGGGCGGCGGCCAGCACCAGCCCGCGCACGCCGACGGGCAGTTCCTCCTTCACGATCGTCGCGAAGGCGTCGTCCGCGCTGCCGAGCTTCGGGTACAGCACCCTGGCCGCCGTGCCGATGACGGCACCGGCGAGGGCGTAGGCGAGGCAGTACGTGCCGGCGATGGTGCCGCCCCACCGGGCGGTGCGGTCGCTGCGGGCGGTGAAGACGCGCTGCCAGATGTCCTGCCCGATGAGCATGCCGAACGTGTAGATCAGCACGTAGGTGAAGATCGTCTCGCCGCCGATGCCGAGCGGGTCGAAGTACTCGGTGGGCAGCTGCGCCTTCATCTCGCCGAACCCGCCGGCCTTGACGACGGCGATGGGCAGCAGGAGCAGGAGCACGCCGATGGTCTTCACGACGAACTGCACCATGTCGGTCAGCGTGATCGACCACATGCCGCCGAGGGTCGAGTACGCCACGACGATCGAGCCGCCGAGGACGATCGCCAGGGTGCGGTTGAGGTCGAACAGGACGTCGAAGATGGTGGCGTAGGCGATGGTCGAGGTCACGGCGAGCATCAGCGTGTACGCCCACATGACGAGCCCGGAGATGATGCCGGCGCGACCACCGCCGTAGCGCACGTCGAGCATCTCGGAGACGGTGTAGACCCTCAGCCGGGCGATGCGGGCGGAGAAGAACACGGACAGGGCGAGCAGGCCCAGGCCGATGGTGAACACCATCCAGGCGCCGCTCAGTCCGTACTGGTAGCCCAGCCCCACACCGCCGATGGTGGAGGCGCCGCCGAGGACGATCGCCGCCATGGTGCCGGAGTACATGGCCGGGCCGAGCCGGCGGCCGGCCACGAGGAACTCGCTCTTGGACCGGGCGCGGCGCATGCCCCACCAGCCCATGGCCAGCATTCCGGCCAGGTAGACGACGATCACGAGGTAGTCGACGGCCATGGGGCCTCCTTCGCACGCGCTCGGTCGTGGGGGACGACGAGGTTGACGAGGACTGACCCTAGGTGGCCGGAAAGCGACAGCGAAGTGTACGTTTCATCCATCCGCGCGGCACTGGCTGGAGGGAACGCACATGCCGGACCCGACTGTCCCGCCCACCCCACCGGTACCGCTGTCCGCCCTGCTGGCCCGCGAGGACCTGGCGCTGCGCCGGATCGCGGGTCCCGCCGCCGCGGACACGGTCGTCCACTGGGTGCACACCTCGGAGATGGCCGACCCGTACCCCTATCTGCTGGGCGGGGAACTGCTGCTCACGGCGGGCGTGCACATCCCCGAGGCGGCGGGGTCCGGGACCTACTTCGACGACTACGTGTCCCGGATCGTCGCGGCGGGCGGTGCGGCCCTCGGCTTCGGCGTGGCGCCGGTGCACGACACGGTGCCGAGGGCGCTGGTCGCGGCCTGCGACGCGCACGGCCTGCCGCTGCTGGAGGTGCCGCCGCAGACCACGTTCTCGGGTGTGGCCCGGGCGGTCTGGCAGCTGATGGCCCGGGCCCGCATGGCCGAACTGCGCCGCGTGACCGAGGCTCAGCAGAGCCTCGCCGCCGCCGCGTCCCGCCCCGACCCGGTCGCGTCGGTCCTCCGCCAGTTGGCCCAGCGGCTGGGCGGCCGGGCCGTGCTGTACGGGCCGGAAGGGGCGGAGATCGCGGGGGCGGGGAGGGACCCGGGAGGTGAGGTGCGCGAGGCGCTGGCGCGGCTGGCGGAGGTCGTACAGCCGCCCGCGAGCCGCCCGGCCTCCGCCACCGACAGCGTCGCCGGTGCCCAGCTGGCGGTGTATGCCCTCGGCGCGGGGCACGGCTTCGTGCTGGGGGTCGCCACGCCGCACCGCGCCCCCGGGGACCACACCATCGCCTCCGTCGCCGCCGTGCTCCTCTCCCTGCTCACCGGCGATCAGCGAAGCGGCACGGGTGCGGCGCGGTCCGCCGCGCTGGTGCGACTGCTGCTGGGGGCGCCGCCCGAGGAGGCCGCGTCGCTGCTGGGCGGTGACCGGTGGCTCGTCGTGCACGCCCGGCCGGACGGGGACGGCGCCCCCGACCCCGTCGCGGCCTCCGCGCTGGGCGCCGCGCTCGGCTCCGCCCTGGTCGATCCGGCGGGCGACGTCGTCCGCGTCCTGGTTCCGGCCGACCGGGCACCGGAGCCGCT
>JJOH01000105.1 GCA_000696115.1 Streptomyces olindensis
GGTGTGGCTCGGGCTCGCCTGTACATGTCAGATGTGCTGCGGCACGTATCACGACCCGTGGACGGGCGAGCGCAAGGAAGGGCAGTGTGCCAACTGCGACTGCAGCGGATGCGGCGACTGCTGCAGTTGTTGCGAGTGCTGCGGCAACTGCTGTGACCAGTGTGGCTGCGACGGCTGCGACTGCGGTTGCAGCTGCTGAGGCGGCGTCAGGCCGTCCGGGGAAGCTCCGTCCCCGGCTATCCGGACGGTCGACTTCCGGACATCCTCGCTTCCGTTCACAGGCCGACGACCCGAAAGGCACCCTTGCGCCGACCGTCCGTTCGGCCGAATACTCCCTCCAGCGCTTGTCAGGGACACGGCGTGTTCGGAATCCGGACAGCCGGTCCCGGACTGCGCCTCACGGGCCCACAACCCCACGAGGGCCCCCGACTTCCTTTGTGGAGGAACGAAAAGTGAGGATCAAGCGCACCACCCCCCGCAGCGGCATTTCGAGACGGACCCGGCTGATCGCCGTTTCCACCGGCCTCGTGGCCGCCGCAGCGATCGCGATCCCCAGCGCGAACGCGTCCGACACCCCCAGCACCTTCAGCGCCGCCGAGCTCAAGAGCGCCAGCGGTTCCATACTGAAGGCCGACATCCCGGGCACCGCCTGGGCCGTCGACAGCAAGACCAACCGCGTGCTCGTCACCGTCGACAGCACGGTCTCCCAGGCCGAGATCGCGAAGATCAAGCAGCAGGCCGGCGCCAACGCCGACGCGCTCACGATCAAGCGCACCCCCGGCAAGTTCAACAAGCTGATCCAGGGCGGCGACGCCATCTATGCGAGTAGCTGGCGCTGCTCCCTCGGCTTCAACGTCCAGAACAGCAGCGGTCAGCAGTTCTTCCTGACCGCCGGCCACTGCACCGACGGCGCGGGCACCTGGTACTCCAACTCCGGCCGCACCACGGTCATCGGCTCGACCACGGGCTCCAGCTTCCCGGGCAACGACTACGGCATCGTCCGCTACAGCGGCTCCGTCAGCCGGCCCGGCACCGCGAACGGCGTCGACATCACGCGCGCCGCCACGCCCAGCGTGGGCACCACCGTCATCCGCGACGGCTCCACGACCGGTACGCACAGCGGCCGCGTCACCGCCCTCAACGCCACCGTCAACTACGGCGGCGGCGACGTCGTCTCCGGCCTGATCCAGACCACGGTCTGCGCCGAGCCCGGTGACTCCGGCGGTCCGCTCTACGGCAGCAACGGCACCGCGTACGGTCTGACCTCCGGCGGCAGCGGCAACTGCTCCTCCGGCGGTACGACGTTCTTCCAGCCGGTCGCCGAGGCCCTGAGCGCCTACGGCGTCAGCGTCTACTAGGCCGGTTCGGCCCGCGGTTCGCGGCATCCTGCCCCCGTGCGCTTCGGCGTGCGGGGGCTTTTTGCGCTCTCAAGTAGGGGCGAAAACCAGCCATGTGCAGACCTCACAGAGTGCGCACATATTACTCACGCGTAATGTTTGCAGTGCGAACGGGAGTTGATTGGGCCCGATTTGACCGTGCGCGGTCAAAATAAGGGGGCGTGCGAAGCGCTGTCTACGCGCGTCTCGAACTCACCCTTGTGTGCTCCCCGTTGTCCTCGGAATAGTGGGCGCTCGTCAACCAAGCCTTCCGGTTCGCGAGGTCCCCACAACCTCTCGGGCCGACCCCCCACAGGAGGACGTGAGTTGAAGCACCGACGCATACCCAAGCGGCGTGCAGCCGTGGCAGGTGCGGGCATCGCCGCACTGGTCGCCGCGGGAGTGACGTTCCAGACCGCGAACGCCAGCGAGACCCCGGAGGCCTCCACGCCCCGGACGCTGTCGGTCACGGCGGCCGGAAAGCTCGCCTCGACGCTGGCCAAGGACCTGGGCGCCGACGCGGCGGGGACGTACTACGACACGAAGAGCAAGAGCCTCGTGGTGAACGTGCTCGACGAGGCCGCCGCGCAAGCCGTCGAGAAGGCCGGGGCCAAGGCGAGAGTCGTGGCGAACTCCCTCGCCGAACTGAAGAGCGCCCGCAGCACGCTGCAGCAGGACGCGACGATCCCGGGCACCTCCTGGGTGACCGACCCGACGACGAACAAGGTCGTCGTGACCGCCGACCGTACGGTCTCCAAGGCCGAGTGGACGAAGCTGACGAAGGTCGTCGACGGCCTCGGGGCGAAGGCCGAACTCAAGCGGACGAAGGGGGAGTACAAGCCCTTCATCGCCGGTGGCGACGCGATCACCGGGGGCGGTGGCCGCTGCTCGCTGGGCTTCAACGTGGTCAAGGGCGGCGAGCCGTTCTTCCTGACCGCCGGGCACTGCACCGAGGGCATCTCCACGTGGTCCGACTCCAGCGGCAAGGAGATCGGCACCAACGCGGACTCCAGCTTCCCGGACAACGACTACGGGCTGGTCAAGTACACCGCGGACGTGGCTCACCCGAGTGAGGTGAACCTGTACGACGGGTCCACCCAGAAGATCTCCGGTGCCGCGGAGGCGACCGTCGGCATGGCGGTCGTCCGGAGCGGGTCGACGACGCAGGTGCACGACGGGAAGGTCACGGGGCTGGACGCCACCGTGAACTACGGCAACGGCGACATCGTGAACGGGCTGATCCAGACCGACGTGTGCGCGGAGCCGGGCGACAGCGGGGGCTCGCTGTTCTCGGGTGACAAGGCGATCGGGCTCACGTCCGGTGGCAGTGGTGACTGCACCTCCGGCGGGGAGACGTTCTTCCAGCCGGTGACGGAGGCGCTGTCCGCCACGGGGACGCAGATCGGCTGAGCATGAGTTCGTGAGCCCCGCCCCTCTTGTGGGGGCGGGGCTTTCGCGTGTGGGTGCGGCTGTTCGGTGTGCGGCTTCACGCCGGGTGTGGAGCGGGGTGTGATGGCCGTGCCCGCCAGTGCCCAGGCTGCCAGTACCAGCAGCGGGCCGGTCATCGCGTGGTTGTCGAAGTAGGCGATCGAGCGGGTCGACCAGGTGCCGGCGCACGGGGGCAGGGCGGGGCCGATCGCCTTCCAGGAGGGTGGGAGGAGGGGTGGGGGCAGGTCGCCGCCCGCGCTCGGGTTGCCGAGGACGACCACCAGCAGGATGGCCAGGCCGATGCCGATCGTGCCGAAGAGCCCCTGGAGGGCGAGGGTGGCCGCGCCCACGGTGAAGATGATCAGGGTGCCCGGGCCCCAGAGGGCCGCGGTGCCGCCGGGGAGGGCGTCCAGGATGGGGCCGGGGATGAGGGCCCCGCCGAGACCGCCGGTGATCGCGACCAGGGCCATCACCGCCAGGCGGATCGCGGCGCGGGAGGGGTTGGCGGGTCGTGCCCCGGCGTTGATGGCCGGTGGTGTCGGCGGGGTCGATGATCAGCGCCGCGTCGATGTCCCGGTCCCGGATCCGCTCCCGGGCCGTGGCCTCGTCCGGCAGGACGCGGGGATCCAGGGGGGAGCCCGGGAGGCGTTCCAGCCGGGTCACCGCTCGGGCGGACGCGTCCCCCCGGGGCGACCAGGCCGAAGGGCACGTCCTTGGGTTTCGGATCGGGCAGTGCGCCTACGTAGGAGGCGATGAAGAGCAGCTGGAGCGCGAGCACGCCGAGGATGAGCAGGGGGTGACGGCGTCTCTCACCTCGGCGACGAACGAGCGGTGCGGCATGCCTCCACGGTCGAGGGGGTGCGCGGTGTTTCCGCAGGTGGGGCGGGGCCGAACAGATGTCGCACATACATTCGAGGATGGGGGTATGGTGGGGGTGAGGTAGCTGGGAACAGATGTTCGAGAGCCGGTGTGGTTCACGAGTGCGGGAGGTGCGTGTGCCGGGCTTCACGCATCTGCACACCGTCTCCGGGTTCTCGTTGCGCTATGGAGCCTCGCACCCGGAGCGGCTGGCCGAACGTGCCTCCGAACGGGGCATGGACGCCCTGGCCCTCACCGACCGCGACACGCTTGCCGGTGCCGTCCGGTTCGCCAAGGCCTGCGGGAAGGCGGGGGTCCGTCCGCTGTTCGGCGCGGATCTGGCGGTGGCGGGAGCGGAGCCTCCGGGCGCGGCCGGGCGGCAGGGGCGGCGCCGGACCCCGGTGCGCGGCGGCGCCTTCGTCGATGAGTCGGCTCCCCGGGTGATCTTCCTCGCCCGGGACGGGGCCTGGGGGTGGGGGGAACTGTGCCGGCTCGTCTCGGCCGCCCACGAGGGGGAGGGGACGCCCCTGCTGCCGTGGGACCGCAACCAGGCCGAGGGACTGACCGTGCTGCTCGGGCCGGACTCGGACGTCGGGCGCGCCCTGGCCGCGGGGCGTCCCGACCGGGCGGCGCGGCTGCTCGTGCCCTGGCGGGAGGTCTACGGCGACGACCTGCGGCTGGAGGCCGTCTGGCACGGCCGGAAAGGCACCGGGCCCGGGTCGCTGCGGCTGGCCGCCCGTACCGTCGGGTTCGCCGCCGAGCAGCGGATCCGGCCCGTGCTCACCAACGCCGTGCGGTACGCCGACCCGGGGCTGGGGCCGGTCGCCGACGTGCTGGACGCCGCCCGGCGCCTGGTGCCCATCGACCCGACCAAGGAGCTGGACTCCGGGGAGGCCTGGCTCAAGGACCCGGGGGCCATGGTGCGTGCCGCCGAGCGGATCGTGGAGGCCGCGGGGTTCCGGCGGGACACCGCTCACCGGCTGGTGGAGCAGACCGAGGCCACGGCCGCCGAGTGCCTGGTCGACCCCGAGGACGACCTCGGGATCGGGACCGTCCACTTCCCCGAGCCGCACCTGGTCGGCGCCGGGCGCCGCACCGCCCAGCGGACGCTGGCCTCACGGGCGGCGGCGGGCATGGTGCTGCACGGGTACGACCGGCGGCGGGAGTACTGGGAGCGGATGCACCACGAGCTGGACATCATCGCCCACCACGGCTTCGCCTCCTACTTCCTGACCGTCGCCCAAGTGGTGGACGACGTACGGAAGATGGGCATCCGGGTCGCCGCCCGGGGGTCCGGCGCCGGGTCGCTCGTCAACCATCTGCTCGGGATCGCGCACGCTGATCCGATCGAGCACCGGCTGCTGATGGAGCGGTTCCTGTCGAAGGAGCGGGTCGTGCTGCCCGACATCGACATCGACGTGGAGTCCGCGCGCCGGCTGGAGGTCTACCGCGCGATCATCGACCGGTTCGGCACCGAGCGGGTCGCGACGGTCGCGATGCCGGAGACGTACCGCGTGCGGCACGCGATCCGGGATGTGGGGGCCGCCCTGTCCATGGACCCGGCCGACATCGACCGCATCGCCAAGTCCTTCCCGCACATCCGGGCGCGGGACGCCCGTGCCGCGCTGGAGGAACTGCCCGAACTGCGTGCCCTGGCGGGGGAGAAGGAGAAGTACGGGAAGCTGTGGGAGCTGGTCGAGGGTCTTGACGCCCTGCCGCGCGGGGTGGCCATGCACCCGTGCGGGGTGCTGCTGTCCGACGCCTCCCTGCTCGCCCGTACGCCGGTCATGCCGACCAGCGGTGAGGGCTTTCCGATGTCGCAGTTCGACAAGGACGACGTCGAGGACCTCGGGCTGCTGAAGCTCGACGTGCTCGGGGTGCGGATGCAGTCGGCCATGGCGCACGCGGTGGAGGAAGTGGAGCGGGTCACGGGGGAGACGGTCGATCTGGACGCCCTGCCGCCGGGGGATCCGGAGACGTACCGGCTGATCCGGTCCACCGAGACGCTCGGCTGCTTCCAGATCGAGTCGCCCGGGCAGCGGGACCTGGTCGGGCGGCTCCAGCCGGCCGACTTCCACGATCTCGTCGTCGACATCTCGCTGTTCCGGCCCGGGCCGGTCGCCGCCGACATGGTGCGGCCGTTCATCGAGGCGCGGCACGGGCGGGCGCCGATCCGCTACCCGCACCCGGATCTCGAAGGTCCGCTGAAGGAGACGTACGGGGTCGTCGTCTTCCACGAGCAGATCATCGACATCGTCGACATCATGACCGGCTGCGGGCGCGGTGAGGCCGACCGGGTGCGGCGCGGGCTGTCCGACCCGGAGTCGCAGGGGCGGATCAAGGTGTGGTTCGCGCAGCACGCGGCGGCGAACGGCTATGACGCGGAAACGATTCAGCGGACCTGGGAGATCGTCGAGGCCTTCGGGTCGTACGGCTTCTGCAAGGCCCACGCGGTCGCCTTCGCCGTACCGACGTACCAGTCGGCGTGGCTGAAGGCGCATCACCCCGCCGCCTTCTACGCGGGGCTGCTCACGCACGACCCCGGCATGTACCCGAAGCGGCTGCTGCTGGCGGACGCGCGGCGGCGCGGGGTGCCCGTGCTGCCGTTGGACGTGAACAAGTCGGGGGTCGCACACCGTATCGAACTGGTGTCCGGTAAATGGGGTCTGCGGTTGGCGCTCTCCGATGTGCACGGCATCAGCGAGGCCGAGGCGGCGCGGATCGCCGAGGGGCAGCCCTACGCCTCGCTGGTCGACTTCTGGGAGCGGGGCCGGCCCAGCCGTCCGCTGGCCCAGCGGCTCGCGCAGGTGGGCGCGCTGGACGCGTTCGGCGCCAACCGCCGTGACCTGCAACTGCATCTGACCGAGCTGCACCGGGGCGCGCGGGGCGCGGGCGGCGGCCAACTGCCGCTGGCCGGCGGGCGGAAGACCGCCCCGGCCGGACTGCCCGACCTCACCTCCGCGGAGCGGCTCAGCGCCGAGCTGGGCGTGCTGTCCATGGACGCCTCACGCAACCTGATGGACGACCACCGGCCGTTCCTCGACGAACTGGGCGTGGTGTCGGCGCGGCGGCTGCGCGAGGCCCGGCACGGGGAGACGGTGCTGGTCGCGGGCGCCAAGGCGGCCACCCAGACGCCGCCGATCCGGTCCGGCAAGCGGGTCATCTTCTCCACCCTGGACGACGGCACGGGCCTGGTCGACCTCGCCTTCTTCGACGACTCCCACGACGCCTGCGCCCACACCGTCTTCCACTCCTGGCTGCTGCTGGTGCGCGGGGTGGTGCAGCGGCGCGGCCCGCGCAGCCTCAGCGTGGTCGGGTCCGCCGTCTGGAACCTCGCGGACCTGCTGGAGGTGCGCCGGGAGGAGGGACTGGAGGGCGTCGCGGCCCGGTTGGCCGGTGCCGGCGATTCCGGTGGGGCCGGCGATGACGGTGAGGGGGCCGCGCGCCGGCGGCTCGCCGGCTCCGAGGGAGCGCCCGCGCCGGCGGGCTCCGCGGCCCGGGATCCGATGGAGCAGCGGAAGATCCGCATGCCCACGGGGTACGAGATGCACCCCTGGGCCGATCTGCGCCCCGCGGGCGAAGGGCCCGCGGTGGGAAGAAAGTTGTGGCACCAGAGTCCGGGGAGTGCGGGATGACCATCCTCTGCGTACGTTTCCAGCTGCCTCCGGCCCGCGAGGCCGACCTGCCCCGACTGCTCGGGATGCTGGAGGAGTTCACCCCCGTCGTCCAGGCCCTGCCGCCCGACGGGGCGCTGGCCGACCTGCGGGGCGCCGAGCGGTACTTCGGGCGGGACGCCGTCGAACTGGCCTCGGTGATCCGGGTGCGGTCGCTCGCGCTGTACGGCGTCGACTGCCTGATCGGCGCCGGGCCCGGGCCGATGCTGGCGCGCGTGGCGCTGCGCGACGCCCTGCCCGGGATGACCTGCGCGGTGCCCGAGGGGCAGGACGCCATCGCGGAGTTCCTCGCGGACAAGCCCGTCGCCGCGCTGCCCGGCGTGGGCGCCGCGACCGCCCGGACGCTGGGCGAGTACGGCCTCGACACCCTCGGCCTGGTCGCCGCCGCACCGCTGTCCACGCTGCAGCGGCTGGTCGGCGCGAAGGCCGGCCGCGAGCTGCACGAGAAGGCGAACGGCGTCGACCGCGGCAGGGTCGTGCCGAACGCCGTCTCGCGGTCCCTCGCCGCGGAACGCCCCTTCGAACGCGACGAACTGGACCCGGACCGGCACCGCCGGGCACTGCTCTCGGCCACCGAGGAGATCGGCGCCCGGCTGCGCGCCCTGGAGAAGGTCTGCCGCACGCTCACCCTCACCGTGCGCTACGCCGACCGGTCCGCCACGACCCGCAGCCGCACGCTGACCGAACCGACCGCGCACTCCCCGGCGCTGACCAGGGCCGCGTACCGCATGTACGAGGCGCTCGGGCTGCAGCGCGCCCGGGTCCGGGCGATCGCCCTGCGCGCCGAGGGGCTCGACCCCGCCGACCAGGCCTCCCACCAGCTGACCTTCGACCCCGTGGACGAGAAGGTCCGCCGCATCGAGGAGGTCGCCGACCGCGCGCGGGCGAAGTTCGGGCCGCGGGCGGTGATGCCCGGGGGACTAGGGGGACTGGCGGCGTAGATCCTCCTGCGTGACGTCAGTTGGCCCACGGCGGCACGAGCCGGGTGCCGTCGGTGAGCCGTGCCTCCAGGCCCACGGAGGTGGTCACCCAGGAGTGCGCGGTCCGGTCGGTGGGGTTCTCGACGGTCAGGGTGGCACCGGCGTTGACGATCACGGTGTCGCCCGCCGCGATCCGCTCGGTGCGGCCGTCGAGGGTGATCAGCAGCTCGCCGTCGAGCAGATGGAAGATCTCCTCCCGGCTGACGGTGTGCGCCGGCGCCTTGAGCCCGGCGGGGATCTCACCGCGCCAGGCGCACAGCTCCTCGCTGCCGCTGCGGGGCGTGGCGTACGAGACGAAGCGGGCGCCGTGGATCTCGTGGGTGACGGCTTGGGATGCGCGGACGACGGGCATGACGGCCTCCATGTAGTCAAGCAGCTTGACTACATGGTCAAGCTGCTTGACCATCGCGTCAAGGGTGTTTCAATGCATGCGTGCAGAACTCCGAGGCCATGGCCCTGTCCGCCGCCCTGCTCGCCGCCGCCGGCGGGCTCACACAGCGCATCCACGAGGGCGTGGTCGCGCGCGGATTCGAAGGGCTGCGCCCCGCGCACGGCTTCGCCTTCGCCCGGCTCGCGCCGGACGGCGCGACGGTCACCGACCTGGCCGTCCACCTCGGGGTGACCAAGCAGGCCGCCAGTCAGCTCGTCGACGAGATGGTCCGCAAGGGGTATGCCGAGCGGCGGCCGCATCCCGAGGACGCCCGGGCACGGCTGGTCGTGCTGACCGGGCGGGGGTGGGACTGTACGCGGGCGGCCGAGGAGGCGGCCGCGGAAGCCGTGGGGGAATGGGGGGACCTGCTGGGGGAGCGGGAAGTGCGTGTCCTGGGGGAGCAGTTGCTGCGGATCGCCCCCCGCGGGCCGGTGCGGCCTGCCTGGTGAGGAGGTGTCAGGCGGGTCCGGCGGCGTCGGTTACCGCTGGAAGTTTTTACTGACGCGTAACTTCCCAGTTTGACTACCCGCTCGTAACTTGACGAGTGAACAGCATCCTCGTGATCCGGATCACAGGGTTTCGTGCCGTCGCACCCCCTTGAGCCGCAAGGAGATCACCCGATGCTGCCCTGGAAACGAGCGCTCAGACCCCTGGCCGCACTGCTGCTGACCGCCGCGATCGCCACCGTCCCCGCCACCACCACCGCCCAGGCCGCCGACGCTTCGAGCTCCGGCTGGAACGACTACTCCTGCAAGCCCTCGGCCGCCCACCCCCGCCCCGTCGTCCTGGTCCACGGCACCCTCGGGAACTCCGTCGACAACTGGCTGGGCCTCGCCCCCTATCTGAAGGTCCGCGGCTACTGCGTCTTCTCCCTCGACTACGGCCAGGTGGAAGGCGTCCCCTTCTTCCACGGCCTCGGCCCCGTCGAGAAGTCCGCCGCACAGCTGAGGGACTTCGTCGACAAGGTGCTCGCCGCCACCGGCGCCGCCGAGACCGACCTCGTCGGACACTCGCAGGGCGGCATGATGCCCCGCTGGTACCTGCGGTTCCTCGGCGGAGCCGCCAAGGTGAACGCCCTGGTCGGCATCGCGCCCAGCAACCACGGCACCGACCTCAACGGCTTCACCCGCCTGCTGCCCTACTTCCCGGGCGCCGCCGACCTGCTGTCGAAGAACACGCCCGCCCTCGCCGACCAGGTCGTCGGCTCCGACTTCCTGAAGAAGCTCAACGCCGGCGGCGACACCGTGCCCGGCGTGCGCTACACCGTCATCGCCACCAAGTACGACGAGGTCGTCACACCGTGGCGCAGCCAGTACCTGAGCGGGCCGGACGTGCGCAACGTCCTGCTCCAGGACCTGTGTCCCGTCGACCTGTCGGAGCACGTGGCCGTCGGGCTGCTGGACCGGATCGCCTTCCACGAGGTGGCCAACGCACTCGATCCGGCTCGGGCGACGCCCACCACCTGTGCTTCGGCGTTCGACTGACACGTGTCGTTCGACACGCAAGGCGTCTGACACGTGTCAGGGAAACGTTTCGGGGCCTGTCCGGCCTGAGCCGCCGGACAGGCCCCGAATCGGGGGAGGTGGCGAAGGTCAGCGGCCGTGCCGCCCGCCGCTCACCGCCCGGCGCCGCGCCGACAGGAACAGGGCCGACGCGCCCAGCGCCAGCGCGGCCGCGCCGCCGATCGCGACGTACGGAGTGCTGCCGTCACCGCCGGTCTCCGCGAGATCGGCGGTGGCACCCGCGGCCTTCGGCTCGTTGGGAGCGGCGGCTGCCGCCTTCGGCTCGTCCGGGGCGGTGTCCTTCGGGGCCGCGGCGGGCTCCGCCGAGGTGCTCGGGTCGTCGTCGCCGTGCCCGCCGTGCTCGATCGTCGACTTGTCGTTGCCCTGCTCGATCTGCTCCTCGGTGGGGGCGGAGGCGGACGGGGCCGGAGCGGCACCGCCGGACGCCCCGCCCTCACCGGACGACTCGCCGCCGCCGGCCGCCGTACCGCCGCCGAAGCTGACGTCCGAGCAGGAGTAGAACGCCTCCGGGCTGTCCGAGCGCTGCCAGACCGCGTACAGCACGTGCTTGCCGGAACGCTCGGGCAGGCTGCCGGAGAAGGTGTAGAAACCGCCCGCGGCGGCCGGGTCGGTGGCCGTGGCCACCGGGTTCGCCAGGTCCAGGTCGTCCCAGGCGAGCGGCTGGGCCGGGTCGTAGCCGGGCTTGGTGAGGTACACCGTGAAGGTGCCCTTGTGAGGGGCCGTCACGCGGTACTTGAAGGTGTGCGCACCGCTCTTGACGGTGGTCGCGGGCCAGTCGGCGCGGGCCAGGTCGAGCCCCTTGAACTGCTCGTTGTTCGCGCTGCACAGCTTGCCGTCCGGGATGAGCCGCTGGTGGCGCCCGCCCGCGTCGCCGATGCGGACGCCGTTCCAGTCGTAGAGGGCCTGGGTGCCGCCCGCCGCCACCGCGGCCTTGCAGGCGGCCGACTTTGGGCTCTCCGGGCCCTCGGCGTAGCACTGCGAGACCCGGCTGACCGGGTCGCCCATCGAGCCGTGCGCGGCCGCCGGTGTGGCGGTCAGCGCGGTGAGGGCGAGCGGAAGGGCGCCGAGGGCGGCGACGCTGGCTACCGTGCGGCGTGCGGGCATGCGGGAACTCCTCGAAACGGTGCGTGGTTCAGGGCCGGGCCCGAACGGGCCGAATCCCGTGGGGTGATCCGAAGCTAGCCCCCGAGGAGCGGGAAATCGCCTGCTGAAGGCGGGTGGAGGAGATCCTTATGGTCGCGTTAAGGGAGTGCTCAGACTGGCATCAGGTAGGTACCGTCACGGCATGGCAGACGAGGAGATCCGGCCGGCCGGCGCCGCCGACGTACCGGCCGTCGCGGATGTGATCGACGCGGCCTTCCGCCCCTACGTCGAGCGCATCGGCCGGGTGCCGCAGCCCATGGAGGAGGACCACGCGGCGAATGTGGCCGCGGGCAGGGTGTTCGTGACCGGGGATCCGGTGCTCGGCCTGGTGGTCGTCGAGGCGTTCGAGGGCCACCTCTTCCTCGACACCATCGCCGTCCACCCCACCGCGCACGGGCGCGGAGTGGGGCGGCGGCTGCTGCGTTTCGTGGACGCACACGCGCGTGCGCTGGGCCTGTCCGAGGTCAGGCTCTACACGAACGCGCTGATGTGGGAGAACCAGAAGATCTATCCGAAGTACGGCTACGAGCTGGTGGAGCGCCGCATGGACGGGTCCTACGATCGTGTCCACTACCGCAAGCGGCTGCTCTGACGCGTGCGTCTCGTGATCGGTACCGGCCGCTCAGGCGTCCGGCCACCAGGTGCGTGCGATGTCCTTGCGGACCTCCGGGCGCCCGGCGGGACGCTCGTCGGCCTCTTCGCGGACCCGGCGGACGTCCGTCTTCTTCAGGGGCTTCTGCACGGTCACACGGCGCATGGCTGCCTCCTTACGGGTCTACCGGGTTCCGCGTTCTCACGGAGGTAGACCTTTCGGGGGAGAGTTCCTCATCGCTCCTGGTCTGTCAGTGGCGGCAGTCACGATTCGAGTGTCAGTGGCGGGTGTCACTCTTGGGCGCATGACGAACCAGAGTGACGGCATGACCTCGGCGAACGTGGACTGGGACGCGCGGGCCGCCTCCTTCGACGAGGAACCGGACCACGGACTGAGCGACCCCGCGGTGCGCCGCGCCTGGGCCGGGCGGCTGCGCGGCTGGCTGCCCGGACGCGCCGGCGACGTCCTCGATCTCGGCTGCGGCACGGGCAGCCTGTCACTCCTCGCGTCCGAGCAGGGGCACCAGGTGACGGGCGTGGACCTCTCCCCGGCGATGGTGACGCTCGCCCGGGAGAAACTGGCCGGGCGCGACGCGGTGTTCCTCGTGGGCGACGCCGCGGCACCGCCCGTCGGGGAGCAGCGCTTCGACGCCGTGCTCGTCCGGCACGTCCTGTGGGCCCTGCCCGACCCCGCCCGCGCCCTCAGGCACTGGTGCGGGCTGCTGCGGCCGGGCGGGCGGCTCGTCCTGGTCGAGGGCGTCTGGGGGAGCACCGACCCGGTCGGCATACCGGCGGACCGGCTCGTGGGCCTCCTCACCCCGATCGCCGGGCAGGTGCGCGTGGAGCGGCTGTCGGGCGACCCGCTGCTGTGGGGCAAGGAGGTGACGGACGAGCGGTACGCGGTGGTCGCGCCGGCCCGGGCGTCAGGCCAGGAGCTCGGCGAAGCCTCCGCCGCGGGCGCGTGACTCCAGCTCGTCGAGGGCCGCCAGGGCGGCTCGCGCCGCACCGGGATCCGACTCCGCCAGGCCGCTGTCGGCGAACTCGTCCTCGTCCAGGCGCCGTACGTCCGTGCCGTCCGCGGAGCGCCACAGGTCCAGGTCGAGGTCCTCGACGACCAGCTCCGGCCCGGAGCGCCGCGCCGGGCGCGTGATGTCGCAGTACCAGCCCTTCAGCGCGCCCGTGGCGGAGCGGACCTCCTTCACCGCGTACCAGCGGTCGCGCCAGTAGAACTCGGTGAAGACGTCCCCGGGCTCGAAGCGGACGAAGCCGAAGTCGCGGACCCCGGAGCCCGCCCAGGGGGCGCGGACCGCGATGCGGGTGCCATCGTCCGCGAGGAGCTCGCTGCTGTAACGGATCTTCGTGCGGCCCGCCTTGACGAGGACGACGTCCAGCCGCGCGGGGCGGTCAGCCGAGTTCGCGGACATGGCGCACCTCCGTCGCGGCGATCTCGTAGCCGAACCACTTGTTGATGGCGATCATGGGGTCGTTGCCGGTGTCGTTGCCGGTGAAGGCCTCCCGGTACCCCGCCGCCCGCGCCCGGTGCAGGGACTCGTTCTTGGCGAGCTTCGCCAGGCCCCGGCCGCGGAACGCGCGGGCGGTGCCCGTCATGGCGGTGCCGTAGCGGGTGCCGTCGGTGTGGGCGACGCTGAAGGCGGCCGGCCGGCCGTCGACGACGGCGACCGCGGTCAGATCGCGGTTCAGCAGCGGGTGCCTCCAGTTCTCCTCCAGCCACGCCTCGTAGTCGGTAAATTCGACGGCGATGTCACCGGGTTCGTCGCTCACGACCTCCGCGTCCAGTTCGAACAGCGGGCGCGGGTCGTCCGCGAAGTCGGCGGCGGTGCGCAGCTCCACGCCGGCCGGCGGGTCCTGGCGGGGCGGCAGGGTGCCGGCCGTCAGGTCGAGGCGGAGGAAGTAGGCGGACCGGCTGGCCCGGAAGCCGTGTCGCTCGGCGAAGGCGCGGTTCTCCGGCTCGTCCAGCACCCAGGCGAACAGCTTGGTGACGCCCAGCGCCGCGAGACGCTCCTCGGCGGTGCGCAGCAGGAGGGAACCGGCGCCGCGGCGCCTGCGGTCGGGACGCACGTAGATGTTGGCGGATCCCTGGCCGGGCTCCGGGCTGTCGTGGGCGACACTGACCTGGGCCGTGCCGATGATCTCCCCGTCCTCCTCGGCGACGAGCTGGGTGAAGTGGGCGTCAGGGTGGGCGTGGGTCAGGGTGTGCACCACGGACTCGGGCGTGGAGAGCATGTAGGGGAGGGCGAGGCGGCGGGTGGTGGAGAACCCCTCGGCGTCGGCTCGGACATCGGGTCGCAGGTCGCGCACGATCACGGTCATGGAGGCGGACGTTACGTGGGGGCGTGCCCCGGGTGCCTCTCATTTTCCGTCCCGTGCGGGACAATCGGCCCTGTGACCTTGAAGATCGACATCGACGACAGCGCCCCGCCCTACGAGCAGGTGCGGGCGCGGATCTCCGAGCAGGCGCGGTCGGGCGAACTGCCGGTGGGATACCGGCTGCCGACCGTGCGTGGGCTGGCCGAGTCGCTGGGCCTCGCGGCGAACACGGTCGCGAAGGCGTACCGCGCGCTGGAGGCGGACGGCGTGATCGAGACGCGGGGCCGCAACGGCACGTTCGTGGCCGCCGCCGGTTCGGCGGCGGAACGGGAGCTGGCGTCCGCCGCCCAGGCGTACGTGGAGCGGGCCCGTCGGCTGGGGCAGGGGGAGGACGCGGCGCTCGCCGCGGTACGGGACGCCCTGCGGGCGGCCCACGGGGGATAGCGCGACGCGCTGAGGGGCGCCCGGGGGACAGGGCATGTGCCGAGGGGCGCCCGGGGGACGGGGCGACGTGCTGAGCAGCGCCTGTCACGTGCGGACCGGGTGCTCCGGCGTCCGGGTGATCTCCAGGCCCGCCGACCTCCCCGCCCGCGCGAACGCCCTCGCGTCCGCCACGGCCGCGCCGCCCGGGTCGTTGTTGAAGTACGCGTAGACGTCCTCGCCGCCGGTCCAGGTCGTGGCGATGCGGTCGAGCCAGGTGGCGAGGGAGCGGCGGCCGTAGCGGGGCCAGGGGTGGGCACGGCCCTGGTGGAAGCGGACGTAGCCCCAGTCGGTGGTGCGCCACAGCGGTGTCGCGGGACGGGCGAGGACGTCGGCCCAGCACAGGGCGGCGCGCCGGGACTCCAGGACCGAGCGGACCTCCGGCGTCCACCAGGAGTCGTGGCGGGGCTCGACCGCGACCCTGGTCGAGGCCGGGAAGCAGGCCAGGCAGGTGTCCAGCAGGCCCGGGTCGGCGCGCAGGTTGGGCGGGAGCTGGAGGAGGACCGGCCCGAGGCGGTCGCCGAGACCGGCCGCGTGGCTCATCAGGCGGTGCACCGGCTCCTCGGGGTCCTTCAGCCGCTTGATGTGGGTCAGATAGCGGCTCGCCTTGATCGCCACGACGAAGTCCGGCGGCACCCGCCCGCGCCAGTCCTCGAAGGTCTCCCGGGCCGGCAGCCGGTAGAAGGCGTTGTTGATCTCGACGGTGGCGAAGTGCCCCGCGTACTCCTCCAGCCAGAGCCGCATCGGCAGCCCGGACGGGTACAGGACGTCCCGCCAGTCCTTGTACTGCCACCCGGACGTACCGACGTACAGGGTCATACCCCCATCAAAGCACCGGACGTCCCGGAGGGGGCGGTGGCGACCCGGTCCGCCGAACCGCTACGCGTCGGCGCGCGTGTGGAAGCGGTAGAACAGCAGCAGGAAGACGGCCGCCGTGACCAGCACCGACGTGATGACCACCGGGCGGAGGTCGTCGCCGGTCTGGCTGTAGAGGAAGCCCAGCGCGGCCCCGGCGAAGACGGCCCGGAGCAGGGCGTGCAGGGCGTGCAGCTCCCGCCGCAGACGCCGGGTCACCTGGACCACGGCGACGCAGACGGCCGCGAAGGCGAGCGCGCTCCACACGCCCCACGCCACGTCCGGCCCGGTGATGGGACCGCCGTGACGCCGGTTCACCGCCACCCAGTTGCCGTAGACGACACCGAGGGCGACGGGCAGGACCCACCGCGCGAGGCGGTGGGCGGGTTCGCCGAACACGGTGGGTGCCGTGTGTGCCATCAGAGCCCTCCTTCGTCCCGGCGCAGCGTGGTGCCGCCGCCGCGGCCACCTTGGCACACCCGGGTAATGGGGAGGTGAGAGGCGGTTGTGCGGGACCGGGCTACAGGTACAGCCCCGCGTCCGCACCCTCACGCGGCTCCGGCAGGGCCGTCGGGGACGTGCCCCGGCGCAGCGCGTACAGCTCGGCCAGGGTGGCGCCCTCGCGGCCGATGCCTTCCTCCGTGCCGAGCCAGCCCACCGCCTCCCGGCGGGTCAGCGGACCCACCTCGATGCGGGCGAGGCAGCGGCCGGGGCGGACCACGGCCGGGTGCAGGCGCTCCAGGTCCTCGTTGGTGGTGACGCCGACGAGGACGTTGCGGCCCTGGCCGAGCAGCCCGTCGGTCAGGTTCAGCAGCCGCGACAGCGCCTGGCCCGCCGTGTGCTTGGCCTCCCCGCGGATCAGCTCGTCGCAGTCCTCCAGGAGCAGCAGCCGCCAGCGGCCCTTGCCCGCCGCGTCCTCCTCGCCGATGGCGATGTCCATGAGGTAGCCGACGTCGGAGAAGAGCCGCTCGGGGTCCAGGACGCAGTCCACCTGGCACCAGTCGCGCCAGGAGCGGGCCAGGGTCCGCAGCGCCGACGTCTTGCCGGTGCCGGGCGGGCCGTGCAGCAGCAGGAGACGGCCCGCGATGTCCTCGGGGGTCGTCTTCATCAGCCGGTCCATGGCGTCCGCCACCGGCGCCGTGTAGTTGGGCCGCACCTCGTCCCAGGTGCCCGCCGCGATCTGGCGGGTCGTGCGGTGCGGGCCGCGGCGCGGGGAGACGTACCAGAAGCCCATCGTGACGTTCTCCGGCTGCGGTTCGGGCTCGTCCGCCGCGCCGTCCGTGGCCTGGTCGAGGACCTTCTCCGCCAGCTCCGCGCTGGTCGCCGTCACCGTCACGTCGGCGCCCCGGTTCCAGCGGGAGATCAGCAGCGTCCAGCCGTCGCCCTCCGCGAGGGTGGCGCTGCGGTCGTCGTCCCGGGCGACGCGCAGCACGCGGGCGCCGGGCGGCATCAGCGTCGCCCCGGACCGGACGCGGTCGATGTTCGCCGCGTGGGAGTACGGCTGCTCGCCCGTCGCGAAGCGGCCGAGGAACAGCGCGTCGACGACGTCGGACGGGGAGTCGGAGTCGTCGACGGTGAGCCGGATCGGCAGCGTCTCGTGCGGGTTCCCAGACATGCCGCCATGATCCGGCACGAGGGCGCCGCGTGCACCCCGTTTCCCGGTGCACGCGGCGTGTTCCCGGGTGCGGCTCAGCCGCCGGGGCGGGACACCAGCCGACCCGCCCGGCGTGCCCCGCGGACCACGGCGTACCCCTTGGTCAGGGCGCGGTCCTTGGCGAACGTACGGGCGATCGCGCGGCCCTCGATCACCCGCTCGAACTCGTCGATGCCCGTGCCGCGGCGCACCGTCACGCGCCGCAGGGCGTACGGCCCCTGCGCGCGGCGCGCGAGGCCGTTGCCCACGGCGAGGGCCTGGGTGTACCCCGTCTCGCGCACCGTCTGCCGGACCCGGCGGCTGGAGTAGCCGTACGGGTAGGCGAACGAGGCCGGTACGGCGCCCAGTTGGTCGGTGACGATCTCCTTGCAGTGGATCAGCTCGAACCGCAGGGTGGCGTGGGAGACCTGGTCGAGTTGCGGGTGGCTGTGGCTGTGCCCGCCGATCTCGACGCCCGCCGCCGCGAGTTCGCGGACCTGGTCCCAGTCGAGCATGGTGTCCAGGCCGCCCCCGGTGTCGTACGGCCCCCGCAGCCACCCGGTCGAGACGAACAGGGTGGCCGGGAAGCCGTGCTTGGCGAGGGCGGGCAGGGCGTGCCGGTGCACGCCCTCGTAGCCGTCGTCGAAGGTGATGAGGACCGGCCGGTCCGGCAGCGGGCGGCCGGAGCGCCAGCGTGCCGCCAGGTCGGCCGTGGTGAGCGGGGTCAGGCCCCGGTCCGCGAGCACCGCCATCTGTTCGGCGAACGCCTCAGGGGTCACGGACAGCGCGCGGGTCGCCTCGTTCGGGTCGGTCGCGACCGCGTGGTACATGAGGATCGGTACGCGCATGTCACTCACGGGCCGCCACCTCCACCTCGGGCACCTGGAACGTGGTGCCGCCCCGGCGGGCCCGGACGCTGCCGACGACGTATCCGCCCGCCGCCGTCAGCACTCCGGCCACGATCGCGCCGGCCCGCCCCGCGCCCCCCGGCCGGGCCAGCAGCGCGTCCCGAAGGCCCCGCGCCACCCCGGCCGGCAGCACCCGGGTCGCGTACCGGCGCTCGGACTCCAGGCCCTTCTCGGCGCCCACACTCCGGGCCACCAGGGCCTTGGACAGGCCCTCGGCGTACGCGCGCGTGCGGAAGTAACGGAAGTGCTCGCGGACCTCGGGCACCCGGTGGTGGATCACCGCGCGGTCGTCGATCAGCAGCACCGCGTCGGGCCGGGCGCGGCTGAGGCGGATGCACAGTTCCGTCTCCTCGCAGCCCAGCGGGCGTTTGTCGCCGTCCCGGCCGATGCCGGTGGCGAAGCCGCCCGCCGCGTCGAAGGCGCTGCGGCGGAACGAGGCGTTGCCACCGAGCACGTTGCGCACCCGGACCCGGCCGGGCGGCAAGCCCCGGTAGGTGCAGCCCACCACCCAGTCGAACTCCTCCGGGAACCAGGCCGGTCGCCGCCCCGACGCCCAGACCGGCACCGTGCGCCCGCCGACCGCCAGCACGCGCGGGTCCTCGTACGCCTCGGTGAAGTGCCGCAGCCAGTCGCGCTCCGCCACGGCGTCGTCGTCGAGGAACGCCACTACCTCGCCGCGCGCGGCGGCGATGCCGGTGTTGCGGCCGGCGGACAGGCCGCGGGGGCCCGCGTTGGCGAGCACCCGCACGTCGTCGGCTTCCTTGTACTCCTTGCCGAGCCGGTCCAGGAGGGTCTGGTTGTGGTCGACGACCAGCAGCGTCTCCAGGGCCGGCCGGGACTGCGCCCGCACCGAGGAGACCGCCGCGAGGATGTCCTCCCAGCGGTCCTCGGTGTACGCGCAGATCACGACGGAGATGCCGGGACCGCTCAACGCGCCTCTCCCCGGACGGCGTCGAGCATCGGGGACGGTGCCGAACGGCGGCGCAGAGCCCGGCGGTTGGAGCGCTCCTGGAGGATCACCTTCAGCACGCGCAGCCCGTCGCGCACGGCCCGCAGATTGCTGGTGCCGTGGATGCGCAGGTACTCGTGGCTCGGGATCTCCTGCACCTTGAGGCCGGCCTTGACGACGCGGATGTTCATCAGCGTCTCGACCTCGAAGCCGGTGCAGTCCAGCTCGATCTTGTCGAGGCAGTGCCGCCAGAAGGCGTTGTAGCCGTAGCACAGGTCGGTGTAGCGGGCGCCGAACTTGCGGTTGACGACCGTGCACAGCGCCCAGTTGCCGAGCTTGCGGATGAAGGTCATGTCGTCGGTGCCGCCGCCGTTGGCGAAGCGGGAGCCCTTGGCGAAGTCCGCGCCGGAGACCAGGGCGGAGACGTACGACACGATCTCGTTGCCGTCGGCCGAGCCGTCGGCGTCGACCATCACGATGATGTCGCCGGTGCAGGCCTGGAAGCCGGTGATCAGGGCGTCGCCCTTGCCCTTGCCGCGCTGCTCGACGACCTTGACCTCGGGCCACAGCTCGCGGGCCACCCGGACGGTGTCGTCGGTGGAGTTGCCGTCGACCAGGACCACCTCGTGGATCCAGTCGGGCAGGGTCTTGAAGACGTACGGAAGGTTCTCCGCCTCGTTCATGGCCGGGATGACCACGCTCACCGGCGGCGCTATCGCCAGGTGAGAGGAGACGGGCCGGTACTTCGCTGCGGTCGGCGGATGCTCGTCCGTCACGGCCGGCTGCAGAACTGAGCTCATGAGTCGGGGCCCTCTCGTCCGGTGGACCGCCCCCCCAGGGCAGTCCGGATCCAGTCCGGTTCGAAAGGGGGGTTCTCACCCGGGGCACGCCGAGATGGACCTTCGGCACGCCGGGTGAGCTGGCAAAGCTGGCCGACCCCCGGAAAACGGCAGCCGACCGCGCGGCACGGCCCGGAGACAGTTGCGGTCACCGAGCACGGCACCCCCCTACCGCGCCCCGCGCCGGTACGTCGCGGTCCTTGAGCCCTCCCCTAGAGCCGCGTACTGACGGACCGATGCGGGTGAGATGTATGACGGTATTGACGATTGAACCCGTATGGCAAGACCTGGAACGGCCGCTCACGTTTTTGTTGGTTTGGTCGTTGCGTGACGTGTGTTGTGGGGCGCGAGTGGAAAGGTTCCCGTCGCATGAACGGCCGTTCCCCGGCAGGCGCGTCAGGCCTGCCGGGGAACGGTCGTTCAGATGTTCGTGCTTACGGGACGAGCTGCAGCAGCCGGTTCGGCGAACCCGAACCCGCGCTCGTGACCTTGCCGGTGACCGCGCCGCCGACCAGGGCCGAGGCGACCTGGGCCGGGGTGGAGGAGGTGTGGCCCGCCAGGTAGACCGCCGCGGCGCCCGCGACGTGCGGGGTCGCCATCGAGGTGCCGGAGATGGTGTTGGTGGCGGTGTCACTGGTGTGCCAGCCGGCCGTGATGGAGGAGCCGGGCGCGAAGATGTCCAGGGCCGAGCCGTAGTTGGAGTAGCTCGCCTTGGCGTCGGTGCTGGTGGTGGCGCCGACGGTGATCGCCTCGGCGACCCGGGCCGGGGAGGACGAGGAGGCGGTGGTGCTGCTGTTGCCCGCGGCGACGGCGTAGGTGACGCCGCTGGCTATGGAGTTGCGGACCGCCGTGTCCAGGGCGGTGGAGGCGCCGCCGCCGAGCGACATGTTGGCGACCGAGGGGCCCGAGTGGTTGCGCGTCACCCAGTCGACGCCCGCGATCACGCCCGCCGTGGTGCCGGAGCCGCTGTTGTTCAGCACCCGCACACCCACGATCTTCGCCTTCTTGGCGACGCCGTAGGTCGAGCCCGCGATGGTGGTGGCCACATGGGTGCCGTGGCCGTTGCCGTCGGAGGCGTTGGTGTCGCCGTCGACGGCGTCGTAGCCGTGCGCGGCACGACCGCTGATCTGCTGGTGGGTGATGCGCACACCGGTGTCGATCACATAGACCGTCACACCACTGCCCGCGCTGTCCGGGTAGGTGTAGGTGCCGGAGAGCGGGAGCGAGGCCTGGTCGACGCGGTCCAGGCCCCAGGGGGCGTTGGTCTGGGTCGCGGAGAGCTGGACGCGCTGGTTCTGCTCGACCGAGGCCACCGCCGGGTCGGCGGCGAGGCGCCTGGCCTCGGCGGCGGAGAGTTCGGCGGAGTAGCCGTTCAGCGCCTTGCCGAACGTCTTCTCGACCGTGCCGCCGTACTCCTTCACGAGGTTCTTGCCCGCTGCCGAGGACGCCTTCAGGCCCGCGCTCTTCTTGAGCGTGACGATGTAGCTGTCCTTGACGGCGGCCGGGGAGTCGGCGGCGAGCACCCGGCCCTCGGCGGGGGCGGCCTGGGCGGGGAGGGCGGTGAGCCCGCCCACGAGGGCGGCGGTCGCCGACAGGGTGACGGCGGCGAATCCGAGTCTCTTGCTACGCAGTTGTGCCATTACGAGGGAGTCCTCCTCTAGGCGGCGCGCGCCTGGGTGGGGCGCGCGTCATGTGGGGGGTGTGCGCGTGCTCGCGCACACGGACCGGGAGCGTCGCGTTCCGCTCGCGGCCGGAGTAAAGCGTCGACCATCTACCGGCGTAGAACAAGAGAGTTGAGCGGTCGTCAACAAATCTGTCATGGGCACGTAACAAGTGCGGGCGGATACGTGACGAGAGGTGTGGTGAACGCGCCACATGCCGTGAAAAGGGCCGAAAAGACTTGGCATGGACACTTCCTGTCAACACGCGTAGCTGCTACGACGGTTATGGCAGAGATCCTGCTAAAGGGAGGTTCCATGAGACGTTCCCGACTTGTCGTCCTCGTGAGCTCGCTCCTCCTCGCCGCCGGCACCGCCCTCACCGGGGCAGCCACGGCGCAGGCGTCCTCGATCGTCGCAACTGGCGGCTATGTGGCGCTCGGTGACTCCTACTCCTCCGGAGTGGGCGCCGGCAGCTACATCAGCTCCAGCGGCGACTGCAAGCGCAGCACGAAGGCCTACCCCTACCTCTGGGCCGCCGCCCACTCACCCTCGACCTTCGACTTCACGGCCTGCTCCGGCGCCCGAACGGGTGATGTTCTCTCCGGACAGCTCGCCCCGCTCAGCGCCGCCACCGCCCTCGTCTCCGTCAGCGTCGGAGGCAACGATGCCGGGTTCGCCGACGTCATGACGACCTGTGTGACCCAGTCCGACAGCGCCTGCGTCTCCCGCATCAACACCGCCCGCGCGTACGTCGACTCCACCCTGCCCGGCAAGCTCGACAGCGTGTACTCGGCGATCCGCTCCAAGGCGCCCAACGCCCGCGTCGTCGTGCTCGGCTACCCCCGCTTCTACAAGCTCGGCACCACCTGCCTCGGCCTCTCCGAGACCAAGCGCAAGGCCATCAACGACGCCTCCGACCACCTCAACACCGCCATCGGCAAGCGCGCCGCCGACCACGGTTTCACCTTCGGCGACGTACGCGGCACCTTCACCGGCCACGAGATCTGCTCCGGCGACTCCTGGCTGCACAGCGTCAACTGGCTCAACATCGGCGAGTCCTACCACCCGAAGGCACCCGGCCAGTCGGGCGGCTACCTGCCCGTGCTCAACGCCAACGACTGACCGCTCAGCCGGAGTCCGTGTCCGACTCCGTGTCCGAACCCCCGTCCGAACCGGTGCCCGAAGGAGAAGGGGAGGCCCCGTCCGTCGGGGTCTCCGTCTCACAGGCGATCGAGAACGGCACCGACCCGGACGTCGTACGCACCGGCTCCCGCACCTCGACGCCGATCTCGTTCTCGAACGTCCCGCTCTCCGCGTCCGTCGTCACGGTCACCGCGTCCTGCTTCGTCCGGCCGCCGCCCTCCGGGAACGACAGCGTCTTCCAGCCCCCGTCGAGCACCGTGCCGTCCTGCGTCACCCAGCGGTAGCGCACCTCGGCCGGCAGCCGCCCCACCGTGAACGTGGCCGTGAACCTCGGCGCCCGCTCGTTCGGCGGCGGGCACGGCCCCGAGTAGTCCGTGCGCGTGCCGTCCAGGCCGACCCGCACCGACTGCGGCGGCGGACTGCTCTCCTCGCTCTCGCTCTCGCTCGGCGTCGGGGAGGGGCTCGACTTCCCGCTCCCGGTGTTCGGCGGCGCGCTCTTCGTCTCGGTGGGCGTTCCCACCCCGGCACCGCGGTCGCCGTTCCCGTCGCCGTCGCCGTTGTTCAGCAGCGCGTACGTCAGCCCGCCCACCGCCAGCGCCAGCGCGACCACGCCCGCGACCAGCACCCGGCCGGCCCGGCGGTCACGGTCCCGACCGGTGGCCGTCGTCGTCGCCCCCGACCCGGACGCCGCCGGCCCGCCCGGGAACGGCATCGGGGGCGTCGGAGAGGGCTCGGGGTGAGCCGCCACGGTCGGCGGGTACGGAACGGCCCGCACGGTGTCCGCGTGCGGAAAGCCGCCCGCGGCGATGACCCGCAGGTCCTGCTCGGCCCGCTCGGCCGGCAGCCGCTGCTCGGGGTCCTTGCGCAGCAGTCCCTCGATGACGGGGGTGAGCGGACCGGCCCGGTACGGCGGCGGCAGCTCCTCGTCGACGATCGCGCGCAGGGTGCTCAGCGGGGTGTCGTGACGGAACGGGGAATGGCCCTGCACCGCCGCGTAGAGCAGCACCCCGAGCGACCAGAGGTCGGACTCGGGGCCGGGCGTGCGGCCGAGTGCCCGCTCCGGGGCGAGGAACTCGGGCGAGCCGATGACCTCCCCGGTCATGGTCAGCGCGGAGCTGCCCTCGACCATGGCGATCCCGAAGTCGGTGAGCACGATCCGGCCGTCGTTCGCGATCAGCACGTTGGCCGGCTTCACGTCCCGGTGCAGCACTCCGGCCTCGTGCGCCGCCCGCAGCGCGGCCAGCACCTCGGCGCCGATGTGCGCGGCCCGCTGCGGCGCCATCGGGCCCTCCGCGTCCAGGACCTCGGCCAGGGAGAGGCCACGGACCAGCTCCATGACGATCCACGGCCGGCCGCCGTCCGTCGCCACGTCGTAGACCGTGACCACGTTCCGGTTGGCGACCCGGGCCGCGGCCCACGCCTCGCGCTCCAGCCGGGCGTACATCCGCCGCACGTCGTCGCCCCCCAGCCCGGCCGGGGCGCGCACCTCCTTGACGGCGACCTCGCGGTGCAGCACCTCGTCGCGGGCGCGCCACACCGTCCCCATGCCGCCCTCGCCGAGCGGTGCCAGGAGCCGGTAGCGGCCCGCGATCACCCGCTCATGGCCCGGTTCTTCGGACACGGCGCCCCCATTCGCAGCCGGGCGGAATCTCCATGAGGTCTGTTTTCCCCAGGACGTCGGATTTCCTCACGAACGTAACTCAGCCCAGTGCGGATGCCGCCCCCTTGAACACGAGTCCGGCGCCGAGGACGACGACGGCGAAGGCCGAGCCGAGCGGGGCGGTGCGGCGCACCAGGGTCGCCAGCGGTCCGGCCGTCCACCGGGGGCGCCGGTCCAGCAGCCGGGTCATGCCGCTGCCCGCCCTGACGACGGCGTACCCGGCGGCCGTGAGGGTGAGCGCCAGCCCGACGCCGTACGCGACGACGAGCAGCAGCCCGAACCAGGCCTGCCCCAGGGCCGCGGCTCCGACGAGCACCACCACGGCGGACGGGCTGGGCACGAGCCCGCCCGCGAAGCCCATGAGGATCGTCCCGCGCAGGGTGGGGGCGACGGGGTGGGAATGGGTGAACCCGCCATGAGTGTGCTCGATGGTGTGGGGGTGGGAGTGGGGGTGGCTGCGGTCGTGCGGGTGGGTGTGGTCGTGATCGTGACCGTGCGCATGGTCGTGATCATGCCCGTGGTCGTGGTCGTGGTCGTGGTCGTGGTCGTGGTCGTGGTCGTGGTCGTAATGGTGGTGGTCGTGCGCGTGATCGTGAGGGTGGTCGTGGTCATGGCTGTGGCCGCCGTGGCCGTGCCGGTGGGGGTGCGTGCGATTGCGCAGGGCGCGGCGGAGCAGGCTCGCGCCCGCCAGGGTCACCAGGATCCCGCTGGCGACGCCGAGCCAGGCGATCACCGAGGGCGCCGCCGCCGACCCGGCCGTGACCAGCAGGCCGAGGGCGACCACGCCCAGCGTGTGGGTGACCGTCACCGAGGCGGCCATGGGCAGGACGTCCTTCATCCGGGCCTGGCCACCCCGGGCCGCCGCCGTCGCGGCCATGATGGTCTTGCCGTGCCCCGGGGCGAGCGCGTGCATCGCGCCCAGGACGACGGCGATGAGGAGGGCCAGCGCGGCGAAACCGGCCGTGAGGTCGTGCCGGGCGACCAGCTCGTCCAGGGCCCGCGTCCAGCGGTCGGCGCCGCGCGGCAGCACCGAGGCGGCGGGGGCGTCCGACCCCTCCTCGGCCAGGGCCGGGCCGCCGGGCCGCACCCGCAGCGCGGCGGACGCCGTGTCGGCGGGGGAGGACAGCAACTCCTCGGGGTACGTGGTCAGTTCGGCCGATATCGACTTCTCCGGCACGTCCGAGGCGCTGAGCGTCATACGGTCGCCCCGCGCCGTGATCTCCCGCCAGCCCGGGCCGGAGGAGGCGCCCGCGCCACGGAAGCCGAGGGACAGGCTCTCCCGGTCCGACCCGCCGGACGGGAGGGGAGCGGTCAGCTCGCACTCCACGCGGAGGGTGTCCAGCCCCGCCTGCCCGGGCCGCACGCGCGCGTGGCTGCGCTCGGCGGTGAGGCGGGCGGCCCGGCCGTCGACGGTGACCCGGCTGTCCTGGGCGGCCGCGGCGCACCGCTCGCGGGCCCACATCGTCATGCCCAGCCGCTCGATCTCCGGTTTCGCCTGGGTCGCCGGGATCTCGGCGAGGTCCTCGACGTGGTGGACGCGGAGTTCGCCGGGGGCGGCCACCAGGCCGTCGTAGCGGTTGACGGTGAAGTTGCCCAGCGGGTGGGCGCTCGCCGTGGCGGCGGGCAGCAGGGTGAGCGCGCAGGCGGCCGTGAGGACGGCGGCGCCGGACGCGAACAGCCGGCGCAGGATCACCGGTTCCCCTCCAGGTCCTCGAGTGCGGTACGGGCCTCGCGCGCGCCGAGGGGCGAGAAGCCGGGGTTCAGGTCCAGCGCGGCCTTCAGGTGGTCGCGGGCGGCGCGCTCGTCGCCGGCCGCGCGCTCGATGATGCCGCGGTGGTAGAGGAAGGCGGCGTTGCGGTAGCCGGTGGCCGTGGCCCGGCGCGCGTACGGCAGGGCTTCCTCGTCGCGGCCGTTGACGTGCAGCGCCCAGGCGAGGGCGTCGGCGGTGTGCACGCTCTGCCGGCGGTCCCACTCGGCGCGGGCGGCGCGCAGGGCCGCCTTCCTGTCGCCGTGGTCGGCGGCGGCCATCGCCGCGTCCAGGTCGGCGTTGACCCCGCCCGCGCGGGCGAGGGACGTCCAGGCGTCCACCAGGGCGTACTGGTCGCCGGCCTTCGCCCGGTCGCCGTCGGCGCCGCGGTCCTCGTACAGCTCGCCGAGCGCGACGAGCGGGCCGGGCAGCGGGAAGCGGGCGACGACCCGCTCCAGCCCCTTGACCGCCGCCGCCCGGTCGCCGTTCGCGGCCTGGGCGCGGGCGCGGCCCTCCAGCGCGGGGAGGTAGTCGTCGTCGGCGGCGAGGGCGCGGGCGTAGTGGTCGAGGGCCGTGGGGTAGTCGCCCTGGTTCCAGGCGAGTTGGCCGAGGGCCGTGGCGACGTACGCGATGTCTGCGGGCGCGTGGGCGGCGCTCAGCGCGCGCTCCAGCACATCCCGCGCCGTGCGGACGTCGCCGCGCAGCTCGCGCACGTACGCGTACCGCGTGAAGACGGGCACGCCGGGGCGCCGGTCGTCCGCCGTGTCGGCGGCCTCGGCGGCGTCGTCGTACCGGCCGAGTTCGACGAGGGCGTCGATACGGGTGCACAGGGCGCGTTCGTTGTAGGGGTTCTGCTCCAGGGCCCGGTCGGCGTACTCCAGGGCGCCCGGGAAGTCGTGCCGGGCGGCGGCCAGGGCCGCGCGGCCGGCGAGGGCCTGGTCGTTGCCGGGCTTCAGGTCGAGGGACCGCCGCAGCGCGCGCTCGGCCTGCGGGTAGCGCGAGGGGTCGCCGTTCGTACGGGCCTGCTCGACGTAGGCGACCCCGAGGGTGGCCCAACTGCCGTGATCCCGCGGCTGGGCCCGCAGGTGCCGCTGGAGGGACGCGATCCCGGCGGCGAGATCACCCCGGGCGAGATCGCCGGGCGACAGCGCCCCGGCGGCGGACACGGCCTGGGCACCGACGCCCGCACCGCCGTCCCCCACACCCCCGAAGGCGACGGCCCCGCCGGTCAGCGCCACCGCCAGCAGCGCGGCACACCCGGCCAGATGAGCCGCGCGCCAACGCCGCCCCCCGTCGGCGGCCCGCCGCATGGTGGCCACGCGCCGGTCGACGCCGTCGGCAGCGGCGGGGTGGTGGGTGTCGGCGGGGTGGTGGGCATCGGCGAGGGCTGGGGCGTCAGCGGGGTCGTCGGTGTCAGAGAGGCCCTGGGCGTCGGCGGAGCCGTGGGCGTCGGAGGGGCCGTGGGCGTCAGCAGGGTCGTCGGCGTCAGAGAAGCCCTGGGCGTCGGCGGAGTCGTGGGCGACGGCGGCGTGGTGAGCGTCAACGGGGCCGTCGGCGTCAGCAGGGTCGTCGGCGTCGGCGGAGTCCCGGGCGTCGGCCGGGTCGTCGGCGTCGGCCGAGCCGTGGGGGTGCGGCTCGTTTCCCTTGCCGGAGTCGCCCGCGGCGGGATGGCGGGTGCCCGGACCGGCGGGTGCACAGGGGTCGGGCCGTCGTCCGGTGTCGGAGGCGGTGCGGGGGGCCGTTCCGCCCGGCGGGTTCGGTTCGGGCCTTCGTTCGGTGCCCGGGTCGGTCCGTGCCTCGGCCGGGTCCGTCTCCGCTTCGGCGGTGGCCGTCCCGCCCTGGGCGTCACCGGCCCGCTGCGCCCCCGCCTCGGCGGCCGGGCCCCCGGCCCGTCCCGCGGACCGCGGTCCGTCGGTCTCGGGCTCCGGGTCCGTCGACCGCGGGCGGTCGTCGCGCCTCTCCGGTGTGCTGTCGGTCGTACGCGGAGGCATGACCTCTCCTCGGTCGGGTGTGCTGGTGCGGGAGGTGAGGCGCGGCCCGTGCCGTGGGGGATGGTGGGAACGGGCCGCGCCGGCAGAGGGAGCGGAACGGGTCAGTACGCCCGGTTCCGCATGCGGCGCCACCACATCAGGGCCGCGCCGATCAGGACGATGCCGCCCGCTCCGGCGCCGGCGGACGCGGCGATCAGCTGCATGTCGTCCGAGCCCTGCGCGTTCGCCGGCTGGAGCGCGTCGCCCAGCTGGCTGCGGACGTCGTTGCCGCCGTCCACGCCCTTGGCGAGCGGGCCGCGCGACCCTTCCGTCGGCAGGGCGACGTACGGGAACGACTTCTCGAATTCCTTGTCGTTCTTGTCGACCGCGTCGCCCAGGTCGTTCTTCGCACCCAGCAGCTCACCCTCGACGACCTGGAGCGAGGCGTCGATCACGTCGTCGGTGAGACGGCGGCCGTTCGGGAAGCCCGCGTTGTCCCCGTCGAGGACACCGAGCCGCTTGGGCTTCGCGGCCGGCTTGATCGAGGTGTTGAGCCGCAGCTGCTCCGACGGCGTGACGTGCGGCGGCTGGTTGAGGTCCTTGACGCCCTTGAGGAAGACGTCGACCAGGTCGTTGCGCGGCTCGTCCGGCGCCGGGATCTTGTAGATCGCCTCGATGAGCTTGGGCAGCTCCGGGTTGGTGACGTTCTTCAGGAACTGGGCGTCGTCCCGAGGCGCGGACGCGTTGAACTTGTCCTTGTCCTTCAGCGGGTTGACGACCTCGTTGACCAGCGGGTTGCCGAGGCGCGAGACCTGCGCGAAGTAGCCCTGGGCGTTCTTGCGCTGCGTCGTCGACCAGACGCCGATGACCGGCTGCTCGTGCGACTCGGTCAGGAAGCTGTTGGGGACCTGCAGGGCGATCGTGTTGACGTTGTAGCCCTTGAGCGTGTCGTTGCCGACCTCGGAGAGGTTCCCGCCGTACAGCAGGTCGAAGACGCGCAGGTCCAGGAAGAACGGGTCGTCGGCCTGCCCGGCGAAGGTCTGGGCGCCCCCGGCGAGCTTGTGGATCGCCTGCTTGCGCAGGGTGTTGTAGTCCGGCATCGACGCCTTGCCGACGTTCGACGGCGCCACCGGCACATCGTCGGCGACCTTGGTCTTCGACACGGCCTTGAGATCACGCAGCTTGATCAGTTCCAGGTCGTACGTCTGCGTGATGTTGAGGTCGGGGTCGTCGAGGCTCTCGACGGGACCCGTGTTGTAGAGGAACGTCTTGTCGTTCTTCGTGTGCGTCTTGAACGTGTACCGGAACAGCAGGTCTTCCTGCGCGTCGCCGTTGCTGTCGATGCGCAGGTCGTACTGGGCGTCCTCGGCGAACGTGAAGAAGTTGGGCCCGCCGGCCGGCTCCTCCATCGGGATCCAGTTCGCCACGATGGTCGTCGTGTCCGGCTTGTCCGGGCTGACGAACGCGTACACGTCCGTGTTGTCGTACTGCGGGGTCCCCGAGATCAACGGGGCCTCCCGGTGACTGGAGGCGGAGGCCTCCTCAGGTGCCAGCGCGGTCACACCGGCGGCCGTGAGCCCGCCTGCGGCCAGCGCGCCACACACCGCGGTCGCGATGCTCCTGCGTCCCGCACGGGTCCTGGGGTTAGGTGTCATGCCGTCCGTCCTCCGTGTCAACTTGCCTGACACACGCCATTCGGAGCGGTCGGCAGAGTGGATTGGTCGAATCTCAAACGTTCTTACGGAGCATCTGAAAAGTTGTTTCATCACCGGGGGACCCGCGTTTTCCGGGCGCTGATCCGTAACCCCATCCGGAGGTGTGTGCGTTGCGAATGCCTCGAGTGAGGGGACAGGCCCGGTGCGGCCTCGGAGAGGGGGACCGAGTGGAGGCGGACGAACTGCTGCTGCTCGTGGCGAGCGGGAACCAGAAGGCGTTCGAGGATTTGTACGGACTGGTGTCGGGCCCGGTGTTCGGGCTCGTACGGCGTGTGGTGCGCGACCCCGCCCAGTCGGAGGAGGTGGCTCAGGAGGTGCTGCTCGAACTGTGGCGGTCCGCCGCGAAGTTCGACCCGGGGCGCGGCAGCGCGATGTCCTGGATCCTCACCCTCGCCCACCGCCGTGCCGTCGACCGGGTACGCAGCGCCCGCGCGGCCGGGGAGCGCGAGCAGCGCGAGGCACTGCGCGCCAACCAGCCGGCCTTCGACCACGTCACCGAGGAGGTCGAGGCCGGTCTGGAGCGCGAGTTGGTGCGCCGCTGCCTGGACCGGCTCACGGTCCTGCAGCGCCAGTCCGTCACGCTCGCCTACTACGAGGGCTACACGTACCGTGAGGTGGCCGAGCGGCTCTCCCTGCCGCTGGGTACCGTCAAGACGCGGATGCGCGACGGTCTGACCCGGATGCGCGAGTGCCTGGGAGGCGTGGCATGAGTCTCTTCCGCCGCGAGGACCTCCACTCGCTCGCCGCGCCCTACGCGCTCGACGCCCTCGAACCCCCCGAGCGGGTCCGCTTCGAGAAGCACCTGAAGGGCTGCGACCGCTGCGCCGCCGAGGTGCGCGCCCTGTCCGAGGACGCCGTCCGGCTCGCCTGGTCGGCCGCCACCCCGGCCCCGGCCGCCCTGCGCGACCGGGTCATGGCCGCCGTACGGACGACCCCGCAGGACCCCGCGCCCCAGGACACCGCCCGGGCACCGGCACGCGCGCGTGCGACGCAGCTGCCGCCGCACGTGTGGGGCACCCAGCCGCCGCCGCGACAGCGGGAGCGGCGCCGGATCCCGCTGTTCGTGCCCTTCGCCACGGCCACCGCCGCCGCGGCCCTCGTGGTCGCCTCCCTGTTCGCCGTGCAGGCGAACCGCACCCAGGACGAACTGACCGCCGAGCGCGACCGGTCGCGTGAGATCGCCCACGTTCTGGCCGCTCCGGACGCCCGCGCGAGCAGTGGACGGGACGGGCGGGGCCGCACCATCGGAGTGATCGCTTCCGCCACGGAGGGGAGCGCGGTGGTCACCCTCGGCGGATACGGCGACCCGTCCGGCGGCCGCGTGCACCAGTTGTGGCTCATGCGCCCGGGCGCGCAACCACGCTCCCTGGGCCTCTTCGAGAGCGACACGCCGCTGGTCGCGACCGGTCTCGGCACCTCCGCGACGTCACTGGCCGTGACCGTCGAGCCCGCGGGCGGATCGCCGCAGCCCACTACCCAGCCGATCGTCCAACTCGCCCTGAAATCTGTCGGATTCGGAGAGTGATCGGAGATACATCGTCAACCCCCTTATGGGGAAGGTGAATCCTGTGACCGCGATACACGTGTGCCCGGACGGGGCGATAGGGTTAACCTGCCCGGGCCGGGTGGACTCGTACGGGTGGGGAGTGACATGGAACAGATAACAGTGCGCAGCAGGGCCAGGGTCCCTGCGATCACCTGCGGGAGCAGCGCGACCAGTTCGCGCCTCGACCGCCATCTCTCGGTGCTGGCGGGCCCTGCCGTCCCGCAGCGGGAGACGGTCGAGGCGACCTCGCTGATGCGCGAACTGACCGCGCGTCAGCCGCACGACCGCAGCGGCAGGGGCGCGCGCGTACGCCGCGTCTCGCTCTTCGCACCGCTGCGCCGCCTGCGCCGTTCGCTGTTCGGCGGCAAGTAGGGGCCCGCGCTCGGGCGGTCGCACCGCCCCCGGCGCACGCTGCGCACTCGTCGTCCGTCATCCCCGCGGCACGCAGCGGCGCCAGGTGTGTTCCCGAGCGCGGTACGCCCTCTGTCGGTGCCTCATCCCCGCCCGGCAGTGACCGGGGGCTCCGCGCGGCCTCGACGCCCGAACCGCCCCGTCACCGCTCCCCGTGCGCGTACTGGCGCACGGCCAGCGGCACGAACACCCCGAGCAGCACGGCGCACCACAGCAGCGACCCCGCGACGGGGTGGGCCACCGGCCAGGCCGCCCCGTCCGGCACCGGCGCGTTGCCGAAGAGGTCCCGCAGAGCCGTCGTCACCGCGCTGATCGGATTCCACTCGGCGACCGTCCGCAGCCACCCCGGCAGCCCGCTCGTCGGGATGTACGCGCTGGACAGCAGCGGCAGCAGGAAGGTGGCCCCGCCGAGCTGACCGGCCGCCTCCTCGTCGCGGGTGAGCAGGCCGAGGTAGATCCCGGCCCAGGTGCACGCGAAGCGGAACAGCAGCAACAGCCCGAAGGCCGCGACCGCTTGCAGCGGGCCGCCCTCGACCCGCCAGCCCACCGCGAGCCCCACCAGCACGAACGGCACGGTCCCGGCCGCCGTGACCACCACGTCCGCGGCGGCCTGCCCGAGCGGTACGGCCGCCCGGCTCATCGGCAGCGTACGGAAGCGGTCCGCCACGCCCCGGTGCGTGTCCTGGGCGGCCTGGAACATGCCGGTCATGATCCCGCCCGCGGCGGTCGCCACCAGCAGGCCCGGCACGAGGAACGACCGGTAGGCCTCACCCGGCATCGCCAGCGCGCTGCCGAAGACGTAGCCGAAGAACAGCAGCATGCTGATCGGCATCGTCTGGGTGAGGATCAGCAGGCCCGGGTTGTTACGTATCCGCAGCAGCTGGCGGCCCAGCATCGCGGTCCCGTCGTACGCCAGCATGCTCATGCGGCACGCTCCTTCACGGTGTCGGTGGTGCCGGTCTCGGTGAGGCGCAGGAACACGTCGTCGAGCGTCGGGGGCCGCAGGCTCGCGTCGAGCAGCGGCACGCCCGCCGTGTCCAGGGCGCGCACCAGCAGCGGCAGGGTGAGCGTCGGGTCCTTGCTGACCACGCCGACGGCGTTGCGCTCGCGGTCGAACGACGGCTGCCCGCCCGTGAGCCGGTCGAGGACGGCCGCCGCCTTCGTGAGCACATCCGCGTCCGGTACGACGACCTCGGCGTGCGCGCCGACCAACGCCTTGAGCCGGGCCGGCGACCCGGTGTGCGCGACCCGGCCCCGGTCCACCAGGGCGATGTCGTCGGCGAGCCGGTCGGCCTCCTCCAGGTACTGCGTGGTGAGCAGCACGGTCGTGCCCTCGGCGGCCAGGCCGCGCACCACGTCCCAGACGAGAGTGCGGCTGACCGGGTCGAGTCCGGTCGTCGGCTCGTCCAGGAACAGCACCTCGGGGCGGCGGATCAGGCTCGCCGCGAGGTCCAGGCGGCGGCGCATGCCGCCGGAGTAGGTGGAGGCGGGCCGGTCGGCGGCCTCCGTCAGCCCGAAGCGGTCGAGGAGCTCGGCGGTCCGGTCGGCCGGACCGCGCACCCGGTGCAGCCGGCCGAACAGCCGGAGGTTCTGGCGGCCGGTGAGGTCCCCGTCGATCGAGGTGTCCTGCCCGGTGACGCCGATCCGGCTCCGCACGGCGGCTGCCTCGCGGACGAGATCGTGCCCGGCGACCCGGGCGGAGCCCGCGTCCGGTCGCAGCAGCGTGGTCAGCAGCCGCACGGCCGTGGTCTTGCCCGCCCCGTTCGGCCCGAGGACCCCGCACACCGTCCCCGCGGCGACCGCCAGGTCCAGCCCGCGCAGGGCGTGGACCTCCCCGAACCGCTTTTCGAGACCTTCACTAAGTACAGCGTACGTAGAAGTCGTCATGGCAGGACCATAGCGCACTACGTACGCTGTACGTAACTAGGATGGTGGCCGAGGTGATGATCGATGGCGGGCCGAGCGGCCGTACCCGAAGTGATCTGGGCGCGCCCCGAGCGCACCGGCCGTGGCCCGAAACCGGCGTTCACCCGCGCCGACATCGCGGCGGCGGCCGTGCGGATCGCGGACGAGCGGGGCCTGGACGCGGTGTCCATGCGGCACGTCGCCGCCGAACTGGGCTGCGGCACGATGTCGCTCTACAGCTACGTCCCCCGCAAGGAGGACCTGTACGAGCTGATGATCGACGCCGTCGGTGCCGAGCACGAGCTGTTCGAGCCCACCGGCGACTGGCGCGCCGACATGCTCCGCAACGCGGAGGAGACCCGCGCCATCATGCGCCGTCACACCTGGGTGCCACGGCTGATGGCCGGCGTCCACGGCTTCGGCCCCCACACCCTGCGCTACCTGGAACACTGCCTGGCCTGCCTCGAACCGCTCGACGTCCCGGCCGGGACGAAGACGGAGCTGATCGCGCTGCTCAACGGCGTGGTGACGACGTACACCGCCAACGACATCGCGACCGTCGAGCGCACCCGCTCCATGCCCTGGTCGGTGGAGGAGGAGAACGCGGTCCGCATGGCCTATCTGGGCAGCCAGGTGGCCACCGGCGCGTATCCGCGACTGGCGGCGGCCTTCACGGAGCAGAGCGGCCCGGTGGATCTGGAGGCGGTGTTCCGACGGGCGCTCGAACGGGTCATGGACGCCTTCGACCCCGAGCCGCGCTAGAGCAGTGCGAGTTGCCCCTCCGGGCCCTCCTCGGGGCCGTCCAGGACGGAGGCAGGGCGGCGGGCCGTCGCCGGTACGGGGAGCACGCCCGCCTCGGCCAGCTCGGCGGTGGTGATCGGGTCGGGGAGCGTCAGCTCCTCCAGGGGGCGCAGTTCGGCCAGGAGCGCCAGGACCGTGATCAGCTCCAGCAGTTCCGACGTCCAGGTCTGCGGCCAGACGGTCGGGCGGATCGCCGCCAGGGTGCCCGGCTCGGCATCGGTGACGCGTGCCGTGAACCACTGCTCCAGGACGCGGACCCCGCCCACCTCGAAGTCCCAGGCTTCCGGCGGCACCGGGGAGACGCGGCCCTCGTCCAGCAACAGGGCCTCCTCGTCCCGGTCGTAGCGCAGGGTCAGCGGCCGGGAGGGCAGCGGGGCGCGGACGTAGGGGCGGCGGCCGCCGGGGAGCTTCGGGCGTTCGCCGTCCCGGCGCATCAGCCACAGCATCCGGTGCCCCAGCTCGATGCCCCGCTCCCACTCGTCGGCGTCGCCGGTGAGCGGGACGGTGAGGTCCGGCCGGGCCGTCGCCGTGATCCAGGCCAGCACGTCCAGCGGGGCGGGCGTGCCGCCCAGGCGGGCGCCCAGGTGCTCCAGCAGGCCGGGGGCCAGGTTCGGTTCACGGCCGCCCGGGCGCCGGAAGAGGGGGCGGACGCGGCCGGGGCGGAGCAGGGGGAGCAGCGAGGTGACGAGGAGGGCCTCGGGCGCTTCCACCAGGAAGGCCTGCCGCTCGTCCGCCACGCGCCACAGCTCCGGGCGGGCCGCGTCGATCAGCCGCTGGTCGGGGATGAGCCACTGCTCGTCGAAGGGCGCGAGCAGCACGCGCACCGGCTCCGGGCACGGGCCCGAGGCGCGCACCAGCTTCTCCGTGCCGCTGTCGGCCCGGCCGGGCAACTGGCCGACCGCCGTGTGCAGCGTGCGCGAGCGGCTCGGCTCGAACAGCGTCTCGCGGTCGGGCCCCTCGGCCTTCACCAAGGCGTCCCAGCGCGCCTTCAGGGACGCCGCGTCGGGGGCCGCCGGCCAGCCCCGGCCGAGCCGCGGCGGTGCGACGGACCACGGCATGAGGTCCGCCAGCAGCGGAGCGTCGTCGTGCGTCACGCCCCGCATCGTACGACGCCCCGAAGGGACGCGGGACTGCGTCCTGTGCGGCTCCGCCGCACGGGCGCGACCGGCCCCCACCAGCCCGCGGACCGGTGACTACGCATCCAGCGTCACCGAGAAGGAGAAGCGGTCGCCCCGGTACTGGATGACGGCCACGTCCAGCGGCCGCCCCTCGCTGTCGTACGTCACGCCCGTGTAGTGCAGGATCGGGCTGAGCAGCGGCACTTGGAGCAGCTTCGCGGTCTCCGGGTCGGCCAGCCGGGCCTCCACCGTGTCCGTGATGCGGCTGATGTCCGCTCCGACGACGTCCCGCAGCACCTTGGTCATGGGCCACCGCACGAGGTCGTCCAGGTCGATCCGCGCGGCCAGTTCGGGACGGACGTAGTTCCGGGCGTGGTTCGTCGGCTCGCCGGTCTTCTCGTCGCTCCGCAGCCGGTGGTACGTCGAGACCTCCCGTAGGTCCGGGAAGAACTCGGCGAGTTCACCGGGCACGGGTGTGGTGCCGTGGTCCAGCAGCTCGGTCGTCATCCCCGACTGCTGGGCCACGATGGCGTCCACCGAGCCCAGCAGCCGCACCGGCGAACCCCGGCGCGCGTCCGGCTCGATGAACGTGCCGCGCCGACGATGACGCGAGATGAGTCCCTCGTCCTCCAGTTCCTTCAGCGCCTGCCGCATGGTCAGCACGCTCACCCCGTAGTGCCCGGCCAGCTGCTCCTCGGTGGGCAGGCGCAGCGGGTCCTGGGGCGAGCGGCCGAGGATGGAGGCGCGCAGCGACTGCGACACCTGGTACCAGAGCGGCAGCTTGCGGTTCAGGACGATCGAGTCCGGGGCGAAGGAGGTCACGGGCCATCCGTACCGGTAGGAAATGATCAGTGCAAGGGGTTGAAGTGCCGCTCCAGGCCCTGCCAGACGTCGTCGTAGCGCTCTTGCAGGTGTTCCGCCCGGGCCGCGTGCGGGGTGAGGGTGATCGGCCAGCGGGTCTCGAACATGAACGCCAGGCCGTCGTCGATCTTCTGCGGCTTCAGCTCGGCGGCGCTCGCGCGGTCGAAGGTCTCCCGGTCGGGGCCGTGCGCCGACATCATGTTGTGCAGCGAGCCGCCGCCCGGCACGAATCCCCCCTTCCCGGCGGTCTTGGCGTCGTAGGCGCCCTCGATCAGGCCCATGTACTCGGTCATCACGTTCCGGTGGAAGTACGGCGGCCGGAAGGTGTCCTCGCCCACCAGCCAGCGCGGCGCGAACACCACGAAGTCGACTCCGGCCAGGCCCGGGGTGTCCGACGGGGACGTCAGCACCGTGAAGATCGACGGGTCGGGATGGTCGTAGGTGATGGTGCCGAGCACATTGAAGCGGCGCAGGTCGTAGGCGTACGGCACATGGTTGCCGTGCCAGGCGACGACGTCGAGCGGGGAGTGGTCGTAGGTGGCGGTCCACAGGTTGCCGCAGAACTTGTTCACCACCTCCACCGGGCCCTCGACGTCCTCGTACGCGGCGACCGGGGCGCGGAAGTCGCGAGCGTTGGCGAGGCCGTTGGCGCCGATCGGGCCCAGGTCGGGGAGGCGGAACGGCGCCCCGTAGTTCTCGCACACATAGCCGCGGGCGGAATCCTCGAGCAGCTCCACACGGAAGCGGACACCACGCGGAATCAGCGCGATATGGCCTGGCTCCACATGGAGCAGGCCGAACTCCGTGCGCAGCAACAGCCCGCCGCGCTCCGGGACGATCAGCAGCTCGCCGTCCGCGTCGCTGAACACCCGCTCCATGGAGGCGTTGGCGGTGTAGAGGTGCACGGCGATGCCCGTGCGCTGGGTGGCGTCGCCGTTGCCGCCGAGGGTCCACAGGCCGGCCAGGAAGTCGGTCTCCGGCGCCGGGTCGGGCAGGGGGTTCCAGCGCAGGCGGTTGGGGTCGGGCACGGTCTGGGTGAACGGGGCCGTGCGGATCGAGCCGTTGTGGGTCCGGCTGAACGCCGGGTGCGCGGCCGAGGGGCGGATCCGGTACAGCCACGAGCGGCGGTTGTGGGCCCGCGGCTCCGTGAAGGCCGTGCCGCTCAGCTGTTCCGCGTACAGTCCGAGCGGGGCCCGCTGGGGCGAGTTGCGGCCCTCGGGCAGTGCGCCCGGGACGGCCTCGGAGCTGTGCTCGTTGCCGAAGCCGGAGAGGTAGGTCAGCCCTTCGGCGGTCTTCCGCGCGTCCGCACCCATGATCGCTGCTCCCTTGCGGTCTGATTCCTATGCAACACCGTAGGATTGCGATTTCGCCGGCGCAAGAGGGACTCGGGCCCTCCTCTTCGCGGATGACCCGAACCCGACCTGAGGATGATCCGCCGCCCGGACAGGTGTTCTAGGCTCCCGGATATGTCGTGGACACGCAGACCTCTGACCGTGCTCGCGGTCTGTGCCCTCCTGGCCGGAGTCGCGGGCTGCGGCTCCGGTGACACCCCGGGCGGGGGGACGACACCCACCCCGGCGGGCAGGCTCCTGGAGGACCGGGACAAGGAGGGGCGGCCCTACCGCGAGGTGGAGGCGGAGGACGCCCCCGACGTCGGTGTCGAGGTCCAGCCAGGCCGGTCCGGCGGCTGGGACGTACGGCTGACCGTGCGGAACTTCCGCTTCTCGCCGGCCGGCGCGGCGGCCCGGGCGGTGGCCGGGCGGGGCCTCGCGCACCTCTACGTCGACGGCCGCCTCGTCGCCCGGCTGCGCGCCCCCGGGCACCGCCTCGCCGCCGGCCTCGTCCCGCGCGGCACGCACCACGTCACGGCCCGCCTCTACGCCGACGACGGCACGGTGTGGGCGGTGGACGGCAGGCCGGTGGAGAGCACAGCCGACATCACCGCGTCGGGACCCGCCCCGGGCGCGACGCCGAGCGCGGCCGCTCGGCGGGGGTGGGGGCGTCTGTGGTGACGAGTGGGGCTGGTCGGCAGGGGGCGGGGTGCCCGTGGTGTCGAGCGTGACCGCCCGGCAATGGGTGCGTGTGCCTGTGGTCTCGAGCGTGATCGCTCGGCGGGGGCGGGGGTGCCTGTGGTGTCGAGCGTGATCGCTCGGCAGGGGGTGTGGGTGCCTGTGGCGCCGAGCGCGATCGCTCGGCAGGGAGCGGGGGCGTCTGTGGTGTCGAGCGTGGTCGGTCGGCAGGGGGTGCGGGTGCCTGTGGTGTCGAGCGTGATCGCTCGGCGGGGGGCGGAGGCGCCCGTGGTGTCGAGCGTGGGCGGTCGGCAGGGGGTGCGGGTGCCTGTGGTGTCGAGCGCGATCGCTCGGCAGAGGGCGGGGGCGTCTGTGGTGCCGAATGTGACTGCCCGGCAGGGGGCGGCGGCGCCCGTGGTGGTCGCCTGGGTGCAGTCCGGGGGGCGAGGTTCACCGGGTCGCGCCGGAAAGGCATCATGAAGCCCGTGCCCCACGCGACATCGCTCCGTCGTGCGCCCGTGCAGCGGCGCAGTGCCGAACGCCTGGCCAGGATCCTCGACGCCTGCGCCGACCTCCTCGACGAGGTCGGTTACGACGCCCTGAGCACCCGTGCCGTCGCCCAGCGCGCCGGTGTGCCCATCGGCTCGGTCTACCGCTTCTTCGGCAACAAACGCCAGATGGTCGACGCACTGGCCCAGCGCAACCTGGAGCGGTACACCACCCGCGTCACCGAGCGCCTGCGGGAGGCGGGTGAGGGAGGCTGGCGCGAGGCCATGGACGCCGTGCTCGACGAGTACCTGGAGATGAAGCGCACCGCGCCCGGCTTCTCCCTGGTCGACTTCGGCAACCAGATCCCGGTCGGCGCCCGCGACGCCGAACCCAACCACCGCGTCGCCGACCGCCTCACCGAACTCCTCGCCGGCCACCTCGACCGCGAGCCCGACGAGGATCTGCGCCGGGTGTTCCTGATCGCCGTGGAGACCGCCGACACCCTCGTCCACCTGGCGTTCCGGCTCGCGTCGGAGGGTGACGAGAAGATCATCGCGGAGGCCCGGGAGATGCTGCGGGGGTACCTGGCCCGGGTGCTCGACTGAACCTGCCGGGGTACCGCGCCGGGATCGCCTGCCCCAGGGCGCTCGACCGATCCCGCGGCCGGCGAGGACTCCCCTCCGTGCATACCGGTCGGTATGCTCGGTCGCGTCCGCGCGTCACCGCAGCCGCCGCCCCGGGAGGACCCGTGTCCCGCACCGCCCTGCGCATCTGTCCCCTCTGCGAGGCCACCTGCGGCCTGACGCTCACCATCGAGGGGACGCGCGTCACCCACGCCCGCGGAGACCGCGACGACGTCTTCAGCCGGGGCTTCATCTGCCCCAAGGGCGCCTCCTTCGGGGCCGTCGACTCCGACCCCGACCGCCTGCGCACACCACTGGTGCGCAGGGACGGCGAACTGCGCGAGGCCACCTGGGAGGAGGCCTTCGACGCGGTCGCCGCCGGCATCCGGCCGGTCGTCGAGCGGTACGGCCCGAACGCGGTCGGTGTCGTCCTCGGCAACCCCAACGTGCACACCATGGCCGGCGCCCTCTACCCGCCCGTGCTGCTCGCCGGGCTCGGCACACGCAGCGTCTTCACCGCCTCCACGGTCGACCAGATGCCCAAGCACGTCTCCAGCGGCCTGCTCTACGGCGACGCCAACGCGATCCCCGTGCCCGACCTGGACCGCACGGACCATCTGCTCCTCATCGGCGCCAACCCGCTGGAGTCCAACGGCAGTCTGTGCACCGCCCCCGACTTCCCCGGCAAGCTGAAGGCGCTCAAGGCCCGCGGCGGCACCCTCGTCGTGATCGACCCGCGGCGCACCCGCACGGCCAAGCTCGCCGACCGGCACATCGCGGTACGGCCCGGCACCGACGCGCTGCTGCTGGCGGCGATGGCCCGGGTGCTCTTCGACGAGGGTCTCGTCGAGCCGACCCCGCACGTCCGGGGCGTGGAGGAACTGTCCGACGCCCTGCGGGAGTTCACCCCCGAAGCCGTCGCCGACGCCTGTGACGTCGAGGCCGGTCTCATCCGCGTCCTGGCCCGCGACCTCGCCGCCGCTCCCACGGCCGCCGTGTACGGCCGCATCGGCAGCTGCACCGTCCCGCACGGCACCCTCGCCAGCTGGCTCGTCGACGTGCTGAACATCCTCACCGGCAACCTCGACCGGCCCGGCGGCGCGCTCTTCCCGCAGGCCGCCACCGACAAGACCCCGCGCCCCACCGGGCCCGGCCGGGGCTTCGCCCTCGGGCGCTGGCACTCCCGGGTGAGCCGCCACCCCGAGGCGAAGGGCGAGCTGCCCCTGTCGGCCCTCGCCGAGGAGATCGACACCGCCACCGAGGAGGGCGAGCCGATCCGCGCGCTCATCGCCGTCGCCGCCAATCCCGTGCTGTCCGCACCCGACGGCGACCGGCTCGACAAGGCGCTCGACTCTCTCGACTTCATGGTCAGCGTCGACCCGTACCTCAACGAGACCTCGCGCCACGCCCACGTGGTCCTGCCCCCGCCCCCGCCCTCCCGGAGTCCGCACCACGACTTCGCCTTCAACACGCTCGCCGTGCGCAACCAGGTCCGCTACACCCGCGCCGCGATCCCGCTGGAGCCGGACCGCATGGCGGAGACGGAGATCCTGGCCCGCCTGATCCTCGCCGTGACGGGCATGCACGGGGCCGATCCCGCCGCCGTGGACCAGATGGTCGTCGACCAGACCCTCGGCAAGGCCGTCAGGGAACCGCACTCGCCCGTGCACGGCCGGGACCCGCGCGAACTCGCCGCCCGGCTCACGGGCGAGAACGGCCCCGAGCGACGGCTCGACATGATGCTCCGCCTCGGCCCCTACGGCGACGGCTTCGGCGTACGACCGGACGGACTGACCCTGGAGAAACTGCTCGCGCACCCGCACGGCATCGACCTCGGCCCGCTGCGCCCTCGCCTGCCGCAGCCGCTGAAGACCGGGAGCGGCGAGGTCGAGCTGCTGCCCGAGCCGATCGCCGCCGACCTGCCCCGCCTGCGCGCGGCCCTCGCCGAACGCCCCGAGGGGCTCGTCCTGGTCGGACGCCGCCACCTCCGCTCCAACAACAGCTGGATGCACAACGTGCCCGCCCTGACCGGCGGTTCCAACCGCTGCACCCTGCACATCCACCCCGCGGACGCCGAACGGCTCGGCGTACGCGACGGTGAGGCGGTGCGCGTGAAGGGCGCCGGGGGAGAGGTGACCGCACCGGCCGAGGTCACCGACACGGTTCGGCCCGGTGTGGTGAGTCTGCCGCACGGCTGGGGCCACGACCGCCCCGGCACCCGTCTCCGCCACGCCGCCACCGACCCCGGCGTCAACGTCAACCAGCTCCTCGACGGCAGCCTCCTCGACCCGCTGTCGGGCAACGCGGTCCTCAACGGCGTACCCGTCGACGTCGCCCCCGCGACCGTCCCGGAGACCCCATCTCTGACCGAAAAGCTCACGCCTCTGACCTGAGCAAAGCTGTGACCAGCAGTTTTGCGCTTATTGCTCGCACGTCAACGTCTTGTTAACGCTGCTTGACGGGACCTAACGTCTCGGACACCGCCGGCCCTGGTGGGATGTTCAAGGGCGAACGTTAGGTATCCACTCATGCTGACCATCCTCGGCTTCGCCATGATCGCGACCTTCCTGGTCCTGATCATGATGAAGAAGATGTCGCCGATCGCGGCGCTCGTGCTGATTCCCGCGCTGTTCTGCGTGTTCGTCGGCAAGGGCGCCAAGCTCGGCGACTACGTCCTCGACGGCGTGACCGACCTCGCCCCCACCGCGGCGATGCTCATGTTCGCGATCGTCTACTTCGGAGTGATGATCGACGTCGGTCTCTTCGACCCGATCGTCCGAGGCATCCTCAAATTCTGCAAAGCCGACCCGATGCGGATCGTCGTGGGCACCGCCCTGCTCGCCGCGATCGTGTCGCTGGACGGCGACGGCTCCACCACCTTCATGATCACCGTCTCGGCGATGTACCCGCTGTACAAGCGCCTGAAGATGAGCCTGGTCGTGATGACCGGTGTCGCCGCCATGGCCAACGGCGTGATGAACACCCTGCCCTGGGGCGGCCCGACCGCCCGCGCCGCCACCGCGCTCAAGCTCGACGCCAGCGACATCTTCGTCCCGATGATCCCGGCGCTCCTGGTCGGCCTGCTCTTCGTCTTCGTCCTCTCCTACGTCCTCGGTGTGCGCGAGCGCAGGCGGCTGGGCGTGCTGACGCTGGACGAGGTGCTGGACGAGGAGAAGGAGACCGAGACGGTCCTCGTGGGCGCCGGCGGCTCCGGCGACGGCAAGGTCTCCATGCGCAAGGGCGCCGTGGCCGTCACGGGCGGCGCCGGCTCCGGCACGGACGCCGCCGAGAACGCCGGTGGCGCCGGGGACTCCGCGGACGACGACGGCTTCCAGGGTCTCGACCCGAACCGGTCCACCCTGCGCCCCAAGCTCTACTGGTTCAACGCGCTGCTCACGGTCACCCTGCTCACCGCCATGATCATGGAGTGGCTGCCGATCCCGGTGCTGTTCCTGCTCGGCGCCGCGCTCGCCCTGTCCGTGAACTTCCCGCACATCCCCGACCAGAAGGCCCGCCTGGCCGCCCACGCCGACAACGTCCTGAACGTCTCCGGCATGGTCTTCGCCGCCGCCGTCTTCACCGGCGTCCTCCAGGGCACCGGCATGGTCGACAACATGGCCAAGTGGATGGTGGACGTCATCCCCGGCAGCATGGGCCCGCACATGGCCCTCGTCACCGGCATCCTGAGCCTCCCGCTCACCTACTTCATGTCGAACGACGGCTTCTACTTCGGCGTCCTGCCCGTCCTCGCCGAGGCCGGTGCCGCGCACGGCGTCTCCCCGCTGGAGATGGCCCGCGCCTCCCTGGTCGGCCAGCCGCTGCACATGTCCAGCCCGCTCGTCCCGGCCGTCTACGTCCTGGTCGGCATGGCGAAGGTGGAGTTCGGCGACCACACGAAGTTCGTCGTGAAGTGGGCCGCCCTCACCTGCCTGGTCATCCTCGGAGCGGGCATGCTCTTCGGCATCATCTGACCGTTCGACCGACGCTCCCGTGGAGGACATTGTGAGGCCCGGTGGGTACCGCGGCTGGCTGCTCCGCCTCGTCATCGCCTTCGGCTTCGCGCAGGGGGCGGTGTCGATGGCCCGGCCCGCCGTCTCCTACCGGGCCCTCGCGCTGGGCGCCGACGAGCGGGCCGTCGGCGTGATCGCCGGCGTGTACGCGCTGCTGCCGCTGTTCGCCGCCGTCCCCCTGGGCCGCCGCACCGACCACGGCCGCTGCGCGCCCCTGCTGCCGGTCGGCGTGGTGCTCATCTCCGGCGGCTGCGCGCTCAGCGGCGTGGCGAACTCCCTGTGGGCGATGGCCCTGTGGAGCGGGGTGATGGGACTCGGCCACCTCTGCTTCGTCATCGGCTCCCAGTCCCTCGTCGCCCGGCAGTCCGAGCCGCACGAACAGGACCGCAACTTCGGCCACTTCACCATCGGCGCCGCACTGGGCCAGCTGATGGGCCCGATCGCCGCGGGCGCCCTCATCGGTGGCGACGACAGGGTGGGCACCAGCGCGCTCGCCCTGATCGTGGCGGGCGGTGTCGCGGCGGTCGCGTTCACCTCGCTGTGGCGCATCGAGCACCGCCGTACGGCGTCCGCGTCCCGTCCGGACAAGGGCGACCGCGTCCCGGTCCGGGGCATCCTGCGCACCCGGGGCGTCCCCGCGGGCATCTTCATCAGCCTCGCCGTGCTGTCCGCGACCGACATCCTCACCGCCTACCTGCCGGTGGTCGGTGAGCACCGGGGCATCGCGCCGTCCATGATCGGCGTCCTGCTCAGCCTGCGCGCGGCGGCCACGATCGCCTGCCGCCTCGTGCTGACGCCCCTGCTGCGGCTGCTCGGCCGGACCCTGCTGCTGACCGTGACCTGCCTGCTGGCGGCCGTGCTCTGCGCGGGCATCGCCCTGCCGGTGCCGGTGTGGGCGCTCGCCGTGGTGCTGGTCGCGCTCGGCTTCTGCCTCGGGGTCGGGCAGCCGTTGTCCATGACGACGGTCGTCCAGGCCGCCCCCGACGACGCCCGTTCCACGGCCCTCGCGCTGCGGCTGACCGGGAACCGGCTGGGCCAGGTCGCCGCGCCCGCCGCGGCCGGAATGATCGCCGGGGTCGCGGGTGTGGCGGCGCCGTTCGTGATGCTGGGGGTGCTGCTGCTGGTGTCCTCCGGGGTCGCGTTGCGGTCGCCCGGGGAGCCCGAGGGCGCGGGTGGTGAGAAGGCCCAGGGGGTGCCGAGAGCGCGTCGGCGTGGGGTGGCGCTGCGCCGGAGGAGCGACATCTGACACGTCGTAGGCCGGCACCCGCACCGCCGTCCTCGCCGCTCTCACCCTCGCAGGGACCACCCTGAGCGGTGTGCCCGCCGTGGCCCAACCCATCCCGGGGGACAACGGAGACGTCAAGATCCACGCCAGCGCGACCCGGGCCGACGACCACCGCAACGACCCGAAGGTCTGCGACTTCTACCTCGCCGCGTTCAACTTCGACCCCGGCGAGAAGGTCAACTGGACCATCCTGCGGCGGCAGCTACGACCGCAGGAAGGGCTACTCCGGCAACGTCGTGGTCTTCGCCCACCTCACCGGCGTCCGCTGACCGCCCCCGCGGCCCGTGCCCGGCCGAATCAGGCCGTCCACCTTCTCACCAGATGGACCGGAGCACCCGATCCCGCCCGGTCTCTTCCCCCGCACGCGCACATTCCGTTAACTTCCGTGACCCACAGCCCCGTGCGACCCGCACGGGGTTTCCGACCGCGGAGCACCAGCGCCCTGATGACCCCTCGGGGGCCCCTCATGACACGCGCCATCTCCCTGCACGACGTGAGCAAGGCCTACACGCGAGGCGCCCGCGTGGTGGACCGGCTGTCGCTGGACATCGCGCCCGGCGAGTTCCTCGTGCTGCTCGGCCCGTCCGGCTGCGGCAAGTCGACCGTGCTCAGGATGATCGCCGGCCTGGAGGAGATCGACGAGGGCGAGCTGCTGCTCGACGGCGAGTACGCCAACGACCTGCCGCCGTCCGGCCGGGACATGGCGATGGTGTTCCAGAACTTCGCCCTCTACCCGAACATGACCAGCCGGGCCAACATCGGTTTCCCTCTGCGCATCGAGGCCCCGGGCACGGACCCCGCCCCGCGCGTGGACGCCACCGCCCGCATGCTGGGCATCGAGGACCTCCTCGACCGCCTGCCCGGCCAGCTCTCCGGCGGTGAACGCCAGCGGGTCGCCATGGGCCGGGCCATCGCCCGCCACCCCTCCGCCTTCCTCATGGACGAGCCGCTGTCCAACCTCGACGCCAAGCTCCGCACGCATCTGCGCGCCGAGATATCCCAGCTCACCAAGGAACTGGGCGTCACCACCCTCTACGTCACCCACGACCAGGCCGAGGCCATGTCCCTCGGCGACCGGGTCGCCGTACTGCGCGGCGGTGTGCTCCAACAGGTCGACAGCCCGCGGGTCGTCTACGCGCTGCCCAGCAACGTCTTCGTCGCCGCGTTCATCGGCACCCCGCGGATCAACCTGCTGCGAGGCCTGGTGCGAGCGCCCCTGGACGGGGCGATGACCATCAGCCTGGGCAAGCAGTTCCTGCGCCTGCCCGAGCCGCTCTCGCTCGACCACCAGCTACTGCGCGTCCAGCAGGGCCGCGAGGTCATCGTCGGCCTGCGGTCGGAGGCCGTGCGCATCGCCAAGCACAGCGCAGCCCGCCCCGGCGAGGTGCCGATCACCGGACTGGTCGAGCACGTGGAGTTCCAGGGGCACGAGATCCTGGTCCACTTCAACACCGGCTCCAGCCCGGCCGTCGTCCCGGAACTGGAGGCCCCGCGCCCCCGCCCCGGCCGACCCGCCCGGCGCCGGCGCCGGGCGGGCTCCGTCCTCACCCGCCTGCGCGAGCGGACCGGAGCCGGCCGGGCCGGGCCCGTGGTGGCCCTGGAGCACCCCGGGGACGCCGATCCCCGCCCCACGGCCGCCGAACCCCGCCTGCCCGGCGACCTCATCGTCCGCACCACCCCGGACCTGGCCCTCCGCCACGGCATGCAGGTGCCGCTCCTGGTCGACCTCGCCCACCTCTTCGTCTTCGACCAGCACGGCGACCGCATCTGCCCGCACCCCGCACGCCTGCCCGACCTGGGGGAGTGAGGAGCCGCACACCCGACGGGGCCCGACTCCGTGCTGTGATGATCCCGACCCGGGACGTCTGGCGTGAGAAAACTATCGTCGCTAGTTTATGTGCCGGACGACGACGCCCCGCCCTGGAGGAAGCGCGATGAAGGCATACGACGGCATGTACATCGGGGGCGCCTGGCGCCCCGCCGCCGGCCAGGACGTGATCGAGGTCGTGAACCCGGTCGACGAGCAGGTCATCGGCACGGTCCCGGCGGGCACCGCCGAGGACGTCGACGCCGCCGTACGGGCCGCCCGTGACGCCCTGCCCGGCTGGGCCGCGACCCCGCCCGCCGAGCGCGCGGCCCGCCTGGCCGCCCTGCGGGACGGGCTCGTGGCCCGCGCGGACGAGATCGCCGAGACCGTCACGGCCGAACTCGGCTCGCCGCTGAAGTTCTCGCAGGCCGTCCACGCCGCCGTGCCGATCGCGGTCGCGGGCTCCTACGCCGAGCTGGCGGCCACGTACTCCTTCGAGGAGAAGACCGGCAACTCGGTGGTCCACCACGAGCCGATCGGTGTCGTCGCCGCGATCACGCCCTGGAACTACCCCCTGCACCAGATCGTCGCCAAGGTCGCCCCGGCCCTCGCGGCCGGCTGCACGATCGTGGTGAAGCCCGCCGAGGACACCCCGCTGGTGGCCCGGCTCTTCGCCGAGGCCGTGCACGAGGCCGGGGTCCCGGCGGGCGTCTTCAACCTCGTCACCGGCCTCGGCCCGGTCGCCGGCCAGGCCCTCGCCGAGCACCCCGGCGTCGACCTGGTCTCCTTCACCGGCTCCACCGCCGTCGGCCGCCGGATCGCCGCGATCGCCGCCGGGCAGATCAAGAAGGTCGCCCTCGAACTCGGCGGCAAGTCCGCCAACGTCATCCTCCCGACCGCCGACCTCGCCAAGGCCGTCAACGTCGGCGTCGCCAACGTCATGTCCAACTCCGGGCAGACGTGCAGCGCCTGGACCCGGATGCTCGTCCACCGCGACCGGTACGACGAGGCGGTGGAACTCGCCGCGACGGCCGCCGCCAAGTACGGCGACCGCATCGGCCCGGTCGTCAACGCCAAGCAGCGGGACCGGGTGCGCGGCTACATCGAGAAGGGCGTCGCCGAGGGCGCCCGCCTGGTCGCCGGCGGCCCCGAGGCCCCGCGCGAGACGGGCTTCTTCGTCAGCCCGACCGTCTTCGCCGACGTCACCGAGGACATGACCATCGCGCAGGAGGAGATCTTCGGCCCCGTCCTTTCGATCCTGCAGTACGAGGACGAGGAGGACGCCCTGCGGATCGCCAACGGCACGGTCTACGGCCTGGCCGGTGCCGTCTGGGCCGGGGACGAGACCGAGGCGGTGGCCTTCGCACGCCGCATGGACACCGGCCAGGTCGACATCAACGGCGGCCGCTTCAACCCGCTCGCCCCCTTCGGCGGCTACAAGCAGTCCGGTGTGGGCCGCGAACTCGGCGTGCACGGCCTGGCCGAGTACCTCCAGACCAAGTCCCTCCAGTTCTAGTCAGGGGAGTCCCTTCCGTCATGGCTGTCCGCGCCGCCGTCCTGCCCGCCGTGGGCTCCCCGCTGGAGATCACCGGCATCGACCTGCCCGACCCCGGACCCGGCCAGGTCCGCGTCCGGCTCGCCGCCGCCGGGGTCTGCCACTCGGACCTGTCCCTGTCCAACGGCACCATGCGCGTGCCCGTCCCCGCCGTCCTCGGCCACGAGGGCGCCGGCACGGTCGTCGCCGTCGGGGAGGGCGTCACCCACGTCGCACCCGGCGACGGGGTCGTCCTCAACTGGGCCCCGTCCTGCGGCGCCTGCCACGCCTGCTCGCTCGGCGAGGTCTGGCTGTGCGCCGACGCCCTGAGCGGCGCCGCCGACGTCTACGCCCGCACCGCCGAGGGCACCGACCTCCACCCCGGCCTGAACGTCGCCGCGTTCGCCGAGGAGACGGTCGTCTCCGCCTCCTGCGTGCTGCCCGCACCGGACGGCGTCCCGCTCACCGACGCGGCCCTCCTCGGCTGCGCCGTCCTCACCGGCTACGGGGCCGTCCACCACTCCGCCCGCGTCCGGCAGGGCGAGACGGTCGCCGTCTTCGGCGTCGGGGGAGTGGGCCTCGCCGCCCTCCAGGCCGCCCGGATCGCGGGCGCCTCGAAGATCATCGCGGTGGACGTCTCCCCGGCCAAGGAGGAACTGGCCCGCACGGCCGGCGCCACCGACTACCTCGTCGCCTCCGACACCACCGCCCGCGAGATCCGCGGCCTCACCGGCAGGCAGGGCGTCGACGTCGCCGTCGAGTGCGCCGGTCGCGCCGTCACGATCCGCACCGCCTGGGACTCCACCCGGCGCGGCGGCCGTACCACGGTCGTCGGCATCGGCGGCAAGGACCAGCAGGTCACTTTCAACGCCCTGGAGATCTTCCACTGGGGCCGCACCCTGACCGGCTGCGTCTACGGCAACTCCGACCCAGCCCGGGACCTCCCGGTCCTGGCCGGACACGTCCGGGCGGGCCGCCTCGACCTCGCCGCCCTGGTGACGGAACGCATCTCCCTGGACGGCATCCCGGCGGCCTTCGAGAACATGCTGGCGGGCAAGGGCGGCCGCGCCCTGGTCGTCTTCTAGCCGCCTCCGCCCGCACCCCGGTCTCTCTCCCCCCGAGACTGGGGCCGCAGGCATGTCCGTCCGCTCACCGAATGCCAGGTACAAGTAAAAACTCCTGGTGCACGACCCGTTGACGGGCATACCGTCCGGTCAGTACGTTCCCGGGACCCGAGCCACCCCCCGTTCCGTCCCCGCACCCACCGGAGCGTGCACCGCATGGACACGGCACCATCCGCTCAGCCCGCCCCCACCCCGCCCGCCGTGGGCAACCGCCGCCGAGTGGCCACCGCGGCGGCGCTCGCCTCGGCCGTCGAGTGGTACGACTACTTCGTCTTCGGCATCGCCGCCGCCCTCGTCCTCGGCGACCTCTACTTCCCCGCCGGCAGCCCGACCGCGGGTGTCCTCGCCTCGTTCGCCACCTTCGCCGTCGGCTTCCTCGCCCGCCCCCTCGGCGGCATCGTCGCCGGCCACCTCGGCGACAAGCGCGGCCGCAAGCCGATGCTGGTCCTCGCCCTCACCCTGATGGGCGTGGCCACCACCGGCATCGGCCTGCTCCCCACCTACGAGACCATCGGCGTCGCCGCCCCGATCCTGCTCGTCCTGCTCCGGGTCGCGCAGGGCGTCGCCGTCGGCGCCCAGTGGGGCGGCGCGATGCTCCTCGCCACCGAGTACGCCCCGGAGGGCAAGCGCGGCGTCTACGGCAGCGTCGTCCAGCTCGGCGTCCCCATCGGCGTGGTCACCGCCAACACCGTCTTCCTGCTGGCCGGCGCCCTCACCACCGACTCGGCGTTCGCCGCCTGGGGCTGGCGCGTGCCGTTCGTGGTCGGCCTGCTGGTGCTCGGCCTCGCCTGGTACATCCACACCCGCGTCGAGGAGACCCCGGCGTTCCGCGAGGCCGAACGCGCGCTCGCCGAGAAGGAGAAGTCCGAGCAGAGCTCCCCGCTGCGCACCATCCTGCGCGGCCACCTCGGCACGGTGCTCCTGGCCGGCGGCTCCTTCGCCGTGAACACCGCGACCTTCTACATCCTCATCACGGGCGTCCTCGACTACACGACCCGCGAGCTGGACATGAAGAAGGGCCCGGTCCTGATGGTCTCGCTCTGCGTCAGCCTGACCCAGCTCGTGCTGATCCCGGCCGCCGCCGCGCTCTCCGACCGCGTCGGCCGCATCCGGATCTACGCCCTGGGCGCGGTCGGCATCGCCCTGTGGGCCGTACCGCTCTTCCTGCTGATCGACACCGGCTCACTGCTGTGGCTCGCGGTCGGCACGTTCGTCGCCAGCTGCTTCCTGAGCATCATGTACGGCCCCCAGGCCGCGCTGTTCGCCGAGTTGTTCACACCCGAGATGCGCTACACCGGTGCCTCCCTCGGCTACCAGATCGCCGCCGTCGCGGGCGGCGGGCTCGCCCCCTTCGTGATGGTGCTGCTGCTGGAGGCGACCGGCACCTCGATGGCCGTGTCCGGCTACATCATCGCGCTCTCGGTGATCGCGCTGGTGTCCATCAAGGTGCTCGCGGACCGGGCGCGGGCGGCGGAGCCGGAGGCCGCGCCCGAGGCCAAGGCGGAGGCCGAGTCAGCGAGCTGAGCCCGGATCAACGAGCTGAGCCCGGATCAACGAGCTGAGCCCGGCGCCCGCTCGGGCCGGGGCTCCGGAACCGCTCCCGGAGCCCCGGCCCGCGCGGCCGACCGCGACCGGGACACCGCCACACCCGCCAGGCACAGCACACCGCCGACCAGCGTGAGCAGGCCCGGCACCTCGCCGAGGAACAGCCAGGACATCAGGACGACCAGCGCCGGCGCCGCGTACGTCGTCGCGCCCATCCGGCTCGCCGTCGTCCGGGACAGCGCGTACGCCCACGTCGTGAAGGCGAGGGCCGTCGGGAAGACGCCCAGGTACACCATGTTCAGCGTCGCGGACGCCGGCGCCGCGGCGGCCTCCCGCACGAGCTGCCCCGCGAACGGCAGACACACCACCGCGCCGACCAGGCAGCCGAACGTCGTCACCTGCAACGGACTCGCCGAGCCCAGGGCGGGCTTCTGCGCCACCACACCACCGGCGTACGCGACCGCCGCCAGCAGGCACAGCACCACTCCGAGCACCGAGGAACCGCCCTCACCCGACATCGACAGACCCACGGTCACCGCGCCGGCGAACGACACCGCCATCCCCGCCAGCAGCCGCGGCGGCATCGGGTCGCCGAGCAGCCGGGCCCCCAGCAGCGCGATCAGGATCGGCCCGATGTTCACGACCAGGGCGGCCGTACCGGCGTCGACCTGCTGCTCGCCCCAGTTCAGGGCGACCATGTAGAAGCCGAACCACAGCAGCCCGGATATCGCGATCCCGCGCCAGGCCGAGCGCGGCGGCCACGCCGACCGCCGCAGCAGGCAGATCACGCCCAGCGTCAGCGCACCCGCGAGCAGCCGCCCGAGCGCCAGCGCACCCGGCGAGTACGCTTCGCCCGCACTGCGGATCGAGACGAAGGCGGACGCCCACAGCACCACGGTGACCGTGGCCGCGGCGGCGGCCCCCCACTCGGCGCGACGGGTGGGCGCGGGCGGGGAGTCGTTCATCATGCTCCTGAGGTCAGGGGGGTGACAGGGTCGTGAGCTCGCGGTTTTCGGACGGGGCGCCGGACACCTCCTAGCGCAGTGCGGCGGCGTCGACGCCCAGCAGGTCGAAGAGGGCGCGTTCGCCGGTCGCCGTCACCTTCACCGCCCGCTCGGAGCCGATGCGCACGCACCACCCCGCGTCCAGGGCGTGCCGGCACAGGGCCGCGCCCGCGACACCCGCGAGATGAGGGCGGCGCTCGGTCCAGTCCAGGCACGCCCGGGCCAGGGGACGCCGGCCCCGCCGTTCGAGGCCGATGCCGGCCGCCTCGAACCAGGCCAGCCCCGCGTCGGTGAGCGCGAACCCGGTCTCCTGCTCCAGCAGCCCGCGCGCCGTCAGCGCGTCCGTGACCGTGATGCCGAGCCGCCCGGCGAGGTGGTCGTAGCAGGTGCGGCCCCGGGCCATCGCCGAGCCGGCGCTCGACTCCCGCAGGCTCCGGGGCCGTACGGCCCTGTCCGCCGGCCCGACCTGCGCGGCCAGGTCCTCCACCAGCTGCGCGACCCGGGCGTCGGCCAGCCGGACGTACCGGTGCCGGCCCTGCCGCTCCTCGGCGAGCAGCCCGCCCGCCACGAGCCGGCACAGGTGCTCGCTCAGCGTCGAGTCGGCGACACCCGCGTGCCGCGCCAGCTCGCCGGCCGTCCAGGCCCGTCCGTCGAGCAGCGCGAGCAGGCACATGGCCCGCGTCTCGTCTGCGATCAGCCCAGCGAGCCGCGCCAGTGCCGTGGCCTGCGGGTCCCTCGTCGTCATGCCCCCAGCATGGGGCACGGATCCTTCGGCCGCCGCCGAAGTGTCCCGCGGTGTTCCTAGACCGGCCGCCGCACCTGCTCGTACTGCCGCGCCAACCCGTCCAGCAGGGCCGTCAGCCCGGTCTCGAAGGCCCGCTCGTCGATCTTCTCCTGCTGCTCGGCGAGCAGGTGCGCCTGCTGGAGGTGGGGGTAGTCGGCGGGATCGTAGGCGCTCGCGTCGTCCACGAAGCCCCCGGCGAAGGAGCCGAGGGCGGAGCCCATGACGAAGTAGCGCATCAGCGCGCCGATCGACGTGGCGTGCGCGGGTGGCCAGCCCGCGGCGACCATCGCGCCGTAGACGGCGTCCGCGAGGCGCAGTCCGGCCGGGCGGCGGCCGGGGCCGCGGGCCAGCACCGGGACGATGTTCGGGTGGTCGCGCAGCGCGGCCCGGTAGGAGACGGCCCAGTCGTGCAGCGCGGTCCGCCAGTCCCGGCCGTCCTGGAACATCGACAGGTCCACCTGGCCGCTCACCGAGTCGGCGACCGCCTCCAGGATCTCGTCCTTGGTGCGGAAGTGGTTGTAGAGCGAGGGCCCGCTGACGCCCAGTTCGGCGGCGAGCCGGCGCGTGGAGACGGCCGCGAGGCCCTCCGCGTCCACGAGCGCGCGGGCCGTCTCGACGATCCGGTCGGTGCTGAGCAAGGGCTTGCGCGGTCGGGCCATGGCGCACATAGTAGGGCTGCGGCTGTAAACTAGCAGTGCTAATTTAAAGGCGCGGCTTTCATGTGTGGTACGGCGTCCGGATGGGGTGACTCGTGGTGAACCTGGAGCTCAGCGAGGAGCAGAGCGCGGTCAGGCGGCTCGCGCGGGACTTCGTGGAGCGGGAGATCACCCCGAACGTCGTCGCCTGGGACCGCGCCGAGGAGGTCGACCGCGCGATCGTCGGGAAACTCGGCGAGGTCGGCTTCCTCGGCCTTACGATCGACGAGGAGTACGGCGGCTCCGGCGGCGACCACCTCGCGTACTGCCTGGTCACGGAGGAACTCGGCCGGGGCGACTCGTCCGTGCGCGGCATCGTCTCCGTCTCCCTCGGGCTCGTCGCCAAGACCGTCGCCGCCTGGGGGAGCGAGGAGCAGAAGCGGCGCTGGCTCCCGGGGCTGACCTCCGGCGCGTCGGTCGGCTGCTTCGGGCTGACCGAGCCGGGCACCGGCTCGGACGCGGGCAACCTCACGACGCGGGCGGTGCGGGACGGCGACGACTACGTCATCGACGGCACCAAGATGTTCATCACCAACGGCACCTGGGCCGACGTCGTCCTGCTCTTCGCCCGCTCCACGGACGCCCCCGGCCACAAGGGCGTCTCCGCTTTCCTCGTCCCCACCGACACGCCCGGCCTGACCCGCCGCACGATCCACGGCAAGCTCGGGTTGCGCGGCCAGGCCACCGCGGAACTCGTCCTGGAGGGCGTGCGCGTGCCGGCCTCCGCGATGCTGGGGGAGGAGGGCAAGGGCTTCTCCGTCGCGATGTCCGCCCTCGCCAAGGGGCGGATGTCCGTCGCGGCCGGGTGCGTCGGCATAGCCCAGGCGGCTCTGGACGCGGCCGTGCGCCACGCCGGCGAGCGCGAGCAGTTCGGCAGGACCATCGCCCACCACCAGCTGGTCCAGGAGCTGATCAGCGACATCGCCGTGGACGTCGACGCCGCCCGGCTGCTGACCTGGCGGGTCGCCGACCTGATCGACCGGGGGCGGCCGTTCGCCGTCGAGTCGTCGAAGGCCAAGCTGTTCGCCTCGGAGGCGGCCGTCCGCGCCGCGAACAACGCGCTGCAGGTCTTCGGCGGATACGGCTACATCGACGAGTACCCGGCGGGCAAGCTGCTGCGGGACGCCCGCGTGATGACCCTCTACGAGGGCACGAGCCAGATCCAGAAGCTCGTCATCGGGCGGGCGCTGACCGGGGTTTCGGCGTTCTGAGGAAGCGGTCGGGGACCTGCCGGGAACCTGCTGCGGAATCTGAGTACCCGAGCGGATGTGGCACGGTCCACGTTCGCCGAAGCTGGCCCCATGAGTGACACACCGGGCAAGCCGCAGAACACGGCCGCCTTCTACGGCCAGGCCGTCGCCTCCTTCGCCGTCGCCATGGCGGCCACCGCGATCGGCATCTACCAGCTGAGCGCCGACGCCTGGGTGCGGGGCTTCCTCGCCATCGCCGTGCTGTACCTGGTCACCTCCTCCTTCACGCTGGCCAAGGTGATCCGGGACCGGCAGGAGGGGACGGCGTCGACGTCCCCGTACACCCCCTTCGAGAAGCACTGAGGGGCAGGCCGGGCGCCCACACTAAGCGCTCGCTCACCTTCGGCGGTATGGTGGTGTCCCTGTCAGTGGAGAGGGGCGAGTGATGAGTACGGCGGAGGAGACGGCCGGCGGCGAGGCGCACGCGTGGGGCGAGGTCACGCCCGACGCGGCGCGACGGCTGCTGATCGCCGCGGTGGAGGCCTTCGCCGAGCGCGGCTACCACGCGACGACGACCCGTGACATCGCGGGCCGCGCCGGGATGAGCCCCGCCGCGCTCTACATCCACTACAAGACCAAGGAAGAACTGCTGCACCGCATCAGCAGGATCGGGCACGAGAAGGCCCTGGAGATCCTGCGGACGGCGTCCCGCCGCGAGGGCAGCGCCACCGAGCGGCTCGCCGACGCGGTGAGCTCCTTCGTGCGCTGGCACGCGGGCGGGCGGACCATCGCGCGGGTCGTGCAGTACGAACTCGACTCGCTCGGGCCCGACGCCCGCGCCGAGATCCTCGCGCTGCGCCGCCAGGTCGACGCGGAGGTGCGCGGGGTCATCGAGGAGGGCGCGCGGTCGGGCGAGTTCCAGGTCATCGACGTGCACGGGACGACGCTGGCGGTGCTGTCGCTGTGCATCGACGTCGCGCGGTGGTTCAGCCTGGACGGGCCGCGCACGCCGGAGGAGGTCGGCGAGCTGTACGCCGACCTCGTGCTGCGGATGGTGGGGGCCGTGGGGGCGGGGGCCTCGGACGGCGCGACTCAGAAGTAGTAGCGCGAGACGGACTCGGCGACGCAGACGGGCTTCTCGCCGCCCTCGCGCTCCACGGTGAAGGCGACGGTGACCTGGGCGCCGCCCGGCACGTCGTCGACGCCGGTGATCGTCGCGGTGGCGCGCAGGCGGGAGCCGACGGGGACGGGGGCGGGGAAACGCACCTTGTTCGTCCCGTAGTTGACGCCCATCTTCACGCCCTCGACGGAGATCAGCTGCGGGCCGAAGAGGGGGAGCAGGGACAGGGTCAGATAGCCGTGCGCGATGGTGGTGCCGAAGGGACCCGCGGCGGCCTTCTCCGGGTCGACGTGGATCCACTGGTGGTCGCCGGTGGCTTCCGCGAAGAGGTCGATCCGCTTCTGGTCGATCTCGAGCCAGTCGGTGTGTCCCAACTGCTCGCCGATCGCCGCCCTCAGGTCGTCGACGGACGTGAAGATCCTCGGCTCTGCCATGTCGTCCAGGCCTCTCGTACGGGGGAGCTTATCTAAGCGACTGCTTAGCATGGTCGGCCGCCGGGGGTTGTGTCAACGGACTGGGTAGGGTTCGAGGGGTGCCTCAGATTCCAGAGAAGATCCACGAGCTCACGGTCGGGCAGCTGTCGGCGCGCAGTGGGGCGGCGGTGTCCGCCTTGCACTTCTACGAGTCCAAGGGCCTGATCAGCAGTCGCAGGACGGCGGGCAATCAGCGGCGCTACTCCCGGGACACGCTGCGCCGGGTCGCGTTCATCAGGGCCGCGCAGCGGGTCGGCATCCCGCTGGCGACGATCCGCGAGGCGCTGGCGGAGCTGCCGGAGGAGCGGACGCCGACCAAGGAGGACTGGGCGCATCTGTCGGAGGTCTGGCGCTCAGAGCTGGAGGAACGCATCAAGCAACTGAACCGCCTCCGCGACCACCTCACCGACTGCATCGGGTGCGGCTGCCTGTCCCTCGACACGTGCGTGCTGTCCAACCCGGGGGACGTCTTCGGCGAACGCCGGGCTGGGTCGCGTCTGATGGTGGAACGCGACGGTGGTGGGGGTGCGCGTAGCGCCTAGGTGTGCTGTCCCGGGACGTTGGTGACAGGCGACAGGCCTTGAGCGGTCCTTGAACGAGGCGAGGGCCTCTGGGTTCGGTGTGGATTGCGAAGTCTGCACCGACGCCCAGGAGGCCCTCGTTGTTCCACCGTAACGCCCCGCTGACCGCGACCGGCAGGCTGCGTCTGGCCCGGTGTGTCGTCGACGACGGCTGGCCGCTGCGGCGGGCCGCGGAACGCTTCCAGGTCAGCCACACCACCGCTGCCCGCTGGGCAGGCCGCTACCGCAAGCACGGGCCCGCCGGGATGCAAGACCGCTCCAGCCGACCTCACCACCAGCCCCGCCGCACCCCGGACACTCTTGAGCAACGGGTCGTGCGCCTGCGGCGTGAGCATCGCATCGGACCGCTACGGCTGGCC
>JJOH01000106.1 GCA_000696115.1 Streptomyces olindensis
GGCCGGCCTGGGCGCCGCCGGGCTCGGCACCGCGGCACCCAGGCGGGGCGCCGCCGGGCGTCGGCCCTGCGCCCCGCCCGCCCACGCGCCCCCCGGACGCCGCACCCCGCCCCACTCGCACGCCGCCTCCACCCCTCACCCCACCGCCGCCCCCCACTGGTCGCGGACCAGGTCCGCCAGGACACTGGACGGGTGCGCACTGTCAAAGCGACGGCCGCTGCCGTCACCGCTGTGATCGGGGCCGGGGCCGCCGCGGTGGCCGCCGGCCGGTTCGCCAGCGACGCCGCGCTGAAGGCGCCTCCCGGCAGGCCCCTGCCCACCGAACCCCGGCTCACCGTGCACGGCACCGCCGCCGGGCAGATCAGCCTCACCCGGGACCTGGCCGCCCTGCGGCCCGGCCGCTACGGTCTGGCCGGCGACGGCTCCCACGCGGTCGTCGGCCCCGTCCTGGCCGACGCCCCGCACGCCGCCGACACCGTCGTACGCCGCCTCGAGAGCGTCACCCACGGCACCCTGCGCCCCGGCGACAAGGCCTGGCTCACCCCCAACGTGTACGTCGGCAACCCCGGCGCCGCCCTCGGCCTCGAACACGCCGACGTCGAGATCCCCGGCGAACTCGGCCCGCTGCCCGCGTGGTTCGTGCCCGGCGCCCGGGACACCTGGGTGATCGCCGTGCACGGCCTGGGCACCACCCGGGAAATCGCCATGAACGTCATGGAGTTCCTGCACCGCAACCGCTTCCCGGTCCTCGCCCTCGCCTACCGCGGCGACCTCGGCGCACCCCGCCCGCCCGACGGCCTGAACCACCTCGGCGAGACCGAGTGGCGCGACCTCGACGCGGCCATCCGCCACGCCGAGAGCCACGGAGCCCGCCAGGTCGTCCTGCACGGCTGGTCCACCGGCGCCACCATGGCCCTGCGCGCCGCCGAGCACTCGGGGCTCCGCGACCGCGTCTCCGGGCTCGTCCTGGACTCCCCGGTCCTCTCCTGGGAGACCACGCTGCGCGCCCTGGCCGCGGCCCGCCGCACCCCGGGCCCCCTGCTGCCCCTCGCGGTCCGCGTCGCCCAGGGCCGCACCGGCCTGTACGGCGACCGCGCCACGGGGACCGCCCCGTACGACGGAGTCCGCGTCCCCACCCTCCTCTTCCACGGCCCGGACGACACGGTCGCCCCCTGGCGGCTCTCCCGACGCCTCGCCGACGCCCGCCCCGACCTGGTCGCCCTCCACACCGTCCGCGGCGCCCCCCACGGAGCGATGTGGAACGCCGACCCCCAGGCGTACGAGGAGGCCCTGCGGCGCTTCATGACCCCGCTCATGTGACCCCTCCGGCGGTGCCGGCACCTCACGCACCCCCCGTTCACGCCCCCTTCGCCCCCCTGCAACCACGTCCCGCCCGGCTCCCTACCGACCGGTCGTGATGATTCCGTTTAGCGTCGTACCACTGGCCTGTTCCCGGCCCTCGACCACTCCCGGGGACCGGTGCGTTGGCCATCCCCGTCGCCCGCCGTGACATTCCGTTTGGGTTTTCGGACCGTCAACCGGAAGACTGCCCCCGTGACGTCCCGTATCCCGCGCGACTCCAGGCTTCGACTCGTCCGCCCGCGACCCCTGGCCGCCGCCCCCAGAGCGATGAACCAGCAGCGCTCGCGCCGCCCCGCGCCGCGCCCCCCGGAGGGCACCCCGGCACCGGCGGAGCTGGCCAGAATGGCACGCTCCGGCCTGGCCGGCGCCGCCCGCGTCGCCCGCTGGGCCGACGCCGCCCTCGGCCCCGGCGGGGACAGCGCCACCGCCGACGGCAAGGCCACCCTCTCCGACGCGACCGCCGAACGGGCCGCCTCGGACCTGAACCTGACCCCGGCTCAGGTCAGAGCCGACTGGGACACCGCCCGCCTCGCCGGCCTGGTCGAGGTGCACGGCGACAGTGCCCGCCCCGGCTGGCGGCTGCGCGCCTGGAACCGCGACGACAGCGCCGTCCTGCGCGGCTGGGTCGCCCTCTTCGACGCCTGGTCGCTCGCCCATCCGGAACCCGAGGACCACGAGCCCGCCGCCGTCGCCGAGGTCGTCTCGGCCATGCCGCAGGTGCTCTCCTTCCTCCAGCTGTCCGCCGGCCCCGTCCCCGTCGAGCAGCTCCTGGACCTCCTGGAGCAGCGCGTCACCGAACTGCGTACCGCCCGCTGCGAGATCCCCTATGGCCCCCAGCCCGAGCCGGCGGCCGAACCGGAGCCCACCGACGCCCCGCTCGCCCCGCTCCTCGACTGGGCCCTGCGCGCCCTCGCCTCCGTCGGCGCCCTCACCTACGGCGACGGCCAGGCCACGCTCACCCCGCTCGGCAGCTGGGCCGTCTGGGTCAAGCTGGAGCAGATCTGCGTCGCCGCGCAGAGCCCCGCCGGGAACATCGAGCAGTCCGCCGAGGACATGCTCCGCGGCTGTGCCCAGCTGCGCCCGAACGCGGCCCGCGCCGAGTACCGCGCCTGGCTCGCCGCCCGGCCCGTCGGCAGCGCCGTCACCGAGCTCCTCGGCGCCGCCCGCGGCGAGGACGCCCTGCTGCGCGGCCTCGCCTTCGAGGCGCTGCGCGTGGTCGGCGCCCCCGCCGAGCCGGATGTCCGCGCCGTGCTGGACGAGCCCACGCTCCGGCCGTACGCCCTGCTGTGGCTCGCCGAGCACGACGGCACCGACCCGGAGGACGCCCACACGGTCCTCACCCGCGAGGAGGCGACCTGGCTGTGGGTGGACACCGCCGCCGCCGTCGCCGACCACGGGGAGGCCCCGCTGCTCGTCCGCCACCTGGAGTCCGCCGTGCAGCCGACCGTCCCGATGCTCCTGGACGAGGTCCGGGCCGTGGGCCACCCGCGCACCGTGCAGGTCCTGGTCGCCCTGGCCGCGGCCCACCCCGACCCGGCTCTGGCCAAGGCCGTGCGCCGGGCTGCCTTCCAGGTGCACACCGGCGGCAGCTAGGACCGGCGCCCGACCCTGGGCGGGATCAGCCCGCCATCTCGGGCGCATACGTGCCGAAACTCCACACATTGCCCTCGAGGTCCCGGGCCATGTAGTCCCGCGAGCCGTAGTCCTGGTCCGTCGGGGGCATGAGGATCTCCGCGCCGTGGTCGACGGCGCGGCGGTGGTGCGCGTCCACGTCGTCCACCACCACGTACACCCCCGTGGTGCCCGCGTCCTTCATGGCCGCGTCGAACACGCCGCCGCGGCCCTTGCTGCCGACCATCACCGCGCCGTTGCCCTGCGCCAGCTCCGCGTGCAGCACCGAGCCGTCCTCGCCCTCGTACACCGACAGCTCCGTGAAGCCGAAGGCCTCCGTGAGCTGCCGGATCGCCGCCTTCGCGTCGGCGTACAGCAGCGTCGGGTAGACGCTGGGACGCCCGCCGGACGTGCCTGCCATACCGATCACTCCCTTGTGCTCGGTCTTGTGTTCGGTCTTGTGCTTGATCGCCGAAATCCGATGATCCGGTCCTGCCGCTCAGTCTGGCACCCGCCACTGACAACGACCCGGCGAGACGAACCGAACACCCGCGCGCAGAAAAAGTGGTTGCACGGCCCCGTTAGACTGTCCCCCATGGCCTTTCTCCTCGCGCATTAGACGGCGGGAACGTCCTCAGCCGCCCACCCCGCCCCCGCTATCCGCCCTGGAGTCTGTCCGTGATCTCCGCCTCCGGTATCGAGCTGCGCGCCGGTGCCCGCGTCCTCATCGAAAGCGCCACCTTCCGAGTCGCCAAGGGCGACCGCATCGGCCTGGTCGGCCGCAACGGCGCGGGCAAGACCACCCTCACCAAGTGCCTGGCCGGCGAGGCACAGCCCGCCGGCGGCACCATCACCCGCTCCGGCGAGGTCGGCTACCTGCCGCAGGACCCGCGCACGGGCGACCTCGACGTCCTCGCCCGCGACCGCATCCTCTCCGCGCGCGGCCTGGACGTCCTGATCCGCAAGATGCGCGACAACGAACAGCGCATCGCCAACGGCAAGGGCGCCACCCGCGAGAAGGCCCTCAAGCAGTACGAGCGCCAGGAGACGGAGTTCCTCACCAAGGGCGGGTACGCCGCCGAGGCCGAGGCCGCCACCATCGCCGCCGCGCTCAACCTGCCCGACCGCGTGCTCGGCCAGCCCCTGCACACGCTCTCCGGCGGTCAGCGCCGCCGCATCGAGCTGGCCCGGATCCTGTTCTCCGACGCGGACACGCTGCTGCTCGACGAGCCGACCAACCACCTCGACGCCGACTCGATCATCTGGCTGCGCGACTACCTGAAGACCTACCGCGGCGGCTTCATCGTGATCTCCCACGACGTCGACCTGGTCGAGACGGTCGTGAACAAGGTGTTCTACCTGGACGCCAACCGCGCCCAGATCGACGTCTACAACATGGGCTGGAAGCTCTACCAGCAGCAGCGCGAGGCCGACGAAAAGCGCCGCAAGCGCGAGCGCGCCAACGCCGAGAAGAAGGCCGCCGCGCTCCATTCGCAGGCCGACAAGATGCGCGCCAAGGCCACCAAGACCGTCGCCGCGCAGAACATGGCCCGCCGCGCCGACAAGCTGCTCTCCGGCCTGGAGGCGGTCCGCCAGTCCGACAAGGTCGCCAAGCTGCGCTTCCCCGAGCCCGCGCCCTGCGGCAAGACCCCGCTGATGGCCGAGGGCCTGTCGAAGTCCTACGGCTCGCTGGAGATCTTCACCGACGTCGACCTCGCCATCGACAAGGGCTCCCGCGTGGTCATCCTGGGCCTCAACGGCGCCGGCAAGACCACCCTGCTGCGGCTGCTCGGCGGCGTCGAGCAGCCCGACACGGGCGCGGTCGTCCCCGGCCACGGCCTGAAGCTCGGCTACTACGCCCAGGAGCACGAGACCCTCGACCCCGACCGCACGGTCCTGGAGAACATGCGCTCCGCCGCGCCCGACATGGACCTCGTCGAGGTCCGCAAGGTGCTCGGCTCGTTCCTGTTCTCCGGCGACGACGTCGACAAGCCCGCCGGCGTCCTCTCCGGCGGCGAGAAGACCCGCCTCGCCCTCGCCACCCTCGTGGTGTCCTCGGCGAACGTGCTGCTCCTCGACGAGCCCACCAACAACCTCGACCCGGCCAGCCGCGAGGAGATCCTCGGCGCGCTGCGCACCTACAAGGGCGCGGTCGTCCTCGTCACGCACGACGAGGGCGCCGTCGAGGCGCTCCAGCCGGAGCGGATCATCCTGCTGCCGGACGGCGTCGAGGACCTGTGGGGCGCGGACTACGCGGACCTCGTCGCGCTCGCTTGATCGAATGCGTGATCAACGGCGTATGGATCATTCGGCCTAGCGGTGATCCATCATCTGTGTGAGATCTCCTCGTACCGAGGTGTGTCCTACATCGATTTCGCGGCCGAGTCCCCGATTCTTCCGGGCTCGGCCGCGCCGCCTTTCTGACCTGGTATTTCCCGGGGCAATCCGTTCGGCCGTACGGACACTCCTCTTCGGAATTTCCTATTCCGCATGTGGGGATGTGCTCCCGTCGTCACAACCTTGTCTCACGGACCTTGCCGAATGGGTGGCCATCAAGGCCCGGAGGGGTGATCATGAGGAGACCAGAGCGCACTTCCCATGAGGAGGCACGGGTGGCCGAGACTCTGAAGAAGGGCAGCCGGGTGACCGGCGCCGCGCGCGACAAGCTCGCGGCAGACCTGAAGAAGAAGTACGACGCCGGTGCGAGCATCCGGGCGTTGGCCGAGGAGACCGGCCGCTCGTATGGCTTCGTGCACCGCATGCTCAGTGAGTCGGGCGTCACGCTGCGAGGGCGTGGCGGGGCGACACGGGGCAAAAAGGCCACGGCCTGACCCCGGGTGGCCCCACGGCTTCGATGGTGGCCACCCGGTCGGCAGGCTGAGCGGCCGGGTGGTTACTGTGCAGTCACTTAGCTGTGCCGTGGTACGGCGGGACATCTGCCGTCGCACGGTACGGAAGACGACCGCACGCATCGGAGGCGTCCCATGGCTTCGTCCGACCAGGACCTCGTTCCCGTACTCGACAAGGACGGCGTACGGCTCACCGTCGACGACGCGATCGCCACGGTGACGCTGACCAACCCGGCCAAGCGCAACGCGCAGAGCCCCGCTCTGTGGCGGGCGCTGACCGAGGCCGGGCGGCTGCTGCCGGGCTCCGTCCGCGTCGTGGTGCTGCGGGCCGAGGGCAAGTCCTTCTCGGCCGGCCTCGACCGGCAGGCGTTCACGCCCGAGGGCTTCGACGGCGAACCGTCGTTCGTCGACCTCGCGCGGGGCGGCGACGCCGAGTTGGACGCGACCATCGCCGAATACCAGGAGGCGTTCACCTGGTGGCGGCGCAGCGACATCGTCTCCGTCGCCGCTGTCCAGGGGCATGCCATCGGGGCGGGCTTCCAGCTCGCCCTCGCCTGCGACCTGCGCGTCGTCGCCGACGACGTGCAGTTCGCCATGCGCGAGACCAGCCTCGGACTCGTGCCCGACCTGACGGGCACCCATCCGCTGGTGGGGCTCGTCGGATACGCCCGCGCGCTGGAGATCTGCGTGACCGGGCGCTTCGTCACGGCCGAGGAGGCCGTCAGCACCGGGCTCGCCAACGTGGCCGTGCCCGCCGACCAGCTCGACGACACGGTCCGCGACCTCACCGCGGCCGTCCTCGCCGCGCCCCGCGACGCCGTCGTCGAGACCAAGGCCCTGCTGCGCGGCGCCCAGGACCGCACCTACGAGGAGCAGCGCGCCGCGGAACGCCAGTCCCAGGCGCGCAGGCTGCGGGACCTCGCGGGCGTCGGCGACTGAGACCGCCGGACCGGCCCGGCGGTCAGCCGATCGCGCTCACCAGCACCGCCACCGTCGGGTGGTCCGGCAGCGACGTCCTGACCGCCGTACGGACCGCGCGGGCCACGTCCCGGGCCCGGTGGTCCGCGCCCACCGCCAGCTCCACCCGGACATGGCGGTGGGACAGCGCGGCGTCGCCCGGCAGTTCCTCGATGTGCACGGGGTGGCCCAGCGCGCCGGTCAGGTCGAGCACGCCCGGGACCGCGAGGGCCGTCGCCGCCACGCGAGCCTCGTCGCCCTCCTCCGGGTGCGCGGCCCGGGACGGTTCGGGCAGACGTACGGCGGGCCCGGGCTCCGCCTCCTCGTCCAGCAGCCCCGTCACCCGTAGATCCACCTCTCGCACCGCCAGGCCGATCCGCTGTGTCGCGGCGGTCGCCAGCGTCGCCCGCAGCAGGGACGCCGTCGTCGGCAGCGGTTCCGAGGCCGTGGCCGCGAACTCGGCCGTCACCCGCAGCGGGCCGGGCGGCAGCGCGCTCGGCGGAGCGGGCACGGCCGGCTCCCGCGTGTCCGCCGAGTCGGCGAGCACGATGCGCAGCGCGTCGACGCGCACGCCCGGGGCGTCCTCGGCCGCGCGCCGCAGCACCGCCTCGGCCGCCTGCTCGGCGATCCACGCGCCGTCGCGCGCCTCACCCAACGGCAGGAGCCTGCCGAATCCCAGCTGATGTCTCACTGCCCGTGTCCACCGGTCGGCCGTCATTCCTCCAGCCTGCCGCATCAGAGGCGCGCCACCACGTAACCGTGCTTACGGTGGTCCCAGGACGACAACCGAAAAGGACGAACGGCGATGACTGACATGACCGAGAACCGGGGCGGGGACACCGAGAGTCCGGCGGCACGCAGGAGTCCACTGGCCAAGCGCGGCGGCGCGGACCCGGGCTCCCGGGGCCGGACCACCATCGCGGACGGCGTCGTGGAGAAGATCGCCGGGCTCGCCGCACGCGACGTGGACGGCGTACACGCCATGGGCAGCGGACTGTCCCGCACGTTCGGAGCAGTGCGCGACCGCGTGCCCGGCGGCCAGAAGTCGGTGACCCGCGGGGTGAAGGCCGAGGTCGGCGAGGTGCAGGCCGCCCTCGACCTGGAGATCGTCGTGGAGTACGGCGTGTCGATCGCCGACGTGGCCAGGGACGTACGGGAGAACGTCATCACCGCCGTCGAGCGGATGACGGGCCTGGAGGTCGTCGAGGTCAACATCGCGGTGAGCGACGTGAAGCTGCCGGACGAAGAGGAAGAGGAACCGGAGCGCCGGATCCAGTGAGGCCCAGGGGCACCGGACAACACAGCGTCTGCGGAGCTGAGGAGCTGAGGAGCGCATGAGCATGGCCGTGGTCGGCATGATCGCCGGCATGGCGCTGGGCTTCGCCGGGTATTTCGGCGGATTCGGTGCCTTCCTGCTGGTCGCGGCGCTCGGCGCCGTCGGCTTCGTCGTCGGCCGGTTCCTGGAGGGGGACATGGACCTGGGCGACTTCTTCCGCACCCGTGGCGAACGGCGGCGGTGACGTCCGTGAGCACGGGGGCCGGTGAGCTCGACAGACCTCTGACCGTCGTCCCGGCGGAGGAGCGCGGCGCGACCCGGATCGCCGACCGGGTCGTCGCGAAGATCGCCTCCCAGGCGGCCCGCGAGGCCGTCGGGACGCTGCCCCCCGACGCGGGGCGGCCGTCCGCGTCGGTCGTCGTCCACCACCACGTGGTCCACGTCCGCGTGCACGTCGAACTCGACTACCCCTGCGACATCGGCGACCGCTGCCGCCGGGTGCGTCGCCAAGTCGTCGAGCGGGTGGGCGCCCTGGTGGGCATGCAGGTGCCGGAGGTCGTCGTCCACGTGGAGCGGCTGCACCTGAGCGCGGCGCCCGGCGCGGCACACGGGAGGACGCGATGAGCGAACCCCAGGACAGGGAACCCCACGAGTCCGAGGGCACCACACAGCGCCTGCCGGTCCTGGAGAAGTCGCAGGCCGGCACCGGCCCCGACCAGTCCGCGCCGTCGGCCGCCCACGGACCGCCGCCCGCGCTCGACGGCGAGGGCGGCCGCGCGGGCCGCTTCTGGTCGACGCGCCGCATCCCCGCGGGCATCGGCGCCCTGCTGCTCCTGGCCCTCGCCGGGCTGTTCCTCTACGACATCGTCTCCGTGCGCGCCGACCGGCCCGGCATGAGCTGGCGCCGGGAGCTGGCCCGGCAGCTCGCCGAACGGCCCCTCGACGACACCTGGGTGCTCGTCGGGGCCGGGGTCGCCGCCGCCCTCGGGCTCTGGCTGCTGGTCCTGGCCGCCACACCCGGCCTGCGGCACGTGCTCCCGATGCGCCGCACGCACGCCGACGTCCGCGCGGGACTGGACCGGGACGCCGCCGCGACCGCGCTGCGCGACCGGGCCATGGAGGTCGCCGGCGTGCAGTCGGCACGGGTACGGGTGCGTCGGCGCCGCGCGGACGTCCGCGCCCTGTCACACTTCCGTGAACTGGACGACGTACGAACCGACCTGGACGCCGTGCTCGCCGACGCGGTCCGCGGACTGGGACTGTCCCGGCCGCCCTCGCTGTCCGTGCGCGTCCGGCGCCCCGGCCGGAAGGGGTGAGGCCGGTGCTCAGGATCGTCAACCGCGTGTTCCTCGGTCTGGTGGGCCTCGTCCTGCTGGTGCTGGGCGGCTCCGTCCTGGCCGTCGGCCTCGGCGCCCCGGCGCCCTCCTGGTGGATCCACCACGACCGGCACGACGTGCTGCTGAGCGAGGCCGAACGCACCCGCTGGCGCGACGCCGGCTGGTGGTGGCCGGTCGTCATCGCCGTGCTCGCCGTCCTCCTGCTGCTCGCCCTGTGGTGGCTCGTCTCGGTGCTGCGCCGGCGCCGCCTGGCCGAGGTCCTCGTCGACACCGGCGACGGCGAGGGCGCGCTGCTGCGCGGCCGGGCCCTGGAGAACGTCCTCGCCGGGGAGGCGGCCCGGATCGACGGCGTCGACCGGTCCCGCGCCCACCTGAGGGGCCGCCGCAGCGCCCCCGAGGCCCGCGTACGCCTCGCACTGGAGCCGCACGTCGACCCCGGGGCCGCGTTGGACGACTTCACGGGTCAGGCACTGGCGCACGCCCGGGAGTCCGCCGGGCTGGCGTCACTTCCGGCGGAGGTGCGGCTGAGCGGCGTCCGGCACCACGCGGAGCGGGTGAGCTGAGCGAGGGCCCGGGGCCGCGGGGAACCGCGCGAGCGATCCCCGCGAACCCGCGGCCGGGCCGCTCAGAACCCGTGCCGCGCTCCTCCGTCGACGGGCACCATGACCCCGGTCAGATAGGACGCGGCCGGCGACAGCAGGAACGCGGCCACCCGCCCGAACTCCTCGGGCGACCCGTACCGCCGCAGCGGAATCTTGGACTCCGCCGCCGCCCTGGTCGCCTCCGGGTCCGCCGACAGCCCGTCCAGCTCGCGCACGCGGTCCGTGTCGATCCGCCCGGGCAGCACGCCCACCACCCGGACGCCCCGCGGCCCCAGTTCGTCGGAGAGCGACTTGGCGAAGCCCGCCAGGCCCGGCCGCAGCCCGTTCGAGATCGTCAGCCCCGGGATCGGCTCGTACACCGACCCGGACAGCACGAACCCGATGACACCCCCGGACTCCAGCTCGGCGGCCGCGGCGCGAGCCAGCCGCACCGCGCCGAGGAACACCGACTCGAACGCCGTCTGCCACTGCTCGTCCGTGTTGTCCGCGACGAACCCGGCCGGCGGCCCGCCCACGCTGACCAGGACACCGTCGATCCGCCCGAAGTGCTCCCGCGCGGCCCCGATCAGCCGGCCCGCCGCCTCGGGGTCGGCGTTGTCGACGGCCACCCCGACCGCGTGCGGGCCCAGCGCGGCCGCCGCTTCGGCGACACCCTTCTCGTCCCGCCCCGAGACGACCACCTTCGCCCCGTCCGCGACGAGCTCACGCGCGGAGGCGTTGCCCAGGCCCCGCGTGGCCCCCGTGACGACGTACACTCGGTCCTTCAGTCCAAGATCCATGGCCCCTATCCTGCCCCGTCCTCCCCGGACAGGGCGAGGGCCGTGTTCACCAGGCCGATGTGGCTGAACGCCTGCGGGAAGTTGCCGAGCTGCCGACCGGTCACTGGGTCGAACTCCTCGGCCAGCAGGCCGACGTCGTTGGCGAGCCCCATCAGCCGTTCGAACAGCTGCCGGGCCTCCCGCGTACGGCCCGTCATGTGCAGGGCGTCCGCGAGCCAGAACGAGCACACCAGGAAGGTGCCCTCGCTGCCGGGCAGTCCGTCGACGTCCGCCTGGTCCGAGTCGGTGGTGCTGTAGCGGCGCAGGAAGCCGCCGTGGTCCAGCTCCTTGCGGACCGCGTCGATGGTGCCGATCACCCGCGGATCGTCGGGCGGCAGGAAACCGACGCGCGGGATGAGCAGCAGCGCGGCGTCCAGCTCGCGCGAGCCGTAGGACTGGGTGAAGGTGTTGCGTTCCGGGTCGTAGCCCTTCTCGCACACCTCGCGGTGCACCTCCTCGCGCAGCGCGCGCCAGCCGTCCAGGTCGCCGTCCAGCTCCGGGTGGAGCTCCAGCGTCCGCACGGCACGGTCGGCGGCCACCCACACCATCACCTTCGAGTGCACGAACTGGCGCCGGCCGCCGCGCACCTCCCACAGTCCCTCGTCCGGCTGCCGCCAGTGCGTGCGCAGGAAGTCCAGCAGGGCCGTCTGCAGCGCCCACACGTCCGGCTGCGGGGACAGGCCCGACTCGCGGGCCAGGGACAGGGAGTCCATGACCTCGCCGTAGACGTCCAGCTGGAGCTGGTTGACGGCGTCGTTCCCGATGCGGACGGGGGTGGACTCGGCGAAGCCGGACAGCCACGGCAGCTCGAACTCGGGCAGCCGTCGCTCGCCCGCCAGGCCGTACATGATCTGCAGGTCCGCCGGGTCGCCCGCGACCGCGCGCAGCAGCCAGTTCCGCCAGGCCTCCGCCTCCTCCTGGTAGCCCGCCGCCAGCAGCGCGCCCAGGGTGAGGGTGGAGTCGCGCAGCCAGCAGTAGCGGTAGTCCCAGTTGCGCACCCCGCCCGGCTCCTCGGGCAGGGAGGTCGTGGCGGCGGCGACGATGCCGCCGGTCGGCGCGTACGTGAGCGCCTTGAGGGTGATCAGGGAGCGGACGACGGCGTCCCGGTACGGCCCGTCGTAGCGGCAGCGCGACACCCAGGCCCGCCAGTCCTCGACGCTGTGGCGCAGCGCGTCGAAGGGGTCGACGAGCGGGGGGCGCGGTTCGTGGGAGGGGTGCCAGGTCAGGACGAAGGCGACCGTGTCCCCCTTCCGGACCGTGAACTCCGCGTGCGTGCCGAAGTCCTCGCCCCAGCTGCGCACCTCCGGCTCGCTGCGCAGCCACGTGGAGTCCGGTCCGGCGACGGCGACGCGGTGGCCGTCGGACCGGCGCACCCACGGCACGATCGAGCCGTAGTCGAAGCGCAGCTTGAGGACGCTGTGGAGCGTCACCTCGCCGTCGAGGCCCTCGACGATGCGTACGAGGTCGGGGGCGCGGTCGCGTTGGGGCATCAGGTCGGTGACCCGGACCGTACCCTGCTCGGTCTCCCAGTCGGTGTCCAGGACGAGGGTGTCGCGGCGGTAGGCGCGGCGGGTGCACCGGTCCGCCCCCACGGGGGCGATGCGCCAGTAGCCGTTGTCCTCGTCACCGAGCAGTTTGGCGAAGCAGGCGGCGGAGTCGAAGCGGGGCAGGCACAGCCAGTCGACGGATCCGTCCGTGCCGACCAGGGCAGCGGTCTGCTCGTCGCCGACGATCGCGTAGTCCTCGATGCTGGGATGCACGCAGTGCGGGTTCCCGGCAACTCGGCGTGGCAATCAGGGCAGGGGCCGGGGGAGTGACAGCCCGTCGGCGGCCGCGGCGCCGGTGCCCGAGAAGATCACCCCCGGGTCCGACGGGGCCTGGTTGAGCACCCACAGGCCGATCAGCACCGCCAGCGCGAAGACGACGGTGATCAGCACGGCCAGCACGAGCCGCCGCCGGCGCTCGCGCCGCAGCCACTCCCCGCGTGCCGTGCGGTACGCGTCGGGATCGGGGAGCACCCCGCCCGCCAGTGCCCGCAGCGCCTCGCGCAGTTCCTGCTCGGTCCGGTCGGTGCCGTGCGACGGGGTCGCGTCTCGGTGCGTCATCGCCGGGCCTCCATCGCCTGGGTCAGGGCGGCGATGCCGCGTGCCGTGTGCGTCTTGACGGAGCCGCCGGAGATGCCCATCGCGGCGGCTATCTCGCTCTCCTTGAGCCCGAGCCAGTGCCGCAGCACCAGCGCCTCGCGCTGTCGGGGCGGCAGCTGCTGGAGCGCGTCGATCAGCACGCGCTGGTCCTCGCGGAGCAGGGCGGCGTGCTCGGCGGAGGCGACCGTCTCGTCCGGCGGGTTCTCCTCGTGCCGCCGGGCGACCTGGAGGTGGCGTATCCGCATTCGCGTCAGATTGCAGACGGTGGACCGCAGATAGGCCTCCGCCGCGGCCACGTCCCGCAGGCGCCGCCACTTGCGGTAGATCTGGTAGTACGCCTCGGCCACCACGTTCTCCGGGTCGTCGGCGCCGAGCAGCACGGCCAGGCGCAGCATCGAGGAGTAGTGCAGCTCGAAGAGGTGGGCGACGCCGGCCTCCCGCTCCAGGTCGGCGGGGTCGCCGGCCGGGGAGGCGAGCGGCTCGGCCGGTGCCGGTGCCGCCGCCGGGGGCAGCGTGGGGTTCTCTCTGCGTCTCACGGGTTGTTCGCTCCCGTCTCCGGGCGGCGCCGGACGGTCAGGCGGGACGGCAGGTCGGTGGCGTCGGCGCCGCGCGGGACGCCGAGGCGTTCGAGGGCCGCGGTGCCGCCCACCGCGACGGTCAGGTTGAGCAGCAGGGCGGCGAGCCCGGCGTAGATCTCCAGCGGCCCGGCGCCGGTGCCGAGCGGCACGATCGAGGAGAACCCCTCGCGCACCACCAGGTACGTCCCCGACGCCATGCCCACGGCCCACCCGGCGAGCAGCGCCCGCGGGTGCAGTCGCCCGGTGAACAGCCCGACGGCGACGGCCGGGAAGATCTGCAGGATCCACACGCCGCCGAGCAGCTGGAGGTTGACGGCGTCCTGGTCGCGCAGCCCGAACACGAACGCCACGGCACCCACCTTCGCGGTGAGGGACACGGCCTTGGCGATCCGCACCTGCCGCTTGGGCGTGGCCGTCGGATGGACGTACTCGACGTACACGTTGCGGACGAAGCTCGTGGCCGCGGCGATCGACATCACCGCCGCCGGGACCAGCGCCCCGACGGCGATCGCGGCGAACACCAGCCCGGCGAGCGGCGCCGGCATCAGCCGGTCGACCAGCATCGGCACGGCCGCCTCGGCGCCTCCGCGCGGTGCCCGCACCCCCGCCGCGAGGGCGGCGACGCCGAGGAAGCCGAACAGCGCGAGCAGGCCGGTCCAGGCGGGCAGCGCCACCGAGACCCTGCGCAGGGTGCGTGGCCCGTCGGCGGCGAAACCGGCGGTGAGCACGTGCGGGTACATCAGCAGGGCGAGCGCGGAGCCGAGGGCGAGGGTGGCGTAGGCCGGCTGCTGCTCGGGGGAGAGCAGCAGCGCCGGACCGCCCAGCCGCTCCGCCGCGCCGTCGAAGACCGGGCCCGGGCCGCCGAAGCGTTCCAGCACCAGCCAGGTCACCGCGGTCAGTGACACGAACACGGCCACCGCCTTCAGCGCCGAGATGACCGCCGGCGCCCGCAGTCCGTGCCGGTAGGTGGCCACCGCGAGCCCCGCGAACAGCGCCACCAGCACCAGGTCCCCGGCGGCGCCCCTCGGATACACGCCCCCGGCCGTCAGCACCGCCCGGATGCCGAGCAGTTGCAGCGCCAGGTACGGCATGGTGGCGAGGATCCCGGTCAGGGCCACCACCAGCGCCAGCGGGGACGATCCGTAGCGGCCCCGCACGAAGTCGGCGGCGGTGATGTAGCCGTGCCGCCGGGCCACGCTCCCCAGCCGGCTCAGCAGCACGAAGGCGAGCGGGCAGACGATCACCGTGTACGGCACCGCGAAGAAGGCGGGAGCGCCGTTGCCGTACGCCAGCCCCGGTACGGCGGTGAACGTGTACGCGGTGAAGATCGTGCCGCCGAGCAGCAGCCAGGTCCAGCCGGGGCCGAGGCCGCGGTCGGCCAGCGCCCAGCCCTCCAGCGAGGGCAGCCGGTCGACCGGACGCAGCCGCCGCGCGGTGACGGCGAGCAGCGACGCCCCGCCGATCACGGCGAGGAACGTCGCGGTCATGGCGCCGTCAGCCATGGGTCACCGTCCTTGGTGTGCCTGTGCCCTCGCGCGTAAGTTGCGCGGACGGCCCGTCCGGAGGACAGGGAACCGGGGAGAAATCTTCTGGAAACGCCGTGTCAACCACTTCCGGCGGGTGCGCAACTCTTGCACAGACCGACAGTGAGCGGGAGAGGAGCGCAGGGCATGGCACGGACCGGGCATCCCCGGCTACGGCGCGTCGCCGTCGCCCTGCTGCTCCTCGCACCCGCGGCCGGGTTGCTGTGGGTCCCGCTGTACGCCGGGGCGGATCCGCGGCTCGCGGGGACGCCGTTCTTCTACTGGTACCAGCTGGCCTGGGTACCGGGCTGCGGTCTGTGCCTGCTCGCCGCGTACGCGCTGACCGAACGACATCGCTGAACGACACCGCACACCGCTGATCCGCACCCCCTGTTTTCACCCACCTGTTGAGGCGAGGAGCCGCCATGCCTACATCAACCCTGCCCGAAACCGGCCCCGAGGTGCCGGAAAAGTCCCGAATGCGGTCGTTCGTGGTGTGGACCGCCGTCTCTCTGCTCGGCGCGGTCGCCTGGGGCGTCCTCGCCCTGGCCCGCGGCGAGCGGATCTCCGCGGTCTGGCTGGTGGTCGCCGCCCTGGGCTCGTACGCCATCGCCTACCGCTTCTACTCCCGGTTCATCGCCCGCCGCGTCCTGAAGCCGGACGACCGACGGGCCACCCCGGCCGAACGCCTGGAGGACGGTGTCGACTTCCAGCCCACCGACCGCCGGGTGCTGCTCGGCCACCACTTCGCCGCCATCGCCGGCGCCGGCCCGCTGGTCGGCCCGGTGCTCGCGGCGCAGATGGGCTATCTCCCCGGGACCCTGTGGATCGTGGCGGGGGTGATCTTCGCGGGCGCCGTGCAGGACATGGTCGTGCTGTTCCTGTCGATGCGGCGGGACGGCACCTCGCTCGGGCAGATGGCCCGCGACGAGATCGGGCGGCTGGGCGGTGCCGCGGCCCTGATCGCCGTGTTCGCCATCATGATCATCCTGCTGGGCGTGCTCGCGCTGGTCGTCGTCAACGCCCTCGCCCACAGCCCGTGGGGCACCTTCTCCGTCGCGATGACCATCCCCATCGCCCTGTTCATGGGCTTCTGGCTGCACGTCATCCGCCCGGGCCGGGTCGTCGAGACCAGCCTGATCGGCGTCGTCCTGCTGTTCCTCGCCATCGTCGGCGGCAGCTGGATCCAGGAGTCCTCGCTGGCCTCCGCCTTCACCCTGAGCCCGACGACCCTCGTGTTCTGCCTGGTCGGCTACGGCTTCGTCGCCTCCGTGCTGCCGGTGTGGATGCTGCTCGCGCCGCGCGACTACCTCTCCACCTTCATGAAGATCGGCACCATCGCCCTGCTCGCGGTCGGCGTGGTCGTCGCCGCACCCGTGATGCGCGCGGACGCGGTGACCGACTTCGCCTCCTCCGGCGCCGGGCCCGTCTTCGCCGGCGGGCTCTTCCCCTTCCTCTTCATCACCATCGCCTGCGGCGCGCTGTCCGGCTTCCACGCGCTGGTCGCCTCGGGCACCACCCCGAAGCTGATCCGGAAGGAGTCCCAGGTCCGGATGATCGGCTACGGCGCCATGCTGATGGAGTCGTTCGTCGCGATCATGGCGCTGATCGCCGCGGCGACCCTGGAGCCGGGCCTGTACTACGCCATGAACGCCCCGGCGGCCCTCCTCGGCACCACGGCCGAGTCCGCCTCCCACGCCGTCGCCGGCCTCGGGTTCACCATCACGCCCGACCAGCTCACCCAGGCCGCCAAGGCCGTGGAGGAGCAGACGCTCATCGCCCGCTCCGGCGGAGCGCCGACCCTGGCGGTCGGCATGTCGGAGATCTTCTCCGGGGTCTTCGGGGGCGCCGGGATGAAGGCCTTCTGGTACCACTTCGCGATCATGTTCGAGGCGCTGTTCATCCTGACGACGGTGGACGCCGGCACCCGCGTGGGCCGCTTCATGCTCCAGGACATGCTCGGCAACGTCTTCAAGCCCCTCGGCCGGGTCACCTGGAAGCCGGGCATCTGGCTCTGCAGCGCCCTCGTCGTGGCGGCCTGGGGCTACTTCCTCCACACCGGCGCCACCGACCCGCTCGGCGGGATCAACCAGCTCTTCCCGCTGTTCGGCATCGCCAACCAACTCCTCGCCGCGATCGCCCTGGCCGTCTGCACCACGATCCTGATCAAGTCCGGCCGGCTGCGCTGGGCCTGGGTCACGGGCGTCCCCCTCGCCTGGGTCGTCGCGATCACCTTCACCGCGGGCTGGCAGAAGATCTTCTCCGACGACCCGAAGATCGGCTTCTTCGCCCAGCGGGCGCGGTACGCCGACGCCCTCGACGCGGGCCAGGTCCTGCCGCCCGCCAAGAACCTCGACGACATGCACACCGTGGTCACCAACTCCACCGTGGACGGCGTGCTGATCGCCCTGTTCCTGCTGCTCGTCGCCGTCGTGATCGGCAACGCGGCGGTGGTCTGCGTGCGGGCGATCAGGTCCCCGGGCTCCCTGCCGGTGACCGAGGCGCCGTACGTGGAGTCCCGCCTCGACGTGCCGGAGGAGCCGTTGGCGGGGGCGCGGTCGTGAGGGCGACTCGGATATTGAGCTGGGTGCGGACGGTGCGCTGGTATGTCCGGGAGCTCGCGGAGGTGCTCGACCGGTCGCACCGGGAGGAGTGCCGGCAGGGTCGCTGCTGCTGACGCGGCCGGGGCGACCGGCGGTGGTCACACCGTCGCCGGTTCCGCCTCACTGGCGTCCTGCTCCTTGGTCGCCGCCTGCGCCCGGTCCCGGGCCTCGCGGCGGGCCAGGACCACCCAGCCCACCGGGACGGCCGCGGCGAACAGCCACCACTGGATCGCGTACGCGTAGTTCAGCGCCGCGTCCTCCTTGCCCGGGTTGCCGAGCAGCTCGGGAATGTCGCCCTTGGGCTCGGGGGCCGTCTGGGCGATGTAGCCGCCGAGCACCCGCGCGTCCAGGCGGCGGGCCTCCTGCTCGCTGTTGATCAGCATGATCTGACGGTCGGGCAGGCCCTTGAGGTCCTTGATGCCGCTCGCCGCGGTCGTCTCACTGGGCATCAGCCGGCCCTGGACGGTGACCTCGCCGCTCGGCGGGGCGGGGACCTTGGGGAACGTGGTCTGGCTCGGGCCGTCGGAGGGGATCCAGCCCCGGTTGACCAGCAGGACCTTGCCGTCGTCGAGGACGAAGGGGGTCAGGACGTGGTAGCCGACCTCGTCGTCGGAGTTGGTGCGGCGGCGGACGACGACCTCGTCCTCCGTGTCGAACCGGCCCGTCGCGGTCACGGTCCGGTACCGCTCGGCGCTGGTGACCGTGTGCCCCGGGGCGGTGAGCTTCTCCACGGGCACCGGCTTGGCGGCCAGCGCGTCGGTGACCAGCTGATTCCGGGCGGTGCGCTCCTCGTAGCGGTGCATCTGCCAGATGCCCAGCCTGATCATCGTGGGGATGAGAAGCAGGGCGATCAGCGTGAGGATCACCCACTGCCGGGACATCAGGAAGCGGTACACCCCACGACCGTACAACTCGGTCGTGGGGTGGATTCAGGCGGGTACGGGTTTACACCTTGTCGACAATTCCCACCTTTCCCTCCGCGCGGGCGCAGTGGGCGCCGCAGTACCAGTGGCCCTCGACCTCCACGCCCTGGCCGATGATCTGGACCCGGCAGTGCTCGCAGATGGGGGCCATGCGGTGGATCGCGCAGGCAAAGCAGTCGAAGACGTGCACCGCGCCCTGCGCGTGCACCTCGAAGGTCATTCCGTAGTGATTGCCACATACCTCACAGGTCGCCATGCGCCACAGGGTGGGCCGTCACTCCGGCCCGGGCGAGCGGCCGCCGGGCGAGTCGCCCGGCAATCACCCGTCCGTACGGTCGCCCCGCGCCCCGCCCGCGCTCACCCCTCGGACGCCGGCTCCACGTCCGCGAGGAGCTGCCCGAACGCCGCCTCGTCCACCACCGGGGTGCCGAACTGGCGGGCCTTGACCACCTTGGACGTGCCCGAGTCCGGGTCGTTCGTGACGAGCAGGCTCGTCAGCCGGGACAGGCTCGACGCCACGTGCAGCCCGGCCTCGGTGGCGCGGTCCTCCAGCAGCTCCCGCTCGACCGAGGTGTCACCCGAGAAGGCGACCCGCATGCCCTGCTTGAGCCGCCCGCCCGGCTCGTAGCGCCCCGGGTTGGGGTAGGGGCAGGCGGGCCGTTTCCGGGAGGGGCGCCAACTGCCCGCCCGGGACCCGCCGTAGCCCGCCTGCTGCCCGATGCGGGGCGCGGCCGGACGGTCCGACCACTCGGTCAGCGGCCGGCACTCGTGCAGCGGCAGCCGTACGCCGCTCGCCGCCGCGGCCTTGAGGCTCGGCCGGAACGCCTCCGCCAGCACGCGCGCGTCGTCCAGCGCGTGGTGCGCCCGCCGCTGGACCACGCCGAAGTGTGCCGCGAGGGACTCCAGCTTGTGGTTGGGCAGCGGCAGCCCGAGCTCCTTGGAGAGCGCGATGGTGCACAGCCGTTGGCGCACCGGCGCCTCGCGCTCCGCGCGCGCGTACTCCCGGGCGATCATCTGCCAGTCGAAGACGGCGTTGTGCGCGACGAGCACCCGCCCCGCCAGCCGGGCCGTGAACTCCTCGGCGATGTCCTGGAAGAGGGGTGCGCCCTCGAGCGCCTCGCTCGTCAGGCCGTGGATCCACACGGGGCCCGGGTCACGCTCCGGGTTGACCATCGTGTACCAGTGGTCCTCGACCTCGCCGCGCGCGTCCAGCCGGTAGACGGCCGCGGAGATGATGCGGTCGTCCCGGGCCAGGCCCGTGGTCTCCACGTCAACGACCGCGTACCCCTTGGGATACGCGGTCGGCCACGACGTGGGAGAGAAGGCGGCGGTCGTCAGGTCTTCCAGCATGGTCCCTGAGGATACGGGCCGGGACTGACACTCCCGTCCGCCAGGTGCGTCCGACCGGTTCTTCCGACGATCCCTCAGGCGCGTTGTCCGTTCTGTCCGTTCACGAGGCGTACGTCTGAGCGAGGTCCGGCACTCCGTATTGGTGGAGATCGCCAAGAAGCAAGCGCGTACCGTCGGTAATACTTGTCGGTAACAACGTCTGGTGGGGGCCGGACGGCGGTCCTACGGTGCAGACATGCCGAACCTGCCCGATGTCGTGCTGTGGTCGATACCCGCGTTTGTGCTGCTCACCGTGGTCGAGATGGTGAGCTACCGCCTCCATCCCGACGAGGACGCGGAGGGCTACGAGGCGAAGGACGCCGCGACGAGCATCGGCATGGGGCTCGGCAGCCTCGCCTTCGACTTCCTGTGGAAGATCCCGATCGTCGCCGTCTACACGGCCCTGTACGAACTCACGCCCCTGCGCGTCCCCGTCCTGTGGTGGACCGTCCCGTTGATGCTGCTCGCGCAGGACTTCTTCTACTACTGGTCCCACCGCGGCCACCACGTCGTCCGCATCCTGTGGGCCTGTCACGTCGTCCACCACTCCAGCCGGAAGTTCAACTTCACCACCGCGCTGCGCCAGCCCTGGACGTCCCTGACCGTGTGGCCGTTCTACGTGCCCCTCATCGTCGCCGGGGTGCACCCGGCCGCGCTGGCGTTCTGCTCCTCCGCGAACCTCGTCTACCAGTTCTGGATCCACACCGAGCGCATCGACAAGATGCCCCGCTGGTTCGAGTTCGTCTTCAACACCCCCTCGCACCACCGGGTCCACCATGCCTCCCAGGGCGGTTACCTCGACCGCAACTTCGGCGGCATCCTCATCGTCTGGGACCGGCTGTTCGGATCGTTCGTCGCCGAGACCGAACGGCCCCGGTACGGACTCACCAAGAACATCGACACGTACAACCTGCTGAAGGTGGCGACGCACGAGTACGTGTCCATCGCCAAGGACCTGAGGGCGGCGGGGAGTTGGAGCGAGCGCGCCGGACGGGTGTTCCGGGGGCCGGGGTGGGGGCCGGCGCGGCCGCAGACTTCGGCGGCTGGGGCGGGTACGGCGGTGCTACTGGGGACTGACATGGCCGCATCGCCGGTCGGCGAGAACGCGCCGGGTGGGGAGCGCCTGCCGGTTGGGGAGCGCCTGCGGGTCGGTGAGGGTACGCCAGACGCCGAGAGCATGCCCGTGGGTGAGAGCGTGCCGGTCGGTGAGGGCACGCCGGTCGCGCAGGACGCGCCCGTCCGGCAGGACGCGCCCGTCGGGCAGGACCCGCCCGTGGGCCGGAGCACGCCGGTTGGAGAACGCGGGCCCCTCGGTGAAGGCACGCCAGGTGGCGAGAGCATGCCCGTACGGAAGAGCACGCCCGTAGGGGAGAGCGCTCCCGTCGGCGGGAGCAAGCGGGCGGAAGAGCGCATGCCCGTCGACGAGACCATCCCGGCCGGGAAGGGAGCAGCCGCCGCGAAGGGCGTGTCCGCCGGGAACGGCGTGTCCGTCGGGAACGGCGTGTCCGCCGGTGAGGGCGCGTCGGCGTGACCCCCTCGCGCCTTCTCCTCGCCGCCTTCGGTCTCGCCGTCGCCGCCGATCTCCTCTCCCTCGTGGCCGGTTTCGACACCGGGCACGCCGTCGCCAAGCCCCTCCTGATGCCGCTCCTGGCCCTCTGGGCCGCCCGGCGCCGGGCGCCCCGGCCGCTGGTGGCCGCCCTGCTGTTCGGCTGGGGCGGCGACATCCTGCTGCTGTCCGACGCCGAGCCGGCCTTCCTCGCCGGCATGGGCAGCTTCGCCGCCGGACACGTCTGCTACCTCGTCCTCTTCGCCATGCACGGCAGCCGGAACGCGGTCCCACGCGCGCGTGCCGGTCTCCTCGCCCTCGGCTACGCCACCGCCCTCGTCACGACCGTCGCGCTGCTGTGGCCGGACCTGCCCGGGGACCTGCGCGTGCCCGTCGCCGCGTACAGCCTCCTGCTGACGGCCATGGCGTACCGCGCCGCCACCCGGCTCGGCCTCTTCGCCGGGCTCGGCGGGGCGCTCTTCCTGCTCTCCGACACACTCATCGCGACCGGCGTCGCCGACTGGCCGCAGCCGCCCGCCCCCGACTTCTGGGTCATGCTCACATACGCCGCCGCGCAGGCCCTGCTGGCCGGCGGCACGCTCGGGGCGCTCGACGCGCGCCGGGCACCGGCCGCGACGTACGGCGAGATGCGAGCCGCCTGAGGCCCGCCGGTGTCACCAGCGGATGGGCACCGGAAGCGCCGTCAGCAGCCCGGACACCGCGACCACCAGGCCCAGGACGACGACCTCCGCCCGCGCCAGCACGCACGCCGTCAGCGGGTCGGCCGCCCGGCGCAGCCGGCGCCGCGCCCACAGGGCGAGAGCGGCGACGGCCGCCACGAGGAGCACCTTGGCGAGCAGGGCCCGCCCGTACGCCGTCGCCGTGAGCTGCTCCAGGACCGTCTCCGGCGGCATCCGGCGCAGTGAACTCCACACGCCCGTCGCGGTGATGGCGGCCAGCAGGACGGCGGCCACGCGCGCGTAGCGGCCCAGCAGGGCCGCACCCGCCTCCGTGCCCTGCCGGCCGCGCCACAGCCGCAGGGTGCGCAGCGCGTGCAGCAGCCCGCCCGCCCACAGCGCCGCGCAGGTCAGGTGGACGAGCGTCAGCCCGGACCCGGTCAGCGGGGTGTGCTCGGTCGCGGAGTGTGCGCGCAGGGCCTCGGCGACGATCACGGCGGCGAGCGGCCACACCTGCGTGACCGGCCGGGCGGACACCGCGCACAGCCACGCCACGAGGAACGCGTTGACCTCCAGCAGGGCGAGCTTGCCGTCCCGGGACGCGTAGAGCCCGCCGACGTCGATGTCCGACAGCGCGTCCGGCACGAGATTGCCCGTGGCCACGACCGAGGCGAGCCCCAGGGCGGCGACGAAACCGGCGGCGGCCGCGAAGGGCGACCAACTCCGGGGCACTCCCCACGGCCCGGCCTCCGCGCCCGGCACGGACCGCGCCAGCCGGTTCACGAACAACTCGCCGACCGGTATGCACAGCGCCGCGAACAGCACCGTGCGCAGCAGGGCTATGCCCCCGGCGCCGGGCGCCCGTGCCTCCCCGGTGCCGTGCAGCGCGGTGGCCGGGCCGAGCAGCGGGATCAGCCCGGCCAGCGCCACGAGCACCAGGACGGCGACGGGTCTTGTCAGGGTCACCCCGAGATCTTCACCAGCCTTCACATGGCTGGCAAATCCACGAGAACGAACTCAGGCGGCCCCGGACGCGGCCGACCACCACAGCCGCACTTCCGTGCGCGGGTCCGTCGGCCGCAGCTCCCACCCCTGCGCGAGCGCGACCTCGGCGACGTACCAGCCGCCGACACCGCGGTAGTCCCGCAGAGGTATCGCACACTCGACAGAGGGTCTCGACTTCTTCGGATGGCGCGGCGCCGCGGCCCGGGCTGTCCAGTCCCGGACCACCCTGTCCACGCGCGCCTTGTAGTAGTCGGCGTCGCCCTCGTGGAGCAGCTCCGGCCAGGTCACACACCACGAGGCCAGCCCCTTGACGCGCCGCAGGGTCGCGCCCACGAAGTCGACGTAGGCACGCTCGAAGCGGCTGCTGACGACCGCGTCGGCGAACAGTCCGACGACGAAGCCCGTGACAGCGACCGCCACCCACAGCACGCAGACCACCGGGAACCACACCACGCCCCCGGCGAACCGCAGGGCCAGCCGCCACCGCGGCCGGACCGGTTCGGCGGTCCAGGTGGACGGGTCCTCGTACACGTTCATGACCAGGCATCCTGCCGCACAGACGCATCCGCGCCCACTCATGCACACGAGCCGGGCCGGGCAGGTGTCCCCGCCCGGCCCGGCCCGTCTTCACCTCAGCTCTACTTGGTCACCGCGTCCAGCGCGTCCGCGATGCCCCAGCCGTAGAAGCCGTTGCGGTTCTTCGGGCCCTCGCACACCGCGTCGATCTTGCCGTCGGCGTCGATGTCGTACGGGTCCGTGCACGCCTTGGCGTCGGCCTGCGCGTACAGCAGGGCCTTCACCAGGGCGGGGGAGGCGTACGGGTGCGTCGACTTGATGAGGGCGGCGACGCCCGCGACGTGCGGGGACGCCATCGACGTACCGGCCATGTAACCCCACTTGCCGCCCGGCAGCGTGCCCAGGATCAGCCCGCTCGTGGCCGGCGGCTCCGGCTTCTGGTAGGCCGTCGAGTCGCCGCCCGGGGCGGCTATGTCGGCGACGCCCAGCCCGTAGTTGGAGAAGGACGACTTGATGCCCTTCGCGCCCGTGGCGGCGACCGTGACGACACCCGGCAGCTGCGTCGGGATGTCCAGGCACTTCGAGGGGTCGATGACCCGGTCGCCCGGCGTGGAGTCGTTCGGCGACGCCGGGTCGGTGATCTCGTCGGAGGCGAGGTCGTAGTTCTCGTTGCCGGCCGCCGCGACATTGACGGCGCCCTTCTTCTCCGCGTACCGCGACGCCCGGGTGACGGCCTCCACGAGCGCCTTCTGGTCCGGGTCGTTCTTGCAGTTGAAGTACCAGGGGTCGGTGTAATAGCTGTTGTTCGTCACGTCGACCCCGTGCTCGGCCGCCCACACGAAGCCGCACACCACGGCCTCCGTGTAGAAGAAGCCGGCCGTGGTCGACACCTTGATGCCCGAGACCTTCACGCCCGGCGCCACACCGGTCATGCCGACGCCGTTCTTGGCGGCGGCGATCTCACCGGCGACGTGCGTGCCGTGCGGGCTCTCCTCGGCGCTCGGCCGCCAGGCCCCGTCGGACGTGTCCGGCTTGCCCGTCACGCAGTTGACCGACGCCTCGCGGTCGAAGTTGGGCGCGATGTCGGGGTGGGTGTCGTCCACACCGGTGTCGATCACGGCGACCGTGACGTCCTTGCTGCCCAGCGACTTCTCGTGCGCCTTGTCCGCCTTGATGGCCGGCAGGTCCCACTGCAGGGACTCCAGCGGGTCCTGCCCGGCCGCCGCCTCCGCCTTCGCGACCTCGGCCGCGCTCAGCACCTTCGGCGCGCCCAGGTCGCCCGTCGACGCCGCGGGCAGCGGCGCGGTGCGGGTGGCCCCGGCCGACTGCACCCCGCGCACCGTACGGATGGTCTTGGCGAAGTCGGGGTCCGAGGAGTGGACGACGATGACGCCGATCTGGTCGTACGACGTCACGATCGTGCCGCCGGCCTTGGCGACGGCCTTCTTCACGTACGCCGAAGTGCCGTGGCCCGGCTTGACGTTGACGACGTAGCTGAGCGAGGTCGCGTCGGCCGATGCCGCGGCGGGGGCCGGGGCGTCCTCGGCGGCCGTGGCCGCGGTGTTCGGCAGGAACGCGAGGGCCGTGGCCATGGCCATCCCGGCCGGGATCGCGACGGCGCGGCGGTGGCGCGCGTGCGGCGCTGTCATGCTGTCTCCAGTTCGTTCGCGGTACGAGCGGGCTGTGCGGAAAGTCGTGAGGACGCGGTCACTTGACCGCGCGCAGCGCGTTGACGATGCCGTGCCCGTAGAAGCCGTTGACGCGCTTGCCGCCCTCGCACACCGCGTCCTGCGTGCCGTCGCCGTCCTGGTCGTAGGACTCGGGGCAGGCGGTCCGGTCGGCCTGGGCCTTCAGCATCATCTGGAGCTGGGCCGGAGACGCCCAGGGGTACTTGGACTTCAGCAGCGCGGCGACGCCCGAGGCGTGCGGCGAGGCCATCGAGGTGCCCTGCAGGAAGGCCCACGCGCCGTTCGGCATGGTGGACAGGATGCGGCCGTCCTTCGAGGGCGTGTCCGGTATCTGGTAGCGGCGGTCACCACCCGGCGCGGCGACGTCCACGACACCCTCGCCGTACGTCGAGTAGTACGACTTGAGGTTGTTGACGCCGGTCGCGCTGACGGTGACGACACCCGGCAGCTGGGTCGGTATGTCGAAGCACTCGTGCGGGTCGATGGTGCGCTCGACGGGCGTGGTGTCGTTCGGGCTGGAGTCGTCGACGATCGCGTCCGCGTCCAGGTCGTGGTTGGAGTTGCCCGCCGCCGCGACGTGCAGCGTGCCCTTCTTCTGGGCGTACAGCTGCGCCCGGTTGACGGCGTCCACGATCGCGCGCTGGTCCGGGTCGTCCATGCAGTTGTAGAGCCACGGATCGACGTAGTAGCTGTTGTTCGTGATCTCGACGCCGTGGTCGGCGGCGAACACGAACGCGCAGACGACGCTCTCCGGGTAGAAGAGGCCGCTCGCCCGGTCGGTCACGTTGATGCTGGACACCTTCACACCGGGAGCGACGCCCGCGACGCCCACTCCGTTGCGGGCGGCGGCGATCGAGCCGGCGACGTGCGTGCCGTGGTAGTCCTCGGGCGTGTACGGCCGCCAGGCGCCCTCGCTGGTGTCGGCCTTGCCGCCGGCGCAGTTGGCGGACTGGGACGCGGAGAAGTTCGGGGCGATGTCGGGGTGGGTGTCGTCCACTCCGGTGTCGATCACGGCGACCGTCACCTTGCGGCTGCCCGGGTTGATCTGCGCGGCCTTGTCGGCGCCGATCGCGCGCAGGTCCCACTGGTCCGCTTCGAGGGGCTCGCTCTCGGGCGTCTGCGCGGAGGCGGCCTCGACCCGCTCGGCCTGCGCGGCCGTCAGGTACTGGGCGGCCCCCTCCTCCTTCGTGCCCGCGGCGGTCAGCGGCGCCGTGCGCGTCGCACCGGCCGACTGGACGCCGCGCACCGAGCGGATGCTCTTGGCGAAGTCGGCGTTCGAGGAGTGGACGACGATCACGCCGATCCGCTCGTAGGTGGCCACGACCGAGCCGCCGGCCTTCCCGATCGCCTTCTTCACCGACGCGATCGTGTGCCGGTCCACCTTGGTGTTGACGACGTACGACAGCCGCGGCGCGTCCGCCGACCGGGTGGCCGACTCCGCCTGCGGGGCCGCCGACGCGGCGGCCGGCAGGAAGCCCAGCGAGGCCGTCAGGGACAGCACGACGGGCACGGCGAGGGCGAGCCGGCGTCTGGAACGCAGATGAGACATGGGGTCTCCACATCCTCCGGAAACGAAACCGGCCCGAGGCACAGGTGGTGCTCGGGCAGGTACATGACGGGTGGTGCAGGGTGAAGCTATCCCGGCCTCTCGCTGGCCAGCAACGTTTTGTCGAAACGACTTCGGAAAGAACGCGACGCCGTTGAACCGCTCCTCGCGTGCCGCCGTGACGTTGGACAGGGAGCGCGAGGACACTCGCCTCCATCCCCGTTCACAACCGCTTCCGTCATTGCGAGGAGACTCCGTGGCCACCGACGCACCGCCCCCCTCGAAAGAGCAACACAAACTCCCCTCACCCGAGGAGTTCAGCGAGGTGCAGGAGAGCGCGGAGTTCGGTGAACTGCGCCGCTCCTACCGCTCCTTCGCCTTCCCGCTGACCGTCGCCTTCATCGCCTGGTACCTGCTGTACGTCCTGCTGTCGAACTACGCGGGCGGCCTCATGGGCACCAAGCTGTTCGGCAACATCAACGTCGCCTTCGTCCTCGGCGTCGCCCAGTTCGTCACCACGTTCCTCATCGCCTGGTGGTACTCGAAGCACGCCGCCGCGAAGCTCGACCCCAAGGCCGAGGCCATCAAGTCCCGGATGGAGGGCGGCGCATGAGCACCGCACAGCAGACCCTTCTCGCCGCGAACGAGGCCAGCGAGCACCGCCCGCTGATCATCACCCTGTTCGCGCTGTTCGTCCTCGCCACCCTCGGCATCACGATCTGGGCGGGCCGCCAGACCAAGGACGCCGCCGACTTCTACGCGGGCGGCCGCCAGTTCAGCGCCTTCCAGAACGGCCTTGCCGTCTCCGGCGACTACATGTCCGCGGCCTCGTTCCTCGGCATCGCGGGCGCGATCGCCCTCTTCGGTTACGACGGCTTCCTGTACTCCATCGGCTTCCTGGTCGCCTGGCTGGTCGCCCTGCTCCTGGTGGCGGAGCCGCTCAGGAACTCCGGCCGCTACACCATGGGCGACGTCCTCGCCTACCGCATGCGCCAGCGCCCGGTCCGCACCGCCGCAGGCACCTCCACGATCGTCGTGTCGATCTTCTACCTGCTGGCCCAGATGGCCGGCGCCGGCGTCCTCGTCTCGCTGCTGCTCGGCATCACCTCCGACGCGGGCAAGATCCTCATCGTCGCCCTGGTCGGCATCCTGATGATCGTCTACGTCTCCATCGGCGGCATGAAGGGCACCACCTGGGTCCAGATGGTCAAGGCCGTGCTGCTCATCGGCGGCACCCTTCTGATCACCTTCCTGGTGCTGCTGAAGTTCAACTTCAACATCTCCGACCTGCTCGGCACCGCCGCCGAGAACAGCGGCAAGGGCGCCGCCTTCCTGGAGCCCGGCCTCCAGTACGGCGCGACCGGCACCTCCAAGCTGGACTTCATCTCCCTGGGCATCGCCCTGGTCCTCGGCACCGCCGGCCTGCCGCACATCCTGATCCGCTTCTACACCGTGCCCAACGCCAAGGCCGCCCGTAAGTCCGTGAACTGGGCCATCGGCATCATCGGCGCCTTCTACCTGATGACCATCGCCCTCGGCTTCGGCGCCGCCGCGCTGATCTCCCAGGACGAGATCATCGCCTCCAACCCGTCCGGCAACACGGCAGCGCCGCTGCTCGCCCTGCACCTCGGCGGCGTCGACTCGGCCTGGGGCGCGATCCTGCTCGCCACGATCTCGGCGGTCGCCTTCGCGACGATCCTCGCCGTGGTCGCCGGCCTCACCCTCGCCTCGTCGTCCTCCTTCGCGCACGACATCTACGCCAACGTCATCCGCAAGGGGCAGGCCTCCGGCGCCGAGGAGGTGCGCGCGGCCCGCTGGGCGACCGTCTTCATCGGCGTCATCTCCATCGGCCTCGGCGCCCTGGCCCGCGACCTGAACGTGGCCGGCCTGGTCGCCCTCGCCTTCGCGGTCGCGGCCTCCGCCAACCTGCCGACGATCCTCTACAGCCTGTTCTGGAAGCGGTTCACCACCCAGGGCGCGCTGTGGTCGATCTACGGCGGCCTGATCGTCGCCGTCGGCCTGGTGCTGTTCTCGCCCGTCGTCTCCGGCGACCCCAAGGCGATGTTCCCCGAGGTGGACTTCGCCTGGTTCCCGCTGAAGAACCCGGGCATCATCTCCATCCCCTTCGGCTTCCTCATGGGCTGGCTCGGCACGGTCCTGTCCAAGGAGGAGCCGGACGTCAAGAAGTACGCCGAGCTGGAGGTCAGGTCCCTGACCGGCACCGGCGCCCACTGAGCACGACGGTCCACCCGCGGCCGCGTCGTAGGAACCTCCAGGTTCCCGCGGCGCGGCCGCGTCCCACGTCGTGGGATCGGGCCTGTGGAGTTGTCAGTGGGGTCACGTAGGCTCACAGGTGTCGGAGAACCAGTGCTCCGGGCACGATCCGCGTCTAGGGAGGGGGCCCACGTGCTCATCGACACCTACGGCCGAGTGGCCACCGACCTGAGGGTCTCGCTGACCGACCGCTGCAATCTGCGGTGCACGTACTGCATGCCCGAGGAGGGCCTGCAGTGGCTGGCCAAGCCCGACCTGCTGACGGACGACGAGATCGTCCGCCTGATCGACATAGCGGTCACGTCCCTCGGGATCGAGGAGGTCCGCTTCACCGGCGGCGAGCCCCTGCTGCGCCCCGGGCTGGTCGGCATCGTCGAGCGCGTCGCGGCCCTGGAACCCCGCCCGCAGATGTCGTTGACCACCAACGGCATCGGCCTCAAGCGCACGGCGGCGGCCCTGAAGGCGGCTGGCCTGGACCGGGTCAACGTCTCCCTCGACACGCTCCGGCCGGACGTCTTCAAGACCCTCACCCGCCGCGACCGCCACAAGGACGTCATCGAGGGCCTGCACGCCGCCCGCGACGCCGGCCTCACCCCGGTCAAGGTCAACTCGGTCCTGATGCCGGGGCTCAACGACGACGAGGCCCCGGACCTCCTCGCCTGGGCCGTGGAGCACGAGTACGAGCTGCGCTTCATCGAGCAGATGCCCCTGGACGCCCAGCACGGCTGGAAGCGCGACGGCATGATCACGGCAGGGGACATCCTGACCTCCCTGCGTACGCGCTTCGACCTGACCCCCGAGGGCGAGGAGAAGCGCGGCTCGGCCCCGGCGGAGCGCTGGCTGGTCGACGGCGGCCCGCACGTGGTCGGTGTCATCGCCTCGGTCACCCGCCCCTTCTGCGCGGCCTGCGACCGTACGCGCCTCACGGCCGACGGCCAGATACGCACCTGCCTGTTCGCCCGGGAGGAGACGGACCTGCGCGCCGCCCTCCGCTCCGGCGCCCCCGACGAGGAGATCGCCCGCATCTGGCGCCTCGCGATGTGGGGCAAGAAGGCGGGAGCGGGCCTGGACGACCCGACGTTCGTCCAGCCGGACCGCCCGATGTCGGCGATCGGCGGCTGACGCACCCCGTTAGGCGCTCTCTTCCCACTCCTCGAGAAGAACGACGTCCTTCAGGAACCCCCGCACACCGAGGAACTGCGACAGATGCTCGCGATGCTCCTCACAGGCCAGCCACGTCTTGCGCCGCTCCGGCGTGTGGATCTTCGGGTTGTTCCAGGCAAGTACCCACACCGCGTCGGCGCGGCAGCCCTTCGCGGAACAGATGGGCGTCTCGTCACTCACAGCTTCGTCTCACCACTGCACACAGAAAAGGCGACGCCGAGCAGCCACGGGGGGAGCTGCCCGGCGTCGGTCCGTCGCTCCGACGGGGGATGCGGAGCGCGTACGAAGTATGTCACGGGTAACCCCGGGCCCGGCACCGGAACAACATGATTGATCTGAGCTTTTCTTGAGCTTGGCGGGAAGATGACTTCCGTTTGTGATCACCCGCGGACGGCCCTACCGCTCGTGCGACTCGGTCCGCGCACCCGGCACCGTCCCGGACACGGCGTCTTCCGCGACGGATTCCGCCGGCCCGTCCTGGGCCCCCGGCGGCGCGATCATCGGACGCACCGGCGGCGCCACGAACGTCGACGGCAGGGACGGCGCGTTCTCGCGCCCGGCGTTCGCGATCACCACCGCGATGTACGGCAGGACCAGCCCGAGCACCAACGCCACGATGGCCACGTGCCGTTCGACGTTCCACAGGGTGGCCGCGAGGATCACGGAGATCGTGCGGATCGTCATCGAGATCACGTACCGGCGCTGCCGCCCGCGTACGTCCTCCTGGAGCCCCGCCCGGGCGCCGGTGATCCGGAAAACCTGGACGTTGCCGCCGCCATGCTGCTTCCGCATCGCATTCCACCATCCGCCCGTATCGGACTCTCCCCGCCCCGTAGCCGTCCCCGGCCGGTCGGGGAACCTGACCAGGACAGCTCCCACGTTACGCCGCGTCTGCGTCCGCTACGAGACCGGGGCCGGTCCGGCCGGTGCGACCGGCCTGCGCCGTACCACGTACGGCCCGCGTCGTAATGCGGCGTACCGCGGCTGGACCGACACTGGCCGTAGTGCTCACGTCGAGCCGTACGAGGAGGCAGCGATGGGCTGGTTGTGGGCGATCATCGTGGGACTGGTACTCGGCCTGATCGCCAAGGCGATCATTCCGGGCAAGCAGCATGTGCCGCTGTGGCTGACCGTCATCCTGGGCATGATCGGCGCTATCGCCGGCAACGCCATCGCCCGGGCGGCCGGTGTCGACGCCACGGCCGGCATCGACTGGTGGCGGCACGTCTTCCAGCTGGTGATGGCGGTCATCCTCGTCGGTCTCGGCGACCGGGCCTGGACGGCGGCCAGGGGAAGCAGACGAAGGGCCTAACGGGGTGCACGGCCCCTAACGGGGTGCACGGCGAAGGGGGGCGGCCTCCGGCTTCGGAGACCGCCCCCCTTCCACGCGCTCAGCCGCTCGTGACCTCGACCGCCGCCAGATTCTTCTTGCCCCGGCGCAGCACCAGCCAGCGGCCGTGCAGCAGGTCCTCCTTGGCGGGGACGGCGTCCTCGCCGGCGACCTTGGCGTTGTTGACGTACGCGCCGCCCTCCTTCACCGTGCGGCGCGCGGCCGACTTGCTGGCCACCAGGCCGACCTCGGCGAACAGGTCGACGACCGGACCGAGCTCGGCGACCTGGATGTGCGGCAGCTCCGACAGGGCCGCGGCCAGCGTCCTGTCGTCCAGCTCCGCCAGCTCGCCCTGCCCGAAGAGGGCCCTGGACGCGGCGATCACGGCGGCCGTCTGGTCGGCGCCGTGCACCAGCGTCGTCAGCTCCTCGGCCAGCGCGCGCTGCGCGGCCCGGGCCTGCGGACGCTCCTCCGTCTGCTTCTCCAGCTCCTCCAGCTCCTCGCGGGAACGGAAGGACAGGATGCGCATGTACCGGGAGATGTCCCGGTCGTCCACGTTCAGCCAGAACTGGTAGAACGCGTACGGCGTCGTCATCTCCGGGTCGAGCCAGACGGCGCCGCCCTCGGTCTTGCCGAACTTGGTGCCGTCCGCCTTGGTCATCAGCGGCGTCGCCAGCGCGTGCACGGTGGCGTCCGGCTCCAGCCGGTGGATCAGGTCCAGGCCGGCCGTCAGGTTGCCCCACTGGTCGCTGCCGCCCTGCTGGAGGGTGCAGCCGTAGCGCCGGTAGAGCTGGAGGAAGTCCATGCCCTGGAGGAGCTGGTAGCTGAACTCCGTGTAGCTGATGCCCTCGGAGGACTCCAGGCGGCGGGCCACCGAGTCCTTCGTCAGCATCTTGTTGACGCGGAAGTGCTTGCCGATGTCCCTCAGGAACTCGATCGCGGAGAGGTTCTGCGTCCAGTCGAGGTTGTTGACCATGACGGCCGCGTTCTCGCCCTCGAAGTCGAGGAAGGGCTCGATCTGGGCGCGCAGCTTGTCGACCCAGCCGCCGACCGTCTCCGGGTCGTTCAGCGTGCGCTCCGCCGTCGGGCGCGGGTCGCCGATCAGGCCCGTGGCACCGCCGACCAGCGCCAGCGGACGGTGACCGGCCTGCTGGAGCCGGCGCACGGTGAGCACCTGCACCAGATGCCCCACGTGCAACGACGGCGCCGTCGGGTCGAAGCCGCAATAGAACGTGACGGGACCGTCCGCGAGCGCCTTGCGCAAAGCGTCCTCGTCAGTGGACAGGGCGAACAGCCCGCGCCACTTCAGCTCGTCGACGATGTCCGTCACGGTTCTCGTATCTCCTTGAGTGGGCTCGTAATCAGGTACGAGGTTATACGCCCTGGCTGACAGAGCTCATATTGAAGTCCGGCACCCTCAGGGCCGGCATCGCAGCCCTAGTGAACCAGTCGCTCCATTCCCTCGGCAGCGTCTTTTCCGTCCGCCCGGCCTCCGTGGCCCGCCCCAGCAGACCCACCGGCGACTCGTTGAAGCGGAAGTTGTTCACCTCGCCCGTCACCTCGCCGTTCTCGACGAGGTAGACGCCGTCCCGGGTCAGACCCGTCAGCAGCAGCGTCGCCGGATCGACCTCGCGGATGTACCACAGGCAGGTCAGCAGCAGCCCGCGCTCGGTGTCCGCGACCATCTCGTCCAGGGAGCGGTCGGCACCGCCGTCGAGGATCAGGTTCTCGATGCCGGGCGCCACCGGCAGCCCGGTCAGGCCCGCGCTGTGGCGGCTGGTCGTCAGATGCCGCAGCTCGCCCTCGCGCATCCACTCGGTGGCCGCGAGCGGCAGCCCGTTGTCGAACACCGACTGGTCGCCGCCGGAGGAGTGCGCGATCACGAAGGGCGCGGACTCCAGGCCCGGCTCGTTCGGGTCGCTGCGCAGGGTCAGCGGCAGGTCGGTCAGCTTCTCGCCGACCCGCGTGCCCCCGCCCGGCTTGGAGAAGACCGTGCGGCCCTCGACCGCGTCCCGGCCCGAAGCCGACCACATCTGGTAGATGAGCAGGTCCGCAACGGCCGTCGGCGGCAGCAGCGTCTCGTAGCGTCCCGCGGGCAGCTCCACGCGCCGCTCGGCCCAGCCGAGGCGCACGGCCAGTTCGGCGTCCATGGCGGCCGGGTCGACGTCCTTGAAGTCCCGCGTGGAGCGCCCGGCCCACGCGGACCGGGTCCGGTCCGGGGACTTGGCGTTCAGCTCCAGCGTCCCGTTCGGCTGGTCGTGCCGCAGCCGCAGCCCCGTGGAGGTGCCCACGTACGACGACACCAGCTCGTGGTTGGCGAAGCCGTACAGCTCCCGGCCCCCGGCACGCGCGCGTGCGAAGGCCTCGCCGAGCGCCGGCGCGAAGTCGGCGAACACCGCCGAGGACGTCTCCGCGGGTGCCTCCGTGAACTCCGGCGACCGCGGCACACCGGTGACCAGCGGCTGCGCGTCCTCGGCGGGCCCGGCGCCGCGCGCGGCGGCCTCGGCGGCCCGCACCAGGGGCTCCAGCTCGTCGGCGGTCACGGCGGACCGGGACACGACCCCCGAGGCCGTGCCCTCCTTGCCGTCGACCGTGGCGACGACCGTGAGCGTCCGCCCACGGGTGACACCGTTCGTCGTCAGCGCGTTGCCCGCCCAGCGCAGGTTGGCGGTGGACCGCTCGTCGGCGATGACGACACAGCCGTCCGCCCGGGACAGTTCGAGGGCGCGCTCGACGACCTCGTGCGGCTTGCTGGTGCGCCCGCTCATCGACCGGCCTCCTGGGTCGTGTTCAGAATGTTGACGCCCTTGAAGAGGGCCGAGGGGCAGCCGTGCGACACGGCGGCGACCTGGCCCGGCTGGGCCTTGCCGCAGTTGAAGGCGCCGCCCAGCACATACGTCTGCGGGCCGCCCACCGCGGCCATCGAGCCCCAGAAGTCGGTGGTCGTCGCCTGGTAGGCCACGTCCCGCAGCTGACCGGTCAGCCGCCCGTTCTCGATGCGGTAGAAGCGCTGCCCGGTGAACTGGAAGTTGTACCGCTGCATGTCGATCGACCAGGACCGGTCCCCGACGACGTAGATGCCGCGCTCCACGCCCCCGATCAGGTCCTCGGTCGACATCCCGGCCGGGTCCGGCCGCAACGACACGTTGGCCATGCGCTGCACCGGCACGTGTCCGGGGGAGTCGGCGTAGGCGCACCCGTTGGACCGCTCGAAGCCGGTCAGCCTCGCGATCCGCCGGTCCAGCTGGTAGCCGACGAGCGTGCCGTTCTTCACCAGGTCCCAGGACTGCGCCTGGACGCCCTCGTCGTCGTAGCCGATCGTGGCGAGGCCGTGCTCGGCGGTGCGGTCGCCGGTGACGTTCATCAGCTCCGAGCCGTAGCGCAGCCTGCCCAGCTGGTCGAAGGTCGCGAAGGAGGTGCCGGCGTAGGCGGCCTCGTAGCCCAGCGCCCGGTCGAGCTCGGTGGCGTGCCCGATGGACTCGTGGATGGTCAGCCACAGGTTGGACGGGTCGACCACCAGGTCGTACAGGCCCGGCTCGACGCTCGGCGCGCGCATCTTCTCGGCGAGCAGCTCCGGGATCCGCTCCAGCTCGCCCTCCCAGTCCCAGCCGGTGCCCCGCAGGTACTCCCAGCCGCGTCCGGCGGGCGGCGCGAGCGTGCGCATCGAGTCGAACTCGCCGCTCGACTCGTCCACCGCCACGGCGTTGAACACCGGGTGCAGCCGCACCCGCTGCTGCGTGGTCACGGTCCCGGCGGTGTCGGCGTAGAACTTGTTCTCATGGACCGTGAGCAGCGAGGCGTCCACGTGGTCGACCCCGTCGGCCGCCAGCAGCCGTGCGCTCCACTCCGCGATCAGCCCGGCCTTCTCCTCGTCGGGCACGGTGAACGGATCGATCTCGTACGACGAGACCCACGTCTTCTCCGCGTGCACCGGCTCGTCGGCCAGCTCCACCCTCCCCCACTGCCCGAAAGGCGTGGGAGGTGCCCCCACGTCCGAACCGGCCGCCTTGATCACCTGCGCGGACAGCTTGGCCATGGCCACCGCCTGCCCGGCGACCTTGGCGGCGGCGTCCATGCTGAGATCGACGCCGGAGGCGAATCCCCAGGTGCCGCCGTGCACCACCCGCACCGCGTAGCCGAGGTCGGTGGTGTCCGACGACCCGGCGGGCTTGGCGTCCCGGAACCTCCAGGACGCGTTGCGCACCCGCTCGAACCGGAAGTCCGCGTGCTCGGCACCCAGCGCACGCGCGCGTGCCAGGGCCGCGTCGGCGAGGGCGCGTAGGGGGAGGGCCGTGAAGGCCTCGTCGATGGTATGAGGCACCGCCGTCTCTTTCTGTCGAGGTGACCGTGGTTGCCGTGCTCTGTGACTGCTCCGATCATGTCGCCCATCCCGCGCGCGGGCCATGAGTTTCCGAACCGGTGACCGGGGCTTTCTGTAGGGACCCGACAGTCAGTCCGGTACGCCACTGTCGGTGCCCGATTGTCCGCGGGCGTGCCGGGACCGATAGGTTTTCGGGGAAGCCGCCTGTCATCGTCGCCTGTCGTCCAGGCGCCCGGGCGGGGTATCAGACCGCTACCGAAAGGGTGATCCGTTGAGCCGCTCGGTTCTCGTCACCGGAGGCAACCGGGGCATCGGCCTCGCCATCGCCCGTGCTTTCGCCGATGCCGGCGACAAGGTCGCCATCACGTACCGCTCGGGTGAGCCGCCCGCCGCCCTGACAGATCTGGGCTGCCTGGCCGTCAAGTGCGACATCACCGACCCGGAGCAGGTGGAGCAGGCCTACAAGGAGATCGAGGAGAACCACGGCCCCGTCGAGGTCCTCGTCGCCAACGCCGGCATCACCAAGGACCAGCTCCTGATGCGCATGTCCGAGGAGGACTTCACCTCGGTCATCGACACGAACCTCACCGGCACCTTCCGCGTCGTCAAGCGCGCCAACCGCGGCATGCTGCGCGCCAAGAAGGGCCGCGTCGTCCTCATCTCGTCGGTGGTGGGTCTGTACGGCTCGCCGGGGCAGGCCAACTACGCCGCCTCCAAGGCCGCCCTGGTCGGCTTCGCGCGCTCCCTCGCCCGGGAACTGGGCTCTCGCAACATCACCTTCAACGTCGTCGCACCCGGCTTCGTCGACACCGACATGACCAAGGTGCTCACCGACGAGCAGCGTGCCGGCATCGTGTCGCAGGTGCCGCTCGGCCGGTACGCCCAGCCGGAGGAGATCGCCGCGACGGTGCGGTTCCTCGCCTCGGACGACGCCTCGTACATCACTGGAGCCGTCATCCCCGTTGACGGCGGACTGGGAATGGGTCACTGATCACCATGAGCGGAATTCTCGAGGGCAAGCGCGTCCTGATCACCGGTGTGCTGACGGAGGCCTCCATCGCCTTCCACGCCGCCAAGCTGGCCCAGGAGCAGGGCGCCGAGGTCATCCTCACGGCGTTCCCGCGGCCCACGCTGACCGAGCGCATCGCCAAGAAGCTGCCCAAGCCCGTCAAGGTCATCGAGCTCGACGTCACCAACGACGAGCACCTCGCGCGCCTGGCCGACATCGTCGGCGAGGAGCTCGGCGGCCTCGACGGTGTCGTGCACTCCATCGGCTTCGCCCCGCAGGACGCCCTCGGCGGCAACTTCCTCAACACGCCGTTCGAGTCGGTCGCCACGGCCATGCACGTCTCGGCGTACTCCCTGAAGTCGCTGACCATGGCCTGCCTGCCCCTGATGCAGAACGGCGGCTCCGTCGTCGGTCTGACCTTCGACGCGCAGTTCGCCTGGCCGCAGTACGACTGGATGGGCCCGGCCAAGGCCGCCCTGGAGGCCACCAGCCGCTACATGGCCCGTGACCTGGGCAAGCAGAACATCCGCTGCAACCTGGTCTCGGCCGGCCCGCTCGGCTCCATGGCCGCCAAGTCCATCCCGGGCTTCAGCGAGCTGGCCTCCGTGTGGGACTCCCGCTCCCCGCTGGAGTGGGACCTGAAGGACCCGGAGCCGGCCGGCCGCGGCATCGTCGCACTGCTGAGCGACTGGTTCCCGAAGACCACCGGCGAGATCATCCACGTGGACGGCGGTCTGCACGCCATCGGCGCCTGATCCGCCGTACGCCGTCGACGCCCCGTTCCCCGCACCGCGCGGGGAGCGGGGCGTCACCCGTTCGGCCCATCCGGCCGGGCGGGGGAGCGCTGCAACTGGGCACTCTGGAGTACGCGTTCACCACGCGATCCCCTCCCCAGCACGGCCGAGGAGGTCCCCTTGTGCGCTTGTCCCGCCGAACGGCCTCACTGTCCCTCGCCGTCGCTCTCGTGATGACCCTGGCGCACGAGGCGGTGCCCCACGCGCGCGTGCCCGCCGGAGACCAGGAGTCGGCGGAGCCGTTCGGCGCCGCCTGCCGGATCCGCGTCACCGGATCGACGGTGACCGCCCACTGCCACAACCCGTACCCGGAGACCGACCGCGTGAGCCTGCACGTCGAGTGCGCCCGCTGGTGGGACATCGACACCGACAGCTCCCCGGTCGAGGCCGGGCCCGCGCAGACCGTGCGGCTGAGCGGACGCTGCTGGAAGGAAGTCGACGAGGTGTGGATCAGTCACCGGCGGGGGAACTGACCCCGCCCAGGCGGCACAGGAACGGATAGCGGGCGGCCTCCGCGGCCGCCTCCGCCGCGTCGCCGGCGCGGATCGCGTCCAGCAGCCGCCCGTGGTCCATGTACGTCTCCGGCGTCAGCTCCTCGCCGACGTCCTCGCGCAGCCAGTCCCGCAGCACCTCGCCCAGGTCCGCGTACATCGCGGTCATCACGTCGTTGTGGGAGGCGGACACCACCGCCAGGTGGAAGGTCGCGTCCGCGGTCACGAACGCCTCCGCGTCACCCGACTCCCACGCCTCCTCACGCCGCAGCAGCAGCGCGTCGAGCTGCTTGAGGTCCTTCTCCGTGCGCCGCTCGGCGGCCAGCCGGGCGGCGGCCGACTCCAGCGTGGAGCGCAGCTCGGCGATGTGCCGGGGGTCGGCGTCGGCGAACCGCCGCTGCATCACGCCCGCCAGCTCGCTCGTCGCCACGACGTACGTGCCGGAGCCCTGGCGGATGTCCAGCAGGCCGTTGTGTGAGAGCGCGCGGACGGCCTCACGGACCGTGTTGCGGGCGACACCCAGCTGCTCGACCAGCTCCGGCTCGGTCGGGATGCGGGAGCCGACCGGCCACTCGCCCGAGGTGATCTGGGCCCGCAGCGCGGCGATGACCTGCTCGGACAGCGCCGAACGACGGGGATGGCTCAGAGGCATGGCACACCTTCCCACGATCGGGGCGCCGGAGCGCAGCCGGGAACTGGACAGCCAATCATCCCATGATTCTATGATGGGCCTCATGGCTGTGGAGGAAACCCGGACGATGACGCCCCCGACCGTACGCGGCTCGGCCGCGCACGACGCCCGGGAACCGGGCGGGACGACCACGCGCGCGTGGACGATGCGACTGCTCGTCCTCGGCATCGTGCTGTCCGCGCTCAACCTCCGCCCCGCCATCACCAGCCTCGGCGCCCTCCTGGAAGAGGTCCGCGACGGGCTCGGCATGAGCGGCAGCGTGGCCGGGCTGCTCACGTCCGTGCCGCCGCTGTGCTTCGCCGTCTTCGGCGTCACGGCCCCGCGGCTCGCCCGCCGCTTCGGCGCGGGCGCCGTCGTGTGCGCCGGCATGGTCGCCATCGCCACCGGCCTGCTGCTCCGGCCCTACACCGGCGGCACGGCCGGGTTCCTGGCCGCCAGCGCCCTCGCCCTCATGGGCATCGCCGTCAGCAACGTCCTGATGCCGGTCATCGTCAAGCACTGGTTCCCCGACCGCGTCGGCTCCATGACCGGCCTGTACTCGATGGCGCTCGCCCTGGGCACCTCGCTCGCGGCGGCGGTGACGGTGCCCCTCACCGACGCCCTCGGCGGGAGCTGGCAGTCGGGCCTGGCCCTGTGGGCGGGTCTGGCCGTGGCGGCGGTGCTGCCGTGGCTGCCGTTCGTACGACGACGCGTGACGGCGCCCGGGGCCGGGGTCCGGGACGCTGCCGGGACAGCCACCGACGGGCGGTCCGCGACGCACGCGCAGGACTCCGCCGGGACGGAACCCGCGCGCGAGGAGCCGCCGACGCTGCGGATCACCCGGAGCCGTACCGCCTGGGCCCTGGCCGTCTTCTTCGGACTCCAGGCCACCGCCGCCTACATCACCATGGGCTGGATGGCGCAGATCTTCCGGGACGCCGGTGTGCCCGCCGGCACCGCGGGACTGCTGCTCGCGGTCACCATGGTCATGGGCGTACCCCTCGCCTTCGTCATACCGCGCCTGGCCACGCGACTGCCCCACCAGGGCCCGATCGTGCTCGCCCTGGGCGTCTGCGGCCTCGCCGGCTACGCCGGGCTGTACCTCGCGCCGGCTGCCGGAGCCTGGGCCTGGGCCCTGCTGATCGGCGTCGCCAACTGTGCCTTCCCGCTCGCCCTGACCATGGTCGGAATGCGGGCCAGGACCGGGCCGGGCGTCGCCCAGCTGTCGGCGTTCGCGCAGAGCACCGGCTACCTGATCTCCATCCCGGGCCCGCTCCTGGTGGGTGTCCTGTACCAGCACAGCGGAGGCTGGGGGCTGCCGATCGCGCTGATGAGCGCCCTGATGATCCCGCAGATGGTGGTCGGCTTCCTGGCGGGCCGCGACCGCACGGTGGAGGACGAGGCGGCCCGCTGAGCCCCCGCGGCCGACGCGGGTCCGTAGGGCCACCCCGGGGCGTCCGGCGCCCGGGGAGGGTGCGAGACTTGGCCCATGCCAGTGCTCGACCCGAATCCCCAGCACGGTCAGAAGAAGATGCTGCTCGTGTTCGGCGCCTTCTTCGCGATCTTCATCGTCATCGCGGTCATCGCGACGCTCGCCTCGCCCTGACCCGGCCCTGCCCGGCCCATGGTGGGGCTAGCCCCCTGTCCCCTAGGGGGCGAGGGTCAGGGTCAAGTGGGTGGATCACCGGATGGGGCGGCGGCAGCGGATTCCGTACCTTCGAGGTGTGGCCACGAGCAGCGGGTCACCGACCGTCCGAAGAGCGGAGGCACGCATGTCGGCTCCCACGCACACCCGGCCCCACCCGGCGACCCGCGCCGGCGCCGACAGCCGGCTGCCCTGGTGGGCCCTCGCCCTGCCGATGCTCGCCTTCACCGCACTGCTCGCCCTGATCCTGAACCCGTCCGACGCCCACGCGGCCACCGGCGACCCCGCGCTCACGCACCTCTTCGAGCGGGCGCAGCAGCTGATAACCCGCTGAGCACGGCCGGATCCGCTGGTCAACTCCCTGCGCCCTGTGGCGTGTTTCATGCGAAGCTGGATCTCATGAGCGTCGCAGAACCCCGCAGGATTGTCCTCTTCCGCCATGCGAAAGCCGACTGGCCACAGGTGACCGATCACGAGCGCCCGCTCGCTGACCGGGGCCGAATGGACGCGGCGGAGGCCGGGCGCCGGCTCGCCGACACCGGCATCCCCTTCGACCTGGCCCTGTGCTCCACCGCGGTCCGGACCCGGGAGACCTGGAAGCTCGCCGTCCAGGAGTTCCCGCAGCGGCCGAAAACCGTCTACGAGGAGCGGATCTACGAGGCCTCGCCAGGCGAACTGATCGCCGTGCTCAACGAGACCCCCGACGACGCGCAGAACATCCTCATGATCGGCCACAACCCGGGCATCCAGGGCCTCGCCGACATCCTGGCGGGCTCGGCCGAGGGCGACGCCCGCGAGCGGATGGGCCGCCGCGGGTTCCCGGCCGCCGCCTTCGCCGTCCTGACCTACACCGGCGAGTGGAAGAGCCTGGAGCCGGGCGTGGCCACGCTGCGGGACTACTGGGCGCCCGCCGAGTGACCCCCTCCGCGTGACCCCTTCCGCGTGACGAGGGGCCCGGCGCCGGTGCGGTGCCGGGCCCTTCCCGCTCGATTCAGACCGTGTCGACGGTGTCCGCCGCCTCGACCTCTTCGCGCGTGATGCCCAGCAGGTACAGGACCGTGTCCAGGAAGGGGAAGTTCACCGCGGTGTGCGCGGCCTGGCGCACCACCGGCTTGGCATTGAAGGCGACGCCCAGACCGGCCGCGTTCAGCATGTCGAGGTCGTTCGCCCCGTCACCGATCGCCACCGTCTGCGACAGCGGCACACCCGCCTCCGCGGCGAACCGGCGCAGCAGCCTGGCCTTGCCCGCGCGGTCGACGATCTCGCCGGTGACCTTGCCCGTCAGCCTGCCGTCGACGATCTCCAGCGTGTTGGCCTGGGCGAAGTCCAGCCCGAGCCGCTCCTTCAGATCGTCGGTGACCTGGGTGAACCCACCGGAGACGACGCCGACTTGGTACCCGAGCCGCTTCAGCGTACGGATCAGGGTGCGGGCGCCCGGCGTCAGCCGCACCTCGCTGCGCACCTTGTCCACGACCGAGGCGTCCAGCCCCTCCAGCAGCGCCACGCGCGCGTGCAGGGACTGCTCGAAGTCCAATTCCCCGCGCATCGCGGCCGCCGTCACCTCGGCGACCTCGTCCTCGCAGCCGGCGTGCGCGGCGAACAGCTCGATGACCTCGTCCTGGATGAGCGTCGAGTCGACGTCCATGACGACCAGGCGCTGCGCGCGCCGGTGCAGACCGGCGGCGACGACCGCCACGTCGATGCCGAGCTTCGCCGCGTCGATCGCCAGGGCGGTGCGCAGCGGCTCGGTCTCCACACCGGAGACGGCGAACTCGACGGCGGTCACGGGGTACTTGGCGAGCCGGAAGATACGGTCGATGTTTCCGCCGGTCTTCGTGATCCGCGCGGCGATCGCCGCCGTCGCCTCGGCGGTGAGCGGGTGCCCCAGCACGGTGACCAGCGAGCGGCCCAGGCCACGCGGCCGGTTGTCACCGAGGCCGGAGATGATCTCCGCCTGCATCTTCATCGACTCGGCCCAGCTGTGGACGGTCGCCCGCAGATCTCCCTCGAGCCCGGGGGGCGGCTCGGTCACGAGCGCGCACAGCACCATTCGGCCACGCGTGACGACCTGCTCGATGTCGACGACGTCGACGGAGTAGGCGGCGAGGGTGTCGAAGAGGCCGGCCGTGATGCCCGGCCTGTCCTTGCCGAAGATCTTCACAAGGAGGGTGGGGACGTCGGAGGACGAGGTCTGCGAAGCGCTCATGGTGGTTCCACCGTATCCGGCAGCCAGCGCATACCGCCCGTGAGGTCCGCCTGGCGGACAGCGAACACTGGGTGTCGCGCCGATGGCGTGAACCTTACGTACCGGTACGGCGTCCCCGTGCCTCCGGGATCACCTCCCGCCGCGTGGTTTCCGCGGCGGCGGGGGAGGGGGCGGCGGAGGCGGCGGCCCGTCGTCCGGCCGGGCCGGCGGCCCGTTCCCGCCCCTGGGCCCGGGCGGCTGCCGGGGACGACGCGGAGGCGGCCCGACCGGACGTGCCACGGTGGGTGCGCCGTAGATGTCGCCGGCGGCCGTGGGGTCGCCGGTCGGGACGGAGTCATTGGCCTGAGCGGAGTCACCGGCCCCCGCGGAGTCGCCGGTCCGCGCGGAGCCACCGCCGTTCACGGAGCCACCGTCCCTCACGGAGCCACCGTCCCTCGCGAGGCCACCGCCCGGCCGCGCGGCATCCGAGGGCCTGGACACACCGGGGCGCGGAGCTTCGCCCGGCTGCCGGGGCCGGTCAGGGTCTTCGCCCGGCCGCGGGGGCCGGGCGTGCCGGGCGGCGCCGCCGGGGGGCCGTGCGTCCTCCGGCTCGCGCAGTTCCTCCGGCACCCGGAGGTACGGATTGGTGGCCGGGTTCGGCGGCCGGTACGGCGCACCCGGCGCGTAGGGGCCGGGCTCCTCCCTGTGCGACGCCGGTGGGTTGCCCGATCCGGGCGAGGCCTGATGCGGCCCGGCGCCGATGCCGTAACCGGCGGGCCCTGCGTCAGCCCTCAGCCCCACCCCCCGGGCCAACGGCGCCGCCGCCCGCCCCGCTGCCCCGCTCGCCCACGCCAGCAGCGCCCCGACGGCCCCGGCCCCCGCACCCCACACCGCGCCCAGCAGCAGTGCCATGCCGAGGTGCCCGTGCAGTTCGATGCCCGCGCCGAACGCGTCGAAGCCGAGCACGGACAGGGACGCGGTCACGGACACCTCCGTCAGCCACGCCAGCAAGGGCAGGGCGAGCGCGGTCGCGATCCCCAGCCGCAGCGCACACCGCCCCGTGAAACCGAGGGCACCCGAACCCCGTACACCCGAGGCACTCCCGGAGCCCACAGCATCCCCGGAACTCTCTGAGCCCCATGAGCCCCCTGAGCCCTCAGAACCCCCCGGAGCCCGTCGCCGCCGCCCGCCCCACCGCTCCTACCCCGCCGCCCCCGACCGGCGTCCGCGCCGCCGTCAGCACCCCGGCCAGCAGCATCATCAGGGCCGCCGCCACCCCGAGCAGCCACACCCGGCCGTCCAACTCGGCGAGTCGCCCCAGCGTCACGGGTTGGTCGGAGCCGACCGAGAGCAGGTCGTCCAGCGGGTCCGGCAGGAAGCGGGTCAGCTCCCCGGTCGCCCGCCCGTCCCACGGCACGAGCAGGCCGATCGGGATGCCCAGCCACACCCCGTTCGGCGCCCCGAGCAGCGCCGCCCCGGCGATGCGCCGCGGATGGTCGTCGCCGATCGCCGCGTACACCGCCGCGGCGAGCCCTGCCGCCACCGCCACCAGCAGCACGGTCACCACCGCGGACACGGCCGGCCGTACCACCCGGTGCACGGCTTCCCAGCCCCGCGGCAGCGGCGTGCGGCGCGAGGCCAGCAGAGCGATGACGAGGATCCCGGCCGACCAGCACAGCCCGCCGAGCAGTGTGGGCACGGTGTCGACCGTGAAACCGACCGAGGCCCGCGCGTCGACCAGATCGCCGAGCCGGTCCGGCAGCAGTCCCCCGAGGTCCCCCAGCCCCGGAACCTCGACGCCCCCGCCTCCCCCGGTCACGTCATCCAGCCCCAGCGCACCGCCGTCGATCGTGATGACGTCGTGCCCCGCCCAGGCCAGCCCGCCCAGCATCGCCACGAACAGCGCGACCAACGCACCGACGCGCGCGAGGAGTTCGGCGGGCGATACCACAACTCCCGCCGCCCGCAGGGACCGTAGGAAGAAGTACGCCAGCAGAACCGCCCCGACCAGGCTCACGCCCAGTGGCGTGATCTCGATGGCCGTGTCCGCCTCGGCGCTCGTGAGGCCGAACGCCGACACGTCACCGGACGGCGTGACCGAACCCCCCGCGGCGAGAGCCACCACCGCCGCGGTCATCGGCCCCAACGAGCCCGCCGCGTCCGCCTCCAGCAGCCGCAGGCCCAGCGCCGCCGTGCCCGCCATGCCGATCAACGCCCAGCTCACGGCGGCCACGGCGGACATCAGCACGTCCCCCCACGGCACGCGCGCGTCGTCCTTCGCCCCGCCCACACCTGTGGCACCACCCATGGCAGACCCCCCGATCCGCTGCGCGGCGGGGAACACCGCGCATGTCCCCCTCGCGTCGAAATACCACTCTCCGGCCCGTTTTCAACCCCGTCAACGGAATCGGCTGATGCGTCCGAACGCGGGCTTCACAAGGCCCGACTTTCGGTCAGGGGGCCGCTCCTGAAATAGTTCCACCCGATGTTCGACATCCCTAGACTCCCCATGTCGGGGGATAACTCGGGGGACAACTCAGTGGGGCATGGAGTGCCGGAACTCGTACTGGAATCAAACGGACGTACCTGGACGCTCGATCCGTCCAGGGCATACACCCTCGGACGTGATCCGCAGGGGGACGTCGTCTTCGACGACGCCAGGGTCTCCTGGCGCCACGCCACGGTCAGCTTCAACGGCCGCAGTTGGGTCATCGAGGACCACGGCAGCACCAACGGCACGTTCGTGCAGGGGCAGCGGATCCATCACATGGAGCTCGGCCCCGGCTCGGCCGTCAACCTGGGCAACGCGACCGACGGACCGCGCCTGAACCTCTCCGGCGCCGCGGCCTCCGTCGCAACGCCCCAGGCCCAGCCCCAGCAGCAGCCGTACGCCGCGCAGGGCGCGAACCCCGGCTGGGCGCAGCAGGCCCCCGCCCAGCAGGCGCAGCAACAGGCGCCCCACCAGCAGGCGGCACCGCAGCAGCAGGCCCCGCAGGCCGGCTGGCAGCAGTCGCAACAGCCCGCGGCGCACATCCCGCAGCAGCAGGGCCCCGGCGGTGTCGCGGGGGCACCGCCGGTCTACGGCGACCGCAGCCCGACCACGTTCCACCAGTTCTCGCTCGGCCGCGTGATGCGCATCGGCCGTGCCCTGGAGAACGAACTGGTCGTCTCCGACCTCCAGGTCTCGCGGCACCACGCCGAGTTCCACGCCATGCCCGACGGGCGCATGGAGATCCGCGACCTCGGCTCGCACAACGGCACGTACGTCAACGGCCAGCCGATCCCCAAGGGTGGCTCGCAGCTGCTCGGTCCGAGCGACGTCGTCGGCGTCGGCCACTCGACGTTCCGGATCGTCGGCGACCGGCTGGAGGAGTTCGTCGACACCGGTGAGGTGTCCTTCTCCGCGCGCCACCTGACCGTCACGGTCGACGGCGGCAAGCAGATCCTCAAGGACGTCTCCTTCGGCGTCCCGGAGAAGTCGCTGATCGCGGTCATCGGCCCGTCCGGTTCCGGCAAGTCGACCCTGCTCAAGGCGCTGACCGGCTACCGGCCGGCCAACCAGGGCGAGGTGCTGTACGACAACCGCAACCTCTACAAGCAGTTCGCCGAACTGCGCCAGCGCATCGGTCTGGTCCCGCAGGACGACATCCTGCACAAGGAGCTGACCGTCAAGAAGGCCCTGAAGTACGCGGCCAAGCTCCGCTTCCCGGCCGACACCACCGGCGCCGAGCGCGAGGCCCGCATCGACGAGGTGCTGCGCGAGCTGAAGCTCGACATCCACAAGGACAAGAAGGTCACCTCCCTCTCCGGCGGCCAGCGCAAGCGCGTCTCGGTCGCGCTGGAGCTGCTCACCAAGCCGTCGCTGATCTTCCTGGACGAGCCGACCTCCGGCCTCGACCCGGGCATGGACCGCGACGTCATGCAGCTGCTGCGCGGCCTCGCCGACGACGGGCGCACGGTCCTCGTCGTCACCCACTCCGTGGCCGAGCTGGCCCTGTGCGACAAGCTCCTGGTGATGGCGCCCGGCGGTTCCGTGGCCTACTTCGGCCCGCCGGAGGAGGCGCTGAACTTCTTCGGCTACGACACCTGGGCCGACGTCTTCTCCGCCTTCGAGAACTACCGCGACTACGACTGGGCGGGCCGCTGGAAGGGCTCGCAGCACTACCAGATGTACGCCGCGGACATCGACGCCGTCGCGCCGCAGTCCGTACAGGTTCCGCCGATGCAGGCGATGAAGCCGCCGAAGCCGCAGGGCTGGATGTCCCAGTTCGTCACGCTCGTCCGGCGGTACGTCTCGGTGATCGCGTCCGACAAGGGCTTCCTGGCGCTGATGGTGATCCTGCCGGCCGTGCTCGGTGCGGTGAGCCTGCTCATCGACCCCGACCGGGGCCTGCTGCCGAACCCGGAGAACCCGCAGACCGGCCGGATCATCCCCAACGGCACGGCCACCACGGTCCTGTTGATCCTCGCGGTCGGCGCCTGCTTCGCCGGCGCGGCGAACTCCGTCCGCGAGCTGATCAAGGAACGGGTCATCTACGAGCGGGAGCGCGCGACCGGCCTGTCCCGCTCGGCGTACCTGATGTCGAAGGTGTTCGTGCTCGGCATGATCACCGTGCTGCAGGGCCTGCTGGTCGGGGTCATCGGCTTCTCCAGCCGGGAGATCCCGGAGGAGGGGCTCGTCCTCGGCAGCGCGACCCTCGTCGAGCTCTCCATCCCGATCATGGCGCTGGGCTTCACGTCGATGATGTTCGGCCTGATCATCTCGTCGCTGGTGAAGACCGCCGAGAAGACCATGCCGCTGCTGGTGATGTTCGCGATCATCCAGGTCGTCTTCACGGGCTGCCTGTTCACGCTGCACGGCTCGATCGGCGTCAACCAGTTCTCGTTCCTGATGCCGTCGCGCTGGGCGGTCGCCGCGTCCGGTGCCACGCTGGACTTCAACAAGATCAGTCCGCCCGAGACGGCCGGCGACAACGACCCGCTGTGGGAGCACACGGTCGGGGCCTGGGCCATGGACATGGGCGCGCTCCTGGCGCTCGGCGTGATCTGCGGCTTCTTCGTGGCCCGCTTCCTGCGCCGCCACGAGCCCGAGGTCATGCGCAAGTAGTCACCAGTCCACCGCGCCCGAAGGGCGGCACCCCGTCAGTGGGGCGCCGCCCTTCGGCGTTCGGTTCAGCGAGCAGAGGTCCGCGCCAGCCTCAGTACGCGCCGAAGACGTTGTCCATGGAGCCGTACTTGTCGGCCGCGTAGTTGCAGGCGGCGGTGATGTTGGCGACCGGGTCGTAGATGTCCCAGGAGGTGCCGGGGACGTGGTAGGCCTTGAAGGTCGGCGGGATGACCTGCAGCAGGCCCTTCGACGGGACGCCGTTGATGGCGTTGATGTCCCAGTTGTTGATCGCCTTCGGGTTGCCCGAGGACTCCCGGATGATGTTGCGCTTGATGCCGTCGTAGGAGCCGGGGATGCCGTGCTTCTTCATGACGTCGAGCGACTCGCGGATCCAGCCGTCGAGGTTGTTCGGGTAGCTCTTCGCCGCGGCCTTTTTGACCTGGGCGCGCTTGGCGTCGCGGCTCGCGGCCTCCTTGGCCTTGCGCGCGGCCTCGGCCTTCTTCTTCGCCGCCTCGGCGGCGGCCTTCTTCTTGGCGGCGGCCGCGGCGTCGGCCTTCTTCTTCGCCGCGATCTGCTCGGCCTTCAGGCTGGCACCGGCCATCTGGTCGGTGACGCTCGCCTTGACGTCCTTGATCTGCTCGGTGCTGAACGCCACCGCAGCCGGCTGAGCGGCCTCGGTCGTGGTCTTGGTCGACGCGCCGCTCGGCACCGCGGAGAAACCGATGGCGGCGGCACCGAGGGTGGCGACACCCGCCATGGCGATCTTGTGGTGACGGGTCAGGGTACGACTGGGGCCACGGCTGAAGATGTTCTTGGGCATGGTGGTGGGACCTCTTCGAATAGCGCGGGAGTCGCTCGGCGTCCGGCGTTGGACGGGTGTGTTTCCGACACGAACGCCGCGGGGGAGAACCCACGGCGCTGAGCGACGCCAGCAATTCTTAGCGGCCGCAAAATGGCGTGGCAAAGGTGTGACGTACGATGCCCGATAGTGGATCAGGGAAGGGCAAATCGGGGCAGATTGGACTGTATGCGCCGCTCAATAGGTGGGGCTTTGTCTCCTACGCACTTTCGTACGTGACGTGCGTCCTATGCGCGGGCTCACATCGGACGACGCACGGTCTCACGGCTAGTTGCACAAGCGATGCTCTGCGTGAGGGTGTGTACGGCTACGGCTACGGCTACGGCTACGGCAGGAGGAGGTGCACGTCCCCGAACTCGTGCCACAGGTACCGGCCCCGGAGGGCGGCCTCATAACCCCGCTCGATCGCCGCCCGCCCCGCGACCGCCTCCAGCATCAGCAGATGCGAGGCCTCCGGCTCGTGCAGCCCGGTCAGCAGCCCGTCCACCACGCGGACCCCGCGCTCCGGTGTCACCACCAGATCGGTCCACCCCGCCCGTGGCCGCACGACCCCGTCACCCTCCACCGCCGACTCCACGGCGCGTACCGCCGTCGTGCCGACCGCGATGACCCGGCCGCCCCCGGCCCGCGTGGCGTCGATCAGCCCCGCGGACGCCTCCGGCACCGCGAAACGCTCCGGATACGGCGGCTCGTGCGCCTCCGCCGAGGCCACCCCCGTGTGCAGGGTGACCGGCGCGAACCGCACTCCCCGGCTCACCAGCTCCGTCACCAGCCGCGTCGTGAAGGGCCGTGCCGCACTCGGCATCTCCGCACTGCCCTCCCCGTCCCCGGACGGCAGCGCGAACACCGTCTGGTAGACGGACAGCGGCTGGTCCCGCTCCGTATAGGCGTACCGAATGGGCCGCCCGTGCTCCCGCAGCAGCCCCGGCACTCCGCCCCCGGACACCCGCGCCCACCGCAGCCGCTCGCTCCGCCCGCTCAGCGGCTCCTCCAGGAGCAGCCGTACACCCCCCGGCAGGCGCACCCACACCTCACTCCCCGCAGGCGTGGCCGCACGCGCGCGCGTGGTGCCCCGCCCGTCCGGTTCCCGCAGCTCCACCGCCCAGCGGCCGTCGTCCCCACGGGTGGAGAAGTGCACCACCACGCGCGCGTGCCCGATCCATCCGTCGACGGCCGCCGCCAGCGTGGCCGAGGTGTTGACCACGAGCAGATCCCCGGCCCGCAGCAGCCGCGGCAGCTCCGAGAACCTGTGGTGCGCCACCTCAGCCCCCCGGGACACCAGCATCCGTACGGCGTCCCGGTCCAGCCCGGGCCCCCGCTGCTCGACGGGAACCCGGGCCGACAACTCCTCCGGCACGCGCAGGGCCAGGGTCATCGGGCCCCGTCCACCAGCGCCGGAGCCCCGTACCGCCCACTCGCCGGCCGCTCGTCCAGCAGCCGCAGGAACCCCGGCACCACGGCGGCGGGCTCCGACCGCGGCTCGCGATCGTCCGGTACGGCCGCCGCATACAGGTCCGTGGCCATGTCCCCGGGATCCACCGCCCAGACCCGCAGCCCCGGCTCCTCCACGGCGAGCACCGCCACCAGGTGGTCCAGTGCCGCTTTGGAGGCCCCGTAGCCGCCCCACGTCTCGTACGCCTCGGCGGCCGCGTCCGAACTGACCGCCAGCACCGCCCCCGCCTGTGAAGCCCGCAGCAGCGGCAACGCCTCCTGGACCAGGCCCAGCCCCGCCACCAGGTTCACCTCCAGCGCCCGCCGGAGTCCGTCGAGGGGCAGCTCCTCCAGCCGCACCAGTGGCTCGGCGCCCAGCGCGCTCGCGTTGTGCACCAGCAGGTCGACCCCGCCCAGCCGCCACCCCGCCGCCACCAGCTCTGCCCGGTGCGCGGCGTCCGTGACGTCCCCGGGCAGGGCCGTCACGCGCGTGCCGTGCGCGGAAACGGCCTCGGCGGCGTCCGCCAGGGCCTCGGCGCCCCGGGCGTCGAGCACCAGATCCCAGCCGCGCCCGGCCAGGGCCTCGGCCAGCGCCCGGCCCAGCCCCTTCGAGGCCCCCGTGATGATCGCAACCGGCATGATCAGCTCCCTCGTCGTGATCGCGTGCCCTCAACGTAGGAACGGGACCGCCAAGGCCGCCTCGGCCCCGGGCCGCAACCCACCAGGTCCCTTCGCCCTACGCCACGGGCCCACCGCCCCTGGACCTAGGGCCTGTCATTCGGATCACGCCGCGAACGCGGGGTCCGGGACTCCGCCTCGGCCCCGCGACCTAGGTCCACCGGCCGGGCCTCCACCGTCACCGGTCCGATCCGCGCTGTCACAGCCCGCCGGTACCGTGAGGACATGAGCCACGGTCCCCGGTCCGGCCTCGCCGCGGTGAGCTCCGCGTTGCTGGCCATGAGCAGGCATCTCGAGGTGCGCGACGTCCTCAAGACGATCGTCACCTCGGCCCGCGAACTGCTCGACGCGCAGTACGCCGCGCTCGGCGTCCCGGACGACCACGGCGGCTTCGCCCAGTTCGTGGTCGACGGCGTCAGCGAGGAGCAGTGGAAGGCCATCGGCCCCCTGCCGCGCCAGCACGGCATCCTCGCCGCGATGCTGCACGAGGCCAGGTCCGAGCGCCTCGCCGACGTCCGCAAGGACCCCCGCTTCGAGGGCTGGCCCAAGGCCCACCCGGACCTGGTCGACTTCCTGGGCCTGCCGATCAGGGACGGCGACGAGGTCATCGGCGCGCTGTTCCTCGCCAACAAGCTGCGTCCTGCGGGGGGACACCCCCCACACCCCCCGGGCCCGAAGCCCGAGGGCGGCTGCGGCTTCACCCAGGACGACGAGGAACTGCTCGGCATCCTCGCCCAGCACGCCGCGATCGCCCTCACCAACGCCCGCCTGTACGAACGCAGCCGCGAACTGACCATCGCCGAGGAGCGCTCCCGCCTGGCCCACGAACTGCACGACGCGGTCAGCCAGAAGCTCTTCTCCCTCCGCCTGACGGCCCAGGCGGCGGCCCGCCTGGTGGACCGCGACCCCTCCCGCGCCAAGGGCGAACTCCAGCAGGTGGCGGCCCTCGCCGCCGAGGCCGCGGACGAACTGCGCGCGGCGGTCGTCGAGTTGCGCCCCGCAGCCCTGGACGAGGACGGCCTGGTCGCCACTCTGCGCACGCAGATACAGGTCCTCGACCGCGCCCACAGCGCCCGCGTGACCTTCTCCGGCCACGGCGTGAAGGCCCTGCCCGCCTCCCAGGAGGAGGCCCTCCTGCGCGTCGCCCAGGAAGCCCTGCACAACGCCCTGCGGCATTCCGGCGCCGACCACGTCGACGTGACCCTGGACCGCCGCGGCGGCGGAGCCGTCCTGCGGGTCACGGACGACGGCAGCGGCTTCGACCCGCAGGCGGTCCGCCGCGCGGGGCGCCACCTCGGCCTGGTCTCGATGCGGGACCGGGCGAGCGGGGCCGGAGGCACGCTGACCGTGGAATCGGTGCCCGGCAAGGGCACCACGATCGAGATGGAGGTCCCCGGTGGCTGACGCGATCAAGGTGCTGCTCGTCGACGACCACCAGGTCGTCCGCCGGGGCCTGCGCACGTTCCTCGAGGTGCAGGACGACATCGAGGTCGTCGGCGAGGCGGCCGACGGTGCCGAAGGAGTCGACCGCGCCGAGGAGTTGCGGCCCGACGTCATCCTCATGGACGTCAAGATGCCGGGCATGGACGGCGTCGACGCCCTGCGCAGACTCCGCGAACTCGACAACCCCGCGCGGGTGCTGGTCGTCACCAGCTTCACCGAGCAGCGCACGGTGGTCCCCGCCCTGCGCGCGGGCGCCGCCGGCTACGTCTACAAGGACGTCGACCCCGACGCCCTCGCCGGAGCCATCCGCTCGGTCCACGCCGGGCACATCCTCCTCCAGCCGGAGGTCGCGGGCGCCCTGCTCTCCCAGGAGGAAGCCAACTCCGGCCCCGGCAGGGGCGGTTCACTCACCGAGCGGGAGCGCGAGGTGCTCGGCCTGATAGCGGACGGCCGCTCCAACCGGGAGATCGCCCGCGCACTCGTCCTCTCCGAGAAGACCGTCAAGACCCACGTCTCGAACATCCTCATGAAACTCGACCTGGCCGACCGAACGCAGGCCGCGCTGTGGGCCGTACGCCATGGCGTGACCGGCTGACACGCTCACCCCACGGCAACACGGAGGGTTCCATTCCGGACCGAGATTCATACTGTCGTGGGAACGTCCCTCACATGGCGCATCCTCGGTGGATCTCCGCCGTTCTCCAGTGCGTGCTGCGGCGCCTGCCGCGGCAATCGCAAGGAGGGCTCAGAAGTGAAGAACCTGAAGAAGGCAGCGGCCGTGACGATGGTGACCGGTGGCCTGCTGGCCGCGGGCGCGGGCATGGCCTCCGCCACCAGCGCGCACGCCGACGGCCAGGCCGTGGGCTCCCCGGGTGTCGGCTCGGGCAACGTCGTCCAGGCCCCGGTGCACGTCCCGGTCAACGTCTCCGGCAACAGCGTGAACGTCGTGGGCATCCTGAACCCCGCCTTCGGCAACTCCGCCGTCAACCACTGACACCCCACCTCCGCCCCCGAGCCGGAGGTGACACCGGCCTCCCGGGCACGCCTGGGAGGCCGGTCAGGCCTTGAGTGCTGTGCAGCGCCGGTGAGTGTGATCCAGCGTCCGGCGCTTGAGGACGAGGCCGTTCAGGCCGACGGGGATCTGGGGGCGAAGCCCCCAGGTACCTCGCGGCAACGCCGGCTACGAGAAACCGACACTCACCGCACCCCCCGCTCCCGCTCCTCCACAACGGAGTTGTACGCCGCGACCTGCGCCCGCCGAGCCGTCCGCTCCACCGGCCGCAACGCCTCCCGCCGAGCGAAGATCTCAGCCGAACTCACCGCACCCCCGTGCCCACTCTCCGTGGCCACCCCGATCAGCGTCCCCACCCGCTGCGCCAGCTCCAGCACCCGCACCGCCCGCGGCGGATACCCCGGCGCCAGCACCTCCCGCCCCCGCTCGGCCCGCGCCCGGTACGCGTCGATCGCCGCCTCCGCCACCGGCCCCGACCCGGCGACATCCAGCCGCGTCAGCACCTCGGTCGCCTCCCGCAGGGCCTCCGCGAGCTCCCGCTCCGCCTCACCCAGCGATGGCACATCCGCAGGCGGCGCCTCCCGCACCGGCAGCACATGCCACACGACCTCGACGTGCACATCACCCTCGGGCCCGGCCTCGTGCACCTCCGGCACCAGCCCGAACGCGGCCCCGTAACAGACCACCGCCTCCTCGGCGTCCAGCGCCCGCGCGTTGAACTCCGGCGGCCCGCTCAGCCCCAGCGGATGCCCCGGCGCGGGCAGCGCCACCCGCAACCCGGTCACCCCGAGCGCCCGCAGCCGCCCCAGCGCCAACGTGAGCCCGACGGGCGCCGACTCCCCGGGCAGCCCCTCCACCCGGTGCACCGCGTCCTCGCCCACGATGGCGAGCACGGCGTCATCCGGCGAGACAAGTCCGGCCAAAAGGGCATTTCCCCAAGCTGCGAGACGTCCAGCGCGCGGTTCCGTGAGCATGCTCCCACCCTAGGACCCTCCAAGGACCGGACCGAGGGAATGTCCCGGCCGACCGGTGGCGTAGATTTCATGGAGGGCTGCGCCCACCGGCGCGGCGGACCGAGCCACAGGCGTACGCGACAGCCGAGACCGGCCACACTGCAAGGGGAGACAACGCGCTCATGAGCGATGTTCTGGAGCTTCAGGACGTATCCGTGGTCCGCGAGGGCCGGGCTCTGGTGGACCAGGTCTCCTGGTCGGTCAAGGAGGGCGAGCGCTGGGTCATCCTCGGCCCGAACGGCGCGGGCAAGACCACCCTCCTCAACCTCGCTTCCACCTACCTCTTCCCCAGCTCGGGCACCGCCGCCATCCTCGGCGAGACCCTCGGCAGGCCCGGCACCGACGTCTTCGAGCTGCGTCCGCGCATCGGCATGGCCGGCATCGCCATGACCGAGAAGCTCCCCAAGCGCCAGACGGTCCTGGAGACGGTCCTGACCGCCGCGTACGGCATGACCGCCACCTGGCACGAGGACTACGAGGAGATCGACGAGCAGCGCGCCCGCGCCTTCCTCGACCGCCTCGGCATGAGCGAGTACCTGGAGCGCAAGTTCGGCACGCTCTCCGAGGGCGAGCGCAAGCGCACCCTCATCGCCCGCGCCCTGATGACCGACCCCGAGCTGCTGCTCCTCGACGAGCCCGCCGCCGGCCTCGACCTCGGCGGCCGCGAGGACCTCGTCCGCCGCCTCGGCCGGCTCGCCCGCGACCCCATCGCCCCCTCGATGCTCATGGTCACCCATCACGTCGAGGAGATCCCCCCGGGCTTCACCCACGTCCTCATGATCCGCCAGGGCAAGGTCCTCGCCGCCGGCCCCCTGGAGCTCGAACTCACCTCCCGCAACCTCTCGCTCTGCTTCGGCCTCCCCCTCGTCGTCGAACAGGTGGGCGACCGCTGGACCGCGCAGGGCCTCCCGCTGTCCTGACCGGCCCTCGCGCCCCACAAATCCCAGGGTAAGAACGGCATTTCACACGCAGGGTGCCCTGTCCGCAACAGGGTCCGCGGACCTACCATGACCATGTGGAAATCGACGCATGGCTGTGGTGGCTGATCGGCGCGGCAGCGCTCGGCATCGCGCTCGTGGTCACCGCGATGCCCGAACTCGGCATGCTCGCGGTGGGCGCCATCGCCGCGGCGGTGGCCACCGGCGTCTTCGGCGGCGGGGCCGTCGCCCAGGTCGTCGTCTTCGCCGTCGTCTCGACCGCGGGCATCGCGGTCGTACGCCCCATCGCGAACCGACATCGCGCCCAACGACCCCAACTCGCCACCGGCGTGGACGCGCTGAAGGGCAGACAAGCCGTCGTCCTGGAACGCGTCGACGCCTCCGGAGGCCGGATCAAGCTGGCCGGAGAGGTCTGGTCGGCCCGCGCCCTCGCCACCGACCGCGCCTACGAAGTAGGCCAGGAAGTGGATGTCGTGGACATCGAGGGAGCGACTGCGATCGTCATGTGACCTCGCACGACGTAACTGGTGAGAACTCCTCGCGAGGTACGCGACGGTCTGTCAGACTCGACCAGCAAGATCTTCAACAACCATAAGATCTGCCGAAGGCGCCGAGGCGGAGAAGGGTACGGGGAACGACGATGGAACCGGTCATCATCGTCCTGATCATTCTGGTGGTGTTGGTCTTCATCGCCCTGATCAAGACGATCCAAGTCATCCCACAGGCCAGCGCGGCCATCGTGGAGCGGTTCGGCCGCTACACCCGGACCCTGAACGCGGGCCTCAACATCGTCGTCCCGTTCATCGACACCATCCGCAACCGCATCGACCTGCGCGAACAGGTCGTCCCGTTCCCGCCGCAGCCGGTGATCACCCAGGACAACCTGGTCGTCAACATCGACACCGTCATCTACTACCAGGTGACCGACGCCCGGGCCGCGACCTACGAAGTCGCCAGCTACATCCAGGCGATCGAGCAGCTCACCGTCACCACCCTCCGCAACATCATCGGCGGCATGGACCTGGAGCGGACCCTGACCTCCCGCGAGGAGATCAACGCGGCCCTGCGCGGCGTCCTCGACGAGGCCACCGGCAAATGGGGCATCCGCGTCAACCGCGTCGAGCTGAAGGCCATCGAGCCGCCCACCTCCATCCAGGACTCGATGGAGAAGCAGATGCGCGCCGACCGCGACAAGCGCGCCGCGATCCTCCAGGCCGAAGGTGTCCGGCAGTCCGAGATCCTGCGCGCCGAGGGTGAGAAGCAGTCCCAGATCCTGCGCGCCGAAGGTGAGGCCAAGGCCGCCGCCCTGCGCGCCGAGGGCGAGGCCCAGGCCGTCCGCACGGTCTTCGAGGCCATCCACGCCGGCGACCCGGACCAGAAGCTCCTCTCCTACCAGTACCTCCAGATGCTCCCCAAGATCGCCGAGGGCGACGCCAACAAGCTCTGGATCGTCCCCAGCGAAATCGGCGACGCCCTCAAGGGCCTGTCCGGAGCGATGGGCAACTTCGGCGGCATCGGCGGCGGTTCCGGCGGCAACGGCGGCGCGACCGGAGCCCAGGTCCCCGCCCAGGAACGCCGCGAGAAGCCGTCCATCGACTGACGCGACCCATACGAAAAGGGGCCCGCTTCCCGGAGAAGCGGGCCCCTTCACACGTTCGCTAGGCCGCGTCCAGCGCCAGCCAGTCCGGCAGCGCGGCGAAGTCCTCCTGCCCGAGCGCCAGCAGCATCGCGTCCGCCGGAGTCGGCTCGAACGGCTCCCGGAGCAGCGGCATCCCCGCCTCCTCCGGAGTCCGATTGGCCTTCCGGTGATTGTCCTGAGCGCACGAGGCCACCGTGTTCAGCCACGTGTCCTGCCCACCCTGCGACCGCGGCACCACGTGGTCGACGGTTGTCGCCCGCCTCCCGCAGTACGCGCACCTGTGCCGGTCCCTGACCAGCACACCCCGCCTCGACCACGGAGCTCGTCTTCGGAACGGCACCCGTACGTACTGGCAGAGCCTGATCACACGGGGCGCCGGTATGTCGACCGCGGCTCCCCGCATCCGCAGTTCGGGGTGGGCCTGCTCGACGACGGCCTTGTCCTGAAGCACCAGAACGACGGCTCGGTTCAGCGTCACCGTCGACAGCGGCTCGAAGCTCGCGTTGAGTACCAGCGTGTCCCGCATACCAGCCCACCTCCCGTGTGCACCGGCCCACCCCCTGGCGGGCTGGGATCAACTCTGGCCGGGCACGCCGAGATGGACAACGCAATATCTGCTGCTCCCACGGGGGGGTGACCCCCGGCAACAAAAATGCCCGCTCCTGATCAATTCCAAGACCAGGAGCGGGCAAACGTTCCGTGAACGCTGGGATCGTCAGGACGGCTTGCTCAGCCTTCGGCGGGCACCTCGTACTCACCGATCAGCTGGGCCCGCGCGATGGTGTGGAAACGCAGGTTGAATCCGACGAAAGCCGGACTGGCGTCCGCGTCCGGACCCAGCTTCTCCTGGTCCACGGCGTACACCGTGAACACATACCGGTGCGACCCGTCGCCGGGCGGCGGCGCGGCCCCGCCGAAGTCCCTGCTGCCGTAGTCGTTACGAGCGTGGATCGCGCCCTCGGGCAGCCCCTCGAACGCGCCGCTGCCCGCACCCACCGGCAGCTCGGTCACCGACGCCGGGATGTCGAACAGCACCCAGTGCCAGAACCCGCTGCCCGTCGGGGCGTCAGGGTCGTAGCACGTCACGGCGAAGCTCTTGGTCTCCGGCGGGAAGCCCTCCCACCGCAGGTGCGGTGAGGTGTTGCCGGCCGCGTAGACCTGAGCGTCCTTGAGCGTCGCCCCTTCCCGGACGTCCTTGCTCTCGACCGTGAACGACGGCACGGGCGGATGGAAGTCGTGGGGGAGCGGCCGCCGCTTGAGCTCGGTCACCTCGGTACCTCCTGGTCGGTTCTTGCAGTCGCTCCCGAGCCTAGGGCCTTCCTAGAACCAGTTGCGCTTGCTGCCGACCTCGGACAGCCACTGGTTCAGGTAGGCGACCCAGTCGGTCCCCTGGTAGTCGTTGAGACCGACCTGGAACGACCGGAAGGTGTCGCTGCCCTCGCTGAACAGGCCCGGCTTCTTGTCCATCTCCAGCACCACGTCCATGGCGTGCTGGTCGGCCACGAAGCTCAGCTCGACCTGGTTCAGCCCTCGGTACTGCTGCGGCGGGTGGAACTCGATCTCCTGGTAGAACGGCAGCTTCTGCCGCGTACCCCGGATGACCCCGCGCTCCATGTCCGCGTTCTTGAACCGGAAGCCCAGCTGGATGAACGCGTCCAGGATCGCCTTCTGCGCCGGCAGCGGGTGCACGTTGACGGGGTCCAGGTCACCGGAGTCCACGGCCCGAGCGATCTCCAGCTCCGTGGACACCCCGATGTTCATGCCGCGCAACGCCTGCCCGTCGATCATCGTGATCGGCGTCTCCCAGGGAATCTCCAGGCCGAACTGCACCGCGTGCACCGCGTTCGCCTGGAGCTCGAACGCGCCGCCCAGCCGCGACTTTGTGAACTCGATGTCCTGCTTGTACTCCTGGTCGCCGCTCTCCACCTCGACCTTGGCCTGCAGCCCGACCGAGAGCCCCTCGATCTGCTGGTTCACGGACCCGCCCTGGATCCGCACCTCACCCTGGACGACACCGCCCGGCACGACGTTGACCTCGTGCAGCACCGTCTCGACGGAAGCCCCGCCGGCCCCCAGGCTCGCGAGCAGCTTCTTGAACGCCATGACTCTCCCTCTCGCCCACTACGGGTGGATCCTTGATCCCTACAAACGCGATCCGGCCGTGGCCGGTTCCATGCCCTCACCCTGGCAAGGCCTGCGCCCTTCGGCCACCCCACCGTGCCACCCGTCTCCAGTACCCTCGGACGGCATGATCGCGACCCCCGACCGTACGCCCCTGCCCAGGGAGTTCTTCGACCGGCCCGTCCTCGATGTCGCCCCCGACCTCCTCGGCCGCATCCTGGTCCGCACCACCCCGGACGGTCCGATCGCCCTCCGCCTGACAGAGGTCGAGGCCTACGACGGCACCGCCGACCCCGGCTCCCACGCCTATCGCGGCCGCACGGCCCGCAACGAGGTGATGTTCGGTCCGCCCGGGCACGTCTACGTCTACTTCACCTACGGCATGTGGTTCTGCATGAACCTGGTGTGCGGCCCCGAGGGAAAGGCGAGCGCGGTCCTGCTCCGCGCCGGCGAGATCATCGAGGGCGCCGAACTCGCCCGCACCCGTCGACTCTCGGCCCGCAACGACAAGGAACTGGCCAAAGGCCCGGCCCGTCTGGCCACGGCCCTGGACGTGGACCGCTCCCTGGACGGCACGGACGCGTGCACCTCGCAGGAGACCCCCCTCCGCATGCTGACCGGCACGCCCGTGCCCTCCGACCAGGTACTCAATGGCCCCCGCACCGGTGTGGCCGGCGAAGGAGCCGTGCACCCCTGGCGCTTCTGGATCGCCAACGACCCGACGGTCAGCCCCTATCGGGCCCATGTCCCGAGGCGCCGCCGAAGTTGACGCGTCCAGGCAAGGTGCGTAATGTAGCCCGAGCCGCTTGAACCGGGTACGGCAATCGCCAGCAGCCGGAAGCGGCCAAACCACTACCTAGCGACTCCCCTCAGCAGGGGCGAATTCGGCGTGCGCGCATGCCTGAATTCGACGCCGACGGACTCGATTATGAGTTGGACGGGGAATCGGCTAACGTAGTGAATGTCGAAAGGCCGACGAGCGAAAGCCCGGGCCGGACGGCAAATCCCGCCGACAGGGAATCGGATCGAGAAAAGGATCTGATAGAGTCGGAAACGCAAGACCGAAGGGAAGCGCCCGGAGGAAAGCCCGAGAGGGTGAGTACAAAGGAAGCGACCGTTCCTTGAGAACTCAACAGCGTGCCAAAAGTCAACGCCAGATATGTTGATACCCCGTCCGTCGGACAACCGATGGTCGAGGTTCCTTTGAAAAAACACAGCGAGGACGCTGTGAACGGTCGGGCTTATTCCGCCTGACTGTTCCGCTCTCGTGGTGTTGCACCGGATTACCGGTACACATTCACGGAGAGTTTGATCCTGGCTCAGGACGAACGCTGGCGGCGTGCTTAACACATGCAAGTCGAACGATGAACCACTTCGGTGGGGATTAGTGGCGAACGGGTGAGTAACACGTGGGCAATCTGCCCTGCACTCTGGGACAAGCCCTGGAAACGGGGTCTAATACCGGATATGACCATCTTGGGCATCCTTGATGGTGTAAAGCTCCGGCGGTGCAGGATGAGCCCGCGGCCTATCAGCTTGTTGGTGAGGTAACGGCTCACCAAGGCGACGACGGGTAGCCGGCCTGAGAGGGCGACCGGCCACACTGGGACTGAGACACGGCCCAGACTCCTACGGGAGGCAGCAGTGGGGAATATTGCACAA
>JJOH01000107.1 GCA_000696115.1 Streptomyces olindensis
GTCAGCAGATGTCGGCGGCGAACTTCGACGCCGCGCGTTTCCGCTGAGTTCTTCCGGCGTTTGAGCGCTGTCGGCGTGTGAGCGCTGTGAGCGCTGTGGGTGTTGCGCCGGTTCGGTTTCTGGTTGTGTTTCGTTTCTCGGGGAGTGGTGTGTGATGGCGGGTGCGGGTTCGGATCGCCGGTCGTATGACACGGGTGCGTCGGCGGATGCGCAGTCGAACATCCAGGGGGTGATCGGCCGTCTGGAGTCGCTGATCACCGAGCGTGACAAGCAGGTGAAGGCGGCGATGGCCGACTTCACGGCGGATGGTGTGGCGGATGAGTACCACGGCAAGGAACAGCGGTGGAACAACGCCTCGCAAGAGGTGAAGAACATTATTCATCTGCTGAAGACGACGCTGGAGAAGAACGACGGCACGGCGCAGTCGACGATTCAGCGTGCGAAGGCGGCGGTGGACAACATCGGCTGAGTCTGCCGCTGTTGCTGGTCCTTTCGGTGATGTTCGTTGAGTGGGTGTGACGGGGGTTTTCGGTGCCCGGCTGGGATTTGAAGCCGCAGGGTATTTCGCATGTGCTGAAGACGACGGGTGAGGCGGCGTCGAAGCTGGAGAAGTACGCGACGGCGTTCGGTGAGCATCTGACGTCGGCGGCGTCCAGCGCGGGCACCGTGTCCGCCGAGGGCGGTGGTGAGGGCGGCGAGAAGGCGCAGGGCGGCCTGGTGGCGCTTGCGTTGTCGCAGTTCGCGGAGCATGCGACGAAGGATCTGAAGTTCGTCGCGGCGCGGGCGGGTAAGTCGTTGCAGGGCGCGGTGGATGCGACCACGGCGTATCTGAACGGTGATGAGGAGATGGCGGCGGAGGCGCAGCGCAAGACGCTGCAGGCTCCGGTGGTGGATCTGCCGGGAGTCGGTAAGCGGTGATCCAGCCGGAGAAGATCCCCCAGTTCACCGGAAATCTCGAGCAGCTGGAGACGGACTACGCGGATCTGAAGAAGGACGCGGGTCATGTCCGGGATGCCGGTGGTGACATCCACTCGCGGTTCCAGGGGTTGTCGGCGTTCTACCACGCTCCGGAGGCGGAGCAGCTGTTCGCGACGACGAAGCCGGTGAAGGAGAAGGCGGACGCCTTCGCCGACGACCTGGAGAAGGTCTCGGGCGCGCTGTCGTCGTACGCCACCGAAATCCGTCCGCTGGTGGCGAAGCTGAAGCAGCTGAAGACGGACGCGGCGGCCTTCGTCTCCTCCGTTAAGGATGATGACGAGTGGGAGTACGACGAGGACAAGGTCGACGAGCACAACAAGCTGCGTGATGAGATCACCGCGACGGTCGCGGCGTTCTGGGCGGCGGAGCGGACCTGCCACAACAAGATCACTGCGTTGTGGGGCGGGACGCAGATGGTGGCCGGGGATGGTTCGGACAAGAAGAACCAGTACGGCTTCAACGCCGAGGACATGAAGAACGCCAAGCTTCCCTGGGGTGACCCGGTGGAGGAGAAGCACCACTGGTACGAGGTCGGCCACTGGGTGAAGTCGTTCGTGTGGGACGGCCTGATCGTGGACGGTGTCTGGGGCACGATCAAGGGCCTGGGCACGCTGGTGGGCTTCGGTGGCTGGGAGGCGATGGGGCAGGCGTGGAAGGGCCTGGCCCAGCTGGCGACCGGTCTGGTCATCACGGCGATCCCTGGGGCGCAGGCGTGGTTCTGGACGGCGTCGGACAAGGACATGCCGTCCTGGCTGCGTGACTCGCGCACGGCGATGAAGGAGACCGGCAAGGCGCTGGTGGCGTGGGACCAGTGGGGCAAGAACCCCGCCCGCGCGGCCGGTGCGGTCACCTTCAACGTCCTGACAACGGTCTTCACCGGCGGCGCCGGTGCGGCTGCCTCGGGTGCGGGCAAGGCGGGCGCGGTCGCCAAGGCACTGTCGGTGGCGGGCAAGGCGGGCCGGGTGATCGACCCGATGACCTACATCACCAAGGGCGCGGGCGCGGGTCTGTCGAAGATCGGCGACATCACCAAGGGCCTGAAGGGCGTCGGCAACATCGACATCCCCACGCTCCCCGACGGCTCGGTCCACCTCCCCGACGGCCACCAGCTGGCCCCGAACGGCAACCTCGTCGCGCCCAACGGCACGATCGACACGACACCGGTTCCCCACGGCACCACCCCGACGACCCCGCACGGCACCACCCCGACGGTCCCGAACGGCACCACCCCGACGCTTCCGGCCCACTGGACGACGCAGGGCGCCCAGACACCGTCGTACGCCGGGGCCGCGACCCACGGCGGCGTCGACGGAGCCGCGCACGCGGTGGACAACGCGGCCAACCCGGGCCACTACAACACGCCCCCCACGGCCCCGATACACACCCCGGGCGGAGCCTTCGACCCGACACCGGCTCCCTCCACGTACGACCACACACCGACCGGCGCGCAATACGGCCAGCCCCCGTCGGCGTCCCCGTACGGCCAGGCCCCGTCCGCGTCCCCCTACGGTCATGCTCCTTCCGGCTCGCCGTACGGCCACGCGCCGTCGCCGGGCACGTACGATCACGCACCGGCCCCGTCGGCGTACGACCAGGCACCTCCGCCGTCGGCGTACGACACGACCCCGACGACCGCGCCGCACACGGGCGGTCACCCCGGGGCGGGGACTCCGTGGTACAGCCAGACGACGGGTGCCAACCCGGTGCACGACGTCCCGACCGCACCCCACCCCGGAGGCCACGACGTCCCCGGCACCGGCGGCCACGGGTACGACGCCCCTGGCGCCGGTCACGCCGACGACGCCGCGCACGGCGCCGGACATGGGGACGACGCGGTGCACGCCGGTGACCACACGGACGTCGGCCACGGAGTGGCGGACGCCGCCGCACACCACGGCACCGACGCACCGGCGGCTCCGGGCCACCAGGGCACGGACGTCCCGGGCCACGGCGGGGCAGGGGAGCCGTTCGAGTACAAGCCGATCATGTCGGCGGACGACTTCAACAACCTGGCCACCGACGCGGAGCGCCACGCGGTCGCGGCGGCGGAGCTGGAACGAGGGACCAACCCTCACCCCAGCACCAGCAACCAGGCGGGCAAGGAATACGGCGACGCCCACTGGAACGACTTCCTGGACAACCTCGACCCCAAGGCCAAGGGGGCGCTGGAGAGGTACAGCAGCTTCTACTACAAGAACATCAACGACCAGCTCCGGGCCGTCGACACGCCCCTGGAGCCCCGAGTGCAGGACTTGGTCGACAACATGGACCGGGTCATGGGCTCCCGCCCTGTGCCCGAGAACCTCATGGTCGTCCGAGGCACCGACGTGAGCTACCTCAACCTGCGGTCACCCATGGAAATGCAGGGCAATGTCTACGACGACCTCGGATTCATGTCCACCTCGCTCGGCAAGGACCCGGCGTTCGAGTACAAGCCCGTACACCTGCACCTGCGCGTGCCGGAGGGGACCCCTGCTCTCTGGATCGACCACATCTCCGTGAACAAGGGGGAGCGGGAGCTGCTGCTCGCCCGTGGTGTGGAATACAAGGTGACGCGCGTCTTCCAGGACGAGGCCGGAAAGTGGCAGGTGTACGGCGAGGTCCTGCCGAGGCCGAAGCCGTAGCCGCGTCCAGGACAGACGACTCAAGGAGTATGGACTCATGAGCAGTGAGCAACCGGTGCCGTCGCGCTTCGAGGAAGACCTGCAGTTCAGGGAGAAGCCGGGCGGGCCGCCGCGGTACCAGGACTGGACCGAGAGCCCGGTGCAGTACTTCACCGTGGTGGACAAGGAGAACGGCTCGGTCCTCGGGTACGTCTGGGCCGGTGACGCGGACGACGCCGCGGCCTATGAACCGCGGAAGGCCGGCGGCCCCCGTGCGGTGAACGAAGGCATGTCCTGGATCAGCCGGCTGCGTGAGAGGAAGGCGCGCGGGCTCCGTCCGTCGCAGACCCTCGCCGAGCTGTACGGCGACCCCCGGCCCGGCGGCCGGGGCCGCCCCCTGCCCGGTTCCCTCACCGACGCCCCGAACGCAGCCGCCGTCGAGGCCCTGGCCCAGGGTGAGTAACGGAGAGCCGACCCACTCGAGCTTCGGGGAAGACCTGCAGTTCAGGCAGGTGGCGGGCCCGGCGACGTACAACGTCGGCACCGATGGGCCCGTCGTCTACCTGAGTGTCGCCGACCGCACGGGCACTGTCATCGGTCACGTGGGGGCGAACGACGAGCACGACGCGGCCGGCTGGGTCGGGCCACCGGGGCTGCCGGCCAACGCCGTCAACGCCGGCGGCAGGTGGGTTCGGGCCCTGCGCGACGGCAAGGCCCGACAGCTCGCCCCCACGGCCCTCGTCGCCGAGCTGGCGCGCGGTTCGAACGACAGCGAGTGGAGCCACGCGGTCCCGGGCTCCTTCGCCGAGGCACCGACGCTCACCGCGCTGAAGCAACAGCCCTCCGGTGGCTGAGCCCCGGCCGAACAACGAGACGACAGCATGACCAACCCCGTCCACTACATCACCGTCACCGCCCTCGACGGTGAGGTGATCGGATACGCCTGGGCCGAGGCCGGCGCCGACGACGTCGACTGGATCATGCGGAGGGCGAGCAGCGTCAGCGCCTACGAGGCGAGCACGGAGTGGTACAACCGGATCCGGGAGGCCCGGGAACGCGGCCTCACGCCCCTCGGCGTGCTCCACCTGCTCAGTCACGAACCCGGCGTCGGGCCCGTCACCGAGGCCGCCGACGCCGCCGCCGTCGAGGAACTGGCCCGCGTCGTCACCCCGGCCGACGACCAGCGCCTCCTCGCCCAGCTCGACCGCGACGACGCCGAGGCGTGGCGGGAGCTCGCCGAGGCCTTCGACGCGCTCACGGACGAGGACCGGGACGTGGAGTGGGGCGGTGGGCAGAAGTCGCCGAGCGGTGCCATCCATGTACCGTTCCCCAAGTACAGCAAGGGGGTGTTCCGGGCCGTCGACGCCCTCCGCGGCGTCGGTGCCGTCACCCCCGAGCACCGCTGGATGGACAACCCCGTGCCCACGCTCCCCGCGGAGGGCGGGCTGCGGCCCGCCGACGCCGTACGGGCCGCCACCGCCGTGGTGCGCGGGGAGAAGTTCTGCGACGGGACCATCGACGAGGCCCTCAAGAGCGGCCTCCTGGACGCCGTCGCCGACTCGCTCCGCGCCTGGTACACCGACCCTCGCGCCGCGAAGCCGACGGAGTCCGCGCACCCCGCGAAGTCCGCGCAACCTTCTCACCCCGCGCGCCCCACGGAGTCCGCGCAACCCGCTGAGCCCCCGTCCGACGCCCCCCACGACAGCGGCCGGAACCGCCGCCTCCCGCATGCGGACCTCCCGGAAGCCCCGGATCCGTCCCTCCCCATGTGCAGGTTCTGCGGAGGTTCTCCCGCCGCGGACGTCGCGTTCCGCGCGCACCGCGGCCTCGTCGTCCTCATGGGGTTCCGGAAGACGGACGGTCCGATGTGCATGACCTGCGGGCTGGCCGTGTACCGCGCGCTGACCACCCACACGCTCGCCTGGGGCTGGTGGAGCCCCCTGTCCCTCTTCGTCTTCGCGCCGTTGACGCTGGTCCGCAACGTCCTGGCCGTGCGCCGGGTCAAGGCGCTCCCCGCGCCGGGGCCGGGCACGCTCGGCCCGCGCTACGACCCGGGCGTACCCGTGCGGCGACGGCCCCGGGCCTACATCGCGCTCATCCCCGTGCTGTGGGTGCTCTTCATGATCGTGACAGGGCTGTCGGGCGGTGTGTGAAGACGTGTGGGGGGAGCCCCGCACCCCGGTTGTACGCGTGGCGTGTTCGTGTCTTATGTTGCGGGAGCGAAGCTAGGGGGGGATCGCATGCCGCAGGAGATGAGTCTCGCCGAGGTCGAGGCCGTCGCTCGCACCGCGCACGCCGGGCAGACGGACAAGGCCGGGCGGCCGTACGCCGAGCATCTGTCGGCCGTCGCCGACGGCGTGCGCGCCCGGGGCGGCAGCGACGAACTGGTGGCCGCCGCCTGGCTGCACGACGCGCTGGAGGACGGCGTCCTCAGCGAGGAGTGGCTCGACGCGGCCGCCCTCACGCAGCACACCAAGGACGTCGTACGGGCCATGACCAAGCGGCCGGAGGAGGAGCCGGAGGCGTACGCCCGCCGGATCCTGGACACCCCGGGCGCCCGGCTGGTCAAGGCGGCCGACCTCGCGCACAACGCCGACCCCCACCGCCTCGCCGCACTCGACGAGCACACCGCCCGGCGGCTCACCCGGAAGTACGCCGTCATGCGGAAGCGCCTGGGCCTGGCCCCGGACGACTGACCACGCATCAACAAGGCACAGGACGACTGAATGGCACGGGACTACGACAGCCAGTTGCTGGAGTCGGTGGCGGTGCGCCGGCGCCGGATGCGCGACGCGCTGCTGTTCGGCACGCAGCGCGCGCGACGGACGGCGGACGAACGGTTCGGCAAGGTCTTCGCGGGTATCGCGATCGCCGCCGTGCTGTGCGCCGGCTGCATCGGCTGGTCCTTCCTCCAGGCCACGCTGGCGAAGCAGAAGGCCGAGGAGAAACAGCAGCGGCAGCAGCAGGAGCAGCAGTACGCCCCGACGCCCGGCGCCTCCGCGAGCGGTGCCGGCGGCAAGGGTGCGGAGAAACAGTGAACGGGGTGTGCGCGGCCGACGCGAGTGGATCGGAGCGCGGCCGTGGCGGAAAAAACGCGATGATAGGTTCCGGTGAGTGGTGAGCGCAGCAACGATGTCTCGGACCCAGCTGAGCCGGGTCACCCTGATCGGCGAGCGACGACGAGCCGACCTGGTCCTGCCGTCGGACACACCGATCGGCCAATTGCTTCCGGACATACTCCAGTTGCTGGACGACCGGGCCGCCACCCGGCCGACCACTCGACAGCTGATCACCTCCGACGGTTCGGCGCTGCCCCATGACGCGACGCTGGCGTCGGCCGAGGTGCCGGACGGCGCCGTGCTCCGCCTCGTCCGGGCGCACGCCGCACCGCCGGCGCCCGTCGTGCACGACGTCACCGACCAGGTCGCGGACGACCTCGATCTGAGGACCTGGCGCTGGCGCCCGGCCGCCCGCCGCATCAGCGCCGGCGTGGCCACCGTGGTGTTCGCCGTGGCCGCGGCCGTCCTGGCCCGGCAGGAGTTCTCCCTGGAGGCCGTCACCACGGGGCTCGTGGTCGTCACCGCCCTGTTCCTGATCGCCGGCGCGGCCATCGCCCGGATCGGCCAGGGCAACCAGGGCCTGGCCACCGCGCTGCTGCTCGCCGCCGGCGGGCTCGGCCTGCTGACCGCCTGGACCGCCGCCGACGCCTACGACTGGGGCGGCACCGCCCGGATGGCCGGTATCGCCGCCGCGCTCGTGGTCACCCTCGTGCTGCTGGCCTACTGCTCGCCGCTCGGCAAGGGCGGCCTGATCGGGGCCGGGGCGATCGTGGTGATCGCCCTGGTGTGGGAGGCCGTCGCCCTCCTCCAGGACCGGGCGGACCGGATCGGCGCAGTGATGGCCGTGTTCTCCATCGTCCTGCTCGGGCTGCTGCCCCGGTTCGCGCTGATGGCCTCAGGACTCACCGCCCTGGACGACAAGCGCTCCACGGGGACGTCCGTGAGCCGCCACCAGGTGGCCAACGCCCTCGCCGCCACCCACCGCGGGCTCGCCCTCGCCACCATCGTCACCGCGGCCTCGGCCGCCCTCGGTGGCTGGATGCTGACCACCGCGAAGGAGCCGACCGTCTGGACGGTGGGCCTCGCCTCGCTCGTGGCCGTCGTCCTGCTGTCCCGGGCACGGGCCTTCCCCCTGGTCGCCGAGGTCGTGGCGCTGTTCGCGGCGGCCACGCTGCTCGTCGTACGGCTCGCGGTGCTGTGGCTGGACCACGCCGGGGGAGTCGGCGCGCTGGTGCTGCTGGGGGCAGCGGCACTGCTGCCGCTGCTGGTCCTGGGCATCGAGCCGCCCGACCACGTCCGGGTGCGGCTGCGCAGGTTCGCCGACCTGATCGAGTCCCTCGGCGTGATCGGGCTCTTCCCGCTCGCCATCGGGGCGTTCGGCATCTACGGGCAGCTGCTCAACAAGTTCTGAGGCTTCGAAGACCAGACGCCCACCCTGTCGCTCCCGCGGAACGACACGGCGGGACGTGGCAGGAGAGAAGGGCGACATGCCGAGCGGGGACAACTGGCAGAACGACGTGCTGCGGGATCTGAGGGGCGGCACGCCCCAGCAGCCGCAGCAGACGTCCCAGCAGCGGGACCGGCAGCAGGCGGCGGCACAGCAGGCGGCCCCGCAACAGGGACAGGGGACGGAGGCGCAGCAGGCGCACGCCGCCCAGGGTCAGGGGCAGGCACAGGGGCCGGCCCCGGCCTACGGCTACCCGCAGCAGTACCAGCAGCCCACGACCGCCGAGCAGCAGCACGCGCAACAGCAGGCCTACGCCGAGCAGTACGCCGCCGCGCAACGGCAGGCCTACGCCGCGCAGGGGCAGCAGCAGTACGCCGACCCGGCCTACGCCCAGCAGGCCTATGCCGAACAGCAGGCCTACGCCCGGCAGCAGGCCTACGCCGAGCAGCAGCGGCAGGCGTACGCCGAGCAGCAACAGCAGGCGTACACCGAACAGCAGCAGGCGTACACCGAACAGCAGCAGGCGTACACCGAACAGCAGCAGGCGTACACCGAACAGCAGCAGCACCAGCACGCCCAGCAGCAGGCCTACGCCGCGCAACAGGCGTACGCCGAACAGCAGGCCTACGCCGAGCAGCAGGCCGCCCCGCAGGAACAGCCGCAGCAGTACGCGCAACCGTCCCCCGCGCCCCGCGCCCGCGCCTCCCGCGCCACCCCCGACAGCCGCCCGGTCGTCGACCAGAAGCTCGTCGGCGCGGGCAAGGGGCCCCGGCGGGGGGAGCCGTTCGCCGCGCGCGCCCTGCGGGCCGTACGTCGTACCGTCTCGTCCTCCGCGGCCCGTGAGGTCGCCGAGACCACCGCGACCGCCGAGATCCTCCAGCAGCCGGTCACCACCGGCCGCCAAATAGCGGTGACCTCGATCCGCGGCGGCTCGGGCAAGACGACGGTCGCCGCGCTGCTGACCGCCACCTACGCCCACTACCGCCAGGACCCCGTCCTGGCCGTCGAGGCCGACCCGGCGCTCGGCTCGCTGCCGCTGCGGCTCGGCGCGGAGAGCCTGCGCTGGACCACCGGCGATCTCGCCGACGTCGTCGAACCGCAGATGACGCTCCTCGACATCACCGGCTACCTCGTGCAACTGCCCGAGAACGCCTGGCTGCTGCCCGGCAGCCAGGGGCAGGTCGGGGCCATGCTCGACACCAAGGGCTACGAGCGGATCATGGTGGCGATGCGCCGCTACTTCGGCGTGACCGTCGCCGACTGCGAGACGCTGCCCGCCGAGGTCGCCCGCACCGCCCTGTCCGCCGCCCAGGCCCGGATCCTCACGGTCCCCGCGACGCTGGAGGGCATCGCCAGCACGCACGCGGTCCTGGAGTGGATGCGCGGGCTGCCCCGGGACATCACCACCTCCACCGTCGTCGTGCTCACCGAGACCGTGCCGCACCTCGGCATCGACCTGGAGAAGGCGGCCGAGCAGCTGAAGGCGACGGGGGCGAGCGTGCGGGTCCTGCCCTACGACCGGCATCTGGCGGCCGGCGGCACCATCCGCACCGAGCTGCTCGCGCGGGACACCAGGGAGGCCGCCACCCGCCTGGCGGCGGAGGCCTTCCAGCTCTCCCACAAGCGCCGCTGACCCTCCCGCACACGAAGGGAACCCAGGACCGACAGGACAGGTCAACCACGATGAGCACCCGACTGATCCACCGGCCGGCCCGGACCACCAGGCCCCCGGCCGCCCCCGAACCGCGCACCATCGAGGCCCCGCCCAACCTGCCCGAAGGCAAGACGGGCTCGGTCGCGACCTCGCTGCTGCCCGTCGCCGGCGTGATGTCCTCCGTCGTGATGATGACGGTCGTGCGCAACAGCCAGTTCGCGGGGCTGGGCGCGATCATCCTCCTCGTCACCGTCATCGGCTCGCTCGTCATGCTCTTCTCCCAGCGCGGCAAGGCCCAGCGCACCCGCCGCACCCAGCGCGAGGCCTACCTCACCTACCTGGAGGACCTGCGGGAGGAGCTGTCGAAGGAGGAGCGGGAGCGGCGCGAGAGCACCCAGGTGCTCAACCCGCCGCCGGACGCGCTGTACGACGTCGTGCGCGACCCCGCCCGGCTGTGGGAGCGGCGCCGGCTCGACGCCGACTTCCTGCGCGTCCGCGTCGGCACCGGCGAGATGCCGGTGCGCGACCTGAAGGTGGCCCCGCCCGGATCCTCCGTGCTCACCCCGCCCGACGAGTTCATGCTGAACGAGGCCTCCGCCCTGGTCGCCCGCTTCGCCAACGGCACCGAACTCCCGCTCACCGTCCCGCTCGACCGCGTCGGCAACATCACCGTCATCGGCCGGCGCGAGGACACCCTCCGCGTCGCCCGCGCACTGATCGCGCAGGCCGCCGCCACCCACGCCCCCGACGACGTGGCCATGGCGCTGGCCGTGCCCGGCGACCGGATCGCCGACTGGGAGTGGGCCAAGTGGCTGCCGCACCTGCTCGACCCCGAGCAGTTCGACGGCCCCGTCGCCGCCCGCCGCATCGCGCCCTCCCTGCCCCAGCTGGCCCGGCAGATCGGCCCCGAACTCCGTCGCCGCGCCTCCTACGCGGCCGAGGTCCGCCGCGGCCTGTCCGGCAAGGACGCCCTCGCCATGACCTCCCGGCTGCTCGTCCTCGCCGACGCGCACGGCGCCGACGCGGTGGACCTGCCGCGCCCCGACGACGCCGTGGGCCTGCGGGACATGAGCGTCACCGTGCTGCACCTGCTCGACCAGCGCGTGCAGGAGCCCGGCAGCGTCGGCGTGCGCATCACCGTCGACGGGGAGCGCGTCGTCATCGAGGACCTGCGCGAGAAGGAGCCGATCAGCGCCCACGGCACCGTCGACGAGATCGGCGTCCCCTTCGCCGAGGGCCTCGCCCGGATGCTCGCCCCGCTGCGGCTGTCCGCGGAGTCGATGGTCGACGCCCCGCTCACCGGCCCGGTCGACTTCGCCCAGCTGCTCGGCATCGACGACGTGGCCGAACTCGACCTCCACCGGCTGTGGGCGCCGCGCGGCGAACGTGCCTTCCTGCGCGTGCCGATCGGCGTCAGCGACGCCAAGGAGCCCGTCCTCCTCGACCTGAAGGAATCCTCCGAACTGGGCATGGGCCCGCACGGCCTGTGCGTCGGCGCCACCGGCTCCGGCAAGTCGGAGCTGCTGCGCACCCTCGTCCTCGCCCTGGTCGCCACGCACCCGCCGGAGGACCTGGCCATGGTCCTCGTCGACTACAAGGGCGGCGCCACCTTCGCCCCGTTCGCGCACCTGCCGCACGTCGCCGGTGTCATCACCAACCTGGAGAACCAGGCCGGCCTCGTCGAGCGCGTCCACGCCTCCCTCGCCGGCGAGGTCAAGCGCCGCCAGCAGGTGCTCAAGGACGCGGGCAACGTCGCCGACATCGGCCACTACGCCGCGCTGCGCGCCGAGAAGCGCCCCGACCTGGAGCCGCTGCCGCACCTGTTCGTCGTGATCGACGAGTTCGGCGAACTCCTCACCGCCAAGCCGGACTTCATCGACCTGTTCCTGTCCATCGGCCGGATCGGCCGGTCCATCGGCGTGCACCTGCTGCTGTCCAGCCAGCGCATCGAGGCCGGCAAGCTCAAGGGCCTGGAGACCTACCTGTCGTACCGGCTCGGGCTGCGCACCTTCTCCCCGGACGAGTCCCGCACGGTCCTGGACACCACGGACGCCTTCCACCTGCCCCCGCTGCCCGGCTTCGGCTACCTCAAGGTCGACACCAGCCACTACGAGCGGTTCAAGGCCAGTTACGTCTCCGGCGCCTACCGCGGCCCCGTCCAGCACGAGGAGGAGGACACCGGGCCGCTCGCCCTGGAGTACCAGGCCTACAACACCCTCGGCCAGGGGGACTCCGAGGCGCCCGAGGAGCCGCAGATGCGGCGCCGGGAGACCGGCCCCACCGAGATGGGCGTGATGATCGACCAGCTGGAGCGGTCCGGTGCCCGCGCGGTGCGCCAGATCTGGCTGCCCCCGCTGCCCGCCGCGGTTCCGCTCGACAAGGTCGCCGGACCGGTGCAGGTGGGTCCGCGCGGAATGCAGCTCGCGGGGCGCCGCGGCCCGCTCCAGGTGCCGCTGGGCACGATCGACGACCCGACGAAGCAGTGGCAGGGCCAGTGGTACCTGGACCTGACGCTCGCCGGCGGTCACGCCGCGATCATCGGTGGCCCCCAGTCCGGCAAGACCACGCTGCTGCGCACCCTCGCCCTGTCGCTGGCGCTCACCCACACCCCGCAGGAAGTGGGCGTCTACGGCCTGGACCTGGTCGGCGGCGGCCTGCAGGCCCTGTCGGGGCTGCCGCACGTCGGCGGCATCGCCGGCCGGGCCGACCGGGAGCGCGCGGCCCGCACCATCGACTCGGTGCGCGCCATGCTCGACCAGCGCGAGGAACTGTTCCGGGTGCACGGCATCGACTCGCTGGAGCAACTGCGCACCCTGCGCGCCGCGGGCCGGGTGCCCGAGCTGGCCAGTACCGAGATCGTGCTGCTCATCGACGGCTTCGGCGCGCTGCGCGACGACTTCGAGGAACTGGACGACCCGGTCGTCGACATCCTCAAGCGGGGCAGCGGCTACGGCATCCACGTCGTCGCCGGCATGCTGCGCTGGAACGACGTGCGCATCGCCACCCAGTCCCAGTTCGGCACCCGCGTCGAACTGCGGCTGAACGACCCGAGCGAGTCCAGCATCGACCGCAAGCTCGGCGAGACCCTCTCGCCCGAGGAGAAGGGCCGTGTCCTCACCGACCGCAAGCTCTTCGCCCAGGTCGCCCTGCCCCGCACCGACGGCCTCGCCGACACCGCCGACCTCGGCGCGGTCCTGGAGACCACCGCCCGGCAGATCCGCGCCACCTGGACCGGCGAGGTCGCCCAGCCGGTGCGCGTGCTGCCGCACGTGCTGGAGGCGCACCAGCTGCCCGGCCCGGCCGGCGAACCGCGCCGCGTCCCGGTCGGCCTGGACCAGACCCAGCTGGCCCCCGTGCTGCTCGACCTGTTCCACCACGACCAGCACCTGCTGATCATGGGCGACAGCGAGTGCGGCAAGACCAACCTGCTCAAGGTGATCGCCCGCAGCCTGATCGAGCGCTACGGGGACAAGGAGCTCGTCTTCGGCGTCTTCGACCCGCGCCGGGGCCTGCGCGGCGTCATCCCGGAGGAGTACCGGGGCGGCTACGCCTACAACACCAAGCTGTGCGCCGGCCTCGCCGCCGGCATCGCCTCCGAACTGGAGAAGCGGCTGCCCGACGACACCGCCGACGGCGCCGACCTGGAGCCGGGCAGCTTCTCCGGCCCGCGGATCGTGATCCTCGTCGACGACTACGACGTCCTCACCACGGCGGGTCAGCAGCCGCTCGCGCCGTTCGTGCCGTACATCCCCTCGGCCGTCGACATCGGACTGCACTTCGTCCTCACCCGCCGCGTCGCGGGCGTCTCCCGGGGCCTGTACGAGCCGCTGCTGCAGAGCCTGCGCGAGTCCGGCGCCTCGGCGCTGGTGATGTCGGGCGACCGCAGCGAGGGGCAGCTGTTCCCCGGCGTGTACGCCGGTCCGCAGCCGCCCGGCCGGGGCGTGCTGGTCCGCAGGGGCGAACCGAGCCGGCTCATCCAGACCGTCTACGAGGGGACGAGGTAAACGCGTGACGAAGGATGTCATCGCCCTCACGAAGAAGATGCCCGACCCGCTGAGCGTGCTCGCCGGCCTGCTCTCCGGCGGGCCGGACCTGCTGGCGGGCGCCGAGGGCGAGGGAGCCGTGGTGCAGCTCTGCGACCAGCAGGGCCGCCCGCTCGTCTCCGTCGAAGCGCCGCTGCTCGTGCAGGTCAGGGGAGAGGCCGAGCGGCTGCTCGGGGCGCAGGAGCCGGAGGTGCCGTACTGGTGGACCGAGGCCCGGGCCACCACCGGCGTCCAGGAGGCCGAGGAACTCGCCGGGACGTTCGCCGCCCGTATCGCCACGCTGGTCGGCGGGACGGCCTGGCCGCCGCAGGCCGCCTGGTCGATGGCCGTGGTCAAGACGGACGGGATGACGGTGGCGCCGGCGCCGGCCGCCGCCCAGCCGGCCGTGGACGTGCTCACCGACAAGGTCGCCGTCGTCATCCAGGACCGTCCCGTGGTCGCGATGACGGCCTGGCTGTCGGACGCCTTCCGCGCCGCCGGGAACGCCGGCCTGGGACTCCAGATCGTCACCCCCGCGGGGACCCGCCTCTCCCCGGCGGTCCGCAACAGCCTGCCGGGCTGGCCCTCCCGCTGGGTGGTGCAGGACGACCGGGACGGCTACTACGACGGTCTGACCGGCGCGGTCCTCCAGTGGAGCAACGGCCTGTTCGCGACGGTCGAGTCACCGGAGGCGACCCCGGAGGACCCGCGCACACCCGTCGCCGCCTCCTTCCGGGAGGGCACCCAGGACACGGGCGAGCGCCAGCTGGCGATCTCCTTCCGCACCGTCCACCCGGCCGACGACCGGCTCGTTCTCGGCGGCGCCGTGGAAGCCGTCTGGCGGGACGTCACCGGTGAGCCGCCGGCGGGCTGGGGCACCGAGGAGCCGGCCAACCTCCCCTGGTCGCTGCGGCAGTTGACCGACGTGGCCCACGAGCGGGCGCCCGAGCCGACCTGGCTGGTGGTCGTCGGCACGCCGGAGCGGCCGGGCCTCGCGACGGTGCGCATCACCCGGACGAAGGGCGGCGTCGAGGAGGACGTGACGCTGGCCTTCGGCTACGGGCCGGGCGAGCAGATCCCGGCGGACGCCGTGGTCGCCGCCGCGGAGAGCCTCGCCACCCGGCACGACCTGCAGTCGATGCTGGTCCAGATCCGCCGGGCCCGCCGCGACCTGTCCGTCCCGGCCCACTTCGAAGGCCCCGGCGTGCCCTACGCGTTCGTGCTGGGCGCCGAGGAGGTACGCGAGATGCCGGGTGACCGGGCCCGCCGCACCCCGCTGCCCGAGGCGCCCCGGGAACTGGGCCCGAAGACCCGCCCGGCGCTGTACTACCCCTTCCGGGGCGACCCGTCGGACCTGTCGGGTTGGCAGGACTTCGAGCGCTTGATGAGGCACCTGAAGGGCAGCTAGAACCGAAGCCGACAGCGAAGGGCCCGCACTCTCCGACGAGTGCGGGCCCTTTGGCGCGTGCGGTCACGGGGGTCAGCCCACGGCTGCGGCGGGTCAGCCCACGGCCGCCTTCTCGCGCTCGCGCCGCTCGGCGCTCTGGCGCTCGCGGGCGAGTTCGGCCGCGTCCCGCTTGAAGGCCCACTCCATCTTCGGCTCCATCGCGAAGCGGAACACGCGCTGCACCGGCTTGGTGCACAGCACTGTCACGACGGCGGCCGCGAGCAGGGTCACGAGGATCTCACCGGTCGGCTTGTGCAGCCAGGCCGCCTCGAACCAGCCCTGGTAGTCGCCGGCCTTCACCAGGAAGCCGTGCAGCAGGTAGCCGTAGAGCGTGCCGGCGCCGAGGGCGGTGAACCACATGTGGCGGCGCGGCACCCAGGCGAAGAAGCACGCGGTCAGCACCAGGGAGCAGCCGAACAGCGCGAGCACCATGACCGGGCCGGTCCACCACGGGGCGCCCAGCTCCTGCGCGGAGTCGCGGTGGTAGAACCACGCGGTGTTCATGCGCGGCACCGCCCACCAGCTGACGGCCAGCGCCGCCGCGAAGACGGGCACCGAGGCGATCCGCACCGAGCGGCGGCGCACCATGTGGAAGTGCTCCGGCTTCATCTGCAGGCCCAGCACGAAGAACGGCAGGAACTGCAGGACGCGCTGGAGGTCGAGGTCGTCGCCGATGGAGGGGCTGATGGTCGCCAGCATGGCGAGGCCGAGCGCGAGCGGCAGCGGCCAGCGCGCCAGCTTCCAGATGGGCGTGGTCAGCCGCCACACGAACAGCGCGACCAGGAACCAGGTCAGGTACCAGGGGTCGAGGAGGCTGATCTCCTGGTGCGGATCGTTGTCGATCCACCGCTTGAAGAGCGGGTAGGCCGTCTCGAAGACGATGTACGGCACGGCGACGCCGGTGATCAGGCGCTTCAGCCGGTCGGGCCGCATGTCGAAACTGCGCGAGAAGTAGCCGGAGATGATGATGAACGCCGGCATGTGGAACGCGTAGACGACCTGGTACGCGGCCTCGAGTATCCGGCTGTCGCCCTTGAGCGGCTCCCAGGCGTGGCCCATGGCCACCAGCACGATCGCGAGGTACTTCGCGTTGTCGAAGAACGCGTCGCGCTGCTTGCCGTTCTGCTTCTTCTGCGGGCTCTGCGGCGAGCGAGGGCTCGGCACTCCGTCGGCCGACGACCGGGCCGGGGGGAGTGGCGCCTTGCGGTCGCCGTTCGGTCGGAGCGAGTTCGTCACAGACCCTCCCACCAGGAGCTCGGGGAGACGATCCGGGACCTCGCTGCGCTTGCGGGGGACGAGGCAGCGTGGAACATCTGAGGCACCCTAGCGTTCCCTGCGGCTATTCGTAAAACGCCGGACGTGATTCCTGGCTATTCGCTCTGGGTACCCCGGATTTCGGGTAGTTGACGTCGCGGCCGACGTGATGACCGACACAGGTACGCCAGTGGATTGTGCCCCTCAGGTGCGCCCCTCTTGTCGTGACACTTCCGGACTAAGCAACGCATAAGACCAGCAGGCGACTCCGGTGGAATGTCCGCTTCCGCGGTCTTCGGGCCCTGTTCGCAGGGTGGTTGGTGAGGCTGTGGCAACAATTCGAAATAGCTGCGAACGCGTTGTGTGGAGACGGAAACGATTCCACCGAATTCCCTGTGCGGGTGGTCCGTCGAATTGCCGTACGAGTCCCCGCCGTCGGGCCCCGCACACCCGCGGCGCACGCGGCCGCCGGACGACAGTGGTGCGGTCGATGCGTCACCGGCCGCATAGCCCGGCCGCGTTGGTGGCACGATGGTTCTGGCGGGGGTGCGCGGGGTCGCATCGCCGGGCCGGGAGAGCGGACCGACCGAGGGTGTGATCAGTTGTGGCCATTTCACTGTCTGTGGTGCTGCTGTTGGCGATCATCCTTGTGGTGTTGCTGAGAGGCGGCTCCATCAAGGCGGGCCCGGCGATCGTGGCCATCCTCTTCGGCTTCTTCCTCGCCTCGACCGGCATGGCCCCGTCCATCAACCGCTTCCTCAACTCGATAGCGGAGACCATCAACTCCATCAGCTTCTGACGGCAGGGGTGCGCCCCCGCGCCGGGGAGCCCCGGCAGGGGCGGGGCGGATACGCTCGCCCCGACCACAGGACGGTGCGTGACGGGGGGAACGTACGGGGATGGCGCTGCGCGACTCTGATCCCGCGGAGGTGGGCGGCTACCGCATCGAGGACCGCCTCGGCTCCGGCGGCATGGGCGTGGTCTACCTGGCCCGCTCCGCCTCCGGTCGGCGCCTCGCGATCAAGGTGGTGCACGGCCAGTACGCCGACGACGACGAGTTCCGCACCCGCTTCCGCCGCGAGGTGGCCGCCGCCCGCCGGGTCAGTGGCGCCTTCACGGCCCCGGTCGTGGACGCGGACGCCGACGCCCCGCGCCCCTGGATGGCCACGCTCTACATACCGGGCGCCGACCTCGGCACCCACGTCCGCGAACACGGCCCGCTCCCGCTGCCCCGCCTGCGCGAAGTCGCCGCCGGGCTCACCGAGGCGCTGCGCGACATCCACCGCGCCGGAGTCGTCCACCGCGACCTGAAGCCGGCCAACGTGATGCTCGCCGAGGACGGCCCCCGCGTCATCGACTTCGGCATCTCCCGCGCCGCCGAGTTCGCCGCCTCCGACGCCCTCACCCAGACGGGCCGGGTCATGGGCACCCCGCCGTTCATGTCGCCGGAGCAGTTCGCCTCCCCGCAGGACGTCGGCCCGGCCGCCGACATCTTCTCCCTCGGCTCGGTCCTCACCTACGCCGCCACCCGCCGCGGCCCCTTCGACAGCCCGAGCCCGTACGAGACGGCCCTGCGCGTCGTCGAGGGCGAGCCGGACCTCTCCGGCGTCCCGGCCGAGCTGCTCCCCGTAGTCCGCCTCTGCCTGGAGAAGCACCGGAAGTCCCGCCCCACGGCGGACGACCTGTTCACCCTCCTCCGCGAGGGCGCACCTCCCACCACCGCCCTGCCTCATCACACCCCGGGCACCCGGCGGCCCGACTTCGCACCGGCCGACCCCGCCCCGGCCCCTTGGCCGGACCCGCCCGCCACCGACCGGGACGCGGCCCCGCTCCGGCCACCGGCCGAGCGGGACACCGAACGGGAGGACCCGCGTCACCGGCCCGGCGCGACAGCCACGCAACGGAACGAACAGCCGGCCGACCCGGCCGGGAGGCCGCTGGACGACCGGGTCGGGACGCCGCTGGACGACCGGGTCGGGACGCCGCTGGACGACCGGGCCGGGGCGCCGCCGTACGACCCGTCCGGGACATCGCCGCTCAGGGCTGGGCGCCCGCGTCGCCGCGTCCCGCGCCGTCTGCTGCTCCTCCCGGCAGCGGTCATCACCGTCCTCACCGCGGTCATCGCAAGCGCCCTCACCATGACGAGCGACGGGAACCCCGCCTCCTCCGCCCCCTCCGGCAGCAGCGACCTCCCCGGGGGCTGGAAGCCCTGGGCGAACACCGCACCGGCCCCGGCGGGCAGCGAACGCGTCCTGGGCGGCCCCGACAGCACCCTCACGGGCTGCGCCGCCCTCGACCGGTCCCTGGTGTGCGCGGGCGCCGAACTGATGGCGACCCGCTTCGCCCTCGCCGACGGCCGCACCACCTGGTCCAGACCCGTCGACCCCACGCCGGAGGGCGGTTCCGGCGACGAGGGCGCGCTCATCGGGACCGGCGACGGCCGTGTCTACGCCTACGAGGCCGACGACCGCAACGCCCCGAACGGCCCCCGGACCACCTACCGGGTCCACGCCCTGGCCCCCGACACCGGCAAAATGCTCTGGCGGACACCCACCGGCACCGGCGAGAGCGCGTCCGTCCCCGACAGCACCCAGGGCGCGGCGGTGGCGGTCCCCGAGGGCGTCGTCACCTTCTACGGGGACCGGGGCGACCAGTACGCCCTGCTCGACGCCGACACCGGCGACGTCCGCTGGAAGCGGCCGAAGCCGGACCTCATGGACTGCCTGCTGCACGCCGCCGCCGGCCGCGCCTACCTCGTCTGCGTGACTCCCACGGACGAGGGGGAGACCGGCCGTACCACCGTCACGCGCATCGACCCCGCCACCGGAAAGTCCCGCTGGACCGTCGAGGTCGAGGGCACCGCGTACCTGCTCGGCCAGCACGACGGGCGCCTGGTCCTCGCGGACACCCTCGACACCGACCGCCCGCTGACCCTGATCGACGTCGCCTCGCACGTGCTCACCGTGCGCCGGCTCGCCCGGCCCCGGCCCGCGGACGCCGAGGCACACCTGGTGCGCGGCACGCTGTACTTCACGACGGCGAGCGGAGGCATCCGCGCGGTGTCGCCGGACACCGGCCGGACCCTGTGGGAAGCGAACTCCTCCGTCGAGCAGCCGGGCCCCCCGGCCGCCTCCGCCACCCACGTGTACCTGGCGTCCCCCAGCGGCCGCCTCGCCGCCCTGAACGCGCGCACCGGCAAGCCGGAGGGCACCCGCCCCGGCCGCGACGACGGCGGCCGCGTCGACAGCATGTTCGCCACCGGAGGCGCCCGGCCCGTCCTCGTCGGCGACGCCCTCTACGTCCCCTACGGAGTCCGCTCCGTCTACACGGTCGACGCACGCGCCCTCACGACCCGCTGAGAACCAATCCGGGGCTCGTGATCAGGTAACCGGACTATCGGCGGTAGGGATCGGCCGAACAGGATGCCCAACTCGATCATGAGAGAGTCCGGAAACACTCAGGGCCAGGTCGAGGAATGATCCTCTGACCTGGCCCTGAGCCGTATGGAGCGGGCGACGGGAATCGAACCCGCGTAGCTAGTTTGGAAGACTAGGGCTCTACCATTGAGCTACGCCCGCACAGCACGCGCCGCAGGTCGGAGCGACCGCGGCACTGAAGGCATCGTAGCGGGTCGGGCCCGCCCGACGCACACCGCATTTCCGGCCGCGGCCGACGCGGCACCGGCCCTGTGGAAATGCGGCGGCCACACCGCCTGTCGGCATGTACCCTACGTGTCGCACCAGACGGGGTGTGGCGCAGCTTGGTAGCGCGTCCGCTTTGGGAGCGGAAGGCCGTGGGTTCAAATCCCGCCACCCCGACCAGCCAGCCGATCATCTCGCGTGATCGTCTCCCGGTCACTCACGTGATCGCCTTTTGGGCGGTGTAGTCGCTGCCGTTACTATGCAAGCTGCACGCCCGTGTGTCTCATCGTCTGAAGTCCTCCGGGCGGCGAAATCCGCCGGGCCGCTCTGGCCCCGGCAGAAACCAAGAAGTCAGCCACAAGGAGACCGAACCGTGAAGAGCGCCGTGGAGACCCTGAACCCGACTCGGGTTCGGCTCACTGTCGAGGTGCCCTTCGAGGAGCTCAAGGACAGCCTCGACGCGGCGTACAAGAAGATCAACCAGCAGGTCACGGTGAAGGGCTTCCGCAAGGGCAAGGTCCCGGCCCGGGTCATCGACCAGCGGTTCGGCCGCGGTGCCGTGCTGGAGGAGGCCGTCAACGACGCGCTTCCCAAGTTCTACACCGACGCGGTCAACGAGGCCGAGCTCAGCCCGCTGGGCCAGCCCGAGGTCGACATCACGGAGCTGAAGGACGGCGAGACGCTGAACTTCACCGCCGAGGTCGACATCCGCCCGGCCATCGAGATCCCGGACTTCTCCGGCATCGAGGTCGAGGTCGACGCGGTCGAGGTCACCGACGAGGACGTCGACAAGGCCGTCGAGGAGCTGCGCGAGCGCTTCGCCTCCACCGCCCCGGTCGAGCGCGCCGCCGAGGACGGCGACGTCGTGACGATCGACCTGGAGGCCAAGGTCGACGGCGAGGTCCTGGAGGACGGCGTCGCGAACGGCGTCTCCTACACCATCGGCTCCGGCGAGCTGCTGGACGGCATCGACGACGCCGTGAAGGGCCTGGAGGCCGGTGGCGAGGCCACCTTCACCTCCGAGCTCAAGGGCGGCTCGGCGGCCGGCAAGGAGGCCGAGGTCACCGTCAAGGTCACCCAGGTCGCCAAGCGTGAACTCCCCGAGCTGGACGACGAGTTCGCGCAGCTCGCCTCCGAGTTCGACACCCTCGAGGAGCTGCGCGCCGACAGCCGCAAGCGCCTGGAGAACATGAAGCAGTACGACCAGGCCACGCAGGCTCAGGAGCGCGTCCTGGAGAAGCTGCTGGAGCTCGTCGAGGTGCCCGTCCCCGAGAAGCTGCTCGAGGACGAGATCAACACCCGCAAGCACAACCTGGAGCACCACCAGCTCGGCCAGATGGGCCTCGACCTCGCGAAGTACCTGGAGATCCAGGGCAAGAGCGAGGAGGAGTTCGAGACCGAGACCCGTGAGGCCGCGGTCAAGGGCATCAAGACCCAGTTCGTCCTCGACGAGCTGGTCAAGCAGGAGAAGCTGAACGTCAACCAGGAGGAGCTCACCGAGCACCTCATGCGCCGCGCGGCCTCCTCCGGCATGTCCCCCGACCAGTTCGCCCAGGCCGTCGTCGAGGGCGGCCAGGTTCCGCTCCTGGTCGGCGAGGTCGCCCGCGGCAAGGCCCTGGCCGTCGTGGTCGAGAAGGCCACGGTCAAGGACACCAACGGCGAGATCATCGACCTCGACGACGAAGAGGACGAGGAGACCACCGAGGCCTCCGCCGAGGAGACCCCGGCCGAGTCCGCCGAGGAGAAGACCGAGGGCTGAGCCCCGGCAGCGACGAGTTCCTGAGAAGGCCCTGGGGCACGCCCCAGGGCCTTCTTGCCACCAGCGGGGGCAGCGCACCCCCAGGGGCGCGGGGAACTGCGCGAGCAACCACGACGCACCCCGCATCCGCCCACGGCCCGAAACCGCCTCCGGCCCAGCCGCGCAGCGCTACGCCCCCGGCGAACACTCCCATCTCCGGGATTCCCCGAAGGGACCCGCGCGTTAGGGTCCATGAATACCAGGGCAGTGGAGTCTCCGATACGGCTCCCGCCCCGCAGGGAACACGTGAGACGGCCCGGCGCCGTCGTAAGACGAGCAGGTGGATACGTGACGAATCTGATGCCTTCAGCCGCCGGCGAGCCTTCCATCGGTGGTGGCCTCGGCGACCAGGTCTACAACCGGCTGCTCAACGAGCGGATCATCTTCCTCGGCCAGCCGGTCGACGACGACATCGCGAACAAGATCACCGCACAGCTGCTGCTCCTTGCCTCCGACCCGGACAAGGACATCTACCTGTACATCAACAGCCCCGGCGGTTCGATCACGGCCGGCATGGCGATCTACGACACCATGCAGTACATCAAGAACGACGTGGTGACGATCGCCATGGGCCTCGCGGCCTCGATGGGCCAGTTCCTGCTCAGCGCGGGCACCCCCGGCAAGCGCTTCGCGCTGCCGAACGCCGAGATCCTGATCCACCAGCCCTCCGCCGGTCTCGCCGGTTCGGCCTCGGACATCAAGATCCACGCCGAGCGGCTGCTGCACACCAAGAAGCGCATGGCCGAGCTCACCGCCCAGCACACGGGCCAGACGGTCGAGCAGATCACCCGCGACTCGGACCGCGACCGCTGGTTCGACGCCTTCGAGGCCAAGGAGTACGGCCTCATCGACGACGTGATCGCCACGGCCGCCGGCATGCCGGGCGGCGGCGGCACCGGGGCCTGAGAGGTCCCAGGAGGCTCCACGAGCCCCGTAGGACCCCGCCCGGGCCCCAGGAGGCCCGGGGTCGCCCCAGCAGCCCCAGCCGACCGCCTCAGCCCCTTTCAGGAGACACCGTGAACGCATTCCCCGGCAGTGGGATCTACGACCGTATGCAGGCCGTGCAGGACATGAACGCCTCGCAGGGCCGCTACACCGGCCCGCAGGCCGAGTCCCGCTACGTCATCCCGCGCTTCGTCGAGCGCACCTCCCAGGGCATCCGCGAGTACGACCCGTACGCGAAGCTCTTCGAGGAGCGTGTGATCTTCCTCGGCGTCCAGATCGACGACGCCTCCGCCAACGACGTCATGGCGCAGCTGCTGTGCCTGGAGTCGATGGACCCCGACCGGGACATCTCGGTCTACATCAACAGCCCCGGCGGCTCCTTCACGGCGCTCACGGCGATCTACGACACGATGCAGTACGTGAAGCCGGACATCCAGACGGTGTGCATGGGCCAGGCGGCCTCCGCCGCCGCCGTCCTGCTGGCCGCCGGCACGCCGGGCAAGCGCATGGCCCTGCCGAACGCCCGCGTGCTGATCCACCAGCCGTACAGCGAGACCGGCCGCGGCCAGGTCTCGGACCTGGAGATCGCCGCGAACGAGATCCTCCGGATGCGTACGCAGCTGGAGGAGATGCTGGCCAAGCACTCCACGCAGACGATCGAGAAGATCCGCGAGGACATCGAGCGCGACAAGATCCTCACGGCCGAGGACGCGCTGAGCTACGGCCTGATCGACCAGATCATCACCACCCGGAAGATGGACAACTCGAGCCTTCGCTGAGGCGAGAGGCTGTATCGTCTGCCGCCCCTTGGCACGGTTTGGCTCGGTTCACGTCAAAGCGAACCGCGCCAAGGGGGGCCCGAACGGGGGGCCCGGCAAGGTACCGTCGGACATAAGGCAGCACCAGGAGTCCGCTGGACGTCGACGTCCAGGAGTCTCCCAGGCGAAGGGGAAGCACACCGTGGCACGCATCGGTGACGGCGGCGATCTGCTCAAGTGCTCGTTCTGCGGCAAGAGCCAGAAGCAGGTCAAGAAGCTCATCGCAGGGCCCGGTGTGTACATCTGCGACGAGTGCATCGACCTCTGCAACGAGATCATCGAGGAAGAGCTGGCGGAGACCAGCGAGGTCCGCTGGGAGGAGCTCCCGAAGCCCCGCGAGATCTACGAGTTCCTCGAGGGGTACGTGGTCGGCCAGGAGGCCGCCAAGAAGGCCCTCTCGGTCGCGGTGTACAACCACTACAAACGCGTCCAGGCCGGTGAGAACGGCGGGGCGAACGGCCGTGACGACGCCATCGAGTTGGCGAAGTCCAACATCCTCCTCCTCGGCCCCACGGGCTCCGGAAAGACCCTCCTCGCGCAGACCCTCGCGCGCATGCTGAACGTCCCCTTCGCGATCGCCGACGCCACGGCCCTCACGGAGGCCGGCTACGTCGGCGAGGACGTCGAGAACATCCTGCTCAAGCTGATCCAGGCCGCCGACTACGACGTCAAGAAGGCCGAGACCGGGATCATCTACATCGACGAGATCGACAAGGTCGCGAGGAAGAGTGAAAACCCCTCGATCACGCGCGACGTGTCGGGCGAGGGCGTCCAGCAGGCCCTGCTGAAGATCCTGGAGGGCACCACGGCCTCGGTGCCGCCGCAGGGCGGCCGCAAGCACCCCCACCAGGAGTTCATCCAGATCGACACGACGAACGTGCTGTTCATCGTGGGCGGTGCCTTCGCCGGTCTGGAGAAGATCATCGAGGCCCGGGCGGGCGCCAAGGGCATCGGCTTCGGCGCGCAGATCCGCTCCAAGCGGGAGATGGAGTCCAAGGACCAGTTCCAGGAGGTCATGCCGGAGGACCTGGTCAAGTTCGGCATGATCCCCGAGTTCATCGGCCGCCTCCCCGTCATCACCTCCGTCCACAACCTGGACCGCGAGGCCCTGCTGCAGATCCTCGTCGAGCCGCGCAACGCGCTCGTCAAGCAGTACCAGCGCCTCTTCGAACTCGACGGCGTGGAGCTGGACTTCGAGCGCGAGGCGCTGGAGGCCATCGCCGACCAGGCCATCCTCCGCCAGACGGGCGCGCGCGGCCTGCGCGCCATCATGGAGGAAGTCCTCCAGGGCGTGATGTACGAGGTCCCGTCCCGCAAGGACGTCGCCCGGGTCGTCATCACGGCGGACGTCGTCCAGTCCAACGTCAACCCCACCCTGATCCCCCGCGACGCCCGCGGCCGGGGTCCGGGCGAGCAGAAGACGGCGTAGGTCGGTGCTTTAAGGGTCCGGTGGTGCTTTCTGCACGCTTGCGAAGACTGGCACTTTACGACCTATAGAGAAGAGGCCGCCTGGGAGCATAGCCCAGGCGGCCTCTCTCACCTACGGGTCTAGCCGACGCCTACTCAGGCCCACGAGCAAGCCGTATACGAGTCGCTCTGGCTCACACCGATGACCTGGAGCCCGCTCAGACACTGCCAGTGGGGTGTGAGCCCGAAAGGAGTCTTCGTCGCTGGGTAGGAGCAGGCCGTGGTCGCCTTAGCTCCTACCTGGTAGCCGTTCGCGTGTAAGACGCCCGTGCACTGGGCCACTGTGGCGGATGCAGGCGTCGCTGTGGCCAGCGGGACAATCGTCCCCGCAATCACAAGCCCGGCTATGGTGAATGCTCTCTTGAGCATGCGGTGTATCCTCTCGACCAAATGTTGTCACGATCATGACAGTGCTTGAAGCTACCAGGTGGTCGAGGGTGTGTTCTAGCGCGCTTGGTGAAGCTGGCCGTAAACGATGGCCGCGTTCGGCCCCGTGGCAATTACCAGCAAGCGTCCGTAACGGTTGCGTAGGGAACTCGACTAGCCGGTCCAGTTCCCTACGCAGTCGGAGTAGTCATTCCTGGCGGAAGCGCAACGTCAGGCCTTGACGCGGATCTCCGGGCGCAGCTTGGTCGTGACGTCGATGGCGGCGTCCTTGGTGGTCTCCTTCGTGGCATCACCCGAGGAGACGACGGCAATGGTGCTGTAATCGGCCCAGGCGCAGAACCAGTTGGTCTGCTCCTTCTTGGTCATCGCATTCTGCCCCTTGAGTGCCTGGCACTTCATGACCGCGCCGTCCAGGTCGGCTTCCTCGGGCTCGCCGATCAGCTCGGTCTTGGCGCCGCTGCTGCTGGAGGAGTCCTCCTCGGCCGACTTCTTGAAGTTGGCGAAGAAGGTGTCCAGGGACGCCTCAGGGTCGGCGACCTCTCCGTAGACACCGAAGAACTGCACGCTCTTGGCCGTTGCCAGCGTTGCGGCCGAGGACGGGTCCGAGGGGTCGTACTTGGTCGGGTCCACCGTCGAGTAGGAGCCCAGCACCGACGTGCCGTTCTTGACGCCGCTCTTCTCCAGTTCCTTGGTGGAGTCGTCGCCGGCGGACGCCCCGTCCTTCGTGACGCGGTTGTACTCGCTCAGCACCTTCGCCGGGGTCGCCAGCTTGTGGGGGCCGTCGTCCTCCACGGCGCCCGCGCCGCCGCCCCCGCCGAGTACGAAGTACGCGCCCACGCCGATCGCCGCGACCACGGCGACCGCGCCGATGACGATGCCCGTCTTCTTCTTGCCGCCGCCCGGGGCGGGGGGATGGGGCACGCCGTAGGGGGCCTGGCCGTAGGGCGGCTGCTGGCCGTACGGGGGCTGCTGGCCGTAAGGAGCCTGCTGGGGCGGGACGCCCTGCGGGGGCTGCTGCGGGTAGCCGTAGCCGGGCTGGGGCGGAGGGGCCTGCTGGGGGTAGCCGTAGCCGGGCTGGGGCGCCTGCGGCTGCTGGCCGTACGGACCCGGCTGGCCGTACGGTCCGGGCTGCTGGGGCTGCCCGCCGTACGGGCCCGGCTGGTTGTAGCTCATGTTCTGGGTTCCCCTCCAGATGCTTATGTGTTCCCGACATCCTGGCGCAGACCCGCCGTGTGCATGGCATCGGGGCCCCCGCCGTTACAAGACAAACGCGTTTCGGGACGGGGTCGTGACACCTCTAAACTGACCCCCGTGACCGAGAACGCTCAGCAGCAGCCACCAGCGCCCAGCACCGACCTGCCGACCCAGTACGCGCCGGCCGACGTAGAGGGGCCGCTGTACGAGCGCTGGGTAGAGCGGGGTTACTTCGAGGCGGACGAGAAGAGCGAGAAACCGCCGTACACCATCGTCATCCCGCCGCCGAACGTCACGGGCAGCCTGCACCTCGGGCACGCCTTCGAGCACACCCTCATCGACGCCCTGACCCGCCGTAAGCGGATGCAGGGCCACGAAACGCTGTGGCAGCCGGGCATGGACCACGCCGGCATCGCCACGCAGAACGTCGTCGAGCGCGAACTCGCCAAGGAGGGCAAGTCCCGCCACGACCTGGGCCGTGAGGCCTTCGTCGAGCGGGTCTGGCAGTGGAAGGGCGAGTCCGGCGGCCAGATCAGCGGCCAGATGCGGCGGTTGGGCGACGGCGTCGCCTGGTCGCGCGAGCGCTTCACGATGGACGAGGGCCTCTCCCAAGCCGTCCAGACCATCTTCAAGCGGCTCTACGACGACGAGCTGATCTACCGCGCCGAGCGCATCATCAACTGGTGCCCCCGGTGCCTGACCGCCATCTCGGACATCGAGGTCGAGTACCAGGACGACGACGGCGAGCTCGTCTCCATGAAGTACGGGGACGGGGACGACACCATCGTCGTCGCCACCACCCGCGCCGAGACGATGCTCGGTGACACGGCCGTCGCCGTCCACCCCGAGGACGAGCGCTACAAGCACCTGGTCGGCAAGCTGGTCAAGCTGCCGCTGACCGACCGTTCCATCCCGGTCGTGGCCGACGAGCACGTCGACCCCGAGTTCGGCACGGGTGCCGTCAAGGTCACCCCGGCGCACGACCCGAACGACTTCGAGATCGGCCAGCGGCACGACCTCCCGGCCCTGACGATCATGGACGAGCACGCCGTGATCACCGCCCACGGCCCCTTCCAGGGCCTGGACCGGCTGGAGGCCCGCTCGGCGATCGTCGCCGCGCTGCGCGCCGAGGGCCGGATCGTCGCCGAGAAGCGGCCCTACGTCCACTCCGTCGGCCACTGCTCGCGCTGCAAGACCACCATCGAGCCGCGCCTGTCCATGCAGTGGTGGGTCAAGGTCGGCCCGCTGGCCAAGGCCGCCGGCGACGCCGTCCGCGACGGCCGGGTCAAGATCCACCCGCAGGAGATGGAGAAGCGCTACTTCGACTGGGTCGACAACCTCCACGACTGGTGCATCTCGCGCCAGCTGTGGTGGGGGCACCGCATCCCGGTCTGGTACGGCCCGAATGGCGAGGTCGTCTGCGTCGGCCCCGACGAGGAGCCGCCGAGCGGCGAGGGCTGGCGTCAGGACACCGACGTCCTCGACACCTGGTTCTCCTCGGGCCTGTGGCCGTTCTCCACGCTCGGCTGGCCCGAGCAGACGGAGTCGCTCGCGAAGTTCTACCCGAACTCCGTCCTGGTCACCGGCTACGACATCCTCTTCTTCTGGGTCGCCCGGATGATGATGTTCGGCCTGTACGCGATGGACGGCACCCCGCCGTTCCACACCATCGCCCTGCACGGCATGGTCCGTGACCAGTTCGGCAAGAAGATGTCGAAGTCCTTCGGCAACGCGGTCAACCCGCTGGACTGGATGGACAAGTACGGCAGCGACGCCCTGCGTTTCACGCTCGCCCGGGGTGCCAACCCCGGTGTCGACGTCCCGATCGGCGAGGACTGGGTCCAGGGCTCCCGCAACTTCGCCAACAAGATCTGGAACGCCACGCGCTTCGCGTTGATGAACGGCGCGACGGTCGAGGGCCCGCTGCCCGAGCCGTCGCGGATGTCCTCGACGGACCGCTGGATCCTGTCCCGCCTGAACGCGGTCGTCGCCGAGGTCGACGCGTACTACGACGACTACCAGTTCGCGAAGCTGTCCGACTCCCTGTTCCACTTCGCGTGGGACGAGGTCTTCGACTGGTACGTCGAGCTGTCCAAGACGACGTTCCAGGCGGGCGGCGAGGCGGCCGAGGTCTCCAAGCGCGTCCTCGGCGAGGTCCTCGACGTCACGCTGAAGCTGCTGCACCCGGTGGTCCCGTTCGTCACCGAGACGCTGTGGACGACGCTGACCGGCGGTGAGTCGGTGGTCATCGCCGAGTGGCCGCAGGACAGCGGCTTCCGGGACGCCGACGCCGAGCGCGAGATCGAGAGCCTCCAGTCGGTCATCACCGAGGTCCGCCGCTTCCGCGCCGACCAGGGCCTCCAGCCCGGCCAGCGGGTCCCGGCCCGGCTGACCCTGGACGGCACGCCGTTCGCGCCGCACGAGGCGGCCATCCGGCAGCTGCTGCGCCTCCAGCCGGAGGGCGACGGCTTCACGGCCACGGCGACCCTCCCGGTCGCCGGCGCGGAGGTCGCCCTCGACCTCTCCGGCACGATCGACGTGGCGGCGGAGCGCAAGCGCCTCGCGAAGGACCTCGCGGCGGCCGAGAAGGAGAAGGCCCAGGCGAACGCGAAGCTCGGCAACGAGGCCTTCCTGTCGAAGGCCCCCGACCACGTCGTGGACAAGATCCGCACCCGCCTCACCAAGGCGGAGGAGGACATCGCCCGCATCCAGGCGCAGCTGGAACGCCTGCCGCAGGCGTAGCCCGTTCGTAGGGTTGTGGAGGCCCCGGTGCTGCTCAGCGCCGGGGCCTCATGTACGCGCTTTCAGGGGCGCGGGGCTGTTTCGATGTGCGGCTCCGCCGCGTGGGCGCGACAAGCCACGACGAACCCGCACGAACACGACGACGGAAACCACCCCGGACCGATGTCACCCCCGCTCCGTAGACTGGGCCCCGTGAGCGAGCTCCCTCCAGACCCCAACGCCGACGACCAGTCCGACCCCCTCGACTCCTTCGACGAGATCATCGCCGAGGAAACCACCCGCGACCCCGACCTCGCGGTCATCGAAGCCGGCAGCCGCACCCTGCGCACCCAGGGCGGCCCCCCGGAGGCCGGCATCCCCACCCGGCCCGCCGACCCCGAGGTGGACAAGGCGCTGCGCGAGGTCGAGGCGGAGCTCGCCACCCGCTGGGGCGAGACCAAGCTGGAGCCCTCCGTCAGCCGCATCGCCGCGCTGATGGACGTGCTGGGCGAGCCGCAGCGGTCATACCCGTCGATCCACATCACGGGCACCAACGGCAAGACCTCCACGGCCCGCATGATCGAGGCCCTGCTCGGCGCCTTCGAGCTGCGCACCGGCCGCTACACCTCGCCGCACGTGCAGTCGATCACCGAGCGCATCAGCCTCGACGGCGCCCCGATCTCACCCGAGCGGTTCATCGAGACGTACCAGGACATCAAGCCGTACGTGGAGATGGTCGACGCGGCGCAGGAGTACCGGCTGTCCTTCTTCGAGGTGCTCACCGGCATGGCGTACGCGGCCTTCGCCGACGCCCCCGCGGACGTCGCCGTCGTGGAGGTCGGCATGGGCGGCTCCTGGGACGCCACGAACGTGATCGACGGGGACGTCGCCGTCGTCACGCCCATCGACCTCGACCACACCGACCGGCTCGGCTCCACGCACGCCGAGATCGCCACGGAGAAGGCCGGCATCGTCAAGCAGGGCGCGACCGTCATCCTGGCGCAGCAGCCGGTCGAGGCGGCGCAGGTGCTGCTGAAGAAGGCCGTCGAGGTGGACGCGACCGTGGCCCGGGAGGGGCTGGAGTTCGGTGTCGTGGACCGGCAGGTGGCCGTCGGCGGGCAGCTGCTGACGCTGCGCGGTCTCGGCGGCGAGTACCCGGAGGTGTACCTGCCGCTGCACGGCGCGCACCAGGCGCACAACGCGGCCGTCGCGCTCGCCGCAGTCGAGGCGTTCTTCGGCGTCGGCGCGCACCGGCCCGACCCGCTGGACCTGGACACGGTCCGCAAGGCGTTCGCCGCCGTCGCCTCCCCGGGCCGACTGGAGGTCGTGCGCCGGTCGCCGACGGTCGTGCTGGACGCCGCCCACAACCCGGCGGGGGCCCGCGCGGCGGCCGAGGCGATCGGGGAGGCGTTCCAGTTCAGCCGCCTCATCGGTGTCGTCGGCGCGAGCGGCGACAAGAACGTGCGGGGGCTGCTGGAGGCCTTCGAGCCGGTGTTCGCCGAGGTCGTCGTCACGCAGAACTCCAGCCACCGCGCGATGGACGCCGACGAGCTCGCCGGCATCGCGGTGGAGGTGTTCGGCGAGGAGCGCGTCCAGGTCGAGCCGCGGCTGCCCGACGCGCTGGAGGCCGCGATCACGCTGGCCGAGGAGGAGGGCGAGTTCGCGGGCGGCGGCGTACTCGTCACCGGTTCCGTCATCACCGTCGGCGAGGCCCGACTGTTGCTGGGGAAGGGCTGAGATCCCGTGCGTACGCTCTGTTCTTCGACGCTGATCGGCGAGTTCTTCATCATCGGCTTCGCCGGGCTGGTCGCCATGAAGGACCCGGACCTGTCCATGACGACCGTGTGGACGGTCAGCGGCGTCGCGATGTTCCTGTGCCTGGTGCTGTGCGGACTGGTGACGCGCCCGGGCGGGGTCGCGCTCGGCTGGGCGCTGCAGATCGCGCTCATCGCGTCGGGTTTCGCCGTGCCCATGATGTTCTTCCTGGGCGTGGTGTTCGCGGCCCTGTGGTGGGCGTCGGTGCACTACGGGCGGAAGGTGGACGAGGCGAAGGCGAGATTCGCGGCGCAGGCCGGCTCCTCCACACCTGACGCTGCGTAACAAGCGGCCCGACACGCCGGGTAATCTCGTCCCACCCGCACAACCTTGACTCATAAGGAGCCCGTCGTGAGCCAGCGCACCCTCGTCCTCCTCAAGCCCGACGCCGTCCGTCGCGGCCTGACCGGCGAGATCATCAGCCGCATCGAGCGCAAGGCGGGCTGGGCGATCACCGCGCTGGAGCTGCGCACCCTGGACCAGGACACGCTGGAGCAGCACTACGGCGAGCACAAGGGCAAGCCCTTCTACGAGCCGCTGGTGGAGTTCATGGCCTCCGGCCCGGTCGTGGCGTTGATCGTCGAGGGTGAGCGGGTCATCGAGGGGCTGCGCCAGCTGGCCGGGCCGACCGACCCGATCGCCGCCGCGCCCGGCTCCATCCGCGGCGACTACGGCGTGATCGTCCGGGAGAACCTGATCCACGCCTCCGACTCCGAGGAGTCCGCCGAGCGTGAGGTGAAGATCTTCTTCCCGGGTCGCGCGTAAGCGGCGAACGACGAGTGAAGTCTGGGAGCACCGCTCCCAGACTTTTCTGGCATATGCGTGGCGATCGAGGGAACGATGCTCCCCGAACGCCCGTCTCCACAAGCGAACCCGCACAGCATCTGCTGACAATGGCGGAGACCCTCCCGCAGTGTTCGCGAAGGCGCGTCTACCATGGAAGCCTTCACGTCACAGCACCCACCTTTGCCTACCTGAAAAGCCCTCAAAAGCTAGTGGGAAGGCCAGACGAATCCTGATGGGGAACTCAATGTCGTTCATCGGCCGTGACATGGCTGTCGACCTCGGGACCGCCAACACGCTGGTGTACGTCAGGGGTCGCGGGATCGTACTCAACGAGCCGTCCGTCGTCGCGATCAACACCAACACCGGTGGCATCCTCGCGGTCGGCGCCGAAGCGAAGAAGATGATCGGGCGCACACCCGGCAACATCGTTGCCGTTCGTCCGCTGAAGGACGGCGTGATCGCCGACTTCGAGATCACCGAGCGGATGCTCCGCTACTTCATCCTGAAGATCCACAAGCGGCGGTATCTGGCTCGTCCGCGGGTCGTCGTCTGTGTGCCCTCGGGCATCACGGGCGTCGAGCGCCGGGCCGTCATCGAGGCGTCGTCCCAGGCCGGCGCCCGCCAGGTGCACATCATCGAGGAGCCCATGGCCGCGGCCATCGGCTCCGGCCTGCCGGTCCACGAGGCCACGGGCAACATGGTGGTCGACATCGGCGGCGGCACGACGGAGGTCGCGGTCATCTCCCTCGGCGGCATCGTCACCGCCCAGTCCATCCGCGTCGCGGGCGACGAACTGGACAACGCGATCATCCAGCACATCAAGAAGGAGTACTCACTCCTGCTGGGTGAGCGGACGGCCGAGCAGATCAAGATCACGATCGGTTCGGCGTACGACCTCGACTCCGACGAGCACACCGAAATCCGCGGCCGGGACCTGGTCTCCGGGCTGCCGAAGACCGTCGTCATCTCCGCGGCCGAGGTCCGCAAGGCGATCGAGGAGCCGGTCAACGCCATCGTCGACGCCGTCAAGACGACCCTCGACAAGTGCCCGCCGGAGCTGTCCGGCGACATCATGGACCGAGGAATCGTTCTGACCGGCGGCGGAGCGCTGCTGCGGGGTCTGGACGAGCGGCTGCGCCGGGAGACCGGCATGCCGATCCACATCGCCGAGGACCCCCTGGACAGCGTGGCGCTCGGGTCCGGCAAGTGCGTCGAGGAGTTCGAGGCGCTCCAGCAGGTGCTGGACGCCCAGCCGCGCAGATGACGTAACTCTTCGATTCCGCCGTACGGGACGATCTCCTCTCGTACGGCGGATCGTTGATATAGCTGCATAAGCTCCCACAAAGCAGCCCCTCGGGTTTCCCTGGGGCTTCCCGAATTCCGATGAGGAAGGCACGGCCGCCGCACGTGAGGGACACACGAGAGAGCCGGCTGCTCCTGGTGCTGCTGATCGCCATCGCGTTCGCGTTGATCACGGTGGACATCCGCGGTGGGGAGGATTCGCCCGTCGACGGTGCCCGGCAGGCCGCGGCCACGGTCTTCGGCCCGATCGAGAGCGGGGTGTCGGCCGCGGTCGACCCGGTCGGCAACGCGGTCTCCGCCATCCGAGACTCCGGCGAGCGGCACGACCGGCTCGCCGTGCTGGAGGAGGAGAACGCGGCCCTGAAGGCGCGGCTCGGCAGCGACGACCGCAGCCGCAGCCGCCTCAAGCAGCTCGACAAGATGCTGAAGGTCTCCGGGCAGGGCCAGTACGGCATCAAGGGCGCCGAGGTCATCGCCATAGGAGCGGCGCAGGGCTTCTCCTGGACCATCACCATCGACGTCGGCGCCAACGACGGCATCAAGCGCGACATGACCGTCCTGAACGGGGACGGGCTGGTCGGCCGGGTCACCACGGTCGGGCCCGACACCGCGACGGTCCTCCTCGCCAGCGACCCCGACTTCACGGTCGGCACCCGGATGGAGGCCAGCGACGAACTGGGCTTCGCCTCCGGGCAGGGCGACCGCCCGCTGCGCGTCGAACTCCTCAACGGCAAGGCCGAGGTGAAGAAGGGCGACCGCCTCGTCACCTTCGGCTCGCAGGCCGACCGGCCCTTCGTGCCCGGCGTGCCCGTCGGCGTGGTCTCCCGCGTCGACCCCTCCGGCGGCGGCCTGACCCGCACGCTGTACGTCACGCCGTACGCGAGCTTCACCAAGCTCGACATCGTCGGCGTCGTCGTCGAGGCCCCGAAGAAGGACCCGCGTGACACGGTGCTCCCGCCCAAGCCCAAGCCCACCCCGAGGCCGACGGTGACGGTGACCGTGACGCCGTCCGCCGAGGCACCCGCAGACGGCCAGAACCAGCAAGAGCAGTAGGAGCTGTCACCCCATGCGCGTCAACCGGATCCTGCTCTCGTCCGCCCTGGTCGTCGTCGCCCTGGTGATCCAGGTGAGCGTCCTCGCCCGCCTCCATCTGCCGGGCGCGGTGCCCGACCTGATGCTGCTGACCGTCCTCGGCCTCGCGCTGGTCTACGGGCACGTCGGCGGCGCCCTCGTCGGCTTCGGCGCGGGCCTGCTCGCCGACCTGGCCCCGCCCGCCGACCACGCCGCGGGGCGGTACGCCCTGGTGCTGTGCGTCATCGGCTACCTCGCCGGCCTGGTCAAGCCGGAGACGGGCCAGCTGAAGTCCGCCACCGGCCCCATGGTCGTGGTGGTCGCCGCCGCCATCGGCTCCACCCTGCTGTACGCCGGCGTCGGCGCCCTCGTCGGCGACACCGCCGCCCGCCATGTCGGCCTGGGCAGCCTGCTGTTCACGGCCGCCCTGTACGACCTGCTGCTCGCCCCGTTCGTCGTGCCGGGGATCATGGCCCTGGCCCGGCGCGCCGAGAACGATCCGCTCGCCGAGACCGGCTCCGCCGCCAAGGCCACGGACATCTCCTCCGGCTGGCTCTCCGGCGGCACCGGCCTGAAGATCGGCAGTCAGCGCAACGGCCTGCGGGTGAAGGCGGCCCGGGCCCGGATGGCGCGGGCCGGGCGCATCAAGGGGGTCAAGCGGCTGTGAACACGGGGAAGTTCACCCGAACGGATCGGTCCGGTCGGAACGCCGGCTCATGGGCCGGCCGTTCACCACTCGTCACCGCCCGTCGATCACCCGTCGTCATCACTCATCCGAACGCGCACTGAGAGGGGGAGGCAGCCGCAGTGACCAACATTCCCGAGACCGGCAGGAACCCACGGGTCCAGATCCGGCTCGTCGTCATCCAGGTCCTCGTCCTCTCCCTGCTCCTCACCCTGGGCGGACGCCTGTGGTACCTCCAGATCCGTGAGGGCGCCGCCTACGCCAAGGAGGCTTCCGGGAACCACGTCCAGCAGGTCGTCCAGCCGGCCGTCCGCGGCTCGATCCTGGACGCACGGGGAGTGGCCCTCGCCGACAACGAGACGCGACTGGTCGTCTCCGCGTCCCGCACCGACCTGCTGAAAATGCCGGACGACGGCAAGGACGTCCTCACCAAGCTCGCCGGAGTCCTGGGCATGACCCCCAAGGAGGTCATGGAGAAGGTCCGGCTGTGCGACGCCGAAACCCCCCAGCCCTGCTGGAACGGCTCGCCCTACCAGCCCATCCCCATCACCGACGAGGCCACCCCCAAGCAGGCCCTGCAGATCCGCGAGCGCGCCGAGGACTTCCCCGGCATCACCGCCGAGCCGCAGGCCGTGCGCCGCTACCCGAGCCCGGGCAAGGCCAACACCGCCCAGGTCCTCGGCTACCTCTCGCCGGTCACCGACGAGGAGATCAAGCAGGCGCAGAACACCAACTCGCCCTACCTGCGCTCCGACCAGGTCGGCCGCTCGGGCCTGGAGCGCCAGTACGACAAGCAGCTGCGCGGCAAGGCCGGCGTCACCCGCTACGAGGTCGACAACCTCGGCCGCGTCATCGGCCAGGCCGAGGCCGACCCGGCCCACCCCGGCGACAACCTCGTCACCAGCATCGACGCCCGCGTCCAGCGCATCGCCGAGTACCAGCTGAACGAGGCGATGAAGGAGGCCCGCAAGCAGCACGACCGGAACACCGGCACCAACTACAAGGCGGACTCCGGCGCCGTCGTCGTCATGGAGGCCAAGACCGGCCGCGTCGTCGCCATGGCCTCGAACCCGACCTACGACCCGAACGCCTGGGTGGGCGGCATCTCCGCCAAGGACTACGCGCGGCTCACCGGCAAGAAGTCCAACTACCCGCTGCTCAACCGCGCGATCCAGGGCCAGTCGGCACCCGGCTCCATCTTCAAGGTGATCCCGACGGCCGCCGCGGTCAACGCCGGCTACTCCTTCAACGGCCCCTACCAGTGCTCCAGCTCGTACTCCATCGGCGGCCAGGTCTTCAAGAACTTCGAGTCCAAGGGATACGGCCCGATCAGCCTCGGCCGCGCCCTGGAGGTCTCCTGCGACACGGTCTTCTACCGGCTCTCCCACGAGGAGTGGAAGAAGGACGGCGGCACCAAGCCGAAGAAGAACGCCAACGACTGGTTCTACAAGACCGCCCACCAGTTCGGCCTCGGCAAGGAGACCGGCATCGACCTGCCCAACGAGGTCACCGGCCGCGTCCCCGACCGCAAGTGGAAGCTCGACTACTGGAAGGCCAACAAGGACGCCTGGTGCCGCACCGGCAAGCGCAACGGCAGCTACGCCGAGAAGATCGCCTACGAGAACTGCCTCGAAGGCAACCGCATGCGCGCCGGTGACTCCGTCAACTACTCCATCGGCCAGGGCGACACGCTCGTCACGCCCATCCAGATGGCCACCATCTACGCCGCCATCTCCAACGGCGGCACGATGTACACCCCCTCGGTCGGCAAGGCCGTCATCAGCGCCGACGGCAAGACGGTCACGCCGATCAAGCCCCAGGTGCACGGCAAGCTGCCGATGAGCCAGAAGACGCGCAACGAGATAAGCGATGCCCTCGCGGGAGTCGCCACCCGCGGTACGGCCGCCTGGAGGTTCGGCGGCTGGCCGCAGGACAAGATCCCGATGCACGCCAAGACGGGTACGGCCGAGGTCTACGGCAAGCAGACGACCTCCTGGTTCGCCACGTACACCAAGGACTACTCGATCGTCATGACGATCTCCCAGGGCGGTACGGGCTCCGGCGCCTCGGGCCCCGCCGTCCGCAACATCTACAACGCGCTGTACGGCGTGTCCCCGGACGGTGACATCGACTCCAAGAAGGCGCTGCTGCCCACACCGGAGAAGGCCCTGCCGAAGGTCAAGACGGACGGCACCATCGCCTCCCCGAAGATCTCCAAGGACCCGGCCAAGGACCAGCAGGCCAAGGAGAAGGACCCGAACGCCCCGGCCGACCCCCTCCAGCCGGCGACGGCGCCCCCGCCGACCCCGGAGAACCGTGACACCCGAAGGCGGCGGCGCCGCCGGGGAAGCCGGAGGTTGACGACATGACCGGTGGTGTGAACAGCTTCCAGGTCTCCGGCTACGGGCCCGAGCGCACCGGCTGGATGCGGCTCCTCGCCCGTGACTCGGTCACGCGGCGGCTCGACTGGCCGATCCTGCTGTCGGCGACGGCCCTGTCGCTGCTCGGCACGCTCCTCGTCTACTCGGCGACCCGCAACCGCACGGAGCTCAACCAGGGCGACCCGTACTACTTCCTCGTCCGGCACCTGCTGAACACCGGCATCGGCCTCGCCCTGATGGCCGGCACGATCTGGCTCGGCCACCGCGCCCTGCGCACGGCCGTGCCGATCCTCTACGGCGTCTCGGTCCTGCTGATCCTGCTGGTGCTCACGCCCCTCGGCTCCACCATCAACGGCGCCCACTCCTGGATCAAGCTCCCGGGCGGCTTCTCCCTCCAGCCCTCGGAGTTCGTGAAGGTCACGATCATCCTGGGCATGGCGATGCTGCTGGCGGCCCGGGTCGACGCGGGCGACAAGCAGTACCCCGACCACCGCACGGTCGTGCAGGCGCTGGGCCTGGCCGCCGTGCCCATGCTGATCGTGATGCTCATGCCCGACCTCGGGTCGGTCATGGTCATGGTCATCATCGTGCTCGGCGTCCTGCTGGCCTCCGGCGCCACCAACCGGTGGGTGTTCGGCCTGCTCGGCGCGGGCGCCATCGGCGCCGTCACCGTCTGGCAGCTCGGCGTGCTCGACGACTACCAGATCGCCCGCTTCGCCGCCTTCGCCAACCCCGAACTCGACCCGGCGGGCGTCGGCTACAACACCAACCAGGCCCGCATCGCCATCGGCTCCGGCGGACTCACCGGCGCCGGCCTCTTCCACGGCTCGCAGACCACCGGCCAGTTCGTCCCCGAGCAGCAGACGGACTTCGTCTTCACCGTGGCGGGGGAGGAACTCGGCTTCCTCGGCGGCGGCCTGATCATCCTGCTGCTCGGCATCGTCCTGTGGCGGGCCTGCCGGATCGCCCGGGAGACCAGCGACCTGTACGGCACGATCGTGGCCGCCGGCATCGTCGCCTGGTTCGCCTTCCAGACGTTCGAGAACATCGGCATGACCCTCGGCATCATGCCGGTCACCGGCCTGCCGCTGCCGTTCGTGTCGTACGGCGGTTCCTCGATGTTCGCCGTGTGGATAGCGGTCGGACTGTTGCAGTCGATCCGGGTGCAGAGACCGATGTCGGCGTGAACACCGGGCGGGGCGGCCCCCTGCCGCCCCGCCGTCCGGCCGACTAGATTCGGTTCATGGCGGACACCAAGCGTGAGATCGAGCGGAAGTACGAGTCGAAGGACAGCGGGCTCCCGGACCTGACCGGTGTCGCCGGGGTCGCGGACGTCGTCGACAAGGGCGTCGCCCACCTCGACGCCACCTACCACGACACCGCCGACGAACGCCTCGCCGCCTCCTCCGTCACCCTGCGCCGCCGCACCGGCGGCTCCGACGCGGGCTGGCACCTGAAGTTCCCCGTCGCCCCGGGCGTCCGCGACGAGATCCACGCCCCGCTGTCCGACACCCTGCCCGACGACCTCGCCGGACTGATCCGTTCCCGGGTCCGCGACAGCGAGCTCCTGCCCCTGGTCCGGCTCCGCTCCGACCGGGACATACGCCACCTCGTGGACGCCGACGGCCGGCTGCTCGCCGAGGTCAGCGTCGACGCCGTGCACGCCGAGCGGCTGACGGCCGGCGGCGGCGAGGCGCAGTGGACCGAGATCGAGGTGGAACTCGCCGACGGGGGCGACCCGGCCTTCCTCGACCAGGTGGACAAGCGGCTGCGCAAGGCGGGCGTACGACCGTCGACATCGCCGTCGAAGCTCGCACGCGCCCTCGCGGAGACCGCACCCGGCAAGCGGCAAGCGTCCGCCTCAGCGGGGGACGCGGTGACCGCCGGAGACCACGTGCTCGCCTACCTGCGCGCACAGCGGGACGCCCTCGTCGAACTCGACCCGGCCGTCCGCCGCGACGTCGAGGACTCCGTGCACCGCATGCGTGTGGCCACCCGCCGGCTGCGCAGCACCCTCAAGTCGTTCGGCGAGGTCCTCGACCGGACCGTCACCGACCCCGTCGCCGACGAGCTGAAGTGGCTGGCCGGCGAGCTCGGCCTGGACCGCGACCGCGAGGTGCTGACCGAGCGCCTGACGACGGCCGTCGACGAGGTGCCCGCGACCCTCGTCCGCGGCCCGGTCCGGCAGCGGCTGAGTACCTGGTCCGGCACCGAGCACGGCGGGGCGCGCGGCCGGCTCCTCGGCGTCCTGGACTCCCGCCGCCACCTCGCCCTGCTCGACACCCTGGACGCGCTGATCGCCCACCCGCCGCTGCGGAAGGCGGCCGGAAAGAAACCCGGCAAGACGATCGCCAAGGCCGTGCGGAAGGACTTCCGCAAGGTCACCGGGCTGGTCGAGCAGGCTCTGGAACTGGAACCCGGCACCGACCGGGACGTCGCCCTGCACGAGGCCCGCAAGAAGGCCAAGCGCACCCGCTACGCCGCCGAGGCCGCCGCCCCCGCCCTCGGCAAGCCGGCCACGACCATGGTCAAGTCCATGAAGGCGCTGCAGAACCTGCTGGGCGAGCACCAGGACAGCGTCATGGCCCGGCAGGCCCTGCGCGAGCTGTCCGCCGTCGCCCACGCGGCGGGGGAGAGCGCCTTCACCTACGGCCTGCTCCACGAGCGCGAGGAGCAGCGGGCCGTGCGCGTGGAGGCCGAGCTGCCCGGGTTCTGGGACGGGATCAGGAGCGGGGCGAAGGCCCTGTGATCCCCGGGGCGTACGGAGGGGTGCCGCGGGCGCGTTAGTCTGGATGGTCACCCCTGTCAGCACACGAAGGTTCCGTGAGATGCCTGCCGAAGCCGCCGAGTCTGTGTTCCCGCAGCTCGAAGCTCTGCTCCCGCATGTGCAGAAGCCGATCCAGTACGTCGGCGGAGAGCTCAACTCCACGGTCAAGGACTGGGACTCCTGCGATGTCCGCTGGGCGCTCATGTACCCGGACGCGTACGAGGTCGGCCTGCCCAACCAGGGCGTCATGATCCTCTACGAGGTACTGAACGAACAGCAGGGCGTGCTCGCCGAGCGCACCTACAGCGTGTGGCCGGACCTGGAGGAGCTGATGCGGAAGCACGGCGTCCCGCAGTTCACGGTCGACAGCCACCGGCCGGTGAAGGCGTTCGACGTGCTCGGACTCTCCTTCTCCACGGAGCTCGGCTACACGAACATGCTGGCCGCCCTGGACCTGTCCGGCATCCCGCTGGAGGCCAAGGACCGCGGCCTGGACGACCCGATCGTCATGGCCGGCGGTCACGCCGCGTTCAACCCCGAGCCGATCGCGGACTTCATCGACTGTGCGGTGATCGGCGACGGCGAGCAGGCCGTCCTGGAGGTCACCGCGATCATCCGCGCCTGGAAGGCGGAGGGCCGCCCCGGCGGCCGCGAGGAGCTGCTGTTCCGCCTGGCCAGGACGGGCGGGGTGTACGTTCCCGGCTTCTACGACGTCGAGTACCTGCCGGACGGCCGGATCGCCCGGGTCGTACCGAACCGCAGCGGCGTGCCGTGGCGCGTGTCCAAGCACACGGTCATGGACCTGGACGAGTGGCCGTACCCCAAGCAGCCCCTCGTCCCGCTGGCCGAGACGGTCCACGAGCGCATGTCGGTGGAGATCTTCCGCGGCTGCACGCGCGGCTGCCGCTTCTGCCAGGCCGGCATGATCACCCGCCCGGTCCGCGAGCGCTCCATCACGGGCATCGGCGACATGGTCGAGCAGGGCCTGAAGGCGACCGGCTTCGAGGAGGTCGGCCTGCTCTCGCTGTCGTCCGCGGACCACAGCGAGATCGGCGACATCGCCAAGGGCCTCGCGGACCGCTACGAGGACGACAAGATCGGCCTGTCGCTGCCGTCGACCCGGGTGGACGCCTTCAACATCGACCTGGCGAACGAACTGACCAGGAACGGCCGCCGCTCGGGCCTCACCTTCGCCCCCGAGGGCGGCTCGGAACGCATCCGCAAGGTCATCAACAAGATGGTCTCGGAAGAGGACCTGATCCGCACGGTCGCGACGGCGTACGGCAACGGCTGGCGGCAGGTGAAGCTGTACTTCATGTGCGGCCTGCCGACGGAGACCGACGACGACGTCCTCCAGATCGCCGACATGGCGACGAAGGTCATCGCCAAGGGCCGCGAGGTGTCCAAGTCCAACGACATCCGCTGCACGGTCTCGATCGGCGGCTTCGTCCCCAAGCCGCACACGCCCTTCCAGTGGGCGCCGCAGCTGTCCGCCGAGGAGACGGACGCCCGCCTGGCCAAGCTCCGCGACAAGATCCGCGGCGACAAGAAGTACGGCCGCTCCATCGGCTTCCGCTACCACGACGGCAAGCCCGGCATCGTCGAGGGCCTGCTCTCCCGCGGCGACCGCCGCATCGGCGCGGTCATCCGCGCGGTCTACGACGACGGCGGCCGCTTCGACGGCTGGCGCGAGCACTTCTCCTACGACCGCTGGATGGCGTGCGCCGACAAGGCCCTGGAGCCGTTCGGCGTGGACGTCGACTGGTACACCACCCGCGAGCGCACCTACGAGGAGGTGCTCCCCTGGGACCACCTCGACTCCGGCCTCGACAAGGACTGGCTCTGGGAGGACTGGCAGGACGCCCTCGACGAGACGGAGGTCGAGGACTGCCGGTGGACGCCGTGCTTCGATTGCGGGGTGTGTCCGCAGATGGACACCCACATCCAGATCGGCCCGACGGGCAAGAAGCTCCTGCCCCTGACCGTCAAGAACGCGGCGCCGGCGCCGAGCGGGCACGCACACTGAAGTGACGTCACCTGAGCCCCCTCCGCCCTGGAGGGGGCTCAGTGCTGCCTCCGCAAGACCCTTCAGACCGAGAGGTGAGAGGCGGGCCCCTGGGGGGACCCGCTGTAGAGGCCGGTTCGGTGACGCTCCCCCGGGGGGCCGGCCCGGCCAGGTTCCCCCAGTTCGGAATGTGTGCTGGGGGAGCCGCTGTGGAAGGGGCGGGGTCAGTCGAGGCGTCCGTGCTCGCAGACCTTCCGGGCGACCTCCCGGAGCTTGATGTTGTGTTCCTGGGAGAAGCGGCGCAGCACATCGAAGGCCTGGTCCTCGGTGAGGCGGTGGCTGCCCATGAGAATGCCCATGGCCTCTCCGATGACGTGGCGTGTGGCGATGGCCTGCTCCATCTGGGCGTGACTGCGGGCGCTGGAGAAGGCGACGGCCGCGTGCGAGGCCAGCAGCCAGCCGGCGGTCTCGCTGTCCTCGGTGAAGGAGCCGGGGCGGCGGGAGTAGAGGTCGAGCGCGCCGAAGTCCTCGTCCTCGGTGAACAGCAGGAAGCCCATCATGCTGCCTACTCCCAGGTCGCGGGCCCGGGAGGCGTACGCGGGCCAGCGCGGCTGGTCCTGGGTGAAGTCGGCGATGCGGAAGACGCGCTCCTTGGTGCCGCTGCGTGCCGCGTCGAAGCAGGGGCCCTCGCCCAGGTGCTCCTGGAGCCGGTCGCTCTCGACGACCAGGTCGTGGGTCGGGGCGACGGTCTCCACCCGTTTGCCGTGCAGCAGGAGGATGCCGGCCGCCTCGCATCCCGGCACGAGTGCGACGGCCGAGGCGGTGATGCGGTCGAGTGTGGCGCCGACCGTGTCCTGTGCGAGCAGGTCACGCGCCATGGATGCCATCTCCCGTGCGAACACGCGCCAGTCCACCGTGGTCCTCCCTGGGCCGCTTGTGGCGTGTCTTCTGCCCACGGTGCCACGTCCTGCACACCCGGGCCCGGGGACGCCCGGGCTGGGAGCGCCTGCTGGAGGATCTGCCGATCTCGCAGGTGGGCGGGGCGGGCCTGTGCGGTACGGGATCCGGACGGGCCGTTGAGGCGTCTACGACGGTATGGATCTGGAGAAAACGCCCCGCGAGGGTGCCGAGTCGCGGGGCGATCTGCGCAAGCCGCCGGTGGAACCGCCGGTGCGGCGGGAGCCGGAGGTGCCGGAGGGGTGTCTCGCCGTCGCGATCCGGGTCCCGGTGCGGATCGTCGTGCTCGTGCTGGTGGTCCCCGTGCGGATGGTGTGGGACGCGCTCGTGGTCGCCGGGCGGCTCCTGAACGACGTGCTGGTGCGGCCGCTCGGGCGGGCGCTGCTGTGGCTCGGGCGGGCCGTGTTCGTCTGGCCGTTCGTGGGGCTGTGGCGGTACGTCGTCGTTCCGGTGGGCCAGGTCCTCGGGTGGCTCGGGAACGTCCTCGTCGTCGTGCCTCTGGTGTGGCTGTACCGGTACGTCCTGACGCCGGTGGGACACGCCATCGCCTGGGTGGGGCGGGGGCTCGGTGCCGCTCTCGGCCGGGTGTACGCGCACGTGCTCACGCCCGCCGGGTATGCCGTGATGTGGGTCCTGAGGGGGCTCGGCGCCGTGCTCGCCGCGCTCGGGATCGGCGTGTACACGGCCGTGGCGTGGCTCGCGCGGTACCTCGTCGTCGTGCCCGCCCTGTGGCTGTACACCTGGGTGCTCACGCCCGTCGGGCGCGCGCTCGTCTGGTGCGGCAAGGGGCTGGTGTGGCTGGTGGGCATGGTCGTCACCGGCATCGGCACGGCCCTTTACTGGATCGCCCGGGTCCTGTTCGTCCTGCCCGCCCTCGCTCTCTGGCGCTGGGTCCTCACGCCGGTCGGACGTGTCCTGGCCGTCGTCGGACGGGAGATCCTGGACGCCCTCGGGCACGCCTGGCGGATCGCCGGGCACATCTCGCTCGCCGTCGGGCGGTTCCTCGGCACCCTCTTCCGGTGGATCTTCGTGGAGCCGGTGCGGTGGGTGTACCGCAGCGTGCTCACGCCGGTCGGACACGTCGTACGGGACACTGTCCTGCGGCCCGCCGCCGAGGCCGCCCGCACTGTGGGACGGGCCACCCGGCAGGCCCTGGCCGCCGCCCGGGAGACCGTGCGGCAGGCGCGTGCCGACGTGCGGCGGATGCTCTTCGGCGGGCCCGGTCACCCGCGGCCGCTCGACCGGAGGGAACCTTCGGGCCGCGAGGCACGTACTCTTGGTAGCAGTACGACCGCTCTCACGAAGGACTGAACGACACTGGGCAAGCGACAGCCCGAAGGCCCGCCGCCCGCACCCGCGGTGCAGCGCATCCGACTGCGCTACACCAAGCGCGGCCGCCTCCGGTTCACCAGCCACCGTGACTTCCAGCGCGCCTTCGAGCGTGCGTTGCGCCGTGCCGAGGTGCCGATGGCCTACTCGGCGGGCTTCACACCGCACCCGAAGGTGTCGTACGCCAATGCCGCACCCACCGGCACGGGCAGTGAGGCGGAGTACCTGGAGATCGCGCTCACCGCGCCGCGCGACCCGGAGCAACTCAGGAACCTTCTCGACGAGTCGCTGCCCGCCGGGCTCGACATCGTCGAGGCGGTCGAGGCCCGCACCTCGGGCCTCGCCGACCGGCTGACCGCTTCCGTCTGGGAGCTGCGGCTGGACGGCGTGTCGCAGGAGGAGGCCCGCCGAGCGGTGGACGCCTTCAACGCGGCCGAGACGGTCGAGGTCCAGCGCCTCGCCAAGAACGGCGTCCGCACTTTCGACGCCCGCTCCGCCGTCGTGAGCCTGGAGTGCCGTGACCTCTCGGAAACGCACAGTTCGCAGGCTGATAGGCCGACCGACCAGCCCTGTGCGATACTGCGGCTGGTTGTTCGGCACGTGACGCCTGCCGTACGACCCGACGACGTCCTGTCCGGTCTCCGCGCCGTGGCCGACCTGGCGCCGCCGGTCCCCGCAGCGGTGACCAGGCTGGCGCAGGGGCTGTTCGATGAAGAGACCGGCACGGTGACCGACCCGCTCGCGCCTGACCGCGAGGCAGCTCCGGCCCACTCAACGGCCGAACCGACTGCCGCCGCGACGGCGTCGGCGTAAGGAAGGTCCCGCGTAGGGACGGACGTCGTAGCGTCGCCCTCGGACTCGGGAGCCACCTGGGTCGGGCAGCGCACCGACCAGAAGACTTTCGCCAGGCCGTACGCATTCGGCGTACGGAACCGGCGAGACAGGACACAGAGAGCTCCCGTGCGGCGCCCGCGCCCCGGACGGCGGCGAACGCGCACAGCGCGAGCCGCGGACGTCACCGGCATCGCCGGACCAGGCGCGGCGCCCGGGAGCCTGACGGGAGAACAGCCCGCATGCTCGAACCGACCGAACCCACAGAGTCCTCGCAGGGCTCCGAACAGAACACCCCCAGCGACACCCTGCCGCCCCGCCGGCGGCGCCGTGCCGCGTCCCGCCCGGCCGGTCCGCCCGCCGGTGCCTCGTCCGACGCGCCGGTGGAGACGGTCGCGCCGGCCATACCGGCCGCCGAGCCCGGTGAACTCGCGGCCGGCCTCGTCGAGACCGACGAGGCCGAGGAAGCCGCCCCGGAGGAGGCCGTCGCAGAGGTGGCCGAGGTCTCCGAGGCCGCGGCGAGTGCCGAGGCCAATGAGCCTGCCGAGGCCGTAGCCGAACAGGCCGAACAGACCGAGCAGGCCGAGCCCGCCGGCCGCAAGCGGCGCCGTGTGGTGCGCCGGGCCTCCGCGCCCGCCGGCGCCCCGGCCGCCGCGGAAGCCGCCGAGACCGTGGTGCCCGCCGCGGCTCCGGCCGCCCCCGAGGCATCGGAGCAGGCCGAGGCTCCCGCCGCGGTGTCCGAGGACGCCGCTCCCCGGCGTACGCGGCGACGCGCGACGCGCACGGTGACCTCGCCCGCCGTTGCTCCGGCCGAGGCGGAGACGGAGACGGCGCAGACCGCGCCGAGCGGCACCGAGCCCGCTGCCGCCGCCGAAAGCACC
>JJOH01000108.1 GCA_000696115.1 Streptomyces olindensis
CGGCGACCGGCGGTGCGACGCCCGCGGCCCGGGTCGCCGGCGCTCCCGCCGACACCGCCCCCGACCCGTACCAGGCCCTCCGGGCGCGCTGGCTCGACATCGCCCTCGGCACCGGCTACGACCCGACCGCGCAGCCGTACGCCGCCCGGCTCGCCGAGACCGGCGAACTCGCCCGCGCCCTCTCCACCACCATGGCCCCCACGGCGAACTCCCTCTGGCCCGGCCACCCCTTCGACCCGCCGGCCGGCATCACCCTCAGCTACGGCCGCCTGTGGACCATGACCCGGGCCTACGTCCAGCAGGGCACCGGCTCGACCGGCGACCCAGCCCTCCTCGCCGCCGTCCTGCGCGGCCTCGACCACCTCTCGGCCACCGTCTACCACCCCGGCGCCAACCGCTACGGCAACTGGTGGGAGTGGCAGATCGGCAGTCCCCGCCTGCTCCTGGACATCACGGCCGCCCTCCACGACCACCTGGGCACCGACCGGATCCAGGCCGCCTGCGCCGCCGTCGACCACTTCGTCCCCGACACGGCCCTCGGCGACTACTCCGGCACCTCCACCGGCGCCAACCGCGTCGACCTGTGCCGCTCCGTCACCCTGCGCGGCGTCCTCGGCCGCGCCTCGGCCAAGATCACCCTCGCCCGGGACGCGCTCTCCCCGGTCTTCCCGTACGTCACCCGCGGCGACGGCCTCTACGCCGACGGCTCCTTCGTCCAGCACACCTGGGTGGCCTACTCGGGCACCTACGGCCAAGTCATGCTCGACGGCCTCGGCCGGCTCCTCACCCTGCTCGCCGGCTCCGCATGGGAGGTCACCGACCCGAACCGGCAGATCATCCTCGACAGCGTCGAACGCGCCTACGCCCCGCTCATCCACGACGGACTGGTCATGGACAGCGTCAACGGCCGCGCCATCAGCCGCGGTCACCTCGCCTCCGACGACCGCGGGATCATGCGCTCCGACCACTTCCACGGCGGGCAGCTCATCGCCGCCATCGCCCTCCTCGCGACCGCGGCGAGCCCGGCGGAACGCGACCGCTGGCACGCCCGCGTCAAGGGCTGGATCGAACGCGACACCGTGACACCGCTGCTGACGGCACCCCAGTTCGACGTCGCCGACCTCGCCCGGCTGCACGCGATCGCCGCCTCGCCCGTCCCGGCCGCGCCCGAGCCCACCGGCCACCACCTCTTCGCCGCCATGGACCGCGCCGTCCACCGCCGCCCCGGCTTCACCGTGAACATCGCCATGGCCAGCGACCGCATCGCCCACTACGAGTGCGGCAACGGCGAGAACCCGCGCGGCTGGCACACCGGCGCCGGCATGGTCGGCTGGTGGGCGGGCGTGAGCGACCAGTACACGGACTGGTACTGGCCGACCGTCGACTGGTACCGCCTGCCCGGCACCACCGTCTCCACCCGACGGCTCGCCGACCGGGAGGGCGGCGAGTGGGGCACGGCCCGCCCGGACGCCCGCTGGGTCGGCGGCACCACCGACGGCACCTACGCGGCACTCGGCCAGCACCTCAAGGGCCTCGGCTCCACCCTCCAGGCCCGCAAGTCCTGGTTCTGCGCCGCCGACGCGGTGATCTGCCTCGGCGCCGGGATCACCTGCTCCGACGGCGTCCCCGTCGAGACGATCGTCGACAACCGCAACCTCGGCGAGAACGGCACCCAGCGCTTCGTCCGGGGCCCGAACTGGGCGCACTTGGAGGACCACGGCGGCTGGGTCATGCTCGACGGCTCGCCGAAGGCCCTGCGCGAGGACCGCACCGGCGCCTGGTCCGACATCAACACCGGCAGCACACCGGAGCGCCGCACCCGCCGCTGGCAGACCCTGTGGATCGACCACGGCACCGACCCGATGGACGCCACGTACGCCTACGTCCTGATGCCCGGCGCGTCGCCCCGCGCGCTCGCGCGCCGCGCCGCCGACCGCTCCTGGCTGTCGGTCCTCGCCAACGACGCCTCCCGCCAGGCGGTCACCGTGCCCTCCCTCGGCCTCACCGCCGCGAACTTCTGGCAGCCCGGGACGGCGGGCCCCTTCACCGCCTCCGCCGGCGCGAGCCTGCTGGCCGTCCGCCGGGGCCGCACCGTTACCCTCTGTGTGAGCGAGCCGCCTCGCACGGGCGAACCGCTGGAGATCACCTGGGACCGCCCGGTCCGCCGGGTCGTCCACGCGGACGAGACGGTCGAGGTGCTCGCGACCGGCCGTCGGCTGCGCCTGCGCGTCACCCCGGGGAAGGCCTGCGCCACCCACCGATGTGAGGTGACGCTCGGCTGAGGCCCTTGTGCGACCCCTACAAGCCGAACGCCCCCTGAACAGTCGAAAAGGCTGCACCCCGCCATGGTTCTGTTCAGGGGTACCAGGAAAACACGCCGGAGACTGTGAGGAGTCGACGGCCCGGAATCCTTGGTCGGCTTCGTAAGGTCGCTACATGACCGTTTTGGATGAGGCGCCGGGTGAGCCGACCGACGCGCGTGGACGCGTGGCCGAACTGCACGAGATCCGTGCGCAGGCGGTGGCCGGCCCGAGCGAGAAGGCGACCCAGGCGCAGCACGCCAAGGGCAAGCTGACCGCGCGGGAGCGCATCGAGCTGCTCCTGGACCCCGGGTCGTTCCGGGAGGTCGAGCAGTTGCGCCGGCACCGGGCCACGGGCTTCGGCCTGGAGGCGAAGAAGCCGTACACCGACGGTGTGCTCACCGGCTGGGGCACGGTGGAGGGCCGGACGGTCTTCGTCTACGCCCATGACTTCCGCATCTTCGGCGGCGCGCTGGGCGAGGCCCACGCCACGAAGATCCACAAGATCATGGACATGGCCATCGCGGCCGGTGCCCCCCTGGTCTCCCTCAACGACGGCGCGGGNGCCCGCATCCAGGAGGGCGTCTCNGCCCTCGCCGGCTACGGCGGCATCTTCCAGCGCAACACCAAGGCCTCNGGCGTGATCCCGCAGATCTCGGTGATGCTCGGCCCGTGCGCGGGCGGCGCGGCCTACAGNCCGGCCCTGACGGACTTCGTGTTCATGGTCCGCGAGACCTCGCAGATGTTCATCACCGGCCCGGACGTGGTCAAGGCGGTCACCGGCGAGGAGATCACGCAGAACGGCCTGGGCGGCGCGGACGTCCACGCCGAGACNAGCGGGGTCTGCCACTTCGCCTACGACGACGAGGAGACCTGCATCGCGGAGGTCCGCTACCTGCTCTCGCTCCTCCCGCAGAACAACCGCGAGAACCCGCCCCGCGCGGAGGCCTCCGACCCNGTCGACCGCCGCTCGGACGTCCTGCTGGACCTGGTCCCGGCGGACGGCAACCGGCCNTACGACATGACCAAGGTCATCGAGGAGATCGTCGACGACGGCGANTACCTGGAGGTCCACGAGCGCTGGGCCCGCAACATCATCTGCGCGCTGGGCCGGATGGACGGCCAGGTCGTCGGCATCATCGCCAACCAGCCGCAGGTGCTGGCGGGTGTGCTGGACATCGAGGCCTCGGAGAAGGCGGCCCGCTTCGTCCAGATGTGCGACGCCTTCAACATCCCGATCATCACCCTTCTGGACGTCCCCGGCTTCCTCCCGGGCGTCGACCAGGAGCACGGTGGCATCATCCGCCACGGCGCGAAGCTGCTGTACGCCTACTGCAACGCGACCGTGCCGAGGATCTCNCTGATCCTGCGCAAGGCCTACGGAGGTGCGTACATCGTCATGGACAGCCAGTCCATCGGTGCGGACCTCACCTACGCCTGGCCCACCAACGAGATCGCCGTCATGGGTGCGGAGGGCGCGGCCAACGTCATCTTCCGCCGCCAGATCGCCGAGGCCGAGGACCCCGAGGCGATGCGGCAGAAGATGGTCAAGGAGTACAAGTCCGAGCTCATGCACCCCTATTACGCGGCCGAACGCGGCCTGGTCGACGACGTCATCGACCCCGCCGAGACCCGCGAGGTCCTGATCAAGTCCCTCGCCATGCTCCAGAGCAAGCACGCCGACCTGCCCCTGCGCAAGCACGGCAACCCACCGCAGTGAGCAGGCGGCGTCACGTCCGCCAGGCGTAACGCCGCTCCGGGCGTCCCGCCGCGCCGTAGCGCAGCGACACCTCCGCGCTGCCGGTGCTGTGGAAGTACTCCAGGTAGCGGCGGGCGCTCACGCGGGACACGCCGGTCAGGGCGGCGCACTCGGTGGCGGACAGCGTGCCGTCCGCCTCGCGCAGGGCCCGCTCGACGAGAGCGGCGGTCTCGACGCTCATGCCCTTGGGCAGGGTGTGGGCCGGTGGCGCGGGGACGAACGCGCCGGCCAGGACGCGGTCCACGTCCGCCTGGCCGCGTACCACCGCCGTGAGGAGCCGGCCGCGCTGGGCGGCGTAGCGCTCCAGGCGGGGACGCAGGTCCTCGAAGTCGAAGGGTTTGAGGAGGTAGTCGACCACGCCCCGGCGGACGGCGCCGCGTACCGTGTCGGCTTCCTGCGCGGCGCTGATGACCATGACGTCGCAGTCGTGGCCGGCGGTGCGCAGCCGTGGGATGACGTCGAGGCCGAAGAGGTCGGGCAGGTACAGGTCGAGCAGGATGAGGTCGGGGCGCAGTGCGTCCACGGCCTCGATCGCCTGGGCGCCGGTGTGGGCGATGCCGACGACGCGGAACGGCTCGACGCGTTCGACGAACGCGCGGTGCACCCTGGCCACCATGAAGTCGTCGTCGACCACGAGGACGTCGATCGTGCCCGTCTTGTCGCTCGTCGTGGTCATGGGGCCGCTCCTTCCGCCACCGTGCCGGTGAGGTGGCCGACGGTCATGCGTGCGGTGAACACGGCCCCGTCGGGGGTGTTGGACACCGAGATCTCGCCCCCGTGCCGTTCGCAGACCAGCTTGGTCAGGGCCAGTCCGATGCCGCGCTCGCCCTCCCGGGCGGCCTTCGTGGTGAAGCCGTGGGAGAACACCTCGTGGGCGAGTTCGGGGGCGACGCCCGGGCCGGAGTCGCGGACCACGATCTCCACGCTGGAGGCGTCCTGGCGCAGCGCCACCTCCACCCAGGCGTCGTCGTCCTGGGCGGCGGCGTCGACGGCGTTGTCGACCAGGTTGCCGACGACGGTCGCCACGTCGGCGGCGTCCTCGGGGGACAGCCGTTCCAGCGCGGTGTCGTCGGAGATCCGCAGGCTGACCTTGCGTTCGGCCGCGAGGGACGCCTTCGCCATCAGCAGGGCGGCCACCGCGGTGTCCCGGACGCGGCGGCTGAGGGTGACGTCGAGGGACTGGCGGCGCTGGTTCAGGGCACGGATGTAGCGCACGACCTCGTCCTGCTCGCCGATCTGGATGAGCCCGGAGATGGTGTGCAGTTGGTTGGCGAACTCGTGGGCCTGCGCGCGCAGCAGCTCCGAGGAGCTGCGGAAGGAGCCGATCTCCCGTTCCAGCCGGGCGAGTTCGGTGCGGTCGCGCAGCGTGGTGACCGAGCCGAGGAGCCGGCCGTCCTTGGTGACGGTCATCCGGTTCATGACCAGGACCCGGCCGTGGCGGACGACGACCTCGTCCCGCTTGCCGGCGGCGGTCCCGGCCAGCACGTCGCGCAGCCGTCCGTCGATGCCGAGGCCGTCCAGGCTCTGGCCGACGCAGTCCTCGGGCAGGTCGAGCAGGCGGCGGCCCATGTCGTTGACGAGGGTGAGCCGGTGCTGCGGGTCCAGGGCGATGACGCCCTCGGCGATTCCGTGGAGCATCGCCTCCCGGTGCTCGGCGAGCCCGGCGATCTCGCCGGGCTCCAGTCCGAGGGTCTGCCGCTTGACCCGCCGCGCGAGCAGCCAGGAGCCGGCCACGCCGAGTCCGCTGGCGATGCCGAGGTAGGCGAGCAGATAGGAGGAGGCGCCGTTGAGCCGCTGCCACACCGTCGGGTCGGCCTCGCCGATCATGACCGTGCCGAGGATCCGGCCGAGGTTCTCCTCGGTCGCCCCGAGGACCGGGACCTGGGCGGCCAGCTCGCGGTTGCCGTCCAGGGTCAGCTGACCCGACCAGCCCCGTCCCCGGGCGGTGCCGGGTCCCCGCGGCAGTCGCTCGCCGACGACCGTGGGGTTGGTGGAGCTGACGATCCGGCCGGCGGCGTCGGCCACCGTCACCGAGGTCACTCCGGACTGCGCCTGGGTGGAGAGCACCAGGGGGGCGAGCGATTCCCCGGGCGCGGGGCTCGCGAGCCGGCTGCGCACCAGCGGGTTGGCGGCCAGCTGTTCGGCGAGCGCGCTCACCCGGCGTCCTTCGACGCGGTTGAAGGTGGCCTGCGACTGGGCGAGGGAGACCGCGGCGACCGCCAGCAGCACCACCACCACGATGGCGAGCTGGAGCACCAGCATCTCGCCCGCGAGCGAATGGCGACGAAAGGTGGCGACCACGACGAACTCAATCTTCTCTGCCGGCGCGCGGGGGGCGGCTCATGTGCGGAGTCGCACAATCATGACGTCCACCAGCGGAAACCGGAAGGGAGGTGCCGTGGTCCGCCGTCAGGAGGCGTTCGCGTCGGGGCCGATGCCCGACAACTTACGGATGGTGCCGCCGAGTTTCGCGCGGAGCGGTTCCAGCATCTCCGGCTTGGCGCTGACCACCCAGCGCATGCCGACCAGGTACGTGCCGCCGTACACGCGGGCCGACTCGAGCCAGGTCTCCTTGAGCCGTTCCTCGGGGAAGGTGGTGATGAGGAAGTCACCCTTCGCGGTGTGGCACACGCCCTCGCGCAGTTCGTCCGCCTCGGTGCGGATCTTCGCCGTGCAGCCGGCCAGTCCGGCGATCACCTCAACTTTCGCCGGCGCGACGACCCCGGCGGCGGGAGCCGCGGCCCGGCTCGGCTTCGCCGCCGCCTTGTCGTCGTCACCGCCGCCGCAGGCGGTGACGAGGACGAGCGCGGCCAGGACCCCGGCCGCGGCGACGGCGCGCGGCCGTCGGGTGCGGGACGGGGTCCGGCGGTCGGATCGTGCGAGGGGTTGCTGGTGGGACACGTCGCCTCTCCGGGTGCGGGCTTTCGGCAGGAGCACTCCAGGGGAGCAGGAGCACCCCAGGGGAGTACGGACCGGCGTCCGGAGGTGTTCACTCGCTACGCGGCCCGCTCCACCGCGGCGGTCCGGGCGCCCTCGAACTGGGTGCGGTACAGCTCGGCGTACCGCCGCCCCGCCGCCAGCAGTTCCTCGTGCGTGCCCCGCTCCACGATCCGGCCGGCCTCGATCACCAGGATCTGGTCCGCCGCCCGGACCGTGGAGAGCCGATGGGCGATCACGACCGCCGTCCGGCCCTCCAGGGCTTCGGTGAGGGCCTCCTGGACGGCGGCCTCGGAGGTGTTGTCGAGGTGGGCGGTGGCCTCGTCGAGGATGACGACGCGCTGGCGGGCCAGCAGCAGCCGGGCGATGGTCATGCGCTGGCGTTCGCCGCCCGAGAGCCGGTAGCCGCGTTCGCCCACGACGGTGTCGAGGCCGTCGGGCAGGGATCGTACGAGGTCGTCGAGGCGGGCCCGGCGCAGGGCGTCCCACAGCTCGTCCTCCGTGGCCTCGGGCCGGGCGAGCAGGAGGTTGGCGCGGACGGTGTCGTGGAAGAGGTGTCCGTCCTGGGTGACCATGCCGAGGGTCTCGCGCAGGGAGCGGGCCGTCAGGTCGCGGACGTCGACGCCGCCGATGCGCACCCGGCCCGCGTCGGTGTCGTACAGGCGCGGCAGCAGCTGGGCGATGGTCGACTTGCCCGCGCCGGAGGAGCCGACGAGCGCGACGGTCTGGCCGGGTTCGGCGCGGAAGGAGATGCCGTGCAGGACCTCGTCGCCGCCGCGTTTGTCCAGGGACGCGACCTCCTCCAGCGAGGCCAGGGAGACCTTGTCGGCGGCCGGGTAGCCGAAGCGGACGTTCTCGAACTCGACCGCCACGGGCCCGTCGGGCACCGGGCGCGCGTCCGGCTTGTCCTCGATGAGCGGCTTCAGGTCGAGCACCTCGAAGACGCGCTCGAAGCTGACCAGGGCGCTCATCACCTCGACCCGCGCCCCGGCCAGCGCGGTCAGCGGCGCGTAGAGCCGGGTGAGGAGCAGCGCCAGCGAGACGACCGCGCCGGGCTCCAGGGTGCCGCGCAGGGCGAGGTAGCCGCCGAGGCCGTAGACCAGGGCCAGGGCGAGGGCGGAGACCAGGGTGAGGGCGGTGATGAAGGCCGCCTGGGCGGTGGCCGTCCGGACTCCGATGTCGGCGACCCGGCGGGCCCGTTCGGCGAACTCGCGCGACTCCTCCTCGGGCCGCCCGAAGAGCTTGACGAGCGTGGCGCCGGGCGCCGAGAACCGCTCGGTCATCCGGGTGCCCATCGCCGCGTTCAGGGTCGCCGCCTCCCGCTGCATCCGGGCCATCCGGCTGCCCATGCGCCGGGCCGGGACCACGAACACCGGCAGCAGCACCAGCGCGAGCAGGGTGATCTGCCAGGACAGGGTGAGCATCACGGCGAGCGTGAGCAGCAGCGTGACGAGGTTGCTGACCACTCCGGACAGGGTGTTGCTGAACGCGCGTTGGGCGCCGATGACGTCGTTGTTGAGCCGGGAGACCAGGGCGCCCGTACGTGTGCGTGTGAAGAACGCCACGGGCATGCGCTGCACATGGTCGAAGACGGCCGTCCGCAGGTCGAGGATGAGGTGCTCGCCGAGCGTCGCCGACAGCCTCCGGCCGAGGATGCCGAGCGCGGCCTCCGCCACCGCGATCAGCGCGATGAGCAGGGCCAGGCGTACGACGGTGTCCTCGTCACCGCCGGAGACGATGACGTCGACGACCCGTCCGGCCAGGACGGGGGTCGCCACGGCGAGCAGCGCGGTGCCCACGCCGAGCAGGACGAAGAGGGCGATGCGGCGCCGGTGCGGGCGGGCGAAGGCGCCGATGCGGCGCAGGGTCGCGAGGGCGAAGGGGCGGCGCTCCTCCTGGGCGGTCATGACGCTGTGCAGCTGTGTCCACGCTGTGGTCTCCATGCTCATGGCAGCGAACGTAGAACCTCAAGCATTCTTGAGGTCAAGGCGCTCGCGCGGCGCCCCCGACATCCCGCACAATCAGCCCCAACCCCCACTCCCCCGTCCCCCCGCGCAAAGGCCCCGATGACGCTCCCCACGCAGCCGCTCCCCGTGCCCGAGCCCCAGCCGCTTCCCGCAGGCAATCCGCAGTCCCCGCTTCCGCAACCCGCCGTTGGCGCGCGGTGGGAAGCCTCTGCGGATGTGACAGCGGTCCAACTCCCCGAACTCCGCCCGGGACGACTCCCCCGTCGCGTCCCGGTCCGCCGCCTGCGGCAGATCCTGTGCCTGCTTCCGCTCCTGCTCGTCACCGTGGTCGCGGTGCGGCACCGGTCCGTGCTGGCCGAGGGTTTCGCGCACCTCGGCACCGCCTCCTGGCCGTGGCTGCTGGCCGCGGTCGGCGCGACCTGTCTGACCTGGGTCGCGGCCGCGTGCACCCGGCAGGGCGCGGTCGTCGAGAGGCTGCCCCGGCGGCGGCTGCTGGCGACGCAGTTCGCGGCCGGCGCGGCCAACCACCTGCTGCCGACCGGGCTGGGCGCGAGCGCGGTCAACCTGCGGTTCATGACGGTGTGCGGGCTGCCGCTCGCCCGCTCCTCGGCGGCGCTCGCGCTCTACCTGCTGGCGGAGAGCGTCGGCCGGGTGGCCCTGCTGGGCGTTCTGCTCCTCGCGTTCCCCGACGCGCTGCGGCTCGGCACCCTGGTTCCGGAGACCGCGTTCGGCCCGCTGCTGGCCGGGGCCGGCGCCCTGGTCCTGGTCGCGGCGGCCGTGCTCGTCCTCGTCCGGCGGGTGCGCTCGGCCGTGGTGACCTTCCTGCGGACGGCGCTCGGCGAGGCGCGCTCGGTGCACACCCGCCCGGCCCGGGCCCTGGCGCTGTGGGGCGGGTCGTTCGCCTTCCCCGCGCTGCAGGCGACGGTTCTGGTGCTGGTGGGGAAGTCGCTGGGGCTGGACGTGCCGCTCGCGCACATGGCGGTGGCCTACCTGGCGGCGACGGTCGCCGTCGCGCTGGTGCCCACGCCGGGCGGGATCGGCTCGGTGGAGGCGGCGCTGGTCGTGGCGCTGGTCGCGGCGGGCGGCCCGGCCGCGGTGGCCACGGCGGTGGTCCTGGCCTTCCGGGTCGTCACGGTGTGGCTGCCGCTGGTGCCGGGCGCGCTGACGCTCGGGGCGCTGGTGCGGCTGAAGGTGATCTGAGTCCGGGCGGCGCTCCGGTCCCGGCGCGCGGGAGCCGCGCGGGACGTGGCGAACGGACGCCGCGCCGGACGTGGTGCCGGACAGCCGAGGGGGCGCACATGACGGCGCGTCATGTGCAGTAACTCACGCCCCGGTCACCCCCGTCCGCGGTACGAACCCCCGTCCGGGATGCGGCAGGATGAACGATCGTGCCGACCGCGGGTCAGGGTGGTCGGTCCCCATCGGACATCCCGGAAAACGAGCAGGTGACGACGTGACGAGACTTCACATCCGGCCGCCGGCGACGGCGTTCGCCGCACTTCCCCTCCCCGGAGGTGACCGGTGAACCGGGCCCTCACCGTGGACGATCTGCTGTTCGCCGGCATCGCCCTCGCCTCGGGCCTGCTGGCCGCGTTCGCGCTGCGGATCCTGCTGCGCTGGCTGGGCGGGCACGCCGACCGCACCCGCTGGAGCGGGGACGACGTGATCGTGCACGCGCTGCGGGCCGTGGTGCCGTGGGCCGCGGTCGTGGGCGGCGCGGCGGGCGCGGCGGCGGTGCTGCCGCTGACCCGCACGGTGCAGCACCACACCAACCAGGTGCTCACCGTGCTGCTCATCTTCGTCGCGACGGTGTCCGCGGCGCGGGTGGTGGCCGGACTGGTACGCACGGTCACCCAGTCCCGGTCCGGGGTCGCCGGCTCGGCCACGATCTTCGTCAACATCACCCGGATCCTGGTCCTGGCGATCGGCTTCCTGGTGGTGCTCCAGACGCTGGGCATCTCCATTGCCCCGCTGCTCACCGCCCTCGGTGTCGGCGGTCTGGCGGTCGCGCTGGCGTTGCAGGACACCCTCGCCAACCTCTTCGCGGGCATCCACATCCTCGCCTCCAAGACCGTCCAGCCCGGTGACTACATCCGGCTCAGCAGCGGTGAGGAGGGCTACGTCGAGGACATCAACTGGCGGCAGACGACGATCCGCAACCTGTCCAACAACCTCGTCGTGATCCCCAACGGTCAGCTCGCCAAGGCGAACATGACCAACTTCATGCGGCCCGAGGAGCAGCTGACCATCCTGGTCCAGGTCGGGGTGGCCTACGACAGTGACCTGGACCACGTGGAGCGGGTCACCAACGAGGTCATCGCCGAGACGATGAAGGACGTCGAGGGCGCCGTGCCCGACCACGAGCCGATCATCCGTTTCCACACCTTCGGCGACTCCCGCATCGGCTTCACCGTCATCCTGGGCGTCGGCGAGTTCAGCGACCAGTACCGGATCAAGCACGAGTTCATCAAGCGCCTGCACAAGCGGTACCGCGCGGAGGGCATCCGCATCCCCGCCCCGGCCCGGACGGTGGCGCTCCAGCAGGGCGCGGTCGTCATCCCGCAGCAGCGGACCGGCGAGACCGAGCCGGGCGAGGTGCCGGCCGCCAGGTTCGACTGAGCGCCCCGGCGGTCGTGGGCCGCTCGCCGGCCAGGTCCGGCGTCCCGCACGGTCGACCGCCGTACCGGTCGGCGGATCGGCCTGGGCAGCCGCCGGGGCCGCCTCCGTCCCGTACCGCACCCCCGGCGTGGGCCCCGGGGTGATCAGTGGCGCAGAACTGGCAGCGGACCCCTGTCGAGACGAGGTCGATCACGAGATATCTTGATGTCGAGCAATGTTGCAGACGTGGAGCGGAGCACCCGGTGACTGACTCGACCATCATCTATACGCACACTGACGAGGCCCCCGCCCTGGCGACGTATTCCTTCCTGCCGGTGGTCCGGGCGTACGCCTCGCAGGCGGGTGTCCCGGTGGAGACCCGCGACATCTCGCTGGCCGGGCGCATCATCGCCGTGTTCCCGGAGTACCTGACCGAGGACCAGCGCATCCCGGACGCCCTCGCGGAGCTCGGCGAGCTGGCCAAGACGCCCGCCGCCAACATCATCAAGCTGCCGAACATCTCGGCGTCCATCCCGCAGCTCAAGGCCGCCATCGCCGAGCTGCAGGGCCAGGGCTACGCGCTGCCGGACTACCCGGACGACCCGAAGACCGACGAGGAGCGCGAGATCCGCGCCCGCTACGACAAGGTCAAGGGCTCCGCGGTGAACCCGGTCCTGCGTGAGGGCAACTCGGACCGCCGCGCCCCGGCCTCGGTGAAGAACTACGCCAAGTCCCACCCGCACCGCATGGGCGCCTGGACCGCCGAGTCCAAGACGGACGTGGCGACCATGGGCCAGAACGACTTCCGCTCCACCGAGAAGTCCGTGGTCATCGCCGAGGACGGTGCCCTGCGCATCGAGCTCGTCGGCGACGACGGCACGACCACCGTGCTGCGCGAGTCCGTACCCGTCCAGCAGGGCGAGGTCGTCGACGCCTCCGTGATGCGGGTCGCCGCGCTGCGCGAGTTCCTGACCGCGCAGGTCGCCCGGGCCAAGGCCGAGGGCGTGCTGTTCTCGGTGCACCTGAAGGCCACGATGATGAAGGTCTCCGACCCGATCGTCTTCGGCCACGTGGTGCGCGCCTTCTTCCCGAAGACGTTCGCGCAGTACGGCGACAAGCTCGCCGCGGCCGGCCTGACCCCGAACGACGGTCTGGGCGGCATCTGGAAGGGCCTGGACGCCCTGCCGGAGGGCGCCGAGATCAAGGCCTCCTTCGACGCCGAGCTCGCCGAGGGCCCGGAGCTGGCCATGGTCGACTCCGACAAGGGCATCACCAACCTGCACGTCCCGTCGGACGTCATCATCGACGCCTCCATGCCGGCGATGATCCGCACCTCCGGCCACATGTGGGGCCCGGACGGCCAGGAGCACGACGCCCTCGCGGTCATCCCGGACTCCTCCTACGCGGGCGTCTACCAGGCCGTCATCGAGGACTGCAAGGCCAACGGCGCCTTCGACCCCTCGACCATGGGCTCGGTGCCGAACGTCGGCCTCATGGCGCAGAAGGCCGAGGAGTACGGCAGCCACGACAAGACGTTCGAGATCGCCACGACGGGCACGGTCCGCCTGGTCGACCAGAACGGCACCGCGCTGATCGAGCAGACCGTCTCGGCCGGTGACATCTTCCGCGCCTGCCAGACCAAGGACGCGCCGATCAAGGACTGGGTGAAGCTGGCCGTCACCCGCGCCCGCGCCACCGGCGACCCGGCGGTGTTCTGGCTGGACGAGACCCGCGCCCACGACGCCAACCTGATCGCCAAGGTCAAGACGTACCTGGCGGAGCACGACACCGAGGGCCTGGACATCCGGATCCTCAACCCGGTCGAGGCGACCAAGCTGTCGGTGGAGCGCATCCGCCGCGGTGAGAACACCATCTCCGTCACCGGTAACGTGCTGCGCGACTACCTCACCGACCTGTTCCCGATCCTGGAGCTGGGCACCAGCGCCAAGATGCTGTCGGTCGTCCCGCTGATGGCGGGCGGCGGCCTGTTCGAGACGGGCGCGGGCGGCTCGGCGCCGAAGCACGTGCAGCAGCTGGTCAAGGAGAACTACCTGCGCTGGGACTCCCTCGGTGAGTTCTTCGCGCTGGTGCCGTCCTTCGAGCAGTACGCGAAGGTGACGGGCAACGCCCGCGCCCAGGTCCTGGCCGACACCCTCGACCGGGCCACGGCGACCTTCCTCAACGAGGACAAGTCCCCGACCCGTCGCGTCGGCGGCATCGACAACCGCGGCAGCCACTTCTACCTGTCCCTGTACTGGGCGCAGGAGCTGGCCAAGCAGACCGACGACGCGGACCTGGCCAAGGCCTTCGGCCCGATCGCCGAGACGCTCGCCGCGAACGAGCAGAAGATCGTCGACGAGCTGATCGCCGCCCAGGGCAAGCCGGTCGACATCGGCGGCTACTACCAGCCCGACCCGGCGAAGGCCGCGGAGGCCATGCGCCCGTCCGCCACGTGGAACGAGGCCCTGGCGTCCCTGAGCTGACGGCCCGGATCCCCCGATCCCCTGGCTCCGCCCCGGCCGGCACCGCGCCCGGCCGGGGCGGAGCCGTCTCACCCGCCGCACCCACCGCTTCACCCCGCCGCCTCACCCACCGTCCCCGATGCCACCCGGGAGCCGCCCCATGACCGACGCGCCGCCCTCCTTCGCACTGCTCCCCGGGGCCGGCCACTCCCCCGTGATCCTCCACGTGCCGCACTCCGCACGGGACATCCCGGACGCCGTACGCGACGGGATCGTGCTCGACGACGAGGAACTGGCCCGGGAGCTGGACCACATCACCGACGCGCACACCGCGGAGATCGCCGCGACGGCGGCCGGGCTGGCCGGCGTCAGGCCGTGGCGGTTCGTCAACCGGCTGTCGCGGCTGGTCGTCGACCCGGAGCGGTTCCCGGACGAGCGGGAGGAGATGCGGGCCGTCGGGATGGGCGCGGTGTACACGAGGACCACGCACGGCGATCCGCTGCGGTCCGAGGGCGTCGACGCGGGGCCGCTCGTCGAGCGGTACTTCCTGCCCTACGCACGGGCGATGACCGAGGCCGTGGCGGACCGGCTGGCCGCCACCGGGCGGGCCGTGATCATCGACGTGCACTCCTACCCGAGCCGGAGACTCCCGTACGAGCTGCACGGGGAAGGCCCCCGCCCCGCGGTCTGCCTCGGCACCGACTCCTTCCACACCCCGGCGGCGCTGCTGGACGCCGCCCGGGCGGCGTTCGGGGAGACGGAGCTCGACACCCCGTTCCGCGGGACCTACGTTCCCCTGGAGTACTACGGGACGCGGCCCGAGGTGAGCGCCCTCATGGTGGAGATCCGCCGGGACACCTACATGACCGAGCCGGGCGGTCCCGCCGGACCCGGGCTGGAACGGCTCGCCGCCGCCCTCGCCGGGCTCGTCGACGCCGCGTCCCGCTGAACCGCCACCGGCTGGAGCACTCCCGCGCGGCAAGCGCCCGGGACGCGGCGAGGGTGGGTCCATGACGGAGGAGACCACCACGCTGACCGGCCAGGCACCGCCCCCGGTGCGGGACTGGCCCGCCCTCGACCTGGACGGGACGGAGTTCGACCCGGTCCTCGCGGAGCTGATGCGCGAGGGGCCGCTGACCCGGATCCGCCTGCCGTACGGCGAGGGCCGGGCGCGGCGGGGGCTAGGCCCGCAGCCACTCCGTCACCACCACGTCCGCGCCCGTGCGCAACCGCAGGGCGAACGGGCCGGCGGGCGGCACGTCGCCGGTGAAGCGGCCCAGGTCGTCGGCGGTCAAGGGGGATCCGGGCCGGGGGCCGCCCAGGACCTCGATGCGGGCCGGCTGCGGCGGCAGCACCTGTCCCATCAGCCCGTCCTCGGTCACCTCGACGTCGACGGTCACCTCGCCCGCCCGGAACGTCAGCATCCGGGGCACGTCGGTGACTCCCCGGACCGGGATGGCGTCGACGAGCGAGTCGAAGGTCAGCTCGGCGACGCGGGCGTCGAGGTCGTGCAGGGCGTACGCGTCCACGGCGATCTGCTGCAGCTCCGCGGGCACCGGGTCCAGCACGGCGGCGGCCTGCCGGAGCTCCTCCTCCAACAGCCCGGCGTCGAACTCCTCGTCTCCCCAGTCCTCGTCGCCGAAGACCTCGTCGTCCCTGTCGTCCGTGTGGTTCGTGCCGCTCACATCGCCCCCCGGGCCTCGAGCCGGGCCCGCAGGCGCCGCAGACAGCGCTGGCGCAGCGGCCCGATGCTGCCCACCGCGATCCCCAGGGCGGCGGACACGTCCTGATAGCTGGGCGGCGGCGTGGCCATCAGCACACGCAGCAACTGCCTGCACCGCTCGCCCAGTTCCTCGAACTCCTGCCACAGCCGCCGGACGCGTTCGCTCTGGGCGGCCGCCTCCTCGGAGTCGAGCAGCGACTGCTCCGGCGTACCGTCCTCGCTGACCCGGTCCAGGAGCTGCGGATCGTCCGTCAGGGTCAGCCGCCTGGAGCTGCGGATCACCTTCAGGCACTCGTGGCGCGCGGTGCTCGCGAGCCACGCGCCCGCCTTGTCGGGTTCCCGGATCCGCCCGAGGTACTGGGCGAAGCGGAACCAGGCGGTCTGGTACACCTCGTGCGCGTCGGCGTCGGAGAGCCGGTGGGCCCGCACCACGGACCACACCAGGGGGCTCAGCCCTTCCACGAGCGCTTTCCAGGCCGCCGCGTCGCCGTCGGCCGCGGCCTGGACGAGCGCGCCGGCATCAGTACGGTCCACGGCAGCCCCACCCCTCGAGTACGGCACGTCATCGTACGCCGTGGAGGGGGCGGCTTCGGCCGTCACAGGGCCGGGGCGAGGCGCACGACCGGGACCGGGCGCCAGGTGGGCGGACGCAGCGCCGGGACGTGCGCCCCGCGCACTTCGGCGTAGCCGGCGTTCGCCGCGAGCAGGTGCCGCCGGGCCGTGCGCGGGTCGGTCTCCTTGTGCGCCGTCATGTGGGCGGCGACCATGCCCGCGGTCACGGGGGTGGCGAAGGAGGTGCCGCTCCACTGCGCGTAGCCCTCGAACATCACCTGGTCCGGCTTGGCGGAGGCGCTCTCGTCGCTCAGCACGCCGGTGTGGCGAGGGTGGCGGCAGGTGCAGCCGTAGGAGAAGCCGTAGCGGCAGGCGTCGTACGTGGAGTGCTGGTACACGTACGGCACGGGTGTCTCGAAGCCGGTGAGGGCGCTGGTGAGGCGCTCGCCGGGGGCGTAGACCTTCACCCAGGGGCCGTGGTTGGTGAAGCAGGCGCCGAACTCGCCGTCGCTGCGCAGGGCGCCGACGGAGAGCACGCAGTCCTCCCAGCCGGGCAGGTCGGCGTAGGCGGCGGGCCAGAAGGGAGTGGCGCTGCCGTTGTTGCCGGCGGCGGCGACGAGCAGGGTGCGCTGCTCGCGCAGTTCCCGCATGAAGTTCTCGACGCCGAGCAGGCCGTCGGTGCGGCCGTTGGAGGTGCCGGCGGAGAGGCTGAGGACGTCGGGCCAGCCGCCGGCGTCGACGGCCTCGAAGAGCTTCTCGCCGAACTCGGACTCCAGGACGGCGCCGGCGTCGTTGAGGGTGCCGCGGACGGTGATGTCGGTGTTGGGCGCGACGGCGGCGACCAGCCCGGCGATGAACGTGCCGTGTCCGACGTACTGCTGGAGGATGCCCTGCTCGTCGCACTCCTGGACCTGGGCGTCGCCGCCGGTGTGGGCGAGCAGGCCGCAGGAGCGGTAGTCGTGCGTGAGGCCGGTGTCGACGACGAGGACGCCGACGGCGGTGTCCGGGTCGTGGGGCGTGTCGGCGGCGGCCGGGTTGGGTGGCTCGCTGAGCGGGGCGGGGACCGGTTCGTCGCCGGGGCAGGCGTTGACCGCGATGTGCACCACGTGGTTGCGGGTGACCATCCGGTGTCCCGCCCGGGCCTCCTGTTCCCGCACGGAGCGCAGGGCGTGCGCGACGGCGCGGTCGGCGTCGCGGCCGCCCTCGCCGGGGTCGCCGACGCGGATCCGGGTGATGCCGCTGCGGTTGGTCCGCGGCCCGGCCCGGCGGACCTGCTCCTGGTCGAGGTCGGGTGCCGCCGTGAAGTGCGCCCGTACCGTGTCCTCGACGACTTGGGCCTCCTCGCCGTCGCGGACGAGGACGACGCCCTTCTCGTACATGAATTCGGCCGAGTCGTCCGGGCCCATGGCGAGGGGCACGTCCGGCATCGAGCGCTGGATCTGGTCGAACTGCTCGTGGAATCGCTGAGGTGCCATGGCGGGTCCTCCCAGTGGGGCGACGGCGTCGGCCGGTGCCGTGGAGCGGTCGTCGATTCTCTTCGACAAGAGTCACGGTGCGGTCTTTTGATACAGCGCCACCCCCGTGTGGTGCGGTTCGCGGGCCACTACCATCCGAGGAGTGACAGCGGGAAGCGAGTCGGTTACGGAACTGCTGCCGATGGTGTTCGCCGACCCGGGCGAGGCTCTCGCGAGGGCCCGGGCGCTGCTCGACGCCGACCCCTCCCCGCTGGACGCCTCGGTGGCGCATCAGGTGATCGGCATCTGGCAGCGGGACTTCGGCGATCTGCGGCTCGCGCTGAGCCATCTGCGGCGGGCCCGGGCGTGCGCGGCGCGCGCGGACTCGGCGGACCGGGAGGCGGACGTGCTGGCCACGCTGGGGGTGGCGCTGGTGCACGCGGGCCGCACCCGGGAGGGCCTGGCGGCGTTCGAGCGGGGCGTCGCACGGGGCGGCGGGCACACGCGGGCGCGGGTGCTGTACCGGCGGGCGTACGTGTGGTGGGTGCTCGGTCACCATCGCGAGGCGCTGGAGGACGTACGACGCGCGGTGCCGGTGCTGCGGCAGGCGGAGGACGTGATCTGGACGGCGCGGGCGCTGACCCTGCGGGCCACCGTGCATCTGGCGCTGGGTGCGGTGGAGCGGGCGGAGGCGGACTTCACCGCGGCCGAGGCGCTGTGGGACACCACCGGCCAGGAGCACGACAAGGCGGACGCGGTGGAGAGCCGGGGCCTGGCCGCGTTCCGGTCCGGGGACGTGCCGGCGGCGCTGCGGCTGCTGGACGAGGCGGAGGAGCGGTACGCCCGGCTGGGCACGCCGACGTTCATGCTGAACATCCGGCGCTGCGAGGTGCTGATGGCGGCCGGGCTGGCGCCCGAGGCGCTGGCCGAGGCGGACGCGGCGATCAGGAAGCTGGACGGGATCGGCGGGCAGTCCACCCGCAAGGCCGAGTTGCTGCTGGCCGCCGCGCGGGCAGCCCGCCCGGCCGGGGACCCGCACACGGCGATCGCGCGGGCCGCCCTCGCGGTACGGCTGTTCGCGGGGCAGCGGCGCACGTGGTGGGAGGCGCACGCCCGGCTGGTGCTGATCGAGGCGCGGCACGCTGCCGGGCGCGGCTCGGGGCGGCTGGTCGCGGACGCCGCCGCGGTGGCCGAGAAGCTGGCGTCCTTCGGTGCTCCGGCCGCGCCGGAGGCGTCGCTGCTGGCGGGCCGGATCGCGCTGGGCCTGGGCTGGACGGCGGACGCGGAGCGGCACTTGGCCGTCGCCGCGCGCAGCCGGCACAGCGGCCTGCCGCTGGCGCGGCTGACGGGCTGGTCGGCGCAGGCGCTGCGGGCGCAGGCCGCCGGGTCGACCCGGGGTGTCCTGGAGGCCTGCCGGCGCGGTCTGGACGTGCTCGACGACCACCGGATGACACTGGGCGCCTCGGAATTGCGGGCCCGCGCCACCGAACAGGGCGCGGAACTGGCGGCGTTGGCGCAGCGGGCCAGTCTGGTGTCGGGCGGGCCGCGACGGCTGCTGGTGTGGAGCGAGCGCTGGCGGGCCACCGTGCTGTCGGCCCCGCCGACCCGGCCGCCCGCCGACCCGGAGCTGCTCAGCGGCATGACCGCCTTCCGGGAGATCGCCTCGCGGGCGGAGGCGGCCCGGATGGAGGGCCGGCCGGTTCCGGCGCTGGAGCGTGAACAGCGGCGACTGGAGCGGGAGATCCGCTCCCGGACCCTGCACATGCGGGGCGAGGCGCCCGGGGGCGGCGACCGGTTCGACGTCGGGCGGCTGCTGGAGCGGCTGGGCGACGAGGTGCTGCTGGTGGAACTCGCCGTGCTCGACGGGCGGGTGCAGGTGCTGCTGTGCGGGCAGGGGCGGGTGCGGCGGTTCGAGGCCGGGCTGCTCGCGGAGGCGGAGACCGAGGCCGAGCACGTCCAGGCCGGACTGCGGCGGCTGGCCCACCCGGGGGCCGAGGCGCGGCTGCCGGTGGTGGAGGCGGCGGGGCGGCGGCTGGAGGAGCTGCTGCTGGGGCCGGCCGCGGCGCGGCTGGGCGGTGGCCCGGTGGTGATCGTGCCGCCGGGGCGGTTGCACCGGGTGCCGTGGGCGCTGCTGCCGTCGCTGCGGGAGCGGGTGCTCAGCGTGTCGCCGTCGGCGGGCAGTTGGCTGCGTGCGCGGGAGACCGCGCCGCCGCCGGACGGCTGCCATGTGCTGGTGCGCGGCCCGGGCCTGGCCACGGGCGGCGCGGAGGTGCCCGAGCTGGCCGGCCGGTACCCGTGCGCGACCGTCCTGGAGGACGACGAGGCGCGCGTGCCGCGGGTGTTGGAGGAACTGGACGGGGCGGCGCTGGCGCACATCGCCGCGCACGGCGCGTTCCGGGCGGACAGCCCGCTGTTCTCCTCGCTGCGGATGGCGGACGGGCCGATCGTCGTGCACGACTTCGAGCGGCTGGACCGCAGCCCGTACCGGATCATCCTGTCGTGCTGCGACACGGCCCGCTTCGCGTCCGTCGGCGCCGACGAGCTGCTCGGCCTGGTCACCGCGCTGCTGCCGCTGGGTACGGCCGGGGTGGTGGCGTGCAGCGCGCCCGTGAACGACGCCGCCGTGGTGCCGCTGATGCTCGCGCTGCACAAGGGCCTCGGCGGCGGGCTGTCCCTGGCGGAGGCGCTGCGTGACGCGCGGGCCGCGCTGCCGGGTGACGCGCTGCACCAGGCCACCGGGTGGGCGTTCTCGGCGTTCGGGGCGGCCTGACCCGTCCCCTGTGCGGGTCAGGCCGCCGGTCCGCCGCGCCTCAGGCGGGCTGGGCGTGCGGCAGTTCGGTGAGCCAGGGCAGGACGCCGCGGTCGCTGGCGCCGAGCCGGGCGTAGGCGCTGTACAGGTGGTTGCCGACGGTGCGGACGGACAGGGTGAGGCGTTCGGCGATCTGCCGGTTGCTCAGGCCCGCCGCCGCGAGGTTGACGATCTGCCGCTGCCGGGCGGTGAGTTCGCCGAGGACCAGCCCGGACAGCGCGGGCGTGCGGGCGCCCTGGCAGCGCCGGGCCAGGGCGACGGCCCGGGTGCGGGAGTGGCGGGCGGCGCGCGGGTCGCGGTGGGCGCCCACGGCCTGGGCGTGTGCCTCGGCGGCGAACAGCGTGAAGCCCCGCTGCTCCAGTTCCTCGGCCACGGCGTCCAGGGCCGGGCCGTCGGCCCGGGTGAGCGCGTCGGCGTGCCGGGCGAACACGCCGCTCAGCCGGTCGATGACCTTCTCGGGGGCGCCGAGGCGGACGGCGTCGTAGGGGTCGGTGAGGGCCTCCAGGTCCAGATCCCCCGCCTTGTCGGCCGCCGGATCCCCGGACAGGGCCGAGGCGCGGGCGAGTTCCTCCCGGCACGCCGCGTCCTGGGGGTCGCGTACGAGCCCCTCGCGCGCCCAGGCGGCCGCTTCCCTCACCTCCCCGCGCAGGCGGGCGAACCGGGCGCGCACGGCGGCGTACCCGCCCGGCAGCGGGCCGCCCTCGGCGACCAGCCACTCCCCCACGGGCGTGGGCGTCGCCCGTACGTCGTCCTGGTCGATCCGGCGGGCCAGCGCGGCCGCCTCGGCGTCGAGGGCGCGGCGTACGCGTCCGGCGTCCGGGCCAGCCGGCGCGCCCGCAGCCGGCCGGCGGCGCCCCTCAGCACGGGGCCGTACAGGGGGTGGGCCAGCCGGACGGCTCCGAGGTCGTCGACGTGGACCAGCCCGTCGGACTCCAGGGCTTCGAGGGCCCCGAGGTCAAGGTCGTCCGCATCCGACGGCAGGGGTTCGGCGAAGGCGAGGCGGTCGAGGGTCTCGCGTTCGCGCGGGCAGGTGCGGCCGAGGACGTGGGCGCTGCGCTCGCGCACGGCCGTGGTCAGCGGCACCGGGCCGCGCCAGGCCCGCTCCTCGGTGTCCGGGGCGGGGGTCAGCAGGCCGCGCACGGCGTCCAGCAGGTCGCGCAGCAGCCGCAGGTCGCCCCGGCTCAGGCGCCGCAGCCGGTGGGCGGTGAGCGGATCGAGAGGTCCGGCGCCGGCCGTGAGGAGCCGTGCGGTCTCCTCCTCGGGCAGCGGTTCCAGGGCGAGGCGCGGCAGGAGTTCGCCGGTCCACAGCCGGGAGACCGCGCCGGGCACCGGGGCGCCGTCCCCGGCGACCACCAGCAGGCGGGTGCGGCCGTGCACGGCGAGTTGGTGGACCAGGGCGGCGGAGGCGTCGTCGAGCAGGTGCGCGTCGTCCACCAGCAGTGTGCGGACGTCGGACAGGAGCCGGACCGCGCGGTGCAGGGTGACCGACTCGGGCAGCAGATGGGCGAACGCGGCGAAGGGCAGGCCGCGGCTCTCGGGTGTGCCCGCCGCCCGGGCGCAGCCGGTGCCGCGGATCGCCTCGGTGACGAGGCGGGTCTTGCCGCAGCCCGCCGGGCCCGTCACCACGATGCCGCGGTGCGGGCCGGCCAGGGACCGGCGGACCAGCTCCAGTTCGTCCTCCCGCCCGGCGAACGGCCAGGGCAGCTCCAGCGTCGTCGCGTCCCGTTCGTAAGTCGTCACACAGACATGAGCGCGGCTACTCAGTTCTGATACAGGGCGACTTGAGTAGCCCCCGACTCAGGCGCCCGGGACGGGCCGCACGGCAGGCTGTGGCCCATGACCGCACGCTACTGCTCGCTGGCTCAGGCGCCGGCGCCCGCCTTCGCACCGGGGCTGGCGGCCGAGCGGCTGAGCGCGCTCGCGAGCGGACGGCGGATGTGGGTCAACGGCACCGTTCTGCACTACTGGTTCTTCGACGGTGACAGCGACGCGTCCGTCATCCCCGTGCCGGGGACGGGGATGACGCGGCGGGTGTCCTGGGCGGGCGCCGAGGAGCAGCGGGACGTGGTGCGCGGGTGCTTCCGGGAGTGGGAGGACCTCGGCATCGGCGTCACCTTCGCCGAGGTCGACGACCGTGCGGAGGCCGAACTGCGCATCGGGTTCCAGCCCGGCGACGGCTCGTGGTCGGCGGTGGGCCGGGAGGCGCTGCTGGCCGGCCTGCACGAACGCACCATGAACTTCGGCTGGGACCTGACCGCGCCCGGGGAGCGCGCGACGGCCCTGCACGAGATCGGGCACGCGCTCGGCATGCTGCACGAGCACCAGAGCCCGTTCGCCGGCATCCACTGGGACGACGAGGCCGTGTACGCCGAGCTGGCGGGCCCGCCGAACCACTGGAGCCGGGAGAGGACGCACTACAACGTCCTGCGCAAGCTCGACCCGGCCGAGGTGAACGGCTGCGTCTGGGACCCGCAGTCGATCATGGAGTTTCCGTTCTCGTCGGGGCTGGTCCTGGAGCCGGAGCAGTACCGCGCGGGTCTGCACCCGCCCGGCACCCTGTCCGCCGCCGACAAGGAGTTCGTGCTCCGCTGGTATCCGCCGGCGGACCCGGCGCCGCCCGCGCTGGTGCCGTTCCGCTCGGCGCCGCTCGGGCTGGGCCCGGGCGGACAGGCCGACTTCGTCGTCGATCCGCCGGAGACCCGCACGTACACGCTGGGCACCTTCGGCGACGGCGACACGGTCGTCGTGGTCTTCGAGGAGCGGGACGGGGAGCCCCGCTACCTCGCCGGCCAGGACGACGGGGGGACTCCGCACAACGCCACGATCGGCGTGCGGCTCGTCAAGGGCCGCCGCTACGTCGTCCGCGTACGCCTGTACTCCGCCTGGGGTTCCGGCGAGACGGCGGTGATGTGCTGGTGACGGCACGCACGCGCCGCGCGGACACCTGAGCCACAGTCCGGCACCGGGGGAGCGGTCGAGGACGTCGCCCATGGGGGTGGGTGACGTCCTCGACCACGCCATGCGCCGGGGACACGGCTCTCGCGGGCCGCGTGCGGCCCGCAGGCGCAAGCGCCGCCGCCCGCTCCTTCACGCTGAAGTCCGCCGGGGCAGGGGCGCACCATCGGCGTCCGTGACACCGCCGGGGGCGGCCGGAGGCGGAGACGGCGCCACCGTCTCCCTCACCTCCCCCTCCTTCACCGTGACCAGCCCCTACCTGAACTTCAAGATCGGCGGCGGGCGGCATCCGCACGAGGCCGGTACCGTGCTGGACAGCACTCCGCCCGAGGGCACCGTCACTCGCCGACTTCGAGGCACCTTCCTGAGCGGCGACTCCACCACCGGCACCCTCACGTCGCCCGAGTTCACCGTCGACAAGAAGCACTTCCTCATCGGCGGCGGCAACCACCCGGCAGGCTCGGCCGACCCCACCTCCGTCGAGCTCCTCGTGGACGGCCAGGCCGTGCGCAGTGCCACCGGGAAGGACTCCGAGGCGCTCAACTGGGCCTCGTGGGACGTCGGCGACCTCGCCGGCAAGAAGGCGCGGATCAGGATCGTCGACGGCAACACCGGCGGCTGGGGCCATGCCAATGCCGACCACATCGTCATGTCCGACACCCCTGCCCAGCCCGTCTCGCAGGAGACGTCCGTCCATCTGATCGTCGACGGCAAGGTCGTCCGCAGCGCGACCGGTACCGGCAGTGAGGCCCTGGACTGGGCGTCCTTCGACATGCGCCCGTACGTCGGCAAGAAGGCGCAGATCCGGATCCTCGACATGAACACCGGCGGCTGGGGTCACGTGCTGGCCGACCGGTTCACCACCGCGGACAAGCCCGCCGAGTCCGTTCTGCAGCGCGCCGGCTGGGCCGACTACGGCAAGGACTACTACGCGGCCGTATCCTGGGAGAACGCGCCGGGCGGCAAACGCTGCATGATCGGCTGGATGAACAACTGGGACTACGGCGGGTCCATCCCCACCTCCCCGTGGCGCGGCGTGCAGAGCGTCCCGAGGGCCGAAGCGCTGGAACCGGCCCTCACGGTTGTCGCCCAGGCGCCCGAGGAGATCGGCCGCAGCGCCGCGACCACCGCCCTGGCCCGCCTCGACGGCGACCGCTCCCGGGCCCGCACCATCACCGTGCCCACTCGGCTGGTCGTCCGCGGGTCGGGGGAGCAACGCATCGGAGGCGGCGGTCGCTGACGGGCCGAAGCGCCTCCCGCAAGCGGTTCAGGCCCGGGGGAAAGGGCAGTCGACGGGCCCCCACCGGCACGGCACCGGCAGCTGAGGATGTGCGTGTCAGCAGGCTGATCTGCGAGTTCGGGTACTGTACGGCCGTGGGAGAACGGGCGACCATCGGCGATGTCGCGGCCCGGGCCGGGGTGGGGGTCGGCACGGTTTCGCGCGTCCTGAACGACAGCCGGAATGTCAGCGAGGACACCCGCGAGCGGGTGCTGCGGGTGATCCGGGATCTGGACTACCGGCCCAACCGGCGCGCTCGCGCGTTGTCCACGGGACGCACCCAGAGCATCGCCGTCATCGCGCCCTTCGCCACCGAGCCGTCGGTCGTCGAGCGGCTGCGTGGCATCTCACACGAGCTGCACGGCAGCGACCACGACCTCACCCTGCTCGACGTGGCAACACCGGATCAGCGTGATCAGCAGTACCGGGCGGTGGCGGCCGGGGACCGCTTCGACGGGCTGCTGGCGATCTCGCTCGCGCCCACCGACGACGAAGCGGAGCAGCTGGCACGGGCCGGTCTGTCCACGGTGCTGCTGGACTGTGAGCACCCGGACCTGCCACGTGTGGTGATCGACGACGTGCGCGGCGGCATGCTGGCGACCCGTCATCTGCTGCAACTCGGCCACCGTCGCATCGCGTTCATGGGCGATGTCGCCGACCGTCGTTTCCGTTTCAGCGCGAGCGCCCGTCGGCGCGAGGGCTGCGAGCTGGCACTGCGCGCGTACGGCCTGGCACTGGAGGAGCCGTACGTCCGGGTCGGACCCCACGGCCGCGCGGTGGCGCACCGCCTCACCGACGAGTTGCTGGCCCTTCCGGAGCCCCCCAGCGCGATCGTCACCGCGTCCGACACCCGGGCGCTGGGGGTCATCGAAGCGGCGAGCTCCGCGGGCGTGAGGGTCCCTCAGGAACTGTCCGTGGTCGGCTTCGACGACCTCGACGTGGCGGCCTACGTAGGGCTGACCACGGTACGCCAGCCCCTGCGCACCAGCGGCGGGATCGCCGCCCGCCTGCTGCTGGAACGCATCGGCCGGCTCGTTGGCGACCCCGTCGAGAAGATGCTGGAACTGGAGCTCGTGCCTCGGCGTACGACGGCCGCCGTGGGAGTCTGACCCGCGGTACGCCGACGACATTGGATCGGTTTCCATTAACTTCCACCGCGCGACTCCGACCGCTGCTCGTACGTAAATCTTCACCTCACAAGTTCACCCTTTTCCCGGAAAACTGAGGTAGCGTCAGCGATGGAACCGGTTCCAAATCCTCCATTCGTTCCCTCTTCCCCCCACGGGTGACGTATGTACAGAGCAAGACGAGTGGTGCTCCGGCTGGCGACGGGTCTGGCAGCCCTCGCGACGCTGAGCGGCATCATCACTCCCGCTTCCGCCTCCCCCCACGACGCGTCCCGGGCGGGCACACGGCAGTACACCGCCGACGACGACCACACAGCCGTCTGGTCCCGCGCGGACGCCCTGAAACTCAAGCAGGACAGGACCAACACCGCCCCCCGCGTGTCGCCCGACTTCCCGGTGATGACCGACAAGGTGTGGGTGTGGGACACCTGGCCGCTCACCAAGCTCAACACCCAGACAGCCACCTACAAGGGCTGGCACGTCATCTTCTCGCTGACGGCCCCGCGGTCGGTGCCGTTCGGCGACCGGCACTGGTACGCGAAGATCGGCTACTTCTACTCGCGTGACGCCAAGAGCTGGAAGTACGGCGGCGACCTGTTCCAGCCCGGCACCTCGTTCGGCTCACGTGAGTGGGCCGGCTCGGCAGCGCTCATCGGCGACAATGTGTACTCCTTCTACACCGCCTCCGGGCGCGACAACGGCGGGGTCGACCCCAACGACGCGCTGCAGCGTCTCGCGCAGGCGACCGGCAAGATCCACGCGGACAAGAACCGCGTGTGGTTCTCCGGCTTCCGGGACCACCGCATCATCGCCGAGGCCGACGGCAAGATGTACCAGACCCTCGAACAGTCGCAGCAAGGCCCGATCATCTACGCCTTCCGCGACCCGTTCGTCTTCCGCGATCCGCGGGACCGCAAGGTCCACCTGCTGTTCGAGGGCAACACGGGCGGTACCGCGGGCACGTACCAGTGCACCAAACGCGACATAGGTGACGTCCCGGCCGGCCACGAGGTGCCGGAGGACGCGAAGTACTACACGGGCAACATCGGGCTGGCCACGGCCACCGGCGACAGCATGGAGAACTGGAAGCTCCAGCCCCCGCTGCTCTCGGCCAACTGCGTGAACCAGCAGACCGAACGGCCGCACCTGATCATCCGCGGCGGCAAGTACTACCTGTTCACGATCAGCCACAAGTTCACGTTCGCGCCGGGTCTGAGCGGCTGGGACGGCCTCTACGGGTTCGTCGGACCGGCGCTGCGCAGCGACTACCGGCCGCTCAACGGCAGCGCGCTGGTCCTGGGCAACCCCGAGGATGCCCCGACACAGCAGTACTCGCACTACGTGATGCCCAACGGGCTGGTGGAGAGCTTCATCGACACCGTCCCGACCGCCGACGGCGGGACCCGCTTCGGCGGCACCCTCGCACGCACGCTCGTGCTGTCTCTGAAGGACGACAGGACGAGGCTGGCCGGTCAGTTGGACTACGGCTTCATTCCGTAGACCAGCCCGACCGTAGAACAGGGCCGGTTTCGGATACCTCCGAAACCGGCCCTGACCTGCAACTGTCTCCAGTCGGGACGACAGGATTTGAACCTGCGACCCCTTGACCCCCAGTCAAGTGCGCTACCAAGCTGCGCCACGTCCCGTTGCGCATCGCGCGGGTGAACCGCGTGATCACGCAGGTCAACCCTACCGCATGTGCGGAGCGGGGCTCAGTTGCGCGGTCCTGGGGGCGGCATGTGTTCGGGGTGTGAGGCGCGCAGCGTGTACGTGCCGAGCAGTTGCTCGCCCGGCTCGAAGGGTTCGTCCCGGGGCCCTCGCCGGCGGCCGATCCGGGCGCCGGTCCAGCCGGTGAGGCTCACCGTCGATACGGCGACGGCGAGGACGGCCCACCAGGGGAGTTCCGCCTTGGTCGCGTGTCCGGCGCAGGCCGCGACGGCCAGGAGCGCCGTGACGGCGCCTCCGGTCAGTCCGGCTCGCCGGACGAGTCGGTGCCGCGTCTCGTCCACCTGCTGCTTCCCCTTCACCGCGCGCTCGTATGCCTCGGAATTCCCAACTGCCGGGCATATGCCGCAAACAATACGCGAATCGGCGGGAACTCCCGACCAGGGCATAGGGGTTGAGACGGTCATCCTCACCGAACCGTCCGCAGGTGGCCGGCCCACCATGTCCAGGTCCTGGGTGCCAATACCGTGGAAAGCAACCAGGTTGTCCGCTGAACCAGTCAGGCCGGCGGCGCCGTCGTCCCCCGGATCTCCAGCGTGGGCGCGGCCAGGTGGAGCCGCCCCTCGCCCCCGGGGCGCTCGAAGCGGTCGAGGAGGAAGCGGGCGGCCCTGCGGCCGACCTCGTGGCCGGCGTTGTCGACGGTGGTGAGCCACAGGTGGCGCAGCCGGGAGACGCTCGTGTTGTCGTAGCCGACGACGGACACGTCGTGCGGGACGCGCAAGCCGAGTTCCTCCGCCGCCGACAGGGCGCCGACGCAGGTGATGTCGTTGACGGCGAAGACGGCGGTGGGGCGGTCCGGCCGGCTCAGGAGGCGGACGGTCGCCCGGTAGCCGCCCTCCTCGGTCATGTCGCCGGTCTCGACGACGGCCCGTTCCGCCAGGCCGTGCGCCCGCATCGTCGCCTCGAAGCTGCGGCGGCGCAGCTCGCCGACGGCGCCGTAGCCGGCCAGGTGCGCGATGCGGCGGTGGCCCAGGCCGATGAGGTGCTCGGTGACCAGCCGCGCGCCCTGCTCGTCGTCGCCCGCGACCTGGTCCACCCCGGGCGGCACCGGCTCGCGGGCACCGGCCAGGACGACCGGCATGCGCGCGGCGACGGCCCCGAGAGCCGCGGGGTCGGGCAGGGTGCCGACCACGACCAGGCCGTCGACGCGCAGGTCCAGCAGCGGATCGGCCGGGTCCTGGCCGGCGCGGCGGTTGAGGCGGGCGTCGGCCAGCAGCATGTGCAGGCCGCCCGTGTGCAGCAGGGAGTTCAGGCCGTCGAGGAGGTCCACGAACCAGGGGTTGCGCAGGTCGTTCAGCAGGACGCCGACCGTGCGGGTGCGCTGTTCGCTGAGGCTGCGCGCGGCGGCGTTGGGCCGGTAGCCGAGCTCCCGGGCGGCCCGGAGCACGGCCTCCCGCTTCTCGGGGCGTACCTGGTCGGAGCCGCGCAGCACCAGCGAGACCAGCGACTTGGAGACGCCGGCCCGTTCGGCGACGTCTCGGATGGTCGGCGCTCTCATGACATGGACCGTTCCATGAGGGGCGCGGGCTTGTCAAAGGGTTGACAGCGAGCGGAAACCGCGCTCAGGGTGGGCTGGACAGGTTCTGGAACGGTCCAAAGAGGGGCTCTCATGGTGGACACGCTCGGCGTCGCCGTCGTCGGATTCGGCTGGATGGGGCGGGTGCACACCCAGGCGTACGCGCGCGTGCGGCACCACTATCCGCAGCTGTCCCTCGTTCCGGAGCTGGTGGCGGTCGCCGAGGAGGTGCCGGGCCGGGCGGAGGAGGCCGCCGCACAGTTCGGGTTCGCCTCGACGACCCGCGACTGGCGCGACGTGGCCGCCGACCCGCGGGTGCGGGCGGTCAGCATCACCGCGCCGAACTTCCTGCACCGCGAGATCGGCGTCGCCATGGCCGAGGCGGGCAAGCACCTCTGGATCGAGAAGCCGGTCGGCCTGACCGCCGAGGACGCCCGCGCGGTGGCGGACGCGGTGGCCAAGGCGGGCGTGCAGGGCACGGTGGGCTTCAACTACCGCAACGCACCGGCCGTGGAGGCGGCCCGCGAGCTGATCGCCTCCGGGGAGATCGGCACGGTCACGCACGTCCGCGTGCGGCTGTTCAGCGACTACGCGGCCCACCCCGAGGGCGCGCTGACCTGGCGGTACGAGCGGGAGCGCGGCGGCAGCGGGGTACTGGGCGACCTGGCTTCGCACGGCGCGGACCTGGCCCGGTTCCTGCTCGGCAACATCACGTCCCTCACGGCCGACACGGCGGTCTTCCTGCCGGAGCGGGCCCGCCCGACCGGGGCGACGGCGGGCCACAGCCGCGCCGCGGGCGGTGAGCTCGGCCCGGTCGAGAACGAGGACTACGTCAGCTGCCTGCTGCGCTTCGCCTCCGGGGCGCGCGGGGTGCTGGAGGCCTGCCGGGTCTCGGTCGGCGAGCAGAACAACTACGGCTTCGAGGTGCACGGCACCAAGGGGGCGGTGTTCTGGGACTTCCGGCGCATGAACGAGCTGGGGGTCAGCCGCGGGACGACGTACCAGGACCAGTCCGTCAGCACGGTGTACGTCGGCCCGGGGCACGGCGAGTTCGCCGCGTTCCAGCCGGGCGCGGCGAACGCCATGGGGTACGACGACCTGAAGGTCATCGAGGCGTACCGCTTCCTGCGTTCCGTCGCCGAGGGCACCGCGCACGGGGCGACGCTCACGGACGCCGTGCGCAGCGCCGCCGCGCTGGACGCCATGAGCCGGTCGGTCGCCAGCGGCACCTGGGAGACCGTGTAGGAACTGCCCGGGCGTGTCCTCAGGACCACCGCGGATCCGGCTCCCAGGCCCAGGGACGGCGAGCCCCGGAGACGGCAGGCTTCTCGGTATCGGCGAATCCGCCGGAACCAGCCACACCGACCTCTCGGGGGACTGCCATGTCCGAATCCTTCGTCCGGCGCCTGACCGGCCTCGCGGGCATCACCGCCGCGGCCTCCCTGATCATCGGAGTGCCGCTCTATTTCGTCCACTCGGGGCCGCCGCCGGACTCCAACGTCCTGACCAGGCTGCTGATCCAGATCGTCGCGCTCGCGTCCCTGGTGGTGTTCGTGACGGCCTTCCGCGAGCTGGTCAGGCGCGTCAGCCCGGCGTACGACTGGGCCGGTTCCCTGGCCTTCGCCACCGGGCTGGTCTACGCGACGGTCGTCCTGGTCTCCAGCGGCCTGGAGGCCGGCGAGGTCAGCGGCACGTACATCCTCTACGGGTCGATCTCCCGGCTGCTGCTGGCGCTCTTCCTGACCGCGGTGGGCCTCGTCCTCACCCGCGCGAAGCCGCTGCCGCGCTGGACCGGCCGGTCGGCGTACGTCCTCGCGGTGATCAATCTGGCCTCCGTGCCGTCGCTGTTCTCCGGCAACGATCCCGCCGACTTCTACGCGGCGAACGGCTGGGGCTCGACGGCCTCGATGGGCGCCCTCCTCAGCTACTGGCTGCTGGCCGTGGGCGTCTCGGCGTACCGCAGCGCCGGGCGCCCCTCGCTGTCCCGCTGATCCGCTGCCGCCGCGGGCGACGGTCACACGGCCGTCGCCTGCGGCGGCATGTTGTACGGCGTCACCACCTGGATCGCCGACGGCAGGGTCGGCCCCGCCGGGGGCAGGGCGCCGTGGGCGCGCATCACGGTGTGGCAGGCCTCGCGCACGTCCTGGCGGAGGTCGTGGTGGAGCACGGCGGACAGGCGGTGCTCGCGCAGCAGCCGGGTGTTGTCGTGGTCGAGGTCGTGCGCGACGAACACCGCGCACGCGCGGCCGAGGTCGTCGAAGGCCCGCAGCGTGGCGATGTTGCCGCCGCCGATCGAGTACACCGCGCGGATGTCCGGGTCGCGTTCCAGCGCGGCCCGGACGAGGTCGTACTGGGTGGCGTCCAGCCCCTGCCCCTCGGCGATCTCGACCAGCGTGCGCTCGGGGTGCCGGGCGCGCATGGCGCTGCGGAAGCCCATCTCGCGTTCCTCCTCGTTGCGGAAGAAGCCACTGCTGAGGCTCGTGAGGATGTTGCCCGGCCGCTCCCCCAGCCACTGCCCCATGAGATACGCGGCCGTCGCGCCCGCCGCCCGGTCGTCGATGCCGACGTAGGCGAGGCGGGCGCTCGCGGGCAGGTCCGTCACGAGCGTCACGACCGGGATGCCGGCGGCCGCGAGCCGGCCGACGGCGGCGGTGACCTCGGGGACGTCGGGGGCCTTGAGGATCACGCCCTGCGAGCCGCGCCGGGCGATCCGGTCCAGGGTCCGCACCAGCTCCCCGACCGGGCCGGTCTCGCGGAAGTGGAAGCGGGAGCGCAGCACCGCCGGGTGCAGGGACGGCAGCTCGGCCTCCAGGGCGGCGCGGATCGCGGTCGTGAAGCGCTCCGGCGCCTGCATCACGATGTCGACCATGAACGTCCGGCCCACGAGCCGGACCTGGGTGCGCTGCCGGTCCAGGTCCGCGATGGCCTGGTGGACCTCCCGTGCGGTGCTCTCGCGCACGCCTCCCCTGCCGTTCAGGACCCGGTCCACGGTGGCCTCGCTCAGACCCGCCTGACGTGCGATCTCCCGGATCGGGAAGGGGTGGCCCACGCCTCGCCTCCTTGAAGGGTTTTTGATGGCCCGCTGCTGGTTGTTCGAGGGGTTTGTACTGACAAGAATGACAGGGCTGCGTCGGTCCGTGACCCCCGAAGGGACGACGATGTCCATCACTTCCGTATCCCGCCGCGCCTGGCTGTCCGAGCACGACTGTGATCTCGACGCGTTCCGCGCGCTGGTCGAGCAGGCGACGGACCCCGCCGACTACCCGCACGCCTCGGCCGTCGAGCGGAACGTGCCGGTCTACGACGCCGGTCTGCTCGAGGGCGACCGTGTGGTCCAGGCCGAGCTGGTGCGGGCGCTCGCCGACGGGCCGGGCATCGTCGTCTTCCGCGACGCCTTTCCCGACCCGGAGGTCGTGGACCGGGCCACCGCGGTGTTCGAAGCGCTGATCGCCGAGCAGCGCGCCTCGGGCACGACCGCCGGCGACCACTTCGCCAAGCCGGGTGCCAACGACCGGGTGTGGAACGCGCTGGAGAAGGCGGCGTTCTACGACGCGGAGGCGTTCGCCGACTACTACGCCAACGAGGTGCTCGCGCTGGTCTCCACGGCCTGGCTGGGCCCCGGCTACCAGGTCACCTCGCAGCTCAACGTGGTCAACCCGGGCGGCGCCGCCCAGACCGTGCACCGCGACTACCACCTGGGCTTCCTGTCCGGCGAGGTGGCCGCCGCCTACCCGGCGCACGTGCACCGCCTCTCCCCCGTGCTGACCCTCCAGGGCGCGGTCGCGCACTGCGACATGCCCGTGGAGTCCGGGCCGACGATGTACCTGCCGCACTCGCAGAAGTACGAGCCGGGCTATCTCGCCTGGCGGCTGCCGGAGTTCCGGGCGTACTTCGAGGCGCACCACGTGCAGCTGCCTCTCGCGAAGGGCGATGCGGTCTTCTTCAACCCGGCGCTGTTCCACGCCGCCGGCACCAACCGCTCGGCGGACATCCGGCGCATGGCCAACCTGCTCCAGGTGTCGTCGGCGTTCGGGCGGGCGATGGAGACGGTGGACCGGGAGGCCGTCGCCAACGCCGTGTACCCGGTGCTGCTGAAGCGCCGGGCCGAGGGTGCCGACCGGGCGTGGCTGGAGCGCGTGATCGCGGCGAGCGCCGAGGGCTACGCATTCCCGACCAACCTCGACAGCGACCCGCCGGTCGACGGCCTGGCCCCGCCCTCGCAGGCGGATCTGCTGCGGCGGGCGCTGCGCGAGGACTGGACGCCGGAGGTGCTCCGGGCGGAGCTGCGGGCCGCCGCCGAACGACGAGAGAGCTGAGGAACTCCATGGGACTTCTCCACGACAAGGTCGTCCTGGTCAACGGCGGCAGCCAGGGCGTTGGCGCGGCCATCGCGCGGGCCGCGGTCCGTGAGGGGGCGGCCGTGGCCGTCACCGGGCGGCGTCCGGAACCCGGTGAGGCGCTGGTGGCCGAGCTGTCCGCCGCCGGGGGCAAGGCGATGTTCGTACGGGCGGACCTCGCGGACGCCGAGCAGGCGAAGACGTCCGTCGCCGAGGTCGTCGACGCGTACGGCCGGATCGACTGCCTGGTCAACTCGGCGGGGCTGACGTCCCGGGGGACGCTGCTGGACACCACGCCGGAGCTGTTCGACCAGCACATCGCGATCAACCTCAAGGCGCCGTTCTTCGCGATGCAGGCCGCCGTCGCGGACATGCTGGCGCGCAAGGCGCCCGGCACGGTCGTCAACATCATCACGTCGTCGGCGCACGGCGGGCAGCCCTTTCTGGCGCCGTACGTCGCCGCGAAGGCGGGCCTCGTCGGGCTGACCCGGAACGCGGCGCACGCGCATCGCTGGGACCGGGTACGGATCAACGGGCTGAACATCGGCTGGACGGCGACCGAGGGCGAGGACGCCACGCAGAAGGCGTTCCACGGGGCCGGGGACGACTGGCGGGAGGAAGCCGCCGCGAAGCTGCCCATGGGCAAGCTGGGCCAGCCGGACGAGATCGCCGACTTCGTCGTCTTCCTGCTGTCGGACCGGTCCGGGGTGGTCACCGGGTCGGTGATCGACTGGGACCAGAACGTGCTCGGCGGACTCGACTGAGACCCCTCGCAAGAAACCCTCCCCTCTTTAGGAGCAACACCCCATGCGTATCGGAATCCTCGGCCTCGGCCGTATCGGTGCCTTCCACGCCGAGACCCTGTCCGGGCTCGACGCCGTCGAGTCGCTCGTCGTCACCGACCCCTTCGCGGACGCCGCCAAGGCCGCCGCCGAGCGGTTCGGGGCCGATGTGGTGGACTCGCCGGAGGCGCTGCTGGCCGCCGGTGTCGACGGGATCGTCGTCGCGGCCGCCACGGACGCCCACCCCGCGCTGATCCTCGCCGGTGTCGAGGCCGGTGTTCCGGTCTTCTGCGAGAAGCCCGTCGCCAGGACCATGGCCGAGGGCGTCGAGGTGCTCAAGGCCGTCCAGGGCAAGGGCGTGCCGATCCAGATCGGGTACAACCGCCGCTTCGACGCCGGTTTCGTCAACGCCCGCGCCGCCGTGCGGAGCGGCGAGCTCGGGAAACTGCACACGGTCCGCTCGACCACCCTGGACCCGGCGCCGCCGCCCGCCGCGTACATCGCCGCCTCCGGTGGCATCTTCCGCGACTGCTCGGTGCACGACTTCGACATCATCCGCTGGGTGACCGGGCGTGAGGTGACCGAGGTGTACGCCGTGGGCGGCAACCGCGGCGCCGAGTACATCAAGGAGGCGGGCGACGCCGACACCACCGGCGCGATCCTCACCCTGGACGACGGCACCATCGCGGTGGTCTCCAACTCCCGCCACAACGCCCGTGGTTACGACGTGCGCATGGAGATCCACGGCTTCCAGGACTCCATCGCCGTCGGCCTGGAGGACAAGCTGCCGCTGCGCTCGGTCGAGCCGGGCGTGACCTTCCCGGCGGGCACCCCGCACGACTTCTTCATGGACCGCTTCACCGCGGCCTACCGCGCCGAACTGACCGCGTTCACCGAAGTCGTCGCCGGCAGCCGCCCCTCCCCCTGCACGATCGAGGACGCCCTGGAGGCGGGCTGGATCGCCGACGCGTGCACCCTGTCGCTGCACGAGCACCGCCCGGTGACCATCGAGGAGGTACGCCAGGCATGAGCGACAAGGGCCGGGAACCCCTGCGCATCGGTGTGCTGGGGGCCGCGCGGATCACCGAACGCTCCCTGATCGACCCGGCCCGGGCGACCGGCCACCGCCTCGTCGCGGTGGCCGCCCGCGACAGCGCCCGGGCCGAGGCGTTCGCCGCCGAGCACGGCGTGGAGCGGGTGGCCGGCTCGTACGCCGAGCTGGTGGCCGACCCGGAGGTCGACGTCGTCTACAACCCGCTCGCCAACGGGCTGCACGGACCGTGGAACCTGACCGCGCTCGCGGCCGGCAAGCACGTGCTGTCGGAGAAGCCGTCGGCGAGCAACGCCGAGGAGGCGACGGAGGTGCGGGCCGCCGCGGAGAAGGCCGGGACGGTCTTCATGGAGGCCTTCCACTACCTCTTCCACCCGGTCACCCGCCGGCTGCACGAGCTGCTGGCCTCGGGCGAACTCGGCGAACTGCGGCACGTCGAGGCCATGGTCGCCATCGCCGCGCCACCGGACACCGACCCGCGCTGGTCGCTGCCGCTGGCCGGCGGCGCCCTGATGGACCTGGGCTGCTACAGCCTGCACGCGCTGCGCGTCCTCGCCCCCTGGGCGGGCGGGCCGCCGCGTCTGGCCGGGGCCCGGGGCGGGGAGCGGGCCGGTGTCCCGGGGGTCGACGAGTGGCTGGACGCCGACCTGGAGTTCCCCGGCGGCGCCACCGGCGCGGCCCGCTGCCACATGGCGTACGACGGGCTGGACATGAGCATCCGGATCGTCGGCTCCCGGGGCGAGGCGACGGCCCCGAACTTCGTGCTGCCCCACCTGGACGACCGGGTCGTGGTCCGCACGCCGGAGGGCGAGCGCACGGAGCGGCTCGGCACGCGCTCGTCGTACACGTACCAGCTGGAGGCGTTCGCCGCCCGGGTGCGGGACGGCGCGCCGCTGCCGCTGGACGCGGACGACGCGGTGACGACGATGGAGCTCATCGACGCCTGTTACCGGCAGGCCGGCTTCGAGCCCAGGCCGCGGACGCGGGTCTGAGGCGCACCCGCGTGACAAGGGCCCGGGGTGAACCCCGGGCCCTTGTCACCGTCACGCGTACAGCGCGGGTTTCTCGGCCAGTTCGACCTCGATGCGGCCGCCGTCCTCCAGGGCCCGGACGCCCGCCTCGCACACCGCCGCCGCGGCGTAGCCGTCCCAGACGCTCGGGCCGGTGACCTCACCGCGGCGGGTGGCGTCGACCCAGGCCTGGATCTCGCGGTCGTAGGCCGTCTCGAAGCGTTCCGTCCAGTCCTGCGCGATGGTGCCGCCCCAGCGGCCGGCCATGTGGGTGACCAGGGCGTGGCCGTCGCCGATGCGGGCGGTGCCGCGTTCGCAGACGATCTCGGCCTGGACCTGGTAGCCGAAGCCGCAGTTGACGAAGATCTCCACGTCGGAGAGGGCGCCGCCGTCCGTCTCGAAGACGACGAACTGCGGGTCGCGCAGGCCGTCCGGGGCGTTGGCGGACGGCGTCGGGCGCAGCACCGTGACGGCCGTGATCTCGTGGCCCAGCAGCCAGCGGGTGGCGTCGGCCTCGTGGGCGACGGAGTCGCTGATCAGCATGGAGCTGGTGAAGAAGGGCGGGCTGGCCACGTTGCGGTGCCGGTTGTGCAGCATCAGCGGCCTGCCCAGCTGACCGGTCGTCAGCAGGGCCTTCAGTTTCGCGTACTCGGGGTCGTAGCGGCGCATGAAGCCGACCTGGACCCGGCGGTGGCCGAGGCGCAGTTCGGCGTCGAGGACGCGCAGGGCGGAGGCCGCGTCGGGGGTGAGCGGCTTCTCGCACAGCACGGGCAGGTCGCGCTCGAAGGCGGCGAGCAGGGTGGCCTCGTGGGCCGGGCCCGGGGAGGCGATCAGGACGGCGTCGACGCCGTCCGCCGCCAGTGCGGCGGCCGGGTCGGTGTGGGCGGTGCAGCCGCCGACGCGGGCGGCGACGGCCTTCGCGCGCTCCGCGTCGACGTCGGCGACGGCCACCACCCGTGCTCCGCTGGTGACTTCGTGGATGCGGCGCACGTGGTCGGCGCCCATCCGTCCGGTACCGATGACCGCGACTCCGAGTGGGGCGCGCTCCGTCATGGCCGTCCTTTCGGGTCGTCAGGCGCCGCAGGACCTCAGGAACTTGCGGGTGCGCACCGCGATGGGCAGCGGCTTGTCCGGCTCGCAGGGGTACATGTCCTGCTCGACGATGGCGAAGAGGTCCACGCCGAGGTTCTGCGCGGCCGCCAGGACCGGTCCCAGCTCGGGGACGCCGGCGGGCGGTTCGCACATCACACCGCGCGCGACGGCCGGGCCGAACGGGATCTCGTTCTTGACGACGTCGGCGAGGATCTCCGGGTCGACCTGCTTGAGGTGCAGGTAGCCGATGCGCTCGCCGTAGGTCTCGATGAGCTTGACGCTGTCGCCGCCGCAGTAGGCGTAGTGCCCGGTGTCCAGGCAGAGGTTGACGTGGTCGGAGTCGGTCGAGTCGAGGAACTGGTCGACGTGCTCCTCGGTGTCGATGTGGGTGTCGGCGTGCGGGTGGACGACGATGTCCAGGCCGTACCTGTCCTTCACCTCGCGGCCGAGGCGCTCCATGCCGGTGGTGAGGTTGCGCCACTGCTCGGTGGTGAGCTCCGGCGGCTCCAGGATCTCGGCGGTCTTGTCGTCCCGCCAGAAGGACGGGATGACGACGAGGTGCTTGGCGTCCATGGCCTGGGTCAGGGCGGCGACCCGGCTGACCTGCTCCCAGGTGGAGTCCCATTCGGACGGGCCGCGGTGCAGTCCGCAGAAGATCGTGCCGGCGGAGACCTGGAGGTTCCGCTTGGTCACCTCGTCGGTGAGCCGGGCCGGGTCGGTGGGCAGGTAGCCGTAGGGGCCGAGTTCTATCCAGGAGTAGCCGGCCTCGGCGACCTCGTCGAGGAAGCGTTCCCAGGGCACCTGCTGGGGGTCGTCGGGGAACCAGACGCCCCAGGAGTCGGGGGCGGAGCCGACCCGGATGCGGTCGAGCGCGAGGGCCATGTCAGGACTTTCCTTCCGAGGACGTGGCTACGGGAGCGGTGAGGTCCCCCTCCTCGGGGAGCTCTTCGACGTCGACGCCGCGGACCTGCGCCAACTCGTGCTTGAGGGAAGCGAGTTCGGCGCCACCGGCCATGTGGTTGGTCAGCTCTTCGAGGGAGACGTCGCTGCGGGAGGCGGACAGCTCCATGGTGCCCAGGCGCAGGACGCTGAAGTGGTCGCCGACCATGTAGGCGTGGTGGGGGTTGTGGGTGATGAAGATGACGCCGAGGCCCTTCTCGCGGGCGGCGGCGATGTACTTCAGCACCACGCCGGACTGCTTGACGCCGAGGGCGGCGGTCGGCTCGTCCAGGATGAGGACGCGGGCGCCGAAGTAGACGGCGCGGGCGATGGCGACGCACTGGCGCTGGCCGCCGGAGAGCGTGCCGATGGGCTGCTCCAGGTCGTCCAGGACGATGCCCATGGCGCGCAGCTCCTCGTCCGCGGTCTTCTTCATCCGCTCGATGTCGAGACGGCGCAGCGGCCAGGGGCCCTTGGTCATCTCGGAGCCGAGGAAGAAGTTGCGCCACACCGGCATCAGCGGGACGACGGCGAGGTCCTGGTAGACGGTGGCGATGCCCTTGTCGAGGGCCTCGCGCGGGGTGGAGAAGCGCACCGGTTCGCCGTCGACGAGGAACTCGCCCTCGGTGTGCTGGTGCAGCCCCGAAATGATCTTGATGAGGGTGGACTTGCCGGCGCCGTTGTCGCCGAGGACGCAGGTCACCTTGCCGGGGTGGACCTCGAGGCTCACGCCGTGCAGGGCGCGGATGTTGCCGTAGGACTTGCCGGCGCCGCGGAGTTCCACGAGGGGGCGGTCCCCGGCGGGCGGGGTGTCCTTCAGGACGGCACCGTGGGTGCCGGTTTCGTTGCTGGTCATCGCGGTCACCTCCGGGTCGCCGTGCGCTGGACCCACAGATTGATGAGGACGGCGCCGAGGAGCATCACGCCGAGGAAGGCCTTGAACCAGTCCGGGTTCCAGCCGGCGTAGACGATGCCCTGCTGCACCATGCCGAACATGAAGGCGCCGAAGACCGGGCCGATCGCGGAGCCGTAGCCACCGGTGAGCAGACAGCCGCCGATGACGGCCGCGGCGATGTAGATGAGCTCCTGGCCCACGCCCTCGCCGGACTGCACGGTGTTGAAGGAGAACAGCTGGTGCATGCCGACGAACCAGGCGCCGAAGCCGACCAGCATGAACAGGGAGATCTTGGTGAACGTCACGGGCACGCCGACGGCCCGCGCGGAGTCCTTGTTGCCGCCGACGGCGAAGATCCAGTTGCCGTACTTGGTGCGCAGCAGCACCCAGGTCGCCAGCGCGGCGAACACCAGCCACCACACCACGGTGATCTTGACGTTGACCCCGCCGACCTCGAACGTCGAGGCGAAGAGCTTCTGCGCCTGGGTGAAGCCGTCCATGTCGCTGATGTCGTCGGTGGCGACGTTGCCGGTGACCAGCTTGGTCACCGCGAGGTTCACACCCTGCAGGATCAGGAACGTGCCGAGGGTGACCAGGAAGCTCGGCAGGCCCGTCTTGACGAGCATCCAGCCGTTGAAGGCGCCGATGGCCAGCGAGACGAGCAGGGCGACGATGACGCCGACCCAGACGTTCATGGTCAGCTGGTAGCTGAGCATCGACGCGGTCAGCGCCGAGGTGATCACGGCGACACCGGCGGACAGGTCGAACTCGCCGCCGATCATCAGCAGCGCGACCGGCAGGGCCATGATCCCGATGGTCGACGACTGGTACAGGATGTTCGCCATCGAGCTGCCGTCGCGCACGGGCGGCGCGGCGAACAGGAAGAACACGAGCACGGCGACGGCGCCGAGGAAGACACCGACCTCGGGCCGGGCGAGCAGCCGCAGGGCGAGCGGCCGCTGCCGGGTCCGGCCGTCGGACTGCTTCTGGCCGGGGGCCGGCGGTGTGTCCACCGCCGGCGCAGCCTGTTGGGTCATGCTCATCACCGGGTGCCCTTCGCGGCGAACTCCCCGATCTTGTCGACGTTGGACTTGTCGACGAAGGCCGGGCCGGTCAGCACGGGCTGCTCGCCGCCGCCGCTGTAGTTGCCGTTGTTCTTGTAGAGCCACAGGCCGTCGACGGCCAGGTAGCCCTGGAGGTAGGGCTGCTGGTCGACGGCGAACTGGATGGAGTCGTTCTTGATGGCCTTGATGAGGTCCTTGTTGAGGTCGAAGGTGGCGACCTTCGCCTTGCTGCCGGCGTCGGAGACCGACTGCACCGCGGTCAGCGCGAAGGGCGCGCCGAGGGTGACGACGTAGTCGATCGACGGGTCCTGCTTGAGCTTGGCGGTGATCGTCGACTTCACGGACGGCATGTCGGTGCCGTTGACGTTCTGCGGGTCGACCTTGCCCTCGAAGGTCTTCGCCACGCCGTCACAGCGCTGCGTCAGGCCGACGTTGCCCTGCTCCTGCATGACGCAGAGGACCTTCTTGGCGCCGACCTCGTTCAGCTTCTTGCCGAAGGCCTCGCCCGCGACGGACTCGTCCTGGCCGAAGAACTCCAGCAGGTTGAGCTTCTTCCAGTCGCTCAGGCCGGAGTTGAGGCCGACGACGGGTATGCCGGCCTTCTCGGCCTTGCCTATGACGCCCTTGAGCGCGTCCGGCTTGGCGAGGGTGACCGCGATGCCGTCGACCTTCTGGTCGATCGCGTTCTGGACCAGGTTGGCCTGGTTGCCCGCGTTCGGGTCGGCGGAGTAGACGAGCTTGATGTTGTCCTTGGCGGCCGCGGCCTCCGCGCCCTTGCGGACGGTGTCCCAGAAGGTGTCACCGGGCGCCTGGTGGGTGACGAGGGCGACGGTCATACGGGGCGTCGTCGCCTTGCCGGCGGAGGCGTTCGCGGCGCCTTCCTCGGACTTCTTGCCCCCGGAACTGCTGGAGCAGCCGGCGAGGGTCAGGGCCGCCGCTGCGGCCACGGCGACGACGGGCGCGAACCTGCGGGAGCGGGGGTGAGAAGAGCGGTCCATCTTTCCTGGCACCTCACTGTGCTACTGCGGGGGAAAGGAAGGGATCACGAAGGGATCCGTGGTCCCGGAGCCTTACGGAGTCCGGATCATGATGCCGCAAACCGACTGTTGCGATGGCACGGGATACAAGCCCCTGCCGCGCCCGCTGTCAATACTTTGTTAAGACATCATTTCACAAGCAGGTCCGAATGTAAGTACAAAGTATTGACAGCGCCGCCCTCCGGGACCTACACCTGGGGGGCGGCAGGTCCCGTGGATCCACGCCCCCACCGTGTCAGGGCGCCCCGGAGCCCGCATCCCCAGCTTCCCGAGGAGGTCGCGCATGGCCGAGCCAGCCCAGTATTTCGATGTGATCACGATGGGCCGCATCGGGGTCGACCTCTATCCCCTGCAGACCGGCGTGCCCCTGGCCCAGGTGGAGACGTTCGGGAAATTCCTGGGAGGTTCCGCGGCCAATGTGGCGGTCGCCGCGGCCCGCCTCGGACGCCGCACGGCCGTGATCACGCGCACCGGCGACGACCCCTTCGGCACGTACCTGCACGAGGAGCTGCGGGGCTTCGGCGTCGATGACCGCTGGGTCACCCCGGTCGCCGCGTACCCGACGCCGATCACCTTCTGCGAGATCTTCCCGCCGGACGACTTCCCGCTGTACTTCTACCGCCGTCCCAGGGCCCCGGACCTGGAGATCCACACCGACGAGCTGGACTTCTTCGCGATCCGCGGGGCCCGGATCTTCTGGATCACCGGCACCGGCCTGAGCGAGGAGCCCAGCCGCTCCGCCACGCTCGCCGCCCTCAAGGCCCGCGACAAGTCCGGGATCACCGTCTTCGACCTCGACTGGCGCCCGATGTTCTGGGGCGACCCCGAGGAGGCCCGCCCGTACTACCGCGAGGCCCTGCGCCACGCCACGGTCGCGGTCGGCAACCTCGACGAGTGCGAGATCGCCACCGGCGTGCGCGAGCCGCAGGCCTGCGCGGACGCCCTGCTGGAGGCGGGCGTGGAGCTGGCCGTCGTCAAGCAGGGGCCCAAGGGCGTGCTGGCCGTGCACCGGGACGGCACCCGGGCCGAGGTGCCGCCGGTGCCGGTCGAGGTCGTCAACGGCCTGGGCGCCGGTGACGCCTTCGGCGGTTCGCTCTGCCACGGCCTGCTCGCCGGCTGGGAGCTGGAGCGGACCATGCGCCACGCCAACGCCGCCGGCGCCCTCGTCGCCTCCCGCCTCGCCTGCTCCTCCGCGATGCCCACCGAGTCCGAGGTCGAGGACCTCCTCGCCGGGGTGCCGTCGCCGAGCCCGAGCCACTGAAACGGAGCCCTCCTTGAACATCGGCATCCCCGACCTCACCACGGTCAGAGCCCGGCACCCCGAGGCCGTCGCCGAGGCGGCGGCCCGCCGGGCGCGCCGCCCGCTGATCGGCGACAGCGGCCGGCTGATGATCGTGGCCGCCGACCACCCGGCGCGCGGCGCCCTCGGGGTCGGCGACCGGCGGCTGGCCATGGCCCACCGCGCGGACCTGCTGGAGCGGCTGTGCACCGCGCTGGCGCGGCCCGGCGTCGACGGGGTGCTCGCCACCGCCGACATCCTGGAGGACCTGCTCCTGCTCGGCGTGCTGGAGAACAAGGTCGTCATGGGCTCGATGAACCGCGGCGGCCTCGCCGGGGCCGCCTTCGAGATGGACGACCGCTTCACCGGCCACCGCGCCGAGGACATCGCCCGCCTCCGCTTCGACGCGGGCAAGCTCCTGGTCCGCATCGACTACGACGACCCGGGCTCGCTCACCACGCTGGAGTCCACCGCCCGGGCGATCGACGCCATGGCCGCCCACCGGCTCCCCCTGTTCGTCGAGCCGTTCCTCTCCCGGCGCGTCGACGGCAGGGTCCGCAACGACCTGTCCGCCGAGGCCGTCACCAAGTCGATCGCGATCGCCTCCGGCCTGGGCGGCACCTCCGCCTACACCTGGCTGAAGCTCCCCGTCACCGACGACCCGGACGACATGGCCGAGGTCCTGGAGACCTCCACCCTGCCCGTCGTCCTGCTCGGCGGCGAGGTCGGGGACGACCAGGAGGGCGCCTACGAACGCTGGCGCAAGGCCCTGCGGCTGCCCACCGTCCAGGGCATGGTCGTCGGACGGTCGCTGCTCCACCCGGCCGAGGGCAGCGTGGAAGAAGCGGTGGACACGGCCGTCGGCCTGTTGTGATCCCGGAGGATGCCATGACGTACCACCTTCCCGCCGGCAAGGCGCTCGGCGGCCCCTACGTCGTCGACGTCACGCCCGAGAAGGCCGGCTGGGGCCACTCGAGCCTGCGGGTGCTGGAGCTGCCGCCGGGCGGCTCCCACACCTTCGACACCGGCGACAGCGAATGGATCGTCGTCCCGCTGAGCGGTGCCTGCACGGTCGCGTCCGCCGACGACTTCGGCCAGGACACCTTCGAGCTGCACGGCCGCCCCGACGTGTTCAGCGCGGTGAGCGACTTCGCCTACGTGCCGCGCGACGCCCGGACGACCGTCACGTCCGCCGCGGGCGGCCGGTTCGCGGTGACCGGCGCGCGCTGCACCCGCCGCCTGCCCGCCCGCTACGGACCGGCCTCCGAGGTGCCGGTGGAGCTGCGCGGCACCGGGAACTGCTCACGGCAGGTCAACAACTTCGGCGCGGCCGGGGTCTTCGAGTGCGACAAGCTCATCGCGGTCGAGGTGATCACCCCGGGCGGCAACTGGTCGTCGTTCCCGCCGCACAAGCACGACGAGCACCGGCCGGGCGAGGAGTCCGTGCTGGAAGAGATCTACTACTTCGAGTTCGCCGGCCACGACGGCGTCCCCGGCCTCGGCTACCAGCGCGTCTCCCCCTCCGGCCCCGGCCGGGACACCGACGTGCTCGCGGAGGTCCGCGACGGTGACGTCGTCCTCATCCCGGACGGCTGGCACGGCCCCTCGATGGCCACGCCCGGCCACCACATGTACTACCTCAACATCATGGCGGGCCCGGAAGCCGAGCGCGCCTGGCTGATCTGCGACCACCCCGACCACGCCTGGGTCCGCGACACCTGGCCGGACCAGCCGGTCGACCCCCGGCTCCCCCTCTACACCGCCCCGGAGACCTCCGTATGAGCGCCCGCACCCGCCGCCTCACGACCGCCCAGGCCCTGGTGCGGTTCCTGTCCGCCCAGTACACCGAGCGGGACGGCGTGCGCCGCCGCCTGATCGCCGGGACCTGGGGCATCTTCGGCCATGGCAACGTTGCCGGGGTCGGCCAGGCGCTGGTCGAGTACGCCGACGTGATGCCGTTCCACCAGGGCCGCAACGAGCAGTCCATGGTGCACGCGGCGGTGGGTTACGCCCGGCAGCTCAACCGCCTGTCCGCGCAGGCGGTGACGACCTCCATCGGCCCGGGCGCCACCAACCTGGTCACCGGCGCCGCGCTCGCCACGATCAACCGCCTGCCGGTGCTGCTCCTGCCCGGCGACTACTTCGCCACGCACTCCGCCGACCCGCTGCTCCAGCAGCTGGAACACCCGGTCGAGGCCGACGTGTCCGTCAACGACACCCTCCGCCCGGTCTCGCGCTACTTCGACCGGATCACCCGCCCCGAGGCGCTGATCCCCTCGGCGCTCCAGGCGATGCGCGTGCTGGCCGACCCGGCCGAGACGGGAGCGGTGACGCTGGCCCTCCCCCAGGACGTGCAGGCGGAGGCGTACGACTGGCCGGAGGAGTTCTTCGCCGAGCGCGTGTGGTCCGTACGGCGTCCCGCGCCGGACCCGGTGGAACTGACCGCTGCCGTCGAGGCGATCCGGTCGGCCGAACGCCCGTTGATCGTGGCGGGCGGCGGCGTCCACCACAGCGAGGCCGAGGCGGCGCTGAAGGCGTTCGTCGAGGCCACGGGCATCCCGGTCGCCTCCACCCAGGCGGGCAAGGGCTCGCTGCGCCACGACCACCCCGCCGACCTCGGCGGCATCGGCCACACCGGCACGGCCGTCAGCGACGACCTCGCCCGCACGGCCGACCTCGTGATCGGCGTCGGCACCCGCTACACCGACTTCACGACGGCCTCCGGCACGCTCTTCCAGCACCCGGACGTGCGGTTCCTGAACCTCAACGTCACCGGCTTCGACGCGCACAAGCTGGCGGCGCGCACGCTGGTCTGCGACGCGCGGACGGGTCTCGAACAGCTCCTGGAGGCGCTCTCCGGCCACCGGGTGAACGAGGACTACGTCGCCGAGTACCGCGCCGGGAAGGCCCGCTGGGACGAGGTCGTCGAGGCCGCCTACCGCGCCGCCGACGACAGCGCCGTCCCGACCCAGACGCAGGTGCTCGGCGCGCTGGACGCCGCCGTCGGCGACGACGACGTGGTGATCAACGCGGCCGGGTCCCTCCCCGGCGACCTGCACAAACTGTGGCGCTCCCGCAGCCCGCGCCAGTACCACCTGGAGTACGGCTACTCCTGCATGGGCTACGAGATCCCGGCCGGCATCGGCGTCCAGCAGGCCGCCCCCGGCACCCCGGTGTGGGCACTGGTCGGCGACGGCACCTACCTGATGATGCCGACGGAGATCGTCACGGCCGTCCAGGAGGGCCTGCCGCTCAACATCGTCCTCATCCAGAACCACGGCTACGCCTCCATCGGCGGCCTGTCGGAGGAGACCGGCGGCGAACGCTTCGGCACCGCCTACCGCTTCCGGGCCGCCGACGGCACCTTCACCGGCGCCCCGCTCCCCGTCGACCTGGCCGCGAACGCCGCGAGCCTCGGCATGGACGTCCTGCGCGCCAAGACCGTGCGCGAGCTGCGCGAGGCCCTGGCGGCGGCCCGCGCCTCCGACCGGCCGACCTGCGTCTACGTCGAGACCGACCCGGCCCCGACCGCACCCCCGGCGGAGGCCTGGTGGGACGTGCCGGTCGCCGAGACCGCCTCCCGCGAGGCGGCCGTCGAGGCCCGCGAGCGCTACGACCGCCAGGTGGCAGACCGCCGCCGCCACCTCTGACCCCCTCCGTTCCTCCCCGGCTCCCCGAAAGGCCCGTGCGCACCATGAAGACCATCACCCACTGGATCGACGGCAAGCCCGTCGAAGGCACCTCCGGCCGGTTCGGCCCCGTCTACAACCCGGCCACCGGCGCCCAGGAGAAGCAGGTCGCCTTCGCGACCGTCGACGAGGTGGACGCCGCGGTCGCCTCCGCCAAGGCCGCCTTCGAGAGCTGGGGCCAGTCCTCCCTGGCCAAGCGCACGGCCGTCCTGTTCAAGTACCGCGAGCTGCTGGACGCGCACCGCGACGAGATCGCCGAGCTGATCACGGCGGAGCACGGCAAGGTGCACTCCGACGCGCTCGGCGAGGTCGCGCGCGGCATGGAGATCGTGGAGCTGGCCTGCGGCATCTCGGTCCAGCTGAAGGGCGAGCTGTCCACCCAGGTGTCCTCCCGGGTCGACGTCGCCTCGATCCGCCAGCCGCTGGGCGTGGTCGCGGGCATCACCCCGTTCAACTTCCCGGCGATGGTGCCGATGTGGATGTTCCCGCTCGCCATCGCGTGCGGCAACACGTTCGTGCTGAAGCCGTCGGAGAAGGACCCGTCGGCTTCCTTCCGGCTCGCCGAACTGGCCACCGAGGCAGGCCTGCCCGAGGGCGTCCTGAACATCGTGCAGGGCGACAAGACGGCCGTGGACCGCCTCCTGGAGCACCCCGACATCGAGGCGGTGTCCTTCGTCGGCTCGACCCCGATCGCGAAGTACATCCAGCTCAAGGCCGTTGAGCACGGCAAGCGCGTCCAGGCCCTCGGCGGCGCCAAGAACCACATGCTGGTGCTGCCCGACGCCGACCTCGACCTCGCCGCCGACCAGGCGATCAACGCGGCGTACGGCTCGGCGGGCGAGCGCTGCATGGCCGTGTCGGTGGTGGTCGCGGTCGGCGACACGGGCGACGAACTGGTGGCGAAGATCGCCGAACGGGCCAGGGCCCTGCGGATCGGCCCGGGCACCGACCCGGCGTCCGAGATGGGCCCGCTGATCACCCGCGAGCACCGCGACAAGGTGGCCTCCTACGTGGCGTCGGCCGCCGAGCAGGGCGCCGAGGTCGTCGTCGACGGCACGGGCTTCTCGGTCGACGGCCACGAGGACGGCTTCTTCCTCGGCGTCTCCCTGCTCGACCGGGTGCCGCTCACGGCGGACGCGTACCGGGACGAGATCTTCGGCCCGGTCCTGTGCGTGGTCCGCGCCGAGACCTACGACGACGCGATCAAGCTGATCAACGACTCCCGCTGGGGCAACGGCACCGCGATCTTCACCCGGGACGGCGGCGCGGCCCGCCGCTTCCAGCTGGAGGTCAAGGCCGGCATGGTCGGCGTCAACGTGCCGATTCCGGTCCCCGTCGGCTACCACTCCTTCGGCGGCTGGAAGGACTCCCTCTTCGGCGACCTGCACATCTACGGCAACGACGGCATCGCCTTCTACACCCAGGGCAAGGTCATCACCACGCGCTGGCCGGACCCCTCCGACGGCGGCATCAACCTCGGTTTCCCGAGCAACACCTGACACCCGGAGGGGGGTTCGTCCATGGGGAAGACCGGTGACCGGGCCCGCACCGCGCCCGCACCCGCACTCAGCGCGCTGGACTTCACCCTGGACCGGGGCAGTCCCGTGCCGCTGTACTACCAGCTCGCCCAGCAGCTGGAGGCGGCGATCGAGCACGGGGCCCTCGCCCCGGGCGACCTCCTGGGCAACGAGGTCGACCTCTCCGTCCGCCTCGGCCTGTCCCGCCCCACCGTCCGCCAGGCCATCCAGTCCCTCGTCGACAAGGGACTGCTGGTCCGGCGGCGCGGCGTGGGCACGCAGGTGGTGCACAGCCAGGTCAAACGCCCCCTGGAGCTGAGCAGCCTCTACGACGACCTGGAGGCGGCCGGCCAGGCCCCGACGACGCAGATCGTGCGGCACGAGGCCGTCCCGGCGTCCTGCGACGTGGCGGCCGCGCTCGGCGTCCCCGAGGGCAGCGAGGTCACCGCCCTGGAACGGCTGCGCCACACCCACGGCCGCCCGGTGGCCCTGCTGTGCAACTACCTCCCGCCGACCCTCCTGGACCTCGACGACACCCGCCTGGAGTCGACGGGCCTGTACCGGATGATGCGCTCGGCGGGCATCACCCTGCACAGCGCCCGCCAGACCATCGGCGCCCGCGCGGCGACGCCGGAGGAGGCGGCCCTCCTGGACGAGGAGCAGGGCGCGGCCCTGCTCACGATGGAGCGCACGGCGTACGACGACACCGGGCGGGCGGTGGAGTACGGGAGGCACATCTACCGGGCGTCGCGGTACACGTTCGACTTTCAGTTGCTGGTCAGGGCTTGACCGGAGTCCGAACTCGGGTGCAAAGTCGTATATATACACCGTAAACATACGGTTTTGCGCACCCGTCGCGGGAGTCTGGCATGGCCCGCAGGAACCAGTCGCCGACCGCTCGAGGAGCCGGATCCTCTTGGGCTCCCTCGACCGTCCTCGTCACGGGCGGGGCCGGTTTCATCGGCAGCCACACCTGCGTGGAACTGCTCGACCACGGCTACGAAGTGATCGTGATCGACAACTACTCCAACAGCACCCCGCAGGTGTTCGCCCGGGTGGAACGGATCGCCGGCCGCTTCGTCGGCGCGGTCTACGAGCTGGACATCCGTGATCGGCGCGCCCTCTCGGCCGTCTTCGACCGACACTCCGTGGACGCCGTCGTGCACCTCGCGGCGCACAAGTCGGTGAGCGAGTCGGCCGCGATGCCCGTCGAGTACTACGACACGAACGTCGGCGGCACCACGGCACTGCTGCGCACCATGCACGAACACGGCGTGCACCGAATGGTGTACTCCTCCTCCTGCTCGATCTACGGCGACGCGGACCCCGGCCCGATCGCCGAGACCGCCCCGGCCCGCCCCACCAACCCGTACGCGGCCTCCAAGTGGCTCTGCGAGCAGATCCTCGCCGACGTCTGCGACCGCCGCCCCGAGTACACGGTGCTGTGCCTGCGGTACTTCAACCCGGCCGGCGCCCATCCCAGCGGCCTGCTCGGCGAGGACCCGCGCGGCACGCCCGACAACCTCATGCCGTACGTCGCCCAGGTCGCCGTCGGCCGCCGGGAACGGCTGCACGTCTTCGGCGACGACTACCCCACGCCCGACGGAACGGCGATCCGTGACTACCTCCACGTCCTGGACACCGTGGAGGCGCACCGCCTCGCTCTCGATCATGTCGCCGACGCCCCGGGCATGCATGTGTACAACCTCGGCCTCGGCAAAGGCAGTTCGGTCCTGGAGGTCGTCGCCGCGTTCTCCGAGGCGTGCGGCCGGAGCATTCCGTACGAGGTCGCGCCCAGGCGGCCGGGGGACGTCGCCGAACTCGTCGCCGACGCGACCCCGGTGGCCCGCGCCTGGAGCTGGCGTCCCATGCGTGACCTGTCCGACATGTGCCGCGACGCCTGGCACTTCCAGCAGCTCAACCCACACGGCTACGGCGATTCCGCCCGACGGCCGAACAGCAAGCACTGATCAGCCCCCGTCGATCAGCCCCCGTCCGGATCAGCGACGTGATGCGGGACGGACACCGGGTGGTGCCGACAGGGCGAACGCCGTTTCGACCAGGGCGAGGTGACTGCACGCCTGTGGAGCGTTGCCGAGTTGGCGGCCCGACTCCGGGTCCCATTGCTCGGCCAGCAGCCCGACGTCGTTGCGGATGGCGAGGACGCGCTCGAACACCTCCTGGGCCGGCCCCGGGTGGCCGGTCGCGGCCAGGGCGTCGGCGTACCACAGCGAGCACGCCACGAAGGCACCCTCCCGGCCGGGCATTCCGTCCCCACCGGGGCCGTAGGGCGCGAACCGCCGCACGAAGCCGCCCTGGCCGAGTCCGGACATCGCGCGGACGGTGCCCCATACCCGCTCGTCGCGGGCCGGAAGGAAGCCGACCCGGGGAATCAGCAGGGCTGAGGCATCCAGCGCCGAAGAGCCGTAAGCCTGTACGAAGGACCGCCGGTCCCCGTCCCAGCCGTGCCGACAGACCTGCCGGTGCACCTCCGCGCGCATGGCCCGCCACTCGCCCGACGACCCGGTGCGGCCGAGCAGCCGCCCCATGCGAAGGGCGCGGTCCGCGGCCACCCACGCCATCACCTTGGAGTGCACGAACTGCCGCCGCGGCCCCCGTACCTGCCACAGTCCCTGGTCGGGTTCCCGCCAGTGCCGTTGCAGAAAGCCCATCAGGGCCTCCACGAGTTCCCACACATGGGCGGGCATGGGGATACCGGCCCGCAGCGACAGGCAGAGCGTGTCCAGGACCTCGCCGTAGACGTCCAGCTGGAACTGGCCCACCGCCGAGTTCCCGAACCGCACCGGACGGGATCCCTCGTAACCGGCGAGCCACGGCGCCTCGGTCTCGGGCATCAGCCGCTGCCCGGCGACGCCGTACATGGTCTGCAGGTCGTCGGGGTCGCCCGCGATGGCCCGGACGAGCCAGTCCAGCCAGGCCCTGGCCTCCTCCCGGTAGCCGCTGCGCAGCAGGCAGGACAGGGTCAGCGTGGAGTCGCGCAGCCAGCAGTACCGGTGATCCCAGTTGCGGGTACCACCGATGCAGCCCGGCAGCGAGGTGGTCGGCGCGGCCACGATGCCGCCGGTAGGCGCGTAGGTGAGGGCCTTCAAGGTGATCAGGGACCGCACCACGGCCTCCCGCCAGGGCCCTCGGTAGCGGCACTGGGCGCTCCAGCGCCGCCAGAAGCCGGCGGTCTCCTTCAGCGACGTCTCCGCCGGGACGGACAGCGGCGTCGGTGGCTCGGGCTGGTGCGAGGGCGACCATGTCAGCGTCAGCGCCAGCCGCCGGCCGGCTTGGACGGTGACATCCCAGACCGTGGCGTCCACGCCACCGTTCACCCGCACCGGGCCGTCGGTGTCCAGCCAGACGGCATCCGGCCCGGCGACCGCGACGGTGCAGTGTCCGTCGCCCCTCACCCACGGCACGACGCGGCCCTGGTGGAAACGCAGCCGCAGTTCGCTGCGCATGCACACGGAACCCGACAGGCCCTCCACCATGCGGACGACGCAGGGCAGTTGTGTCCGGGGAGGCATGAAGTCGGTGACCCGGGCCGTCCCGGTCGGGGTCTCCCACACGGTGTCCAGGACCAGCGTGTCGGGCCGGTAGGCGCGGCGGGTGCAAGCACCACCGGCGACGGAGCCGACGGGTGCGATCCGCCAGAAGCCGTTGGCCTCGGTGCCCACCAGGGCCGCGAGGCAGGCCGGCGAGTCGAACCGGGGCAGACACAGCCAGTCGACGGAGCCGTCCCGGCCGACCATGGCGGCTGTCTCCAGGTCGCTGATGAGGGCGTAATCCTCGATGGGTGGGCTCATGGCTGGTCCTCAAGGCCTCCTTGGCAATCAGGGCAGGAGAGGCAACCTGTCCTGCCGGTCCGCCCGCCGCTGCAGCGGCTCCCACCAGGAGCGGTGCGTCCGGTACCAGGCGACGGTCTCCGTGAGCCCCGTGGCCAGGTCCTTGAGCGGTACGAACCCGAGTTCCGTGCGGATCTTCGTGGAGTCGACCGAGTAACGCCGGTCGTGACCCTTGCGGTCCTCGACGAATCGCACGTCCGCCCAGTCGGCGCCGCATGCGTGGAGCAGCAGCCCGGTCAGGTCCAGGTTGGACAGTTCGTCACCGGCGCCGATGTTGTAGATCTCGCCCGGCCGACCGCGGGTGCGGACGAGTTCGATACCGCGCACGTGGTCGTCGACGTGGATCCAGTCGCGGATGTTGTGGCCGTCGCCGTACAGCGGCACCGGCCGGCCGTCCAGCAGCCGGGTGATGAACAGCGGGACGATCTTTTCGGGGTACTGGTGGGGGCCGTAGTTGTTGGAGCACCGGGTGACGCGGACTTCCAGACCGTGCGTGCGGTGGTAGGACAGCGCGATGAGGTCCGAGGCGGCCTTGGAGGCGGAGTAGGGCGAGTTGGGCCGCAGCGGGTCGGTCTCCGGCCAGGAGCCGTCGCGGATGGAGCCGTACACCTCGTCGGAGGAGATGTGGATGAAGATCTTCGGTGCGTGCCGCAGGGCCGCGTCCAACAGGGTCTGGGTGCCCAGGACGTTCGTCCGGACGAAGACGCCGGCTCCGAAGAGGGAGCGGTCGACGTGCGTCTCGGCGGCGAAGTGCACGATCTGGTCGTGAGCCGCCACCAGTTCGTCGACGAGGTTCGCGTCGCAGATGTCGCCCCGGACGAACGCGAAGCCGTCGGCGGCGCGGACGTCGGCCAGATTGGCGGGGTTGCCTGCGTACGTGAGCTTGTCGAGCACGGTCACCGCGACGTCGGGCGGACCGTTCGGGCCGAGCAGCGCGCGGACGTAGGCCGAGCCGATGAAGCCGGCTCCGCCGGTCACCAGGATGCGGGTCGTGGTCATGACGGGATCTGCACCTTGCTGTGATCACCGAGCACGAGCCGGTGTACGGCAGGGGTGCGCGGAGCGGGGGTCACCTCGACGTCGTGGCCGATGAGAGAGACCTCGACGCGGTGGGTGCCGCTGACGGTCGAGCGCCCCAGCACGATGGAGTACTCGATCTCGCTGTCCTCGATGCGGCAGTTCTCGGCGATCGAGGTGAACGGTCCCACGTAGGAGTCGGTGATGACGGTACCGGCGCCGATGACGGCGGGACCGACGACACGGCTGCCGAACACCTTGGCCCCGTCCTCGATCCGGACCCGGCCGATGATCTCGCTCGCCGCGTCGACGCTGCCGCCGGTCCACGGCTCGACGCTCTCCAGGACCGACCGGTTGACCTCCAGCATGTCGGTGACGTTGCCGGTGTCCTTCCAGTAGCCGGAGATCGTCGTGGCACGCACGTCCCGGCCGGCGTCGATCAGCCACTGGATCGCGTCGGTGATCTCCAGCTCGCCGCGCCTGGAGGGCCGTATGGCACGCACCGCCTCGTGCACGGCCGCGGTGAAGAGGTAGACGCCGACCAGGGCGAGGTCGCTGCGGGGCTGCCGGGGCTTCTCCTCCAGGCCCACCACGCGGCCCGCCGCGTCCAGTTCGGCGATGCCGAAGGATGCGGGTTCGGAGACATGGGTCAGCAGGATGCGGGCGTCGGGACGTTCGCGGCGGAAGTCGTCGACCACGCCGGAGATGCCGCCGACGATGAAGTTGTCACCGAGGTACATCACGAAGTCGTCGTCGCCGAGGAAGTCCCGGGCGATCAGCACGGCGTGGGCCAGACCGAGCGGCGCCTCCTGGTGGAGGTAGGTCACGTCCAGGCCGAAGCGGGAACCGTCGCCGACGGCCGCCCGGATCTCCGGTGCCGTGTCCCCGACGATGATGCCGGTCTCCCGGACCCCGGCGGCGGCGATGGCCTCCAGGCCGTAGAAGAGGACGGGTTTGTTGGCCACCGGGACGAGTTGCTTGGCCGAGGTGTGGGTGATGGGGCGGAGCCGTGTGCCGGCGCCGCCGCACAGGACGAGTGCTTTCATGAGGGCCACCCCACTGCGTAGGAATCGGGAGGCGGTACGGACGTGTCCGACCGCGCGGCGAACCAGGCGACGGTGCGGCGCAGCCCTTCTTCCAGCGGCACCTGCGGCTGCCACCCGAGTGTTTCGAAGGCCCGCGTGATGACGGGGCGTCTGCGGACGGGGTCGTCGACGGGCAGCGGCAGGAAGCACAGTCCGCTGTCGGAGCCGGTGATCATCAACACGAGCTCCGCGAGCTCCCGCACGGTCCGCTCGCAGGGGTTGCCGAGGTTGACCGGGCCGGGCAGATCGGCATCCACCATGGCCAGCAGACCCCGGACCATGTCGTCGACGTAGCAGAGGCTGCGGGTCTGGCCGCCGTCCCCGAAGACGGTCAGCGCCTCCCCGTCCAGGGCCTGCGTGACGAAGGTGGACACCACCCGTCCGTCGTCCGCGCGCATCCGCGGGCCGTACGTGTTGAAGATCCGCACGATCCCGGTGTCCGCGCCCCGGCTGCGCCGGTAGGCCATGGTGAGGGCCTCGGCGAAGCGCTTGGCCTCGTCGTAGACGCTGCGGGGCCCGACGGGATTGACGTGCCCCCAGTAGTCCTCGTCCTGCGGGTGTATCTCCGGATCTCCGTAGACCTCGCTGGTGGACGCCAGGACGAAGCGGGCCCGGTGCCGGACCGCCAGCTCCAGCAGGTTCTCGGTGCCCCGGCTGCCGGTGGCCAGCGTCTGCAGCGGGCGGCGGGCGTAGTCGAGCGGGGAGGCCGGACTTGCCAGGTGCACCACGGCGTCGACGTCGCCGTGGACCCTCAGCGGGTCGGTCACATCGCCCGGGATGCATTCGAATCCGGGCTTGCTCATCATGGGAGCGAGGTTGAGCACCCGGCCCGAGGAGAAGTTGTCCAGGCAGCAGACCCGGTCCCTCCGGCGCAACAGCGCTTCGCACAGATGGGACCCCAGGAAGCCGCTCCCGCCGGACACCACGACGCGCATGATCTCTCTCCCGCCAGTCAGCCGAGGTTCGGTCTGCCCGGCGCGCACAGCGTCCAGCCCGCGGCGCACCAGTCCGCCGGGTCGAGGGTGTTGCGCGCGTCGACCAGGGCCGGGGTGCGCACCACCGCGGCCAGGGCCACGGGGTCGATCTCCCGGTACTGGGGCCATTCGGTCAGGTGCAGGACGACATCGGCCTGCTCGCATGCCTTGGTCACGTCCAGTGCGAACTGGAGCGCGGGGTACGCCGCCCGGGCGTTGTCGATCGCCTCGGGGTCATGGACGCGGACCTGTGCTCCCCTGCGGCGGATCGCGTGCGCCACGGCGAGCGCCGGCGAGTCCCGGACGTCGTCGCTGCGGGGCTTGAAGGCGGCGCCGAGGACCGCGACGTTCCGATCCGTGAAGGTCCCGCCGAGGGCCTTCTGCGCGAGGGCGATGGTGCGTTCACGCTGACGAGTGTTGATCTCGTCGATCTCGTGGAGGAAGGCCACCGACTCGCCCAGGCCGAGTTCCTCGGCCCGCGCGGCGAAGGCCCTGATGTCCTTGGGCAGGCAGCTGCCGCCGAACCCGAGCCCGGGGGCCAGGAACCGAGGGCCGATACGGGAGTCGGCGCCCATCGCCCGGGCGAGGGTGAGCACGTCCGCGCCCGTGGCGTCGCAGATCTCGGCCATGGCGTTGATGAAGGAGATCTTGGTGGCGAGGAAGGAGTTCGAGGCCCCTTTGACGAGTTCGGCGGTCGCGGTGTCGGTCACGATGAACGGTGTGCCGGCCGCCAGGAGAGGCGCGTAGACGGCCCGCAACCGCGCTTCGGCGTGCTCCGAGCGGACGCCCACCACTATGCGTTCCGGCCGCAGGGTGTCATGGATCGCGCAGCCCTCACGCAGAAACTCCGGGTTCCAGGCGACGTCGGCAGCGGGGGCGACGGCGTGCAGGAGCCCGGCCAGCCGGGCGGCGGTCCCGACGGGCACCGTGGACTTGCCGACGACCAGGACTTCTTCGTATCCGCTGTCGTGGAGATACGGGGCCAGACCGTCCCTGACGGCCTCGAAATCCCTGAGATCGGAGGCACCCGAACCAGGCTGCTGCGGGGTGCCGACGCAGACGAAGTGGGTGTCGGCGAACCACGCGGCTTCGACCAGTGACGTGGTGAAGCGCAGCCGGCCCGTGTCGACCATCCGCTTGAGCAGGCCGGGCAGGCCGGGCTCGTAGAACGGTGGCCGGCCGGCGGCGAGGGCGCCGATCCGCTCCGCGTCGATGTCCACGCCGAGCACTTCGTGCCCGATCTCCGCCATGCAAGCGGCGTGGACCGCCCCTACGTATCCGGTACCGATGACAGTCAGGCGCATGTCGGTCTCCGTGGTGGGCGCGTCGGGGGGCATGTCGCCGGTCGACGCTCGGGTTCAGTCAGGGGGCAAGGACCCTGCTGCTCGGTTCAACGGCCCTGGCGCGGCCCCCTGGGCCCGGCCGGGGCCGCCGGCCGCCTGCTCCGGGAGGGGCGGCAGGCCGAGCAGGTCGCGGTAGCAGTCGTCGACGGCCGCGCACATCGCGCGGGGCGCGAAGGAGGTACGGACCCGCCGGCGGCCCTGCTGCCCCATCTCGGCGGCCTCCGCGGGATGGTCGAGCAGCCAGGTGACCGCCCGTGCCTCGCGCTCCGGGTCGGCGGGTGGCACGAGCAGGCCCGTGGCACCGTGCTCGACCAGATCGGGGACACCGTTCACAGCCGTGGCGACGACAGGGCGAGCGGTGGCCAGCGCTTCGGTGAGTGCCCGGCCGAGGCCTTCGTAGAGCGACGTCGTCACGAAGACGTCCAGCCCTGCCACCAGCCAGGAGGCATCCGGCCGGTACCCGCCGAAGGTCACGTCGACATCCAGTTCCGCGGCGAGCCGCCGGACCTCGCCCTCCAGCGGCCCGTCGCCGATCATGACGAAGGCGGTGCCCGGGTGATCGGCACGGATCGCGGCCGCCATGCGGATGAAGTCCCCAGGTGCCTTCTGGTAGTCGATCCTGCCGACGGTGCCGACGAGGGGCTTGTCGCGCGGCACGCCCAGCTCATGGCGGGCGACCGGGTCGAAACGCTCGGGGATGTGCCCCAGATCCACGGCTGACGGCACGACATGGACCCGGCCCGGCGGGGCCAGGCGCTCTTCGACCGCCTCCTGCGCCACGCGGGGCGCGACGGCGAGAAACCGATGCGTGAAGCGCCGTGTCGCACGCTCCAGCCAGCGGTACGCCGTCCGCCTGCGGCGGGACATGTACGGGTGGAAGCTGAAGCCGTGGAAGGTGTGCACCACCACCGGTGTGCGGCACAGCCGTGCGGCGGCCCGCCCCAGGAATCCGCCTTTGCCCGAGTGGGTGTGCACGACGGTGAACCGCTCGCGGCGCATGAGACGCACCAGCCTCCAGAGCACCAGAAGGTCCACGGGGGTCAGGGTGTGACGGAATCCCGGCACCTGGACCGTGCGCAGTCCGGCGGCACGCGCCCGCTCCCAGAGGTCACCCCCCGGGACCCCGGCGATCCACACCTCGTACCGCTCGGGGTCCATTCCCTCTGCCGACAGCAGGGTGTTGCCACCCGCTCCCGCCGTGAAGCGGGTGATCACGTGAAGGACCTTGATGCGCGGCAGCGGCGGTGGTGTCGGCAGCGTCACCACCGGGGCCACCTGCGGGGGCGCGGCGGGCCAGCTTGCGGCTCCTGCGGCGGACCGCCCCGAGCCGGTCACGAGCGTCCCCTTCGTCATGATCGACCACCGCCTCGGATGCGTATATTTACGACGTATACGTACATCTTCACCTATCAGGCGCCACGGGTCAATCCATCAGAAGCTGGTCATATGTGACCAACCGGAAGCGCGCCGGAAGGAACGCCCATGGCCCTCGCCGACGTGAACGCGATCGAGCGTCTCCTGGTCTGCCCTCGTTGCCTGGCACCACTGCTGGCACGGCCCGGCGGCTTCAACTGCACCAGGCCCGACTGCCTCTACCACGCACCCCTGGCGTTTCCCGTCGCCGGCCGGTGGCCGGTCCTCGTCGACTTCGAGCGCAGCGTCGTCGACCGCGAGGCGCTCATCGCGACGTCCGGCGGCACGAACTCCCGAGGGGCGCGCCCCGCCGGCGCCGACGGACTTCCGGCGCCGCTGCGCCGCATCCTCAAACCGCCCAATCGCGCAGCGGCCCGGAACATCGATCTCCTGCTGCGCGGACTTCCCGGCCGCGCGTCGCGGCTGCTCGTCGTGGGTGGGGCCACCGTCGGCAACGGCGTGGGCGCGATCTACCGCGATCCGCACGTGCAAGTGATCGGATTTGACATCGTGGGCGGTCCCGTGACCCAGTTGATCGCGGACGCCCACCAGATTCCGCTGCCCCCGGCGAGCGTCGACGCGGTGCTCGTTCAGGCCGTACTGGAGCACGTACTCGATCCGCCCCGGGTTGTCGCAGAGATCCACCGGGTCCTGCGGGACCGTGGGCTCGTGTACGCCGAAACCCCGTTCTTGCAGCAAGTCCACGCCGGTGCCCACGACTTCACGCGGTTCACCGCGAGCGGCCACCGTTACCTCTTCCGCCGCTTCGAGGAACTCGCCTCCGGCCCCATCACCGGTCCGGGCACCCAACTGCTCTTGAGCGTCGACCACTTGGTCCGCGGACTGACTCGTTCGGCTCTCGCGGGCCGCGCGACGCGGGCGTTGCTGTTCTGGCTGAGCGCCCTGAACGCCTTGGTGCCCGAGCGCTACGCGATGGACGATGCCACCGCCTTCTACTTCCTGGGGCGCAAGCGGGACGGCGAGATGTCGGCCGCGGAGATCCTGACCTACTACCGCGGAGCACAGTCCTGACGCCGCCTCGGCGATCATAGGGAAGGCACCGGCTGACGCGCGGCGGCGGCCGCGATCATGGCCGCGAGACCGTCCCGTACGCCCGTCGAGGGCCGGAAGCCGAAGGCCTCACGGGCGACCGTGATGTCAGCGGCGGTGCGGCGGGCGTCTCCGGGCGCACGAGGTGCCCGCACCACACGTACGGAGGCGCCCAGCAGCCGAAGCAGCCCGATGACCTGATTCATCGTCACCTCGGATCCGCCTCCCACGTTCGCCACACCGCTCCACGAGGAGTACGCGGCGTCGCGCATGGCGGTCACCACATCCGCGACGTAGGTGAAGTCCCGGCTCTGCTCACCGTCTCCGTACAAGGTGAAGGTCTGATGTGCGAGGGCCGCGGTGATCAGCCGGGAGAACGCCATGTCGGGTCGTTGCCCGGGACCGTAGACACTGAACAGGCGAAGGGAGACGGCGGGCACCCCGAAAGCGGTGCGATACGTCTCGCAGAGGTGCTCTGCGGCCAGTTTGGTCACGCCGTACGGAGACACCGGTCTGGGGCGCACCGCCTCTCCGGTCGGGTACGCCTCGGCATCCCCGTAGACCGAAGAGCTGGAGGCGTACACGAGCCGTGCCAGCTGTGTGGCGCGGGCCGTTTCCAGGACGCGCTGGGTGACGAGGATGTTGCGCTCCACGTAGACGGCGAACTCCGGTCCCCAGGACCCTCGTACGCCGGGCTGCCCCGCGAGGTGGAAGACCACGTCGGCATCGGCGAAGAGCGGCTCCAGCGGCACCGCCAGCAGATCGTCCTGCCGGAAGGTGAAACGGTCCCGGCCGAGCAGAGGGCGGAGGTTCTGCCGCTTGCGCACGGGGTCGTAGAAGTCCGTGAGGGCATCGACGCCCGTCACGTCGTCGCCGCAGGACAGCAGGTGTTCGCAGAGATGGGAGCCGATGAATCCGGCTGCCCCGGTCACGACGGCACGCATCAGGATCGGCCTCCCTCGGTGCACCGCGTCACGTCACCGGCCGCCCCGGCGCAAGAACCCCGGGGCCGGTCCCAGGCGGCGGACAGGAGATACCACGGTGTGCGCGCGGCAAGGCGCAGCACCGTGAAGGGGGTGATGCGCGCCAGAAGCTCCGCGTCCATCGCGGCCCGGCGCGGGAGCATGACCTCGAGGTAGTACCTCTCCGGATCAGGCCTGCCGTCCAGCAGCGCCGCGTCGGAACGTGAGCGAAGCTGGCACGGCCCTGTGAGTCCGGGGCGGTGACGGAACACCCAGTGGTACTGGGGCGGGTAGCGGTGAGCCAGTTCGGCGGCCTCGGGGCGCGGCCCCACCAGCGTCATGTCCCCGCGCAGGACGTTGAACAGTTGCGGCAGTTCGTCCAGGCCGAAGCGCCTCAGCAGCCGGCCCGCAGCGGTCACACGGGGGTCTGACATTCCGGTGAGGCCGGGGCCCGCGGCGTCCTGCCGCATGGTGCGGAACTTGTAGAGAGTGAACTCGAGCGCCCCCTCCCCCATGCGCCGCTGCCGGAAGATCGCCGGTCCGCCGCTCGTGCTGCGCACCAGGACGGTCAGGACCAGCAGCAGCGGTGACAGAAGGACGAGCAGCACCAGCGAAACGACGACGTCCAGGGCGCGGCGCGGCACGGTGAGAGGCACCGGCGTCATGTGCGGGAGAACCTGCTGCTGCGGATGACCAGTGGTGTCCAGGTGACCAGTGGTGTCCATGGGGGTGTCCCTTCATTGACTGCCGTCGTCATGACGCCGCCGCGGGAAGTTCCAGAGCCGCCGTCCAGCGGGACAGCCAGGCGTCGTAGGAGTACCGCCGTCTCACGACGGCCCGGGCACCGTGCCCCAGCCGCTCCCGGACGGCGTCCGAGCCGTCCAGCAGCCCCAGGATCGCTTCGGTCCATTCACCGTCGTCGCGGGCGGCCGGCATCCGGAACCGGCGCAGGATGTCGGCGTTCACCCCGAGGGGGCTGGCTACCGACGGCACACCCGCGGCGCCGTACTGGAGCAGCTTGTAGCCGCACTTGCCCAGGCTGTAACGGGTCGCCGGCAGGGGCATCAGGCCGATGTCGATGCCGGACAGCACGGTTCGCTCGGTGTGCGGGCTCCAGGCGACCCGGTCGACGAAGGCCTCCAAGCGGCCGAGTGAGCGCCGTGTCGTGCCGACGAGCGTCAGGCGGGCGCCGCTGCGCCGGTGGATCTCTTCGAGCGCTCCGGCCATCAGGAGCAGGTACGCCTCGTTGTCGCGCGAGCCGATCCAGCCGAGCCGCGGTGGGTCATGCAGGGCGTAAGAGGTCTTTGGCGCGTAGTCCTCCGGCTCCACGCAACTGGGGATCACCACGACGTCGCGATGGTGGTGCGCGGCCCAGTCCCCGAGGATGTCGTTGCCCGCGATGACACGGTCGGCGTGGTGCACGGCCGCCCGCGCCTTGGCGGCCTTGGGCGCCAGCCTGCGCGCCAGACCGCCGTCTTGGTCCCACTGGAGGGCGTCGTCGAAGTCGTACACGGCGAACTCCGCGCTCGAGAGCAGGCGCCGCTCCCACCAGCCGCGGCTGAGCGGGGATGCCTCCCGGTGCAGCAGCAGGCGCCTCGGGCGCGCGGTGGCGAGCCGGTGCAGGCGCAGTTCCGCCCGTGCCACGGCCAGGGGATGGCGGGCCAGACGGGAGGGCGCGGCGTCGGCCAGCGAGGCGTAGGCGCTCACGGTGAAGTCCGCGTCGACGCGGTCCAGCCATTCGAAGACACGGACCCGTGAGCTGCCGGCTCTGCGGCTGTAGGGAGTGACCGCGCAGTGGCTCGGATGACGGTCCATGGCTTCACATTCCACGCTCGACGCTGATATCGTACATTTACGCCGTAAACCAAAATATGCCTTGTCGTCCACCTGTGAGTCAAGGCGGCCGTCCGGACGGATGGAGGGTTCCATGGACCTCCGGGAATTCATCGACGTGCTGCGCCGGCGGTGGAGAATCGTCATGGCGTGCGGCCTGCTGGGACTGGCCGCGGCCGTCGCCGTGACAGTCATGACGCCACCCACGTACACGGCGAAGGCGCAGCTGTTCGTCGCCACCAATGACAAGGACAGCGCCGACGCCTACGCGGGCGGTCTGTTCACCCAGCAGCGGGTGAAGTCGTACACGAGGATCGCGAACAGCCCCACGGTGCTCGAGGCCGTCATCGCCGAGTTGGACCTGAAGACCACGACCGGGCAACTCGCGAAGAAGATCAGCGCGCAGGCGCCACTCGACACGACCCTGGTCGACATCCGGGTACAGGAAAGGTCCGCCGCACGCGCACAGGCGATCGCCGACGAGACCGCCGTCCAGTTCACGAAATACATCGACAGCATCGAGAAGGCGGCCAGCGACGCGCCACCCGTGATCAAGGCCAGCGTCGTCGGTGAGCCCGGGCCGCCGTCGGCGCCCACGAGCCCGCGTCCGGCGCTGAACCTGGCGATCGGGCTGCTCTGCGGTCTCGTCGTCGGTATCACCGGCGCCGTACTGCGTCAGTCACTCGACACCACCGTCCGATCGGCTGGCGACGTCCGCCGCCGCCTGGGTCTCCCGGAGGTGGGCGCACTGCCGAAACCCGTCCGGCGAGGCGCTCACACCGGCCCGGTCGCCGGCGGAACGCCCCGGGACGAGGCGCTGAGCCAGCTTCGCGCCCGTCTTCCCTCCTCCTCCTCCGACGGGCGCGTGCCGAGTTCGCTGCTGATCGCGAGCGCCCTGCCCCGCGAGGGCAGGACCGCGACCGCCCTCGACCTGGCGGTCAACGTCGCGCGGACCGGCCGGCGCGTTGTCCTCGTCGAGGCGGATCTACGCCGACCGCAGCTGGCTCGGACACTCGGCCTGACCGGAACAGCCGGACTGGCGGACGTCCTCACCGGTGAGGCACCACTCGACGGCGCCCTCCAGAGCTGGGGCGACGGGCTGCTGCGGGTGCTGGCAGCCGGCACTCCAGCACCGGATCCCAGCGCACTGCTCTCGTCTCCGCGCATGGCGCAGCTGCTGCGGACTCTCGAGTCCGACGCGGATCTCGTGGTGCTGGACAGCCCTCCGTTGCTCCCCTACGCCGATGCGGCGATCCTCGCCCCGGCGACCGAGGCCGTGCTCCTCGTCCTCCGGGCCGGCAAGATCCGCTACGGCCTGGCGCACCGTGCGCTCGAAAGCCTGACCTCCGTCCACGCGCGCGTGATGGGTGCCGTTCTCACCGGCGTGCCCGCCGAGAGATTCCCCGGACGGCGCCCTGGCAGCGAGGCGAGGGAGCGAAGCCACGCTCCGGTCTCCGACCGCCGGCCGGCGCCGGTTCCCGACGGCGAACCGGGACGGGTGTCCGCTGGTGTCCGTTCCCCGGCCGGGCACCGCCGTTAGGCACAGGGAGGCTCCGCATGTCGCAGGAGCAGTCCAGCTCGGTGCTGATCATCGGCCTCCTGTCCCTGCTGGCCCTGATCCCGTGGGCGGCAGCCTTCCTCAGGGCCCGCACCTTCAGGGACTGGGACCTCACCGCGACTCTGGTCCTGCTGGTCGGAGTGCTGGCCAACGTGGACGCCGCGGCGTATGTGATCGGCTCGGGCCGGCAGGAGCAACTTGACCCCCTGGGCCGCACCGTGATCGGTTCGCCGGGGTGGGTGCACCAGATCGCCGTGGTCTCCAACGGCTTGCTGCTGGGCGTATGTGTGGCCTTCGTCCTCTACCGGCTGCTGGTCGCACGCGCCCGGATCAACGCCGCACCGCTCATCGCCTTCACGATCGTCCTGGCCCTCGGAGCGTCCGACGGCCTCAACGGTCAGCCCCTGTGGAGTCCCAGACAGCTCACGCTGCTGGCGGCCCTGCTCGCGGCAGCGGTCGGGCGTCCAGGACGCTCGGCGCTCCTTGGTGGCACCGCCGTCGCCATGGTGTACACCACGATGGGCGGGATCCAGGCGCTCATGGAACCGGCCGACGTCCTACGCCCCTGCCGCGCCGACAACGCGTGCAGTGTTCTCGGAATCCACTACGCGGGCGTCTTCACCAACGAGAACATCCTGGGCCTGATGCTGCTCCTGTGCATCCCCTTCGCCTGGCTGAGTCTGCGCGGCACGGTACGGATCGTCCTGGCGTGCTACCTCGCCTTTCTCGCGGCCGCCACAGGGAGTGTGCTCGCCGGAACAGCGGCGGTCGCCACCGTGGTACTGCTGGCCGTGCTGCGTCCCCGACTCCGTGACGAGGAGACCCGAGGGGTCGCACGCGGTATGCCCGGACGCAGCCTCCTGGCCGTGTCCGTCCTTCTCCCCGCAGCCGTCCTCGGTGTCGTCGTGCCGCTCCGTCATGCGATGTTCGGCGACCTGAGGCTGCGTGCCTCCATCTGGGACATGGCGAAGGAGGAGTGGGCCGACTCACCACTGGTCGGGTACGGGGGCAAGGCCTGGTCGGCCAAGTACCCGCAGGGCGAGATTCCCGCCGCCGTCTCGCCCTCCCTGCACAACGAATGGATCGACGTGGCGTACGCCGGCGGCCTCATCGGAGCCGTTCTCCTCCTCATCCTGCTGGCATATCTCGTCTTCCGGGACGGAACCAGGGGAATACCCACCATTGCCTGCGTCCTGTTCCCCGTTCTGCTGAGCTCGGTCATGGAACGCCCGTGGGCCTTCGGCATCAGCAATGCGTTGACGTTCACCCTCCTTGCGGCCACGCTCGTCCCGACCGGTACGCGCGGGAGCACGACGACGCATGCGCCGGAGACATCCGTATCCCAGGGGCGAGTGCCTCCGGTCGGCACGCGTCACGAAACGCCTTGCTTCGACAGGTCAAGGGCTCGCAGATAATTGCTGTACCGAGGTGACAGGTAGTCCTCGTACGCGCCGTTCATCATCGCTTGGCGTATCTCGCGTATGCCGTCGACCACCCGGAAACGGTTGGTGAACGAAAGGGCCTGCCGGATGAGGGAGAAATCCACCCGGTAGTTCCGCGGGTCCAGTGACTCCCCGAGAACGTCGGCGACCGAACCTGGCACCTCCTGCTGGATCAGCTCGGCGAGATCCTTGATCAGATAGTTCTCGTTGTTCGAGCCACAGTTGTACACCGCGGCCGTCGAACCCGGCTTCGTGTGAAGGCACTTGAGGATCGCCGAGGCAGCGTCACGCACATGGAGGAAGGGCCGCCACTGGGACCCTCCGTGGACCACGAGGTGCCCCTGGGCGACGGCACTGGCCGTCATGATGTTCACGGCCAGGTCGAAGCGCATGCGGGGAGACAGCCCGTACAAGGTCGCGAAGCGCAGGATGCAGGGCTCCGGCCCGTTCGCGTGCGGTGAGAGAAGGTAGTGCTCCGCCAGCACTTTGGTCTGCGCGTACACCGACTGGGGATTGAGGGGAGACCAGACGTCGGCCTGTCCTCCTTCGGTGCTCCCGTAGTTGCTGCAGGTGGACGCGAAGACGATCCGGCCGACGCCGAACCTTCTGCACGCCTCCACGACCCGGATCGTCCCCAGGTAGTTCGTCCGCATGGCCAGATCCTCGTCCACCCCGCACGCGGGATCTCCGACGATCGCGGCAAGATGGACCACCGCGTCGACATTCGCCAGAGCCGTCTGCCAGGAGGCCGGTTCCAGCACGTCCCCCTGCTCGTACGTCACATGAGGCAGGGCGGCCCGCGTGTCCGACACGTGGCCGCTGTCCAGTGACACCACCTCGAGTCCACTGCGGGACAGCGTCTCGTTGACGAGAGAACCCAGATAACCTTGCCCGCCCGTGACGAGAACCCGTGTGATCTTCATTTTCTTGCCTTCCGGCCGTTTCATCGGTTACGCATTACCGGGACTCAGTGCGATGAGTTCTTTCATGCCGTCAGACGCCTTTCGCGCTCGGGCGCGCGAAAACTGCGGTGTCGCCCGACTGACGACGCCGTGCGATCTCGGGCGGGGTCGGGGGCAGCTCGGGACCACGGCGAAACCACCGCAGGAATTCCCGGTACACGGTGATCGTGGCCCGGAGTTCCGGGCGTTGTCCCCGCAGTGCCGCCCCCACCAGCCGGGCCACCGGTTCCACGGACAGGCTCATGACCGTCAGCAGCCATGCCTGGTGTTTCGGCCAGTTCCGGAACATGAAGCGGGTGCGGCTGCACAGCAGCAGATAATGCCGCCACGGTCCGAGTTGGGCCGAACTGACACGTCCGGCGTGATAGACCCGCGCTTCCTTGATGTGGTACGAGGGCCAGTTCAACCGCCGCGCCCGCAAAGCGAAGTCGACCTCCTCCAGATACAGGAAGTAGCCGTCGTCGAAACCGTTCAGTTCGGTGAACAGGGAGCGGCGCACCAGGAAGAACGCGCCGATGACCTGATCGACCGGGCCCGAGCGGGACAGTTCCTCCGGCCGCATGTGCTGGGGCGGGAAGACGGCGGGCACCAGCCGGTCGAGCCCTGTCATCCGGCCGGCGAAGATACGCGGGCTGGGGAACCGGGAGCAGGAGAGCTGCGGACGTCCCTGTTCGTCCACCATGCGTGCCCCGAAGATCCCGAAGCCTCCCGCGGCGGGGGTCCGCAGAAACTCACCGGTGATCCGCAGCGTGTCCGGACAGAGCTCGGTGTCCGGGTTCAGGAAGAGCAGGAACTCCGAGTCGCACAAGGCCGCACCCTGGTTGCAAGCCCGGGCGAAGCCGAGGTTCTCGTTGTTGCGCACCCACCGGACGGGCAGACCGGGGACGTGCGGGTCCCGCTCCGAGCCGTCGCTCGACGCGTTGTCGACGATCACCACCCTGCGGACGCGGAGCACCGACCGGTCGGCTCGGGCGATGGAGTGCAGACAGTTCTGGAGGTGACGTCCGGCGTTCCAGTTGACGATCACGATGTCGGCCGTGAGATGCCGCCCCGGGGTGGTCATGCGAACCCGTACCTGCCTGCCGCCGCGGAGTCCCGCTCCGGTCGCCCGGGCGATCCGTCGAGCAGCTGTCGCAGCGGCTCCAGGGTCCGGTTCCAGTCCAGTCGCCGTCCCTGTTCGTAAGCCGCGTCGCTGACCGCGGTCCACCGTGTTTCGTCACTCAGCGCGTCGATGACGGTGGTGAAGTCCTCCTCTGTGTAGGGCACCGATCCGCGGAGAAGGTCGAGGTGACGTCGCCAGGCCGGGACCAGGACGGGGAGCCCGTGGGCCAGATAGTGCAGATGCTTGGCCGAGAAGCCCTCCTCCCGGATCGGGTCCCGCGTACAGGTGATCAGCCCGAACTGATAGTCGCTCAGGACATCCGGTGACGCGTAGCCGCGGTACCGGATGCCGAGGGACGGGTCCGGAGGCGGGCCGCCGTAGACATCGATGTGGGGGTACAGCCGGCTGAGCCGTCCCAGCAGGGGGAGGTTGATGAACTCACCGCTGAGGGAGCCGACGTAGGCCACGCGCGCCGGACGTGCGAACCGCGCCCGGGTGTCCGAGGGGGTACAGCCCCAGTTGAGCTGGAGGAAGTTGTCCCCGCTGAGCCCGTAGTGCTTCTGGGCGTACCGGCCGTAGGTCTCCCAGGAGAACGAGAGGTGCTCCATTCCCTCCAGGAAGTCCTTTTCCCAGCCGCGGAACCTCCGATGCTGCCGACCCGTGAGCCGGCCCTCGTGAAACACCTCGTCAGCCCAGGGGTTGGGGCAGTCGTAGAGGGTCTCGGCCGAGGTGCCCGTCGTGAGGACACCCGCGTCGAAAGGGGTCTCACAGATGACGAGGTCGAAGTCGTCGAGTGCCAGGTCGGTCCGGAGGATGCGCCGACGCAGACGGTGGTCGCTCAGCAGCACGTAGTACGAGAGGTGACGCCGTCCGAAACCCCACCGCCGGGTGAGCACCCTGGACGCGATGTCGTTCGCGTACAGGGCCAGCTTCGCCGGGCGCAGGGACCCGGGGAGCATCCGGCCGGGGGAACCAGGGGTACTGGACGCCCGGGCCAGGTAGTTGGTGTCCACCAGGCGCACCTCGTGCCCGAGTTCCCTCAGGAACCGCTCGATGGCAAGGGGCTTGACGCTGTTGGCGTACCCGTCCAGCTGAGCCACGATCAGGACCCGCTTGCGCTGCCGCTCACCGGGCCTTTCCGAAGTGGTCGGGGTCATCATGCTTCCTCCTTCACAGGCACTCGCTCCGGCGTGTGCGGGGCTTCGGTGAGGGCGCGGGCCATGAACGACCACGCGATCCCGAGGCCGGCGAGCACGGGGAGGCCCGCCAGCAGCAGCGGCAGCGCGCCGTGCCATCCCAGCCTCAGCACCAGGAGCTCTCCGACACCGGCGGTGAGCATGGCCGACGCGGTCGCCGGCACCCAGCGCCGCGGCAGGCGCCGCTCACGCAGTCGCGCCAGCCGCCGGCACAGGACGACGAGGTACAGGGAACCCGCGACGATTCCGATCGAAGTCGCCACCACCACACCGATGACTCCGAACAACAAGGTCAGAGGCACCGTGAGCGCCAGGTTCACCACCGTCGAACACCAGGAGTACCGGGTTTCCAGCCCTGGGCGGCCGATCGCCCGGACGAAGCAGGTACGCATCCCCGTGAACGCCACCTGCACGGCATATCCGGCCAGCAGAACGGCGGCCACGGCTCCGCTGAGTGCGAGATCGGGTCCCAGCCACACCACGACCGCCGGTCCGACTGCCGTGGTCGTCACCGCCCCGTAGGTGAGAACCGCCGGCAGCCAGCGGGACTGCAGGACATGGAACTCCCGTACTGCTCCGGCGAGTCCCCCGGCGGCGTAGACGTGCGTCATCCGGGTGAGGATCGGGGGGAAGGCGTAGAGCGGCAGGCTGCGCAGGGCGGTCGCCGCCTGGTACCCGGCCGCGAAAATGCCGACGTACCGCACGGGCAGCAGCGCGGCGATCACCAGGGCGTCGATCTCCCCGTTGAGGAAGACGGTGAAACCCGACAACTGCATGCGGGAGGCGTAGCCGATGAAGTCGCGCCGCTCGGCCGGCTCCGGCAGCAGCGGTCGCCGGATGCGGATGTGCCGCGCCCCCGCGCAGAAGCCACCGACCGTCACCAGGGCGTATCTCATGGTGGTCAGAACAGCGAGCAGCAGCAGGTCTTGCCCGCCGGCGACGAGTACGACCACCGCGACCGCGTAGGTCAGACAGGATCCCGCGCTGACGGACGCCAGGCTGCGGAAGCGGGCGTTCGCCTGAAGCAGCGCGATGGCGGAGTTGGAGACCAGGGCCAGGGTGAGGAGCGGGCCGAGGATCAGCAGCAGTTGCTCGGCTTCCTCCGCCAGCCGCGGTGGCACGTCGAGGGCGCTCACCACGACGGGTCCGATCAGCGCGCAGAGTCCGGTGACGAGGGCGCCGAGCCCCAGGAAAACCGCCACCGACCCGACGACCAGTCGCCCCGTGCCGTCCCGGTCGCCGCGGGCGCCGTGGTAGGCGTAGAAGCGCGCGAGCGATGCGCCGACTCCCCCGTCCAGCACGGTGAGGGTGGCCAGGAACACCAGGATCAGCGACCAGACACCGAACCGGTCGAGTCCCAGCCGATGGATCAGGACGGGCGTCAGCGCCAGGTTGGTGAGCAGCGGCGCGCTCTGCGCGAGTGCGCTGAAGCCCATGCCGGAGACGAGAGTCCGTCCCTGGCCGACGGGAGCCCGCGGGTGGGCCGCCTCTCCGGGTCCGGGCGTGCCCCGAGGGCCCGGGAACGGCTTCGCATGGCGGCGGAGGCGCACGTGACCGCCTCACTTCCTTGTCCCGGGCGGGTTTCCGGTCTCGATCCCGTGGCACAGCGATCGCAGGCCGGCCCGGTCGAGGATCAGGACGTACTGGCGGTCGATGAAGTCGGACCGGACGATCGGTGCGGTGGTGAAGTAGGCGTCCCCCGAGTCCAGGTGCCGCAGGCCGAGGACGAGGTCCCGCAGGTCGCCGTTGGACAGCTGGTCGTCCACGCTCACGGTCCTGGCGATGGCGTCGAGCATCCGGTCGATCTTCAGGGGGTTGGTGATGCTCACGTCGTCGCGTATCTCACCGATGAGCGCCCGCAGGAACTGCTGCTGCCGTTTGATCCGGTCCAGCTCTCCACCAGGCAGACCATGGCGCTGCCGGACGTAGGAGAGCGCCTCCTCACCGTTCATGGTGTGGGTTCCCGCTGTGAAGTGCCGTTTCTGCTCCGGGTCGTAGGAATCCGCGGGCACAGTGATCGGCACACCGCCCACGGCGTCGGTGAGCGACCTGAAGCCATGCCAGTCGATGACGGCGAAGTGGTCGATCCTCACTCGCGTGAGCTGCTCGACCGTCTCGACGAGGAGCTGCGGGCCGCCCCAGGAGAAGGCTGCGTTGATCTTCGCCGATCCGTGTCCGGGGATGGGCACCCAGCTGTCACGGGGTATCGAAACGGTGTACGACGTGCGCTCGCCGGGGCCGAGGTGAACCAGCATCAGAGTGTCACTTCGCTGGGCTCCGGCCTTCCAGAGGTCGGCCACGGCGTTGCCCCCGGTGGTGGGTTTCGCGGAGCGACTGTCGAGCCCGGCGAGCAGGAAAGTGGTGCCGTGGTTGTTCTTGCCCTCCGGATCGTCCGGCTTTGGGGGCCGCGGGCCGTCGGGGAACGCGTGGGGAATCCGCTCCACCTGGTCGCCGTAGTGGTTGGTGGCCCACCACACGCCGCCGGCACCGAGCGCCAGCAGACCGGCCACCGCGATCACCAGGCACACCAGCAGGGTCCGCAGCCGGCGGCGCGGCCGTCCGCCGCTTCCCGGAGCCTGTCCGGGCGGCCGCTGGTCCCGCCGGCGGCGCGCGAACATCAGCGGCCTTCCCCGTACGGGCGGGCCATGGCGGTACGAGGCCGAGTCGGCCTGCTCGGGTGAGCGTGCGGTCCGGTGGGCCGATCAGGCGTGAGCCGGGCGAGTTCCCCGCAGACCCGGTCGACCGCCGCCTCACTGAGGAAGGGGTGCAGAGGGAGGGACAGCAACTGGGGGAAGAGCAGCTCGGCCCCCGGCAGGCCATCGGGCGGAGTGAGGGCAGTGCGCTGGAAGTGCGGCAAGTGGTGCAGGGGAATGAAGTGGACGGAGGTACCGATGCCGCGCGCCGCCAGCGCCTCGACCAGTTCGTCACGGCCGGTCCCGTACTCCGCCAGCACCCGCACCACGTACAGGTGACGGGCGTGCCGCCCCGGGGCGGGGACGTCCAGCGGCTCGATCCCCGGAACGACCGCGAGCGCCTTGTCGTACCGTGCGGCCAGGGCGTGCCGCCGTCGCTGCCACTCCTCGAAGTGCTGGAGCTGGGCCCGCCCGATGGCAGCCTGTACATCCGTCATGTTGGCCTTCAGGCCGGCCTCCTCGACGGTGTACCGCCAGCGTCCGCCCGGCAGCATGCGCCGCCAGGCGTCGGCGGACATGCCGTGGAGCCTTGCGCGACGGATCCCCGCGGCCAGTTCCGCGTCGTCCGTGGTCACCATGCCGCCCTCTCCGATGGGCAGGTTCTTGGTGGCGTAGAAACTGAAGCAGGTCGCTCTGGACAGGCTTCCCACCGGCAGGTCGCCCACAGAGGTGCCCAGGGCGTGGGCGGCGTCCTCGACGACCCGCGCCAGGGGCAGCCGCGCGGCCTCCGCCAGCGCGGCCACCGGTGCCGGGGCTCCTGCGTAGTGCAGGACCATCATCGCCTGGGGGCGTCCGCAGCTCCGGACCGCTTCGGCGACCGTGGCCGGAGTCGGGGTCGCTGTGCGCGGATCGATGTCGACCAGCACCGGCCGGAGCCCGGCGTGCAGGACCGCGTGGGCCGCGCCGCAGAAGGTCACCGCCGGGACCAGTACCGTCGCGTCGGGCGGGAGCCGCAGGGCACGCAGCGCCAGTTCGAGCGCTGCCGTGCACGAACTCACCGCGATGGCGTGTTCGGCTTCGACGTACGCCGCGAACTCGCTCTCGAAGAGTTCCGTCTCATGACCGGTGGTCACCCAGCCCGAGGCGAGCACTTCCTGTGCCGCTCGCCGGGCCTCCGGACTGATCCGCGTCACCGCGAAGGGCACCTTCTCGACTGCGGACTCCGGTGCGAGCGGCGCGCCGTCGAGAGCGGGGGGTCGGCCGCGTCCGACCGGTCGCTGCCGGGGCCGCAGCCTGTGGATTGTCATGGCCTACTCCCCTGTGCTGCCTTCTCCGGGATCCAGCCCGCTATCCCGTATATTTACAACGTATACGTACAGATTCCTCCGGTTGCTGCGTAGAGTCAACAGGAGCACGACCACCGTTCGGGCAGACCTGCTGGAGGCAACGCATGGCCGAAGAAGAGGCCGGGGTACGGCGGACGGGGAGGGGCCCGGCGCGCCGGGCGAGCGACCGCGGGCGCTACGGCCGGCTGAGCCGGGAGCGCGTGCTGGCCAGCGCTCTGGAACTGGTGGACCGGGAGGGACTGGGCGCGCTGAGCATGCGCCGTCTGGGCGCCGAACTCGGCGTGGAGGCGATGGCGCTCTACCGGTACGCGGCGAGCAAGGACGCCCTCCTGGACGGCCTGGTCGAGGCCCTGTACCTCGAACTGGAGGAACGGTTGAGCATCGAGCCGCCGGCCCGGGCCACCGCCGAGGCGCCGGCGTGGCGCACGCAGCTCCACCGCATCGCGCGAGCCACCTACGACGTCTGCCTCGCGCACCCGCAGGCGGTGCCGCTCCTCTCCACTCGCATGCTGGCGGTACCGCTGGCACGGCGCCCCTCGGCCGTCCTCAGGGACCATGAACGTGTGCTCACCCTCCTGGGGGAGGCCGGTTACGACGAGGCCACCGCCTCTTCCGTCTTCCGCTCCTTCACCGCCTGGCTGCTCGGCTACATTTCCGTGGAGCTGCGCCCCATGGTGGACAACCCTGATGAACCGGACCCCGCCTTCCGTCTCGGCCTGCACCGCCTGTCACCGCAGGAGCTGCCCACGCTCCGGGCGACCGCCACCTCGCTCGTCGAACGGGGCGGCCCCGAGGACCTGATGGCCGGGCTGGACGCACTGCTCGACCGGTTCGCCCGGAAGTAGAAGCACGGCGTGCGGGAACAATTCCCATACCGCCTCCGCCATTTCGGAGTCTGAGCGGCCACCTGTCGCGGGTTACGCCCACTGACGGATAATGATCATTAGTGGCTCACACGAGGGGCCAGTTTCCGACACGAAGGCCTGTGGATTCAGCGGGGTACAATGCGGCGAGTGGCGTCGGCCGCTGAATTATTCACACGGAGTTTCCGGATTCATTCTGATCACAGAGGTCGCCAGTGAAGATTTTCAAGAATTCCCGCCCCATGACCCGCAGGTCGATGCTGGCTCTGACGTCGGTCCCTCTTCTGGCCGCAGTGCGACTCCCCTCCAGCGGCAGCGGCAGCGGCAGGGTTCTCGTCACGGACTACGCCACACCCCAGTTGGCGGCCGACGCCGCCGAAGGGAAGCGCCTTGTCTTTCCTGCGGGGCGCACGTACACGGTCACTTCGCTGTCGATCCCGGCCAACTGCTACGTCGAGGGCAACGGTTCGACCCTGCGCTTCCCGGACAACTCCACCTCGTCGGCCATGCAAAGCGACGAGATACTGAGGGTGAGCGGATCAGGCGTCACGATCGACAACCTCAAGTTCGACGGACGTGCGGCAAACCAGGGAGCCACCTGGTCTCAGTTCCGCCACTGCTTGAGAATCCACGGGAACATGAGCAACGTGACCGTCAAGAACTGCGAGTTCAGGAACATCATCGGCGACGGCGTCTACGTGAACATCGGAAGCTCCGCCAAGAATTGCATTATCGGGCCGAACAACACGTTCTCATCCGACTACTTCAATCGAAACGGTGTTTCGGTCATCACGGGTACACATATCGAAGTGCACGGCAATACCTTCACCAAGTGTTCGCGTTCCGGGATGCCCGGCCCCATTGACCTTGAGCCCAACTCGTCCAGCGACACCCTGTCCGACGTGTCCGTTCACCACAACACGATCATCGGCGGATCCACGACCGGCACGGGCACGTTGCCGGGTATCGTGTACAGCGGATTCCAGAACGCGGCAGCCGACAACATCGCCATCCACGACAATGACATCAGCGGAAGCAGATTCACGGACGGCATCCTGATCATTGGAATGAGCGACGGCCCGTTCAACGCCGCGAAGAACCTGAACGTCTACAACAACAACATCCACGACATCGGGAATGCGAACCGGTTCGGGGTCAGCATCAACTACCACATCGGCGCGCATGTGTACGACAACACGTTCAACGGAATGCAGTGGGCCATCTACAACTACAAGGGCGCTCTGGGCACGTCGACCGGTAACACCTTCATCGGTGTGACCAGGCAGATCACCGATGATGAACCGGACTCCATGCAGGTCTGACGGGCGGGCCTTGTCTCTCTTCACGCGCGTAGGCCCTCATGGCCTCCGGCGCAGCATCGCGCTGAACGGTGTGACGGGCCGTTCCAGGCGCTCGCCGTCCACGGTGATGTCGACCGCCTCGTTGTAGAAGGCGAGCCGGTCCTTGATCGCGGCCACCGCGGGCAGCGGGTCGGGGTAGCTCCAGACGATGTTGGGCGGTACATCGCCCTCGCCACGCCAGGACCAGTACGTCGCGGTTCCCTTGTAGGGGCATCCGGTGCTGTGGTCGGTGGCGTCGAACAGGTCCGGGCGGACGTCCTCGCGGGGGAGGTAGTAGCGGGTCGGCAGGGAGGTCTCGAAGAGCAGGACGGGGGCGTGGGTGTCCGCGACGACCTGGCCGCCGATCTCGATCCGGACGTGGCGGCTGCTCGGCAGGGCGTCGACGCGTTTGTGCGGGTCGCGGGGGTGGATGAAGATCTCTTCCTCCTCCTCGTACCAGTGGTCGAGGCCCGTGTCGGCGCGCCGGAACCACTCGAAGGCGATGTGGTCGGCCAGGTCGTCGGCGGGGAAGGTCCATGCCGCGTTCGGCCGTACGTCTGCGTCGGCCTGGAGGTCGTAGAAGATCTGCGAGCCGGTGTGGGTGCCCGTCGGCGGGTTCTTCGCCGGGCGGAGGAGGTCGGTGCGGACGTCGTCGCGCGGGAAGGCGTACTGCGGCACGGGCAGGTGGGGCTCCCAGACGAGCACCGGGTGCCGGCTGTCGACGACGGTGATGTCGCCGGTTCGGCCGCGCACCCAGCGCTCGCTGGGCTCCCACAGGAGGCCTTCGGGGGTGGTCCTGATCGATCGGGCGGCGGGGTGGGCCGGGTGGGTGGTCATGGCCGGTGCTCCTTCCGGAGGTCCGAATGTTCGATGTCCAGAGACCGATGTCCGGATGACCGATGCCCGGGTGACCGATGTCCGGATGACCGGTTCCCTCCACGGTCCCACGAGCTCAGTGCGCCGCGTCCAGCCTCGCCCGCTGCCCGGCGGTCAGTTCCAGGTCCACCGCGGCGAGGTTCTCCTCCAGCTGGGCCACCGAGGAGACCCCGGCCAGCGGGACGATCGGCAGTTCGCCGCCGAGCTGCCAGGCGAGCACCACCTGATTGAGGGTCGCCCCGGTCTCGCGGGCCACGTCGCGCAGTGCCGCCAGCCGGGCCGGCGTACCGGGATGGTCGAAGTCGGCGGGCAGTCGTTCCGGGCGGCTGTAGGCCCCCTTCAGCAAGGGTGAGTACGCGACCAGGGTGAGGCTCGGTTCGGCCCTCAGGTAACTCAGGAGGTCGGGGCCGGCGTGGCCGAGGCTGCCGTCCGGAAAGAGGTCGTCGGGCACGTCGGTGCGGGGGCGCAGGTGGGTGTGCGCGTACTGGAGCACCTCGTAGCCGGGCAGTCCGGCCGCGGTGGCGAGGGCCCGGGCCCGCTCGACGCGCCAGGTGGCGTGGTTGCTGACGCCGAGCAGTCCGACGGTGCCCTCGGCGACCAGGGAGCCGAAGGCCTCGACGGTCTCCTGGAGCGGGACGGTGTGGTCCTCGATGTGCGCGTACAGCAGGTCCAGCTTCTCGATGCCGAGCCGCTCGCGGCTGCGCTCCACCGACTCGCGGATCACCTTCGCCGACAGACCCTCCCGGTTGTCGATGTAGCTGGTGCCGGGGGCCAGGGGGCGGGCGCCGAGTTTGGTCGCGATGACGATCTCGTCGCCGATGCCGCGGCTGCGCCGCCAGCGCCCGAGGAGTTCCTCGCTCTGCCCGCCCTGGCCGCCGTCGGTCCAGAAGGCGTAGTTGTCGGCCGTGTCGATGAAGGTGCCGCCGGCCTCGACGTAGCGGTCGAGCACGGCGAAGGACGTCTTCTCGTCCGTCACCGAGCCGAACAGCATCGTGCCGAGCGCGAGCACGCTCACCTCGCGGCGGGTCCGCGGGTCCGTGCCGATCGTGCGGTACTTCATGGCTGCTCCTCCCGTACGCGCCCCGGGTCTCGGGACACGAACGGGAGTCTTCAGCTTGAAGCGCACTTCATGTCAAGGGCTTACCCGCTCACTTCGCGAACGGCCCCTCCAACGCCGCCCACTGCAGCAGCATGATGGTCTTCGCGTCGGCGATCTCCCCGGTGCGGATCATCTCCAGGGCCCTGCGGAAGGGCAGTTCGAGGATCTCGATGTCCTCGCCCTCCTCGCCGAGGCCGCCGCCCTCGTGGGTGCGGGTCGACGGGCCGTAGGCGGCGGCGTAGAAGCTGACGCGTTCGGTGACCGAGCCGGGGCTCATGTAGACGTCGAAGACGTGCCGGACCGCGCCGATGGTGTGGCCGGTCTCCTCCACGACCTCGCGCCGGACCGCGATCTCCGGGTGCTCGTCATCGTCGTCGAGGAGGCCGCCCGGTGTCTCCACGAGCATGCCGTCGGGGTGTCCGTTGACGTACACGGGGAAGCGGAACTGGCGGGTGAGCAGGACGGTTTCGCGTTCGGCGTCGTACAGCAGCATGGTCGCCCCGTTGCCGCGGTCGTGCGTCTCGCGTTCCTGGGTGCTCCAGGTGCCGTCGGCGTGCCGGAAGTCGAAGGTCGTGGTCCGTTCGACGTACCAGTGGCTGGACAGGAGCTTCACGTCGCGCACCTTGACGCGGGGGTTGCCGGTCAGGTCCCGGCCGGTGCGGTCGAGTCCGGTGCGGCCCCTGCGGTCGGGGGTGTCGATGCCGGCGGTCATCGGGCACCGGCCGGGCGGGGGAAGACAGGAGAAGTGGTCATGCCCGCTTCTACCATCCGGGGGTCGTCCGTCGCCGTACGTTCCGGGGCGGCCCGGGGGCCCGGGGCCCGGGCACGACGGCGTGGCGTGTCTGCGCCTGCCCGCCGCCCCGTCGGCCGGGAGACAGTGAGGGCCGGCGCCGAGCCCTAGCGGGGATGCCCGCACGGCCGCGGCGATCCGATTCACCTCACGGGGGAGGACGCATGGAAACACGCGTGGAAACGGTCCGGAGCACGGAACACGCGGTCGTCGTCGGGGCCGGTATCGGCGGGCTGACCACCGCGCTCGCCCTCGGCCGCACCGGGTGGCGTGTGACGGTGCTGGAGCAGGCGGCGGCCGTCGGGGAGGTCGGCGCGGGCATCCAGCTCAGCCCCAACGGGGTGCGCGTGCTGAGTTCCCTGGGCGTGCTCGACCGGCTGCTGCCCACGACGTTCCGTCCCGAGGCGGTCGAGATGCGGCTCGGCCGCTCCGGCCGGCACGTGTTCCGCATCGAGCTCGCCGAGACGGCCGTACGGCGGTGGGGCGCCCCCTACCTGCACGTCCACCGCGCGGACCTGCTCGACGCCCTCCTCGCCGCGACGACCGGCAGCGGCCTGGACATCACCCTGCGCACCGGGTCGGCGGTGCGGAGCTACGAGCAGGACCCGGAGCAGGTCACTGCGGTGCTCGACTCGGGCCGCCGCGTCAGCGGCAGCCTGCTCGTCGGCGCGGACGGCATCCACTCGGTGATCCGCGGACAGATGCTGGGGACCGGCGAGCCCCGGTTCACCGGTCACGTCGCCTGGCGGGTCACCGTCCCGATCGAGCGTCTGGGGCGTGACGCACCGCCGCCCACCGCGTGCCTCTGGGTGGGCGAGGGACGCCATGCGATCACCTACCGGCTCCGGGGTGGGGCGCTGGCCAATCTGGTGGCCGTGGTGGAGCGCGACGCGTGGCGGGGCGAGTCCTGGACCGAGCGCGGCACCCGGGAGGACGCACTGGCCGATTTCGCGGGCTGGCACCCCACGATCACCACCGTCCTGCGCGAGGCCGACGCCCACTACCGCTGGGCGCTGTTCGACCGCGAGCCCCTGGAGAACTGGACCGACGGACGGGTCGCGCTCCTCGGTGACGCCTGCCATCCGATGCTGCCGTACCTGGCCCAGGGCGCCACCATGGCCATCGAGGACGCGCAGGTCCTCGCCGACCGGCTCGAAGCACACCGGCTCGAGGCACAGGGACTCGAAGCACAGGGACTCGAACGCCCCGGCGACATGCCGCGGGCGCTGCGCTCGTACGCCGCGACCAGGCGACCGCGCACCGCACGTGTCCAGGCCGGATCGCGTCAGAACGGGCAGCGTTTCCACCAGGGCGGCCGCTTCGCCCACCTGCCCCTGTGGTTCCTCGGGAAACTGGCTCCCCGCGTGTACCACCGCCGACTGGACTGGCTCTACGGACACCGGGTGTCTTGATCCTCGAATCCACCGGGCACGGAAAAGGCCTCCGCGGGCAACTGCCCGCAGAGGCCTTCCGCACCGTCGGGACGACAGGATTTGAACCTGCGACCCCTTGACCCCCAGTCAAGTGCGCTACCAAGCTGCGCCACGTCCCGGTGCGCGCCACCCGCGGTGAACCGCGTGATCGCGCGAACAGCACTTTACCCCACACCCCTGGCCGCGCCGAAAGCGGCCCGGGCGCGACAATCGGCCTATGGGCAGCACAAGCGACGAGAACGGCTCGGGCCGTGGGAACAGCTCGGGCCGTGAGGACAGCACGGTCAGTGAGGACAGCACGGGACAGCCGGGCGGTGCGCGGGACCGCGACAGTGAGGGCCGGGCGCGCAACGCCCGGCCGCGGGACGGTCTCGGCCGGCCCCTGCCGTACGGCGCGGACGGTGTGCCCCGTCAGCCCGAGGGCGTCGTCCGCACTCCGGAGGAGACCGTCGCGGAGGCGCAGCGGCTGCTGGACGAGGGCAAGCCGTTCCACGCCCACGAGGTCTTCGAGGACGCGTGGAAGTCGGGGCCCGAGGAGGAGCGGGAGCTGTGGCGCGGACTCGCCCAGGTCGCCGTGGGCCTGACGCATGCCGCCCGCGGCAACCTCACGGGCGGGGCGCGGCTGCTGCGGCGGGGCGCGAGCGCGACCGAGGCGTGGGTGTCCGGCACCGGGCGGGCCGTGCCGCACGGCATCGACGTCGGGACCGTCGCCGCTTGGGCGCGGGAGCTCGCCGGGGAGGTGGAGCGGGACGGCCGGGCCGTGGACGCGGGGGCGCGGGCGCCCCGGCTCCGGGGAGCGGGCGCGGGGCGCTGAGCCGGGAGGCGCCGAAGGCACCCGCGTGCGGACGCGGTGAATCCCCTTCCCTGCGCGTACGGCAGACTCGGGGCGTGCGAAAGATTCATGTCATCGGTATCGGCGCGGGCGACCCCGACCAGCTCACCCTCCAGGCGGTCAAGGCACTGCGGAGCACGGACGTGTTCTTCATCCTGGACAAGGGCGAGGTGAAGGCGGACCTCACCGAGCTGCGCCGGGACATGCTGGAGGCGCATCTGACGGCGGGGACGTACCGGGTCGTCCAGGCCCGTGACCCGGAGCGGGACCGGAGCGCCGGCGGTGCCTCCTACTCCCCCGCCGTCGGGGACTGGCGCAGTGCCCGGGCCGACATCTATGAGCGGCTGATCGCCGAGGAACTCGGCGAGGACCAGACCGGCGCCTTCCTGGTGTGGGGCGACCCTTCGCTGTACGACAGCACCCTGGCGATCCTGGAGGAGGTGCTGGAGCGCGGCGCCGTGGCGTTCGAGTACGACGTCGTGCCCGGCATCAGCAGTGTCTCGGCGCTCGTCGCCCGGCACCGGACGGGTCTCAACCGGGTCGCCCGGCCGGTGCAGATCACCACGGGGCGGCGGCTCGCGGAGGGCTTCCCGGAGGGCGTGGACGACGTGGTGGTGATGCTCGACGCCCACCAGGCGTTCCAGCGGTACGCGGACGAGGACGTCGACATCTACTGGGGCGCCTACATCGGCACGCCCGACGAGATCCTCGTCTCGGGACCGATCGCCGAGGCCGCGCCCCGGATCGAGCGGCTGCGGGCCGAGGCCCGTGAGCGCAAGGGCTGGATCATGGACACGTATCTGCTGCGCCGACGCCCCCGCGACGGAAACGACTGACGCGACTGGGGCGCGCATCACCGGGCACCCGTGCGGACGTTCTGGCATGCGCACGTAGCCCACAGGTGTGAAGGTGACGACGTGACCGTCGTGGAGGAAACCGCCCTGCCCGCCTCCCAGCCGCCGGTGCTGGACGCCCGTCGCCGCAACGTCGTCTTCGTGACGATCATGCTGGGGATGCTGCTCGCGGCCCTCGACCAGACCATCGTCGGCACCGCCCTGCCGACCATCGTCTCGGACCTGGGCGGGGCGGACCACATGTCCTGGGTGGTCACCTCGTACCTCCTCGCGGAGACCGTGTCGACCGTGCTGGTCGGCAAGTTCGGCGACCTGTTCGGCCGCAAGGTGGTCTTCCAGGTCTCGGCGGTCGTGTTCATCACGGGCTCGTTCCTGTGCGGTCTGGCCACGAACATGTCGCTGCTGATCGCCTGGCGGGCGATGCAGGGCATCGGCGCGGGCGGGCTGATGGTCACGTCGATGGCACTGATCGCGGACGTGATCCCGCTACGCGAGCGCGGCAAGTACCAGGGCGCGATCGGCGCGGTGTTCGGGGTGTCCACGGTCATCGGGCCGCTGCTGGGCGGGCTGTTCACCGACCACCTGACGTGGCGGTGGGCGTTCTACGTCAACGTGCCCATCGCGATCGTCGTGGTCCTGGCGGCGGCCCGGACCATTCCGGTGGTGAAGTCGGCGTCCCGGCCCGTCATCGACTACCTGGGCATCGCGCTCGTCGCGGCCGGGGCCAGTGCGCTGATCCTGGCGACGAGCTGGGGCGGCAACGAGTACGCGTGGGGCTCGGGCGTGATCATCGCGCTGTTCGCGGGCGGAGTGGTCGCGCTCGGCCTGTTCTGCTGGGTGGAGACCCGGGCACGCGAACCGATGCTGCCCATGCGGCTGTTCGCCAACCCGGTGTTCACGGTCTGCTCGGTGCTGAGCTTCATCGTCGGCTTCGCGATGCTGGGCGCGCTGACGTACCTGCCGACGTATCTGCAGTACGTCGACGGCGACTCGGCCACGGTGTCCGGGGTGCGGACGCTGCCGATGGTGGCCGGGCTGCTCATCGCGTCGGTGTTCAGCGGCAGCGTGGTCAGCAGGACGGGGCAGTACCGGATCTTCCCGATCGTCGGCGCGGTGGTGATGGGCGTCGGCCTGTTCCTGATGTCCCTCATGGGGCCGGGCACCGGCGCGGGGCTGGAGTCCCTGTACATGGTCGTGCTGGGCACCGGCATCGGCCTGTGCATGCAGGTGCTGACGATCGCGGTGCAGAACACCGTGGACTACGCCGACCTGGGCACGGCGACATCCGGGGTCACCTTCTTCCGTACGCTGGGCAGTTCGTTCGGCACGGCCGTGTTCGGCACGATCTACACCAACGCGCTGACGCCCAACCTGCGGGAGGGGGTGGGTCGGGCGGCGCAGTCCGGTGGCGTGGACCCGGACACCGTCGCGAGGGCGGCGACCAGCCCGGACGGTGTGCACGAACTGCCGTCGGCGGTGGCCGCCCCGATCGTCGACGCCTACGCCGACACGCTCCAGACCGTGTTCCTGTGGACGGTGCCGGTCGCCGCGCTGGGCTTCCTCGTCGCCCTGTTCCTCAAGCAGGTCCGGCTGCGCGACACCGCCCGGACGGGGTCGACGGACCTGGGCGAGGGGTTCGCCTCACCGCACGGCCCGGACTCCCAGCGGGTGCTGGAGGCCGCCGTCGGGAAGATCATCGGCAGTACGGATCTGGACACCACCCGCCGGATCGTCCTGGAGTCGGACACCCGGCTCGATGTGGCCGGGGCGTGGGCGGTGATGCAGGTCGAGCTGTTCACGCGGCTGGTCGGCCATGCCAGCCTGGGGCTGATCGCCGCCCGGCGCCGAATGCCGCCCGAGGTGCTGCTGCCCGTCTTCGAGCGGATGGTCGAGGAGGGGTTCCTGACCCGTACCGGCTCCCTGCTCTCGCACACGGAGGCGGGTGCCCGCGAGGCCGCCGTCATCAGCCGGGCCTGGGCCGCCTGGCTGGAGGACCGGCTCGGGCAGGACATCGGCCGCCCCTCGGACAGCGACCTGCGCGTGGCGGTCGACGCGATCGCGAAGAGGCTGCTGGTGGAGGACCTGAGCCACGGGCTGCCGACCAGGCCGGAGAAGGTCCTGGCGACCAGCTCCGTGTGAGGCCGGGCTCCCCGGCTCCTACCGCAGCCCCAGCCGTTCCAGGGCTCCCGCCACGTCGGGCACGGCCGTCACGCCGTCCGGCAGCGGTGGCCGCCGGACGACCACGACGGGCAGGCCGAGGTCACGTGCCGCCGTGAGTTTGGCCGCCGTGGCCGCTCCGCCGCTGTCCTTGGTCACCAGGGCGTCGACGCGGTGCTCGCGCAGCAGGGCCGTCTCGCCGGGCACGGTGAACGGGCCGCGGGCCAGGAGCACATGGAGGTCGGGCGGCAGTGGCGGCTCGGGCGGATCCACCGACCGTGCCACGAAGTGGAGGTCCGTCAGGTGCGCGAAGGCGGCCAGGCCGAGGCGCCCGGTGGTGAGGAGGACCCGGCGTCCGAGCCGGGGCAGCAGGTCCGCCGCCGCCTCCAGTGAGGGGACCGGGTGCCAGAGGTCCCCGGGACCCGGCCGCCACCCGGGGCGGCGCAGCACCACCGCCGGTACACCGGTCGCGGCCGCGGCCCGGGCCGCGTTGGCCGTGATCGACTCGGCGAAGGGATGCGTGGCGTCCACGAGCGCGCTCACGCCCTCCTCGCGCAGCCACCGGGCCAGCCCCTCGGCCCCGCCGAAGCCCCCGACGCGCAGTTCCCCGTCGAGCGCCCGGGGCTTCGCCACGCGCCCCGCGAGGGACGTCGTGACACGGACGCCGGGGCGGCCGGACAGGGCGGCGGCCAGGGCGCGGGCCTCGGTCGTGCCGCCGAGGATCAGGACGTGACAGGACACGGCCTCGAGCGTACGGGGTCCCGTGCGGCGGCCACCGGGACGGGTGCCGACACCAGGACGGGTGCGGAGCACCGGCGGGCACGTCCGGCGGTCGCTATCGTCCTGGCATGGAGTCCGTGCGTGCCGTGCTCGTCGACATCGACGGGGTGCTCACCGTCTCGTGGCGGCCGTTGCCGGGGGCCGTCGAGGCGTTGCGGGAGGTCCGGGAGGCCGGTCTCGCCGTGCTGCTGGTCACGAACACGACGTCCCGCACCCGGGCGTCGATCGCCGGGACGCTGGCGGACACGGGGTTCCCGGTGTCCGCGGAGGACATCCTGACCGCGCCCGCCGCCACCGCCGCCTATCTCGCCGAGCACTGTCCCGGCGCCCGGTGCGCGCTGCTGAACAGCGGCGACATCGCGGAGGACCTGGACGGGGTGACCGTCGTCGACCCGGCGGACAGCGGCGCCGTGCCGGATGTGGTGCTGGTCGGCGGGGCCGGTCCCGAGTTCGGGTACGAGGCGCTCGACCGGGCCTTCGGCCTGCTGCAGCGCGGGGCCCGGCTGGTGGCGATGCACCGCAATCTGTACTGGCGTACGGACGAGGGGCTGCGGCTGGACTCCGGCGCGTTCCTGGCCGGGCTGGAGAAGGCGGCCCGGGTGGAGGCCGAGATCACCGGCAAGCCGGCCCGGGCGTTCTTCGAGGCCGCGCTCGCCCGGCTCGGTGCCGGGGCCGGCGAGGCCGTGATGGTCGGGGACGACGTCGAGTCGGACGTGCTGGCTGCGCAGCGGGCCGGTGTCACGGGTGTCCTCGTACGGACCGGGAAGTTCCAGCCGGAGACGCTCCGGGCCGCCGACGGCACGCCCGACCACGTGATCGACTCCTTCGCGGACCTTCCGGTGCTGCTGCGGGGCTCAGCGCAGCAGTAGTTGCAGACCGCCGACGACCGTCGCCGCGATGACCAGCTGTTCGAACAGGCGCTGGTTGATCTTGTGCACGGCCCACTTGCCGATCAGCGCGCCGGGCACGACGAACAGCACGAGCGCCAGGTCGAGCAGGAGCGAGGGGCCGTCGATCAGGCCGAGACCGGCACTGAAAGGCAGCTTGGAGATGTTGACGATCAGGAAGAAGAAGGCGGAGGTGCCGAGGAAGCCGAGCTTGCGGAAGCCCGCGGACAGCAGGTACATCGACATCACCGGGCCGCCGGCGTTGGCGACCATGGTGGTGAAGCCGCCGAGGACGCCGTACGAGCGGGCCATGAGGCGGCCGGCCCGGGTGGTGACGGACTCCGGCTCCCGCTCCGCGTCGGCCGTGCGCCTGCGCCACACGGTGACGCCCGCCATGAGCAGCAGGATCGCACCGATCGAGGTCCGGACGATCGCGTCGTCGGCCCACATCAGGAACACCGTGCCGACGACGACGCCCGCGGCGACCGCCGGGAACAGCCGCCACAGTGTGGGCCAGTGGGCGTGCCGCCGGTAGGTGGCGACGGCGAGCAGGTCCCCGGCGATGAGGATCGGCAGCAGCACGCCGGTGGAGGCGCGGGCGGGCAGCACCGCGGCGAAGATGGCGAGGCTGACCGTGTTGGCCCCGCTCACGGCGGTCTTGGAGAAACCGACGAGCAGGGCCGCGAAGGCGAGGGCGGCGAACTCCCAGCCGGTGATGTGCCAGAGCGTCATGGTGTTCATGCGAGCACTGATGCTATGTGCAACGAACCGGGGCGCACAGTGCCGTCTCGCCTGATGGCTGTCCTGTGGCCGACAGACCCTAGGCCCGCTCGACCAGCAGCGCGCTCCCCTGCCCCACTCCGACGCACATCGTCGCCAGCCCCCGTCCCGCCCCGGTGCGCCGCATGCGGTGGAGCAGTGTCGTCAGGATGCGGGCGCCGGAGCAGCCCAGGGGGTGGCCGAGGGCGATGGCGCCGCCGGTCGGGTTGACGAGGTCGGGGTCGATGCCGAGCTGGTCGACGCAGGCCAGGGCCTGGGCCGCGAACGCCTCGTTGAACTCGGCCTCCTCGATGTCGGCGACGCTCCAGCCGGCGCGGGTCAGGGCCTTGCGGGTGGCGGGGACCGGGCCGATGCCCATGACGTCGGGGTGCACGCCGGCGGAGGCGCCGGCGACGTAGCGGCCGAGGGAGGTGAGGCCCAGGTCGTTCAGGGCTTCCTCGCTGACCAGGAGCAGGCCGGCGGCGCCGTCGTTCATCGGGGAGGCGTTGCCCGCGGTGACCGTACCGCCCTGTCGGAAGACCGGCTTCAGCCGGGACAGCTTCTCGAGGGAGGTGTCCTCGCGGACGCACTCGTCGGTGTCGACGGTCACGCCGTCGGGGCGTTCCACGGGCAGGAGTTCGTCGTCGAAGTGGCCGTTCTTGCGGGCCAGGGCCGCCAGCCGGTGGCTGCGCAGGGCGAACTCGTCCTGGCGTTCACGCGGGATGCCGTAGCGGGCGGCGACCTCCTCGGCCGTCTCGCCCATGGACAGCAGGCCGTGCAGGTCCTTCATCGCCGGGTTGACCAGGCGCCAGCCGAGGCGGGTGTCGGCGGTCTCGACGCGATGCGGCAGGGCCTCGTCGGGACGGGGCAGGACGAAGGGGGCCCGGCTCATCGACTCGGAGCCGCCCGCGATGACGATGTCGGCCTCGCCGGCGGCGATGGTGCGGGCGGCCGTGGTCACGGCCTCCAGGCCCGAGGCGCAGAGGCGGTTGACCGTGGCTCCGGGCACGGATTCGGGCAGGCCAGCGAGCAGGGCGGCCATGCGGGCGACGTTGCGGTTGTCCTCGCCGGCCTGGTTGGCGGCGCCCCAGTAGACGTCGTCGACGCGGGCCGGGTCCAGTGCGGGCACGTCGCGGACCAGGGCGCGGACGACGGTCGCGGCGAGGTCGTCGGGCCGTACCGAGGAGAGGGATCCCCGCAGCTTGCCGATGGGGGTGCGGCGGGCGGCCGCGAAGTGGACGGGACGCACGAGAGGGCTCCTCACACCGCGTGTTAATTAGCACTGCTAGTTTCGGACTATAGACCCTCGGCCGCCCCCTGGGAAGATTGTGCGACGCCGGAGGGCCCAGAGGGGCCCGGAGGGGCGTTCCCGCAGGCCGGGGCACGGCCCCCGGGGCGTCGCGTGCCGCGTTTGCACCAGTGCGCCCTGGGCACCCGCGCGGTCATGGAGTGGTTGCGGAGCGCCGCCTGCGTGGACGAGGACCCCGAGCTGTTCTTTCCCGTGGGCACGGCGGGCCCCGCCCTGCGGGACATCACGGCCGCCAAGCGGATCTGCGCGCGCTGTCCGGTGACCGACGACTGCCTGAGCTTCGCGCTGAGCAGCGGACAGGCCTCGGGCGTGTGGGGCGGCACCTGCGAGGAGGAGCGCGACGCACTGCTCAGGACCACGAGGAACGACGCGAGAAGGAGAAGCGCCCTATGACGGCTGTCAGGAGCACACTGCCCGACGAGGCCCGCCGGGTCTCCTGCGAGGCACTCCAGGACACCCTGGTGGATCTGCTCGGACTCTCGCTGATCGGGAAGCAGGCGCACTGGAACATCGTCGGACCGCGGTTCCGGTCCATCCACCTCCAGCTCGACGAGGTGGTCTCGGCCGCTCGGAACTTCGCCGACACGGTGGCGGAGCGGTCCGCGGCGCTCGGCGTCCCGCCGGACGGCCGGCCGGAGACCATCGCCAAGGCCTTCACGCTGCCCGCCCCGAAGGAGGGCTGGGTGCGCGACTCGGACGCCGTGCAGGTGATGGTCGAGTCGTTGCAGGACGCGATCGCCCGGCTGCGCGAGCGCATCGACGCGACCGAGAAGGCCGACCTGGTCACCCAGGACCTGCTGATCGGCATCACCGCCGAGCTGGAGAAGCAGCGGTGGATGTTCGACGCGGAGAACTTTCCCCGCGAAGGCTGACCGGCGCCCACGTACGTACGGAAGGGGCACCCCATGACCGACGCCCTGGAACTGGACGCGCTGTGGGAGGACTTCCACCGCGTGGTGAACATGACGTCACAGGAACTCGCCGCCTGGCTGCGCACGCGTGACGCCGACGAGGAGGCGGAGCCGCTGCCCGAGGAGGCGGGGACCGAGACCGGGAAGCACGTCCTGGCGATCCTCCAGAAGCGGCGCACCGACCTGACCGAGGACGACCTGCGCGTGATGCGGAACGTAGTGGACAGGGTCACCTCGCAGGTGGACCTGGAGAACGAGCCGATACCCGAGGTGACGGCCGAGGACACGCGCCGCCGGCACCGGCTGATGACCGTCGGCCACGATCCGCTGAAGGCCTAGCCGTGGGCCGGCAGGAGCGCGTCGTACGCGAACTCGTCGACGCGCACGGCCGGACGTACGCCGACGAGGCGGGCATCCGGCTGAAGGACACACCGCAGCCGCTGTACCGGCTGCTGGTGCTGTCCCACCTGCTCAGCGCCCGCATCCGCGGATCGATCGCGCTCGCCACCGCCCGTGCCCTGCACGAGGCGGGGCTGCGCGATCCGCGCCGGATGGCGGAGGCGGACTGGCAGGAGCGGGTGGACGCGCTCGGCCGGGGCGGCTACCGGCGCTACGACGAGCGCACCGCCACCCAACTCGGCGACGCCGCGGAGCTGTTGAACGAGCGGTGGGGCGGCGACCTGCGGCGGCTGCGTCGGGAGGCGGACGGCAAGGTGTCCGAACTGCGCCACCTCCTCCAGGAGTTCCCCGGCATCGGACCGGCCGGGGCCGACATCTTCCTGCGCGAGGCACAGAGCGTCTGGCCGGAGGCCGCGCCCTACCTGGACGCCAAGGCATTGCAGGGTGCCGAGCGGCTGAAGCTGCCCAAGGACCCGGACCGCCTCGCCGAACTGGCCGGGCGGACCGACCCGGCCGTGCTCGCCGCCGCGCTGGTGCGGGCGGCCGTGGACAAGAAGGTCGTGGAGGACACGCTGCGGCGCGCCGACTGACGGCTCTCGCCGCCCTCACCCCGGCAACACGCACCCGGGCAACACGCAAGAAGGGCAACGCACTCACCCGAGCAACCAGCCCCCGTCCACGGTCAGTTCGACCGCGTTGACCGACTGGTTGCGCAGCAGGAAGTCGACCGCGTCCACCACGTCCGCCATCGTGGCGAGCCGCCCCGTGGGCGTCTCGGTGCGCAGCGCGGCGAGCACCTTCTCCGGCTTGGCCTGCCAGTACGGGCTGTCGCCGACGACGCCGGGGTGCACCACATTGACCCGGACGGGCGCGAGTTCGACGGCGAGGGAGTTCATCAGGCCCCGCACACCGGCGTTGACCGTGGCCACCGTCGTCGCGCCCGGGTAGGGGCGCTCCTTGGCCTGGCCGCCGAACAGCACGATGGCGCTGCCGTCGTGCAGCCGGTTCCGCAGCGCGTGCACGACCTCGGTGTAGCCGACGAGCTTGAGGGTGACCAGGCGCAGGGCGGCGTCGATGTCGTAGTCGGTCACCTTGTTGTCGTCCCGGGAGACACCCGCGATGACCAGGTGGTCCACGCGCCCCACGCCGGCGAGGGCCGCCGCGATCTCCAGCGGCCGTGCCAGGTCCAGGGCGAGCCCCCGGGCGCCGGCCTCCTTCGCGACCGCGTCGGCCCGGTGGGCGTCGCGGCTGGTGAGGACCACGTCGTCGCCGCGCCCGGCGCGCGCCCGGGCGAACTCCAGACCGATCCCGGATGTGCCGCCGACGACGAGCACCCTGCTCATGACCCCTCCTCCAGTGCCGTACGCAGGTAGTCCCAGTCCCGCGTGAACCGGTACGAGTGCCGTGCCGGCGGCTGCGGCGCCTGGGTCTCCAGCCAGCGCAGCGGCCCCTGCCCGGCGTTGACGAAGCCGTGCACGCAGCCGGTGCCCGCCCAGGCGAGGTCCCCGGGCTCCAGCCGGTACCGCTCGCCGTCGAGGGTGGCCTCCGCGACGCCCTCGAGGATCAGGTACGTCTCCTCGAAGGGGTGGTCGTGGGTGCCGATGACCCCGTCGGACGCGTACCGCACCATGAACATCGTCGAGCCGACCGCGCCCAGGTCGCCGTCGACCATCATCTTCACAGTGATCCCGCTGTAGACCAACAGCGCGGTGCGCATGCTCGCCGTGGCGGCCAGCAGGTCCTGGGACTGCTTGGCGGGGTCCATCTGGTCGGGCTCGAAGTGGCCGAAGGAGCGGGTGCGCGGGTCGCGGACGTCGACGCGGACCGGGTCGCGGGCGGGCAGGCCGGGCACCGCCTGGGTGTCGTACCCGTAGCGGGCCCGTGGGACGGGGGCCAGCATGTCCGCCCAGCGGCCGCCGGCGGCCCCGGCCCCGCGCCAGGCGTGCGGCACCCCGATCGGCAGCAGGCCGTAGTCGCCCTCCTCCAGCAGGTACGCGCCTTCGGGCACGTCGAGGATCACGCCTCCGGCGAGGACATGGAAGGTCTCCTCGTAGGAGTGGACATGGGCGGGGACGCGGCCGTCGGGCCGTAGGTCGCACAGGCCGAAGCCGGTGTGCACACTGCCGTCGTCCTCGCCGACCAGCGTCCGCCGCCGGTGGCCGTGACGGTCGTAGGGCGACTCGGGCAGGTCGGCGGCGCGTCGTACCAGGTGGTTCGTCATGCCGTCGCCTTCGCCCTCTTCTCCTCCTTCGCCGCGAGGAGCCGGTCCCGGGACTCCCCGACGAGCCGCAGGGCGCGTGCGGTGTCGGCGAGCAGCCGGCCGTCCCGCTTCCGGAGCACGCCGTCGACGAGCACGGTGTCCACGTTGGCCACGTCGGCGCAGAGGGTCACCGCGGCCGCCGCGTCGTGCACGGGGGCGACGTTCAACGCGGTGGCGTCGATCGCGACGATGTCGGCACGCTTGCCGGGGGTGAGGGAGCCGGTGCGGTCCTCCAGCCCGGCGACGTGGGCGCCGTTGACGGTGGCGATCTCCAGCATCTGCCGCGCGGTGAGCATGGTGTCGGGCACCGGCATGTTGGCCTGCCAGCAGTCGGCGTTGACGCGGGCGCGTTCGGCGCCGAAGGCCGCGCGGATCTGGGTGAACATGTCGCCGGGCACGGTGGTGACGACGTCGGTGCTCAAGGAGGGCCGCAGGCCGTGCTCGATCGCCTGCATCACGGGCGGCCAGCCGTGCCCCATCTGGAGCTCCACCTGCGGCGCGACCGACACCGTCCCGCCGCTGTCGGCGACCATCCGCCACTCCTCCTCGCTGAGGTAGCAGCAGTGGACATAGGTGGTGTCCGGGCCGAGGAGGCCCAGGCCGCGCAGCTGCCGGACCATGCCGAAGCGGCCGGCGAGCCGCCCCATGGCGACGTGCACCGTGATGGGGAGGCCGAGTTCGCGGGCGAGTGCCCACTCCTGTGCGACGACCTCGTCGACGCAGAAGCCGGGTCCGCGGGTGGCGAGGGCCATGGTCAGCAGGCCGTCGTCGGACGCGAAGTGCGTCGACCGGATCCGCCGCACGTCGTCCGCCGGGATCGCGATCCTGCTCTCGAACCAGTAGTCGGCGAGGGAGGTGTTGGCGCTGCCGTAGGCGTACTGCGCGCGGATGCCGCTCTCCGCCAGGGCCTGGACCGCGGCGTCCGGGTGTTCGGGGGTGTTGTTGATGTGCGACCAGTCGACGAGCGTGGTGATGCCGGCGTCGAGGCACTCCAGCGCGCCCGCGAGATTGCCCGCGTGGACGTCCTCCGGGGTGTACAGGGGCGCGAAGGTGTCGAGGATGTCGACGAAGTAGTCGTCGAGGGTGGCGTCGGGTGCGACGCCCCGGATCGGGGCCTCCCAGGTGTGGCGGTGGGTGTCGACGAAGCCGGGGATCACGATGCGGCCGCTCATGTCGAGGACCTCGGCGTCGGCGCTGATCTCGGGCTGGACGGCGGCGATCCGGCCGTCCTTGACGAGGACGTCCCCCTGGGGCAGGTCCCCGATGTCGGGGTCCATCGAGATCACGTGACCGGAGCGCAGCAGAGTCCTGGTGGTCATCGCGCTTCCTCCCATGGGGTGTCGGTGCGTGCGGTGGGTGGCTCAGTAGGCGGCCAGTCCCCGGACCGCCGTGACGACCTTGTCGACGGTGGGGATGACCTGTTCCTCCAGCGCGTCGGCGAAGGGCAGCGGGACGCACTCCCCCGCCACCCGCCGCACGGGCGCGTCCAGCAGGCCGAAGCCCTCGTCGGCGACGATCGAGACGACGGTGGCGCCCCAGCCGCCCTGGTACGGGTTCTCCTCGACGGTGACGAGCCGCGAGGTCCTCCGCAGGGAGGCGAGAACGGTCGCGGCGTCCAGCGGGACCAGGCAGCGCAGGTCGACCACCTCCGCCTCGATCCCCTCCCCCGACAGCGCGTCGGCGGCCTTCAGGGCCAGGGGCACCATCGAGGCCAGGGCGACGAGTGTGACGTCCTCGCCCTCGCGGACGACGGCGGCGCGGCCCAGCTCGACGACGTGCCCGGGCGGTGGCGGTGCCCCCTTGGCGGCCAGGAGCGCCTTGTGCTCGAAGAAGACCACGGGGTCGTCGCTGCGGATCGCCGCGGCCATCATGCCGATGACGTCGGACGGTGTCGCCGGTGCGGCGATCTTCAGGCCCGGCACGGTCAGCGCCCAGTTCTCGGTGGCCTGGGAGTGCTGGGCGCCGAAGCCGAGTCCGCCGCCGTTGGCGGTGCGCACGACGAGCGGCACGGTCACCTGGCCGCCGGTCATGTAGCGGACCTTGGGGATCTCGTTGGCGAGGTAGTCCCAGCAGCAGGCCAGGAAGTCGGAGAACATGATCTCCGCTACGGGCCGCGTCCCGGTCATCGCGGCGCCCATCGCCGCACCCACGATGGCCTGTTCGGATATGGGCGTGTCCCACACCCGCTCGGGCCCGAACTCCTTCAGCAGCCCCGTGGTCGTCTTGAACACCCCGCCGGCCGCGCCGATGTCCTCCCCGAGGCACACCACCGACGCGTCCCGGCGCATCTCGCGCGCGATGCCCTCGGCGACCGCCTCCCGGTAGGTGATCAGGTCCGCCATGCGGCACCTCCGTCCGCCCACACGTCGGTCAGCGCCTCCCGCGGATCGGGGTCCGGTGCGGCCCTGGCCGCCTCGACGGCCCGCTCCACGAGCGCCCGGGCCCGCTCGTCGGCCGCGGCGACCGTCTCCTCCCCGACCCCCAGCTCGGCGAGCCGCCCCCGGGCGAGGTCCAGCGGGTCGTGCTTCAGCCACCGTTCGACCTCCTCGGCCGGGCGGTAGGCCGCCGGGTCGGCGCGGCTGTGCCCGAAGTGGCGGTAGGTCTCGGCCACCAGCACGGCGGGCCCGTCTCCGGCCCGGGCCCGGCGCGCCAGCCGCCCCACCGCCTCCTCGACGGCCTCCACGTCGTTGCCGTCGACGACCTCGCCCGGGATGCCGTGGGCGGGTGCCCGGTCGGCGGCGGGCCGGGGCACGGACGTGACGTCGGCGATCGGCGTGTACTCCATGTACAGGTTGTTCTCGCACACGAACAGCACGGGCAGCCGCCAGACGGCGGCCAGGTTGAGCGACTCGTGGAAGGCGCCGATGTTGGTGGCGCCGTCGCCGAAGAAGGCGACCGCGAGCTGCTGGGTGCCGCGCAGCCGGGCCGACCACGCGGCGCCGACCGCCATCGGCAGGTGGGAGCCGACGATGGCGTACGAGCCGAGCATGCCGGTGGCCGCCTTGGTCAGGTGCATGGAGCCGCCCTTGGCCCGGCACAGCCCGGTCGCCCGGCTCATCAGCTCGGCGAGGCACTCCTCGGGGGTGGCGCCCCGGGCGAGGGCATGGTGGTGGCCCCTATAGGTGGCGAACACATAGTCGTCCGGGCGCAGGGCGGCGCTCGCCCCCACGGCGATCGCCTCCTGCCCGGCGGCGAGATGGGTGGTGCCCTTGACGAGCCCCTGGAGGAACAGGTCGTGGGCGGCCTTCTCCGTGCGGCGGATGACGGCCATCCGCTCGTAGCAGGTGAGGAGTCCGGCCGCTTCCATCAGCCCGCTCCGTCGCCACGCGCGGTGTTGAGGTGGGACTGCGCCTCGCGCCGGGTGTTCAGCTCGCCGCCGACCGTCCAGTACTTGCGGCCCGCCACCAGCAGTTCCTCCGCAGGGAACTTGGTGATGACCTCGCAGCCGTCGGCGGTGACGACCAGTTCCTCCTCGATGCGGGCGGCGGACCAGCCGTCGGCGGCCGGCCAGTACGTCTCCAGGGCGAACACCATGCCCTCCTCGAGGACTTCGGGGTGGTCGAGGGAGACCAGGCGGCTGAAGATGGGCTTCTCCCAGATCGACAGGCCGACGCCATGGCCGTACTGGAGGGCGAAGGCGGCGGTCTCGTCGGCGAAGCCGAACTCCTCGGCCCGCGGCCACACCCGGACGACGTCGGCGGTGGTCGCCCCCGGCCGGACGAGCGCGATGGCCTCGTCCATGTACTCCCGGCAGCGCACGTAGGCGTCGCGCTGCGCCCGGGAGGCGCTGCCCACGGCGAACGTGCGGTAGTAGCAGGTGCGGTAGCCGAGGTGGCTGTGCAGGATGTCGAAGAAGGCGGGGTCGCCGGGGCGGACCAGACGGTCGCTGTAGACGTGCGGATGCGGTGAACAGCGCTCGCCCGAAATGGCGTTGACGCCCTCCACGTACTCGCTGCCGAGGTCGTACAGCACCTTGCTGACGACCCCGACGCACTCGTTCTCGCGGACGCCCGGGCGCAGGTACCCGTACAGCTCCTCGTAGGCCGCGTCGACCATCGCGCAGGCCTGGGTGAGCAGGGCGATCTCGTCGCCGGTCTTGATGCGGCGGGCCTCCAGGAAGACCTGCTGCCCGTCGACGACGTCGATGCCCTCGGCGCGCAGCGCGGCGAGGACGGGCATCTCGGCGACGTCCACGCCGAGCGGTTCGCCGGCCAGCCCGTGGTCGCGCAGCTCGGTGGCGATCTTGGCGGCGACGTCCTCAGCGATGCCCGCGTCCGGGTGGAAGGCGCCGCGCAGGGTGGAGATGCCGGCGCGGGCGCCGGTGGGCGGGCCGCCCTTGCCGTCGCTGTGGTCGAGCCACGGGTTGTACAGCTGGTGGTGGCGGGCGGCGGAGCCGAAGTCCCAGACGACCGGTTCGCCGTCGCGCACCAGCAGGGCGAAGCGGATCAGCTTGTCCATGGCCCAGGTGCCGATGTGGGTGGCCGTCATGTAGCGGATGTTGGCGAAGTCGAAGCTGAGCACCGCGCCCAGGGCGGAGCGGTTCAGCGACTCGTGCAGCCGGGCCAGCCGCTGTCCGCGCAGCCGGTCCAGGTCGATGCGCTCTTCCCAGTCGACGGCGTTGGGTCCGTATGTGTGGATCGCCATGGCGACCACCCCCACTTCGGAGTGAACGCCCGGGTGGCAGGAGTGTCAAGTGTCACTGAACGTCGCCGGACACGAACCAGACGCCCACAGCGGGTACCTCTCCATCGTTGCGGTAGCGGTGGGGGGTCGTCGACTCGAAGCAGACGGAGTCGCCCGGGCGGACCGGGTACTCGTCGAAGCCGAGCGTGAGGATCAGTTCGCCGGAGATCAGGTAGCCGTACTCGGTGCCCGGGTGCCGCATCAGCGCGCCGGAGCCGGAGGAGGCGCCGCCGGGCCGGTAGGTCACCAGCAGGAAGTCGACGTCCGTGCCCGGCACCCGTCCGAGCCGTTCCCACACGACGCCCGAGTCCAGCTCCAGCGTCTCGCGCTCACCGGCCGTAACCAGCGGCCCGATCCGGCGGCCCGGGTCGGCGGCGAGGGCGGCCGGGGCGTGCGGGACGGTGCCGCGCACCGCCGGGAGCGCCGTCGCCCCGGGTCCCTCGCGGGCGTCGAAGAGGGACTCGACGGAGATGCCCAGGGCCGTGGTGATCGCGTACAGGGTGCTGACGGACGGCTGGCTCTTGCCGGTCTCGATCTGCGACACGAGGCTCGCCGACACGCCGACCTCCCGGGCGAGCGCGCGCAGACTCGTGCCGCGCTCCAGGCGGGCCTGCCGGATGCGCGCACCGACGGGCGGCACGACGGCCGGGGACACGGGCGGCTCCTCTCTCCATGCGCGCGGGGCGCGGCATGTTCAGCTTCATTGAACAGCTCGCGCGGTGTGCCACGCCAGGGAGGCTCCCGGGATCCGCTTCAGCCGCCGCCCGCCGGGAAGGTCGCGGTCACCTGCCACCCCGCTCCCGCCCGGGGCCCGGCCCGCAGATCCCCGCCCAGCGCCGTGACCCGCTCCGTCAGCCCGACGAGCCCGAAGCCACCTCCGTGGGCGGCCTCGGGCAGTTGGGTGCCGCCGTGGCCGTCGTCCGCCACCGTGACCTCCAGCCGGTCACCGGTCCGGGCCAGGCGGACGGTGACCTCCGTGGCGTCGGCCGCGTGCCGCCGTACGTTGGTCAGCGCCTCCTGCACGACCCGGAAGGCCGCCGCCTGCACCTCGTGCGGCAGGTCGTCGGAGACGGCCGGGTCGCGGTGCAGGACGGACTTCTGGCCCGGGCTCGCGAAGCCGTCGACCAGGTCGGCGATGCCGGCCAGGTCGCCGACGGGACGGCGGTCGGCTGCCTCCGGGCCCGTGTCGCGCAGCACGCCCACGGTGCGCCGCATGGACGCCAGCGCCTCGGTCGCCGCGCGTTCGATGCCGGCCAGGACGGGGTCGAGGTCCTGCGGCTGCCGGGCCGCCATCATGCGGGCCATCTGGGTCTGCACGAGGATCCCGGTGACGTGGTGGGCGACGAAGTCGTGCAGGTCGGCGGCGATGGCGACGCGTTCCGCGCGGCGCGTGTCGACGACCGCGACGGTGCGCCGGTAGTCCAGGGAGCGCAGGTATCCGGCGAGCCCGGCGACGAGCCCGGCCAGGACCAGGCCGATCACGACGGACGGCAGCGCGTCCTCCAGCGGCGACCGGAGGTACCGCACCGGCAGCAGGAGCAGGGCCACCGCGTCGAGCACACCGCACGGCAGCGCCCAGGGCGACGGGCAGTGGCGTACGGCGATGAACAGCAGGCTGAGCAGGATCAGCACCTCGCCCGGACCGAACGGCACCTCCGTGCGCCCGGCCAGCAGCACGCCCGTCGTGAAGAGCAGGGAGGCCGCGGCGGGCACGGCGGTGCGCAACTGCGGGGTGAGCCACCGGGGCCTGCGGTCGGCCGGCCACAGCACGGCGGCGAGCCCGGCGAGCAGTACCGCCGTCGGCGGCCAGAGGCTGTGCCCGAACCCGCCGTGGATCACCAGGTCGTACGCGGAGGCCGCCACCAGGAAGCCGACGGCGAAGCCCCGCAGGCACCCCCGGGGAGAGGTCGATCTCATGCCGCTCACGGTAGGCGAGGACCACGGGCGCGGAGATCGCCCGATCGGCCGAGGGCCTGGTCCGCAGGGTGTGGCCGTTCGGCCGAGGCGCGTGTCCGGATCCGCGGGCGAGGGGGTGGAGGCACATCCCTCGCCCTCCGTCACCTGGATGCCCGAGCGGTGACCAAGGCATGATCGACCCATGACGACCCCAGAACCGGCCACCGCCGGCCGCTCCGGCGCTCCCATCCGGGTGCTCATCGCGGACGACCAGGACATGGTCCGCACCGGGTTCCGGTTCTTCCTCGACGCCCAGCCGGACATCACCGTGGTCGCCGAGGCCCGCAACGGCGAGGAGGCCGTGGCGCTGGCCCGCCGCGAACGCCCGGACGTGTGCCTGCTGGACATCCGGATGCCGAAGCTGGACGGTCTGGAGGCGACCCGGCTGCTGGCCGGGCCCCAGGTCGCCGACCCCATGCGGGTGGTCGTGGTGACCACCTTCGACCTCGACGAGTACGTGTACGGCGCGCTGCGCGGCGGCGCCTGCGGCTTCCTGCTCAAGGACTCCGGGCCGACCCTCCTCGCGGAGGCCGTGCGCGCCGCCGCCGCGGGCGACTCGCTGGTCTCCCCGTCGGTCACGGTCCGCCTGCTCAAGCACGTCACGGCGGCGACGCCCGCCGACAGCGCGCCCCGGACGGCGTCCCCGGCCCCCTCGGCGCCGCTCCGGGAGCCGCTGACCGAGCGCGAGCTGGACGTGGTCCGGCTGGTCGCCCTCGGCCGCACCAACGCCGAGATCGCGGCGGAACTGTACGTCTCGCTCTCCACGGTCAAGACGCACCTGTCCAGCGTCCAGGTCAAGCTGGCCGCCCGGAACCGCGTCGAGATCGCGGCCTGGGCCTGGCAGAACGGGCACGCCCGGACCGACGCGTGAGGCGTCCGCGCCCCGGCGGGGCGCTCACCCGAACAGTCCGGCGCCGGTGGTGGGCCGCCGGCACCGGTGGTGCGCTGAGGACACGCGTCATGTCCCCAGGAGGCATTCCCGATGACCCGTCGTCCGCCCCGGCACACCCGCGTCCTCTCCTGCGCCCTCGCGGCGGGCACGCTCCTGGCCGGCGCCGCCTGCTCCGACGGCGGCGGCGAGGACGGCTCGCGCGTCACGGGCGTCACCGCGTCGCAGGTCGCCGGGGAGCGGCGGCAGACCCCCTCCCCCACCGCCACGCTCACCGAGCGCGGCGCACGGACCGCGCTGATCACCGAGGCGGACATCGAGGACGACTGGACCCAGGTGAAGCAGACGGAGGCCCAGAGCTGGCACGACAGCCTGCTCATCGGCAGGGTGGACGTCTCCGACTTCCTCACCGCCAAGGCCCAGGCCGCCGACTGCCAACGGCTCATGGACTCCCTCTTCGACGACGATCTGCTGGGCAGGCCGTCGGGCGTGTCCGCGCTGCGCGGCTTCACGCAGGGCGACTCCCGCCTGCTGTACCAGGTCGCCTCCTACGACCGGATCCACCCGCAGAAGTCCTTGAACTGGCTGGCCTCCCTGCCGCGGGAGTGCGATCAGTTCACCGTGACCGACGGCCGTGAACAGCGCACCGTCCAGGTCGTCGCCACCTCGCCGCCCGCCGTGGGCGACGCCCGTGAGGGCCTGCGCGTGACGGTGCGGGGCCCCATCGGGGGCACGGAGGCCACCCTCACCCTGGACGTCGCCGCCGTGCGCGTCGGCGACGACGCGATCACCGTCACGGCGGGCGGGCTCGACGGTGCCGAGCAGAACTCCGTCGAGCAGGCGGAGCGGCTCGGCACCCAGCGCCTGGAGGACGTCCTGGCCGGGCGGACGCCCGCCGCGAGCCCTGACTGAACCACGTCGCAGGTCCGCGGCCGAACCACGTCGCAGGCCCGCTGCTCGCTCCTGCCGCGCACCGACGGCTCCACCGGCTCTGCCGATTCCCGGGACAGCGTGATCAACGGGACGGCACAATGACGGCGATGGCCGGTTTCGGTCGCTCGTGCGAGGAGAGGAAGAGACGTGAGTGAGAGCCACACCCCGCCGAGCGGCTCGGCGAGGCTGAACACCGGTGTGGCGCACAACGCGCGCGTGTGGAACTACTGGATCGGCGGCAAGGACAACTACGAGGTCGACCAGCAGGTCGGCGAGCACGTCGCCGGCATGTTCCCGATCATCCGGGACATCGCCCGGGCGGACAGGGAGTTCCTGGGCCGAGCCGTGTCCTACCTGGCCGGCGAGCGCGGAGTGCGGCAGTTCCTCGACATCGGCACGGGCCTGCCGACGGCGGACAACACCCACGAGATCGCCCAGCGCATCGCGCCCGACGCACGGATCGTCTACGTCGACAACGACCCGATCGTGCTGGTGCACGCCCGCACCCTGCTGACCGGCACCAGCGACGGCGCCACCGCATACATCGACGCCGACGTCCACGACCCGGACGCCATCATCGAGCGGGCGGGGCACACCCTCGACCTCACCCGGCCCGTCGCCGTGATGATGCTGGGCATCCTCAACTTCGTCCTGGACACCGACAAGGCCCGGGACATCGTGCGCCGGGTGATGGCCGCGGTCCCCTCCGGCAGCTTCCTGGTCCTCACCCACCCGACCTTCGACGACGAGCTCGGCGGCGCGGGCCAGATCCCGGCCATGAAGTTCTGGAACGAGAACGCCACTCCCCCGATCACGGCCCGCAGCGGCACCGACATCGCCGCGTTCCTCGACGGTCTCGACCTGCTCGATCCGGGCATGGTGTCGTGCGGGCAGTGGCGCGCCGAGCCCGGCTCGGCCGTGCTGGTTCCGCAGTACGGCGCGGTGGCCGTGAAGCCCTGAGGCGTGTGGCCGGTCACAGTTCTCCTGGAGCGGCTACCCAGGAAGTCCACACGGCTGAAAGTATGATCAAGCGATGTCTGACATGACCGAAACCACGCCCGGCTGGCTGTCCTCCGACGAGTTGGAGATGGCGCGCGCCCGCATGCCGATCCTGTACGTCGAGGCCGTCCCGGTACGCGTCGACGACAGCGGCGAAGTCACCAGCGTCGGCCTGCTGCTGCGCATCGGGCCCGACGGTACGGTCAGCCGGACGCTGGTCTCCGGTCGCGTACTGCACCACGAGCGCGTCCGTGACGCCCTGCTGCGCCATCTGGAGAAGGACCTCGGGCCGGTCGCCCTGCCGCGCGTCCCGGCCTCGCTCCAGCCGTTCACGGTCGCGGAGTACTTCCCGACCCAGGGCATCACCCCGTACCACGACCCCCGCCAGCACGCGGTGTCCCTGGCCTACATCGTGCCGGTGACGGGTGACTGCCGGCCCCGGCAGGACGCGCTGGACCTGGTGTGGTTCAGCCCGCTGGAGGCCCTGTCGGAGGCGGTGCAGAGCGAGATGCCGGGTGGGCACGGGGTACTGCTGAAGCAGGCGCTGGCGCACGCGGGCTGTGCGATCTGACCGCTCGCGGCGGTGACGAGAGGATCTTCGCCGATGCGGCTTCCCGACATGCCGCTGCACGATCCGTTCGTCGTCGCCGACGACGTGACGCGCACGTACCACCTCTACACGTCGAACGTCCCCTCCGTGTCGGGCGTCGACGGCACCGGCACGATGGTCTACCGCAGTCGCGACCTGCGCGACTGGACGCACCCGGTCGTGGTGCTCCGGACGGCCGAGCAGGACGGGGTCTGGGCGACCGACGGCGCGTGGGCACCGGAGGTGCACGCGTGGGGCGGCAGGTACTACCTGTTCACGACGCTGCACGACGAGAGCAGGCCGCTCCCGGTCCCGCCGCCGAACCGGTGGGGCGTGCCGTTCCGCACCCCGACCCACATGCGCGGCACGATCACGGCGGTCTCCGACTCGCTGCTCGGCCCCTTCACCGTCCTCGACCCCTCGCGCCCGGTCCCGCCCGAGCACCTCATGACCCTCGACGGCACGCTGTACACCGACCCGGCCGGGCAGCCGTGGATGGTGTACGCGCACGAGTGGCTGCAGACCATCGACGGCACGATGGAGGCGGTCCGGCTGACCCCGGACCCGTCCGGGACGGTCGGCGACCCGGTCCACCTCTTCTGTTCCGCACCTTCGACGGGCGGCTGATGCTGATCCTGCACCGGCCCTTCGAGAACGCCCGCGGGAAGCTGTACGAGATGCGGCTCGACGGCCACGCGCTGGAGATCCTGCGTCGGCGCGACGACTTGGACGGCGGCGGCTGAGCCGGACCGCGGCGGCTGCCGGGAAAGCAATCAGCGGGCCTGCCGATGTCGGCAGACCCGCTGGTCGACTCTGTCGGGACGACAGGATTTGAACCTGCGACCCCTTGACCCCCAGTCAAGTGCGCTACCAAGCTGCGCCACGTCCCGTTGCCCGTCTGACCTGGGGGTTTCCCCTGGCCGAACGCGCAGGGAAACAATACCGCACTCGCACCGGTGATCGCGCATCCGTTTCTCGCGGGTGCCGCTTGACCTCAACATTGGTTGAGGTTGCACGCTCGTCGTCATGACCAACGCGACGCACACGTACACGTACCGGTACGCCGACCTGCCGGGGCTGATGGCCCTGATGACCGGCGACGAGAAGCACGGCCCGGCCGCGACGTCCACGCTGGACGTGCTGTGGGTGCTCTACGACCGGGTGCTGCGGGTGAGCCCGGAGAGGACGGCCGACCCGGAGCGGGACCGTTTCCTGCTGTCGAAGGGACACGGGCCGATGGCGTACTACGCCGTACTGGCCGGCAAGGGCTTCCTGCCGGTGGAGTGGCTGCCGGGGTTCGGCTCGTACGACTCCCCGCTCGGCCACCACCCGGACCGCACGCTCGTGCCGGGGGCCGAGATCGGGAGCGGCTCGCTGGGGCACGGGCTGCCGATCGCCGTCGGCACGGCGCTGGGGCTGCGCGCCCAGGGCCTCGACGAGCCGCGGGTGTGGACGCTCGTCGGGGACGCCGAGCTGGACGAGGGCAGCAACCACGAGGCGATCGCCTTCGCCGGGCCCGCCGGACTCGACCGGCTGCACACGGTCGTCATCGACAACTCCTCGGCGACGTACGCCCGTCCCGGCGGGATCGCCGCCCGTTTCGAGGCCGCGGGCTGGTCCGCGCTGACCGTCGACGGCCGTGACCACGAGGCGCTGTACGCCGCCTTCACCGCGCCGCACCCGGGCCGCCCGCACGTGGTGGTGGCCCGCGTCGAGCCGAAGTCCGTCTGACCCCCGACCCCCGACTCCCGACCCCACGGAAGGAATCCGTACCCATGGACACCATGCGTGACCGTTTCGCCCCTGTCGTCTCCCGGCTGCTCGACGAGGACCCCCGGGTCGCCGTGGTCCTCGCCGAGATCGGCGTGGACGGCTTCAGCGAGGCCGCCCGCCGCCATCCCGACCGGGTCGTCAACGTCGGCATCCGCGAGCAGCTCCTCGTCGGCGCGGCGGCGGGGCTGGCGCTGACCGGGCTGCGGCCCGTCGTGCACACCTTCGCCAGCTTCCTCGTGGAGCGGCCCTTCGAGCAGGTCAAGCTGGATCTCGGACACCAGGACGCGGGCGCGGTGCTGGTGAGCGCCGCCGCCTCCTTCGACTGGCCCGCCGGGGGCTACACCCACATGGCGCCCGGCGACGTGGCCCTCCTCGACACCCTGGACGGCTGGACCGTCCACGTCCCGGGCCACCCGGACGAGGCCGAGACGCTGCTGCGGCACGCGGTCGCCGCGGGCGACGACAAGGTGTACGTACGGCTGTCCCTGCAGTCCAACAGCCTTGCGCTGCCGGTGGACGGGGAGCGCTTCCGCACCGTCCGCGAGGGGCGCTCCGGTGTGGTGGTCGCGGTGGGGCCGACGCTCGACGCGGTGCTCGCCGCCACCGAGGGCCTGGACGTCACCGTGCTGTACGCGACGACCGTCCGCCCCTTCGACGGGGCCGCCCTGCGCCGCGCCACCGAGACGGCCGGGACGGACGTCGTCCTGGTCGAGCCCTATCTGGCGGGCACGTCGACGGCCGCCGCGAACGACGCGCTGTCCGATGTGCCGCACCGGGTGCTCGGGCTGGGCGTGGGCCGGCGCGAACTGCGGCGGTACGGGCAGCTGGAGGAGCACGTCGCCGCCCACGGGCTCGACGCCCGGTCGCTGCGGGAGCGCGTCGGGAGCTTCCTCGGGGCAGGGGCGGCCGCTGTCGCGTGAGCGCCGGAGGGTGTCACTCCGCCGGAAGGCCCAGCCGGGGATGTGCCTCCAGGAGCCGCGTCGGGGCCGCCTGGCGCCAGGAGTCGGTGAGGATGTCCCGCAGTTCGGCCTCGTCCTCGAGCGCGTCGAGCCGGGCCCGGACCCAGGCGAACTGCGCCTCGTGGTCCGCGATCCAGAACTTGCCCGGCTCGGCGAGCACCAGTTCGTCCCGCTCCACCTTGGGGCAGCGCACGGCGATGGACGTCTCGTCCTCCGGCAGCGTGGCGAACATCTTGCCCGCGACCCGGAACGTGGGCATGCTCCAGGCGATCTTCTCCGTCGTGTCCGGCAGGGACAGGGCGATCCGTCGTACGTCTTCGGCATCCGGCATGGCAGGCACGGTATCTCCCGCCACTGACAATCACCTGGTGGGAGCGGTCGCCGGCACGTGCTTGTAGTAGATCGTCGTCGGCCGGAGCACTCCGTCGGGGCGCGCCGCGTAGTCGGGGATCGCGCCGATCGCGGTCCAGCCGGCGGACCGGTACAGGTGCTCGGCCGGGCTGCCGGTCTCGGTGTCCAGGTGAAGCAGGGTGATGCCGGCCGCCGCGGCGGCGTCCTCCGCGGTGGCCAGGAGCGCGCGTCCGAGGCCCCGCCCCCGGGCCTCCCGGCGCACCATGAGCTTCACGACCTCGGCGCGGTGGCGGCTGTTGGTCTTGCCGGAGAAGGCCAGGCTCACCGTGCCCAGTACGCGGTCCCCGTCGCGGGCCGCCCAGACGGCGAGCCGGCCCGCCGCCACGTCGGCGGCCCGCTCCTGCCACCAGGCCAGGGCCTCCGCGCGGTCGAGCGGGGCGAGGAAACCGACCGAGGCGCCGCCGTCGACGGTGTCGGCCAACAGGTCCGCCAACGCCCCGGCATGACGCCGCAGCCGGGTTTCGTCCAGACGGATCACGGCCGCACCACCGCCAGCAGGTACCGGGCGCCCTCGGGGGCGGCACACCGGAACCGGGTCGGCCCCCACACGCGCATCCGCAGGCAGTCACCGGTGCCCAGGTGGTGTGCGGTGTCCTGCGCGGTCACCTCCAGGGCCCCTTCGAGCACCCAGATGTGCTGCTCCAGGCCGGCCACCGGAGGGCGGTCGTAGGCGAGGTCGGCGCCGGCGGTGAGCCGTCCCTCGACGAGTTCGCCGCGCAGCCCCGGGTGCGGTGGGGACACGGACCGCCGTACGAAGCCGGAGGCCCGGTCCTGCCACTCGGGCTGGTCGGCGGTGCGCACCACGGGTGCCGGCTCGGCCTCGACCTCGCTGAGGAGCTGGGACATGGTCCGGCCGTAGACGGCGCACAGGCGGTTCAGGAGCGAGGCCGTGGGGCTGATCTCGGCCCGCTCGGCACGGGAGAGGGTGGACCGGCTCACTCCGCTGCGGTCGGCCAACTCGCCAAGGGAATAGCCGTGTTGGGCTCGCAGCTCGGCCAGGCGGGCACCCAGCCTGGTGTCGACGGGGTCCAACTCGTCGCTTCTCATATCCGGGACGCTATCCCGGATATGAGACGAGCGCGTTAAGGAGTCCTCACATCGGGGCCACCGCGCTCAGCGCGTCCAGCACCGGCCGGATGAGCGGGTGCTCCTCGGCTCCCCGGCGTACGGCGGCGAAGACCCGGCGCGTGGGGGGCGTGCCGTCGACGGGGCGGACGACCACTCGGGCGAGGTCCATGCCGCGCAGCGCCGAGCGCGGTACGAGGGCCACACCGGCATCGGCCGAGGCGAGGGCGACGACCGCGCGGAAGTCGTCCGAGGAGTGCTCCATGCGGGGTTGGAAACCGGCGTTCTCGCAGGCCAGGACCACCACGTCATGGCAGGGGTTGCCGGGGTAGGGGCCGATCCAGCAGTCCTTGGCCAGTTCGGCGAGCGGCACCTCGGCCGCGTCGGCCAGGCGGTGGCCGACCGGGACGACCGCGTCGAAGGGCTCCGCGTACAGCGGTACGTGGGCCAGCCGGGGGTCGTCGGCGGGCGGGGCGCCGCGGTACTCAACCGCGACGGCGACGTCCACCTGCCGGTCCAGCACCATCGGCAGGCTGGCGTCGCCCTCGGCATCCTGGACGCGGATGCGGATGCCGGGCGCCGACTCGGCGAGGCGGGCCACCGCGGGCGCCACGACCAGGACGATCCCGGTGGCGAAGGAGGCGACCGTGACGGTGCCGGCCGCTCCCGAGCTGTAGGCGGCGAGCTCGGCCTCGGCGCGCTCCAGCTGGGCGAGGACCGCGTTGGTGTGGCTGAGCAGGATCTCGCCGGCCGGGGTGAGCCGTACGCCCTTGGCGCCGCGCTCGACGAGCCGGTGGCCGGTCTCCTGCTCCAGCGCGGCGAGCTGCTGGGAGACGGCCGACGGGGTCAGGTACAGCGCGGCGGCAGCCGCCGTCACCGTGCGGTGGTCGGCCACCGCACGGAGGATGTGGAGCCGCCGCGCCTCGATCATGCGATCGATTCTCTCAGGTCACCGCTGCTTCTCAGCCCTCCAGCTCCGCCCGTGCCGCGACGAACGCGTCCACCGCGCGGTGCACGTCGTCCGTGGAGTGGGCGGCCGACAGCTGCACGCGGATCCGGGCCTGCCCCTGGGGCACGACCGGGTAGGAGAAGCCGATCACGTACACGCCGCGCTCCAGCAGGAGTTCGGCCATGCGGCCGGCCTTCGCCGCGTCGCCGATCATCACCGGGGCGATGGCGTGGTCGCCGGGGAGGACGTCGAAGCCCTCCTCGGTCATGCGGCCACGGAAGAGCGCCGTGTTCTCGGCGAGCCGTACGCGCAGGTCGTCCGCCGACTCCAGCAGGTCGAGCACCTTCAAGGACGCCGCCGCGATCACCGGGGCCAGCGTGTTCGAGAACAGGTACGGCCGGGAGCGCTGGCGCAGCAGGGCGACGATCTCCGCGCGGGCGGCGACGTAGCCGCCGGAGGCGCCGCCGAGGGCCTTGCCGAGGGTGCCGGTGATGATGTCGACGCGGTCCATGACGCCGTGCAGCTCGGGCGTGCCGCGGCCGCCCGGACCGACGAAGCCGACGGCGTGGGAGTCGTCGACCATGACCATGGCGTCGTAGCGGTCGGCGAGGTCGCAGATCTCGCGGAGCGGGGCCACGTAGCCGTCCATGGAGAAGACGCCGTCGGTGACGATCAGCCGGCGCCGCGCGTCGGAGGCCTCCTTCAGGCGGGCCTCCAGCTCGGCGAGGTCGCGGTTGGCGTAGCGCAGGCGGCGGGCCTTGGACAGGCGGATGCCGTCGATGATCGACGCGTGGTTGAGCGCGTCGGAGATGACCGCGTCCTCCGGGCCGAGCAGCGTCTCGAACACGCCGCCGTTGGCGTCGAAGCAGGAGGAGTAGAGGATCGTGTCCTCCTGGCCGAGGAACGCCGACAGCCGCGCCTCCAGCTCCTTGTGCACCTCCTGGGTGCCGCAGATGAAGCGCACGGAGGCCATGCCGTAGCCCCAGCGGTCCAGGGCCTCGTGGGCGGCGGCGATGACCTCGGGGTGGTCGGCGAGGCCGAGGTAGTTGTTGGCGCAGAAGTTGAGGACCTCGCCGGGGCGGCCGCCCGCGGTGACGGCGACGGTCGCGGACTGCGGGGTGCCGATGACCCGCTCGGGCTTGTGCAGTCCGGCGGCGCGGATCTCGTCGAGGGTGGCGCGCAGGTCGTCACGCACGGAGTCGAACATCAGGAAGCTCCTAAGGTGCTCGCGGAGGGAGGGAGTCTTGCGGGGGGGGGGCGGGAGTTACGCCGTCCAGTCGAGGATGACCTTGCCGCCGCGGCCGCTCGCCGCGTCGGCGAACGCCGCCTCGAAGTCGCGGTAGCCGTACCGGCCGGTGATGACGGGGGCGAGGTCGAGCCCGCCCTCCAGCAGGACCGACATGGCGTACCAGGTCTCGAACATCTCGCGGCCGTAGATGCCCTTGAGGGTGATCATCGAGGTGACGATCCGGGCCCAGTCGACCGGGAACTCCTCGGCGGGCAGGCCGAGCATCGCGATCCGGCCGCCGTGCGTCATGTTGGCGATCATGTCGCGCAGCGCCTCGGGGCGGCCGGACATCTCCAGGCCGACGTCGAAGCCCTCACGCAGCCCGAGCGTGCGCTGCCCGTCGGCGATGGTGGCGCCGGAGACGTCGAGCGCGAGACTGACGCCGATCTTGCGCGCGAGCTCCAGACGCTCCTCGCTGACGTCGGTGACCATGACGTGGCGGGCGCCGGCGTGCCGGGCCACGGCGGCGGCCATCAGGCCGATGGGGCCCGCGCCGGTGATCAGCACGTCCTCGCCGACGAGCGGGAAGGACAGCGCGGTGTGCACGGCGTTGCCGAACGGGTCGAAGATCGCGGCCACGTCGAGGTCGACGGGCACCCGGTGCACCCACACGTTGGCGGCGGGCAACGTCACGTACTCGGCGAACGCCCCGTCCCGGCCCACGCCCAGCCCTATGGTGGCCCGGCACAGGTGGCGGCGGCCCGCCAGGCAGTTGCGGCACTTGCCGCACACCAGGTGCCCTTCGCCGCTGACCCGGTCGCCGACGCCGATGTCGGTGACGTCCCGCCCGGTCTCGACGACCTCGCCGACGAACTCGTGCCCGACCACGAGCGGGGTGTCGATCGCCTGCCGGGCCCAGCCGTCCCAGGCCCGGATGTGCAGGTCGGTGCCGCAGATGCCGGTGCGGAGCACCTTGATCAGCACGTCCGCGGGCCCGACGGCGGGTTCCGGGACGTCCGTGAGCCAGAGACCGGGCTCCGCCTTCTGTTTGACCAGCGCCTTCACCGCTACGGCTCCTGAGGGTGGGTCCCGGCTCCGGGCATGCCGAAGGAGCCCCTGGGCCGGGAGAGGAGTGGGATCGCACAGCAATCTGCCGTACGGCTGCCGCACCGGTCCATCGAGGTTTTCTTAAGCGCCGCCTCAGCTTTCCTTCACGCCTCCACGGGCACGGCGGACATCAGGGCGTTCAGTAGGGCAGCAGGCCGTCCCGGCCCTCCAGCTCCATGGCGAGCCGCGCGGCGTGCTCCTTGATGGCGGTCAGGCCCGGCTTGCCCCAGGGCCGTGGCTCGACGTCGGCGACGCTGACCGTGCCCAGCACCAGGCCCGTGCCGTCGATGATCGGTGCGCCCAGGTAGGAGCGGACACCGAACTCGTCGACCACGGGGTTGCCGGCGAACCGCGGATAGTCGTGGACGTCCTCCAGGACCAGGGCCTTGCGTCGCGCCACCACATGGGGGCAGAACCCATGGTCGCGGGGCAGCGTGCGGCCGAGCTGCGGGCTGGTGCCGTCGCTCCGCACGACCGGCGCCACGGCCGGGACGTACAGACCGGCGTAGAACTGCCCCTGCTCGCCGGGGAAGTTGACCATGGCGTAGGGCGCCCCGGTCAGCTCGGCGAGGCGGTGGGCGAAGGTGTCGAGTGCGGGTTCGGGGCGCTCCCCGAGGCCCAGCCCGCGCAGTCGGCGGGCGCGGGCCGGGGCCTCCTTGTCCTCGGGTGTGAGAAGCAGACGACCGGCCGGGCGCGGCGGGTCGTAGCTCATGGGCACGCTCCCGGAGTGTGGGCATGCGTCATATACGGTCTCCCTGATGGTGGTTGGAGATCACATGTGGGCGCCATACCCCGTCGCGGGGGCGGGCGCGTGGGCGATGAGGTGGCGCACCAGGGTCAGCAGGGTCTGGACCCCGGAGCTGGAGATCCGGGCGTCGCAGCACACGACGGGGACCTCCTCAGGCAGGTCGAGTGCCGCGCGCACCTCCTCGGGGTCGTAGCGGTGGGAACCGTCGAACTCGTTGACGGCGATGATGAAGCCGAGGCCGCGCTGCTCGAAGAAGTCGACGGCCGCGAAACACTCCTGGAGGCGTCGGGTGTCGGCGAGGATGACCGCCCCGAGCGCTCCCTCGCACAACTCGTCCCACATGAACCAGAATCGCTCCTGGCCGGGCGTGCCGAAGAGGTAGAGCACGTGCTGCGGGTCGAGCGTGATGCGGCCGAAGTCCATGGCCACGGTCGTCTCGACCTTGTTCTCGATGCCGTCGAGGTTGTCGGTCGCGGCGCTGACGGTGGTGAGCAGCTCCTCCGTGCTGAGCGGTGCGATCTCGCTGACCGCGCCGACGAAGGTCGTCTTGCCCACGCCGAACCCGCCCGCCACCAGGATCTTCAGCGCGGTGGGAAACGGGTCGGCGCCGCGGCCGGGTCCGTCGGCGTAGTCAGAGCTGTCGTCGTAGTCCATCGAGCACTGCCTCCAGAAGAGCCCGGTCCGTCGGGTTGTGGTGGAACGCGGGGGGCTTGGTGGTCAGCGCCCCGCAGTCGACGAGGTCCGCCAGCAGCACCTTGGTGACGGCCACCGGCAGTTTCAGATACGCGGCCACCTCGGCGACCGCGACGGGCACACGGCACCGCTCGAGCGCCTCCGCGTGTTCGGGGCCGAGATAGCCGAGGGGGGTCGCCCCGGTGGCCATCACCTGCGACACGAGGTCGAGCGCGACGGTGGGACGGGTACGGCCGTTGCTGACCGTGAACGGGCGCACCAGGCGCCCGGCCGCGTCGTCGAGCCAGGGCCCGTCACCGGCCGCCGTCACGCTCAAGGCCTCATCGCCGGGGATTCGACGGACTGCCGGGGAGCGGTCACCAGGTAGGGGCGGACGCTCTTGACCAGCATCGCCATCTCGTAGCCGAGCACGGCCGCGTCGGCCTCCCGGCCGGCGAGCACGGCCAGGCAGGTGCCGGAGCCGGCGGTGGTGACGAACAGCAGGGTCGAGTCGAGCTCGACCACGACCTGCCGTACGTCGCCGCCGTCGCCGAAGCGGACGCCGGCGCTGCGGCCGAGGGAGTACAGGCCCGAGGCCAGCGCGGCCATGTGGTCGGCGCTGTCCGGGTCGAGGCCGTGCACGGACTTCACGAGTCCGTCGCAGGACAGCAGCACGGCGGCGGTCGTGTGCGGTACGCGCTGCACGAGGCCGCTCATCAGCCAGTCGAGATCGGATACATGGGCGGTCGGCGCATCGCTCGCCATGGTGGATCGACTCCTTGGGGTACGAAGGTCTGCGGGAGCGCTGGGGGTGGGGGTGGAAACGGGGGTGGTCATCCGGCGGGTGCGCTCCCGTCGTGCCGGGTGGTGGTGTGGTCGGGGCGGGACGCGCCCGCACCGTCCCGTAGGCCGCGTGCCTCGGTGGTGCGGACTGCGTCCATGGAGGCCGGGGTGGTCGAGGAGGGCAGCTCGGTGGGGAGCGGCTCCAGTTGTGCCGGCTGCCGGGGGATCGGATCCCTGTGGGCGGGCTCCCTGTCCCTGTGGGAAGACATGGTGTCGCCCCACTCCATGTTCCCGGCCTCCATGTTCTGTTGGGCCTCGGCGAGGCTGATGCCGCGCTGGAAGGCCGCCATCAGACCGGGGTCGTGGCCGACAAGGTGCTCGGGGTCCTGGCGGGGCGCCGGGCCGTCGCGCAACTGGGGTGCGATGTGCTCCTGGGCGCGGCGGCGGGGCAGTTGGGGCTTGCCCATGGTGCCGGGCACGGCGCCGTTGTGCGGGGTGGGCGGCGCGGCCACGTTCTCGGCGAGGATGCGCCGGTCGTCGGCGCTGATGCCGGGCCGGGCCTCGGCCGGGGTGGGCCGCTCGCGGCGGGCGCCGCGCACGGGCAGCGGCGCGGGCCGGCCGTTCTTCGGGCTGCCGCCCGCGGCCGGTTCGGCCGCCTGCCGGTACCCATCGGGCGCGAGGCCGGCCGCGGACGGGCCGGTGGGAACCGCGGACGGGTCGACGGATGCCCTGCCCGGGACGGCGGATGGCGCGGACGGGATGGCGGATGCCGCCGGGCCGGACGACCGCGCCTCCGACGCGGGCACCGGCATGGACGAGAAGCCGGACACCGTCCCCTCGGCGGGCGACCTCCCCTCGGACAGGCCGAGGGCTCCGGCTCCACCCGAAGGCTGCGCGCCCTGCGCCGCCCGCCCGTGCTGCCCCGTCTGCCCGTGCTCCCCCGCCTGCCCGTGCTGCCCCGTCTGCCGCATCGGCACGGCCGGGCGCTCAACACCCGTCGCCGTACCGCCGCCCTGGGGCCGGCCCGCACCGCCGGGCGCTCCCGCCTCCGCCCCGAGCAGCGCCTGCGGCACGACGAGCACCGCCTGCACTCCGCCGTAGATGTTGGTCTGCAGGCGGACGGTGATGCCGTGCCGCCGGGCCAGCTGCGAGACGACGAAGAGCCCGATGCGGCCGTCGGCGAGGAGCCGGGCGACGTTCACCTGGTCCGGGTCGGCGAGCAGCGCGTTCATGCGCGTCTGCTCCTCCAGGGGCATGCCGAGTCCGCGGTCCTCGACCTCGACGGCGAGCCCGGAGGTGACAAGGCCCGCGCGCAGCAGCACCTGGGTGTGCGGGGCGGAGAACACCGTGGCGTTCTCGACGAGTTCGGCCAGCAGGTGGATGACGTCGGCGACGGCGTGCCCGCGCAGGGTGCCGTCGACGGGCGGCACGAGCTTGACCCGGGAGTACTGCTCGACCTCGGCGATGGCCGAGCGCAGCACCTCGGTCATGGAGACCGGGTTGCTCCACTGGCGGCGGGAGACGGCCCCGCCGAGCACGGCGAGGTTCTCGGCGTGGCGGCGGATGCGCGTGGCGAGGTGGTCGACGTGGAAGAGCCCCTTGAGCAGGTCGGGGTCCTCCATCTCGTTCTCCAGCTCGTCCAGGATGGAGATCTCGCGGTGCACCAGGGACTGCAGGCGCCGGGCGAGGTTGACGAACACCTCCAGCTTCTGTTCGCTGCCGGCCTGGCTGGAGAGCTGCGAGGCCTGGACGACGGCGGTGACGGCGCCGTCGTGCGCGCGGGCCAGGTCGCAGGAGAGGAGTTCGAAGTCGTCGGCGTCCTGGGCGGCGCCGTCGCGCGGGCTCTGCGGACTGTGCTGCGGCGGTCCGTCACCGCGGCGCAGCGTCTCGACCAGGGCGCGCAGGTCGGCCTCGCGCCGGACGGTGGCGCGGCGCAGCACGCCGATGCGGTCGTGCACGGACCTGGCGGCCCGGTTGGCCGCCACCGCGGCGACGACGATGCCGACGAGGGTCACGAAGACCGCGCCGGCGAGTACGGCCCACAGCGTGAGGCCCGGCCGTGTTCCGGTGGAGCGGACGGTGAAGAGGACGGCGGCGCAGCCGCTCAGGGCGACGGCGACGGGCGGCAGTACCGCGAGACGCAGCAGTTGCGGCCGTATGTGGGTCTCGGGCAGCGCGGTGGCGGTGCGGGCGGCCGGCCGCCCGTGCCGCCCGCCCTCACGGCGGTCTGCGCGTGCGGCCGGGGCGCGGAGGTGAGACATCGGTGTCCTCGTACTGGTCCGTCGGTCCTGGCTGCCAGGGGGGCTCGCGGAGGTGTGGACCGGCTCGCGCGGCCGCTTCCGCGCGCCCCGGGCCGTCCGTCCGGACTCGCGCCGTTCCCGCCCGGCACCGGCCCGGCCGGGGTCCGTATGCCGCTCCGGGGCGGCGGCCACGGCCGCGCCCGTGCCGGCCTCGGTCGCGCTCGGGCAGCGGGGATCCTCCTCGCGTCGACTCCCTCGTCCGCCTTGCGCCTGCACGTGCCGGCCCCCGCTCCTTGATCCGTCTGTTTCCCGACGGCCACTGACAGTAGTCGCCAGCGCATCATGTGCGGTGGGCAGTTGACAAACTCATACGGTGAGCGTCCCGCTCTGGTATGAGGTCTCGTACGACAGACCGATAACCCCGTCATACATCCGACCGCACACGGAAACGTTTCGATCCGACCTGGTCAGAAGCGGTCACACAGAGACGGCGAGGGCCGGGGAGCCTCTCGCTCCCCGGCCCTCGCCGTCCGTCCGTACCGCGCCTCGAGTCAGCCCGCCGGGAGTGTCTCGGGGTCCTCGGTACCCTTGCCCGCCCCACCCCGGCCGTCACGCTGCGTATCAGCCTGGGCCACGGCTGCCGCGTCCGAGACGGCCTTGATCGTGGCGTCGGCGAGGGCCTCCCCCACCGAACCGCCACCGACCGAACCGCCACCGACCGAACCGCCGCCGCCCGGACGGCCGCCGGTCGGGGCGAGCGCCACCCCTCGCCACCACGGCTCCGATGGGACAGTCTCGGCCGTGGGCTCGAAGGGCTCGCCCGGGCGGGGCAGGGCGACGCGGGAGCCCACGGCGCGGGCCGCCGCGACCGTGCCCTCGCCCGGATCCGCCCACGGATGTGTCGCCAGGTTGAACGTGGCCCAGTGGATCGGCAGCATCGGGCCGTGCTCCGGTCCGCCCTGGAGGTCCAGGTGGGCGCGCATGCCCTCGTCGGGGGTCATGTGGATGTCGGGCCAGAAGTCGGAGTACGCGCCGATCTGGATCATCGTGGCGTCGAACGGCCCGTGCTCGGCGCCGATCTCCTGGAAGCCGTCGAAGTAACCGGTGTCGCCGCTGTGGTAGATCCGGTGTTCGTCACCGGCGACGACCCAGGAGGCCCACAGGGTGTGCTGGGTGTTGCGCAGTCCCCGGCCGCAGAAGTGCCGGGCCGGGGTGGCCGTCAGGGTGAGGCCGTCGATCTTCGTCGACTCGTGCCAGTCCAGTTCGCGCAGCCGGTCGGCGGAGACGCCCCAGTGCTCCAGGTGGGCGCCGACGCCGAGCGGGACGGCGAACAGCGTGTCCGTGCCGGCCAGGGCCTTGATGGTGGGCATGTCCAGGTGGTCGTAGTGGTCGTGCGAGATGACCACCACGTCGACCGGGCCGAGCGCGGCCAGCGGCAGGGGCACGGGGTGCAGCCGCTTGGGGCCGGCGAAGGGGAACGGGGAGCAGCGTTCGCCCCACACCGGGTCGAAGAGCACCCGGCGGCCGTCGATCTCCGCGAGCACGCTGGAGTGCCCCATCCAGGTCAGGCGCAGCCCGGTGGCCGGCGGCCGGGCGATGTCGGCGAGGGTGGTGGCGTGCACCGGCACCGTGCCCTTGGGGGCGCGGCGGGGCCGGGTCTCCTTGTCGAAGAAGACCTTCGCGAAGTCCAGGGTCGAGCCCGAGGGCCGGGTCCGCGCGGGGCCGCCGGGGTTCTGGAAGACCCCGTCCTTGAAGTGGGGCGATCTGCGGATGCGCGCCATGCGCTCGCCGCTGGGGTCCGCGCCGAACGCCTCGGGCCGCAGCGCGCGGAGCCCGGAGTTCAGGGAACGGGAACCGGCCACGGTACCTCCAGGTGGAGTCGGTCAGGCTTTCCATTATGGTCGGCCCCTCCGACAACACCGGTGCACAGGGGTCCCGCCCGGGGCGATACTGACCGATGATTCAGTAATCTCGCGAAGGAGCCCGCATGTCCGGCCCCCTGCTGTCCCTCACCTGGACCGACCACGTCACCGGCCGGCGGGGCTTCCTGGTCGTCGACCGGCTGGTGCGCGGAGTCGCCAGCGGCGGTCTGCGGATGCGTCCGGGCTGCACCCTGGACGAGGTCGCCGGCCTGGCCCGCGGCATGACCGTGAAGGAGGCCCTGCACTACGACCCCGGCAGCCGCTACGTCCCGCTCGGCGGCGCGAAGGGCGGCATCGACTGCGACCCGCGGGATCCGGAGGCGTACCCGCTGCTGGTGCGCTACCTGCGCGCCATGCGGCCGTACGTCGAGGGCCTGTGGACGACGGGCGAGGACCTCGGCCTCAGTCAGGACCTGGTGGACCTGGCCGCCGCCGAGGCGGGGCTGGTCTCCTCGATCCAGGCCGTGTACCCGCTGCTCGACGACGAGTCCGAGGCCCGGCGGCGGCTCGCGGACGCGTTCGCGGTCGAGGTGGACGGCATCGGCCTGGACGAGTTGGTCGGCGGCTGCGGTGTGGCCGAGGCGGCCCTCACGGCCCTGGACCGGGCGGGCCTGCCGTACGCGGGCACCCGGGTCGCCCTCCAGGGGTTCGGCACCATGGGCGGGGCCACCGCGCGTTTCCTCACGCGCGCGGGGCTCACGATCGTGGCGGTGGCCGACATCAAGGGCACGATCGCCAACCCGGCGGGCCTCGACGTCGAGGCGCTGCTCGCCGCGCGGGACGCCCACGGCACCGTGGACCGTTCGGCGCTGCGGCCGGGCGACCGCGACCTGCCGGGCGACGCCTGGCTGTCGGCCGACGCGGAGGTGCTGGTGCCGGCGGCGGTCTCGTACGCGATCGACGCCGGGAACCAGGGGCGGATCACCGCCCGTTGGGTTGTCGAGGCGGCCAACATGCCGGTACGGCCGGAGGCGGAGCCGCTGCTGGCCGCGCGCGGGGTGACGGTACTGCCGGACGTCGTGGTGAACTCCGGCACGAACGCCTGGTGGTGGTGGACGCTGTTCGGGGACATCGGCGCGGACGCCGAGGAGGCGTTCGCGTACACGCGCCGCTCGATGCGGGCCCTGGTCGAGCTGATGCTCGCCCGCGCGCGGGCCGAGGGGACGACGCCCCGGGCCGCTGCCCACGCGATCGCCGCGGACCGGCTGCCGGTGATCGCGGAGCGGTTCGGCTGGTACCGCTGAGGCGGTCGCGCAGCCTGTGCCGGACCGGCCGGATCCGCACGTCGGGGCCCGGCGGTGCGTGGGTAGGGTGACGGCGTGACGAGAGTCCGGTTGAGCGTGGCGGAACGGCGCGGTGAGCTGCTGCGGGCCGCCATCGAGCAGATCGAGGCCCGGGGCGTGGCGGCGGTCAGGATCGCCGACGTGGCCTCGGCGCTCGGGGTGAGCAACGCGCTGGTGCTCTACCACTTCTCGACGAAGGAGCAGTTGGTCGCCGCCGCGTTCCGGCACGCGGCCGAGGCCGACCTCGCGCACCTGCGCAAGCTGCTCGGCCGCCGTACGTCGGCGCTGCGCCGGCTGCGGTCGGCCGTGCGGTGGTACGCCCCCACCGGCCAGGCCAAGGGCTGGCGACTGTGGATCGAGGGCTGGGCGGCGGCGCTGCGCGAGCCCGCGCTGCGGGAGGTCGCCCAGGACCTCGACCGGCAGTGGAAGGCGGCCATCGCCGAGGTCATCGCGGAGGGAGTGGCGGCGGGCGAGTTCCGCTGCCCGGACCCGCACGGCACGGCCCTGCGCCTCACCGCCCTCCTCGACGGCCTCGCCGTCCAGCTGACGTCCTACGCCGGCGCGGTGCCGCGGGCGCGGGCACAGCAGTGGACGGACGAGGCGCTGGCACGCGAACTGGGCCTGGAGGGGCAGGCGCTGCCGCCCCCGGGGCAGTAGGCCACCGTGGAGCGGGCCGCGCCGGCGTCCGCCGACGCGGCCCTCCCCGCGAAAGGCCCTTTCACGCCACCGAGGCTCAGGCCACGGAAGCCCAAGCCCCGGAAGCTCACGCCACCGAGGCGATCCGCATCCTGATGTCGTCCGGTGACAGCGCCCCCTTGGCCGTCACATGGTCGCCGGACGACTCCCCGCGCAGCCGGCGTCCGATCCACGGCACCAGGAACTCGCGCGCCCAGTGGACGTCGTCCCGCCGGATGTCGAGGGTGCCGCGCGGCGGCAGCGGGGGCCACTCCTGCTCGGGGTCGGCCGGCACGTCCAGGCCGAGTACCTGGCCCGCGCGGAGCGCCACGCGCGTGTGCCCCTCGGGCGACAGGTGCAGCCGGTCGGCGTCCCAGGCCCTGCGGTCCTGCACGCTGCGCAGCGACCACAGGTCGAGGACCGGGCAACCGTACCGGTCGGCGATGGCCCGGACGTGCCCGTTGTAGGTGGCGATCTTGCCGCGCAGGTGCTTGAGCACGGGCATGCCCCGCGTGTCGAAGCCGGTCGTCACCATCACCGTGCCGGCCACGGCGGTGAGCTGTGCGACCGCCCGCTCGAAGCGCTCGGCCACCTCGTCGGGGTCCGTGCCGGGCCGGAGGATGTCGTTGCCCCCGGCGCAGAACGAGACGAGGTCCGGGGCCATGTCGACGGCCCGCGGCACCTGGTCCGCCACGATCTGGTCGAGGAGTTTTCCGCGTACGGCGAGGTTGGTGTACTGGAAGTCGCCCTCGGGCCGGAGGTCGGCGAGCAGGACGGCGAACCGGTCGGCCCAGCCGACGAACGCCCCGTCGGGGCCGGGATCACCGACGCCCTCGGTGAAGCTGTCCCCCACCGCCACGTACGACCCGATCACTGCTCTGCTGTCACTCTTCGAATCGTCTGCCACAGCCGTTCATGATTCACCCTCGAATGTGACCTACGCGACCGTAGGAAAGGGTTGACGGGCGGTGAGATAAGCCACTCCCAAAGTGTTCGCCAACTCCGGAATAGGCTGCCCGTCAGGGATGTTCCGGGGCAAGCCGCCAGACCCGGAAGTCAGTGATTCGGAAATGGCTCCACACGGTCCGGAAGGCGAAGTGCCCGCCGGTGTACGGCTGAGGGTCGGTGTAGCCGAAGACGAGCCGCCCGTTGTTCCACCACCTGACCGTGGAGCCGTCGGAGACGATCCGGACCCGGTTCGGCTCGTTCGGGACGAGCAGCGGCTCGGTGTAGTCGAGGACCAGGGGGCGGACGCCGGGCTCGCCGACGTAACGGCGCAGCCGGGTCGTGGTGTTGTAGTTGGCGCCGTAGCCGGCGTAGTACGTCGTGAGGTGGTCGTACTCGTCGAGGGCCCCGCCGCGGGGCGTCGCGAAGAGGTCGTCCGGGGAGCGGACGTCGGTGGCGTTCCAGAAGTTGTTGAGGTCCGAGACCCGGTCGTTGGCCCGGCCCTCGGAGACGGGAGTGGCGGTGTAGGCGAGGACGTACGGGCCCTCCAGCCGCTGCCTGAACCAGACCGTCGCCCCGCTCGGCACGTCGATCTCCAGGACGCCGCGGGAGGCGGTGACGGTGCCGCCGTCCTGCAGTTCGGTCGCCCACCGGGTCAGGCCGTGGCGGAAGTCGTCGTGGGCGATGAGCCGGCGGTGCCGGGGCGCGGCGCTCGCGTTCGCCGTCGGGGCGAGGGCCGCGAGGGCCGCTCCGGCGGCCAGGGCTCCGAACGTTCTGCGGGTGGTCGGCACGGGACACAGCTCCTTCAGAAAGCGCTTGCACTCTCGACGGGATCACTGTGTCCCAACTGCCGCCCTCTGTCGATCCCTTGAGCCGGTCGACGGGCGCGCACACCGAAGTCCGGACGCGCACACCGAAGGCCGGACCCGGGGATCGAGGTCCGGCCTTCGATGGCGTGTCAGGCAGGTGGTCGTGCGGTCGGTCAGCCGACGGAGACGCCGTGCGAGCGCAGGAAGGCGACCGGGTCCACGTCCGAGCCGTAGCCCGGCGCGGTGCGGATCTCGAAGTGCAGGTGCGGTCCGGTGACGTTGCCGGTGGCGCCGGAGAGGCCGACCTGCTGCCCGGCGGACACGGTCTGGCCGGCCGAGACGGAGAGCTGGGACAGGTGGGCGTACTGGGCGTAGTGGCCGTCGTTCAGCTTGATGACGACCTGGTTGCCGTACGCACCGCCCCAGCCGGCGGAGACGACCGTGCCCGCGCCGACGGCCTTGAGGGAGGTGCCGGTCGGGACGACGAAGTCGACGCCGGTGTGGTAGCCGCTGGACCACATGCTGCCGGACATGCGGTACGGGGTGCCGACGGTGGCACCGTCCACCGGGGAGCTGTAGCCACTGGCGTTGCTCTCGGCGGCCGGCTTGGCGGCGGCCGGCTTCGGGGCAGTCTCCGCCTTCGCGGACGACTCGGCCGCAGCGGGCTTCTTCGCCGGCTTCTCGGCCGAGGCCTTCGGCACGGACGGCGCCTTGGGCGCGCTCGTCGCCGCCTTCTTGCCGATCGAGAGCTTCAGGCCGGGGTGGATCAGCGACGGGTCGTCGCCGACGGCGTCGCGGTTGTCCGAGTAGAGCTTCTTCCAGCCACCGCTGACGTTCTGCTCGTCGGCGATCTTCGCGAGATAGTCACCGGCCTTCACGGTGTACGTGCGCGCGCCCGTGGCCTTTTCCGGAGCCTTCTTCTCGGCGGCCGGAGCGGACTGGACGGCCTTTTCCGGGGCCGACTGCGGGGTGGCGGCGTGGGCGCCGGCGGCCCCCATGAGCGGAAGGGCGAGAGCGGCCCCGCCGGTTCCGGCGACGGCGATGGAGCGGGTGAAACGCTGGGTCTTCGGGCGGCGGTGCTTACCCTTCGCGGGCATGGCGAATTCCTCTCCGGCGCCTACGAGGTGAGCTGTCGGGTGCGGGCTGGAGATGCCCGGCCGCGCCGAGGCGCGGCTTAACCCCAAGCCGTTCCGGGAACCGGAACAGGCGTCGTACCTGTGGGTCCCCCGCTCCTGCCGTACACGGGTCAGTGTGTGCGGGCTCCGGGCGGCGGCAGGATTAGGCGTCCGTCCGGATTGGTGTGGAACGTAAGCGACCAAGACGCAACGGGACAAGCTTGCGGTTGCCTGTGACGGCGTTTTTCTTGACGCGCCGCCACATTTCCCGTCACCGAGCGTGGATTACCGATCTCCCGCTTTCCGCAATGACCCTGAATAGCGCCGGAATTACGTGAACATGGCGACAACGGATCGTCACGAATATGACGATGGTCACGCGCCCCGACCTCATCTCCTTTACGATCGGGGCACGTTATATCCAAACGACCGAAGCGACCTATTCGGACAAGAACGACTACTTCCGCTTAAGACGGACGACCATGGCGTCCAGGTCTCCGCGCAGGCCGACCCGCAGCCCGTGGTGCAGCAGCACGGCACCCCGGTGAATTTCGCCCGTTTCGAGGCATTCGTACTCCGCTGTGGGGTCGAGGCCCCGCAGCCGCAGCGGCGGCACGGGCTCGCCGTAACGCTGCGCCTGGAGCCAGGCGAGGACCACGGTCTCGTCACCGAGGACGTACTGCACCGCACTCGAGCCGCCCTCCGGGGGCCGCAGCCGGTAGAGGTCACCGCGCTGCACCACGGGCCGGATCTCCTTGTAGAGCCCCACCCAGTCCCGCGCCTCGGCGAGCTCCTCGGCCGTCCACTTCGTGAGGTCGCCGCCGACCCCGAGCACCCCGGCCATGGCGCTGACGAACCGGAACCGCAGGGAACTGGCCCGGTGGTTGAGCATGGCGTTCGGGCTGTCGGTGACCCAGGCGGCCATCACGCGCGCGGGGTGGATCTGGCTGAAACCGTGCTGGATGGCGAGCCGGTCGAGCGGATCGGTGTTGTCCGAGGTCCACACCTGGTCCGTGCGGCTCAGCACGCCGAGGTCGATCCGGCCGCCGCCGCCCGAGCAGGACTCGAAGGCCACGCCCGGGTGGGCGGCCCGCAGCCGGTCCAGCAGGGCGTACAGGCCGTGCACGTGGTCGACCCAGAGCCGCTGCGGGTAGGGGTCGCCGGGCCAGCCGGCGTCGGTGAAGCAGCGGTTGAAGTCCCACTTGACGTAGTCGATCGGGGCGCTGGAGAGGAGTCCGTCGAGCTGCTCCCACAGATACTCCCGGACGTCCTCGCGGGCGAGGTTCAGTACGAGCTGATTGCGGAACTCCGTCCGCTTTCGTCCCGGTTGGTACTGCACCCAGTCGGGGTGGGCCCGGTACAGCTCGCTGTCCGGGTTGACCATCTCGGGCTCGACCCAGATGCCGAACTGCATGCCGAGGCCGTGCACGTGGTCGGCGAGCGGCTTCAGCCCGCCGGGGAAGCGGTCGGGATTGGGCGTCCAGTCGCCGAGCCCGGCCCGGTCGCTGGTGCGCGCCCCGAACCAGCCGTCGTCGACCACGAACAGCTCGACGCCCATGGCTGCGGCCCGCTCGGCCAGCGCCCGCTGCTGCTCCTCGGAGATGTCGAACTCGGTGGCCTCCCAGGAGTTGAACAGCACCGGCCGGTCCCGGTCGGCGTCCGGGATGACGTGGGCCCGCTGGTAGGCGTGCCAGGCCCGGCTCGCCCCGCCGAATCCGCCGTCGGTCCAGAGCCCGGCGAAGACGGGGGTGGTGTACGACTCCCCCGTGCCCAGCATCAGCAGGCCCGAGTCGTCGTGGCCGGCGCCGCCGGTGATCTGCACGCGCGCGTCCGGGAGTTGGGCCACGGCGATCCGCCAGGACCCGGACCAGCCCAGGGCGCAGCCGTAGACCTCGCCGCGCTCCTCGGTCGCGCCGGTGTCGAGCGCGACCCACGGCAGGTGCTGGTGGGAGGTGTGGCCGCGGCGGCTGCCGATGACCTTCTCGCCGTGGGTGAGCGGGGAGCGCGTCAGCCGGGACTCGGCGCCCCAGCGGCCGTGCAGCTGGGACAGCCGCCAGGTGTCGCGGTCGGGCAGGGTCCAGGTGGCGGAGTCGGCGCGCAGCACCTCGACGGCGGGCCCCCGGTTGGCCAGGGTCACCCAGCGCTCGACGACGTCCGACGAGGAGCGCATCCGGTAGTGCAGCGTGACGGCCAGGTCGCCGTCGCGGAAGCGGAGCCGCAGCTCACCGTCCTCGGCGTCATGACCCTCGTAGGCCCACTCGGTGCCGCGCCGCTCGGCCGTGCGCAGGGACAGGGCGGGCCGGGCGAAACGGGGGCCGCCCTCGACCGGGTACTCCTCGCGCCCGTCGAGCGGGGACTCGAAGGGCCAGTACTCCGGCAGCGGCCGGACAGCGAGGGCCTCGGCGTCGGCGAGGGCGATCCGGGCGCCCCAGTGGAGGTGCAGCAGTTCGTGGCGGTCGGTGACGTGGACGGCGTAGCTGCTGGCCGGTCCCGACAGCACCCACGTACGTCCGTCTTCGGAGATCTCCAGCATCAAGCCCTCACAGATTCGAACAAGCCCGACCAGGTGCGACCAGGCCGCAACATCATCAAGGGCTCGGGGGGCTCCCTGCAACGCCTGTGGACAACTCATTGCCCCAGGCAGGCATGTCGTATCGTCGAGTGGTGCCCGTCGACGAGCCGCGCCGACGGCGCCGAAGGGGAGGAGCCCTCGTGACGCAGCAGGTCCCGTCGACCGAGCCCGAGCTGGCCGGAGTCCGCAACTTCCGCGATGTGGGCGGGCTGCCGACCGTGGACGGACGGCGGGTGCGGCAGGGAGTGCTGTTCCGCAGCGGCCACCTCGCCCACGCGACCGGTGAGGACGCCGCCTTCCTGTCCGGCCTGGGCCTGCACACGATCTTCGACTTCCGCAACGCGGCCGACCAGAAGCTCGAAGGGCCGGATGTCGAGCTGCCGGGCGTGCGCAATGTGAACCTGCCGCTGAGCGACCCGGCCGACGGCGCCGAGTTCTGGCGGATGGTCCGCGACGGCGATCTGGACCAGCTGCGCGCGATCCTCTCGGACGGCAAGGGCGCGGACCGCATGATCGCCTCCTACCGCACGATCATCCGGAACCGCACGGCCGAGCACTCCCACGTGCTGCACGCGCTCGCCGAGGACAGCGTCCCGGTGCTGATGCACTGCGCGGCGGGCAAGGACCGCGCGGGCCTGTCCATCGCGGTGACGCTGCTCGCGCTGGGCGTCGAGCGGGAGGCGATCGTCGAGGACTACCTGAAGTCCAATGCCAAGCACCGCCGTTACAAGGTGTACCGCAGCAGCTCCCACGCCTCGGCCTACTCCCCCGAGGTCATGGAACTGCTCAGCCCGCTCTTCGACGCGCGCGCCGAGTACCTCACGGCCGCCTTCGACACCATCGAGGAGACGTGGGGCGGTGTCGACCCCTACCTGGAGAAGGGTCTGAAGCTCGCCCCGGAGACCCGGGAGCTGCTGCGCGAGCGGCTCCTCGACTGAGGCGCCGGCCGGCGGCTACTTGGCGCCCACCTCGAACAGCAGGTAGACGAACGCGGCGAAGACGTGCCCCAGGATGAGGTAGATGAACAGCCGCACCCACAGGGCGCGCGGGAACTTCTCCTCCATGTCCCTCACGGGGTCTCTCCCGGGGTGGGGCCCAGGCACAGGGCGGCCGTGGGGCTCTGCAGCAGGGTGTGGACGAAGAGCAGGTCGACACCGTCGTGGTCCTCGGCGGCGATCCGGTGCGGGGTGAGCGAGTCGAAGTGGGCGCTGTCGCCGGGCGCCAGCCGGTGCGTGGTGTCCCCGAGGCGCAGCCGCAGCCGGCCCCGCAGCACATGGAGCCACTCCTCGCCGGGGTGGACGCGCACGATGTCGCCCTGGGAGCCGTACGGGACATGGACCCGCAGGGCCTGCATCCCGCGCCCGGAGGCGCCGGCCTGCCAGTAGGTCCAGCCGCCCGCCGCAGTGGGTTCCATGTCGGCGGCGCGGACGACGGCGTCCCGGCCGGCGACGGTCTCCCCGAGCAGTTCGGAGACGGTCGTACCGTAGACGCGGGCGAGCGCGAGCAGCATCGGCAGCGAGGGCTGGCGCTGCCCGGTCTCCAGGCGGGAGAGGTGGGCGGGTGACAGCCCGGCGGCGCGGGCCGCGGTCTCCAGCGTCAGGGAGGCCTGGCGCCGCAGCGCCCGCAGCTGGGGCGCGACCGCGGCGGGCAGCGCACCGGCCGGCTGGCCGGCCGGCGAGTCGGCCCCGAGGGGCCGCTCGGTCTCGGAGGAGCTCATGCCTCCATTCAGCCGGAGCCTTGCCTCACCGGCAAATTTCTTGCCTCAGAGGCAAAAACTCAGCTCAGCGGTTCGCCACCGCCTGCTTGACCAGGGTCTTCCCGAAGTCCCACACCAGGCCGCCGTCGTGCGCGTCGTCCATCACGGCCGTGAAGGCCTCGACGAACCGGTCCACCTCCCGCTCGCCGATGACCAGCGGCGGGATGAGCTTGATCACCTCCATGTGGTCGCCGGAGACCTGGGTGAGGATCCGGTGTTTCTGCAGCAGCGGTACCACGACCATCTGCGCGAACAGTCCCTTGCGCGCGGCCTGGAGCATGGTCCAGCGGCTGCGCAGTTTCAGCGACCTGGGCCGGCCGAACTCGATGCCGATCATCAGGCCCCGGCCGCGCACCTCGGCGAGCATCTCGTACCGGTCCGTCAACGCCGCGAGCCGGGACCTGAGCCGCTCGCCGGTGGCCCGGACGTTCGCGACGATCTGCTCGTTCTCCATCACCGACAGCACCGCCAGGCCCGCCGCCATGGCCTGCGCGTTCGATCCGAAGCTCGCCGAGTGGACGAGCACCCGGTCCATGGACGAGTAGACCTTCTTGAAGATCCAGTCCTTGCCGAGTGTGGCGCCCACCGGCACATAGCCGCCGGAGAGCGCCTTGGCCACGCACACCAGGTCGGGCTCCACCCCGTCCTCGTGCTGGTAGCCGTAGAAGTCGCCGGTGCGGCCGAGGCCCGTCTGCACCTCGTCGGCGATGAGCAGCGCCTTGTGCCGGTGCAGCAGTTCCTGGGCGGCGAGCAGGTAGCCGGGCGGGGACTCCAGCACGCCCTTGCCCTGGATGGGCTCGACGATCAGGGCGGCGACGTCACCCTTCCTCAGCTCCCGCTCCAGCGCGTCGAGATCGCCCAGCGGCACGGCCGTGTCGGGCAGCAGCGGGGCGAAGCCGTCGCGGAAACCGGACTCGCCGTTGACGGAGAGGGAGCCGGTGGTCAGGCCGTGGAAGGCGTGCGCGCAGTACAGCACCCGGGGCCGTCCGGTCACGAACCGGGCGAACTTCAGGGCGCCCTCGACGGCCTCGGTGCCGCTGTTGCCGAAGAACACCCGGTCCAGGTGCGGGCTGTGCGCGAGCAGTTTCTCGGCCAGCAGGCCGGGCAGCGGCTGGCAGTCGAACCGGGTGAGGTCGGCGAGACCGGCGTCCAGCACGTCGTGCAGCGCCTTGCGGATCACGGGGTGGTGGCGGCCGAGCCCCATCACCCCGAACCCGGCGAGCATGTCCAGGTAGTCGTTGCCGTCCGCGTCGTAGAAGTAGGCGCCCTCGGCGCGCTCGTAGACCTTGTCGAAGCCGATGGTGTGCAGCATGCGCGGGAGCTGGTGGTTGAGGTACCGGGTGTGCAGCTCGTAGCGCTCGGCTCCGCGCTCGGCCAGCAATGTGCCGAGGTCGAACTCCCCGGCCTGCGACGACTCCGACGCGGACTCGGCGGTTGTCATTCCTGTGGCTCCTTGGACAGCTCTTCCTTGACGGTCAGGCTCGCGCTGATCCGTCCCGCGATCTCGACGGGTGTCAGGCCGATGTCGGCGAGCACCTCGCCGCGCTTGGCGTGCGCGAGGAACTGCTCCGGGATGCCGAACCGCCGTACGGGCACGTCGACTTCGGCATCCCCGAGCGCCAGCGCCACGGCCGAGCCGACCCCGGCGGCCCGGCTGTTGTCCTCGACGACGGCGACCAGGCGGTGTTCCGCGGCAAGTCTCGGGAGCGCCGGGTCGACGGGCTTGACCCAGCGCGGGTCGACGACGGTGCAGCCGATGCCGCGGGCTTCGAGCAGCTCGGCGGCCTGGAGGCAGACGGGCGCCATGACCCCGACGGCGACGAGCAGTACCTCGGGGTCGTCGGCGCGGTGCAGCACGTCCAGCCCGCCCACCCGGTCCACCGCCGGGATCGCCGGGCCGACCGACTCCTTCGGGAAGCGCACCAGGGTCGGCGCGTCGTCGACGGCGACGGCCTCGCGCAGCTGGGCCCGCAGCTGGTCGGCGTCGCGCGGCGCGGCGATCCTGAGGCCCGGCACGACCTGGAGGACGGACAGGTCCCACATGCCGTTGTGGGAGGCCCCGTCGGTACCGGTGATGCCGGCCCGGTCGAGCACGAAGGTCGCTCCGCAGCGGTGCAGGGCCACGTCCATGAGCAGCTGGTCGAAGGCACGGTTGAGGAAGGTGGCGTAGACGGCGACGACCGGGTGCAGGCCGCCGGTCGCCAGGCCGGCCGCGGAGACGGCCGCGTGCTGCTCGGCGATCCCGACGTCCCACACCCGGTCCGGGAACCGCTCGGCGAAGGCGCCGAGACCCACCGGGTGCAGCATGGCGGCGGTTATCGCCACCACGTCCTCGCGCTCCTCGCCGATCTTCACGATCTCGTCGCCGAACACGGACGTCCAGGACGGGGCGCCCGCCGGCGAGAGCGGCGCGCAGGTCAGCGGGTCCATCACGCCGACGGTGTGGAAGTGGTCCTCCTCGTGGGCGAGGGCCGGTTCGTAGCCGCGGCCCTTCTCCGTGAGGCAGTGCACGAGCACCGGCCCGTGGAAGCGTTTCGCGCGCCGCAGCGCGGACTCCACGGCCCCGATGTCGTGCCCGTCGATCGGACCCACGTACTTCAGGCCCAGGTCCTCGAACAGGCCCTGCGGGGCGAACGCGTCCTTGAAGCCCTTCTTCGCGCCGTGCAGGGCCTCGTAGAGGGTGGTGCCGATCAGGGGCGTGCCCTGGAGCACGTCCTTGCCCCAGGCCAGCACCCGCTCGTAGCCGTCGGTGGTGCGCAGGGTCGCGAGGTGGTTGGCGAGGCCGCCGATGGTCGGGGCGTAGGAGCGTTCGTTGTCGTTGACGACGATGATCAGCGGGCGGTTCTTGGCGGCCGCGATGTTGTTCAGGGCCTCCCAGGCCATGCCGCCGGTCAGGGCCCCGTCGCCGATGACCGCGACGACGTGCCCCTTCTCTCCCTGCACCTGGCGGGCCTTGGCGAGCCCGTCGGCCCAGCCGAGCGCCGTGGAGGCGTGGCTGTTCTCGATGACGTCATGCTCGGACTCCTCGCGCGAGGGGTAGCCGGACAGGCCGCCCTTGCCGCGCAGCTTGGAGAAGTCCTGGCGTCCGGTCAGCAGTTTGTGGACGTAGCTCTGGTGGCCGGTGTCCCACAGGATGCGGTCGACCGGTGACTCGAAGACCCGGTGCAGGGCGACGGTCAGCTCCACCACCCCCAGGTTGGGCCCCAGATGGCCGCCTGTCCTGGCGACCGCGTGTACCAGGAAGTCCCTGATCTCGTCGGACAGTTCACCGAGTTCCGCCTCGGACAGCGCCTTCAGGTCGCGTGGTCCCCGGATGGTCTCCAGAATCGTCACGCTCGGGCCCCCTTCGGTTCCGTGCTGCTCAGCTCACGGTGACGGCCGGCTCCCCCGACCCCACGCCGTCCTGCTCCATCTGCGCGGCGAGTTTCATCGCCTCGTCGATCAGCGTCTCGACGATCTTCGACTCGGGGACGGTCTTGACGACCTCGCCCTTCACGAAGATCTGCCCCTTTCCGTTGCCGGAGGCCACCCCCAGATCGGCCTCCCGGGCCTCGCCGGGACCGTTGACCACGCACCCCATGACGGCGACGCGCAACGGCACTTCCATGCCCTCCAGTCCGGCCGTGACCTCCTCGGCCAGCTTGTAGACGTCGACCTGGGCGCGTCCGCAGGAGGGGCAGGAGACGATCTCCAGGCCGCGCTGCCGCAGCCCCAGGGACTCCAGGATCTGGATGCCGACCTTGACCTCCTCGACCGGCGGCGCCGACAGCGACACCCGGATCGTGTCGCCGATGCCCCGGGACAGCAGCGCGCCGAAGGCCACCGCCGACTTGATCGTGCCCTGGAAGGCGGGACCGGCCTCCGTGACTCCCAGGTGCAGCGGGTAGTCGCACTGCTCCGCGAGCTGCCGGTAGGCCTCGATCATCACGACCGGGTCGTTGTGCTTGACGGAGATCTTGATGTCGCGGAAGTCGTGCTCCTCGAACAGGGACGCCTCCCACAGCGCGCTCTCCACGAGCGCCTCCGGGGTGGCCTTGCCGTACTTCTGCAGCAGCCGCCGGTCCAGCGACCCCGCGTTGACGCCGATCCGGATCGGCGTGCCGTGGTCGCGGGCCGCCCGGGCGATCTCCTTGACCCGGTCGTCGAACTGCTTGATGTTGCCGGGATTGACGCGGACCGCGGCGCAGCCCGCCTCGATGGCCGCGAACACGTACTTGGGCTGGAAGTGGATGTCGGCGATGACCGGGATCTGCGACTTGCGGGCGATGGTCGCGAGCGCGTCCGCGTCGTCCTGCGTGGGGCAGGCGACGCGCACGATCTGGCAGCCGGACGCCGTGAGTTCGGCGATCTGCTGGAGGGTGGCGCCGACGTCCGAGGTGCGGGTCGTCGTCATCGACTGCACCGACACCGGGGCCCCGCCCCCGACCGCCACCGGACCGACCTGGATCCGCCGCGACACACGCCGCTCGGCGATCGGCCGGACCGGCACCTCGGGAACGCCCAAGGGGATGGCGGTCATGGCGTCACTCCCGGTTCCCGGAGACCGTCTCGCGCAGGGCGCGCAGGGACTCCGTCAGCGATCCCATGGTGGCGAGGACGGCGGTGGGCTCGTAGCCGCAGTGCGCCATGCAGTTGGCGCAGCGCGGGTCCTTGCCGCGGCCGTACTTGTCCCAGTCGGTCTCCTCGACCAGCTCCCGGTACGTCGGCACGTACCCGTCGCTCATCAGGTAGCAGGGGCGCTGCCAGCCGAAGAGCGAGTAGTTCGGGATCGCCCACGCCGTGCACGGGAAGTCGACCTTGCCCTCCAGGAAGTCCAGGAAGAGCGGGGAGTGGTTGAGCCGCCAGCGCCGCCGGTTGCCGCCCGCGAAGGCCTTCTTGAACAGCTCGCGGGTCTGCTCCACGCCGAGGAAGTGCTCCTGGTCGGGGGCCTTCTCGTAGGCATAGGCGGGCGAGATCATCATCTCGTCGACCTGGAGGTCGTCGTTGAGGTAGTTGAGCACCTCGATGATGGTCTGCGGGGTGTCGGTGTTGAAGAACGTCGAGTTGGTGGTGACCCGGAAGCCGCGCCGCTTGGCCTCCTTGATCGCCTCCACGGCCTCGTCGAAGACGCCCTCCTTGGCCACCGACTCGTCGTGCCGCTCGCGCAGCCCGTCGATGTGCACCGCGAAGGCGAAGTAGGGGGAGGGCTGGAACTTGTCCATCTTCTTGCGCAACAGCATGGCGTTGGTGCACAGGAAAACGTACTTCCGCTTGGCCACCAGCTGACGCACGATCTCGTCGATCTGCGGGTGCATCAGCGGCTCGCCACCGGCGATGGACACCATCGGGGCACCGGACTCCATGACCGCCCCCACGGCCTGGGCGACCGGCATACGCTGTTTGAGCACCCCGGCCGGATGCTGGATCTTGCCACACCCCTCGCACTTGAGGTTGCAGGCGAACAACGGCTCCAACTCGACGATCAGGGGGAACTTGTCCCGCCGCCGGAGCTTCTGTTCAGCCAAGTACGTAGCGACCTTGATGGACTGTCGGAGCGGCATGGCCATCTGGCTCACCTCCTGGGGAGCAGCAAGGAACGGTGCCATTCGAAGAAAGCGGGAAGAACGGAACGAAGAACACGGAAAGCTGATATTCCACCGCGCACCGTGCCGATCCGGACGAGTTCATGTTCAGGAGCGTCCACGACCACCCGGACGGCCGCAACCGGGCGCTCGCCCGCGCGCACGGCGCTCAGGAGCGTGGCCGCCGACTCCATGTCGACCGCGATCGCGCCGGTCGCGAGCAGTTCGGACCGTTCGTGACCGCGCACGACGTGGTCGGAACCGGTGAGGGGCCCGGTGTGCACGGTCCGCCCGGGCACCACCCGGCCCAGCTCCTTGACCAGCAGCTCCGTCCCCACGCAGGGGGTCGTGGAGCGCGGGTCGCGGGTCTCCTCGGCGACGACCAGGTCCCCGGGGTGCATGCCCGGCGCGAGCCCCGCGCAGAAGCCGGTGGCCAGCACGGCGGCGTCGCGCAGGGCCGGGTCGGCGAGCACGCGCGTGACGGACCGCTCGGCCGCCACTGGTCCCATGCCCGTGCGCAGCACGGTGACCGGCCCGCCGGCGCCGCCCCGGCCGCCCGCGCGCAGGGCGAACTGCTCGATGCCGAGCGCACAGGCGACCAGCAGCGGGGACGGGACGGGCTGTGGGCTCATCAGCTCCCCTTGAGCCGGTCGGCGAAGGGCTCCCCATGGACGTACCGGCCGAGCGCGGTGAGCGGGAACACCTGCCGGTAGAGGTGGTAGTTGATCGAGAAGTCCCACGGGAAGCCGGTCCCCGTGAAGTAGGGCTCGTCCCAGGAGCCGTCCTCCCGCTGGGTGGCGGCGAGCCACTCGACGCCCCGTTCGACGGCCTTGGAGTCCCGCTCGCCCGCCGCGAGCAGCGCCAGCAGCGCCCACGCCGTCTGGGAGGCGGTGGAGGCGCCCTTGCCGCTCCATTCCCGGACGTCGTGGTAGGAGCGCAGGTCCTCGCCCCAGCCGCCGTCGTCGTTCTGCACCGACTCCAGCCAGGCCACCGCCCGCCGGATCGCCGGGTGCGCGGCGGGGATGCCCGCGGCGACCAGGGCGGGGACGACGGACCCGGTGCCGTAGACGTAGTTGACGCCCCAGCGCCCGAACCAGGAGCCGTCCGGCTCCTGCTCGGCGAGCAGCCACTCGATGCCGCGCCGGGTGCGCGGGTCGTGGGCGAGCCCTTCGACCGCGAGCATCTCGACGACGTGCGCGGTGACGTCGGCGGAGGGCGGGTCGATGACCTCGCCGAAGTCGCAGAACGGCAGCCGGTTCGGGAAGGGGCTGGTGTTGTCGGCGTCGAAGGCGGCCCAGGCGCCGTTCTTCGACTGCATGCCGAGGGTCCAGCGCAGGGCGCGCCCGATCGCCTTGTCGACCCGCTCCGGGTCGTGGTGGGTGATCCGGCGCAGCGCGAGGACGACCTCGGCGGTGTCGTCGATGTCGGGGTAGTTGTCGTTGTGGAACTCGAACGCCCAGCCGCCGGGCGGCAGTTCCGGCCGCCGTACGGCCCAGTCGCCGGGGCGGACGATCTCCTCGCCGAGCATCCAGTCCGCCGCCTTGACCAACTGCGGGTGGTCGGGGGGCAGTCCGGCGTCGACGAGGGCGATCGCGGCCAGGCAGGTGTCCCAGACCGGCGACTGGCAGGCCTCGATCATCCGGGCCCCGTCCTCGCGCCACACGGCGAACCGGTCCAGGGACGCCAGCCCCTCGCGCATCACGGGGTGCTGGAGGTCGTAGCCGAGCAGGTGGAGCGCGATGATCGAGTACACGGCCGGGGGCTGGATGCCGCCCCAGCAGCCGTCGTTCTCCTGCCGCTCGATGATCCAGCGGGCGGCGCTGTCCATGGCGGCCTTGCGGAGTCGGCGTGGGGCGACCTTCCGCAGGGCGTGCAGGGCCTTGTCCATCCGCTGGAAGGCGCCGTCCCAACTCAGCGGCGGGTCGAGGACCCTGGGCGGGTTCGGGCGGGCCGGGTCGGTGTGCAGCTCGTCGAGCGGGAAGGGCGCGGGGCGCACCGGCCGCTTGGCGGAGACGATCGTCAGCGGCACTATCGTCTGCCGGGCCCAGCAGCCGAAGTCGTAGATGTTGAGCGGCAGCCACTTGGGGAAGAAGATGAGCTCCGGCGGGAGTTCCGGGAGGTCCTCCCACTTCCACCAGCCGAACAGGGCCAGCCAGATCCGCGTGAAGACCCGGGCGGCGGCGATGCCGCCCTGCGCGCGGATCCAGGCGGAGGCCTTCGCCATGTGCGGGGCGTCGGGGGCGTCACCGGCCAGGCGGAGGGCGACGTAGGCCTCGATGGTGGTGGAGAGTTCGCCGGGGCCGCCGTAGAAGGTGCCCCAGGTGCCGTCCTCGCGCTGCTCGCCGCGGATGAAGAGCGCGGCGGCCCGGGTGGTCGCCTCGTCGCGGATGCCGAGGAACTGACGGAGCAGCAGGTCCTCGGCGTCCATGGTGACGTTGGTCTCGAGGTCGCCCTTCCACCAGCCCTGGGCGTCCTGGCGGGAGAGCAGGAAATCGGTGGCACGCTGGGCGGCGCGGGCGGCGGCTTCCGGTACCCCGGCCGCCACGGGCTTGTCGGTGTCGGTGTCGCTGGCCGCGTCGGCTCGGGGTCGCAGGGCCCCGGTGCTTCCGTCGGTCGTCGCTGTCATGGCTTCCCCTTCGTGCAGTCCTGCAAGGCGTGCATCTGCGGTGGGTCCGCCGTCGGCCGGTGCCACGAGGAGACTCGCGGCACCGGCCGGCGACTACGCGAGTGCTATTCGACCGATAGTGATCATCTCTTTCGTACGACGACGAAGTCCGCGAGCGCCGTGAACTGTGCCCGCACCCGGTCGGGCATGTCCACGGCGTCGAGGGCCTCGATGGCGATGGTGTGCTGACGTCGTGCCTCGTCGGCGGTCCACTCGCGGCCGCCCGCCTCCTCGATGAGGGCGGCGCGGGCCGCGAACTCCTCCTCGGAGAAGTTCTCGAAGTCGCTGGCCTTGGCGTCGGCGGCGAGCAGCTCGCCGAGCCGCTCGGAGGCGGATCCGCCCGCCGCGAGCGCGGCCACGACCGGCAGCGACTTCTTGCGCTGACGCAGGTCGCTCCAGGTCTGCTTGCCGGTGGAGACCGGGTCGCCCCAGATGCCGAGGAGGTCGTCGACGGCCTGGAAGGCGAGGCCCAGGTGGTAGCCGTACTTCTCCAGCGTGTCGGCGGTGCGGTCGTCGGCGCCGCCGAGGACCGCGCCGATGGAGCTGGCGCAGGCGAGCAGGGCGCCGGTCTTGTTGCCCTCCATCTCCAGGCACTCCGCGACGCTGACGCGGTCGCGGTGCTCGTAGGAGATGTCCTGGGCCTGGCCGTCGATCAGGGCGCGGGTGGCGGTGGTCAGACGGCGTGTGGCGCGGCCGGCCTCGACGGTGCCGAGTTCGAGGAGCACCTCGCCCGCGAGGGCGAACAGGGCGTCGCCGACCAGGATGGCCTGGGCGGGGCCGTGCACCTTCCACACCGTGTCGCGGTGGCGGCGCTGTTCGTCGCCGTCCATGAGGTCGTCGTGGAGGAGGGAGAAGTTGTGGACGAGTTCCACGGCGACGGCGCCGGGGACGCCGGTCTCGGGGGCGGCGGACATGACTTCGGCGGACATGACCGCGAGGGCGGGGCGCACGGCCTTGCCGCCGTCGCCCTCGGCCGGCCTGCCCTGGGCGTCGATCCATCCGAAGTGGTAGGCGGCAACAGTGTCCATGGGAGGTGCCAGGCGGTCGACGGCCGCCCGCAGTACCGGTGTGGCCAGGGTTCGGCCGCGCTCCAGCAGCGCGGTCACGTCCACCGCCTCGGCAGTCTTCGAGGCCGGGGGCACAGTGGGCACAGTCTCTCCTCTTGTCGCGGTACCGGGGGTGCGGGGGCCGCCTGCCGCGTCGTGCCGAGCGAGCATCACGCCGCCTCCTCGAACTCGAAGAGGTGCTGCGGGCGGGGCCGGCCCAGGGCGCCCAGCACGGCGTCCGCCGCGCTCACACCACTGCGGACCGCACTCTCCATGGTCGCGGGCCACCCGGTGGCGGTCCACGCTCCGGCCAGGTAGAGGCCGGATGCCTTGGTGCGGGCGCCGGGCCTGAGGCGCCCGACGCCGGGGGCGGGAGCGAACGTCGCCGTGCGCTCCCGGGTGACGAAGAAGTCCCTCACTTCGGCGCCGCGGGTCAGCGGCAGCAGCCGCTCCAGCTCCGGCAGGTACCGCTCGCGCAGCACCGCCACGGGCGCGTCGATCTCGTCCTGGGCCGTCGACTGCGACAGGGCGAGGTACTGTCCCTGGCGCAGCCCGGAGGCCTCGGTCCGGTCGAAGACCCACTGCACCGGGGTGCCGAGGGCGGTGAAGAACGGCCGGCCGAGCACCTTCCGGTCGTACACCACATGGACGTTGAGGATCGGCGCGGTGCCGATCCGCAGGAGCCGTTCCGGCGCGTCGAGGGCGCCCTCGGGCAGCAGGTCGTGCGCCTCCCGCTGCGGTACGGCGAGCACCACCGCGTCCGCTTCGAGCGTCTCGCCGGGAACCTCCACGCTCCACCGTCCGTTCACCTCTGCGGAGACGGAGGTGACGCGTGTACGGACCTCGGTACGGACGCCGGCGGAGTGGAGCGCCTTGCGGGCCAGCCGGTCGTGCAGTTCGCCCAGCGGGACGCGCGCCCAGCCGATGTCGGCCGCGCCCGGGTCGGACAGCAGACCGGTCTTGAACACCATCGCGGCGAGTCCGAGGGAGGCGTCGGAGGCGATCGCGTTGAGGGTGGCGACCCCGACCAGGTCCCACAGGGCCTCGACGGCACGCGCCGACTGGCCGTGCGCGGCCAGCCAGCTGCCGAAGTCCTGGGTGTCCAGCGCCGGGTCGGCGAGGTCGAGTCCCTTGAGTGCGAGCGCGGCCCGGCCCACCTTGGCGCGGTCGGCGAGCGACAGGTGCGGATAGGTGGCGAGGCTGCGCCCCAGGTGCAGGGGCACGGGCAGCGCGTCCCGCCGCAGCCTGCCGAGCCGCCGCCCCGCGGGCCGTGCGACGTCCAGGACGGGTACGTCGAGCCGGTCCTGCAGCGGGGCCAGTGCCGCGCCCTCGATGCGGTCGAGGAACCAGCGGTAGGCGGTGCAGCAGCGCAGGTACACGTGCTGTCCGTTGTCGACGGTGAGATCGCCGCGCTGGAAGGAGAAGGCCAGGCCGCCCAGTCTCGGCCTGCCCTCCAGCAGGGTGACGCGCACCCCGGCGTCGGCGAGCGCCAGCGCGGTGGTGATGCCGGCGAGCCCGCCGCCCACCACGACGGCGTGCCGTCCGTCCGCGACCGGTCCGTGGGACCGCGTGCCGTGGGTCATCACGCCCCCTCCCCTGCGCGGCGGCCGTGCTGCTCGAGCGGCACACGACCGGCCGTCTCCGTCAGGGACGCGGGCCCCGGCCGGAGGGTTGCCCGCCGCTTCGTGCCGAGGGCGGCATCTGTGTGCGTCACGCACGCCTCCTGACGGTCCGTCGGGTCACATGCCGGGCGTCCAGGCCGGACAGGCCGCGCACCGCGACGTACGCCTTCTCCCGGCCGGGCAGGGAGACCCGGCCGCGCAGCACGGCCTCCGGGTCGCGCTCGATGCGGTCGAGGAGGCGGCGGTAGATGCCGGCCATGGCGGCGACGCAGGCGCCGCTGCGCCGGTCGAGCATGGGCAGCAGCCGGTAGCCCTCGGCGAAAAGAGCGCGGGCCCGTCGCACTTCGAAGTGCACGAGGCCCGTGAAGTCGGAGCCCTCCGGTGGCCGCGGCCCGCTGAAGCCCGCCGAGCAGCCGAATTTCGCGAGGTCGTCGGCGGGCAGGTAGGTCCGTCCGCCCACGGCGTCCTCGCGGACGTCCCGGAGGATGTTCGTGAGCTGGAGCGCGAGCCCGAGCGTGTCGGCGTACTCGGGCGCGCGGTCGACGCCGCGCACCCCCGGTTCCGTGCCGAACACACCGAGCGAGAGACGCCCGATGGCGCCCGCCACGCAGCGGCAGTAGACCTTCAGGTCGTCCCAGGTCTCGTAGGTCTCGCCGCGGACGTCCATCAGGACGCCGTCGATGAGCTCGTCCAGACCGCCGAGCGGGATCGGGAAGTGCCCGGCGGCGTGCGTGAGGGCGACGGCCACCGGGTCGGTGTCGTCCTCGTCGACCTCGCCGTCGCGGATCCGGGTGAGCAGCGCCCGGGTCTCCTCCAGCCGGGCGACCTTGATGTCGTCGGCGAGCGCGCCGTCGCCGATGTCGTCGACCCGCCGCGAGAACGCGTAGAGCGCCGACATCGCGCGGCGCTGGGGCGTCGGCAGCAGCCGGATGCCGTAGGCGAAGTTCCGGGCCTGACGCCCGGTGACGGCCTCGCAGTAGCTGTAGGCGGCGAGTACCGGTGGGGACGCGTGTGGTTCCGACTCCACGGTCCGGATCACCCCTCTCCTCGCAGAGTCACGCCCACCTCACGCAGCAACTGGACCTTGCCGGGCTTGGGCGGGCCGGGAAGTACGTCGTAGTCGGCGGCGGCGATCGCGTGCAGAGCCGCCCTTCCCCCCGCCACGAACCCTGCGAGCAGCAGCTTCAACCTGCCGTGGACGCTACCCACCAGGGGGGCGCCTTCATTCAGGAGATCCCGGGCCCTTTGCGCTTCGTACGCAATCAACGCACGGACCGACGCTCCGGCGGTTTTCGTGGCGAGATCCGCCTCCTCGACGTGGAAACGCTTCATGTCGGCGGCGGGCAGGTACACGCGGTCGCGGCCGAGGTCCTCGGCCACGTCCTGGAGGTGCTCGACGATCTGGAGGGCGGTGCAGATCATGTCGGAGCGGCGGATCCGCTCGGGCGTCGAGGTGCCGGTGACGGCGAGGACGAGCCGGCCGACGGGGTTGGCGGACAGCTCGCAGTAGGCGAGCAGGTCGTCGTAGGTCTCGTAGCGGCCGACCAGCTGGTCCTGGCGGTTGGCGGCGATCAGGCCGAGGAACGGCTCGGGGGTCAGGGAGCACCGGCGGACGGTCGGCTGGAGGCGCCGCAGCAGGGGGTGGCGGGGCGTCGCGTCGAAGACCCTGCGCAGGTCGGCCTCGAAGGCGTCCAGCAGGACCAGCCGGTCCTCGGCCTCCTGCGGGGGGACACCGAGCAGCCGGGCGTCGGCGCCGCCGGGGGCCAGGTCGCCGTCGCCGATGTCGTCGACCAGGCGGGCGAAGCCGTAGACGGCCATGAGGTCGGTGCGCCAGGCCCGGGGCAGGAAGAACGGGGCCACCGGGAAGTTCTCGCCCGCGGCCTTGTCGAGGGTGCCGCGCTCCGGGTCGAGGGGGCGCGCCGTGCCGGTGCCCGTCACCGACGGCTGCCCGGTGCGGGGACGGCGCGTGCTGTGTGGAGCTGGGGAGTTTCCGTAGCCATTGCCGTCACATCTCCCGTTCTACACTGCCGACCCAATACGCACTATTTCGGACACGCCACCCGGCCGTCCGCACGGCGGTGCGACGGGCGGTGTCGCGCATTATCGCCCTGATTGCCGTGTTTCGGGACCGGTACAGCTTACGTTGTACAACGCATCGAGGATCGTCAGGGTGTCCTGCACATCACGAGAACACACCGATTGGCCCCAAGATTCCATAAACCGGCCGGAGTTGACGTTTCCTTTGCAGACGCGGGGCCCCGCCGGAACAGTTCCGGCGGGGCCCCGGCCGTGCCGGACTACTTGCCCGTGAACTTCTCGTACTCCTTGAGCACCTCGTCGGTCGGGCCGTCCATGCGCAGCTCGCCGCGCTCCAGCCACAGGACGCGGTTGCAGGTGTCGCGGATGGACTTGTTGTTGTGACTGACCAGAAACACCGTGCCGGCTTCCTTGCGCAGCTCCCGGATGCGGTCCTCGGAGCGCTTCTGGAACTTGCGGTCGCCGGTGGCGAGGGCCTCGTCGATCATCAGGACGTCGTGGTCCTTGGCCGCGGCGATGGAGAAGCGGAGCCGGGCCGCCATGCCGGAGGAGTAGGTGCGCATGGGCAGGGTGATGAAGTCGCCCTTCTCGTTGATGCCGGAGAAGTCGACGATGTCCTGGTAGCGATCCTTGATCTCCTCGCGGGACATGCCCATGGCCAGCCCGCCCAATATGACGTTGCGCTCGCCGGTGAGGTCGTTCATCAGGGCCGCGTTGACGCCGAGCAGCGAGGGCTGGCCGTCGGTGTAGACCTTGCCCCGCTCGGCCGGCAGCAGGCCGGCGATGGCGCGCAGCAGGGTCGACTTGCCGGAGCCGTTGGAGCCGATGAGGCCGATGGCCTCGCCGCGGTAGGCGACGAAGGAGACGCCCCGCACGGCGTGCACCTTGCGCACGCCCCGCTCCTCGCCGCGCTTCACGATGCGGCTCAGGGCGGCGGTGGCGCTGCCCTTGCCGGTCTTGGCGCCGTTGACGCGGTAGACGATGTGCAGGTCGTCCGCGATGACGGTGGGGATCCGCGCGTCGTCCGTCCGCTCGGCGTTCTGCTCAGCCACGGCCGTACCTCTCCTCCGCCTTCCAGAAGTACACGAAGCCGCCCAGGGCGAACAGCACGGCCCAGCCGCCCGCGACCGCCCAGACGTGGTCGGGCAGGTACTGCGAGCCGTAGTCGTCGATCAGGGCGAAGCGCATGAGGTCCATGTAGATCGCGGCCGGGTTCCACTGCAGCACGTTCGCGATCCAGGCCGGCTTGTCCTGGAGGAAGATCGGGATGGAGAACATCACGCCGGACGCGTACATCCACGTCCGCATCACGAACGGCATCAGCTGCGCGAGGTCGGGGGTCTTGGAGCCCGCCCGGGCCATGATCAGCGCGAGGCCGGTGTTGAAGCAGAACTGCAGGACGAGCACCGGCACGATCAGTGCCCACGACAGGTCCGGGTAGTGGCCGAAGCCGACCGCGACGGCGAACAGCACGATCATCGAGAACAGCAGCTGCTGGAGCTGCTGGAGCGCGAAGGAGATCGGCAGGGAGGCGCGCGGGAAGTGCAGGGCGCGGACCAGGCCGAGGTTGCCGGAGATCGCGCGCACGCCCGCCATCACCGAGCTCTGCGTGAAGGTGAACACGAACACGCCCGTGACCAGGAACGGGATGTACACCTCGCGGGACATGCCCCGGTCGGCCTCCAGGAGCAGGCCGAAGATGAAGAAGTACACGGCCGCGTTCAGCAGCGGCGTCGCCACCTGCCACAGCTGGCCGAGCTTGGCCTGGCTGTACTGGGCGGTCAGCTTCGCCTGGGAGAAGGCGAGGATGAAGTGGCGCCGTCCCCAGAGCTGACGGACGTACTCGATGAGGGACGGCCGGGCGCCGCTGACGCTCAGCCCGTGCTTGGCGGCGAGTTCCGCCGCCGTGAGGCCCTCGTCGGGCGCCGCGGGCGCGCTCACCGCGACCGGGGCGTCGTGCGTTGTCTCACTCACTAGTGGAAACTTTCGTCTTCGAGATGCGCGGCCTGTGCGGGCCTGGCATGAGCCGGGGGCCAGGGTACGGCCCGGGTGCTCCCGGATACTCCGGATACGAGCTTGTCAGATCACCGGGGGCCGGCCCAGCCGGGTCAGCCGCCACACCGTACGCCACTTCATGGGCCGACGGGGCCCGCACGAGGTGGTCCAGCCCTCGCGGAAGCCGCCGAACCAGGCACGCAGGGCGCGGCGGGAGGGGCGGCGCACGAGGGTGAGCAGCAGCCACACGCCGAGATAGACGGGGACGAGGGCCGCGGGGAGGTTGCGGCGGGCCAGCCAGACGCGGTTGCGGGCGACCATGCGGTGGTAGACCGCGTGCCGCGAGGGGGCGGTCGTCGGGTGGTAGAGCACCATGTCGGACCGGTAGTCGATCATCCAGCCGGCGTCGAGGGCCCGCCAGGCGAGGTCGGTCTCCTCGTGGGCGTAGAAGAACGCGTCGGGGAGTCCGCCGACGTCGGCGAAGACGCGGGTGCGGACGGCGTTGGCGCCGCCCAGGAAGGTGGTGACCCGGGAGGAGCGCATCGGGTCGGCGGCGCGCAGCCGGGGGACGTGGCGGCGCTGGGTGACGCCGGTGTCCGGGTCGGCTATGCGGAAGCTGATGATGCCGAGCTTCGGGTCCGCCTCGAACGCCTTGCGGCACAGCTCGGCGGTGTCGTGGCTCGCGAGGAGCCCGTCGTCGTCGAGGAAGAGCAGGACGTCGACGTCCCGGCCGGACGGGCCGAAGGCCTCGATGCCGACGTTGCGGCCGCCGGGGATGCCGAGGTTCTCGGGGAGTTCGATGGTGCGGACGCCCTCGGGGACGTCCGGGACGGGCGAGCCGTTGCCGACGACGACCACCTCGACCGGGTCACCGTCCTGCTTGGCGACCGAGTCGAGGAGGGCGCGCAACTCGTCGGGGCGGTTGCCCATGGTGATGATGACGGCGCCGACCTTCATGCCGCTCACTTCAGCCTGCTCGACGCGAGGATGGAGACGAGGTGCAGCAGCGTCTGCACCAGGGCGATGCCGGCCAGCACGGCCACGCCGAGCCGGGAGAAGAACAGGTCGCCGCGGACCTGGTCGACGATGGCCAGGACCAGGATCAGCAGGGACGCCTCGATGCCGAGGATGAGGCGGTGGAACTTCAGGGCGGCGGCGGCCTTGCGGGCCAGCGCCATGCCGAAGGAGCGCATCTCGGCGGCGGCCTCCTTGACCGGCGGCTTGCCGGCCTGGTGGCGGGCGACGCCGACGAGGTCGGTCTCGGCCTTGATGAGGATGGCGCCGAGGGCGGCGAGGGTGCCGAGGAAGGCCCACAGCCAGTCGATGCGGCCGGTGCCCCACAGGTCGGCGGCGCGCAGGCCGAAGCCGGTGAGCACGGCGGCGTCGGTGAGGTAGGCGCCGACCCGGTCCAGGTAGACGCCGTTGAGGGAGTACTGCTTCTTCCACCGCGCGATCTCGCCGTCGACGCAGTCCAGCAGCAGGTACATCTGGACGCAGACGACGCCGAGGACGGCGCCCGGGATCCCCGGCACGAGCAGTGCCGGGGCCGCGAGCACACCGAAGACGGTCATCAGGTACGTGAGCTGGTTGGGCGTGACCCTGGTGTTGACCAGGTAGCGGTCGACCCGCAGGGACACCTCGCGCATGTAGAGGCGTCCCATCCAGTGCTCACCGCTGCGCCGGTCCTTCACCCCTGCGGGGTGAACGACGGGGCGTAGTTCAGCTACCGATGGCCTTGACATAGTCGGTGTAGGTGTCCTTGATCTGTTCGGTGTTCAGGTCGAGGTGTTCGAGGATGGTGTAGCGGCCGGGGCGGGTCTCGGGGGCGAACTCCACGGCCTTGACGAACTCGTCCGTCGTGAAGCCGATCTCGTCCGGCAGCACGGGCAGGCCGTGGCGGCGCAGGACCTCCGCCATGTACGCCGACTCGTCGTGCGCTCCGCGCAGCCACATCGCGAAGGCCGCGCCGAGGCCGCACTGCTCGCCGTGGGCGGCTGCCCGCTTCGGGTAGAGCAGGTCGAAGGCGTGGTTGATCTCGTGGCACGCCCCGGAGGACGGCCGCGAGTCGCCCGACACCGACATGGCGATGCCGCTGAGGACGAGCGCCTCGGCGAGCACCTGGAGGAAGTCGTTGTCCCCGATGCCGCCCGGGTGCCGCAGGACGGCCTCCCCGGCCTGGCGGGCCATGGCGGCGGCGAGGCCGTCGATCCGCTCGCCCTTGACCCGGCCCGCCAGCTCCCAGTCGGCGATCGCCGAGATGTTGGAGACGGCGTCGCCGATGCCGGCGCGGACGAAGCGGACCGGGGCCTCACGGATGACGTCCAGGTCGATGACGACCGCGATCGGGTTGGGCACGCCGTAGGAGCCGCGGCCGGCGTCGTTGTCGAGGGTGGCGACCGGCGAGCAGAGGCCGTCGTGCGCGAGGTTCGTGGGCACCGCGACCAGGGGGAGACCGACGCGTGCCGCGGCGAACTTGGCGCAGTCGATGATCTTGCCGCCGCCGAGGCCGACGACCGCGTCGTAGTGGCCGGCCTTTATGTCACTGGCCAGCCGGACCGCGTCGTCGAGGGTGCCGCCGCCGACCTCGTACCAGGTGGCGCCGGGCATGCTCGGCGAGATGCGCTCGCGCAGCTTCGCGCCGGAGCCGCCGCTGACGGCGACGGCGAGGCGGCCGGAGTGCGAGATGCGCTCGTCGGCGAGGACGCACGCCAGGTCGTCGAGAGCACCCGGGCGGATGTCCACGACGAGCGGCGAGGGGATGAGCCGGGTCAGTACTGGCATGCGATCTCCCGTCCGCGGGCGAGATCGTCGTGATTGTCGATCTCCACCCACTTGACGTCGCCGATCGGCGCCACGTCGATCCGGAAGCCGCGGTTCACCAGTTCCTGGTAGCCGTGCTCGTAGAACTGCTGCGGGTCGGTCTCCCACACGGTCTTCAGCGCGTCGGCCAGCTCGGGGGCGGCGTCGCCCTCGATCAGGGTGACGCCGATGTACTCGCCGGTGGCCTCGGCGGGGTCCATCAGCTTGGTGATCTTCGTCATGCCCTTGGCGGGGTCGACGACGACCTTCATCTCCTCGTCGGCCAGGTCCTTGACCGTGTCCAGGGCGAGGATGATCTTCCTGCCCTCGCCGCGGGCGGCGAGCAGCGTCTTCTCGACGGAGACCGGGTGGACGGTGTCGCCGTTGGCGAGGATCACACCGTCCTTGAGGACGTCACGCCCGCACCACAGGGAGTAGGCGTTGTTCCACTCCTCGGCCTTGTCGTTGTCGATGAGGGTGAGCTTGAGGCCGTACTTCTGCTCCAGCGCGTCCTTGCGCGCGTACACGGCCTCCTTGCGGTAGCCGACGATGATCGCGGCCTCCGTCAGGCCGACCTCGGCGAAGTTCGCCAGGGTCAGGTCGAGAACCGTTGGTTCGCCCTCTATGCCCGCGGGCCCCACCGGCACCAGCGCCTTGGGAAGGCTGTCGGTGTAGGGGCGCAGACGCCGTCCGGCGCCGGCCGCCAGCACGAGGCCGATCATGCGGGTTCTCCTTCATCGTGTACGGCGGGCGCCCCTGCGGACACCCAGAAGCGGATGCTCTCGACGAGCACCACCAGGGCCACGGCCACGGCGAGGACCGTGAGCGCGACCGTGAACTGCGAGGCGGTGAGCAGCGCGGCGAGGACGGTGACGAGCAGCGTCCGTCCCTCGTGCCCCCCGATGGAACGCACCAGCCAGGCGGGGGGCGCTCCGGCGTTGCCGCGAATGCGGTACACCGTGTCGTAGTGATGGTAGGCGACCGCGGCCACCAGCCCGAAAGCCGCGGGAAGGGCTCCGTTCACGTCCGCCTTGGCCGCCAAGAGCAGGATCGTGCAGTACTCGGCGGCGCGGAAGAGCGGGGGGACGAGCCAGTCGAGGGGGCCCTTGAGGGGCTGCATGAGCGCGCAACCCGCGAGCACCACGTAGAACGGTGCGGTGAGGGCCGCTCCCCCGGCTCCCTGGCGGACCGTGTTCACCAGCAGGAGTGCGGCACCGAGCGCGGCGACGAGGACCGGCGTGTACGGGAGGACCTTGCCCCGGGGGCTGCGCAGCTTGGAGACCAGCTCCGCGAGCGGGCCGGAGTCGGTGAGGTCGGCCAGTGCCCGCGCCGCCCGGTCGGTCCGCTGTGCCTTCCGCGTCAGCGACCGCAGCACCCGGCCCGCCGTCGTGTACGTCGCGGCGAAGGCGCAGCCGATGAGCAGCGCGTAGAAGGTGATGCGGGGGGTCGTGACGGCGGTGAGGACCGCGATCATCGCCCAGCGCTCGCCGATGGGCAGGACGATCATGCGCCGCACCCAGACCGTCCAGCCGACGCTGTCGAGCTTGTCGGAGAGGGCGGCGGTGGGGCTGGTGTTGGCGGTGGCGTCGTGGTTGGCCTCGTTGAAGGAGAAGTCCACGACGTGCCGGCAGGTCTGCAGGACCATGGCGGCGAGGGCGAGGGCCCAGACGTCGTCGCCGCCGCGGGCCGCGCCGAGCGCGAGGCCGGCGTAGTAGGCGTACTCCTTGGCCCGGTCGAAGGTGGCGTCGAGCCAGGCGCCGAGCGTGGAGTACTGCAGGGAGTAGCGGGCGAGCTGCCCGTCCGTGCAGTCGAGGACGAAGGACGCGATCAGCAGGACGCCGGCCGCGACGAAGCCGCCGCGGGTGCCGGTGGCCGCGCAGGCCGCCGCTATGAGGGCGGTGAGCAGGGAGGCGGTGGTGACCTGGTTCGGGGTCAGGCCGCGGCGGGCGCACCAGCGGGCGATGTAGCGGGAGTACGGGCTGATGCAGTACGTGGTGAAGAAGCCGTCGCGGGACTTCACGGCCGATTTGAGACGGACGGCCTCCTCGTCCACGTCTGCCACGGCCTGCCGTGCCTCGTTGCGGGCCTGCGGGTCGGCGGGGACGGCGGCGACGAGGCTGCCCAGCTCGGGGCGGTGTACGTCGGTGCCGTCGGCGTCCAGGGCGGTGAGGATGCGGTCGGCGAGGCTGTCGACCAGGGTGGTGCCGCCGCCGGCGGAGTTCTCGCGGGCCATCGCCCGGATCAGGGCCTGGCGGCCGGCCGGCTGGGCGGTGACGGCGCCGGGGATCGCGGCGAGCGGGAAGCGGGGGTCGGTGAGGCCCAGGCGCAGCGCGTGCACATGGCCCACGAACCGGGCGTCGACCAGGGCGACCCGCTCCTCGAACGGCACCTCGGCGAGCAGCGTCTCGGCCTCGGCGGCGTCGGCCGCGGTCCGCACGTCGAACCCGAGGGACCGCAGGTCGCCCTCGATCGACGATCCGGGGACCGGCTGACCGGTGAGGATGGCGGTCGACAACCGAATTCACTCCCTGGGTACCGACGCGTCCGCGCCAGTGAGGTGCATGGTGGGGGCGCCCGGCCGGTGGCTCCCGGGCGGCATGTCGGCAGAGGCTATCGGATGCCGGGAAGGCCACGTTCACCGCCTGTTCGGCGGATGGATCGACGTGGTTCGCACAAGCCCCTGCCGCGATCATCATCGTGGATCCGGGGCCCGCCCCACAAACCGCGTAGCACAGACCGGACATCGGGGACATCGCGGGGGCCGCGACCGCGGCCGCATAGGGTGGACGACCATGACTTGGCTGATCACCGGCGGGGCCGGCTACATCGGGGCCCACGTGGCCAGGGCCATGACGGAGGCCGGCGAGTCCGTCGTCGCCCTGGACGACCTCTCGGCCGGAGTGCCGGCGCGGCTTCCGTCCGGCATCCCGCTGATCGAGGGCTCGTCGCTCGACGGGGACCTGCTGAAGCGGGTGCTCGCCGAGCACGGTGTGACGGGTGTGGTGCATCTCGCGGCGCGCAAGCAGGTCGCCGAGTCGGTCGCGCAGCCGACCCGGTACTACCGGGAGAACGTCGGCGGTCTGGCGACCCTGCTGGACGCGGTCGCCGAGGCGGGGATCGAGCGCTTCGTGTTCTCCTCGTCGGCGGCCGTGTACGGCGACCCGGGTGTGGACCTGATCACGGAGGAGGCGCCCTGCGCGCCGGTGAACCCGTACGGCGAGACCAAGCTCGCCGGGGAGTGGCTGGTGCGGGCGGCGGGCCGGGCGCACGGGATCTCCACGGTCTGCCTGCGGTATTTCAACGTGGCGGGCGCGGCGGCGCCGGAGCTGGCGGACACGGGCGTGTTCAACATCGTCCCGATGGTCTTCGACCGGCTGACCCGCGACGAGGCGCCGAGGATCTTCGGAGACGACTACCCGACCCCGGACGGCACCTGCATCCGCGACTACATCCACGTCGCCGACCTGGCCGAGGCGCACCTGGCGGCGGCCCGGCGGCTCGCCGGGGGTGGTCTCACGGGCGATCTGACGGTCAACATCGGGCGCGGCGAGGGCGTCTCGGTGCGCGAGCTGATCACGGTCATCGGCGAGGTCACCGGCGACCGGCGCCCTCCGGTCGTCGAGGGGCGCCGCCCCGGGGACGCGCCCCGGGCGGTCGCGTCCGCCGCGCGGGCGGCGGAGGAACTCGGCTGGACCGCCCGGCGCGAGGTGCGGGAGATGGCCGAGTCGGCGTGGCGGGGCTGGCTGCTGCACCACGGCTCCTGAGCCAGTGAGGGTGCCCTGACCTGCACTTCGTTTCCGCAGGTCAGGGCACATGACAACGGTGTTCAGTGCCGCGTTGCACATACCCCCTCCCCGTAGTTCACTGGGGTGCCCGAGCACGATCAGGCGGACACCGGAGGATGACTTTTCATGGGGGCTGGGCATGATCACGGGCACGCGCACGGCGCGGCGGCCGGCGGTACGGCGACCTCGGCGTACCGCGGCCGGCTGAGGGTGGCGCTGGGGATCACGCTCGGCATCGTGGTCGTCCAGATCGTCGGCGGCTTCCTCGCCGACTCCCTCGCGCTCGTCGCGGACTCGGCGCACATGGCGACCGACGCCCTGGGCCTGGGCATGGCGCTGCTGGCGATCCACTTCGCGAACCGCCCGCCCAGCGACCGGGCCACCTTCGGGTACGCCCGCGCCGAGATCCTCGCCGCCCTGGCCAACTGCCTGCTGCTGGTCGGGGCCGGCGGGTACGTCGTGTACGAGTCGGTCCAGCGCTTCATCACGCCGGCCCACACCGAGGGCGGGCTGACCGTGGTGTTCGGTGTGATCGGTCTGGTGGCGAACCTGGTGTCGCTGTCGCTGCTGATGCGCGGCCAGAAGGAGAGCCTGAACGTGCGCGGCGCGTTCCTGGAGGTGGCGGCCGACGCCCTCGGCTCGGTCACGGTGATCGTCTCGGCCTTGGTGATCATGCTCACGGGCTGGCAGGCCGCGGACCCGATCGCGTCGCTCGTCATCGCCCTGATGATCGCGCCCCGGACGTGGAAGCTGCTGCGCGAGACCCTCGACGTGCTGCTGGAGGCGGCGCCCAAGGGCGTCGACATGGCGGAGGTACGGGCCCACATCCTGGCGACGGAGGGTGTGGAGGACGTCCACGACCTGCACGCCTGGACGATCACCTCCGGCATGCCGGTGCTGTCGGCGCACGTGGTCGTCAGCTCGGAGGTGCTGAGCGCGATAGGCCACGAGAAGATGCTCCACGAGTTGCAGGGCTGCCTCGGTGACCACTTCGACGTGGAGCACTGCACCTTCCAGCTGGAGCCCGGCGGGCACGCCGAGCACGAGGCGTACCTCTGCCACTGACGCGCCGTCTGTGAGGCGTCTGGGGCTGGTGGGGCGCGTTTGGATCTGAGTGCGCCGGGTGACGCGGGCCTCCGGCGCGCGCCCGCGTCCTGCCTCCCCCGGCACCGCCGGGAACGATTTTCGGCCCATCGCTCCGGGCACGATCACCTACTGGGTCCCTCCTCCGGCGTCCGAGCGGCGCCGTCCGCGTTCCGCGCCGCCGCGCGGGACATGCGGGCGCGTCGCGAAGTGCCGGGAGTGCCGGATTCGTACGGCAGACTTGGGGCGCGAAGACCGATGTGAAGGATGGGTATGCCGATCACACCTGCCACCGCGACGCACAGCCCGTCGAACGGCACCGCAGACGCGATTTTGCTGGAACTGGTCGACGAGGACGGCGTGACGATCGGCACCGCGGAGAAGCTCGCCGCCCACCAGCCGCCCGGACAGCTGCACCGCGCTTTCTCGGTGTTCCTCTTCGACGAGTACGGCCGGCTGCTGCTCCAGCAGCGCGCGCTGGGCAAGTACCACTCCCCCGGTGTGTGGTCCAACACCTGCTGCGGCCACCCCTACCCGGGGGAGGCGCCCTTCGCGGCGGCGGCGCGGCGGACGTTCGAGGAGCTCGGCGCCTCCCCGTCCCTGCTGGCGGAGGCGGGCACGGTCCGCTACAACCACCCGGACCCGGAGTCGGGTCTGGTGGAGCAGGAGTACAACCACCTCTTCGTCGGCATGCTGCAGGCCGTGCTGCGACCCGACCCGGAGGAGGTGGCGTCGACGGCGTTCGTGACCCCGCCGGAGCTGGCGGAGCGGCACGCCAAGGACACCTTCTCGTCCTGGTTCATGACCGTCCTGGACGCGGCCCGGCCGGCGATCAGGGAGCTGACGGGCCCGTCGGCCGGCTGGTGACGGGGCCCGGAGAAGAGGCCCTGATCAGGAGTAGCGCGCGGGTTTGAGCGGCAGGGCGGCCCAGATCACCTTGCCGCCGCTCGCGGTGTACTCGACCTCACACGCGCCGCCGGCCTCACGGGTGATCTCGCGGACGAGGAGCAGTCCGCGGCCACCGGTCCGGCCGTGGTCGGTCTCCAGGGCCGTCGGCCGGTACGGGTGGTTGTCCTCCACGGCCACGCGGACCCACTCGGCGCCGACGGCCACCTCGACGGCGATCGTCGGCGACAGGACGGCCGCGTGCTTCACGGCGTTCGTCACCAGTTCCGAGACGATCAGCAGCAGCCCCTGGGCCACGTCGTCCGAGACGGGCACCCCCTGACGCAGCAGCAGGTCCCGTACGGCGTGCCGCGCCTGCGGGACCGAGGCGTCGACCGCGGGTGCGGTGAAGCGCCAGATCCCTTCGTACGGCAGCGGATCCGCCGGCCCGGGGCCGAGGGGCGCCGCGCCGCCCTCTGGGCGTGGGCCGAACCCCCGCCCGTCGTCGTTCATCGTCCGGTCGCCACCCTCGCGCTCGATTGTCGCCACACCTCGAGTGTTGGTAACGATGCGCTCCACACCCCAGGCCTGAACAGAAGTCAGCAACTATCGAGCATTTCTGACCGTTGGCGTATGACACGGTCAGTTGTGGGACTGCTCCTGTCCCTGTTGTGCCGTCTCGGCGAACTATTCGGGTTGTACGGGTTTGGCATCCGGATAGCATCCGGCGCATGGATCCGCAGATGCAGTACAGCGTCACCGACTCGGTCGCGACGGTCGCCATCCGTCATCCCGAGAAGCGCAACGCCATGACGGCCGCCATGTGGCGCGCCCTGCCGCCGCTGCTGGCGGAGTCGGCGGGCGATCCGGCCGTGCGGGCGCTGGTGCTGACCGGTGCGGGCGGGACGTTCTGCGCGGGGGCCGACATCTCGACGCTGCGGGGCTCGCCGGAGGAGGCGCAGGGGCTGGCCGTGCGGGCCGAGGAGGCGCTCGCCGCGTTCCCGAAGCCGACCCTGGCGGCGATCCGCGGTCACTGCGTGGGCGGCGGGGCGCAGCTCGCGGCGGCCTGTGATCTGCGGTTCGCCGAGGAAGGCGCGCTGTTCGGGGTGACGCCCGCGAAGCTCGGCATCGTCTACCCGGCGTCCTCGACCCGTCGCCTGGTGTCCCTGGTGGGGCCCGCCACCGCCAAGTACCTGCTGTTCTCCGGTGAGCTGGTCGACGCGGAGCGGGCACTGCGCACCGGCCTCGTCGACGAGGTGCTGCCCGAGGGTGAACTCGGCAAACGGGTCGCCGAGTTCACCCGGATCCTGGTGTCCCGTTCGCAGCTGACGCAGGCGGCGGCCAAGGAGTTCGCGGACGGGCGCACCGACCGGGACGCGCACTGGGCCGGGCAGGCGCGCGCGAGCGGCGACACCGCGGAGGGCGTCGCCGCGTTCCTGGAGCGCAGGCAGCCGCGGTTCGGCTGGAGCGTGCCTACGTCAGGATGAGACCGGCGTGCGAACGGAGCAGTTCGACGACGTGCGCGGGGGCCTTCTCGGGTGATCCGGCGTCGTAGGGCGGCTGCGGGTCGTACTCGGTGGCGAGCTGGACGATCCGCGCGTGGTCGTCGCCCGCGATGCGGCCGAGCAGGGTCAGTCCCATGTCGATGCCGGAGGAGACGCCGGCCGCGGTGACGTACTTGCCGTCGGTGACGACCCGCTCCCCCGTCGGCTCGGCGCCGTGGCGCTCCAGCTCCTCCAGGGCCAGCCAGTGGGAGGTCGCGCGGCGGCCCCGCAGCAGTCCGGCGGCGGCGAGCAGCAGGGAGCCGGTGCACACGGACGTCGTCCAGGTGCTGGTGGCGTCGGCGGCGCGCAGCCAGGTGAGCAGGGGTCCGTCCGGCGCCAGCGGGAGCGGGCCGGGGCCGCCGGGGACGACGATGATGTCGGGGTTCGGTACGTCCGCCAGGGCCCGGTCGGCGGTGAGCGCGAGGTTGCCCGAGTCGTTCCGCACCGGGCCGGGCCGCTCGGCGACGAAGACGGTCTCCGCGTCCGGGATCCGGCCGAGGGTCTCGTACGGGCCGACGGCGTCGAGGGCGGTGAAGCGGTCGTAGAGGACGATGGCGATCTGCATGGGGTCCTTCCGTCTGTCTGCTGGGGCTCGGGGCGTCTTGCGGGGGCTCGGGGCGTCTTGCCCGGGCCCAGGGCGTCTTACTGGAGCTCAGGGCGTCGTCGCGGGGCGGAAGCGGCGGCGGTACTCCGCCGGTGGCGTGCCGAGGGCCTTGACGAAGGCGCGGCGCATGGCCTCGGGCGTGCCGTAGCCGCTGGTGCGGGAGATCTCCTCGATGCCGTCGGAGGTGTCCTCCAGCAGGCGGCGGGCGTGTTCGAGGCGGACGCGGTCCACGTAGCGGCCCGGCGTCATGCCGGTCTCGGCGCGGAAGGCGCGGGCGAAGTGGCGGGGTGAGAGGCGGGCGCGGGCGGCGAGGGCGGTAACGGAGAGGTCGGCGTCCGGGTGCTCGCCGATGAAGCGCTGGACGTCCCGGAGGGGCTCGCGGTGGGCGGTCTGGGCCGCGAGCTGGGCGCTGAACTGCGCCTGGTTCCCGGGCCGGCGCAGGAACACCACCAGGTGCCGGGCGATGGTGAGGGCGGCGTCCCGGCCCAGGTCCTCCTCGACCAGGGCGAGGGCGAGGTCGATGCCGGCGGTGACACCGGCGGAGGTGGCGATGTGCCCGTCGCGTACGTAGACGGGGTCGGGGTCGATCTCGACGGCCGGGTGGTCCCGGGCGAGCCGGTCGCAGTACGCCCAGTGGGTCGTGGCGCGGCGGCCGTCCAGGAGGCCCGCCGCGGCGAGCACGGCCGCGCCGGTGCACACGGAGACCAGGCGCGCGGCGCGCGGCCCGTGCTCGCGCACCCAGTCGACCAGGCGCGGGTCGGGCCGCAGGCTGCCCGTCCCGCCGGGGACCAGCAGGATGTCCGGGTCGCGCGCCGTGGCGAGGGACTCGTCGGGGACGAGGGTCAGGCCGCTGGTGGTCCGCACGGGCCTGCCGTCCAGGGCGGCCGTGCGGATCCGGTACGTCCCCGGGGAGTGCAGTTCCGCGCCCGCGAAGACCTCCACGGGCCCGGTGACGTCGAGACTCTGCACGCCGTCGAACAGCACGGCGAGCACGGTGTGCTGGGCCATGCCGTCGATTCTTCGCGGGTCCGGACGACGACCGCAATGACGAGTTCCCCACCTTTCCTGCCATGGCCCGCATGACCGTAGAGCGCATACCAAGCGGTTGGTAACCTGCCCGCCATGACGACTGCCGCCCTCGAGCCGCGCGCCGGCCGACGCTGCCACAACGTGCTCAACTCCCTGCACTCCACGCACTACTTCTCGCCCGACCTGGGACGCGAGCTGGGTGCCGTGGGGGTCACCGACCCCCGGGCCGTGAACTTCGCCGTGCGCGCCGCCGCCCTCGGACCGGTCGGAGCCGGGGCGGTCGCGGCGGCCTTCTACAACTACAAGTACGAACTCGTCGCCCGGCACGTGCCGGCGGTCTGGGAGAGCGCCGCGCCCGGCCGGGTGCTGGCGGCACGCGCGCGTGCGGTCAACGCGACCCTGCGCCGGCTGCTGGGCGAGGAGGCCGTGGCGTCGGCGGAGATGGCCGAGGCCGCGCGGCTCGCGCTGCGCGCCGCCGAGGCCTGTTCCCGCGAGGCCCGGCCGCTGTACGCCGCCCACGCCGATCTGCCCGTCCCCGAGGAGCCGCACCTCGCGTACTGGCACGCGGCGACCCTGCTGCGCGAGCACCGGGGCGACGGGCACCTGGCCGCCCTGATGTCCGCGGGGCTGGACGGGCTCGAAGCGCTGGTGACCCACACGGCCACGGGCAAGGGCATGACACCCAAGTGGGTGTTCGGCACCCGGGGCTGGACCCAGGAGGAGTGGGATGCGGCGCGGGACCGGCTGCGCGAGCGCGGGCTGCTGGACGGGGCCGGCGAGCTCACCGAGCGCGGTGCCGCCCTGCGTCAGGAGATCGAGAACGAGACGGACCGCCTCGACCGGGCCCCGTACGAGCACCTGGGACCGCAGGGCGTGGCCCGGCTGACCGAACTCGGCGGCGCCTTCGCGCGGGCGGCGCTCATGGCGGGGGCGTTCCCGGCGGACCTGATCGGCAAGGGCTGACGGGGTTCCCGGGGCGCTGCGACAGGGCCCCGTCAAGGCTGCTCCGCCTGCACTCGCGACCGTCCCGGGCACATGTGTTCGGCCGTGACGCATGGTGAGGCGTCTGCGAGGTACCCGGTCTCTCCCGGCCGGTGCGGTCGGGAGAGGAGAAAGGGGAAGTACGTGTTCCGTGCTATCGCAGACGTGCTGCGCCAGATCGGCGGCGCCATCGCCACCGTCGTGACGCTGCCTTTCCGGGCCCTGGCCCGGCTCTTCGGCGGGGCCTCGTCCTCCACCCGCAGCCGCAGGGTGTGACCCGGCCGCCGACCTGCCGCGTGCCGCCCTGATCCCCGAGTGTCGGTGTCACCTGCCACAATTGCCGCGCAACCTCAGTGGAGAAGGCGGTACGGGATCGTGACGACACCCGGGTCCAACGGGTCCATCAACGCAGGGACCATCGAAGGCAGGATCGCCGAGGAGCTCGGCGTACGGGAGCGGCAGGTCAGGGCTGCCGTGGAACTGCTCGACGGCGGTTCTACGGTGCCCTTCATCGCCCGCTACCGCAAGGAAGCGACCGAGATGCTCGACGACGCGCAGCTGCGCACGATCGAGGAGCGGCTGCGCTACCTGCGGGAGCTGGAGGAGCGGCGGGCGGCGATCCTGGAGTCGGTGCGCGAGCAGGGCAAGCTCACCGACGAGTTGGAGGCACGCATCCGGGGCGCCGAGACCAAGGCGCGCCTGGAGGACATCTACCTCCCGTACAAGCCCAAGCGGCGCACCAAGGCGCAGATCGCGCGTGAGGCGGGTCTGGAGCCGCTGGCGGAGGGGCTGCTCGGCGATCCGGGTGTCGAGCCCCTCGCCGCGGCCGCCGCGTTCGTCGACGCGGACAAGGGCGTGGCCGATCCGCAGGCCGCCCTGGACGGCGCCCGGGCGATCCTCACCGAGCGGTTCTCGGAGGACGCCGACCTGATCGGTGAGCTGCGCGAGCGCATGTGGGTGCGCGGGCGGCTGGCCGCCAAGGTGCGGGAGGGCAAGGAGGAGGCGGGCGCCAAGTTCGCCGACTACTTCGACTTCGCCGAGCCGTTCACGGAGCTGCCCTCGCACCGCGTCCTGGCCATGCTCCGCGGCGAGAAGGAGGAGGTCCTCGACCTCGTCCTGGAGCCCGAGGAGCCGACGGACGGGCCGTCGTCGTACGAGGGGATCGTCGCGAACCGGTTCGGGATCGCCGACCGGGGCCGCCCCGCCGACAAGTGGCTCACGGACACGGTCCGCTGGGCGTGGCGCACGCGCATCCTCGTCCACCTGGGCATCGACCTCAGGCTGCGGCTGCGCACGGCCGCCGAGGACGAGGCGGTGCGGGTCTTCGCGGCGAACCTGCGCGACCTGCTGCTCGCGGCCCCGGCGGGCACCCGCGCGACGCTCGGCCTGGACCCCGGCTTCCGGACGGGCGTGAAGGTCGCCGTGGTGGACGCGACCGGCAAGGTCGTCGCCACGGACGTCATCCACCCGCACGTCCCGGCCAACCGGTGGGACGAGGCCATCGCCAAGCTGGCCCGGCTCGCGAAGGAGCACGCGGTCGAGCTGATCGCCATCGGCAACGGCACGGCCTCCCGCGAGACCGACAAGCTCGCCGGGGAACTCATCGCGAAGCACCCGGAGTTGAACCTCACGAAGGTGATGGTGTCCGAGGCCGGCGCCTCGGTGTACTCGGCGTCCGCGTTCGCCTCGCAGGAGCTCCCGGACATGGACGTGTCGCTGCGCGGCGCCGTGTCGATCGCCCGCCGGCTCCAGGACCCGCTGGCCGAGCTGGTGAAGATCGACCCGAAGTCGATCGGCGTCGGCCAGTACCAGCACGACCTGTCCGAGGTGAAGCTGTCGCGCTCCCTGGACGCGGTGGTGGAGGACTGTGTGAACGGCGTGGGCGTGGACGTCAACACGGCGTCGGCGCCGCTGCTCGCCCGGGTCTCCGGCATCACGTCCGGCCTCGCGGAGAACATCGTGGCGCACCGCGACCAGAACGGGCCCTTCAAGTCCCGCGGTGAGCTGAAGAAGGTGGCGCGGCTCGGCCCGAAGGCGTACGAGCAGTGCGCGGGCTTCCTGCGGATCCGCGGCGGCGACGACCCTCTGGACGCGTCGAGTGTGCACCCGGAGGCGTACCCGGTGGTCCGGCGCATGGTGAAGACGGCCGGGCAGGAGGTCGCCGGCCTCATCGGCAACACGGCGGTGCTGCGGTCGCTGAAGCCGCAGGAGTTCGTGGACGAGACGTTCGGTCTGCCGACCGTCACCGACATCCTCAAGGAGCTGGAGAAGCCGGGCCGCGACCCGCGTCCGGCGTTCAAGACGGCCGCGTTCAAGGAGGGCGTCGAGAAGATCTCCGACCTGTCGGCCGGGATGATCCTGGAGGGCGTGGTGACGAACGTGGCCGCCTTCGGGGCGTTCGTCGACGTCGGCGTCCACCAGGACGGGCTGGTGCACGTCTCCGCGATGTCGAAGACGTTCGTCAAGGACCCGCGGGACGTGGTGAAGCCCGGGGACATCGTCAAGGTGAAGGTCCTCGACGTCGACATCCCGCGCAAGCGGATCTCGCTGACGCTGCGGCTGGACGACGAGGCGGCCCC
>JJOH01000109.1 GCA_000696115.1 Streptomyces olindensis
GCGCCGCGTCCGAGGCACGGGCCCTGGAGTACCTGGCCTACGGCGAACTGCGGGCCGGCCGCCACGCGCAGGCACGCGCCCACGCGGAGGAGGGCGTGCGGGCCGCGCTGCTGGCCGGCCACCGCAACACCGCGGCGAGCCACCACGCCATGCTCGCCCTGGCCGCCTCCATCGAGGGGGACACCGCCGCCGTCGCCGGGCATGCCTCGGCCGCCCTGCGCACCGCCCGCCGCCACGGCCTGGCCCAGGCCGCGACCCTGGCCCGAGTGGGCCACCGCCCGCGCCGACCCTGGCCCGCGGCCGCCCTCTGGACGCCGCCGACCGGCTCGCCCCGCTCGTCGGACCCGGCCCCCGGCGGGGTCACTTCGCCGTGTGGATGCTCGCCATGCCCTGCTTCGTGGAGGCCGCGGTACTCGCCGACCGGCCGGAGGACGCCCGGGGCGTCGTCGGCGATCTCGCCCGGTGGGCGGCCTTCGGCGCCGACCCGCACGCGCCCGCCCAGCTGGCCCGCTGCCGCGCCCTGCTGGCCGCGGAGGACAGCGAAGCCGACGGTCTCTACCTGCGGGCGCTGGCCCTGCACGACGAGTCGGGCGGGGACTTCGAGCGCGCCCGCACGGAGCTGCTGTACGGCCGGTGGCTGCGGCGCCGCCGCCGGCTCCGGGAGGCCCGCGGCCAGCTCGGCGCCGCCCTGGTCGCCTTCGAACGCTGCGGCGCCGGCGCCTGGGCCGACCAGACACGGGGCGAGCTGCGCGCCAACGGAGCCGCGTCCGCGACGGAGCCCACGGCGGGACTGGCGCGGCTGACGCCGCAGCAACTGCGGATCGCACGCCACGTCGCCGAGGGCGCCACCAACAGGGAGGTGGCCCAGCGGCTGGCCGTCAGCACCCGCACGGTCGACTACCACCTGCGCAATGTCTTCGCCGCTCTCGGCGTGCGCTCCCGCATGGAACTGGCCCGCCTGGTCGACCAGGAAGGCCGCTGAAACCTCCGCCCCCGTCCAGAAGACCGCCGCACGACTCTGGGGACCGACCGGACGGTATGTCATCCTGCGAGGCAGTCACTATCGGGTGAGGACGGCCGTACGGGCAGCGCACCCGCCGGACGCCGCCCGGACGCCGAGGTTGGGGGAGGACCGCGATGCATCCTGCCGCACGCACACGCGCGACACGCACGACACGCACGACGTTCCGCACCGGGCCGACGCCCGTTCCACAGCCGCGGACAGCGAGGGTGCGGTCGCTGATCGACGCCGACGCCCTGCGCGTCCTGCACCGGGCCGCCCGCATCCTGCTCGACGACCTGCCCGAGCTGACCGACCGCCTGCTCGCGGTCCTGCGCGAGCAGGAACCGGCGTACCGGACCGCACTGGAGAACGACCAGGCCGCCACCTGGCAGGAGGCGTACCGCTCCTTGCGGCACAGCGTGACCTCGCTGCTCGACCCGCGCGGCACCCGCGAGGCCGCCCACCGCTGCACCTGGCGGATCGGTGTCACCCGGGCCGAGCAGGGGCTGCCGCTGGACGCCCTGCTGCACGCGTTCCGGCTGGGCGGGTCTCTGGTGTGGCAGCGGCTGGTCGAGGAGACCGCCCGTTCGGAACCCGAGGACATCCGGCTCCTCGTGCACGTGGCCACCGACGTGTGGAACTTCGTCGACGAGCACTGCACCCTCCTGGCGGACGCCTACCGGCAGGCCGAGCGGCAGCTCACCTGGCGGCGCGAGAACCGGGTGCGCCTGCTGGCGTCGGCCCTCCTGGACGGCACGAGCCGGATCGCCGATCTGCCCGAGGCCGCCGAGGGGCTGGGCCTGCCGGAGCACGGCCGGTACGTCGTCGTCGCGGCCGCCGGCGGCCCACCGCAGGACCCCACGCGCGTCCGGGCCTCCACGCTGCCACCCGGGTACTGGCACTCCGGAGCGGAGGTGGACTACGGCATCGTCCTGGTCGGCGAAGCGGGGGACGGGAAGGACGACCGGGACCCCGTGACGGCGCTGGCCCTGCCCGCCGACGGCGCGGCCGGACGCCGCGTCGGCGTCGGCGCCGCCGTCGCGGGACTCGCCGCCGTCGGCGACGCCCGGCGCCTGGCCGACCTGGCCCTGAGCATCTGCCCGCCCGAAGGCGGCACGGTCCGGCTCACCGAGCACCTGCCGGAGGCGCTCGTCGTCTCCTCCCCGGAGCTCGGCACGAGACTCACCGAGCGCGTACTCGGTCCCCTGCTGCGGCTGGAACCGGCCGACCGGGACGTACTCCTGGACACCCTGGCCGCCTGGTTCGCCTCCGAGGGCTCCGCCCAGCGTGCCGGTGAGCGGCTGTACTGCCATCGCAACACCGTCCTGAACCGGCTGCGCCGCTGCGAGCAGCTCATCGGCCGCTCCCTGGCGCGCCCGCTCGACGTGGTGGAGATCAGCCTCGCGCTGACGGCCCGCCGCCTCCTGCGCGGCTGACCGCGACGCTCGGGGCCTGACGCCGTAGCGGTCCCTGGAGCCGGAGCGGGAGCGGGAGGCCGCCGCTGGGCAGCCGCACAGTCCCGGCCGACCCGTGTTGGGCAAGCGCAGCCACCCGGCCGAACCTCCTGTACCGCGCCCCGCGCCCGTGCTGTCGTGAGCTGCCCTTCCCCCGAAGCACCCGTGCCCGACGACGGCACGGGTCGAGGAGCCGCGATGCCCGAAGTACCACCGGACGAAGAGCCCGCCCTGCGCGTCGAGGGCCTCGACGTGACCTACGGCCGCGCGCTGTCCGCGCTTCGCTCCGTGACCCTGACCGTCCCGCACGGCACGGTCGTCGCCCTCCTCGGCGCCAACGGCGCGGGCAAGACGACCCTGCTGCGGGCCGTGTCGGGCACTCTGCGCCTGCACCGCGGCACGATCACGGCCGGCCGCATCCGCTACGGCGCCACGGACCTCGACGGGCGCGACCCGGTCGCCGCCGTGCGCGCCGGAGTCGTCCAGGTCCCCGAGGGGCGCCGCGTCTTCGCCGGGCTCACCGTCGACGAGAACCTGCGCACCGGCGGCCTCGGCCTCGGCCGGCGCCGCCCGGACCAGGTCGCCGAGGCCCGGGACCGGGTCTTCACGCTCTTCCCGCGCCTCGCCGAACGCACCCGGCAGACCGCCGGACTGCTCTCCGGAGGCGAGCAGCAGATGCTCGCCATCGGGCGCGCCCTCATGGCCGCACCACGCCTGCTCCTGCTCGACGAGCCGTCCCTGGGCCTCGCCCCGCAGATGGTCCACCGGATCGCCGAGGTCATCCGCGAGATCAACGCCCAGGGCACGGCCGTCCTGCTCGTCGAGCAGAACGCGGGCATGGCACTGTCCCTGGCCGACACCGCCCACGTCCTGGAGGTCGGCGAGGTCCGGCTCTCCGGCCCCGCCGACGAACTCGCCCGCACGGACGCCGTGAAGCGGCTCTACCTGGGCGAGACCACAGGCACTGCAGAGAGCACCGTAAGCAGATCCGAGGGGCAGGGAGCCGCGTGACCGCCCGCACCACCGCACCACCCGAACTCACCGTCACGGACGTGACCGTCCGGTTCGCCGGGCTCACCGCCCTGGACGCCGTGTCCTTCACCGTCGCCCCCGGCTCCGTCCACGCGCTCATCGGACCCAACGGAGCGGGCAAGTCCACCTGCTTCAACGTGCTGTCGGGACTGTGCCGCCCGGCCACGGGCACCGTACGCCTCGGCGACGCCGACCTCACCCGGCTCGCCCCGCACCGCATCGCAGCCCTCGGCGTCGCCCGCACGTTCCAGAACATCGTCACCACCCAGGGCACGGTGGCCGACAACCTGATGCTCGGCCGACACGTCCTGTCCCGTGCCGGGTTCGCGGCCGGCGCCCTGCGTCTGCCGCACGCGCGGCGCGAACAACGCGCACACCTCGACCGAGCCCGCGAGATCGCCGGACTCACCGGCCTCGCCGCGCACTTCGACAGCCCCGTCGCCCTGCTCTCCTACGGCGACCGCAAGCGCGTGGAGTTCGCCCGCGCCCTCTGCCTGGAGCCCAGCGTCCTGCTGCTCGACGAGCCGGTCGCCGGCATGAACGCGGCCGAACGCGCCCGCACAGTCGAGGTCGTGCACGCCGTGCGCGCCGAACTCGGCCTGTCCGTCGTACTGGTGGAGCACGACATGGGCCTGGTGATGCGGCTCGCCGACGAGGTCACCGTCCTCGACTTCGGCCGCGCCATCGCCCACGGCACCCCGGACGAGGTCCGCCGTGACCCCGAGGTGCTGCGCGCCTACCTCGGCACCGGCGCCGAAGGGGAGGAGGACGCGGCATGACGACCTTCCTGGACAACGTCTTCAACGGCCTCGCCCTCGGCGCGGTCTACGCCCTCGTCGCCCTCGGTTTCGTCATCATCTTCAAGGCCTCCGGCGTCATGAACTTCGCCCACGGCTCCCTGCTCCTCCTCGGCGGCTACCTCACCGCCGTCCTCCACGACGACCTCGGCTTCGCCGCCGCCCTCGCCGTGGCCGTCCTGGTCACGGCGGCCGTGGCCGGCGCGGTGGACCGCTTCCTGCTCCAGGCCGGCGGACCGGACCCGCACACCGCCCACGTGCAGACGATCGTCACCATCGGCGTCGACATCCTCATCCTCACCGACCTGTCGCGGCGCATCGGCGGCGACCTGCTCTCGCTCGGCGACCCCTGGGGCGACTCGGTCAGCGGGCTCGGGCCGGTGACCGTCGCGGACAGCCGGATCGCCGCGATCGTCGTCTCGACCCTGGTCATCGCCGGTGTCTTCGCCCTGTTCCGGTACACCTCCTGGGGCCTGTCCCTGCGCGCCTCCGCCGAGGACGTCGAAGCGGCCTCCCTGATGGGCGTACGGCTGGTGCGGGTGCGCACCCTCGCCTGGTGCCTGGCGGGAGCGCTCGCGGCCCTGGCGGCGGTCTTCCTCGCCGCGTTCCCGGCGCCCGGCCTGGAGCGCACCACCGGTCAGATCGCCCTGAAGGCGTTCCCGGCGGCGATCCTCGGCGGGATGGCCTCACCGCCCGGCGCTCTGGCGGGCAGCCTGCTCATCGGCATGACCGAGGCGCTCGTCGCGGGCTACCAGTCCGACCTGCACGTCCTCGGCGAGGGCTTCGGCGACGTCGCTCCCTACGCGGTGATGGTGCTGGTGCTGCTGGTGCGGCCCACGGGGCTGTTCGGCGGGAAGGCGGCGGTCCGTGTCTGAGCGACTCTCCCGCGCCCTGACCAGCCGCCCGGCCCGGACCGTCGCGGCCGTCACCGTCCTGGGCGCCCTGCCCTTCTACCTCGACGCGTTCTGGCTGCGCATCGGCCTGTTCTCCATGGCGGCGGCCATCGGCGCGGTGGGCCTGGGCCTGCTGTCCGGCACCGCCGGCCAACTCTCCCTCGGCCACGCCTTCTTCCTGGCCGTGGGCGCCTACGGCTACGTCTGGCTGGCCGGCGAACCCGGCCCCGGCCTGCCGACCGCGGTGGCCGCCGTACTCGCCGTGCTGCTCGCCGGAGCGGCCGGCGGACTCTTCAGCCCCGTCGCCGGCCGGGTCCGCGGCATCTACCTCGGCGTCGCAACCCTGGCCCTCGTCTTCCTCGGCCACCACGTCCTGCTCACCGCGGACTCCGTCACCGGCGGATTCAACGGCCGCTCCGTGCCGCCGCTCGAACTCGGCGGCTTCTCCTTCTCCACGGACTCCGAACTCACCCTGCTCGGCGTCCCCTTCGGCGCCGAGGAACGGCTGTGGTACCTGGGACTCGCCCTGTTCGCCCTCACCTGGTTCACCGCCCGCGGACTGCTCCGGGGCCGCCCCGGACGCGCCCTGGTGGCCCTGCGCGACAGCGAGACGGCGGCCGCCGTCATGGGCGTGAACGTCGCCCGCCACCGCTCGGCCGCCTTCGTCGTCTCGTCGATGTACGCCGGCCTGGCCGGGGTGATGCTCGCCCTCTCCTTCCGCCGCGTCGTGCCCGACTACTTCGGCCTCGTCCTGTCGGTCGACTACCTCGCCATGATCGTCATCGGCGGACTCGGATCGGTCGCCGGAGCCACCGCCGGCGCCGTCTTCGTCACCGCGCTGCCCCTGCTGATGACCCGCTACGCCGACCAACTGCCCCTCGTGGCCGCCCCGGGCACCACCGGCGGCACGGTCGGCCCCACCGAGGCCGCCCGCTACCTCTACGGAGCGGCCATCGTCCTCGTCCTGCTCTTCGCCCCCGACGGCCTGCACGGCCTGGTCCGCCGCCTGCGCACCCGCCTGCGCCGCCACCGATCCGCCCCACCGCCCACACCCACCACCTCTCGCACAGCCACCACCTCTCCCACACCGTCACCCGCGCCGGCCGCACCAGCCAAGGAGCCCACCCCGTGAAAACGCACCAGCACCCCGCACGCCCCAGGACGCTCCTGGCCACCGCCCTCGCCGCCCTGCTCCTCACCGCCACCGGATGCAGTTCCAAGGCCGACTCCTCGCGGAGCACCGACGACGGCGCCGACGGCATCAAGACCGGTCCCGGGGTGACCGGGAAGACCATCAGGCTCGGCGCCCTCACCGACCTCACCGGCCCCTACGCCACCCTCGGCAAGAGCATCGTGCAGGCCCAGCAGATGTGGGCGGACGAGGTCAACGCCCGCGGCGGCATCTGCGACCGGCGCATCGAGATCGTCGTCAAGGACCACGGCTACGACGTCCAGAAGGCCGTCACCGCCTACGCCGACCTCTCCACGGACGTCCTGGCTCTTCCCCAGGTCATAGGCTCGCCCGTGATGGCCGCGCTGCTCGACGACATCGAGCGGGACAAGGTGCTCACCTTCCCGCAGGCCTGGGCCGCCTCCCTGCTGGACCGGGACGCCGTCCAGGTCCTGGGCACCACCTACGACATCGACATGATCGCCGCGGTCGACTTCCTCACCCGCGCCAAGGGCCTGGCGAAGGGCGACACCATCGGACACGTCTACTTCGAGGGCGACTACGGCGCCAACGCCCTCGAAGGCTCCCGGTGGGCCGCGAAGAAGGCCGGCCTGAAGGTCGTCGGCCAGAAGATCAAGGCGACCGACACCGACCTGTCCGCGCAGGTCTCCGCACTGCGCAAGGAGGGGGTGAACGCCATCCTGATCAGCGCGGGACCGGCCCAGACCGCGTCGCTGGTCGGGGTCGCGGCCTCCCGCGGCCTGAAGGTACCCGTCGTCAGCAGCGCCCCCGGCTATGCCCCGCAGTTGATGAAGACACCGGCGGCCCCCGCCCTCACCGCCCTGCTCAACGTGGTCAGCGCCGCGCCCGCGGTCAGCTCCGACCTGCCCGGGGTGCGCAAGATGGTCGCCTCCTACAAGAAGAAGTACCCGGGCTCCCTCATCGACTCGGGCGTGCTCTCCGGCTACAACGCCGCCCGCCTGATGGGTGACGACCTGCAGAAGGCCTGCGACAAGGGCAGTCTCACCCGCGAGGACCTGGTCAAGGCCCACCGCTCCCAGTCCGCCGTCGACGTCGGCCTCGGCACCGCGCAGGACTTCTCCGACAAGGCACGGCCCGCGAGCACCTCGACCTACGTGCACAAGCCGGACGCCGAGGCGGTCGGAGCCGCGGTGAACGTGGAGGACGCGCACACGGCGCCCGGCGTCGAGGAGTACCTCGCCTCCCGGACCTCGTCAGGGTGACCAGACGTACGGTGTCGTCGTGGTGACCGCGTGCAGCCGAGGCGGGTGAGGATCGGGGCGCTGTCGGCCGAGGCGTCGACGTAGACGTAAGGGATGGCGCGTTCGGCGGCGAGCCGGGCTCGGTGGGCGACCATGGCCCGGTAGATGCCCTGTCCGCGCCACTCCTCGAGCGTCGAGCCGCCCCAGAGGCCGCCGAAGTCGACGCCCTCCTGGAACACCAGCCAGGCGGCGCACACGACTTCGGTGCGTGCCTCGGCGACGAGGACGACGGTGTTCTCCGGGTCGTTCTCGATCCGGGCGGCCAGGTCGTCGGCCAGCCAGCTCCAGTCCTCGCCCCAGACGGTGCTCTCCATGCCGGCGATGCGCCGGAGGTCCGACCTGGCGGTGACCCGGCGAAGGCTCACGCCGTCGGGCAGGACGGGGTCGGCGGCGAGGTCCGTGGACCGGCCGATGAGCACGGTCTCCGTGTCCTCGGCGACGAAACCGGCCGCGGTGAGCCGGTCGGTGAGGTCGGCGGGCAGATCATGGGCGCGAGTCTTCCATTCGACGGCCTCACCACGGGCAGCGTAGAAGTCACGCTGCCGCCCTATGAGCGTGTCGAGTTCCTCCCCGTACACACCGAGGTCGCGCGGGCCCGTCACGAAGCCGCGGTGTCACCCGACGACACGGGTCAAGGGGCCGTCCTTCTCGAGGCGGGCGCCGCCGCCGGGCGGGGTGACACCACGGAGTTGGGCGTCATACGCGCTGCGGAGTTCGTTGATCAGAATGTCCGTCACTCGAACACCGTACGGACCGGGCGAGTGAGGGCAAAGGTGCGGGATCTCGGCACGAAGGAAGGTCTGTCCGACCTGGGTGGACGGGTCAGGGCCAGGCATCGGCCCCTGGCCCTGACGCCGCCCGTGCCCGCTGTCGGCCGTCAGCGCCGCTGCCGCTCACCGTGGTGGCGCTGGGCGAGCCGGGCGAGGGCGACCGCGCCGAGCAGCAGTCCGAAGTCGCGCAGCGCGATGTCGTAATGGCCCGGGATGGTCAGCAGGTTGACGATGATGCCGGCCAGCCATCCGGCCACCAGCCAGCCCCCGAATCGGGGGGCGACGGCGACGACGAGACCCGCGACGATCTCGATGACACCGACGGCGTACATGGCCGCCTGGGCGCTGCCGGGCACGACGTCGTCGATCCACGGCGCGAGGTACACCGGCCAGTCCACGAGCAGGTTGGTGAACTTGTCCAGCCCGAACAGGATCGGCGCCACGGTGAACCCCGTGCGCAGGATCACGAACGCCTGGTAGCCGGGATCGCTGAGCGCGACGCGCCCGGGGGCGCTGGACGTTGAGGTGGTGGTTGCGGACGACATGACGCCCGTCCCTTCTATCGACAACTCTCATTAACGATAGAAGTACGCGGCGCTTCTTTAGTCAAGGCCTGTGGGTTTTACACTGGTGTTCGTGGACCACCCGAAAGAGGCACCCCAGTCCGATGTCTCCGCCGTCGCCGCTCTGGACGAGCCGACCCGCAGGAGGCTGTACGACCACGTCGTGCGCCAGCCGGGCCCGGTCAGCCGCGATGAAGCCGCTGCCGCCCTCGGCCTTGCGCGCCAGACCGCGGCCTTCCACCTGGACCGCCTGGCGGACGAAGCGCTCCTGGACGTCGTCTACGAGCGGCGCAGCGGCCGCACCGGCCCCGGAGCCGGGCGGCCGGCCAAGCTGTACAAGCGCTCCGCGAAGCAGGTCACCGTCAGCCTGCCGGAACGGCGCTACGAACTGGCCGGACGGCTCCTCGCCCAGGCCGTGGAGGAGGCCGACACCACCGGCGAACCGGTCCGCGCCGTCCTGCACCGCAAGGCCCGGACTCTCGGAGCCCGGCTCGCCGCGCAGGACACGGTGAACGTGTTCGACCTTCTGGAGCGGTACGGCTTCGAGCCGCGCTTCGACGGTGCGGCGATCGTGCTGGGCAACTGCCCGTTCCACGAACTCGCCCGCGAGCACACCCAGACCGTGTGCGGCATGAACCTCCACCTGCTCGGCGGCGTCCTCGAAGGGCTGGGTGACGGCACCCTCCAGGCACACCTGTCCCCGAGCCCCGGCCACTGCTGCGTCCGCCTGGAGCCGGCTCCGTCCTCGCCCTCGTCCGCCACGGCGAACGACGCGACCCGACTGTGACGAGTCCCGCAGCGTCCGGGTCGTATCGTCGAACCGGATCCCGAGGAGGACTTCGTATGCGCAGAGTGACCTACTCGATGAACGTCTCGCTCGACGGTTACATCGTCGGACCGGACGGCAGCTTCGACTGGACGGCACCCGACGAGGAGGTCTTCCGCTTCTGGATCGACGACATCCGCGACGTCGGCGTCCACCTGATGGGACGGAAGCTGTACGAGACGATGCTGTACTGGGAGACCGCGGACCAGGAGCGATCGCTCGACGACGCGGAGCTCGAGTGGGCGGCACTCTGGAACCCGCTCCCGAAGGTGGTGTTCTCCACCACGCTGTCGACGGTCGAGGGCCACGCCCGCCTGGCCTCCGGCGGCCTGGCGGAGGAGATCGAGCGGTTGCGAGCCGAGCCGGGGGAGGGCGACATCGCGATCGGCGGCGCGACTCTCGCCGCCGAGGCGGCCGCGGCGGGCTTGATCGACGAGTACCGGACCATGGTCTACCCGGTCCTCGTCGGCGGTGGCATCCCGTTCTTTGCCCGGGACGAGCGCCGGGTGGATCTCGATCTCGTCGAGACCCGCACCTTCGGTTCGAGATTCGTCTACCTCCGCTACCGCGTGGCCCGCTAGCGCGCATCCGCTGGAGGCGGACGTCGACTGCCGGTGAACAGCCTGCCTGGCGCCTCGCTCACGACCGCCGCACGCATATTCGTTTGACCCGGCCACGGGTCGAGGCTGCATGGTGGCCCGGCACCACCGCTCGTGGTGCCGGCATCCCGAGGAGGCAGCGGCAGCGATGGAGATACGTCCCACCACCGACGAGGATCTCGACGTCTTCGTCGACACGGTCCATGCCGCGTTCGGGCGCTTCCCGGAAACCCCGGTCGACGGCGGCGGGCTCTGGTGGTCGGCGCTCGAAACGGACCGTTGCCTGCTCGCCCTGACGGCGGACGGGCGGCCCGTCGGCACCGCCGCCACACACGCCTTCGAGCTCACGCTGCCCGGTGGGACCCTCGTCCCGGCCCCCGGGGTGACCGCCGTCGGCGTCCTTCCCTCGCACCGGCGCCAGGGCGTCCTCACCGCGATGATGCGTCATCAGCTCGCCGAGTCACGGGCCCGCGGGGAGTTCCTCTCCGTGCTGCTCGCCTCCGAGGCCTCGATCTACGGCCGGTTCGGCTACGGACCGGCGACCTACACACAGCGGCTGACGGTGCAGCGCCACCGGGCCGCCCTCGCTGCTCCCCGGGCGCGTCGCACGACCGACGCACCAGCGACCGGCCCGGACAACGGCTCGATCGACGTGCTGCCCCGCACCCGGTGCGACGAGATCCTGGAAGAGGTCTACGACCGGTACCGCCGCGCGCAGCCCGGCGCGCTGTCCCGGCCGCACCGCTGGCGGGCCCTGCGCGCGGGGCAGCCCCCGATCTCTCCGGCGCGGCGCTACATCGCCGTCCACCGCGACACCGACGGCGTCCCGGACGGGTACGCCAGCTACTCCATCGACGACGGCACCTTGGCGGTCGACGAGACCATCGCCGTCGACGACGCCGTCTTCACCGCCCTGGCCCGGTTCGTGCTCGGCCACGACCTGGTCTCCCAGGTCGTCTTCCACCACGTCCCGCCCCAGCACCCGCTGCGCCGGCAGCTCGCGGACTTCCGCGCCGGCGAGGTGAGCGGCGACATGGACTGGCTCTGGGTGCGGCTGCTGGACGTCCCGCGTGCGCTGACCGCGCGCGGCTGGTTCGTGGACGGCGAGCTCGTCCTCGACGTCGAGGACCCCTTCCTCGGCGAACACGGCCGCTACCTGCTGACCGTCCGGGACGGCACAGCCGACTGCGTCCCGACGGACCGGGAGCCCGACCTGTCCCTGGACGTGAGCGACCTGGGATCGGTCTACCTCGGCGGAACCGACCCGAGCACGCTCGTGCGTGCCGGACACATCCGGGCCCACCGCCCGGACGCGGCCCCCCGCGCCGACGCCCTCTTCCGCGCCGACCGCACCCCGCACTGCCTGCACTGGTTCTGACGGGGCGGTGCGTCTCGTCGGCGTCCGCTGCCGGCTCGACGGTGCCGCCGTCGGAAGCCGGCCGCCCCGGCGATGGCCCGGTCAGGGCGGTCGCGCCGCACCGAGGGCCGCGGCGGCAGGAGCCCGGCGCGACCGTCAGCGACGCAGACGGGCGTTGAGCCGGGCGGCCTGCCGCGTCAGATGCCGGCGCTCGGTGAGGCTGGGTGCCTGCTGGGCCGCCTCGGCATACAACCGTGCCGCCGCCGCGAGGTCGCCGTCGCGCTCGTGGAGGTACGCGGCCACCGCGGTGTGGCGGGGCAGTGCGGCGTCCAGCGCCGCGAGCGCCGCCAGCCCGGCCCGCGGCCCGTCGGCCTCGCCGACCGCCACCGCCCGGTTGAGGCGGACGACAGGGCTGTCGGTCAGCCGCACCAGCTCGTCGTACCACTCGACGATCTGCACCCAGTCGGTCTCCTCGGCTCTCGGCGCGTCGGCGTGGAGTGCGGCGATGGCCGCCTGGGCCTGGAACTCGCCCAGCCGGTCGCGGGCCAGGGCCGCCTGCAGGATCGCCACGCCTTCGGCGATCAACTCGGTGTCCCACCGGCCGCGGTCCTGCTCGGCGAGCGGCACCAGACTGCCGTCGGGCCCGGTCCGGGCGGCACGCCGGGCGTGGTGCAGCAGCATGAGGGCGAGCAGCCCCGCCACCTCGGGGTGGTCGATGGCGGCCGCGAGCTGCCGGGTGAGCCGGATCGCCTCGGCGGCGAGGTCGACGTCACCGGAGTAGCCCTCGTTGAAGACCAGGTAGAGGACGCGCAGCACCGTGCCGACATCGCCGGGCCGATCGAACCGCACCCCGGCCAGCGTGCGCTTGGCCCGGCTGATCCGCTGGGCCATCGTTGCCTCGGGCACCAGGTAGGCCCGGGCGATCTGGCGGGTGGTGAGCCCGCCGACCGCGCGGAGGGTGAGCGCGGTGGCGGAGGACGACGTCAGCGACGGATGGGCGCACAGGAAGTAGAGCCTGAGCGTGTCGTCCGACGACGGCGTGGGCCCGGGCGCCGGCCCTTGTATGACGAGGTCCTCGCGGCGGCGGCGCGCGGCGTCCGCCCGGGCCTGGTCGAGGAACTTGCGCCAGGCCACGGTGACCAGCCAGCCCTTCGCGTCCCGTGGCGGGTCGGCCGGCCAGACGCGCAGCGCCTCGACCAGCGCCTCCTGCACGGCGTCCTCGGCCGCCGCGAAGTCGGCTCCGCGGCGGACGAGGAGGGCGAGGACGCCGGGTGTGAGGCTGCGGAGCAGGGCCTCGTCCATCGGTGAGGTCACTCCGTGATGGTGGGCGCGGTGCCGTAGAAGGGACGCACCTCGAGCCACTCGTGGATCGGCTTCCCGCCCGCCCCGGGAGCGGCCGACAGCTCCCCGGCCAGCTCGACGGCGCGCTCGTAGCTGTCGACGTCGATCACCATCCAGCCGGCGATGAGGTCCTTGGTCTCGGCGAACGGGCCGTCGGTGACCGGCGGGCGCCCCTCACCGTCGTAGCGGACCCAGGCACCCTCGGGGGCGAGCGCCTGGCTGTCGACGTACTCGCCGGTCTTCTCCAGCCGGGCCGCGAAGTCGTTCATGTACTGCATGTGCGCCGAGATCTCCTCGGGCGTCCACTGATCCATGGGCACGTCGTTGACGGCCGCCGGAGCTCCCCGGTAGTGCTTGAGCAGCAGGTACTTGGCCATTTTTCTCGTCTCCTGGGTGCTGGTGCGGCCCATTGTGGTCGCGTTCACCCCGGGGACGAAGCAGGCCACGGGTTCTCGACATCGCCGCCCGAGATTGTTTCGGCGGCTGGTTCCGCCGATGAGTTCACCGTCCTCGAACGGTCCACCCAGCGATACGACCGTTCTCGACAGGAGTGCCATGTCCACCATCCAGCCGGTGATCCTGACGGCCGACCAGGACGTCCTGCTCGCCTTCTACACGAAACTGTTCGGCGCCGAGGAGATCTTCCGGGTACCGGCGGAAGGCCCGGCCTTCTACCTCGGCCTGCGCATCGGCGACACCGACCTCGGGCTGGTGGCCAAGGCGGATCCGGGGACGGGAGCCGCGCCACGCATCCTGCTCAGCATCGCAGTCGACGACGTCGACGAGACGCTCAGCCGGGTGACGGCGCTGGGCGGCACGGTCCGCAGCGACCCCACCGACATGCCGTGGGGACAACGCGTCGCCCACATCTTCGACCCCGAGGGCAACCCGGTGAACCTCACTCAGCCGACCCCGGCCCGGTGACGCGGGGCAGGGGGCAGGCGCTGAGCAGCTCAGGGCCGCCGAGGGCCGGTCACCACTCGCCGCTGCCCACCAGGTAGGCGATGCCGGCGAGGACCGCCAGGACCAGCGCCGGGATGGCCACACCCTTGGCGATGGAGGTCAGTGTGTGCGTCCGGCCTGCGGCCTGTCTGGTGTAGCGCTCGCGCCGTGCAGAGAGATCGTGCCGGGCGAGCGCGCCGGTGATGAGCGCTGCCGCGCCGGTGACCAGACACACGGTGAGGGAGGTGAGCGCTCCGTGGGCGCGGATGTTGTCCTCGATGTTGCCGGAGACCCCTTCGCTGCTGCGTTCCATGATGGCGGCCACCGCGCCTTCGATGGCCAGCACGAGGGTGATGAGTGCGGTGACAGCGAGGGCGAGCGCGGCGCCGGCGAGGACGGGAGCGTGGCGGGGCGGGGGCGGTCGGTCCTCTCCCGCATGGCCTGTGGTGACCCTGGGTGGCCGTGCGGGACGCGGCGGGGTCTTCGACTGGCCGATGACCGCCGCGTGCCCCGCGCCGGCCGAGCCGCGCCCGGGCTCCGCCGAGCCGTTCGAGGGGCGGGGTGCGGATCCTGCGGAGCCCGCCCCTCGAACGGCCGGGGTGATCACCGCCTCGACGTGGATGACGGACTCGTCGGCCACGCCCTTGAGCGCGATGTCGCCGGACAGGCGTCCTTCGGTGGTCGTGTCGATGTGGACCTCCAGGCCGCTGGGGGTCGGGTCGACTCGTATCCATGTCTGTTTGGGCTGGGCCACGCAGTGACGGGCCAGGGGCGGGCCGTGCATGGTCACGGATTGCTTAGGTGAGGCTGAGCCTTTCGGCACCTGACCGAAGTCCAGGTGGTCCGGGGTCGGTTTCAGGCGGATCTCGCTCAGGACTTCGGATGCCAGAGCGGCGATCTGCTCGACGTCGTTGCGCGCGACTTCCTCCAGATGCTGACGCGCTCCCTCGGCCAGGGGCAGCTCGGGGTGCCGCAGTCGCTTGTGCAGTTCCAGGACCGCGCCTTGCCGCTCCAGGAACGCGTCGCTGTTCAGAGCGGCCTTCAGGGAAGGGGGCGAGGGGAGGGCGACGATTTTGATGCGGCCGTGCCGACTGTGCGCCAGATGCAGCTCCCCGTGGAGTTCGGCTGCCTTCTTGGGCCTCTGGTGGGGGTTCTGCTCTCGTACGTGTCTGTAGACGTACTCGTACAGGTCGTCCAGCGAGACCTTGCCGTCCGCGTCGATGTCGGCTTCGCCGGTTTCGAGCCCTTGGACCACGGCGTGGGTGAACACAGAAGGCCGGGGCGCGGAGTTCTCGGTGAGCCGGTTGTCCTCGAAGGCGTACTCCATCGAATCGGAGGCGGTGATGACGGCCCAGCCCCGTCCGCTGTCGGGTTCGTCCTTCGCGAACGACTCGAGGACGTTGACGTCTCCCGAAGCACGCACCGAGGCCGAGCCTTTGGAGAAGGCACCGCCGTAGCAGCAGTCGAGGAAGAGGACGGTGCGGCCTGCCCGGGTGGTCGCCATGCAGCTGCGGACGAACTGGGAGGGGACGGCCGTGGCGGCCAGCAGCGGGGGTTCGGTGTCGCTGGCGGCGAAGTACAGTTCGCCGGATTCGCTTTTGAGGCCGTGGCAGGAGAAGTGCAGCAGGAGCGTGTCGGCGCGGGTGCGCTCGTTGAAGAACCGCTGGATGCGCCGGCGCATGAGGTCGGCCGACGCGTTGTGCACGACCTCCACCTCGAAGTCGCCTATCTGCGGGTCGTGCAGCACTTTCTCGAGGGCTGCGGCGTCCTGGGCCGGGGCGTTGAGTTTCCTGAGTCCTTGGTCGGTGTAGCGGTCGTTGGCGATGATCAAAGCATGTCTGGAAGCGGTCATGGTTCGGCTCCAGCCGGGGAGTGGCGCTGGGTGAAGATCCTGATCGCTTCCGCGACCTGTTCGTCGGTTGCCTCGGATATCTCCAGGACGTCGTCGCCCATCTGCAGGTGCAGGGACGGCTGCGAGTCATGGCGGCGGCCCAGCCAGGACCGGATGACGGTGATGACCTGGTTCAGGGCGGTTGCCGAGCTGCCCAGGGTCACGAGCAGGGCGCCGATCTGCGTGACGTCCACGGCTCGTGCTCCGGGCGGGGCCTCGCCGCCGGGGAGGGCCGTGACGTCGGCGACGTCGAGTTCGAGGAGTTCCTCGCGCAGGTAGCCGGTCAGCTCGGCGACGCGCTCGGCTTCCGCGTCCTGTTCGGTGAGGAGGATGCGCAGCGTGTTCTCCACCGGTCAGCCCCTTTTTTCTTGCTCGTCGGGGCGCAGAGTCGCTGTGTCGGTGGGCTCTACGTCTGTATGTACAGTTTCTGCTGCTCACAGCGGGGTGGCAAGTCGCCCCAGCCGGAATGAATGTGACGGTTCAACGTTCCACGGCGCGACGAGTCCGCCGTGGGCGTGAGGCATCACGCCCCCATAGCCTCTTCCCCATGCCGTCCTCCCGCCTCCACCGCGTCGCCGTCCTCGTGCTCGAGGGCGCAAAGCCACTCGACGTCGGCATTCCCGCGCAGGTCTTCACGACCCGCGCGAGCATGCCGTACGAGGTGAGGGTGTGCGGGGCGACACCCGGCCTCGTCACCGGCGGCGACGGCCTGTCCTACTCCGTCGCCCACGGTCTGGACGCGCTGGCCTGGGCCGACATCGTCTTCGTTCCCGGCTACCGGCACCCGGACCGCGACGACCCGCCGCAGCCCGTCGCCGACGCGCTGCTCGCCGCCCACGCCCGGGGCGCACGGCTCGCCGCCATCTCCACCGGCGCCTTCGCACTCGCCGCCACAGGCCTGCTCGACGGCAGACGCGCCACCACGCACTGGCACTACACCCGCGCGCTGAAAGCCAGACACCCGCGCATCCAGGTCGACGAGAACGTCCTGTTCGTCGACGAGGGCAGCGTGCTCACCTCGGCCGGCGCAGCCTCCGGCATCGACCTGTGCCTGCACATCCTGCGCGGCGACCTCGGAGTGGCCGCCTCGAACCACGCCGCCCGCCGCTTGGTCGCAGCCCCCTACCGCAGCGGCGGCCAGGCCCAGTACGTGCCACGCAGCGTCCCCGAACCGCTCGGCGAGCGCTTCGGCGCCACCCGAGAGTGGGCACTGCACCGGCTCGGCGAACCCCTCACCCTCGACCTGCTGGCGCAGCAGGCCGGGGTGTCGGCGCGCACGTTCTCCCGCCGCTTCGTCGAGGAGACCGGCTACACGCCCATGCAGTGGGTGATGCGCGCCCGCGTCGACCTCGCCCGCGAACTGCTGGAGCGCTCCGAGCGCAGCGTCGAACAGATCGCCGCCGACGTCGGCCTCGGCACCGGCGCGAACCTGCGGCTGCACTTCCAGCGCATCCTGGGCACCACCCCGAGCGAGTACCGACGCACCTTCACCCGCGGCGAATAGCCGTCGCGAATTGCCGTCGCGAACAGCCGTGACGAGAGTGGCGAGATCCTTTTGAACCGTGGCGATGGCGCCACTGTCGGCGGCGCGGCCCGCGCGCGAGCCTGAGGGCGAAGGGAAGGGGACATCACCTATGACTCGCATCGCCATCAACGGATTCGGCCGCATCGGACGCAATGTGCTGCGCGCCCTGCTGGAGCGCGACAGCACCCTCGAGATCGTCGCCGTCAACGACCTCACCGAGCCCGCCACGCTCGCCCGGCTGCTCGCCTACGACAGCACGGCCGGCCGACTCGGGCGTCCGGTCACCGTCGACGGGAACGCCCTCGTCGTCGACGGCCGCCGGATCACGGTGCTGGCCGAGCGCGAACCGGCGCAGCTGCCCTGGGCCGAACTCGGCGTCGACATCGTCGTGGAAGCCACCGGCCGCTTCACCTCCGCCAAGGCCGCCCGCGCCCACCTCGACGCCGGCGCCCGCAAGGTCCTCGTCAGCGCACCGTCCGACGGCGCCGACGTCACCCTCGCCTTCGGCGTCAACACCGACGCCTACGACCCCGACCTGCACACGATCGTCTCCAACGCCTCGTGCACCACCAACGCACTCGCCCCGCTCGCCAAGGTGCTCGACGACCTCGCCGGTATCGAGCACGGGTTCATGACGACGGTGCACGCCTACACCCAGGAGCAGAACCTGCAGGACGGCCCGCACCGCGACGCCCGCCGCGCCCGGGCCGCCGGAGTCAACATCGTGCCGACCACGACCGGCGCCGCGAAGGCGATCGGCCTGGTGCTGCCGGGCCTGGACGGCAAGCTGTCGGGCGACTCGATCCGCGTACCGGTGCCGGTGGGCTCGATCGTCGAACTCAACACGACCGTCGCCCGCGACGTGACCCGCGACGACGTGCTCGCCGCGTACCAGGCCGCGGCCACGGGGCGGCTCGCCGGCATCCTGGAGTACTCCGACGACCCGCTCGTCTCCTCCGACATCGTCGGCAACCCCGCCTCGTCCATCTTCGACTCGGCCCTCACCCGGGTCGACGGCCGTCACGTCAAGGTCGTCGCCTGGTACGACAACGAGTGGGGCTTCTCCCACCGCGTGATCGACACCCTGCAGCTCCTCGCCACCGGCTGACCGGACGCCGGGAACACGGCCAGGCACGCGCTCGCAGCGACTCCGCGGCCTGGCCGGCCCTGCCGCTTCGGACACCAGCGTCAGGGGCGCGGATCCAGGGGCGTAGCGTCTCGACCGTCGGTTTGTTGTCGCGCACGTGGTTGTCCCAGGGAGGGGACGAGTAGCGCAGACGGCGTTTGACGAGTCCGAGCGGCGGGCGTGGGCGGGGCAGGCCGATGCCTATGCCGCCGGTTTCGCCGAACTCTGCGCGCATCCGGTGCCTGTGCTCCTCGACGCCGCCGGGGTCAGGGAGGGTGTACGGGTCCTCGATGTCGGGACGGGCACGGGCAGCGCCGCCGCGCGCGTGTGAGCGGGGAGCGCAGGTGACGGCTGTGGATGCCGAACCCGGCATGGTCGCCCGGGCCGCGCCGGCGGCTCCGGAGGCCGACGTGCGGCTGGCCGCTCTGCCTCACCTGCCGTTCGCCGCCGACGAGTTCGATGCCGTGGTCGGCAACTTCGTCCTCAACCATGTCGGACGGCCTCGGGAAGCCCTGGCGGAGCTGCGTCGGGTGACGCGGCCGGGCGGGCGGATGGCCGTCACCATCTGGGCGGTCCCCGCGGCCGCCGGGCAGGCCCTGCTGGGCAGGGCGGTCCAGGCGGCAGGTGTCGTGCGTCCGGCTCACCTGCCGACCCTCGCTCCCGAAGACGACTTCCTCCGTACGGAACAGGGCTTCGCCGCGTTGCTCGGTGAGGCGGGGCTGACGGACGTCGTCTGCGATTCCATGACCTGGGACCACCGGACGACGCCTGAGGAGTGGTGGAGCGGACCGGCCGCCGGAGTGGCCACGATCGGCCAGGTCGTGACGAGTCAGACCCCGGTGGTCATCGCCGAGATCAAAAGCCACTACGAGTCGCTGTGCGCGGAGTTCGCCGGTCCGGACGGCGAACTGATCCTGCCTCACGCGGCTCTGATGGCATGGGCCGGGCGTGACTGTGCACCCAGCACGCGGAGAAGGCTGATGTGGAGGGCGTCCCGTGCAGGGAGGTACACGAAGCCCGTCGCCGACGGAGACCGGCTCGCCGCGCGCTACGGCTCCGCCCGGTGCTACACGTCGGCGACGAGAAGCCGGTAGCCGACATCGAGTGTGTCGCGGTCGAGCAGGTCGGCGTGGCGGCGGTGCCACCGGCCGGAGGACAGGTCGTCAGCCAGCCGGGTCAAGCCGGGCTGGATGACGTCGTCGCTGGTCTGGGCGAACAACGAGATACCGGCCCGGACCCGCGGATCGAGGTATGCCTCGGGTCGGCGCCAGAAGGCGGCGAGGAATCCGTCGGTGCAGTCGTGCGGGACGGGGACCGTCTCGATGCGGGCACCTCCCAACAGCGTGACCAGCCGGTCGACCGCGACCGCTCGTGTGTCGTCGAACGCGGCTGCCTCCGGCAGGTACTCGTCCAGCAGCCAGAACCTGTGGTTGATGTCCGGGTCGATGCGGCGGAGTTCGCCCATGCCGGCTTCCAGGTCGCTCCAGTGGTGCACGGTCAGGAGGGCCATCACCGCATCGGCCGCCCCACGTTGATCACGGTGGTGGCACCACCGAGGGCTTGATGGATCCTGGCGGCGATTCGGGGGTCCGGGCGCCGGGTGTCGGCGTAGGTCGCCCCGATGCTGTCATAGGTCGCCACACCCCGCAGTATGCCCTTCCCGCGACCCCGGAAAGAGCCCGCAGTGTCGCCACATGGTCGGCGCCAAGGCCGGTCGCGGGCTTCACACAACATCCCCCGCGCAGCCAGTCGTGGTCGCCGGCGCATCTGTGTCACGGTGGGAAGACAAGGGGACCGGCCGGCACCCCGATGCCGGCCGGTTCGGGGGGTTCGGGCGTTGCCCCGTCCCGGGCACCCGACCTCCGCCATCGTCGTGCACCCCCTGGGGTGTCGCGTCTTTGGGCTCACCAACCCTCGGAAAGGGGGGCGCGCCCGCATGAACATCACCACCACCATCGACGGCACCTCCGCATGCATCTCCCCGTGCGGTGAAATCGACTTCGACACCCTGCCCCCGCTGCGCGCCGCCGCCGACGCACTGCCGCCGCAGGTGACCGACGTGCAGTGGGACCTGACCCGCACGCCCTTCATGGACGTAGCCGGCCTCCACCTTCTCTTCGCCCCCCACGGCAGCGGCCCGGAGCGCCGGACGACCGTGGCGGGACTGCGCGCCCAGCCGCTGTGGCTGCTGCTCACGGCGGCCGACGCGGATCCCGCCGTCTTCGACCTCTCCCGCCTGCTCCCCGACATAGCCCCGCCCGGCTTCCGGCCCGCGGCCCCGTGAGAGGCGCGGCACGGCTCTCCCCGAAACGGCTCCCCGGGCCGGTTCCCACCCGCAACCAAGGTGCGACCGGGCCTCTGCTCAGCCCTGGCCTCATCCCTGATCGCCTGCCTCACCACCTGCCTACTCGATGAAGTTCTTGAACTCGTAGTACGCGGCGGCGAAGGGCAGGATGCGGTCCATGCTCAGGCCGACAGGCCGCCCCGGCGACCTGTACGTCGCCGGAGACCTCAACGACGAGGCATTCGTCGAGCCCCAGAAGGTGCTCGACAGCAACCTGCTCGGCGCGTTCCTGGTGATGAAACACTTCGCGCCGTGGTCGCCCCGGGGCTGACCGCCCTCCCGACCGTCGAGGCGGTGATCCGGCGCAGCGCCGACCCCGAGGCCTACCGCCGCGAACGCGAGACCCAGATCCCGCTCCAACGCCTCGCCACCCCCGAGGAGATCGCCGACGCCGTCCTCTTCCTCGCGTCGTCGGAGTCGTTGTACATCACCGGAGCGGTCCTCCCCGTGGACGGCGGATACACCGCCTTCTGAACGCCGCGCCGAGGCAGGGGCGCTGCCCCGGCGCGACCCGCACGACCCCCCGAGGCTGACACATCGTCCGGATGTCGCGTCCCGTCCGGACAGATCGCGCGTTGGCGCACCCCCGGGCCGTGGACATGCTCGGGATACCGCAGGAGACCGAGCACCGAGGCCGGGAGACGAACATGACCGCACTGTCGCCGCACCTTCGCCAGGCCACGCCCGTGGTGGCGGCCCGGGGCGAGGGCGTCCACCTCTTCGACCAGGACGGCCGCCGCTACCTCGACTTCACCGCCGGCATCGGCGTCACCAGCACCGGCCACTGCCACCCCAAGGTCGTGGCCGCGGCACAGGAGCAGGTGGGCACGCTGATCCACGGCCAGTACACGACCGTCATGCACCAGCCGCTGCGCCGGCTCGTCGACAAGCTCGGCGAGGTGCTTCCGCCCGGCCTGGACAGCCTGTTCTTCACCAACTCCGGCAGCGAGGCCGTCGAGGCGGCGCTGCGGCTGGCCCGCCAGGCCACCGGCCGGCCCAACGTCATCGTCTGCCACGGCGGCTTCCACGGCCGTACCGTCGCTGCCGCCTCCATGACGACCTCCGGCACCCGCTTCCGCTCCGGCTTCTCGCCGCTGATGAGCGGTGTCGTCGTCACCCCCTTCCCGTCGGCCTACCGCTACGGCTGGGACGAGGAGACCGCGACCCGCTTCGCCCTGAGGGAACTCGACTACACCCTCCAGACGATCTCCTCGCCCGCCGACACGGCCGCGATCATCGTCGAGCCGGTGCTCGGCGAAGGCGGGTACGTGCCGGCGAACCGGGCCTTCATGGAAGGGCTGCGGGAGCGGGCGGACCGGCACGGCTTCCTGTTGATCCTCGACGAGGTGCAGACCGGCGTCGGCCGCACGGGCCGCTTCTGGGGCCACGACCACTTTGGTGTCACCCCCGACATCCTCGTCACCGCCAAGGGCCTGGCCAGCGGCTTCCCGCTGTCCGGCATCGCCGCCTCCGAGGAGCTGATGACCAAGGCCTGGCCCGGCTCGCAGGGCGGGACGTACGGTGCCAACGCCGTCGCCTGTGCCGCGGCCTGCGCCACCCTCGACGTCGTACGCGACGAGAAGCTCGTCGAGAACGCCGAGGCGATGGGCAAGCGGCTGCGCCAGGGCCTGGAGGCGGTGGCCGACCGGACGCCGGGCATCGGCGACGTGCGCGGCCTCGGCCTCATGCTGGCCACCGAGTTCGTCACCGAGGACGGCAGCCCCGACCCCGAGACCGCCGCCCGCGTGCAGCGCGCCGCCGTCGAGGAGGGCCTGCTCCTGCTGCTGTGCGGCGCCTGGAACCAGGTCGTCCGCATGATCCCCGCGCTCGTCATCGACGAGACGGCGGTGGACGAGGGCCTCCAGGCATGGGCGACCGCGGTCGAGGTCGGCACATCGGGAGCGGCGGGACGATGACGGACACCACCACGGCCCTGGAGCCGCTGGTCGCGCGGCTCGCCGAGACCGCTCCCGGCCTGCGGGTGGAGACCGGCCCCCGCTCCACCGGCCTCTACGCCTACGACGCCTCCAACTACCGGGTCCCGCCGAGGGCCGTGGTCTTTCCCCGCAGCGCCGACGACGTCGTCGCGGTGCTGCGGGCCTGTCGCGAGGCGCACGTTCCCGTCACCGCGCGCGGCGGCGGCACCAGCATGGCGGGCAACGCGGTCGGGCCGGGCGTCGTCCTGGACTTCTCCCGGTACATGGACCGGATCCTGGACATCGACCCGGAAGCGCGCACCGCGCGCGTCGAGGCCGGCGTCGTCCTCGACGCGCTCCGGTCCGCGACCGCCCTGCACGGGCTCACCTTCGGCCCCGACCCGTCCTCGCACAGCCGGTGCACCCTCGGCGGCATGATCGGCAACGACGCCTGCGGCAACCGGTCGGTGCGGCACGGGCGCACCAGCAGTCATATCGAGGCGCTGGAGATCGTGACGGCCGACGGGGTGCGGGCCGTCGCAGACCGCTCCGGACTGCACCCGGTCGACCCCGGGGACGCCGACCACATCGCCCGCCTGGAAGCGGACGTACGGCGCCTGATCGAGGACAACCTGGCCCCGGTCCGTACCGAGCTGGGCCGGATCCCGCGCCAGGTCTCCGGCTACCAGCTGCACCACCTGCTGCCGGAGAACGGGTTCGACATGGCCCGCGCCCTGGTCGGCACCGAGGGCACCTGTGCGGTCGTCACCGCAGCGACGGTCCGCCTGGTGGCGACCGCACAGGCTTCCACGCTCCTCACCCTCGGCTACGACGACGTCGTCGACGCGGCCGAGGACGTCCCCGAGATCCTGCGCTGGAACCCCACCGCCGTGGAAGGCATGGACGAGGCGATCGTCGCCACCATGCGCGCCCGCCGCGGCCCCGACTCCGTCACCGGACTGCCCGACGGGCGGGCCTGGCTCTACGTGGAACTAGACGGCGACGACCAGGCCACGGTGGACGCGCGCGCCACCGAACTGCTCGACGTGCTCAAGGCACAGGGCCGGATGACCGGCGGGCGGGTCGTGGCGAGCCCGGCCGAGCGACGCTCCCTGTGGCGGGTCCGCGAAGACGGGGCCGGGCTCGCCGCCCGCCTGGTGGACGGCGGGGAGTCCTGGCCGGGCTGGGAGGACGCGGCGGTCGCGCCCGAGAACCTGTCCGCCTACCTGCGCGACTTCCGCAAGCTGCTGGCCTCCCACGGGCTGACCGGCGTGCTGTACGGGCACTTCGGCGCGGGCTGTGTGCACGTGCGCATCGACTTCGACCTGACCACGAACGACGGCCGGACCGCCACCCGCCGCTTCCTCACCGAGGCGGCCGCACTCGTCGTCGCGCACGGCGGCACCCTGTCCGGCGAGCACGGCGACGGGCGAGCCCGCGGCGAACTGCTGGAGGTCATGTACAGCCACCGGCTGATCAGGGCGTTCGCCGCCTTCAAGGAGGTCTTCGACCCCGAGGGGCTGCTGAACCCCGGCGTCATCGTGGCCCCGGCCCGCCTCGACGCCGACCTCGCGCTGCACACGCCCGCCGACGTGCTGCCCGTCAAGACCCTCTTCACCTTCCCGCACGACGAGGACGGCTTCGCGGGCGCGGTACGCCGCTGCGTCGGCGTCGGCCGCTGCCGCAGCGACGCGGGCGGCGTGATGTGCCCGAGCTACCGGGCCACGGGGGAGGAGAACGACTCCACGCGGGGCCGGGCCCGTCTCCTCCAGGAGATGGTGCGGGGCGGAACCGTCCAGGACGGCTGGCGCTCGACCGAGGTCAAGGACGCCCTCGATCTGTGCCTGTCCTGCAAGGCGTGCTCCAGCGACTGCCCGGTCGGCGTCGACATGGCCACGTACAAGGCGGAGTTCCTGCACCAGCACTACAAGGGCAGGTTCCGGCCCCGCTCCCACTACTCGCTGGGCTGGCTGCCCCTGACCTCCGCGCTCGCCGGATATGCCGCCCGCGCGGTGAACGCGCTGCTGCGCGGACCCGTCGGCAAGCTGCTCGCCCGCCTCGGCGGCGTGACCACCGAGCGCAGGATCCCGGCCTTCGCCTCCCGGCGCGCGCTACGCCGGGCCCTGCGCACGGCGAGGGCCGGTGAACCGGCGAAGACCCTTCTCTTCGTCGACAGCTTCACCCGCGCCTTCCGCCCCGAGGTGGCCGGAGCGACGAGCCGGGTACTGGCCGACGCGGGCATCCCCTGCACGGTGGAGGAAGGGCTGTGCTGCGGCCTGACCTGGGTCAGCACCGGCCAGCTGTCCGTCGCGCGCCGCATCATGGCCCGTACGGTCGCCCGGCTGGACAACGGCGACGACCGGCCCATCGTCGTGGCCGAGCCCAGCTGTGCCGCAGCGCTCAAGCGTGACGTGCCCGAACTCCTGGGCACCGGCGCCGCTCGTCGCGTCGCGGCCCGTGTCCACACCCTCACCGGGGCCCTGAACGATCTCGCCGCCCCCGGCTGGACGCCACCCGAGCTGCCGGACGACGTCGTCCTGCAGACCCACTGCCACGAGTACGCCACCTTCAAGGGCAGCCACCCCCGCGACCTGCTCAGCCGTCTCGGCGTACGCAAGGTCGACGAGGCCGAGGGCTGCTGCGGACTCGCCGGGAACTTCGGCTTCGAGGCGCAGCACTACGACACCTCGATGGCCGTCGCGGACCTGGCCCTGAAGCCGCGCCTCGACGGCATCGACCGGGACTCGCCGACGGTCGTCGTGGCCGACGGCTTCAGCTGCGCCACCCAGATCGACCACCTCGCCGGTGACCGAGGCATCCGCGCCCTGCACCTCGCGGAACTGCTCGACCCCGCCGCCGATCAACCAGGAGGAACCTCATGACCGACACACCCACGCAGTTGTTCATCGGCGGTGCCTGGGTGGACGCCGCGGACGGCGCCACCATGCCGGTCGACGACCCCGCGACCGGCGAGGTCCTCTGCCATGTCGCCGACGCCGGCCCCAAGGACGCCAGGCTCGCCGAGGACGCGGCCGTCCAGGCACAGGAGGAGTGGGCCCGTACGGCACCCCGGGTGCGCAGCGAGATCCTGCGCCGCGCGTACGAGATCATCATCGAGCGCACCGACGAGCTCGCCCACCTGATGACGGCCGAGATGGGCAAGCCGCTGGCCGAGGCCAGGGGAGAGGTCGCGTACGCGGCGGAGTTCTTCCGGTGGTTCTCCGAGGAGGCCGTCCGTATCGACGGTGGCCTCGCCACCCTGCCGGACGGCCGCAACCGCATGCTGCTCTCCCGCCGCCCGGTCGGCCCCTGCCTGCTGATCACCCCGTGGAACTTCCCGCTGGCCATGGGCACCCGCAAAATCGGCCCGGCCGTCGCGGCCGGCTGCACGATGGTGCTCAAGCCGGCCCCGCAGACCCCTCTGTCCAGCCTGGCTCTCGCCGCGATCCTCAAGGAGGCCGGGCTGCCGGACGGCGTGCTGAACGTCGTCACCACCTCCCGTGCGGGGGAGGTGTGCGAACCGCTCCTGCGCGGCGGGCGGATTCGCAAGCTTTCCTTCACCGGCTCCACGGCCGTGGGGCAGCTGCTCCTGGCCCAGAGCGCGGAGGCGGTCGTGCGGACGTCGATGGAGCTCGGCGGGAACGCGCCGTTCATCGTCTTCGAGGACGCCGACCTGGACAAGGCCGTGGACGGCGCGATGGTCGCCAAGATGCGCAACATGGGCGAGGCCTGCACGGCCGCCAACCGCTTCTTCGTGCACCGGTCGGTGGCTCAGGAGTTCGGGCGGCGGCTGGCCGAGCGGATGGGCGCGCTCGTCGTGGGCCCCGGTACGCGTGACGGTGTCGATGTCGGCCCGCTGATCGACCGGGCCGGACGGGCCAAGGTCGAGGAGCTGGTCGCCGACGCGGTGGAGCGCGGTGCCCGGGTGCTCGTCGGCGGCCGTACGCCCGAGGGGCCTGGCTGCTTCTACCCGCCGACCGTGCTCACGGATGTCTCGGCCGAGAGCCGGCTGATGGGCACGGAGATCTTCGGTCCGGTCGCCGCGATTCTCACCTTCGACGACGAGGACGAGGTCGTCCGCCGCGCCAACGACACGCCCTGGGGACTCGTCGGCTACGTCTTCACCGAGGGCCTGGACCGCGCCCTGCGCGTCAGCGAGCGCCTGGAGGTGGGCATGGTCGGCCTCAACACGGGCCTCGTGTCCAACCCGGCCGCACCCTTCGGCGGCGTCAAGCAGTCGGGACTCGGCCGCGAGGGCGGCAGGGTCGGAATCGACGAGTTCCTCGAGTACCAGTACCTGGCGGTGCCTGTGCGATGACGGCGGTCATGCCCTGACTGCGCCGCAGCACGCACCGTGACGAACCTCCCCCGTGCCCGGTTTCCACGCCGCCGGGCACGGGGGACGGCCATGCCCTCTCCTCAGCGACGGCCTCGGCAACCAGCGCCTCCAGCAGAGTCTCAAGCCCAGGCCCATGGGGCGACCGAGGCCGCGGCTGCCAACCTCTCACGCCCGAAAGGAAAGAAAAGGAAAGACATGTCGCTCCTGAAGACCATCGACACCGATCCCTCCTTCGCGCCGCACGAGTCCGGCCCGCTCCCGGAACGCCTGATTTCCGGCAACCCCGCCTTCAAGACCTGGGCCCAGGACGTCGCCCGTGGGGAGGCGATCCATACGGGCGTCTGGGAAGCGACGCCCGGCGAGACGCGTTCGATCAAGGGTGAGACCTTCGAGTTCTGCCATATCCTCGCCGGCGTCGTCGAGCTCACGCCGGACGGTGGCGAGCCGGTGGTCTACAAGGCAGGCGACAGCTTTGTCATGAAGCCGGGCTTCGCAGGCGTCTGGAAGACCATCGAAACCGTGCGCAAGATCTACGTGATCGTGAAGTGATGCCGACGCGCGACGCCCGCCTCCCGCAGGGAGGGGGCCGGACCCGCCCGGGTGGGGAACGCGGCCGTCAGCCGGGGTGAGTACCCGGAGCCGGGACAGCCGTCAGGCCTGGTGTCGGGCGGTGATCTCCGCCGCCGTCTCGGCGACCAGCCGGCCCAGCTCGGGCAGTCGGCCGGGCTCGAAGCGGGAGTCGGGCAGGGAGACGGCCACGGCGGCCAGCGGCACGCCGTCGCCGTCCAGGACAGGTGCCGCGATGGCGCAGACGCCTTGAAGGTACTGGTTGTGGTTGACGGCGTAGCCGCGCTTTCTGACGCGCTGGAGCTCCGACCGCAGCTGCACCGGGTCGGTGATGGTCTCCTCGCCGTAACCCTCCAGCGTGCCCGCGGCGACCTCGTCGACGTCGGCCTTCGCCAGATGGGCGAGGACCGCGTGCCCGGAGGCCGTGGCGTGCAGGGGCGAGGTGTCGCCGATCGCGTGGAAGGTGCGCACGGCGTGGTCGCAGTCGACACGGTCGACGACGACCACGCTGTGCAGGGCATCAGGCACGGACAGGTGGATGGTCTCGTTCAGCACGTCACGGAGCCGGATCATCGGCTCCCGTGCGGCGGCGAACAGGCTGGAGCCCTGCAGGGCGGCGGGTCGTACGGCCAGGACGCGGGCGCCGATCTCCCAGCGCGTGGTGTCCTTGCGGTTCGCCCGCAGCCAGCCGGCCTCGTTGAGCGTGAGCAGGGTGCGCTGCACAGTGGACTTCGGAAGCCCGAAGATCTTCGTCAACTCCCCCACGGTCACGGGCTGATGCTGCGCGACCGCCTCCAGAACCCGCAGCGACCTGGTGACGCTCTTCATCTCCATTCGGTGCCCCCTCAGATCTGTGGAGTGCCTGTGTCACCTCTTGACTCCCTTGGGAAGCCAAAGGCATGATCGTGCCAGATGGTAGCACATCGTTCCACAATGCGGCACACTCGCATGCTCCCGGGGCGTCCGATCACCGGACCGGCCTTGAGGGGTGATGGGAGTCCCGATTCCCCGCGGCGATGGACAGCGGTAGTGCGCTGACCGTGCCTACTGCGCCGCGTGGTGCGGCCGCCCTGTGCCCGAGCCGTCTCCCCCCGGCCGGGCACAGGGCACGGCTGCCGTGACATGGGCAGAGGGGCGGCTCGCACGCTGACGCGTGTGAGCCGCCCCTCGTCGGCGTGGCTGCGGACCGCCGCTTTCCGTTCAGGCGCCCAGGCGGCGCCGTGTGATCTCCGCGGCTGTGTCGGCGACGAGGCGGCCCCACTCGGGGACGCGTTCATCGTCGAACCGCGACTCGGGCATGGAGATGGCCACGGTGGCCAGAGGCGTGCCGTCCTCGTCCAGAACGGGAGCGGCGACGGCGCAGACGCCCGGCCGGTACTGGTTGCGGTTGACCGCGTACCCGTCGGCGCGGATGCGGTCCAGTTCGGCGTGCAGCTCTTCGGGGTCGACGGGGGTCGTGTCGCTGAAACGCTCCAGCCCTCGCGTGATGAGTTCGTCGACGTCCCGCCTCGGAAGGTGAGCGAGAACGGTGCGTCCGACGGCGGTGGCGTGCAGGGGAGAGGTGTCGCCGATCGTGTGGAAGGTGCGTACGGGGTGGTCGCAGTCGACGCGGTCCACCACGACCATGCACTGCAGGGCGTCCGGTACCGACAGGTGGATGGTCTCGTTCACCGTGTCCCGGAGGCGAACCATGGGTTCACGGGCGGCGGCGAACAGGCTGGAGCCCTGCAGGGCGGCGGGTCGTACGGCCAGGACGCGGGCGCCGATCTCCCAGCGGGTGGTGTCCTTGCGGTTGGCGCGCAGCCAGCCGGCCTCCGCCAGCGTGACCAAGGTGCGCTGCACGGTGGACTTGGGCAGTCCGAAGAGCTTCGTCAACTCCCCTACGGTCACGGGCTGATGCTGGGCGACCGCCTCCAGGATTCGCAGCGACCTGGTGACGCTCTTCATTTCCATCCGGTTTCCCCCTGTTAATCCTCGAAATTTCTGCTGGACACCCTCTTGACTCCCCTCTGAGCCACTGCCATTCTCTGTGCCAGATTCTAGCACAGCATTCCACAATGTGGCACGGCTCCAAGAGGGTCCCGCCGAAGTGAGCCGGACTGCGAGATGCGGCGGTTGTGAGCCGCAGGACCCCACAAGGTCCGGCTCCCGCCCAAACTCTCTCGAATCGAACAGCCTCACGCTGAGGGCACAGCATGCGCCTCGGCGATACGAAAGGAAAGTCCTGTGTCAGCTGCCAGGAAGCGCGTCGCCGTCGTCGGCGTGGGAACGATGGGCAGCCAGGCCGCCTGGCGGCTGGCGGCCCGTGGCGCCGAGGTCGTCGGATACGACCGGTTCGCCCCCGGCCACGACCGCAGTGCCGCCGGCGGCGAGTCCCGGATCTTCCGCAGCGCCCACTTCGAGGACTCCCGGTACGTCCCGCTCCTCAAGCACGCCGACACCCTGTGGGAGCAGCTCCAGCAGGAGACCGGCCGCGAGCTGCGCCGCCTGACCGGGTGCCTGCTCATGGGGCCGACCGAGCACCAGCAGATGGCCACCGTCCTGCAGTCCATCGCCGAGCACGGCCTCGACCACGAGGTGCTCGACGCCGAGGCCCTGGCCAAGCGCTTCCCGCAGTACCGGATCGAGGACGGCGACGCGGCAGTGCTCGACCGCCGCGCCGGTCTCATCCGCCCCGAACTGACCGTCCAGACCGCCGCCCGACGCGCGGAACAGCTGGGGGCCGTGATCCACCGCTATACGCCGGTGCGCGAGGTCACGCCGGTGAGCGGCGGGGTGGAGATCCGCACCGACACCGGCAGCGAGCGCTTCGACGCGGCCGTGGTCACCCCGGGCCCCTGGGTCAACGACCTGCTGCCCGCCCTGCCCTGGGAGGTGCAGATCCGCCGCATCATCAGCGCCTGGTTCGTGCCCACCACCGACGCCTGGTTCGGCGAGGAGCGTCCCGCGTTCATCCGTACGGCACCGACCCACTGCTACGGCCTGCCCTCCCCGGACGGCATCTCGGTCAAGCTCGGCCTCTCCCAGGCCCTGCACCGGCCGGCCGGCGACCCGAACCAGCTGGACCGGACGGTGCAGCCGGAGGAGCTGGAGATCTTCGCCGACCTGATGGGCCGCTACCTGCCGGACCTCAACCCCGACCCGACCCGTCTGGCCGTCTACATGGAGGGCTACACCGGCAGCAGCCGCCCGCTGGTCGGCCCGCTGCCCGGCGCCGAGAACCTGATCCTGCTCGCCGGCTTCTCCGGCCACGGCTTCAAGCTCTCGCCCGCCTTCGGCGACATCGCCGCCGACCTCGCGCTGGACGGCTCCTCGCCCCAGCCCATCGACTTCATCTCCACCCTCGACCGCACCGCGGCCTGACCCCGCCCCGACCACCGTTCGGTACATCCGGCAAGGAGAACCACATGGCCACGAGGAAACGTGTCGCCGTCGTCGGCACCGGCACGGTGGGCAGCCAGGCCGCCTGGCGGCTGGCGGCCCGTGGTGCCGAGGTCGTCGGATACGACCGGTTCGCCCCCGGCCACGACCGCAGTGCCGCGGGCGGTGAGACCCGGGTCTTCCGCAGCGTGCAGACCGACGACGGCCGCTATGTGCCGCTCGTCCGGCACGCCGACGCCCTGTGGGAGCAGTTGCAGGCGGAGACCGGGCGGGAGCTGCGCCGCCTGACCGGGGCCCTGGTCATGGGGCCGGCCGACCACCCCGAGATGCGTACCGTCAGGGACGTCGTCGCCGAGCACGGCCTCGACCACGAGGTGCTCGACGCCGAGGCGGTGGCCAAGCGTTTCCCGCAGCTTCGCGTCGACGACGGCGATCTGGTGGTCCTGGACCGTCACGCGGGCTTCGTCCGCCCCGAGCTGACGGTCCAGACCGCGGCCCGGCGCGCCGAGGAACTGGGCGCCCGGATCCGCCGCTACACCCCGGTCCGGGAGGTCACCCCCGTCGCCGGGGGAGGCGTGGAGATCCGCACCGACACCGGCACGGAGCGTTTCGACGCCGCGGTCGTCACCCCCGGCCCGTGGGTGGGTGACCTGCTGCCCGGCCTGCCGTGGGAGGTGAGTGTCTACCGCGCGATCAGCGCCTGGTTCCTGCCCCATGAGGACCAGTCGGCGGATGCGGAGCGGCCCGCCTTCATCCGCCGGGGCGACGTCCCCTTCTACGGCATCCCGTCCCCGGACGGGATGACCGTCAAGCTCGGCCTGTCCCAGGCCCACCACAAGCCTGTGGATGACCCGAACCGCCTGAACCGGACCGTCGCACCGGAGGAACTGGAGACGTTCACGGAGATCGTGCGGCGCCACCTGCCCGGCCTGAACCCCGACCCGGTACGGCTGTCCGTCTTCATGGAGGGCTACACCGACAGCACCCGGCCGCTGGTGGGCCACCTGCCGGGCTGCGAGGACATCGTCCTGCTGGCCGGCTTCTCCGGCCAGGGCTTCAAGCTCTCGCCCGCCATGGGCGACATCGCCGCGGACCTCGCCCTTCAGGGCCGCACCGCCCAGCCGATCGACTTCATCACCACCAACGGCCGCATCGCGGCCTGAGCTCGAACGAGGTAAGACATGACCCTGACCATCGGCCCGCTGCGGGCCGAGCCCGGCCAGAAGACCCGCGGGACCCTGCCCGCCGACCTCGGCTCCACGACGGCCCAGGTTCCCGTGATCCTCGTCAACGGCTCCCGTCCGGGCCCCAGAGTGGTGATCACCGGGGGTGTGCACGGCGGCGAGTTCATCGGCGTCGACGCCACCACCCGCCTGGCCGGGCTGCTGGAACCGGACGAGGTCGCCGGCCAGCTGGTGATCTGCCCCGTGTCCAACCCCCCGGCCGTCTACGGGGGCAGGCTCAACATCTCCCCGCTGGACGGCGTCAACATCAACCGCGTCTTCCCCGGCGACAAGGACGGCGGCCCCACCGACCGCATGGCGGCCTGGCTCTTCGAGCACCTGATCGACGGCGCCGACGCCTACATCGACCTGCACAGCGGCGGCATCGACCAGCACCTGCTCGACTTCGTCGGCTACCGCCTGACCGGCGACGACGAACTGGACGCGAAGAACAAGGCGATGGCCCACGCGGTCGGATACGAGCTGGTCATCTTCGGCACCAGCCCGGACGGCGGCAACAGCCACGCCGCGGCGAACCGCCAGGGCATCCCCGCGATCCTCGTCGAGACCGGCCAACTCGGCGACCGCGACCCCGCCACCGTGCGCAGGCTCCTCGACGCCCTCTACCGGATCCTGCACCACCTCGGAGTCATCGAGGCCCCGCAGGACCTCGCACCGGTGACCGTGCAGCCGCGCGACTGGATCTGGACGGGCGAGGTCGTCTCCCCGGTCACCGGTCTGTGGTACCCGGACGCGGTCACCGGTGACGAGGTTTCCGAGGGACAGACCATCGGCCGCATCATCGACCCGGTCGACGGCACCGAGCACAAGATCACCGCCACGGCCACCGGAAAGATCATCTACGGCATGAACGGGCTCTCCGTCCGCCCCGGCACGGAGCTCGCCGCCATCGCCGTCCCGCACCACTGACGGGCCGCAGGCCCGCCCGCTGACTCCACCCCCTACCCCCCCAGAGCTGGCCCCCCATTGCGCTACTTCCAGGAGATTTGTCATGAGTGATGCCCAGATCGGTCGTAGAGCGCTCCTGCGCGGAGCAGGCGGCCTCGCCGCCCTCGCCGCTCTTCCCTCCCTGGCCGCCTGCGGCACCGGCACCAGCCGTGCCCAGGCCGGCGGCGGCAAGGGCGGCGGCAAGACGGTCGTCGTCCGTGACAGCGGCGGTTCCTACGGGGCGGCCCTGCAGAAGGCGATCTACACGCCGTTCACCCAGGAGACCGGCATCCAGGTCAAGGTGCTCAACCTGGACGACGCCCCGCTGCTGGCGCAGATCAAGCAGGGCCGCCCGCAGTGCGACCTCATCAACAACTCGATGATGTCCCACATCAAGTACGTCAAGCAGGACGCGCTGGAGGCGCTGGACCTCGACCGGGTCAAGAGCGTGAAGAGCGCGAAGATCCCCGAGAACCAGATCACCGACCATGCCGTCGGCAGCAGCTTCTACGGCGCGTGTATGGCGTACCGCACGGACGCCTTCGGCGGCAGGAAGCCGGAGTCGTGGGCGGACTTCTGGGACACCAAGGCGTTCCAGGGCGGTCGTTCGATGTGCAACCCGGACGGTGACCTGCCGGAGCTGGAGTTCGCGCTGCTGGCCGACGGCGTGCCGATGGACAAGCTGTACCCGCTCGATGTGGACCGGGCCTTCAAGGTGCTGACACAGCTGCGGGGCGACATCAAGAAGTTCTGGGACAGCGGCCCGCTGCCGGGTGTGCTGCTGAGCCGCCAGGAGGTGACGATGTCCACCGTCTGGGACGGCCGGATCGCCGATCTGCAGAAGCAGGGCGTCCCGGTGGAGCGGCAGCTCAACGGCATGCGCCGCCAGTTCCAGGGCTACGCCATCGCCAAGGGCGCGGCCAACATAGACGCCGCCTACCAGCTGATGGACTTCTCGCTGCGTGCCGAGAGCCAGGCCGCCCTGGCCAAGGCCTTCCCGTCGAACCCGTCGTCCCCGCTGGCCTACGCCAAGCTCACCGAGGACGAGCGCAACGCACTCGCCGGTGCGCCCAAGTACTACGACAAGGGTTTCGACGCGGACGTCGACTGGTGGCTGAAGAACGAATCGGCCGTCACCAAGCGCTGGTTGGAGTGGGCTCGTGGCTGAATTCGGTGTTGCCACACCGTCCGTCAAGGTGGCCGGCGGCAAGCCGGCCACCGCGACCGGCAAATCGCTGTCGGTGGTGGCCCTGCGCAAGACCTACGGCGACGTGGTCGCCGTCGACGAGGCGTCCATGGAGATCGCCGCCGGGGAGTTCGTCACCTTCCTCGGCTCCTCGGGGTCGGGCAAGACCACGACGCTGATGATGATCGCCGGGTTCTGCGAACCCGACTCCGGCACCATCACCGTCGGGGACCGGGATGTCACCCGGCTCGCGCCGCAGAAACGCGGCCTGGGCTTCGTCTTCCAGCAGTACCTGCTCTTCCCGCACATGACGGTCGCCGAGAACGTCGCCTTTCCGCTCACCCTGCGCGGAGTGGCGAAGGACGAGATCCGCCGCCGGGTGGGGGAGACGCTGGAGATCGCGGGCCTGTCCGGGTTCGGCGGGCGTAAGCCGCGTGAGCTGTCCGGCGGTCAGCAGCAGCGGGTCGCCCTGTGCCGGGCGCTGGTCTACCGCCCGCCGGTCATCCTCATGGACGAACCGCTCGGCGCGCTGGACAAGAAGCTGCGTGACCAGCTCCAGGTCGAGATCAAGACCATCCAGCAGGAAATCGGCCTGACCGTCATCTATGTGACGCACGATCAGGAAGAAGCGCTGGTCATGTCCGACCGCATCGCGGTGATGCGCAACGGCCTGATCGAGCAGTTCGACACCCCCAGGGAGCTGTTCGAGCGGCCGAAGACGCCGTTCGTGGCGGACTTCCTGGGCGCGGCCAACTTCCTGCCCGGCCGCGTCGAGCAGCACGACGGCGAGCACACCCTGGTCCGCCTCGACAACAGCGGCGGCCTGATCAAGGCGCGCCGCCACGACCTCGCCGTGGGTGCCCAGGTCAAGGTCGCCGTCCAGCCGGGCCGGCTGCGAGCCTGCGCCACCGACGACGGCTTCTGTACCGGCACCGTCGAGACCGCCACGTATGTGGGCACTCTGGTCCGCGCCGGGGTGCGCATCGACGGCAAGGACGCGCCCCTGCTGCGTCTGGAGGTCCCGGCCGGCCGCGGACCCGTCGCCGGCGAGCGGGTCGGGATCACCGCCGATGCGGACGACGTCAACCTCTTCGCAGACGAACAGGCAGGGTGAGCCATGGCAGCCACCCTCACCGCGGGGGCCCCCGCCCGCCCGCGCAAACTCCTGGCTTCGCGCAGGACACGCGTCGGGATCCTCTACGCGCTGCCGGTCGTCGTGTATCTGCTGGTGCTGTTCGTCTACCCGATCTTCAGCACGCTGCTGCTCAGCCTGAAGGACGCCGACGGATCGTTCACCCTGCACTGGTACGCCGACGCCCTGACCGGCGTGAACCTGTCCGTCCTGATCACCACGCTGCGGATCTCCGCCGAGACCGCCGTGTTGAGCCTGGTGTTCGGGTTCGTCCTGGCCCAGGCGATCACGCGGCTCAAGCCCATCCTGGCGGGCCTGGCCATGCTGATCGTCGTCGTGCCGCACTTCGTGTCCGCCCTGGTACGCACCTACGGCTGGATCATCATGCTCGGTGACAAGGGCCTGGTGAACGAGACGCTGGCCGCCATGTCGGTCCCCGGAGCGCCGTTCCAGCTGCTCTACAACGAGCTCGGCGTCGTCATCGGTACGACCTCGATGATGCTGCCGTACACGGTGCTGCTGCTGTACGGCGTGATGCGCGGCGTGGACCGCCGCCTGATGGCGGCCGCGGCCAGCATGGGCGCCGGACGGGTGACCATCTTCCGCAGGGTCTACCTGCCGCTGGTCGCCCCCGGCCTGGCCAGCGCCGGGCTGCTCAGCTTCATCCTCTCGCTGGGCTACTACATCACCCCGGCCCTGATGGGCGGACCCGACCAGACGATGATCGCCACCCTCATCAACCAGCAGGTGACGAAGGAGAACCAGTGGAACGGGGCGGCCGCGCAAGGCGTGATCCTGCTGGTGCTCACCCTGGCCGGACTGCTGCTGGTCAAGGTCGTCAGCTCCCTGGGCGCCAGCCGTAAAAAGAGGAGTGCGTCATGATGGAGCTGCGCCAGAGCCTCGTCGGGCGGATCGCCCTGACCGCGGTCGCCACTGTGATCCTGCTGTTTTTGGCGCTGCCGATCGTCGTCATCCTCGTCACCTCCTTCAGCAACAACGCCTTCGCCGCCTTCCCGCCGGAGGCGTGGACGCTGAACTGGTACAAGGCCCTGTTCGCCGACGGCAGCAAATGGCCGGCCGCGCTCTCCCTGAGCGCTCTGGTCGCCGCGCTGAGTACCGTGTTCTCCCTGATCATCGGGGTGACCGCGGCGACCGCCCTGGTCCGCAGTGAACTGCCGCTGCGCTCGGCGGTCTTCGCCCTGGTCCTCGGCCCTCTGGTCATCCCGCAGATCGTCACCGCGCTCGGCCTGTTCCTGCTGTTCGAGCCCGCCGCGATGCTGGGCAGCCCCATCGCCATCGCCCTCGGACACACCGTGCTGGCCTCACCGATCGCGGTGCTGATCCTGATCGCGACCCTGCGCGGGATCGACGAACGCCTCGAGGACGCCGCCGCGAGCATGGGCGCGGGCCGGCTCACGATCGCCCGGAAGATCACCTTCCCCCTCGCCGCACCCGGCATGATCGCGGCGGCGATCTTCTCCTTCATCACCAGCTTCGACGAGTTCTACATCTCCCAGTTCCTCTCCTCGGTCGACACCGTCACCCTGCCCGTGCAGGTCTACAACTCGCTCACCTTCGAGATCGACCCCAGCGTCACCGCCGTCAGCGCGCTCCTCACCGCCTTCGCCATCCTCGCCCTCGGCCTGGTGGCCCTGGTGCGCTGGCTCGGCTCCGGACGACAGGACTCCCTGTTGTCGGTGGAGAACACCACGGCGATCGCGGCCCCCGGAGGTGACGCCGTATGATCGCCACCGCCCAGCGGCACCTGTTGCTGAACATGACCGACAACGGCTCGCTCGCGCTGCCGGGTCAGGAACTGTTCGTCGTCCGCCGGGGAGAGGGCCCGTACGTCGATGACGCCGAAGGCAGGCGTTACATCGACGGTCTGTCAGGGCTGTACTGCTGCCAACTCGGCTACTCCTACGGTGCCGAGTTCGCCGAGGCGGCCGAACGGCAACTGCGGGAACTGTGCTACAGCCCGCTGTGGACGGGTTCCGCGCACCCCTCGGCCATCGAACTCGCCGAGCGGCTGTCCCGGATCGCCCCCGTCGACATCGAGCACACCTTCTTCTCCAGCGGCGGCGCCGAAGCCGTCGAGACCGCCTGGAAGCTGGCCCGCCGCTACCACGCCCTGCGCGGCGAGCCGGGCCGCACCAAGGCGATCGCCCGGCGCGGCGCCTACCACGGCCTGACCATCGGCACCCTGTCGTTCAACGACGACCCCGGTCTGACGGAGCCGTACGGCCCGCCGGCGATCGACACCCGGTTCGTGTCGAACACCAACCGCTTCGGCCTGGCCCCGGAGTTCGCGGACGACGAGGTGTACACGGCCTGGCTGCTCGCGGAGTTGGAGGCCGCGATCCTGACCGAGGGCCCGGAGACCGTGGCGATGCTCATCGCCGAGCCGGTGCAGAACCGGGGCGGCTGCATCACCCCGCCCCAGGGTTACTGGCAGGGGCTTCGGGCGCTGGCCGACCGGTACGGCTTCCTGCTCGTCGCCGACGAGGTCATCACGGCCTTCGGCCGGATCGGGGAGTGGTTCGGCGGGGACCGCTACGGCGCCCGCCCGGACATAGTCACCGTCGCCAAGGGCATCACCGCCGGATACGCCCCCCTGGGCGCGACCCTGGTCGGCACCAAGGTCACGGAGGTCATCAACCGGCCCGGTGAGGTCCTCAACCACGGATACACCTTCGCCGGACACCCGCTGAGCACGGCCATCGCCCTGCGCAACCTGGACATCATGGAGCGGGACCGGATCCTGGACAACGTCCGCGTCCTCCAAGGGGACTTGGCCAAGCGCATGGCGGCCCTCAAGGACCTGCCCATCGTCGGCGACGTCCGCGGCACCGGGTTCTTCTACTCCTGCGAACTCGTCGGCGACCTCGACGACGGCGGTTTCAGCGCCGGCGCCCGAGCCGCTCTCATCGGCGACCTGATCCCGCGTCGGCTGCGCGAGGCCGGCCTGCTGGCCCGCGTCTACAACCGCTCCGCGCCGCTGGTCCAGATCGCGCCCCCGCTGATCAGCGACCGCGCCGTCCTCGACCGTATCGCCGCGATCATCGCCGGCACCCTCGCCGAGGCGTCCGCCCGCATCTGATCCATGTTTTGGGAAGGAACCACATGTACTCCATCGGTCCGCTGACCGTTGCCCCGGGCGAGCGCGCCCAGGGCCTGATCCCGGTCGGCACCAGCAGCTACGGCGTGGAGCTCGGCATTCCGCTGATCGTCGTCAACGGCGCCCAGGACGGCCCGGTCCTGTGCGTGGACGCGGGCGTGCACGGCGACGAGTACGACGGCCAGGAGGCCATCCGCCGCGTGCTCGCCGAGATCGACCCGGCCACCCTGCGCGGCACCGTCGTCGGCATCCCCTGCCTGAACACCCCCGCCTTCGAGGCGGCCGCCCGCGCGAGCGGCATCGACCACCTCAACCTCAACCGCATCTTCCCGGGCGACGCGGAGGGCTCGTACTCGCAGCGCCTGGCCGCCACCTTCGTCGAGCAGGTCGTCCCCGCCGTCGACGCCGTGGTCGACCTGCACACCGGTGGCGCCTACGGCGAGATCGCCCCGCTGGTCATCCTCCAGGGCGGCTACGAGGACCTGGCGACGGACCTGGCCCTCGCCGCCGGGCATGAACTGGTCTGGAAGGGCGGCAAGTGGGGCGGCACCGTCCGCCACCCCGTCCTCGAGGCCGGCAAGCCCGCCATCACCATCGAGTGCGGCGGCGCCACGTACCGCGAGACCAACGTCGAGCACCACATGAACTCGATCCGCAACATCCTGCGCAGCCTCGGCATGATCGACGGCGAGGCGGAGCTGCGGGACACCTACACCACCGTCTCCGGCACCTTCGCCCGCTCCGCCGCCGGTGGCTTCTTCGTCGCCCGCGCCGAGCCGGGGGAGACCTGCAAGGAAGGCGACCTGATCGCCACCATCACCGACCACTACGGCAACACGCTGGAGGAGGTCACCGCCCCGCAGGAGGGCATCGTGCTCTGGGTGCGCCGGATCCGCACGGTCCGTCCTGGTGACGAGGTCGTCATCTTCGGCGAGGTGCTGGGGGAGATCCAGCCATGACCGACGAACTCCAGTTGACCGAGTTGCTGATCGACGGCAAGCAGGTGCCCGCCGCCGACGGCCGCACGTTCACCGCGGTCGACCCGTCGAACGGCACGGCCATCGCCCTGGTGGCACTGGGCGGCAAGGCCGATGTGGACCAGGCAGTGGCGGCGGCGCGCGCGGCCTTCACCGCTCCCGAGTGGGCCGGGATGCGCGCCGCCGACCGGGGGCGCATCCTGTACCGGATCGCGGAGGCCATCCGCTACCAGGGCGAACGGCTGGCCCGTCTGGAGAGCCAGGACGTCGGCAAGCCGCTTCGCCAGGCGAAGGCCGATGTCGAAGCGGCCGCCCGCTACTTCGAGTTCTACGCGGGCGTCGCCGACAAGCTCGGCGGCTCGACGATCCCGCTGGGCCCCGGCCTGATCGACTACACGGTTCGTGAGCCGATCGGTGTCTCCGGTCAGATCATCCCGTTCAACTACCCACTGCAGAACACCGCGAGGGGCTCCGCTCCGGCACTGGCGGCGGGCTGCACGGTCGTGCTCAAGCCGTCCCCCGAGGCGCCGCTCACCCCGCTGGAGATCGGCAGGATCGCCCTGGAGTGCGGTCTGCCGCCGGGCGTGCTGAACGTCGTCCCCGGCGACGGCGAGACCGGCGCGGCCCTCGCCGGCCACCCGGACATCGACCAGGTCACCTTCACGGGCTCGGTGCCCACCGGTATCAAGGTCGCCCAGGCCGCCGCCGCCAACGTGGTGCCCTCCGTCACCGAACTGGGCGGCAAGTCGCCGGTCGTCGTCTTCGCCGACGCCGACTTCGACCTGGCGCTCGGTGCGGTCGCCGCCTCGGCGTTCGGCAACGCCGGGCAGACCTGCTCGGCCGGCACCCGGCTGCTGCTCCAGCGCGGCGCCGAGGAGTTCCTGGACAAGCTCGTCGCGCACGCCGCGTCCCTGCGCGTCGGCCCGGGTCTCACCGACCCGGACGTCGGCCCGCTGGTCGCCGCACGGCAGCGGGACCGGGTCCTCGGCTACCTCGAGCTGGCGCGGGAGGAGGGCGCCGTGGCACGGGCCGGTGGAGGCGCCCCCTCGGACCCCGACCTCGCCGACGGCTACTTCGTCGAGCCGACCGTCCTGACCGGGCTGGACAACCAGGCCCGTTGCGCCCGCGAGGAGATCTTCGGTCCCGTCGTCACGGTCATCGAGTTCGACGACGCGGACGAGGCGCTGGAGATCGCCAACGACAGTCCGTACGGCCTCGCCTCGTACGTGTGGACCCGCGACATCGACCAGGCGATGCGCATGGCCGAGGGCATCCGGGCAGGCCAGGTGTATGTCAACGCCACCGGGGTCGGCACCGGCGTCGAACTCCCCTTCGGCGGCTACAAGCACAGCGGCTGGGGCCGGGAGAAGGGCCTCGAGGGCCTGTCCAGCTACCTGCAGACCAAGAACGTCTGCATCGGGTTCGGCAACCGGTCATGAGATACCGTCCGCTCGGAGCACGCGGCCCGGCCGTCTCGGTGGTCGGCGTGGGCGGCAACAACTTCGGCAGCCGTCTCGACGAGGACGGCACGAAGGCCGTCGTCCACGCCGCCCTCGACGCCGGGATCACCCTGTTCGACACCGCCGACATGTATGGCGGGTCCGGCGAGCGGGGTGGCTCGCGCGGCGACGGCGAACGCCTGCTGGGCGCCGCCCTCAAGGGCCACCGCGACGACATCGTCCTCGCCACCAAGTTCGGCATGGAGATGAGCCGGGAGGCCGACCTGTACGGCCCGCGCGGATCCCGCGCCTACATCCGGCACGCGCTGGAGGCGTCACTGCGCCGGCTCGGCACCGACCGGATCGACCTGTACCAGTACCACGAACCGGACGGCGTCACGGCGTTGGAGGAGACCGTCGCCGCGCTCCAGGAGCTGGTCGACGAGGGCAAGATCCGCTACATCGGCTGCTCCAACCTTCCGGCCGAGCAGGTCACGGACGCCTTCGTGTCCACCCAGGCGCGCTACCACCTGCTCGACCGCGGTGCGGAACGGGACCTGATCCCGGCCTGCCTGCACCACGGCCTCGGCCTGCTGCCGTACTACCCGCTGGCCAACGGCCTGCTCAGCGGGAAGTACCGCCGCGGCGAGGAGCCCCCGCCCGGCAGCCGCCTGTCCTGGCGGCAGGGCTGGCTCACCGACGCGGCCCTCGACAGGGTCGAGGCACTCACCGCATACGGCGCCGACCGGGGCCTGACCCTCCTCCAGGTCGCGGTCGGCGCACTGGCGGCCCTGCCCGCCGTCGGCTCCGTCATCTGCGGAGCCATGACACCCCACCAGGTCACCGCCAACGCGGCGGCGGCCGACTGGATACCGAGCCCGGCCGACCTGGCCGCGCTGGACGCGATCGTCGCCCCCGGCGAACGCGTCGTCTGAAGCCCCCACCCACTGCTGGAACCCGCGAGACTGAGGCTGAACACCATGAGAGAGATCGTCACCTTCGACGCCTATGCGACCCTGATCAACTTCGAACTCGGCCCCACCACCCTGAAGGTCCTGGAGGACCGGCTTGGCCTGGACAACCTGGATGTCGACGAGTTCCTCGACGACTTCCGCGTCATGCGCTTCCAGGCCGTCCTGGAGGCCTACCGCCCCTACCACGAGATCCTGCACTCCAGCCTGCGCAACGCCATGCGCCTGCACGGCCTGGAGTACCGCGAGTCCGACGGCGACGCCCTGGTCGAGGCCGTCCCCACCTTCGGCCCCTGGCCCGAGGTCCCGGAGGCGCTGCGCGCCCTGAAGACGAAGTACGAGATCGCCATCATCTCCAACACCGACGACAACCTGATCGCGCGCAACGTCGAGAACATCGGCGTCGAGTTCGACTACGTCATCACCGCCCAGCAGGCCGGCGCCTACAAGCCGGACCGCCAGACCTTCGAATTCGCCTTCAAGACCATGGGCGTCGAGCCCGCGCAGGTCATCCACGTCGCGCAGGGCTGGGAGTACGACCACATCCCGACCCGCGACCTCGGCCTGAAGCGCCGGGTGTGGATCAACCGCTACGGCCGCCCGGGCAGCGCCGACTACCAGCCGTACGACGAGCTGCCCGACCTGTCGGGCCTGCCGAAGCTGCTCGGCTGCTGAACCTTCGGACGGATGTGAGGACGCACGCCATGAAGCAGATCCCCTACTGGCTGGACACAGCCCCCGCCCTGCCCGACCGTTCCGGAAAGGACCTGCCCGACGAGGCGGACGTGGTGGTGATCGGCGGCGGCCTCACCGGCCTGTCCACCGCCTACCACACCGCCCGCAAGGGTGCCCGGGTCGTCCTCGTCGAGAAGGACAAGGTCGGCTCGGGCGCCTCCGGGCGCAACGGCAGCATGTGCACCCAGGGCATCACCATCAGCCCCGCCGAGGCGCGCAAGCGCTACGGCCAGGAGCGCGCACTGGAGCTGTACAACGCCTTCCGCGAGGCCGTCGACGTCGTCGAGGACCTCACGCGGACGGAACAGATCGACTGCGACTTCCACCGCGCCGGGCGCCTCGGCCTGGTCTGCAAGCCCGGGCACTTCGAGGGCCTGCGCGCCAAGCAGCGCGACCTGGCCGACAACTTCGGCCACGAGACGATCGTCCTGAGCAAGAGCGAACTGCGGGCCGAACTCAGCTCGGACTACTACCACGGCGCCCTGCTCGACCCGGACAGCGCGGCCCTGCACGTGGGCAAGTTCGTCGGCGGCCTGGCAAACGCCGCCGAGCGGGCCGGCGCCGAGATCCACGAGCGCAACGCCGCCACCGGCCTCACCCGCCTTCCCGGCGGCGGCTTCGTGGTGGAGACCATGAACGGCACCATCCGTGCCAAGCAGGTCATGGCGGCGACGGACGCCTACACCGACAAGTCGATGCCGTGGTTCCGCAAGCGGCTGATCAACGTCGGCAGCTTCATCATCGTCACCGAACCGCTGGGGGAGGCGCGCGCCAAGGAGCTCATCCCGAACGGCCGCCTGCTGGTCGCCCACAAGAACGTCGGCCACTACGTCCGCCTCACCCCCGACAACCGTCTCGCCTTCGGCGGCCGGGCCCGCTTCGCCCCCTCCAACCCGGCCTCCGACATCAAGAGCGGCGACATCCTCAAGCGGGAGATGACCGAGATCTTCCCGCAGCTGGCGGGGGTGCGCATCGACTACGTGTGGGGCGGCATGGTCGGTTTCTCCTGGGACCGCATTCCGCACGCGGGCGAGGCCAACGGCCTGTACTACTCCATGGGTTACTGCGGTCACGGCGTCCAGATGGCCACGTACATGGGCCGCGCCGTCGCCGAGATGATGGACGGCAGGCCCGAGGCCAACCCGCTGCGCGGTTTCGGCTTCCCGAAGGTCCCCGTCCCCTTCTACAACGGCACCGCCTGGTTCCTGCCGTTCGGCGGCGCCTACTACAAGGCCAAGGACCGCCTGCTCTGAGCAGGTGACGACACCGGTGACACCACAGGGGCCTTCCCCGCCGCCGCGCGGAAGGCCCCGCCAAGCCTGCCGAGAGAAGGCCCCGCCTCATGAACGCCGTCCCCCGCACCGAGCACGATCTCCTCGGTGACCGTGACGTTCCCGCCGACGCCTACTGGGGTGTGCACACCCTCCGGGCCACGGAGAACTTCCCGATCACGGGCGTGCCCATCTCCGCCTATCCGCACCTGATCGACGCCTTGGCCGCCGTGAAGGAGGCCGCCGCCCTGGCCAACGAGGAGTCGGGGTTGCTGGGAGGCGAGAAGGCCGACGCGATCGTCACCGCGTGCCGGGAGATCCGCTCCGGCAAGCTGCACGACCAGTTCGTCGTCGACGTCATCCAGGGCGGCGCCGGCACGTCGACGAACATGAACGCCAACGAGGTCATCGCGAACCGGGCGTTGGAGCTGCTGGGCCACGCCAAGGGCGAGTACCGCTACGTGCACCCGAACGAGGACGTCAACCGCTCCCAGTCCACGAACGACGTCTACCCGACCGCAGTGAAGATCGCGACCATCTTCGCCGTGCACGGGCTGCTCAAGGCGATGGCCGTCCTGCAGGACGCGTTCGCCCGGAAGGCCGTCGAGTTCCGTGACGTGCTCAAGATGGGCCGTACACAGTTGCAGGACGCGGTGCCGATGACGCTGGGTCAGGAGTTCTCCGCCTACGCGGTCATGATGGAGGAGGACCGGTCCCGTCTTGCCGAGGCCGTCGAGTTGATCCATGAGATCAACCTGGGCGCCACGGCCATCGGCACGGGCCTCAACGCACCCGTCGGCTACGCCGAGGCGGCTCGCCGCCACCTGTCGGAGATCACCGGCCTGCCGCTGGTGACGGCGGCGAACCTGGTCGAGGCGACCCAGGACTGCGGCGCGTTCGTGCAGATGTCGGGGGTGCTCAAGCGCATCGCGGTCAAGCTGTCCAAGAGCTGCAACGACTTGCGGCTGCTGTCCTCCGGTCCGCGCGCCGGCCTCGGCGAGATCAACCTGCCGCCCGTACAGGCCGGTTCGTCGATCATGCCGGGCAAGGTCAACCCGGTGATCCCGGAGGTCGTCAACCAGGTCGCCTTCGAGGTGATCGGCAACGACGTCACCATCACCATGGCCGCCGAGGCCGGACAGCTCCAGCTCAACGCGTTCGAGCCGATCATCCTGCACTCCCTGTCGGAGTCGATCACGCACCTGCGCGCCGCCTGCCTCACGCTCGCCGAGCGCTGCGTGGACGGCATCACCGCCAACACCGAGGCGCTGCGGGCGACGGTCGAGAACTCCATCGGCCTGGTCACCGCCCTCAACCCGCACATCGGCTACACGGCCGCCACCGACATCGCCAAGGAGGCCCTGGCCACGGGCCGGGGCGTGGCCGAACTCGTCCTGGAAAGGGGCTTGTTGCCCGCCGAGGCCCTCACCGCCCTGCTCCGCCCGGAGGCCGTGGCCGGAAGGGGCCAGGCGCCGGCCTGACCGCTGCCGATCCCGACACCGGCACCGACACCGGACCGGCACCGGCACCGGCATCGGCATCGGCACCGGCATCGGCATCGGCATGGGCTCGGAGTTCCGGCCCGGCACGCCCACGACTGAAACGGAAGCGCACATGAGACTGCAGGACGTCAACGCCGTGGTCACCGGAGCATCGAGCGGAATAGGTCAGGCGGTGCCGCCAACCACGGCCGACGACGCCCGGGACCTGCTCGACAGCAACCTGCTGAGCGCGTTCCTGGTCATGAAGCACCTGATGGCGCTGGCTCCCGAGTCGGGAGCGTCGATGGTGTGCGTCAGCTCCCGCCTCGGCATGGTCGGTATGTCGAACCAGACCTTGTACTCCGCTGCCAAGGGCGGCCTCATCGCGCTGGCCCGCGGCGCCGCTGTCGAATGGGCGCCGCGCAACATCCGGGTCAACGTGGTGGCGCCCGGTCTGACCATGACGCCGGTCATCGAGGCTTCCTTCCAGCGACGCCCCGACCCTGCCGCCCACCGGCGGCTGAGGGAGGAGTCCATACCGCTCCGCCGGCTCGCCACAGCAGAGGAGATCGCCGACGCGGTCCTCTTCCTGGCCTGCCCGGAGTCGTCCTACATCACCGGCGCCGTCCTACCGGTGGACGGAGGCTATACGGCGTGCTGAGCCCCCAGGTGAAGTTGAACGTGGAGCGAACACTGGCGTCACAGTGGTGACGGGTTGTTCGGACCGGCATACGGTGACCCCACCATCTGAGCTCTGGGAGTGGCGGGGGACCACCAGTGGAGTGGCTGAGCCTTGAGAACGTCATCGCCATCGGCACGTCCGTCCTCGGTCTCCTCGTGCCCATCGCGATGTTCCTCTACGACCGGCGGGTGCCGCGGCGCAAGCTGATCGGCTACCGCGTACAGATGGACAGCCCCATAGGTGACGGGTCGTCCAATCCCCGCCTCGGCGACTTCGACGTGCCGAACATGGCCGACGCGTCGCTCGTCCTGCTGCGCATCGAGAACGACGGGTCGCAGAGCGTCGCCGACAACGACTACACCTCGTCCGAGGTCCACGGCCTGACCGCCGAGTTCACGGGCCGCACGGTCCAGGCCGTAGCGGTCACCCAGCCCTCCGGCATCGAGCACCTGAACAGTCATTTCACGGACGCCAACGGCTTCGAGCACGTCGGCAGTAGGGTGACCATCCCACGCGTCCCGCTCAATCCGGGCGACCACTTCAAGCTGCTGGTGCTGCTTTCCGGGGGTCCGGCCGAGGGCGAGGTCAAGCTGATCGGGGGCCTGCGGGACGGCCGCGTGCACCGCAACAGTGCCCCCAAACCGGACGAGAAGCTACGGACGTTCAGTCTCCCGGCGCGGCTGCTGAGCGGCGCGCTGGCCCTGGCCGTGCTCGCCCTCGCCGGCATCATCGTTCTGCGTGTCGGCAATCCGATCGAGTGCGAGCAGGGGGAGTTGACCCTCACGGGTTCGACCGCCTTCGAGCCCGTCGTCCGGACGCTCGCGCGGGAGTACGAGAGCAAGTGCCAGGGCGCCGACATCGTGGTCGAGGCGCGGGGCAGCGAGGACGGTGTGGCGGGTCTGGCGGAGCTGGCGGAGCGGTCGCCGGGCGCCGCCGGCTCCGTGATCGCCTTCTCCGACGGGCCGATGGGCGGGCGCTGGAATCTGACGGGGAAAGAGATCGCGCTGTCCTTCTACACTCTCGTCGTCCACCCGGACATCGACCTCGGCCCGCACGGACTGACCCTCCGGCAGGTGCGGGACATCTACGCGGGCAGGTACCAGCGCTGGGGCCAGGTCGTCGCCGGGCGGAAGGAGATCGCCGACCTGCCGATCGTCCTGGTCAGCCGGGGAGACGAGTCCGGGACACGGCAGATCTTCCAGGACCGGGTGCTCAAGGGCTGGGAGAAGGCACCCAGCACGTCCCTGGACTGCACCCCGCCCGCCCGGGCCGAAGACACCGTCACCCGCTGCGAACTCGGCTCGACCAGAGCCGTGCTGAACAAGGTGGAGAGGCAGCCCGGCGCCATCGGCTACAGCGAGGTCGGCCTCGCCAAGGAGCGGGGCGGCAAGGTGAAGGCGGTCCCCCTGGCCGGAGACTGGCCCGACGAGCGGCAGATCGACCTGGGCGCCGGCCACTACCCGTACAAGGACATCGAGTACGCCTACACCCACGGCCCCGCACGTGCCGGCTCCCTCGCCGCCGGCTTCCTGGCCTACCTCGACGAGTCCGTCAGCCAGAGCGTGATCCGGGGCAAGGGCCACCTGCCGTGCCTGCGGGAGCCGCACCAGTGCCGGTGAGTCCGCGGCCTCGGCAGGAGCCGCGCTTCTGCCGTGACCTGCCGGGACCAGCTCGACCGGCCCCTGCGGACGAAAATTCTTTGCGGTGAAGGACGGTGATCGCCCTACCGTTGCTCCCCGTGACGATCGAGATGCCGTACCAGCCACTTCCGGTCGACCAGTCGGACGTCCGCTACCTCCACGGACCCGATTCCGCTCGACAGCCGGGCGTGCCCGCCGGCGAGACGGTCGCGTTCGAGTGGCGGAGCAGTGCGGTCTACCCAGGGACCGTCCGGAAGTTCTGGGTACACGTGCCCGCACAGTACGACCCGGCGGAACCGGCATCCTTGATGGTGTTCCAGGACGGGTGGTGGTACCTGGACCCCGCAGGGGAGGTACGCGGCGCGATCGTCCTGGACAACCTCGTTCACCGCGGCGACATCCCCGTCACCATCGGCGTGTTCGTCGATCCCGGCGTCTTCCCGGATGCGGAGAACCCGAAGAACCGCAACAACGAGTACGACGCCTTCGACGACCAGTACGTCACCTTCCTCCTCACCGAGATCATCCCGCAGGTTGCGGAGCGCTACGCGATCTCCCTGTCGCCCGAAAGGTGGGGCATCTGCGGCGGTAGCAGCGGCGGCAACTGCGCCTTCACCGCCGCGTGGCTGCGTCCGGACAAGTTCCGCCGCGCCATCGGATACCTGTCCAGCTTCGCGCAGATGCCGGGCGGCAATCCCTACCCGGACCTCATCTCCCGCGTCCCCCGCAAGCCGCTGCGCATCTTCATGCAAGGCGGCCACCGCGACCTGCGCTGGAACGAGCCACAGCGGAACTGGCTCGCCGAAAACCTGCGCGTGGCAGCCGCTCTCGCCGAAGCGGGCTACGACTTCCGCCTCGTCATGGGAGACGGCGGACACAGCCCCAATCACGGCGGCGTCCTGCTACCGGACGCTCTGCGGTGGCTGTGGCGGCCCGACGAGGATTGATCGATACCTGCTCGTCCAACCTGGCGTCGGCGGCCTCAAAAAATATTGCGGTACTATTTTTCTATGACGCAGCATGCTGACGCTGACACGAGACGCGGCCAGGTCGCCTCCGCGCTGATGAGCGTGGTCGCCGAACGGGGACTGGCGCGGACCACCCTGGCTGACGTGGCACGGACGGCGGGTGTGTCCGTGGGACTCGTCCAGCGCTACTTCCGCTCGAAGGACGAGCTGCTGAGGTTCGGCATCGAGTATGTCTACCGGCGCGCCGAGGAGCGCGTCGCCGCCATCCCCGTCGAGCCGCCGGTCCGGGAGTTCGTCGTGCGGCTGATGGAGACGTTCCTGCCACTGACGGTCGAGAGGCGCGCCGAGCTGCGGGTCTGGCTCAGCTTCGTGCAGGCGTCGCTCACCGACGCCGACATGGCTGCGATTCACCGGGACGCCACCGTGCGGCTCCTGCGGGGCGTCGAGGAGGCATTGCGCGGCGCGCAACGGGCCGGTGAACTCGCCGCGGATGTCGACACCGAGGCCGAGGCGGCGGCGCTGGTCGCGTTCGTGGACGGGCTGTGCCTGCACCACGCGGCGACCGGGGACGGGTTCGACGCGTCCCGCATCAGCGCCGCGCTGGACGCCTACGTTGACCGGCTGTTCGACTGATGAGCGCGACGCTGGCGCTGGCGCTGGCCGGGCTCGGGCTGCTGGACAGCACAAGCTTCGGCACCCTGCTGATCCCGATCTGGCTGTTGCTCACCCCGGGGCGGGTGCGCGCCGACCGGATCGCCGCCTACCTGGCTACGGTTGCGACGTTCTACTTCTGCGTTGGCGTGCTCCTGGTGCTGGGAGCCGATGCGGTGCTGGAGGCCGTCCGGGCGGCCTTGGCCGACGTCGCCCCCACGCACCTGCGGATCGCGCAGCTCGTCCTCGGTTTCCTCGTCATCGCCTTGAGCTACCGGCTGGAGGCACGCGCCCGCAGCCGGGCGGGCAGGCCGGGCCGACTGCAGCGCTGGCGGGCGGCGGCGATGTCGGGTGCCGTGCCGGACGGCGAAGGTCTGGCCGACCGGGACACACAGGGCGGAGGCGTGCGCGGCCTGGTGAGCCTCGCGTTGGTGGCCACGGCGCTGGAGTTGGTCACCATGGTGCCCTACCTGGCGGCCGTGGGCCTACTCGCGAATGCCGATCTGACCTGGCAGGTCACAGGCGGAGGGCTGGCCGGCTACTGCGTCGTGATGATCCTCCCGGCGGTCCTCCTCGGCGCCGTCCGGATCGCCGCGCACGACCGCGCCGAGCCAGTCCTGCAGCGGATCAACGACTGGTTCACCCGCAACAGCGCCAAGGCGCTCGGCTGGACTGTCGGTGGGATCGGCATGGGAATGGCCCTCAACGCCGTGATCGCCCTTCTCGCTCAACCCGTCTGAAGTCGCGTCAAAACCCGCTGGGACAGCTCCCCTCACCGGGGCGTCGGGAGGACGCGGACCCGGTCCGAACCCGTATTCACGTGGGCGGGATGACGCCGTGCCAGGACCGGGACCGTTCGGTCATCTGCTGGGTGCCGATGACGTCGAGCACTTCGAGACGGCCGGCGGTGTCGCTGCCCGGCGGGGCGGTGAGGATGACGATGCGCAGGTCGCCGCCGGGTTCGGTGAGGATGTCGCAGTCGAGGTGCAGTGGCCCGACCTCGGGATGGTGGATGGTCTTGGTGTGCAGCATGTGGCCGCTCACCTCGTGGGCCTCCCACAGGGTGGCGAAGCGCGGGCTCGTGCCGCGCAGGTCCGTGACGAGGCGGCGCAGGACCGGGTCGGTGGGGTAGCGGGTGGACGCGGACCGCAGGTCGAAGACCACGGCGGTTTCGAAGCGGGCCTGCTGCGCTGGGGTGTGGCGCACCGGGCCGGGCGGGCCGGTGAAGTGCTGCCAGACCAGGTTGCGGTCCCGGTCCGTCAGCGGGGACGGGTCGCCCAGTAGTGCGGCGTGCAGCCGGTTGAAGGCGATGAGGGTCCAGGCCGCGTCGTACACGCCGACGGGCGTGCCCGGCATCTGGTCGAGCAGCCGCTGCACCCCCGGCGTGAGCCGGTTGGGCAGTCGGCTGTCCGTGGGCTCGGGCTGCCCGGCCAGCGCGAACAGATGGGCACGCTCGGCTTCCGACAGGCGAAGCGCCCGCGCCAGAGCGCCGAGCACCTGGGCGGAGGGGGATGTCGCCCGGCCCTGCTCCAAGCGGATCACATACTCGGCGGAAATGCCCGCCAGCAGGGCCAGTTCCTCGCGGCGCAGCCCGGGCGTCCGGCGGCTTCGCCCCGTCGGCAGCCCGACCGCGCCGGGAGGCACGCGGTCGCGCCACCGGCGAAGTGCCGTCCCCAAGTCGCCGCCCCGCCGGGAAGATCCGCTGTCGCCCTGTGCGCTCATGGCCCCAGTATCGGCGTCCCGCTCCACGCCGTCCTGGTACCGGCGTTACCAGGACGAGCAGTGATCTGTCCGGCCGGCCACCGGACGGCGAGGCTGCCGGACATGACGACGACCCTCATCACCGGTGCCAACAAGGGCCTGGGACTGCAGACCGCCCGCCGCCTGACCCGGGCGGGGCACACCGTGTATCTGGGTGCCCGTGACGCCCGCCGTGGCGCTCAGGCCGCCCGGGCGGTCGGGGCCCGCCCGTTGCTCCTCGACGTTGCCGACGACGACTCCGTCGCGGCGGCCGCCGAGCAGGTCCGCGAGCACACCGGGCACCTCGACGTCCTGGTCAACAACGCGGGCGTGGCCGGCCCCGTACGGACGGCCGACGAGGTCACCGCCGCCGACATGCTCGCGGTCTACGACACCAACGTCTTCGGGGCCGTGCGCGTCACCCAGGCCTTCCTGCCCCTGCTGCACCGAAGTGCGTCGCCGGTCGTGGTCAACGTCAGCAGCGGTCTGGGCTCCCTGGCGGTGGCGGCCGACCCGGCCGCCCACGCCTCGCTCGTCCCGCTCTGGATCTCCTCGTTGCCCTACAACTCCTCCAAGGCCGCCCTGAACATGGTCACGGTGCTGTACGCGCGCGCCCTGCCGCGCATGCGGATCAACGCCGTCGACCCGGGCCACACCGCCACCGACCTCAACGGCCACACCGGCGCCCAGAGCGTCGAGCAGGGCGCCGACGTCATCGTCCGCATGGCTTCGATCGGCCCCGACGGGCCGACCGGCGGCTATTACACGGCCGACGGCCCGATGCCCTGGTGACACCGAGCCGCCGCATACCAGCCGCACCGCACCGCACCGACAGGAGTCCGGTCATGCACCGTCCGCGCCGCGTCGAGGTCGTCATCGACTTCGTCTGCGTCCACTGCTACCTCGGCTTCACCCGCTACCTCCGGGCCGTCCGCCGCCACTGCGCGGACGGCGGCACCGTCGAAACCGTATTGCGCCCTGTCCAGCTCCGTCCCCAGGCATCACCCGAGGGTGAACCGCTGGTCGAGGTCTGGGCGCGCGAACGCGGCGCGGCCGTTGCCGCCCGGCTCGCCGCCGACACCTCGTTCGGCGCCGACGACGGCCTCGAACTCGACTTCCGCCGCGCGGTGTTCACCAACACCCTCGACGCGCACCGGCTCGCCGCGCAGGCATCCGCGCAAGGCAAGGGCGAAGAGACGGCCGAGCGGCTGTTCCGCGCCTACTTCGTCGACGGCCTGAACATCGCGGACACCACCGTGCTCGCCCGGCTCGCCGCCGAGACGGGCGTCATGACCACGAGTGGCGGTGCGGAAGCACTACAGGCCGAACTCGCCCGCATCCGCACACTCAACCTGCCGGCCCCGCCGGTACTCCTCTTCGCGGGCGGCCCTGTCCTGTCCGGGGAGATACGAGAGGCAGACGTCCTGTCCGCACTGGGCCAGTGACACCGGGCCGCGGCCGCTCGGATCGCGTGAAAGTCCCGAAGGGACCAGGTCGCGATGTCGCTCGTCGGCATCAGGGCGCGTGAGGTCGCTGGAGCCCCTGGAAGATGAGAGCGATCAGGCGGCGGGGGTCGTAGCGGGGGTCGCTGTCGCGTCCGATACAGAGGTTTCCGATGCCGCGCATCAGCTCGTACGGCTGCGTGCCGGGCCTGATGTCGCCGGACTCGACCGCAGCGTCGAGCAGTTGGGCGCAGACGGGCAGCAGGCGGTCGAGGAAGTAGGAGTGCAGCGCGGCGAAGCGGTCGCTCTCGGACTGCAGGGCGTCGGCGAGTCCGTGCTTGGTGACCAGGAAGTCGACGAAGAGGTCGATCCACTGGCGCAGCGCGTCGAACGGGGAGTCGGCACTGGCCAGCAGGTTCGGTCCGGCTTCAGCGCATTCCTCGATCTGGTGGCGGTAGACGGCGGTGACGAGATCCGCCCGGGTCGGGAAGTGACGGTAGATCGTGGCCATCCCGACACCCGCCCGGGCCGCGATCTGGCGGATCGGCGCGTCGACCCCGGAGGTGACGAACACCTCGGCTGCGGCGGCGAGCACCGTCTGCCGATTGCGCTGCGCGTCGGCCCGCCTGCCTCGGGACGGCGACTCCTCAACGGGGCTCTGGTCGGCCATCGCGTAGCCCTCCTGCCGATTGACAAAGTGGAGCAGCGCTCCGGATACTAAATGGAGCGGCGCTCCGGTTCAGGTTAACCGAAGCGAGACGCTCCTGACTGCCCTCTCCTGCCCTGCGCTGCCCGTCGCCGGTCGCCGCAGACCAGCGGACGGCAGGTGCCACCGAAAGGGAAAACCACCTCGTGAGCACATCCACTGCCACCAGCGCCGAGACCCAGGGCACGCCGGTCCCGGTCCTGTCGTTCAGCCCCATAGTTCTCCCCGTGCCCGGACGTCCCGTGGACCTCCAGGTGCGCGTCTCGGCACCCGCGACCGGAATCAAGCTCCCCGTCATCCTCCTCTCCCACGGTCACGGCCCGTCGAACAACCTCTCCTCGCTCAACGGCTACGCACCGCTTGCCCATCTCTGGGCCGCTCACGGATTCGTCGTCGTTCAGCCCACCCACCTCACCTCCCGGACACTGAGCCACCTGGTCGCCGACGCGCCCGGCGCACCGGACTTCTGGCGCTCCCGCGCCGAGGACATGACCCACATCCTCGACCGGCTCGACATGATCGAACGCACCGTGCCGCAGCTCGCGGGACGGATCGACCCCACCAAGGTCGCCGTCGCCGGACACTCGCTCGGCGGCTTCACCGCCGCCCTCCTGCTGGGCGCCGGCGTCAACGACCCCGACACCGGCAGAGTGGTGCACCTGGCCGAGCCCCGGATCAAGGCAGGCGTACTGCTCGCCGCGCCCGGCAGAGGTGGCGAGGTCTTCAACGGGCCCATGGCCGAGCAGTGGCCGATCATCGGGGCCATCGACTTCTCCACCATGACCGCACCCGCGCTGGTCGTCGCCGGCGACAAGGACGATTCCCGGCACTTCACGGACATGGGACCGGACTGGCACGCCGACCCCTACACTCTCGCCCCCGGCCCCAAGACCCTGCTCACCCTGTTCGACGCGGAGCACGGACTTGGCGGTATCGCCGGATACGACGCCGCCGAGACCACGGACGAGAACCCGGAGCGAGTCGCCGCCCTCGCCCGGCTCACGGCGGCCTACCTCCACACCCAGCTCCACCCGGGTGCTCCCACGTGGCCGAACGAACAAAAGACACTCACGACCGGCCCCGGCCCGGTAGGACGAGTCGAATCCAAGTAGGCCTCCCACCCCATCGCGGCGACGGTGCCCGCACGATCGGCCGCACGAGGTGAAGTGCCGCCCACACTCCTGCACTGTTCACACCGCAGTCGCCGAGGATGTCCTCGACGCGAGCCGGAGCCGCATCGGCTGCGGTGGCCCCTGGGGCTCAGGCAGTAGTGGGCGTCCGCGCTGAGGCTGAGGTCGCGCTGAGGCTCCCGCCCAGGGGAGAGAGTGCTGATGATCTCCGACGTGGCGGTGCAGGAACGGTCCGGCGTCGTGCGCCCCGACCGCGCCGGGGCGTACTGCGACATACCTCCTGTGGGGCATCGCCTTGGCGCTGAGCCCCGTGGAGGCTCACATACAGCGCGAACAGCCTGAGAAACGGAGTGGTGCTGTGCCCCTGACTGTGGAGACCGTTGAAGCGGAGCTGGCGGCTGCGAGCCAGGAGGGTGATCCCGCTGCCGACGCGCTCGTGTCCGACCTGATCGACAACAGGGAAGTCGACGGCGTCAACGGCCTGTTCCGCACGATCGGACGCTCAAGCCCGGCATGGACTTCTCGGATCTGCCCGAGCGGCTGGCCCAGTTCCTGCGCGAGGCGGCTGCTGAGCCGCCCGACTGGAGCGAGGCGGAGGTCAAGGCTGCCGAAGGGTTCTTCGGCCACCACCACGAGGTCGACGTCCTTGGGCAGCAGCCACCTGTCGAAGGCCAGGTGGAGGAGACTGGCCTGCAGTCCCTCGCCGGAGAGCCGGAACCAGGTGACACGGTCCTCACCGTCGATACGGCCGAAGACGCCGGTGCCGGTGCGCGCATCGCCCAGCAGGACCACCCATACCGCACCGTGGCCCGCGACCAGGCCCACGGGCGTGGTGCCCTGCTCGGCCGGCACCGGGATCGGTGGCCGGGTGGCGGGCGACGAAGATCGGCACGTCCAAGCCCGGGTAGAGGGTGTAGTCGGTGGGATCTGTGTGGTTCAGGCGCAGCACTCAAAGGCTTCTGATCCGCTGACGGCCATCACGTGAGGGCTCCACTCATGTCTGCAAGAGAGCTCCGGATAGTCATACCGGCCAGGGCGAGGGGTGGCGGTCAGGCGCGGCACTCAGGCCCATGGTCGCTGGATACGCCGGGCGCACAACGGCGCCGCGGGGTCACAGCGGAAAGCATCCGCTTGTCAACCAGGTCATTAGGATGGGTGAGCTGAAAAAGCAGTGAATTCGCTTGCGCCGGTGTGTGGTTCCCGCGCCGATAATTCCCTTCATCCGTACACGGCATGAGGCACATCATGGACCTGGTGCTCCGCTGCCTGCCTCACCATGCGGCCCGGTACATTCGTCTCACCAGGTTGTCTATCCTCGGCGAGGACGGCAGCGCAGGGGTGCCGTCAGCGTCGTGGCACCGGCCGACCGGTCGCTCAGTGCTGTTTGCCGGTCGCGGGGGAGTTCATGCCGTGGCTGGCGCGGCGCATGGCCTCGTACAGCGCGGCGTCCTCGGGCGGTTCCGGTAGCGGTCCGCGGACGGGGGCCTGGAAGGACTGGATCATCCACGCCACGAGGCGGCGCCAGGCATCCGGGGCAGCGTCGCCGGTGGCGCTGAGGACGCCGGCGTTGGCCATCAGGAGCAGGACGAGATCCCGGCTGGTGAAGTCCTCGCGCAGCTGCCCGCTGTCCTTGGCGTGGTCGATGAGTTCGAGGAAGCCTTGGTATGCCTGGGCGCGGAGTGCTTCCAGCGGCTGGGCGCCGGGGAAGCTCATGGTCATCATGTCGGCGAAGCCCCGGTCGGCGGCCTGCATCGCGCAGACCTCCTGGATGTAGCCGGTGAAGCCGTCCCACGGGTCCGGGTTGGCCAGGGCCTCGGCGGTGGCCTGCGCGTACGCCTCCATGCGGTCCGCGAAGACCGCGGCGACCAGTTCCTCCTTGGCGGGGAAGTGGCGGAAAATGGTGGCGATCCCCACCCCTGCCTCCCGCGCGACCGAGGCCATGGACGCGTGCAGCCCGTCGCGTCCGAACACGGTGCGCGCGGCGGCGATGATCCGCCCCCGGTTGCGCTCGGCATCGCTGCGCATGGGCGGGCCTGCGGAGTCGGGTGTGCCGCCGGTGTCGTGGGCGTTCTGGTCCCGGGAGGTCATGCCCATCACACTAACAAACCGGAAAGCCCGATCCGTTTCCTGTGCTACGCTCGAACGCGAACCAGATAGGGCTTTCCGCTTTGAAAACGGATAGCCGTGCCCACATCCATCTCCACCTCCATCTCTGTCTCTGTCTCTGAAAGGCCTCTCACATGCCCACCATCGCCATCGTCGGCGCCGGCCCCAAGCTCGGACGCGCCCTTGCCCGCACCTTCGGCGCCCACGGATTCGACGCCGCACTGATCGCCCGCAACCAGGCCAAGCTCGACACCCTGGCCGAGGAGCTGACCGCCGACGGCATCACCGCCGCCGCGTTCCCTGCCGACGTCCTCGACCGCGACGCGCTCACCCAGGCGCTCAAGGACGCCGCCGTGAAGTTCGGCGGCATCGACGTCCTGGAGTACTCCCCGGGGCACGTCGAACTCCCGACGCTGACCATGCCGACCGCGACCGAACCGGCTCACGTGGACGTGGAGATGCACTTCCAGCTGTACGGGGCCATCGCCGCCACCCGGGCGGTACTGCCCGCCATGCGCGAAGCCGGCGCCGGCACCCTGCTCTACACCACCGGCGCCGGCTCCATCGACCCCGTGCCGCAGGTCGGCAACGTCAACGCCGCCGCGGCCGCGCTGCGCAACTGGGCGATCAACCTGCACAAGGAACTCGACGGCACCGGCATCCAGGCCGCCCACGTCGGCATCGACGTCTCGATCGGCACCCCGGCCGTCCCCGGCTTCCCGACGGCCCAGCCCGAGGAGATCGCCCCCGTCTACTGGGACCTGCACACCACCAAGCGCGACCAGGCCGAACTCGTCTTCAGTCTCTGACCCCACGCCGTCCTTGCTCTGCTTCGTCGGAGCCGGATCGTCGCCGCCGCGGTCCGCCACCGCGGCGGCGACGATCCCCGACCGCATTTCTAGATACCGACATGACCCAATCGACCGGAACGGCCTACCCGGATCACGATGCGGGTCTTTGCGAAAGGATCGCCATGGCCAGCATGTCGTTCGCCGACGCGGTGCGCGTGTGCCTCACCGCCAAGTACGCAACGTTCTCCGGTCGCGCACGACGCGCGGAGTACTGGTGGTTCTCACTGCTGTACGTGATCGCCGCCGGTGCGGTCCTCGGGCTCAGCTTCACGACCGAGGCCCCGCTGCTGAGCATCCTCCTGCTGCCGTTCGCCGTGCCCATGCTGAGCGTCTCCGTCCGCCGCTTGCACGACACCGGCAAGCCGGGCTGGAGGATGTTCGTCGCCCTGATCCCCGTAGTCGGCCCGATCATGTACCTCGTGGCCATGGCGGCGGACGGCGCCCCGGCCGCCAACCAGTACGGCCCTTCCCCCAAGGCCGTCGGCCAGCCCGCCGGTTGACAGGCGGACGAGGCCGAGGATCACCTCAGGGGCCTTGCCCTCTGCGCCCCGTTCCGCGAGTCGTGCCGTCCTCTCGGCACCGTGAGGGCGGAAAGGACCTCCGCTTCGCGGGCCGCGGATGTCGCCCCGCCTACGCCGTCCGTCTGCTCCGGGTGGGCGCGGCGCGGGGCACGTTGATGGACTTCAGTAACACCCCCCGGAGTCGGTGAAAGTGTGAGAGCCGGGGCGAAACTCGCTCCCGGCTCTCGTGGTCCATCGTCAGTCTCCGGTGCGGCGTCTTCAGCGCGCGAGACCGACCGCTCGGGAGATGACCGCGTCGAAGGCGCGGTCGGGCAGGACCCGGCGCAGCGTGATGAGGGGGCGGGCACCGAAGCCTTTGACCGCCCGGGGAGCGGCTGCTGTCAGGTAGTGGCGTCCTGCCCGGCCTTGCTGCCCAGCACGTAGCGGGCGTGTGCGGTGGAGGTACCCAGGGTCTGCGCGAGTGCCCGCCAAGAAGGCAGCCGCCAAGAAGACCAAGAAGAAGGAGGAGTCGGGGAAGTCCGGGCGCAGGCCTAACCCCCGATGGCGCCGGGCTCGGCGTCCCGGTACGGCGTCGTACCGGACGTCGTCGATGGCGTTTGCCTGGTCAGGGGTACACCCTGACAACTGTCAGGAACCTGCTCGTCCCTCGCTTACCTAGCATGACGAACCAGCCGGACACGCCTGGTGCCGGTCACCCGAGAGGACGCAGATCACGATGACACTTCGACCCCGTCGCGCGGGCGCACTCGTCACCGCGCTGGCCACCGCCGCCGCTGTGCTGGGCCTGGCGACGCCCGCGGACGCCGCGATCCACCGATGCAGCATCTCCGGGGACATGACGAACTGCACGACGGTGACCGGGATCGACCCGGGCTCTTGGCTGCAGATGCGCACCGGTCCCGGATACGGGTACGCCAACGTTCCCCACGGGACACTCCTCAACGGTGACGAGGTCGGCCTCACCTGCTGGACGACCGGCGACGGAGCGGCGGACAACCCCGACTACCGCTACTGGATGCTCATCGACCTAGGGGTCCGGTCGGGCTACGTCAACGACTGGTACCTCAACACCGGCAACCCCAGCGTGTGGCAGCAGCAGATCCGACACTGCTGACCGGCGAATCCCGCCACCGCGTCCATGACGAGGTTCGGGCCACGGCCGAACCAGCGCGGAACGCGTGTCGCACATCTGTAAGTACAGGACGGGCTAGGGGCAGTCGTACGTGAAACGGGTGGTGAGGGTGCGGGGAGCCGGGGAGATGATGCGCAGTTCGACCCGGGCTGCGTGGTGCCCGGTGCCCTGGAAAGTCCACCGCAACTGGAGGCGGGCCCGCGTCTGTCCCCGGACCATCACTTCCTCCAGGACACCCGAGGCCGTGCCGTCGCTGCGCACCCAGCGGTAGGACAGCGTGCCCGGGCGGCCGTTCGTGGTGACGAGGCCGGCGATGCGGGCGGTGCCGTCGCAGCCCAGCACCGCCGGCCGGGCCGTGATGTCCGCCGTACGCACGGCAAGGGGTGGTCCGAGCCGTGGCCAGACGAGGAACGCGAGGACGCACAGCACGACCAGCGCGGGCAGCGTGTGCCTGCGCAGCCGCCGGCCCGAGGGCGCGGGAAACGATGGTGCGGCGGGGAGCGCCGGGTGCGTGCGGTGCGCGGCGGCAGCCGTCACTCCCGGGCCGAAACGCAGCACGGTGCCCTCGACGCGGTCGGGCCGGGTCGGCCGCTCCTCCTGCGCGTCCTGCTCGACGAGGGTTCTGTCCTGCCCGGGCCGCACGACCCAGTGGCTGCCCAGCGCGGTGGCGCTGTAGTCGGCGTCGTCCTGTGTGGTCATCGCAGGTCGCACCGCCTGGTGAGGAGTTGCTGTGAGGCACCGCCGTCGGCGGAGGCGGGGGTGGTGGTGGCCTGCACCGTCCAGTAGCAGCCGAGGTTCTGGAAGGTGTGGTCGACGGTGAGCGTGTACTCGGTGGCGCCGCTCCGCTCGAAGGTCTGGGGTACACCGTCCGGTGTGCCCGGCTGTCCCGCCGTGCCTCCCGTGTGCCAGGTGACGGAGATCGAGACCGGCCCGGTGCCGTCCGTGGTGATGCCGAGGGTCGCCGTGGCGGTCGTGGGGCCCGTCTGCCGGAAGGACGACACCGAGACGTCTTTGACCTTGACGGCGGGGCTGACGGGGTCGGTCGGCGAGGCGGGGGCGGTGGTCGGCGGCTGGGAGGTGGTCTCCCCGTCGGCGGTCGTCCCGTCGCCGGGGGTGGTGCCGCCGCCGGCCGGGGTGCCGGACGCCGGGAGGCCGCCGGTGCCGGTGGTCGCCGCGTCGGGCGGTGACGGGGTGGACGACGGCGAGGGGCCGACCGACGTGGTGGATGTGGCGGACGGCGACGGCGACGGCGACGGCGAGGGCCCCGTCGCGGCGGGCGACGCCGACGGCCCCGGGCCGGGACGGGCACCGGTGGTGGCCAGCGCGGCTGCCGCCCCCTGCCCCGCGGTCCCCGGGCTGGAGGGGAGCCCGTGGCTCAGCAGGGCACCGAGGAGCACGGCTGCGGCGGACACGAGCAGCCCGGCCCGGCCCGGCAGCCACGACCAGGCCCGGCCGCGGCCCGTCGAGGGCTGACGGCCGAGCACCGTGCGCGCCGTGTCCGCGGTGCTCCGTGGCGCCTGCTGGTACGAAGGCAGGAGCAGTGACAGCAGGGCCACCAGCGCGGCGAGCCGGCCCCGGCCGCGTTCCTCCCAGTCGGGGCCGTAGGCGCCGCCGGCGGCGGCCTCCAGTTCGGTGACGAGTTCCTCGGCCCGTGCAGGACGCTCCGCCGGGTCCTTGGCCAGGCCCCGGCGCACCAGGTCCCGCACCGCCTCGGGGGTTTCGTCGGCGGGGACGGGCGCGTCGACGTGCTGGAGGGCGAGTTCCGCGAGGTTCTCACCGGCGTACGGCTTGCGGCCCGTCAGGCACTCGAAGAAGGTGGCGGTGGCCGCGTACACGTCGGCGGCAGGTGAGGCGGGAGCGCCGGTCCACTGCTCCGGAGCCATGTAGGAGGGAGTGCCGGCCACACCCGCGCTGCTGCCCGAGTCCACCGCGATGCCGAAGTCGACCAGCTTGGAGGAACCGTTCCGCGCGACGAGGACGTTCTCCGGCTTGTAGTCGCGGTGGACGACGCCGAGGCGGTGCGCGTCGGCCAGGCCGAGCAGCGAACCTTTGAGGACGACGAGCGCGGCCTCGGGGGCGAGCGGGCCCTCGCGCTTCAGCAGCGCCCGCAAGGAGACCCCGTCGACCAGCTCCATCACGATGGCGGCCCCGTCCGGGCTCTCCACGTACTCGTACAGCCCAGCGACGTACGGGCTCTCCAACCCGGCCAGCAGCCGCGCCTCCGCACGGAAGTCGCGCACGAAGCCCGGTCGGGTGCGCAGTGACTCACTGAGGTACTTCACCGCGACCGGGACACCGGTCTCCTCGTGTACGGCCGAGACGACCCGTCCGCTCGCCCCGGCACCGATGTCGAGCGACTCGGTGTATCCGGGCACTTCCCATATGTTCATCGCATCCCCCCCGGGGGCCGCCGCTCAGCAGTGGCCGGCCGCACTCGGAGACACATTTTTCGGCCATCGCGGTTGCGTGGCCAGAAAGAAGCGCCGGACGTGCCAGGACTGTGACACAGGCCGGGGCCGGTGGGACCACACCGGGCGGAACCCTCGTTCCTTGCCATGACCGTGCGGACCACATCCGTGGTGCGGTTCACGGCGAGCCGGACCTCTCCTACCTGTTCACCGCCCGGCAGTCATGGCTGGCGTCGGGTAACGGCAGGCTGTTTCGAGCGTGCTCAGCGGCACCATCGGCGGTCAGCGGCCTCCGCGAGCGCCCAACGGCAAGCCCCCGCCGCACCCTGCGGACCACCGACGGTCACTGATCATCAGGCCCACCGACCTGACGATGTCCAGCTAGGTCCTGCGCAGGGAAGTCCGAGGCAAGTGTGGCGCGGCAGGCCGACCAAGCGGACTGGCTCAGCAGGGGGCGGAAGCGGGTGAACAGAGCGAGGAGTTCAGCTCCCCATGTCTCGCGGAAGGACGGGTCGATGCGGGCGAGGTCGACCTCGTTGGCGGCGGACAACTCGGCGAAGTCCCGGCGCTGTTGCGGCTGGAGGATGCCGGACCTGCCGGTGAAACGGTCGTGGAAGGGGGCGTCGGCATCCGCGAGCGTCGGATAGGTGGCCTTCCGGTCGCACGAGGCGTAGAGGTACACCATGGCTTCGGCCTCGGCGCCGATCGCCGCTGTGAGTTCGGCGCGGCGCTCAAGGGACAGCAGCGCCGTGGGGAAGCCGTCGGTGCCGTAGAACGCGTGGCACAGACCCGCGAGCTGGAGGGCGGGGCGGGCGCCCCACCCGGCGAGTTGCTCGCGGACGCGCTCGAGGTGCGCCAGGAGCGTGCCGCCTGGATGAGGGATCTCTGCGGCTCCGAGGTCGTGCAGGAGCGCGATGGCCTGATCGGAAGCGGCAGGGGGAACAGGCAGAACAGGCACGGGCGGGATCCTTCCGTCGCTCGGGTCGGCACCCGTCCGTGCCTTCGCCTGGGGTCCGGACCCCACGAAAGCGCCGGACGGGTTGCCGCCTGGGCCCTGCGCTGATCATCGCGGCTTCGCCTTACCTCAGTCAATCCTTTGGTTTTCTCGCAAAACCCAAGCTGTAGCTTGGGTCCATGACTTTGGACGACCTGCGTGTCTTCGTGGCCGTGTGCCGGGCGGGAAGCCTCAGCGCCGTCGCCCGGGAACTGGACCGCACACAGTCGGCGGTGAGCCAGCATGTGAAGCGGCTGGAACGGGAGACCGGAGTGAGTCTCCTGGAACGCCGACCTCGAGGTGTCGTGCCCACCCACGCGGGGCGTGTCCTGTGCGACGCAGCCGCCGATGGCATCGCCGGACTGGATCTGGCCCTGCGGCGCCTGGGCGACCTCGTCAACGGCGACAGCGGCTCTGTCCGCGTCACCACGGGGGGAACGACCGTACGGCACTTCATGTCCGAGGCCATCGTCGCCTTCCGGCGGCAGTACCCGAAGGTGAACCTGGAGTTCCAGACAGAGACCTCCAGCCGTAGCTGCTTCGATGCCCTCGCCAGCGACGACCTGGACCTCGCCTGGGTCACCATCGGCAGCCCGGTGCGCGGCATCGAGCAGCGCCCCGTCGTCGACCTGCCCTGGGTGCTGGCCGTCCGCGCCGACGATCCGCTCGCACGCAGGACTCGGATCGAGGTGGCCGACCTCGCCGGCATCCGTCTCATCCGGCTGCCACAGAACTCCACCTCAGGTGCCCGCCTCGACGCCGCATTCGCGGAACTGGGGATCCGAAGCAGCTCCGACACCAGTGTCGCCGACTGGGACACCGCTCTCCTCCTGGCCGAACTCGGCCTCGGCCACGCGGTCGTACCTGCCCTGCCAGGCCGGCAAGCACCCGGCGACGACGGCCCTCTCCGGCTCATCCCCATCCCTCAACTGCCCCCTCTCCCCGTAGGTTGGGCGGTGCGCCGATGGGACGCCCTCACTCCGCTCGCCCAGGTCTTCGCCGAAACGGTCGCCAGGAACTGCACGGAGAAGGCCGCCGATGCACGCGGAACGCCGGGCAACGCTCACGCCTGCTGACCAGGACGCACGCGCAGATCGGCGCAACGTCCATCTCGACGCCGAACCGGTGAGGAACTGCCACGCGGCGAACCACCGGCCTGCTGCTGCCGATCTCGGCGGTGTGGACGCCGTCAGGGCGTGGCGTGCGGAATCACGCCCATGCTCTACGGGTCACAGAACTCCGCCTCGACGGCCGCGTCCTCCAAACGCTGCTCGCCCCAATCGCCGTTGCGGTTCATGGTCATGACCTGTCGGCCGTCCGCCGAAGCCAGGGCACGGGTCGCGGAGCCGGGGATCATGCCGCCGTGGCCCCAGGCCCAGCAGCCCTCCGCGAGCTTGAAGTGCCGCAGGCCCAGGCCGTAGACGTCCTGCGGACCGCCGTGTCCCTTGTCCCCGTCGACCGGGACGGCGTCGAGCAGCTGCCGCTGCTGGGCGGGCGGCAGCAGGTCACCGGCGAGCAGCCTGGACAGGAACCTGTTGACATCACCGACAGTCGAGATCATTTGCCCCGCGGAGAAGGCGACCGTGGGGCTGAACTCGGTGACGTCACGCACCTTCGCCTGCGGACCGTCCTCGAACAGCGTGGAGTAGTGCCTCGCGTGCGGTGCGGGCAGCCGGGGCGATGTGCCCGGCACACTCGTGCCGCGCAGACCGAGGGGCCGTATGAGGAGGCGCTCGACCGCGTGTGCGTGACTGCGGCCGGTGGCCTTCTCGACGACCATGCCGGCGAGAAGGTAGTTGGTGTCCGAGTAGTCCCACTTGCCGGGGCGGCCGGGCCTGCTGCCCTGCTCCGGCTGGAAGTTGGGCGGGTGGCGGAGGGCGATGTCCACCAGCTCTCGCGGCGACCACCTGAAGTGGCGGTTCCGGTCGAACTCGTCCCCCGCGTAACGGGCGCGGAAGCCCTCGTCCATGTTGTAGTCGAAGATCCCGCTCGTGTGGTTGAGCAGGTGCCGCACGGTGATGTGCCCGGGCCGGTACCCCTTGCCGTGCACCACTCCCGGCAGCCACTTGGCCACGCTGTCGTCCAGCGACAGCCTCCCCTCGGCTTCGAGCTTCAGGAGCACCGTGGCCGTGAAGGTCTTGGTCACGCTGGCGATGCGGAACCTCTCGTGCGTGCTGCGGGGCCTCTCCACGCCGATCTCGCGGACCCCGGCCCGTCCGTCCCGGACGCCGTTCCGGTCGCGCACCTGGGCGATGACGCCAGGGGTGCCCTCCGCGACGATCTCGTCCAGGACGGCCTGGGTCTTTGTGTGCAGCGCTTGGTGCTTCACCGGTAATCGGGGTGGAGGGTGGTCGGGCGGACCGGACGGGGCCGCGGCGAGTGTTCCCAGGACGGCGATGAGGGCGACGAAGATCAGACAGCGAAGCGTCTGCTGATGGCTCATGAGATCACTTCACCAAGTGACCGGCACTCACACCATCGGGAACCACCCGGAAACGGATCAGGGACCCGACCTAGGGGGCGGCGTCAGAACAGGAGAGGGACGAATCGTGGGCTGACAGCGCACTGTTCTTCCGTGCCGGCCCAGCCCTACACGGCCCGGTATGCCCGGAGAAAGGTCCGCACGCCCTCGACGATGAGCGGCCGGACGCGGGTGTCCTCCGCGGCGTTCGCGGAACCGAGTCTGTCCAGCGCGACGCCGAAGGTCAGCGCGATGAACTGGTCGGCCGCGAGCCGGGCGTCGGGGACGTCGAGCAGCCCGGCCGCGGCGAAGGCGGCGAACCGCTCGGCGATCGCCTCGTCGGGGGTGTCGGCCATGGAGTTGTAGCCCTGGTGCGGCAGGTGGCCGGATTCCGCCCGGACCAGTCGTTGCAGCGTTGCGTACTCCGCCGAGCCGAGCATGTCGGTCGCGATGCGCATCGAGAACGTGACCAGGGCGTCCTCGAGGCCGGCGGCCTCGGTGAGGCCGGTGAGAGTGTCGTCGAGGGTGCGCCGGATCGTGGTGATCAGTGACTGGCCGATGTCGTCGACGACTGCTTGCAGCAGCGTCCGCTTGTCGCCGAAGTAGTCGTAGACCGTCCGCTTGGACACCTCGGCCCGGGCGGCGATCGCGTCGACGCTGGACCGGTCGAAGCCGTCGGCGAGGAACAGTTCCCGGGCTGCCGAGAGGATGGCGGCCCGCTTCCGCGCGGAACCCTCGCGCAGTGTCTTCGTGGTCGGCATGGGCACATCCTAACGGTTCTACACTGCACGGTGTAGTGTAGTGACTGGCTCGGCCGGGGCTCACTCGTACACCTGCTCCGCCCGGCGGAGCCGCGCATGCGTCACCTCGGGTGCCGCTTCCCCGGGTTCACCCGCCGGACGACTCAGGGGCCTGCCCACCAAGCACCATGCCCACCAAGCCCCAAGCCCCAAGCCCCAAGCACCGTGCACACCGCGCCCCGCGTGATGGGCCACTGCGGCCGATGGGCCCCTGCGGCCGCGCCGGGCCCGGCAAGGCAGCAGCGCCACGCGTACGGCCGGCCTCACTCGCCCGGTCATCACGGAAAGGACGACCATGACCGCAACTCTGGCTCCACCAGTCCGCATCGGGAAGGCCGCTGTCGGCGCCCTCGGCATGCTGGCAGTCGCCACTGGTGCGTTGGAGTCGGTGGTGACGCCGACGCTCCCGCTCCTGCAACGCGAACTGGATATGAGTCCGGCCGAAGGGGCGTTACTCAGCATCGTGCTCCTCATCACCGGCGCACTCGTCACACCGGTCGCCGGCAAGTTAGGCGACCGCTACGGCGGAAAACGAGTCCTGGTCCGGCTGATGGCGGTCGTCTCGGCCGGTGGCCTGGTGTCGGCCCTGGCGCCGAACCTGCCCGTGCTGCTGCTCGGACAGATACTCCAGGGGGCGATGGTGGGCGCGCTGCCCCTGTCGTTCATCGTGGTGCGCAAACACCTCCCCGCGGGAGAGTCGAAAGTGGCCATCGGGGTGGTCAGCGGGCTGTTCGTGGGGGGCGGGATGGCGGGAACGCTGTCGGCCGGACCCGTGGCGGAAGGCCTGTCCCGACACTGGATGTTCGCGCTGCCGACGATCGCGGTCATCGGGTCCACCATCCTGCTGAACAGGCTGATGCCGCATGACCCGCCGGGCCGCTCCGACGACGCCGGCGTCGACTGGCCCGGCCTGCTTCTGTTGAGCGGGACGCTGGTCACGCTCATGCTCGTGCTCGCGCTGGCACCCGACATCGGCTCGCAGCCCCTCGTGCTCGGCGCCCTCATCGTGGTCCTGGCCGCTTTCGTGACCGGATGGACGGCCGTCGAGCGACGTGCGGCCTCACCGATGGTCGACCTGCGCATGCTGGTCCGGCCCGCGATCTGGAAGTCCTGTGTGCTGACGTTCGTGATCTGCGTCGGTACTTCGGTAGCGGTCTACCTCGTCCCGCAACTGTTCGCGGTGCCCGCCGGCGCATACGGTTTCGGGGCCGGCGCCACCGAGATCGGCTTCTACCTGCTGCCCGGCGCCGTCGCCGCGTCCCTGGCCGGGCCGATGGCGGGGATCGGGGCGCGGCGTTTCGGCTCGCGTGCCGTGGTCACCGCCGGGATCGTCATCATGGCCGCCGCACTGATCTCGCTGGCAGCCGTGCACACCGAGGTCTGGCACCTCGTCATCGGCAAGATGATGATCTCGCTCGCCAACGGCCTGTGTGTGACGGCGATGGTGACCACCACCGCCATTTCCGTCGAACAGAGTGACACCGGCATCGCCACCAGCCTGGTCCTGGTGACTCGCGTGATCGGCTACGCCGTGGGTGCGCAGGTCGGTGGCGCGCTCCTGACCGCCGCGACCCCTTCAGGGTCGGATGTCCCGGCCGAATCGGCCTTCGTCACCGGCTTCGTCATAGCCGGCGCCGTCACGGCGCTGTCCCTGCTCGTCGCCCGGACCATGGGCAAAGGAGTCAAGGAATGACCCGCACCGATCTGTTGAGGGGTGTCCGTTCGGCACCGAGGCGCAAGGTCCTGGTATCCGGGGCTAGCGTGGCGGGGCCCGCCCTCGCGTTCTGGCTGAACCGCTACGGATTCGAGGTCACGGTGGTCGAGAAGGCGGGCGCACTTCGTGGCGGTGGTTACCCCATCGACGTGCGCGGCACCGCACTCGAGGTCGTCCGAAGGATGGGAATCCTGCCGCGACTGCGGGACGCGCACATCGACCTGCGGCGGTTGACCTTCCTCGACGAGGACGGTAGCGAGGTGGCCTCGATCGACCCGCACACCGTCACGGGCGGTGTCGCGGGACAGGACCTGGAGGTGCCGCGCGGGGACCTGACCAGCGCTCTCTACACGGCGGTCCGTGACGACGTCGAGTTCATGTTCAACGACTCCATCGACACCCTCGACCAGTCCGGCCACGGGGTCGACGTCACCTTCCGCGGGGGCAGCAGGCGTACGTTCGACATGGTCGTCGGTGCGGACGGCCTGCACTCACGTACTCGCGAGATCCTGTTCGGCCCCGAAGAGCAGTTCCACCGGTACCTCGGCTACTGCTTCGCCGTGTTCACCATGCGCAACACCCTCGGGCTCTCCCACGAGACCCTGATGTGGAACACCCCGGGCAGAGCCGCGGCATTCTACGCCGTAGGGGACAACGACGAAGTGCACGCCTTCCTGAACTTCGCCCACCCAGAACCGCCGTTCGACGCGTTCCGCAACCCGGAAGCCCAACGCGACCTGATCGCCGCGGTGTTCGGCGACGCGGGATGGGAGGTCCCGGGCATGCTGGCCGCCCTGCGCGACGCGGACGACCTGTTCTTCGACGGCGTCAGCCAGATCCGCATGCCCCGCTGGTCGAGCGGCAGGGTCGCGCTGGTGGGCGACGCCGCATACGCTCCCTCGTTCCTCACCGGACAGGGCACCAGCCTCGCGCTCGTCGGCGCGTACATGCTCGCCGGTTCCCTGGCCGACCGGGAACACGCCGCAGGCTTCGCCGCCTACGAACACCACACCCGTGAGTTCGTGACCGTGAACCAGGACCAGGTCGGCGAGGGCGACGCCACACTCTTCCCCACCACCGCCCGGGCCCTGGAGCAGCGCAACGACATGCTGCGCAATCTCAGCGCCATGCCCTCCGCTGGGGGACGACCGGCCCATTCGGCCCTCACCCTGCCGGCCTTCACGCCCATGACGTGAGCCCGGGCACGCGCACCGATGAGAGGCGTTACCAGCGGTCCGAACCCGACGCTGGCGACGGTGGCCGCGCTGACCGCGGAGCGCCGCGCCGCGGCGCTGGAGAACCCCACTGCTTGGCCGGACGGACCGGCACATGGGCGCGCCTACGCCCGCCCGCGAGATCCGTCCTCGGCGAACGCGGCCGATGCCTCGAGCCCCAGGGTCGGCTGGGGCTCCAGCCCCTGGGCGCCGAGGTAGGGTGCGCCCTGCTGAGCGGTGCCCCCACCGAACTCCAACCACCACGACGACCGAGAGCCGGCCCGGAGGCAAGACCGACCGGTCCACCGGGAACGGCCAGAACGCGGCGCAGCAGCGGCCGTACGACAAGAGCCAGAACGGCGACGAACGGCACAACGAGGGCCAACCGCCGCGGAGTGCCCCGGCCGCAGACGGCCTGGATCGCGACCAGCCCGGACCACACCACGCAGTCCACCACCGCGGCGGTGGCCAGCGCGCTCGATCTCGATCTCGGTCTCGTCGAATTCGATCGCCAGGGTTCCGCCGCGCACCGCGGCCAAGGCCGCGGCGACCGACGGGCAGATCTGGGCCCCGTCGCCTCCTGCGAGCACCGCGGGCAGCGGCATGCAACGCGGCACACGCAGTCCGGCGGCCTCCACCACCGTCTTCATGACCACCTCGTCCCGGACCGGCAGGACGTAGCGCACACGGGGGCGCCGGGGATGCCCCGTGCCTCGCGCACCTGCGCCGCGGAGATCACATCCATTTCGCATGTGGAGATGACGAGGTCCGGCGCGGGCAGGCCTTCGACGGCCGCGAGGACGTCCGCTGCCGAGTCGCCGGTCTCGGAGCGCTCGACCGCGCAGGGGCTCACCGACTGGCGTAGTGGACGGACGATGCAGGGATGCCGTGCAGGACCAGAACGGGCATGTACATCCGTTCACTTCTCCGCGGAGGCCTGCTGTGAACGATTCAGGGCCTTGGCGTACTGTTCGGCAAGGTGATCAAGGAGAGGAGCTCGCGTGTCAGCTCGCCTTGTCGTGGTGGATCCGGACTTCGAAGCCCAGTACGAGCGGGTGAGAGACCAACTGCTCGTGCCCATGGCCGAGGCGGCGCGGAGCGGCCGGAGCCCCGACGTACTGGTGGAAGCGCCGGCGGCGTTCCGGACCGTCGGTGCATGCCTGGCGGCGGCCGTCGAGAAGGGACCACGTGTCTGGACGCCGAACGGGCGCTGGGAACATGAAGGTCTGAGAATCGTAGACCTGCCCACCTCATCTCTCGATCTGCTCTACTCGGCATTGCGCGAGTTGTCCGGTGCACTCGTGGAGCCCTCTGGTTCCGCACACCCGGTCGGCACGGCCGTGGCGCTCCGCGCGCTCGATGCCACCGGCGAGGGCACCGCGGTGCGTCTCGTCGGCACGATGGCGCGTGTGCTGTCCCTCATGGACCTGGCGCCCGACGCCGACACCGCGGTCCTCACCGTCGCACTCGAAGCCGCTGACGGCCAGGACGTGCGGCTGACCTACGCGCAGGAAGACGCATGGCAGCGTCTCGCGCACCGGTTGACCATGTTGCTGACCGAGGACGCACCGCTACACCGATTTCTCTACCGCTCGGACTGAAGTGTGATGGCGCTCGCCCGCACCGCCGACGCGAACAGCGAAGAAAGGACGGCCGCGCCGCTGCGCGGGACCGGCCAACGGGCTTTGCAGCGAAGAGGCGAGTGGTTGAGGGGCTGGTTCAGACAAAGTGACCGAGATGGTCCGCGGGGGGCACCTGGCCGGTGGACGCCTGAGTAGGTGTCGTGCATACTTCGGTTCTCGGCCGGTGGACCGCTTGTCCCGGCGGATGTGCACGAACATCCTGGTCACCGTCGACTCGCCGGATACCGCGGCAGCGACCACGTACTTCGCGACCTACCGAGTGGACGGCTATACCGACGGTGCGCTGATTCCGCCTCGTTTGCCAGCGAACATCGGCCATTATGAGGACACCTTCCGCAAGATCGACGGCGTCTGGCTCATGGCGACACGCACACTCGTTCTGCCGTTTGGCGGGCCGACAGAGCGTTTGAATGCTCCAAGCCGGTCCTGATCAGAAGCCAACCCTCAGTTGCCGGGCTTCTTCGTCCAGCCTGTCCGGGGGCTTTTGCGGGTCAGGCGCCGAGTCATCATGGTGATGAGTGCCCAGTTCAGATGGGCTTCGGAGTGCTGGGGAAGCCGTTCATAGTCGCGCGCGTTGCGGCGGGCGTTCATGCACCAGCCGATCGTGCGCTCGACTTTCCAGCGGCGGGGCAATACGACGAAGCCCTTGGTGCCCTTGGGCCGGGAGACGATGCGCAGGGTGAGCCAGAGGCGGTCGCGGGCCCAGTCCACGAGTTCGCCCGCGTAGTCGCGGTCGGCCCAGATCTGAGTGATCTGCGGCTGGGTGAGGCGCAGGCGCCAGAACACGTCGCGGGCGGCGTCGCGGTCCTGGATGCCGGCGGGCGTCACCGTGATCATCACGGGCAGGCCGAGCGTGTCCACGGTGATATGTCGCTTGCGACCGTTGATCTTTTTCGCGGCGTCGTAGCCGCGGCTGTTGCGGCCGACGGTGGAGGCTCCCCCTGACCGACTGGGAGTCGACGATCAGCGTGACCGGGTGCGGGCAGCGGCCTTTGCCGGTGCGGATGCGGCGGCGGGGCTGGTCACGGATGTAGGTGACGACCCCGACCCGGTTCCACCGCCAGAAATACCCGTAAACCGTCTCCCACGGAGGGAAATCCGCAGGTAGTGCCCGCCACTTCGCGCCATTGTCGACGATGTAGCGGATGCCGTCGACGATTTCCCGCCGCGGCCACTTCTCCGGATGCCCGCCGGTCTTCGTCTGGCAGGCCGGAACGGGCAGCAGGGGTTCCAGCAGTGCCCATTCGGCGACGGAGGTGTCGGACGGATAGCGGCGGCGACGGGAGACAGTGGGCATGGCGGGCTCGGCAAGGTGATCAGTAGTGGACGGGTCTATTTGGCGAGCTGGGCGAGGGTGGCGCGGACGCCGGTGAGCTGGGCGGTGGCGAGCTGGGCCCATTCGTCGTCGGGGTAGCGGGCCAGGTGCGGATCGAGCGTGCCCGTGATCACCCGAGTCAGACGGCCGAGGATCTGCCGGAACTGCCGCTTGTCGTACTCGATCCAGTCCGCGGGATCGTCGGAGAACATAAACCCGTCCCGCCGTGTCCAGGTGATCGGCGTCAGGTTCTCCGTGGCGACGACGTCACGGACATGACGCATCCCGCGGCCGACCTGCGACCGGGTCAGGCGGGTGGCGGCCATGAGCTGGTACGTGTGCAGGCCCGCCGGGCGTGCCTCCATCAGGGCGACGCGGACCAGATCGCCGTAGTACTCGGCCAGCGGCCGAGCCTCCCGGCGCCGCGGCACGGCTACTCCTCGCCCTTGAGCAGCCAGCTGCTCGTCCAGGGTGAACTCGCCGTTTTCGAGGGCCCCTTCGAGCCAGTCCGCCGCCGCGCGGACCCGCCCGATCTGACGGCGCACGGTCTCGCGCTCGTCGTCGGTGAATTCCTGCCCCCGCAGCTGCGGCACCAGGCGACCGAGAGTTGCCACGAAGCCGTGGCAGGAGCCGACCAGGTCGAGGTACTCGATGGTGTGCTCGATCGCCCGGACGGCCGGAGTGCGCTCCCTGATCCGGTCCCGGGTCTCGGCTGAGTTGTCGAACTGCGCGCGGTTGACGAGCATCCGGGTGGTGTCGTCCCGCATCGTCTTCCGGGCGACGGCCGGGCGACGCAGCAGGTCGGTGGTCACGCCCGGGTCCGGCCCGGCCACCACGACGTGACTGGTCAAAGGGGGCGCCGGCCCCGATCACCCTCCACCGTGACGCGCGCGCGACACGCCGGGGCAGGGCGTGAGCCAGGGCCGCTCGAAGCACTCGACAAGCGCTCCCAACTACCGTGCCAAACATGGAGTGTTCGAGATTCTCGCGAGGCGTTCGGCTATGGCGTATCCGTAACGCCGTTCCGTGACGCCAGCCGCTGGCGGCACGCCCGCACCCGGCAACGGTCCGAGCAGTACACTGCCGCCCTCGACCGCTCCACCCCCACCGTCCATGACCGCCCGCAAACCGGGCACTCAGCCTGCTCACCCCGCTGCATCGGCCACCCTCTGCCGGGTTCGCTGAAGTCTCCGCCACTGCCGTGACCTGCACCGACCAGAGCAGAACACCGCCTCCACCGCCATCGTCTGCGGCAGTGGATCAACGCACTCCCGGCAGTACCGCCGAGCCGTCCCACCAACCCCCACAACCCAGATCATCCAGCCGTACCCAGCTCACGGCCAGGGATCCAACACCTACTGAGACTCAGCCGGTTTCCCGGCTGCGGCGGCGGGCCGTGCGCAGCACCTCCGCCGAGGCCAGCATGGCACCTCCGGTGATCAGCACGCAGGCGACGGCGACGGGCCAGCTCGCGTCGGCTCGTCCCGTCGCGACCAGCAGCCCCGTGGACAGCAGTGGGGCGAAGTACGACAAGGTGCCCAGCAGTCGGATGTCCCCATGCTTCGTGCCGTGGTCCCACACGTAGAAGGCGCCGCCGACCGGCCCCAGCCCGAGCGCGAGCACCGCGGCCCACTGCCACCCCCCGGGCCGCACGGTCGTCTCGAACAGCACATGGCACACGGCTGCGAGCAGTGCCGTGGCCAGGCAGAACAGGGCGACCAGGTCCGTCGGCACCTGCGGATAACGGCGGTTGGCCACGGAGTACGCCGACCACACCAGCGCGCAGACGCCCGCGGCGCCGTACCCCAGCAGGTACTCGCTTCTGAACTGCACTCCCCGCCCACCGGTGACGAGCAGGACGGTCCCGGCGAGCCCGAGCAGCGGCCCCGCCGTGTGCCACCAGCGCAGCCGCTCGCCGGGCAACAGCGCGGAGAACACCACGATCAGCAGCGGCCACAGGTAGGCGATGAGTCCGGCGTCGACGGCGGGGGCGTTGCGCAGGGCGAGGAAGTAGAAGAAGTGGTAGCCGAACAGGCCGCCGATGCCCAGCGCCCAGGCCCCGGCGGGCAGTCCGCGCAGGGCGGTGCCGTGGCCGCGCAGCACCCGGGGCAGTCCGAGGAGGCCGCCCACCGCGAACGCCATCGCGGTCAGCTGGAAGGGCGGTATCCGTCCGGTCGACGTGGTGAACAGCGCCAGCGACGCCCACAACAGCACGGCCGCGGCGCCCAGGCCGGTCGCCCTGAGCCGACGCGCCTGATCCTCCACGAGCCCTCGCGTCACTCCCCGGTCGGTCACCGTGGCATCGTAAGGATGTGCGTCACACCCATCCGCGCTTTCCGGTCAGGGGGTGGCGTCTGCGGGTGGGGCGCGCGCGGACGTGGGAGTTACGCCATGAGTGCCACGGACAAGGTCCTGCTGGTCCTGGAAGAGGACACCGAGGTCGCGCAGGTGGCACGCGCGACGAGGCGCTGGCGTCCGTACGCGAGCATGACGGGGGACGTGACCCTGTGCTCGCCATCGAGAAACCGGGCGACGGGCATCGAGGCGGCAGCACGTCTGCACCACGAGTTGCCGCCCCTGAAGCTGGTCGTCCTGACGACGTTGGAGCGTACCGGCTATCTGCGCAGCGCCATGGAGTCCGGTGCCGACACCTTCCGGGTCAAGGAGGCGCCCGCCGCCCAACTCGCCGCCACGGTCCGCGACTACCTCTCCCCGCGCGGACCGTAGGCGCATATCGAGGCTGACACGGAGAGCAAAGCGACCGAGGGGAGAGGCTCCGCATGGCGGCTGGGCGGCGGCGCAAGCGGCAAAAGCGTCCTGCTCGACGTCACGCCGCACCGATCGGCACGACCGACGAGGCCGGGCTCCGGCACCTGACTGTCGCGCTACGCCGCCCGCCTCTTCGACGCCCAGCAGGCCGGCGCCGCCGACCACGCCATCCTGGAGGTACATCTCCTTGAGGCCTTCGGTGGCGCTCTGCTGCACCGCGACGCGGTGGGGGTCCTGCGGGTCGAGGCCGCCACACCCCCACGACCGCCAGCCGCAGAACCTGATCGGCGAGCTGTCCACCCGCAGCGACGCCTTCCGCACCCTGTGGGGCGCACACGACGCGCACGTCTACACCGACGGAGCCAAGCCGTTCCACCATCCGGTCGTGGGCGAGATGGAATTGGTCCACGAGAGCCGCAGCCTGCCCGGCGACGACGGACTGTCCCTCACCGTCCACAACGCCGAGCCCGGCACACCGATACCGAGCGCTGACGTCGCACTCGACGAATCCATTCTGAAAGAGATCACATTGAAGGTCGAAAGCAAGACAGTCGAGGGCGTTCATGTCGAACATGCGCCATCGGAGTCCAGCCCTTCCCGCGCGCCTGTCGTGTCCGTTTCACGGCGGCCGGCAGGGGAGTTGGGCATGGGAAAACTACCTCCCCTGCCGCCGTACGACCGCGGGACACCAGTCCCCTACGCCCACGCCATCGCGCTGAGCCACGGGCTCGGAATACGGAATACCCCCGTCACCCTCCTCTCGAATACTTGGACATGACCATGAACGTCTCGTTCGACAATCAAGTCGCGTTCGTCACTGGTGCCGGCTCGGGCCTCGGCCTGGCCACCGCACGAGCATTCGCTGAGGCCGGCGCCGCTGTCGCGCTCGCCGACCGCGACCTGGACGCCGTCCAGGCGGAGGCCGAGAAGCAGACAGCGGCCGGGCACCAGGCGATCGCCCTGCGGTGCGACGTCGCCGTCGAATCCGAGGTCGCCACGCCATCGAGCAGACCGTGAACACCTTCGGCCGCCTGGACGCCGCCTTCAACAACGCCGGCATCCAGGCACCGGTCAGCGAGACCGCTGACGCCGACGGCGAGGAGTTCGACCGCGTCATCGCGGTCAACCTCCGCGGCGTCTGGAACTGTATGAAGTACGAGCTGCGCCACATGCGCGACCAGGGCAGCGGGGCGATCGTCAACTGCTCCTCGACGGGCGGTGTGGTCGGCACCGCGGGACTGGGCGCGTACAACGCCTCCAAGCATGCCGTCATCGGCCTCACGCGCAGCGCGGCACTGGAGTACGCCTCCCGGGGCATCAGGGTCAACGCCGTCTGCCCGGGAGTCACCGAGACCCCGATGGTCGCCCGCGCGGTCGCCGAGGTGCCCGAGCACATGGAGGCGATCATCAAGGAGATTCCCAGCGAGCGGTACGGACAGCCCGAGGAGATCGCTTCCGCCGTGCTGTGGCTGTGCAGCCCCGGAGCCGGATTCACCGTCGGACAGGCGCTCGCCGTCGACGGCGGATTCACCGTGCGCTGAGCCCAGCCCTGCGCTCGGTCCACTTCCTGCCGGTGGGTCCGGGCCCTCTCGCGAGACATGGACGCTGGTCAAGACTCGGTGGGGTCCCTGCCGTAAGGGGTACCGACAGGGACCCCCACCGGCCGTCCTGGCTCCCTACGCTGGAATCATGGACAATCGGGCTGAAGTCAGCGCATTCCTGAAGTCCCGCCGAGACAAGATCACGCCTGAGCAGGCAGGCCTGCCGGTGTACGGGCAGCGGCGGGTGCCCGGGCTGCGCCGCGGCGAGGTCGCGATGCTGGCGGGAGTCAGCGTCGAGTACTACACCCGCCTGGAACGCGGCAACCTCGGCGGGGTCTCCGACAGCGTCCTGGACTCGCTCGCCCGGACCCTGCGGCTGGACGACACCGAACGGGAACACCTGTACGATTTGGCCCGCGCGGCCAACGCAGGGCCGGCCCGCGTCCAGCGCCGCCCCAAGAAGGCCACCGTACGGCCCAGCGTGCTGCGCATCATCGAGGGCCTGCACGACCAGCCGGCCTACCTGCGCAACAACCGCTTGGACATCCTGGCGGCCAACCCGCTCGCCCGCGCCCTGCACTGCCAGGCATTCGAGCACGAGCCGGTCAATCCCTGCCGGTTCGTCTTCCTGGATCCGCGGGCGCAAGTGTTCTACCGGGATTGGGAGCGCGTGGCCCGTGACGGGGTGGGGGTGCTGCGGGTGGAGGCCGCCAAGAACCCCTACGACCGCGAGCTGTCGAACTTCATCGGTGAACTGTCCACCCGCAGCGACGCCTTCCGCACCCTGTGGGGAGCGCACGACGTGCACGTATACACCGAGGGAACCAAGCGGTTCCGGCACCCGGTGGTGGGCGATCTGGAACTGGTCCACGAGAGTCTTGACCTGCCGGGCGACGAGGGCCTGGCCATCACCGTCTACAGCGCGGATCCCGACACCCCGGCCGCGGACGCGCTCAAGCTCCTGGCCAGCTGGGCCGCCACCCAGAACCAGGCCAAGGCTGCCGCGCAGTCCGACACCGAGCACTGACGCCAGGTGCGGCCCGTTCCGCGGACTCCCCGCCGCGGCGACCGTCTCGTACTCCCCGAGCCATCTGCATGCCGTGGGGCCGGAACCCGACCCTGCGTCATCTCCGCGTGCGTGCTTCCGCCGCCTCGAAAGGGGGTCCCTGCCATTACCCCTCACAGGCGTGACTGTCTGTGGGCTGTGGTCGCTGGTTTCGTGGACTGCAGTCGACGAGATCGTGCTCCCCGGCACGGTCATCAACCCGGCTGACAGCACCCGCATCGACCCCGCCCTGGAGCCGCGGCCCGCCGCCGCTGACCGGGCACCGGTGATCCATCATCGACGGAAAAGAGCGATCATGCGCTACCGCAAACTCGGCAGCTCGGACCTGGAAGTCTCCGAGATCTCCCTCGGCTCCTGGCTGACCTACGCCGGCGGCATCGAAGCGGACGCGACCCGCGCCTGCACCGAGGCCGCGTTCGAGGCCGGCATCAACTTCTTCGACATCGCCAACGTCTATGGCCAGGGCGCCGCGGAGACGGCCTGGGGCGAGATCCTCTCCACGCACCCCCGCGACTCCTACATCCTGGCCACCAAGGTCTACTTCCCGATGTCGGACGATCCGGCCGACCAGGGCCTGTCCCCCGCCCAGATCGGCAAGCAGATCGACGCCTCCCTCGCCCGCCTCCAGACCGACTACGTCGACCTGTACCAGGCGCACCGCTTCGACCCCACCGTCCCGATCGAGGACACCATCGAGGCGTTCCAGAAGGTCGTCGAGCAGGGCAAGGCCCGCTACCTCGGCTTCAGCGAGTGGACCCCCGAGCAGATCCAGGCAGCGATCGACATCGCCGGGCCCGACCTTTTCGTCTCCTCCCAGCCGCAGTACTCCATGCTGTGGCAGGCCCCCGAGGCCGAGGTCTTCGGCCTGTGCGCCGCCAACAACATCTCGCAGGTCGTCTGGTCCCCCCTCGCCCAGGGCGTCCTCACCGGCAAGTACAGGCCCGGACAGCCCGTCCCGGAGGGAAGCCGGTTCGCCTCCGCGGACATGGCGGTCTCCCAGGACCTCGTCTACAGCGACGCCACCCTCGAAGCGGTCCAGCGCCTCGTCCCCATCGCCGAGGAGGCCGGGATGAGCATGCCCACCCTGGCGCTCGCCTGGATCCTGCGCCGCGGCGAGGTCGCCTCCGCCATCACCGGCGCCTCCCGTCCCGAACAGGTCCACGCCAACGCGGCCGCCTCCGGCGTGGAACTGTCGGACGACCTGCTGGGGGCCGTCGACGAGGCCCTCGGCGACGCCCCCGTCACCGAACCCACCCTCGCCCCCGCTGCCCGGACCGGCGTCAAGCACCGCTGACCGTACACAGGATCAGCACAGCCGCTCAGAAAGAGAAAGCCCAGCTCATGACCGTACAGATCCCCCAGGTCACCCTCAACAACGGTGTACGGATGCCGATACTCGGCTTCGGTGTGTACCAGGTCGCACCCGAGCAGACCGAACAGGCCGTCACCGACGCACTGGCCGCCGGCTACCGCCTCATCGACACCGCCGCCGGTTACGAGAACGAAGAAGCCGTCGGCCGTGCCATCACCAAGAGCGGCATCCCCCGCGACGAACTGTTCATCACCACCAAGCTGTGGATCCAGGACTACGGCCAGGACAGCACCAAGCGCGCCTTCGACCGCTCGCTCGACCGGCTCGGTCTCGACTACCTCGACCTGTACCTGATCCACCAGCCCTTCGGCGACTACTACGGCGCCTGGCGGGCCATGGAGGACCTCAACCGGGCCGGCCGCACCCGCGCGATCGGGGTCAGCAATTTCTACCCCGACCGGCTCGTCGATTTCATCACCCACAACGAGATCGTCCCCGCGGTCAACCAGATCGAGACCCACGTGTTCTTCCAGCGCACCGACGACCAGAAGCTGATGGGCGAGTACAACATCCAGCAGGAGTCCTGGGGACCGCTCGCCCAAGGCGGCCAGGGCTTCTTCGACCATCCGGTGCTCGTCGACATCGCCCGCGCCCACGACAAGTCCGTCGCTCAGATCGCCCTTCGCTGGCTGGTCCAACGCGAGATCGTCGTGATCCCGAAGTCGGTGCGCCCCGAACGCATGGCGGAGAACCTCGACGTGTTCGACTTCCAGCTCACCGACGACGAGATGGCGCGCATCGCCGGCCTGGACACGGGCCGCAGCCCCATCTTCGACCACCACGACCCGGCGAGCGTCAAGTGGCTCGGTGGAGTGCGGTTCAACACCTGATGTCGCGCCGCGCGTCACTCGCGTAGTCACAAGGCCGCAGTCAGTGCTCCGGCCACCAGGTGGTCGGCCGGGGCGCCTCGCGGCCCCCGCACGTGCAGTACCACGGCCTCTTGCTCCCTCCGCGCCCGCGGCCCGAAGGGCGCGGCACCGCTACCGGAACCTCACCCGCTTCTTGTTTGAGTCGCCGAGCTCAGCGCCCGGGGTCAATTCGCTCAGCGAGCGTGTCGGCGTGTCGACGAAGCACGTCGTCGGGCCCTCCTGGTCTCGATGAGACTCGCGTGTGGCGGGTTCTGCAGCAGGGGTGCCCACTTTCTCTCGGCGGTTCCGGTAGTTGACGAGCGAGTCGGCCGCTGCGAGCCGGTTGGCGAGGCGGTCGAGGGCGTCTGCACCTGTTGCGCGGAGCACGCTCCCAGCGGGGCGGCCGCGTGGGGGCGGCGGGGCCCGGTGCGGGGGTGAGCCGTGCGGCGCAGGGTCAGTCGTCGGCGCTCGGCTTATGGCTCCGGCCGTGCTCGCTCGACAGAAACTCGCCCTTGTCCGGGGGTGAGCAGGACGAAGGCTGACCATCCCTCCACGCCGTACTTCAGTTCACCTCGGCGGGTCCTCGCCCGTGAGTCCGTCGACGGATTCACGGATGAGGTCGGCGTGGCCGGCGTGGCGGGCGTACTCCTCGATGAGGTCAAGGAGAATGCGGCGGAGGTTGGGGCGTTCGCCGCTACGGGTGGTGTAGGCGCCAAGTTGGTCCAGCCCGCCCGTGCTGAGCGCCTCGTCGACGATGGCACGGGAGCGGGCGACTGATTCCTGCCAGAGAGAGCGCAGTTGGTCGGGGGTGTCCTGCGCAGCGGAGCGGTAGTCCCAGTCGGGGGTGCTGTCCCAGTCGACGGTGTCCCAGGGTGCACCGACGGGGGAGCCGAGCCACAGCCGGGCGAAGTGACTGTCTTCCACATGCGCCAGGTGCTTGAGAAGGCCGCCCAGAGTGATGGTGGACGTGCCGAGTGTGGCGCGAAGGCCGGAGGCGTTCAGGCCGGAGCATTTCCAGGCCACGGTGGCCCGCTGCCGTTCGAGTGCGCCGAGGATGGCTGCTGCCTCGGTGCCTGCGAGTGGAGGCTCCGGCCAGGCTTCTGTTTTGCTCTCAGTCATGGCCGCAGACCCTAGCGAACGGAGCTGACAGTGCGGCCGACGGTCCACCTCCGCGTCGACGTGCCCGCCGGTCCTGGGTATGTCGGTGAGTTTTGGCAACACCGGGGGGCTTGTGGTGGGAGCATGGGCGTGCTCCGTGCTGCGAGGAGGCGTCGATGGCGCCAAAGTCCAAGGTCGAGCTGTACGCGGCGATCCGCAGGGACTGCTGTGCCGGGCTCTCGAAGCGGGCCGTGATGCGCAAGTACGGCATCGGCCACCCGACGGTGCAGAACGCGCTGGAGTCGGTCTGGCCCCGTCCGCGTGAGGCGCTGCCACCGCGGCCGACCCGTCTCGACCCGTACAAACCGGTGATCGACGAGATGCTGCGGGTCGATCTGGACGCCCTGCGCAAGCAGCGGCATACCGCGAGGCGCGTCTTCGACCGGCTGCTTGAGGAGTATCAGGCCCACGGCCTCTCCTACGGCATGGTCCGCGACTACGTCGCGGTGCGCCGGGGTGAGATCCGGGCGGCGGCCGGCCGCGGTCCCGTTGAGGCGTTCGTGCCGCAGTCGCACCGTCCCGGGGTGGAGGCCGAGGTCGACTTCGGGGACGTGACAGTGCATCTGGCCGGGCCGAGCGTGGTCTGCTACCTGTTCAGCTTCCGCCGGTCGTATTCGGGCAAGGCAGTGCACCGGATCTTCGCGTCCGGCGGGCAGGAAGCGCTCTTCGAAGGCCACGTGCACGCCTTCAGCGTCCTGGGAGGAGTGCCGACCGGCAAGGCGCGCTACGACAACTTGAAGACCGCGGTCGCCAAAGTGATCGGGCTTCGCCCGGGAGAGGCGGGAGAACGAGCGGTGGCTCGCCTTCCGCGAGCGCTCGCGGACCTCGTCCCAGAGGCCGGTCTCGCGTAGTACGCGCAGGGCGTTGCCCTGAAGGGTGATGCCGGAGCCGCGTACGTTCCAGTCCGGCCTGGCCTCGACGAGGTCGACGTCGATGCCGGCCCGTCGCAGCAGCACGGTCATGACGTTGCCGGAGGTGCCCCCTCCGATGACCAGGACTCGCTTTCCTTCCATGGCCGACTCCTTTGCTGAACAGGTCACTTGACGGCGACCGGATTGACGGGGGAGCCGACGGCTCCGGTGATGGGCAGGGGCGCGGCGGTGAGCCAGAACTCGTACACGCCGTCGCGGGCGCAGTCGTCCGCGAGGGCGTCGGGGTCCCACATCCTCACCGATCAGCAGGCCCATGTTGGGGATGACGACCTGGTGCAGCGGCTGGAAGGCGCCGTCGAACTCGTTCGG
>JJOH01000110.1 GCA_000696115.1 Streptomyces olindensis
CACCCCGCCTCCCGCGGTCCCGCGGTCCCGCCGACCGCGCCCCACATCGCCGCCGACCGCCCCACATCGCCGCCGACCGTGCCCCGCCTCGCGGCCCGACCGTGCCCCGCCTCGCGGCCCGACCGTGCCCCACGTCGCGGCCCGACCGTGCCCCGCTTCGCGGCCCGGCCCTACCCGCGTCCCGGCCGGCCCGGCCCTACCCGCGTCCCGGCCGGCCCGGCCCTACCCGCGTCCCGGCCGGCCCGGTCCTACCCGCGTCCCGGCCGGGCCGTACCCGCGTCGCCGCAGCCCGCGCGGAAATTCCGGGCACCGGAATCGCGCCCCTGCCAGGATGGCTCCATGCCCACCCCGAACGACATTCCCGATGTCCTGGACCGTCGCGAGGGCCCGCACGGCGAGGTCGTGCTGCGGCAGCGGCCCGGCGGCCGACTGGAGATCATCGCGAACGGCTGCTTCCTGATGGACACCTCCGACGGCCGCTCGGAGCGGCGGCTGGTCGACGCGGCCCTGGACGCCCTGCCCGACCGGCCCCGTCCCGACGTGCTGATCGGCGGACTCGGCGTCGGCTTCTCCCTCGCACACGCGGCGGCGGACCCGCGCTGGGGACGGATCACGGTGGTGGAACGCGAGCACGCGATTGTCGAATGGCACCGCGACGGCCCGCTCTCCACGATCTCCGCCGAGGCCCTCGCCGACCCCCGCACGGAAATCGTCGAAGCCGATCTCGTCGCATACGTCAATGAGACATCCGCCACGTACGACGCGCTCTGCCTCGACATCGACAACGGCCCCGGCTGGACCGTCACGGAGGGCAACGGAAATCTCTACCGGGAAGCCGGACTGGCCAGCTGCGCACGGGTGTTGAGGTCCGGCGGGGTACTCGCCGTCTGGTCCGCCCAGCCGTCTCCGGAATTCGAAGAAACCTTGTGGAATGCCGGGTTCCAACAGGTGCGTACCGAAGAGATCCCGGTTGCCCGGGGCGTGCCGGACGTCGTGCACCTCGCCATCAGCCCTGGATAGCAAAGGTGTGCTGACTCCCCGTACGCTGCTCCTCTGACGCCGATCATTCAAGCGTCAATCGCAACCATGCGCAGGCATAGCCAGTCATGAGGAATCACCCCACTGATTCCGGAAAGCACACCCCAGGGGCGGGCGATGGAGCAGACACACACCTCCCACAACGGTTCGGCGACGGCTACCCCGGGCGCGCAGCGCCGGGTTCTCGTCGTCGAGGACGACGCCACGATCGTGGACGCCATCGCGACCCGCCTGCGAGCCGAGGGATTCCTCGTGCAAACAGCGGGTGACGGCCCGGCCGCCGTCGACACGGCCGAGGCATGGCAGCCCGACCTGCTGATCCTCGACATCATGCTGCCCGGCTTCGACGGTCTGGAGGTCTGCCGCCGCGTGCAGGCCGCCCGCCCGGTGCCGGTGCTGATGCTCACCGCGCGCGACGACGAGACCGACATGCTGGTCGGGCTCGGCGTCGGCGCCGACGACTACATGACGAAGCCCTTCTCGATGCGGGAGTTGGCGGCGCGCGTGCACGTGCTGCTGCGCCGCGTGGAGCGGGCCGCGCTGGCCGCCGCGACGCCGCGCAGCGGCATCCTGCGCCTCGGCGAGCTGGAGATCGACCACGCGCAGCGCCGGGTCCGGGTGCGCAGTGAGGACGTCCACCTCACCCCCACCGAGTTCGACCTGCTGGTGTGCCTGGCCAACACCCCGCGTGCGGTGCTCTCGCGCGAGCAGCTGCTCGCCGAGGTCTGGGACTGGGCGGACGCCTCCGGCACGCGCACGGTCGACAGCCACATCAAGGCGCTCCGCCGGAAGATCGGCGCCGAGCGGATCCGTACGGTGCACGGCGTCGGTTACGCCCTGGAGACCCCGACGCCATGAGCGGCGGGCCGGCCGCACGGAGAAACCCCGGGGAGCCGGAACCCTGGGGCGGGGTGAGCCCGTTCTCGATCAAGACCAAACTGGGCGCGCTGGTCGTCATCTCGGTGCTGATCACCACCGGCCTGTCGGTGATCGCGGTGCACACGAAGACGGAGCTGCGCTTCATCACGGTCTTCTCGATGATCGCCACGCTGCTCATTACGCAGTTCGTGGCCCATTCGCTCACCGCGCCGCTGGACGAGATGACAGCGGTGGCGCGTTCCATCTCGCAGGGCGACTACACCCGCCGCACGCGGGAGAACCGCCGTGACGAGCTGGGTGATCTGGCCGTGACGATCAACGCCATGGCCGACGAGCTGGAGGCCCAGGACCGCCAGCGCAAGGAGCTGGTGGCGAACGTCTCGCACGAGCTGCGCACGCCCATCGCGGGTCTGCGCGCGGTGCTGGAGAACATCGTCGACGGGGTCACGCAGGCCGACCCGGAGACGATGCGCACGGCGCTGAAGCAGACCGAGCGCCTCGGCCGGCTGGTGGAGACGCTGCTTGACCTCTCCCGCCTGGACAACGGCGTCGTACCGCTGAAGAAACGGCGGTTCGAGGTGTGGCCGTACCTGTCCGGTGTGCTGAAGGAGGCCAACATGGTCGCCTCCGTCCGCGCGGGCATCGCCACCGGCTCGGGCAGCCACACGCGGACCGACGTCCATCTGCACCTCGACGTCCACCCGCCGGAGTTGACCGCGCACGCCGATCCGGAGCGCATCCACCAGGTCGTCGCCAACCTCATCGACAACGCGGTCAAACACAGTCCGCCGCACGGCCGGGTGACGGTCAAGGCGCGGCGCGGACCGCTGCCGGAGTCGCTGCAACTGGAGGTCCTGGACGAGGGCCCCGGCATTCCGAAGTCCGAGTGGCACCGGGTCTTCGAGCGGTTCAACCGGGGCAGTGCCAAACGCCCGCAGGGGCCGGGCAGCGACGGCGGCACGGGCCTCGGCCTGGCGATCGCCCGCTGGGCGGTGGATCTGCACGGCGGACGGATCGGAGTGGCCGAATCCGAGCGAGGTTGCCGGATTCTTGTCACTCTTCCAGGAGAGCCATCCGTGCCAAGTTGACGTAAAGTTCGAAGCGGAGCCACAAGATCCACCGGCGTCCGCGCTGACGGACACGTGTGATCAGGCACAGGCCCGCGCCATCGGCGTCCGGGGCCCTGCTCCGCCCTTCCCTCCTCAAGCGGAACCACGCTTGTTTCCCGCCATTTCAAGGCCCGAAACACGGTCTGAGATGTGACTTACACGACGTTGAACGGGCCCGACCTGACCTTCCCGGTCCGGGAGGCGTAGCCTTGATTCCCGCTGTCCATCATCTTGTGAAGCGGAAGAGGGCGGTTGCCGCCGTGTCGCCACAGTCCCCCAGTAACTCGAGCATCTCGACCGACACCGACCAAGCGGGCAAGAACCCCGCCGCGTCGTTCGGTGCCAACGAGTGGCTCGTCGACGAGATCTATCAGCAGTACCTCCAGGACCCGAATTCGGTAGACCGAGCCTGGTGGGACTTCTTCGCCGACTACAAGCCGGGCGCCGCTGCCGCCTCGGCTCCGGCGGGTACCGCGGCCGCGGGGGCCGCGGGGACCACCACCGCTCAGCCCGCCGCCCCGGCCGCTCCCGCCCAGGCCCCCGCGCCGGCGGCCGAGAAGCCCGCCGCCGCGC
>JJOH01000111.1 GCA_000696115.1 Streptomyces olindensis
ACGAGTAGACGAGTAGACTGGAGCAAATAAATCCAGGTGGAGTAGCAGTTGTGGAGGAAGAACCACCAAAAGAGCCGAGTGAAATGGAGAAGCTGAAGAAGCAATTGACGGATTCTTTTTATGGAACTAATAGGGGTTTGAGTGCTAGCAGTGAAACTAGGGCTGAGATCGTTGAACTTATTACTCAGCTTGAATCGAAGAACCCTACTCCAGCACCTACTGAAGCCTTGTCTCTTCTTAATGGCAAATGGATTCTTGCGTACACATCTTTTTCTGGTTTGTTCCCTTTGTTGGCAAGGGGAAATCTGCTTCCGGTTCGAGTTGAGGAGATTTCCCAGACCATTGATGCTGAGACTTTAACCGTCCAAAATTCTGTTGTCTTTGCTGGGCCTTTATCTACAACTTCCATTAGCACCAATGCCAAGTTCGAAGTCAGAAGTCCTAAACGTCTCCAGATCAACTTCGAAGAAGGCATAATAGGAACACCCCAGTTGACAGATTCTATTGAGTTGCCTGAGAACGTCGAATTCTTGGGACAAAAGATTGATCTTAGCCCCTTCAAAGGCTTGATTACTTCAGTCCAGGACACAGCTACCTCAGTAGCCAAGTCCATTTCAAGTCAACCACCAATCAAGTTGCCTGAGAACGTCGAATTCTTGAGTCTACTCGTGGTTGCTGACAACATACTTGGATGCTGAGCTTAGGTATTTCCAGAGGAGATGCTGGCAGTATTTTGTGTTGATCAAGGAAGGCAGTCCCTNTTGAAGCCTTAAAGAGGGACTGCCTTCCTTGATCAACACAAAAATA
>JJOH01000112.1 GCA_000696115.1 Streptomyces olindensis
ACGCGTCTAGTGTTTCTTTCAATAATTAAGTCATCATGGCTTTTCGTTTGAGTCATTTGAGCCTTGTTCTAAGCCTTGTGGCACTTGCACTTGCAGGTGTTGCTATTTATAGAAACACCTATGAAGCCATGATGAATAATGGAGGACTCCTCCAAACTGTTTCTCCAGATATTGGTTTGTTGGAATCAGCAGCCAGTAGATTAACGTTAAATAATAAGAATAATATTGGTGCAGAAAGAAAGTCAGCCAAATTGAATCAGCAATTAACACAGGAGTCATGCGTTTTCTCAGCTGTTAATGGAGTTGTGGACAGTGCCATTGATGCTGAAACACGCATGGGAGCTTCCCTCATTCGTCTCCACTTCCATGACTGCTTCGTCGATGGTTGTGATGGAGGTATTCTTCTAGATGATATTCCTGGATCATTCCAGGGGGAACAAACCTCACCACCCAACGATAA
>JJOH01000114.1 GCA_000696115.1 Streptomyces olindensis
ACGCGTCTAGTGTACTCCTGCGTTGGTGTATGGCAACATGATCGTGTTGAAATCATCGCTAATGATCAAGGTAACAGGACGACGCCGTCATATGTTGGATTTACTGGACTCTGAGAGGCTTATTGGTGATGCTGCTAAGAATCAGGTTGCTATGAATCCTATCAACACTGTTTTTGATGCAAAAAGGTTGATTGGTAGGAGATTCAGCGATGTGTCAGTGCAGAGTGACATCAAGCATTGGCCATTTAAGGTCATTTCTGGACCTGGTGATAAGCCAATGATTGTTGTCAACTACAAGGGTGAAGAGAAGCAGTTTGCTGCTGAGGAAATCTCTTCTATGGTGCTTATTAAGATGAGGGAGATTGCTGAAGCTTTCTTGGGTTCGACTGTCAAGAATGCTGTGGTTACCGTTCCAGCCTACTTTAATGACTCTCAGCGTCAGGCCACTAAGGATGCTGGTGTTATTGCTGGTCTGAATGTTATGCGTATTATCAATGAACCTACAGCAGCTGCCATTGCTTATGGTTTGGATAAGAAGGCAACTAGTGTTGGTGAGAAGAATGTGTTGATCTTTGATCTTGGTGGTGG
>JJOH01000115.1 GCA_000696115.1 Streptomyces olindensis
ACGCGTCTAGTGGAATACCCGCTGAACTTAAGCATATCAATAAGCGGAGGAAAAGAAACCAACAGGGATTGCCCCAGTAACGGCGAGTGAAGCGGCAACAGCTCAAATTTGAAATCTGGCTCTCGGGCCCGAGTTGTAATTTGTAGAGGATGCTTTTGGTGAGGTGCCTTCCGAGTTCCCTGGAACGGGACGCCATAGAGGGTGAGAGCCCCGTCTGGTTGGACGCCGAACCTCTGTAAAGCTCCTTCGACGAGTCGAGTAGTTTGGGAATGCTGCTCTAAATGGGAGGTATATGTCTTCTAAAGCTAAATACCGGCCAGAGACCGATAGCGCACAAGTAGAGTGATCGAAAGATGAAAAGAACTTTGAAAAGAGAGTTAAACAGTACGTGAAATTGTTGAAAGGGAAGCGCTTGTGACCAGACTTGGGCTTGGTTGATCATCCGGGGTTCTCCCCGGTGCACTCTTCCGGCTCAGGCCAGCATCAGTTCGCCCTGGGGGATAAAGGCATCGGGAACGTGGCTCTCTCCGGGGAGTGTTATAGCCCGTTGCGTAATACCCTGTGGCGGACTGAGGTTCGCGCATTCGCAAGGATGCTGGCGTAATGGTCATCAGTGACCCGTCTTGTAACACGGACCAAGGAGTCGTCTTCGTATGCGAGTGTTCGGGTGTCAAACCCCTACGCGAAATGAAAGTGAACGCAGGTGAGAGCTTCGGCGCATCATCGACCGATCCTGATGTTATCGGATGGATTTGAGTAAGAGCATACGGGGCCGGACCCGAAAGAAGGTGAACTATGCCTGTGTAGGGTGAAGCCAGAGGAAACTCTGGTGGAGGCTCGCAGCGGTTCTGACGTGCAAATCGATCGTCAAACATGGGCATGGGGGCGAAAGACTAATCGAACCTTCTAGTAGCTGGTTTCCGCCGAAGTTTCCCTCAGGATAGCAGTGTTGAACTCAGTTTTATGAGGTAAAGCGAATGATTAGGGACTCGGGGGCGCTATTTAGCCTTCATCCATTCTCAAACTTTAAATATG
>JJOH01000120.1 GCA_000696115.1 Streptomyces olindensis
ACGAGTAGACTGATGAGCTTCGCGATGCTGTACTGCTTGTNTTTGCTAACAAACAAGATCTTCCTAATGCAATGAATGCTGCTGAAATTACCGATAAGCTTGGACTACACTCCCTCAGGCAGCGTCACTGGTACATCCAGAGCACTTGTGCAACTTCTGGAGAGGGACTGTACGAGGGGCTTGATTGGCTTTCCAACAACATTGCCAATAAGGCCTAAGCTGGAATAGAGTTGCGGTTTGATACTGGATGCAGGGGAGTTTTTATCTAGTTACTTTTTCGTTTATTTCTCATCTTAAATCTGTGTGTTTATGAATTTGCTTCTTAGGACAGTCTACNCNTTTGAAACGTTTTTGTAAAACAATGGTTGGA